>CAVVQA010000004.1:0-404466 GCA_963750285.1 uncultured Actinomycetota bacterium | reverse complement strand
GCGGCGGCGTTCCGTCCGGTGCCAAGTGAGGTGGCGTCATGGAGGCTGGTGTCGGCGTGTTCGTTAGAAGTTCTGTGAGAGCTTTGGAGCTGTCGTCCGGCGCCGTGAACGCCGGGTCGAGGACGACCGCGACTCGGGTCATCTGGGCGTCCAGGTCGGCTTCGGTGACGGCTTCGAGGTGTTCCTTGCGGCGCCAGGCGGCCCACTTCGCCTGACCGGTCTCGCCGTAGCCGGCCACGACGTCGGTGATGGGTCGTAGCTCGACCCGGCGGTACCGCGCGACAGCGATGGCCGCTTCGCGGAGGCGGTCCCGGTCGAGGCCGTGTTCCTCGGCGAGGCGGACGATGTCGACGTAGTCACGCCACCGGGTGCTGGTGATGCCGCGTTCGAGGATGGTGACGCCCTTCTCGGCAACCGCGGTCTCAGTGCGTACCCGAGCATCCGGATGGGCTCACCGAGCACTCGAGGGACCGAGACCGGCTGCGGCGCAGGGACGATGGGATCACCGGTCGAGACGTCCCAATGTCACGACGACCGGTGAGGAGGCGATCACGGCGCGGACCTTCACGCGCAAGCCCGGGTACTCGGCGGCGTCCCGGATCTCCTGAACCGTCGTGGAGGTGACGTCGAACTCGACGCCGTCGTCGGCGTCCACGGCTGCGACATCACGCACCACATGGGGCAGGTGGGCCGCGGAGACGTCGACGTCGGTGGCAGCGGCGTCGATGTCCTTCGTCGCTCGCCGCACTCCGTAGACGGCGAGCAGGATGCCGCCCTTGAGGACGAAGTCGCGGGCGTGCGGGGTGCGGGTGAGGCGCTCGAGGAACGACTCCAGGCTGTGCCGGGTCAGCAGCTCACCGGTGGCGGCAGGCCGACCTGTTTCGGCGCGTTCTGCCCGGGCGAGCTGCTGCAGGCGGCGGAAGACCTCGTCGCCGATGCTCACGTGAGGACCTGCAAGGCGTCCATCAGGGGTCGCTTGGCTCTGGGGAGCTGGTTCGCGAAGGGCACCAGGTCGGCAGGCTTGCCGCCGCGGCGCAGCCACTCACGCAGCGCGTCGCGACCGGCCTCGTAGCCGAGGCTACCGCGCAGACGGAAGGCGTCGGCGATGCACCGCTCGGGGGAGTACAGGCCGATCGTCATCGCACCGTCGGTGCCGGGGACCTCGATGGTCTGCCGGCCGAGGTCGAAGGTCGCGGCGTCGAACAGGTGCCAGCGGATCGCCGCGGCCGTGGCGGGGCGACGGGCGCCGCGGGGGAGTGCGACGTCCAGCGCGTCCGGGACCGCGTCTGTCAGCTCGTGGAACGCGAGCGCCGACGTCAGGCAGACGGTCGCGTCCGGACGCCGCGCCGCAGCCTCGAGCCAGTCCCAGTCAGTGGCCGCGCTGTCAACGGGCAAGTACAGCCCTCGCGCGATCCGTTCCAGGCGTCCCGCGGTGGCGGCCCGGTGCAGGCTAGCCCGAGAACTGGGTTGCTCGGTTGTGGCCAGCGGGATGATGGTCACGGACGCCTCCTCGGTTGAGACATAGCGTACACAGATTTCAGCATCTGTAGACGATGTGGGTCAGATCGAGCTGGCAACTGGCGTCGACAGACGCCGTGTCGTCTTCCGGCGGTGGGCGGTCGTCGCCTACAGCGGGCTGGCGCGGACCTTGTCGTCCACGAGGCTGCGTAGGTGGACGGGCGCCATCAGAGCAAGGGCCGAGAACCGCCTGCGGCGTCGTGCCGGCCCCTGTTCCGGGGCCGGTGCGGAGAGCGCGCTCTTGTACTCCTGCCTGACGGGGACGAGCCGGTCTATCCACCCGCCAGCTCGGAGGCGGCGGCCGCGATGCCCGTCGCGCTGATGCCGAAGTGGTCGAGGAGCCACTCGACCGGTCCGGTGGGCGCGAAGGTGTCCGGGCACGCCCGACGAAGCGCATCCGGCACCGGCTCGTGCCGGACGACGACCTCGGCCACCGCGCCGCCCAGCCCGGTGGTCAGGGCCTCCTCGACCGTGACGATGCCCGCGCGTCTCGCTGGCCGCGGCGAGGACCGCCTGCTCGTCGAGCGGCTTGATCGACGGCATCGACAGCACGCGGGCCGAGATGCCCGCGCTCAGCGAGCAGGTCGGCGGCGTCCAGCGCCCGGCACGACGGTGCCGGTGGCGATGAGGGTGACGTCGTCGCCGTCGCGCAGGGTGACCGCCTTGCCCGGGGCGAACTCGTAGCCCTCGGGGTTGACGTCCGGCACACCCATGCGGGCTGACCCGGACGAACACCGGACCGTCGTGGGCGGCGGCCCAGCGGATCGCCTGGGCGGTCTCGGTCGGGTCGCTCGGGACCAGGACGGTCAGGCCGGGGATGGTGCGCAGCCAGCCGAGGTCCTCGATCGAGTGGTGGGTCGGGCCGAGCTCGCCGTAGGCCATCCCCGGGCTCTGCCCGCAGAGACCATGTGGTGCTGGGAGTACGCGGCGTCGACCTTGATCTGCTCCATCGCGCGGGCGGTGAGGAAGCAGCGCGGCGGCCGAGACGAACGGGATCTTGCCGCCGTTGGCCAGGCCGGCGGCGACACCGACCATGTCCTGCTCGGCGATCCCGACGTTGACCAGGCGGTCGCCGAACTGCTTCTCGAACGGCGCCGAGCTTGCTGGAGCCGACCGAGTCGTTGACGACCGCGACGATCCGCGGGTCGGCCTCGGCGAGCTCGACCAGTGTGGCGACGTAGGTGTCCCGGCAGTCGTGCAGCACGGTCGGCGGCGATTGGCGGTCGCTGGTGCCGTCGTGGTCATGGCTGGGCTCCAGCTCGGTCAGGGCGGTGGCGACCTGGTCGGCCGACGGGACCTTGTGGTGCCAGGCGACGTTGTCGGACATGAAGGAGATCGGGTGGCCCTTGACGGTGTGGGCGACGATGACGGTCGGCTTGCCCGGACGCGGCGGGCACGTTCGCGAACGCGTCGACGAGGGCGCCGTGGTCGTGCCCGTCGACCTCGACGACCTCCATGCCGAAGGCGGCGAACTTCTCCGGCAGCGGCTCGAGGTCGTTGGTGTCGGCGACCCGGGCACCCTGCTGGAGCCGGTTGCGGTCCACGACGAGGCACAGGTTGCGCCAGCCCGTGGTGGCCGGCGGTCATGATCGCCTCCCAGTTGGAGCCCTTCCTGCAGCTCCCCGTCGCCGGTCACGACGAAGGTGCGGCGGGCGGACCCGTCGAGCTTGCCGGCGATCGCGGTGCCCACCGCGATCGGTAGCCCGTGCCCCAGCGGACCGGTGGAGGCCTCTACGGCGCGGATCTTGGTCCGTGCCGGGTGCCCGTTGAGCTGGGACCCCGGCTGCATGAAGGTGTTCAGCTGCTCGGGCGGGATGAATCCGGCCGCGGCGAGGGTCGTGTACAGCGCGGCGGCGGCGTGCCCCTTGGACAGCACGAACCGGTCGCGGTCAGGGTCGTCCAGGGTCTGGGGCGTCACGTTCGAGCGAGTGCAGGTAGAGCGTCGACGAGGATGTCGATGACCGAGAACTCGCCACCGATGTGCCCAGCCCCGCGGCGCGGATCATCTGGATGTCCTGCTTGCGGATCTCCTTGGCGCCTTCGCGCAGGTGCGCGACGATCTCTCGCGGCGACGCGCCCGCCGGGGTCGCGGCCCAGCACCGGCAGACCGGTCGGGCAGGTCCTCGGCGTGGACCTCGGGGACGACGTCCTCTTCGACCGGTCGTGGTCATCGGTCGCCCCCCCATGCAGCTGAGCAGCGCGTCCTGGACCAGGCGCTGGGCGCCGATGGCGTCCTGACGGGCCTGGGCCGCCTGCAGGGCGGGGATGTCCAGGGTGTCCAGGGCCCGGTGCAGCGCCTTCAGCAGGCGGATCGAGGCGCGGGCGGTCTCGACGGTGTCCTCGCGGAACGGGAACTGGTCGAGCTGCCAGACCCCTTCCCAACCGTTGATCTTCAGCGTGTAGAAGTACTCGAAGATCTCGGTGAGGTGGACCGAGCCGACCATGAGGTCGTCGTCCCAGCCGCGCAGGTTGTCGTTGACGTCCATCCCCCACAGCAGGCCGTGGTCGATGAGCAGCTGGGCGGCGTCCGCCGGGGACTCCCCGCCGTACAGCGAGTGGCCGAAGTCCAGCAGCACGCCGATGTTGTCGCAGCCCGTCTGCTGGATCCCGAGGATCGTGCGGGCGGCCGAGTCCCAGGTCATCTTCACCCGCGGCTCGCGCGGCTTGTACTCGATGACGAACCTCAGGTCCGGGTTGCGCCGTGGCGATCTCGCGCATGCCGTCGACGGCGAGCTTCCACAGGTCGTGGTGGTTGACCTGGAACGGGTAGTCCCAGCCGTCCTGGCCGGGCCACACCTTGACGTACTGGGCGCCGAGCGCGCGCACGACGTCGCGGCCTCGTTCAGCAGACCTGGGTCGCGGCACGGACCTCCGGGTCGGGGTTGGTGAACGCCCCCTTGCCGAACTTGCGCAGGTAGATCTCCGGCGTGACGCCGATGCAGCTCGAGGCCGGCCTCGTCGAGCGCCTCCTTCACCTGGTCCAGGGTGACCCCGGGCGTGAACGGGTACGGGACGTCGACGACGGACAGGTCCTCGACCGTCCCGGCCAGCGCGATCTGCTCCAGGGTCGTCCTGCGGCTCGTCGTAGCCGTCGACGGCGTAGCGGTCGACGTAGCTCGCGAAGTGCCACAGGCCGGCACCGAAACGGCTGGAGGCTGCTGATCATCTGGGCATTCTAGTCATCTCCAAATCGTTGACTCGCCGTTCGCGCCGCGGCGCCCGCCGGCCGGCAGGACCTGCCGGCCGGCGGTGCCCGCGTGGGGTCCGGTCTCAGCTCTCGAGGGCGAAGAGGGTGTAGCGACGTCGGCGTTGTCCGGCGTTGATGAGCACGCAGTCGATCGGACTGCTTCTCCGGCTGGGTCGCCTCGCCGGTGGTGATGAGCTCGTCGGCCTGCTCCACGGCCATCTCGGCGATCTGCACGGCCGGCTGGAGGCCGGTCGCCAGCAGCTTGCCGTCCTTGATCGCCTGGACCGCGTCCGGGCTGCCGTCGAACCCGGCGACCGTGACCTTGCCGGTCAGCCCCGCGGCCTCGACCGCAGCGACCGCGCCGAGCGCCATCGTGTCGTTGCCGGCGATGATGCCCTTCGATGTCGGGGTTGCTCTGCAGGATCGTCTCGGTCTTGGTGAACGCCTCCTGCTGGTCCCAGTTGGCGGTCTCCTGCGCGACGACGCTCCAGGTCCGGGTACTGGGAGATGACGCTCGCGTAGGCCTGGAGCGCACGCCGGCGTTGGTGTCGGACTCCTTGCCGGTCAGCTCGACGTAGTTGCCCTTCGCCGCCCATGGCCTTGACGAACTCCTCGGCGACCAGCGAGGCGCCCTGGGAGTTGTTGGCGACGATCTGAGCGGTGGCGACGCCGGTCTCGTTGATCTCGCGGTCGATCAGGAACACCGGGATGCCCGGCGTCGACGGCCTTCTGCACCGGGCCGATCGAGGCGTCGGCGCCGGCGTTGTCGAGGATGATCGCCTTGGCGCCGGCGGAGATCGCCGAGTCGATCAGCTCGGACTGCTTGTTCGGGTCGTCGTCGTGCGACGCGACCGTCGTCTCGTAGCCGAGCTCCTCGGCCTTGGCGACGGCGGCGTCGGCCTCGGCCTTGAAGAACGGGTTGTCGTGCGACGGGCGTGATGACGGCGATCAGGCCGCCGGCCTCGGCGCCGGCGGTCCGCGAGCTGCCGCCGGCTCTCCTCGGTGGAGCCGGTCGCTGCCGGACGAGCACGCCGGCGCAGGGCGACGCGCGCACCGCGACGCACGCAGCGATCGGCGCAGTGCGCAGGGACGGACGATTCGGGACGTGGAACATTCCTCCTCGTGGCTGGTGGAGCTGGTGATCGGGTGGGTCGGGTGGCGAGGGCTCGTGGACCGGTGCACGCCGTGGGCCGGGGTCGACGGCTGGGGCGGGGTCGCGTGGGTGGGCGCTCTGCCGGCGTGCGGCCGCGCGCCGCGGCCTGCGAGCGCTTGAGGCGCTGCTGGCCCTGGTCGAGCATCACGGCGAGCACGATGACGGCGCCCTTGATGACGATCTGCCAGAAGGTCGAGACGCCGACCATGACCAGCCCGTCGGACGAGGAACCCGATGACGAAGGCGCCGACGAGCGCGCCGCGCACGGTGCCGCGCCCGCCCGGCAGCGACGCCCCGCCGATGACGACGGCGGCGATCGCGTTGAGCTCGAACGTCTCGCCGGTCTGCGGCGCGGCCGAGGTCAGCTCGGAGGCGATGATCAGACCGACCATCGCGGCGCAGAGGCCGGAGATCATGTAGACGCGCATGCGTGACCTTGCGTGACCGGCACGCCGGACAGCTGCGGCGGCGCGCTGCGTTGCCGCCGATGGCGTAGAGCCAGCGCCCGAACGGCGTCTTGCGCATGAGCACGCCAGATGACCACGGCGAACAGCACCATGATCCAGATCGAGATCGGGATGCCGATGAGCCGGCCGGTGCCGAGGAAGCCGAAACCGGTGTTGCCGAGCTCGGGCGCGCCGCCCAGCCGCGGGAAGGTCGCGCCGTTGGAGATCAGCAGCGCGGTGCCGCGCGCGACGTAGAGCATGCCGAGCGTCGCGATGAACGGGGCGACGTTGAACCGGGTGACGAGCACGCCGTTGAGGGCGCCGACCACCGTCGCCGACGGCCAGGGACGATGAGGATCGACCGCCCACACCTGGGGGTAGAGGATGACGTCGAGGGAGGCGATCTGCCAGCCCTCGAGCAGCACGCCGGCGACGATGCCGGAGAGCCCGACGATCGAGCCGACGGACAGGTCGATGCCGCCGGTGAGGATGACCAGCAGCATGCCGAGGGCGAGGATCGCGTTGATCGCGACGTGCCGGGTCATCGTGATGAGGTTGGAGCCGGTCAGGTAGGTGTCCGAGAGCAGCGCGAAGATCGACGACGATGACGCCAGCGCGATGAACGCGCGCAGCTCGAGCAGGACGTCGCCAGCCGCAGCGACGGCCATCGCCGGTCGGCGCAGGTCGGACGCCGTGTCGGCGGTCGTGCGGTGCTCGCGGTCGGCGGTGCTCGTCGCGGGCCGTCGCCGGTGCTCGGCGCGTCGTCCGATGCCGCCATGAGCTCCTCCTTGCGTGGCGGTGCGCGGGTCGAGCTCGCGCACGACGCGGCCGCGGTGCATGACGAGCACGCGGTCGGCGGCGTGCAGCGCCTCGCCCAGCTCGGAGGTCGCGAACAGCACGCGCGAGCCCGGCCCGGCCTGCTGCGGCCATGAGCGCGAAGATGTCGGCCTTGGCGCCGACGTCGATCCCGCGGGTCGGCTCGTCGAGCAGCAGCACGCGCGGGCTCGGTCAGCAGCACCTTGCCGATGACGACCTTCTGCTGGTTGCCGCCGGACAGCGACGCCGATCGCCGCGCCCGGCCCCGACGCCTTCACGTGACGTCGCGCGATCGTCCGCTCGCACGGCCGTCGCGCTCCGCGCGGGCGCGACGAACGGGCCGCGCACGAAGCCGCGATGCTCGGCGAGCGACAGGTTGTCGCCGACGGACATCGGTCTGCACGAGGCCGTCGCGCTGGCGGTCCTCGGGCACGAGCGCGAGCCCGCGGCGCGATCCGCTCGCCGATCGACGCGGTGCGTCGACGTCCGGCCGTCGAGCACGACCGCGCCGTCTGGACCGGGCAGCCGCCCGGCGAGCGTCTCGAGCAGCTCGGTCCGGCCGGCGCCCATCAGCCCGTAGAGGCCGACGATCTCGCCGGCGCGGACGGTGAGGTCGAGGTCGTCGACCGCCAGCCGGCCGGGGTTGGTCGGGTCGGCCACGACGAGGCCCGTCGACCTCGAGCAGCGCCTCGCCGACGTCGGCGCCCGAGCGTCGGGGTACAGGTCGTCGGGGTTGCGGCCGACCATGTTCGTCGACGATCCAGCCGAGGTCGACGTCGTCGGCCGCGCGCGGTCGGCGACCAGGCCGCCGTCGCGCAGGACGACGACGTCGTCGGCGATCTCGAGCGCCTCCTCGAGGTGGTGGGAGATGTAGACGATCGCGACGCCGGCCGCGGTCAGCTCGCGGATGACGCGGAAGAGCACCTCGACCTCGGCGCCGCTCAGCGCCGAGGTCGGCTCGTCCATGATCAGCACCCGCGCGTCCAGGGAGATGCGCGCGGGCGATCTCGACGACCTGCTGCTGGCCGAGCCGCAGGTCGCCGACGTCGGCGTGCGCGGGTCGATGCGGCTCCTCGAGCCGCGTCCAGCAGCTCGGCGGCCGTCCGGCGCTGGGCGCGCGTCGTCGACGACGATCGCCGCGCCGGACGCGCTCGCGGGCCATGAACAGGTTGTCGGTGACCGCTAGGTTGGGGCAGAGGTTGAGCTCCTGGTGGATGATCGCGACCCCGCGGCCGACCGCCTCGACCGGGGAGCGCGAGCACGACGCGGCTCGCCGTACGAGCTCGAGCGCGCCGGTGGTCGGCGTCTCGACGCCGGCGAGGATCTTCATCAGCGTCGACTTGCCGGCGCCGTTCTCGCCGAACAGCGCGGTCACCGCGCCGGCGCGGACGTCGAAGTCGACGCCCGCGCAGCGCGTGCGTGCCGCCGTACACCTTGGTGATGTCCCGGGCGCGCATGACGACGCCGTCGTGGACGCGCCACCTGGGCGTCGGCGCGTCACGGGGCGCACCTCGAGCTCGACCGGGCGTCACCTGGAGCAGCGCGGTGTTGCTCCCGTACGCGAACGCGCCGGTGAACGACACCGCCTTGCCCTCTGCCGCAGCGGCGTCGAAGCCGGCGAGCACCTCCTCCTTGACCTGGTTGTTCAGCTCGGTCGCGGCGTCGGCGTACTCGATCTGGTTGAGGAAGTCGTCGAAGCCGATGAGCCCGGTGGCGTCGCGCAGCGCGGTGCCGTTGATCGCCGGGCCGATCTGCAGCACGACCTCGACGCCGGGCGGCAGGCCCTCGATCGTCAGCGGCAGCAGCGTCCCGCGGACCTCGCCCGCGACCCCGGTGCCGCTGACGGGGTAGGCGTACGGGGAGGTCTCCCGCTGCGGTGCCCGTACTGCTCCCCCGCGGCGTCCGGGTCGGCCACGATCGCGGTAGCAGCTCGACGAGGTCCACCGCGTTCTCGCCTCGATCGCGGGCACGACCTCGCTCTCGTACTCTCGTCGGCGTACCCCGCGGCGTTGAAGGCGAGCCGCCCGCGGCCGCCACGGACGGGTCGTCGGCCGGGACCACCCGGGTGGTGGCGGCGACGGCGCCGAGGACCAGACGCCACCAGCGCCGCCGACCGTGCCGGTGCGGCGCCAGAACGGACGCCGCGCGTTCGCGGGCGGGGAGTGCCATGGTGCCTCCTGGTCGAGGCTGGTCGGTGGTCGGGGCGAGCGGCGGGTGGTCGACGGCGGCCTCCCGGGGTCGAGGTCGGCGGCGACCGCGCGACCGCGGGACCGGTCGACTGCGTCCCGCCACCCGCGTCGTCGCGCCGTCGGTCGGCGTCGGCCGACGGGGAGCCTCGACCTCGACCGGCGGCGTCGCCGGCCGCGAGCGGCGGGCGGCCGAGGCCGAGGGTGCGGGCTCGGGCCGCGAGGCGCGCGACGCCGAGCGCCGACGCCTCGGAGACGTCCGCCACGCGACGGCCGCCCGAGCAGGTCGGCCTGGGTCTGCATCAGCTGCCGGCTCGCGGTCGCGCCGCCGTCGGCGTGCAGGACATCGATCCGCGGACCCGGTCGCGTCTCGATCTGCCTCGACGACGTCGGCGACCTGGTGGGCGACGGCCTCCAGCGCGGCTCGGGCGAGGTGGGCGCGGGTCGTGCCGCCCGTGACCCCGGTGAGCACGCCGGTCGCCCGCCGGTCCCAGTACGGCGCGCCGAGGCCGGAGAACGCCGGGACGAAGCACACGCCCGCTGCGTCCTGCACCTGCGACGCGAGCCGGGACAGGATGCGCCGCCCGGCTCGTCGGCCGGCGCACCGAGGGTCGAGGCCATCCAGTCCAGGGCCGAGCCGCTGGCCAGGATGTTGCCCTCCCGTGCGAAGGTCGGTCGGTCCGTCAACCAGGCGAGCGTCGTGGCGATGCCCTCAGGCGCCGCGTCCGGGCCGGGCAGGGCGTCATGACCGACGAACCCGTGCCGTAGGTCGCCTTGCCGGTGCCCGGGCTCGTGCACCCGTGCTGGTAGAGCGCGGCGTGGGAGTCGGCCATCACCGCGACGACCGGAACGCCCGGCGGGACGCGCGTCCCGCGGCTGTGACGCCGAAGCCGGCGTCGGAGGCGCGCACCTCGGGCAGCGCCGACGACGGCAGACGCCGAACAGGTCGAGCAGTGCCGGCGCCCAGTCGAGCGCCGTCCAGGTCGAGCAGCAGCGTCCGGGAGGCGTTGCCGGCCTCCGTCGCGAAGACCGCTCCGCCGGTGAGGTTCCACACCAACCACGAGTCGACCGTCCCGAGGCAGACGTCGCCCGGATCGCGCGCCGCGCGGAGACGGCCGCGTCCAGCAGCCAGCGCATCTTCGGTGCGGAGAACATCGGGTCGAGGGACAGGCCGGTCAGGCGGCGGACCTCGGGGCCGGCGCCGGCCACCACGAGGTCGCGGCACACCTCGGCGGTGCGTGCGTCCTGCCAGCCCAGCACCGGTCCGAGCGGGGCGCCGCTGGCGCGGCTCCACGCCACGGCCGACTCCCGCTGGTTGGTAACACCCACGGCGACCGGCGTCAGGTCCGGGACGGCATCAAGGCACCGTGTCGCGGCGGTCAGCGTCGAGGACCACAGCTGGGCGGCGTCCTGCTCGACCCACCCTCGCGCGGGGTGGGCGACGGCGACCGCTGCGGACCCGGTGGAGAGCACCGCGCCGGACCAGGAGTCGACGAGCAGCGCCTTGGTGTTCGTCGTGCCCTGGTCGATGGCGAGGACGAGCGAACCCGTGGCGGTGGGGGACGAGCCGGTGGGCACAACACCTCCTGCGCATAATCATTCAACACTGAATGTCGTGTCACACTGTAGGTAGGGTGAGATGCACTGTCGAACAGTCGATGCAAGGGGCCGGCGATGGGACGCACTGGGCCAGGACGGCACGACGTGGTGGTCGTCGGATCGATCAACGCCGATCTCGTGGTCGCCCTCGACCGCCACCCTCGCCCGGGTGAGACGCTCCTGGGGCGCGCGGTGACGTGGTCGGCCGGGGGCAAGGGCGCCAACCAGGCGGTCGCCGCTGCCAGGCTGGGAGCTGCGACGGCGCTGGTCGGAGCCGTCGGCACGGACCCGAACGCCGCGATTGCTCTGAGCGAGCTTGGTTCCGCCGCAGTCGATCTGACCCACGTCGCAACGACGCCGGGTGCCACCGGCCTCGCTGTCGTCATGCTCGCTGACGGCGGTGAGAACACGATCGTCGTGGTGCCGGGCGCGAACACCGCGGTGACCCCGCAGGTCGTCGGGGTCGCCGCACCGACCCTGCGCGCTGCGGCCGTGCTCGCGCTGCAGGCGGAGATCCCGGTCGCCTCGGTCGACCTGGCCGCGTCACTGGCCGCCGCCGCAGGCGTACGGGTCCTTCTGAACCTGGCGCCGGCCGTCGCCGTGTCAGCCGGGACCCTCGCCCTCGCGGACCCGCTGGTGGTCAACGAGCTCGAACTGACGGTCGTGCTGCGCTCGCTGGGACTGCCTGCCGGCGCCGGGACCGACCCGGTCGCGCGGGCGTCTTCGGGCGCCAGGCTGCTGCGCGGCCACGGGGTGCGTTCGGTCCTGGTCACCCTCGGCGCGGCCGGGGTCGTCGGTGCGGACCGTGGGGGCGAATGGGCGGTTCCTGCCCGTCCGGTCCTCGCGGTCGACACCGTCGGCGCGGGGGACGCGTTCGCGGGTGCGCTGGCAGGACGCCTCGCGGCGGGGGCCACTCTGCAGGACGCCGCCGAGACGGCCGTGCGGGCCGCCGCCTTCTCCGTGCAGCGGCCCGGGGCGCAGTCGTCCTACCCGTGGAGCGGTGAGGTGCTGCCGTGACCAGCACCGACAGAGCGTGGAGGCACGGCGATACTGTTCGCTCCTCCGGCGCGACCTGCGCGGCAAGGTCCTCGAGGGAGTCGACATGATCGCCAGGACGGACGGTGCGCTGCTGGGGGACGGGCCCGTCACGGGCGACCAGCTGCGTCTGATGACCAAGATCGCGCGCATGTACTACGAGCGTGGTGCCCGGCAGGCCGAGATCGCGGAGGAGCTCCACGTCTCGCAGTCGAAGGTCTCCCGCATGCTCGCGCGCGCCGCCGACGTCGGCATCGTGCGGACGACCGTGATGGTTCCTGCAGGCGTGCACACCGACCTCGAAGCCGCCCTGGAGCTGAAGTACGGCCTGAACGAGGCCGTGGTCGTCGACGTCACCGGGACCGAGCCCGAGATCTCCTCCGCGCTGGGATCGGCGCTCGCGTCGTATCTCGAGGCGACGCTGACAGGGCGCGAGGTCGTGGGGATCTCCTCGTGGTCGGCCACGCTGCTGTCCGCCGCGGCCGCGATGCGCCGGTCGCGGAGCCGGGTCGTCGACCAGGTCGTGCAGATCGTCGGCGGACTCGGCGACTCACGGGTGCAGGTGCAGGCGTCGAGGCTGATCAGCCTGTTCGCCGCCGCGACCGGCGCCGAGCAGGTGCTGATGCCCACGCCCGGCCTGCTGGGTTCGTCATCAGCGCGTCGCGTCCTGGCCGAGGACCCCGCGGTCACGAGCGTGATGGACTTGTGGGGTGGGCTCACCACCGCGCTGGTCGGCATAGGGTCCCTCCAGCCGTCCCCGCTGCTGCGCGAGTCCGGCAACGCGGTCGCCGAGCACGACGAGGCCGCCCTGCGGTCCGCCGGTGCCGTCGGCGACATCTGCCTGCGGTACTTCGGATCGGACGGCCGTGCCGTCCGCTCCGGCTTCGACGACCGTGTGATGGGGATCGACCTGGACAGGCTCCGGCGGATCCCCCGACGCATCGGCGTCGCGGGTGGCGAGCGCAAACGCGAGGCGATCGAGGGCGCATTGCTCGGCGGTCTGGTGAATGTCCTCGTCACGGACATCGAGGTCGCGGCCTGGCTCGCCGACGCTCCTAGCACGTGACCCCAGCGCGTCTCGCCATCGGCTCGGGTCTGTCAGAAGTTGTGTGTCACTGACTTGGCGCGGAGTTTGTGGCCGCGGTCGTGGGCGAGAGGTCGATCGGCGTCACGACCAGGCACCCTGACGTGCCCGGGACGTGGTGTTGTCTGGGCGTCCGCTGGTCCCGAACGACGTCAGCGAGCCGGCCGCGCGGCTGGAGGCGTCGGCGGTCGGCACTGGTGTGCGGGCCCGACGGGCCGCTGCCCGTGCTGACCCGGCAGGTGCTGTTAGCCGCGCTGGAGTCGGCAGGGCTCATCACTTGCCTGACAACCGGTACGACCGCGCTGGCCGAGGGTCGCCGCACTCACCGGACGGGTCTTCTGCGAGGACCTTCGGACCGCCAGCGGCGCGTGCCGCGTACTCCAGTGTGCGGTTCAGGTGTCAGCTGCGGCCGTGACACCTCGTGTAGGACCCTGTCGATCAGTGGCGCCGTGACCCGCGCAGTTCGGTACTCCCGCAGCGCTCTGGACGGCGGTGGTTAGCGGATCCGTTAGAGGTTCCCGCTCGCCAAGATTGACGCGAACGTCAATATGCCCTCTGACCTGCGGAAACGTGGGGCAGGCGGGGTTCGAACCCGCGACCTTCCGGATTATGAGTCCGCTGCTCTGACCGGCTGAGCTACTGCCCCTGAACCCATCGAGCCTAGCTCCCAGCCAGTCACCGAGAGCACGCACGGTGTCGCGCGACGACGTCCGCAGGTGGGTCTGCACCGAGAGACGTCATCGCCTCGTCATCGCTCCAGACCGCGGTGGCGGACAGGTCGCGTGACAATGTCGGTATGCCACTCTCGCTCCGCTCCCGATCGCACCCGACCTGGCAGACGATCGGACTGTCCCTCGCCGGGGTCCTGGCGTGCGCGGGGTGCGCGACCTCGTCCGGGTCGTCCGGGGTCCTGCCGTCGGATGCGAGCACCTCCGCCACGACGTCGGGAGGATCCTCGTCCACCGTGGTCGACGGATCCGGGCCGACTGCGGTGCCGGAGGCGCTCGACTTCGTGGCAGAGGACGTCGATGGCCAGGAGTTCCGGGCAGCAGAGCTCGCGGGGACTGCGACCGTGCTGTGGTTCTGGGCGCCGTGGTGCACGGTGTGCGCGAGGTCGGCCGCCGAGGTGCGCGCAGTCGCTGAGGCGAATCCGGACGTCCGCGTGATCGGCGTCGCGGGCCTGGCGTCCGACCGGGCCGCGATGCAGGACTTCGTGCAGCGCAACGACGTGGCGGGACTGACGCACCTCGCCGACCTGGACGGGTCCGTGTACGCGCGCTTCGGCATCTCCCAGCAGCACTCGTTCGTCCTCGTCGCGGCCGACGGGAAGACGACGACGCAGGCTGCCTACTCCGGGCAGGTCGCGCTCGCCGACCTCGTTGCCGAGAACTTCGGCTGAGCGACCAGCCGCCCGTGATCGATCCCGGCCTGTACGCGGTGGCCCTCGGCGCCGGCGCCCTGGCTGCCCTCAACCCGTGTGGCTTCGCGCTCCTGCCCACGTACCTCCTGCTCCTCGTCGATCCGGGGGAGAGCACCATCTCGGTGGCGCTCGGTCGCGCACTGCGGGCGTGCGCGGCGATGACGGCGGGATTCGTCGCGGTCTTCGCGGCCTTCGCCGCCGTGGTGGTACAGCTGTCACTGGCCGTCGAGCAGCACCTGCCGTGGGTGACGATGCTGATCGGTGTGGTCCTCGTCGTGCTCGGCGTCCGAGCGCTGTCCGGGCGGTCGATCGGCGTCCGCGTGCCGGTCGTGGGCAGGGCGCCGGCGGGCCCCGGCGCCTCGATCGCCTCAATGGCGCTGTACGGAGTGGCCTACGCGACCGCATCGCTGTCCTGCACGGTCGCGCCGTTCCTCGCGCTGGCGACCACCGCGACCCGGACGCAGAGCCTGGCCGGGGGCGTCGGCATCGTGCTGGCGTTCGCCGTGGGGATGGGGCTGATCATCGGTCTGCTCGGTGTCGGCGTCGCCCTCGCACGCCAGGGTGTCGTCGCCGGGTTCCGCCGGGCCCTGCCGTTCGTCGCTCGGCTCAGCGGTGCGCTGCTCGTGCTCGCGGGCCTGTACGTCACCTACTACGGCTGGTACGAGATCCGGGTGCTGAGCGGCGGTGCCGTCGGCGACCCGGTCGTGGACGCGGCCCTCGCCGTCCAGGGTGCCCTGGCCCGCACGGTCGGGAGCGGTGGGACTCCGCTGCTGGTGGTCGCAGCCGGCGTGGTGGTCGCAGCCGCGTCAGCGGTCTGGTTCGGACGGCGCCACCGGGTGCGGCGAGCCTGACCCAGGGCCGCGCCCGAGCGTCGCGACGGCCTCGTCCACGGGGTCGTCGCCCGAGACCAGCCCCACGACCTGCCCGGCGGTCCGCGGCTCGGCCAGCAGGGCGGCGACGACCGCCGCGACGTCGGCTCGGGGCACGGACCCGTCCTCCGCGCCGGGCTCGAGCCGCACACGTCCGGTCGGCGCGTCGTCGGTGAGGTGACCGGGCCGCACCACCGTCCACTCCAGGTCGGTGGCGCGCACGGCGTCCTCGGCGGCGAGCTTGGCGCGCAGGTAGGTCGTGAAGACCTCCTCGTCGTCCTGCGCGGCGATGCCGCGCACCGTCTCCACGCCGGCGGAGGAGATCAGCACGTAGCGAGAGGCGTGCGCGCGACGAGCCGCCTCCGCCAGCAGCACTGCGGCGCCGTGGTCGACCGTGTGCTTGCGCTCGGCACCGCTGCTCGGCCCGGCGCCTGCGGCGAACACCACGGCGTCGCACCCGTCGATCACGGCCACGACGTCGTCGGTGTGCGCGGTCTCCAGGTCGCACACCACCCCGCCCGCGCCGGACGCCTCGACGTCGGCGAGGTGGTCGGGGTTGCGGACGAGGCCGACCACCTCGTGGCCGGCGTCGGCCAGCGATCCGGTTGAGCAGCAGGGCGATCTGGCCGTGGGCTCCGGCGACGGCGATCCTCATCCCGCCATCCTGACCCGGCGCGGCCGGTCTCGCAGGAGCAGAGCGCCGCCAGGCACGACGAAGCCCCTCGAGCTCATACCTCGAGGGGCTTGCACCATGTGTACGCGAGCGCGGCGGCGCAGGTGGGGGAGGACACGCCGCTGCGTCGGTGGGAGGACGGCTGGTGTGCGCCGGGCCGGGAGCGCCTCTCGGCGCGGGGCCGCTCGAAGCGGCTTCAGGTGGAGCCCGGGGCTACCGCGGCCCGGCGCACGCCCAGGATAACGGGGTCGGCGTCCGGTGTGTTCCCTTCCGACCGGCTCGTCGGGCGGACCGCCGCCCGGTCACGGCTCCTGCAGGTGACCGTCCCGCCACGACCTCGCGGCCGCCTCGAGCTGCTCGGCCGTGCGCACCAGCCGGGCCGCGCTGCGGGTGGGGTCGGGCTCGTCGTCGACGACGTGGTCGGCCAGGTGCGCCCGTCCGACCGCGACCACGCGGGCGAACGCGGCAGCCCGCTCGAGCGCGACGGCGAAGTCCCCGGTGTACACGCCGGTGAGCACGGCGTCGGCCATCTCGCGCACCTGCTGCGGGCCGGGCGGGTCCGCGACGCCGGCGACGACCTCGTGCACCGGGGCGCTGCGGCGTCCGTCGTGGAACTCGCGGGACGCGGCCGCCGGATCGCGGTGCACCCAGTCGCGCAGCGCGTACAGCCGCCACAGCGCGCCGGGCAGCGACTCGGGCGGGGCGTCGGACCACAGCTGGGCGAGCAGGTCGAGCCCGTGGTCGTCGGTGAGGGCCAGCAGCCGGCGCACGGTCTCGGGGTCGTCGCGCTCGCGCGCGCCCAGGACGAGCAGCCGGGCGGTGCTGTGCGCGGCCTCCTGCCGCTCGCGCGGCTCGAGGCCGTCCGGGCGGGTGTCCATGGCGGCCGGCCCCAGCAGGGTCGGCCGGTGGTAGCGCCGGGAGGAGGACGTCACGCCCTCATCCTGGCACCGGGCGGTGGGGCTGTCAGAAGCGGACGACGGGAGGGGCGGGCCGCAGGTTCGCGCGCGGGCAGGCGGCCAGGTCGAGCCCGCCGAGGGCCAGCGCCTCGTTGCAGAGCGACTCGACGGTCCAGCCGTGCTCGGCGCCCAGGCGGGTGACGGTGACGCGGTAGATGGTGATCTCGTAGCGCGACGGCGTGCCGTACGCGACCTCGATCGAGCCGATCAGCTCGGCACCGGTGAGGTTCTGGGGGCCGTTCCAGGAGCGGTCCCACCGGCTCCACAGGTTCGGCTTGCTCTGCCAGGCGCCGCCGTTGCGGACGTCCAGCATCGCCAGCTCGACCAGGATCGAGCGGGCGGCCTCCTCCGGCACGATGGCCGCAGGTCGGATGATCTCGGTGACCGTGCCCTCGCTGTAGGCCTCGGACATCAACAGGTCGGCGTCGTCCAACTCGGTGTCCCTCGCTCGCTCGGTGGGTGGTGCCTCCCGGGCGGTGCAGGGCCCGGTCCCGCACTGCATCGGCCGGTCCGGGCCCGTGCTTGAGCCCGAAGGGGTGACGGCCACCCGGCGTCGTGTGGTCACGACACGCCAGAACGGTGGTCCCCACGTGACCGGTGGGGCATGATGGTGCCTGCGCGACGCGCGTGCCGGAACTGGCTGGAGTGGCCGACGACACCGCTGGTGCTGACGAGGTCCGTGGGGAAGACGTACCTCGAGTCACCAGGAGGTCGGTATGTCTGCTCCCCAGACCCGGGGCGTGCTGTTCGTGCACTCGGCGCCGCGCGCGCTGTGCCCGCACGTCGAGTGGGCCGCCGGCGGCGTCCTCGGCGTGCGCGTCAGCCTGGACTGGACGGCGCAGCCGGTCGCTCCCGGCATGTTCCGCGCCGAGCTGTCCTGGCAGGCCGCGGCGGGCACCGCCGCCACCCTGACCTCCGCGCTGCGCGGCTGGGCGCACCTGCGGTACGAGGTGACCGAGGAGCCGAGCCGCGGCGTCGACGGCGGCCGCTGGATGCACACCCCCGACCTCGGGATCTTCCACGCCGTCACCGACGTGCACGGCAACGTCATGGTCCCGGAGGACCGGATCCGTGCGGCCGTCGAGGCCGGCGCCGGCGACCCGACGATCCTGCGGCACGAGCTCGACCTCGCCCTCGGCGCCTCCTGGGACGACGAGCTCGAGCCGTTCCGGTACGCCGGCGAGGGCGCTCCGGTGCGCTGGCTGCACCACGTGGGCTGAGGCGTCAGGCACCCGTCGACGGGTGCAGCAGCGGTGCGAAGCCGTTGGCCAGGGCCAGGACCGAGGTCGGCGGGGTCAGCACCGCGACCCGGCCGCTCGGCCGCGTCGGTCGGCGAGTGCCAGCCGCCGAAGCCGAACGCCAGCGAGCGGTCGCCCACGAGCACGCGCGCGGTCCCGTCGTCGACGTGCACGGTGCCGTCGGGCAGGTCGCGCGCCGGTGCGTCCCAGGTGATCCGGTCGCCCGCCCGGTCCAGCCCCCTGCCGCGCCGCAGCCGCTCGGCCGCGAGCAGCGCGTCCAGCGCGATCGACGAGAGCGGACGCTCCTGCCGCAACCCGCGGGAGACGCCCGCGCGGTAGGCGAGGTACTCCTCGCGCCGGCACTGTCCGCAGGGTCGGTGCCCGGCCGCCAGCGCGGAGGCGTCGTCGAGGTGGAACAACGGCGTCCACCGGTGCGGCCCGGCAAGGGGGTGCCGCCGGCCGCGGTACTCCAGCACGCAGCTGATCCAGAGCCGGCCGTGGTGGTGCCGCACCACGTTCTCGTCGTCGTCGACGACGCACCCGCGGTTGCCCGTCAGCAGTCCCGCGCTCGGGGACGGCGCGCAGGTCGCCGAACGGGTCCGACCCGGTTGCGCCGCGGCACCGGGCGACCCCGGGTCAGGCGCTGCGGAACGCGACGGCGACGTTGTGGCCGCCGAACCCGAACGAGTTGTTCAGCGCCACACCCGCACCGATCTCGCGCGGCCCGCCCCGGACGACGTCGAGCGTGATCGCCGGGTCGAGGTCGGTGAGGTTCGTCGTGGCCGGCGCCTGGCCGTGGTGCAGCGCGAGGATCGACAGGATCCCCTCGACCGCACCGGCGGCACCGAGCAGGTGGCCCGTCATCGACTTGGTGGCCGACACCGCGACCTCGCCGACGCGCTCGCCCAGCACCGCGCCGATCGCCGCCGACTCGGCGATGTCGCCGGCAGGGGTCGAGGTCGCGTGCGCGTTGATGTGCACCACCTCGGACAGGTCGATGCCGCCGTTGGACAGCGCCGCGTTCATCGCGCGGGTGGCGCCGAGACCCGCGGGGTCGGGCGCCGCGATGTGGTGGGCGTCGGAGGTGAGACCGGCCGAGACCACCTCGGCGTAGACCTTGGCGCCCCGCGCGGTGGCGTGGGCGTGCGACTCGAGGACGACGATCCCGGCGCCCTCTCCGAGGACGAAGCCGTCGCGGCTGGTGTCGTAGGGGCGCGAGGCGGTCTCGGGCGAGTCGTTGCGGGTCGACAGCGCGCGCATCGCGGCGAATCCCGGCGATCGGCAGCGGGTGGATCGCGGCCTCGGTGCCGCCGGCGATGACGACGTCGGCGCGGCCCGTGCGGATCATGTCGAGGGCGTAGGCCATCGCCTCGGCGCCGGAGGCGCAGGCGGAGACGGGGGAGTGCGCGCCGGCGCGGGCGCCGAACTCGATCGCCACGGCCCCGGCGGCGCCGTTGGGCATCAGCATGGGGACGGTCATCGGGAGCACGCGGCGCGGGCCCGACTCCTTGAGGGTGTCGTAGGCGTCGAGCAGGGTCCACACCCCGCCGATGCCGGTGGCGACGACCGCGCCGAGGCGCTCGGGGTCGACCTCGGGGGAGCCGGCGTCGGCCCACGCCTCGCGGGCCGCCACCATCGCGTACTGGCCGGACGGGTCGAGCTTCTTCGCCTCGTGCTTCGGGAGCACCTCCGAGGTCGGCACCGCGAGCCGGCAGGCGAAGTGCACCGGCAGGTCGTACCGGTCGAGCCACTCCTGCGGCAGCGCGCGCGCGCCGGACTCGCCCGCCAGGGCGGCCTTCCAGGTGCTGTCGACGTCGCCGCCCAGGGGGGTGGTGGCGCCGAGGCCGGTGACGACGACGCGTCGTTCGTCAGGGGTGCTGCTCATCGAAGTCGTTCTCCCGCTTGAGGTCTGGTGTGGACCGGTGGGTGCGTTCTGGGTGCTGCCGGCGGCGGGCGGGTGGCCCGCCGCCGGTCAGCGTCCGGGCTCGGTCAGCCCTGGGCCTGCTGGACGTACGAGACGACGTCGCGCACGGTGCTGAGGTTCTTGATGTCCTCGTCCGGGATCTTCACGCCGAACTTGTCCTCGGCCTGCACGACGATCGAGGTCATCGACAGCGAGTCGATGTCGAGGTCCTCGGTGAACGACTTGTCCATCTCGACGGACTCGACCGGCAGGCCGGTCTCCTCGTTCACCAGCTCAGCGATTCCAGCGAGGATCTCCTGCTCGCTCTGCGCCATGTTCGGGACTCCTTCTGGGTGGGGTGCTCGGACGTACTCGGTGACACTACGACCCGCCGCAGGGCGGCGGGGGTTCTCAGGGCTGCCGGGGCATCTGCGGCGACATCAGGGCAGCCGGACGACCTGGGCCGCGTAGGCCAGGCCGGCGCCGAAGCCGATCAGCAGCGCGAGGCCGCCGGACGGCGCGGTGCCGTCGGCGAGCATGCGGTGCATGGCCAGCGGGATCGAGGCCGCGGAGGTGTTGCCGGTCTCCGCGATGTCGCGGGCCACCGGCACGTGCTCGGGGAGCCGCAGCTGCTTGACCATCGCGTCGATGATGCGGACGTTCGCCTGGTGCGGGATGAAGGCGTCCAGCTCGTCGGGGGTCAGGCCCGCCGCCTCGATCGCCTTCATCGCCACCGGGGCCATCTGCCAGACGGCCCAGCGGAACACGCTCTGGCCCGCCATCCGCAGCGTCGGCCACTCCAGCGTGGGGTCGTCGCGCAGCTCGTCCCACGGCTGGTTCTGGGTGATGACGTCCCACGACGCGCCGTCGCTGCCCCAGATCGTCGGGCCGATGCCGGGCTCCTCCGACGCGCTGACGACCACCGCGCCCGCGCCGTCGCCGAAGATGAACGCGCTCCCGCGGTCGTGCGGGTCGGTGATGTCGGAGAGCTTCTCGACCCCGATCACCAGGACGTGGCGGGCCGTCCCGCTCCTCACCATGTCGTTGGCGAGCGACATGCCGTGGCAGAACCCCGCGCACGCCGCCGAGATGTCGAACGCCGCGGCCGGTGTGGCCTCGAGCCGGTGCGCGACCAGCGGTGCGGCGGCGGGGGTCTGGAGCAGGTGGGTGACGGTGGCGACCAGCACGACGTCGATGTCGGCGCCGGTGAGACCGGCCGCGGCCATCGCCTCGCGCGAGGCGGCCTCGGCCATGTCGACGACGGTCTCGTCGGGGCGGGCGTAGCGGCGGCTGATGATGCCGGAGCGCTCGCGGATCCACTCGTCCGAGGAGTCGATGTTCTCGCAGATCTCGGCGTTGGTGACCACCCGCTCGGGGCGGTAGGCGCCGACGCCGCTGATGCGGGCGTGCCCGGCCGGGGCCGGTGCCGTGAGCTGGACCATCACTTGTCTCCCTCGGGGTCGAGCTGCAGCAACGGCTGCCCGGGGGAGACGGTCTCGCCCTCGCGCACCAGCCACTCCACCACGGTGCCACCCTCGCCGGCGGTCACCTCGTCGTCGTCGGACTCGCCGGGCGTGTCGACGCGAGCCACCACGGTCTCGGCGCCGACCTCCTCGCCTGCCCCTGCGTTCTCGTCGATGTGCACGGTGCCGGGCGCGCTCGCCACGACGACCCGCCAGGTGTTCTCGGTGTCCTCGGGCGCGGTGCCGTGCTCGGCCACCATGGCGCGGGCCTTCTCGAGGTCGTCCGGCGTCTTCAGCGCGAGCGTCTGCACGCCGGGCATCGCGCGCTTGGCCAGGTTCGTCAGCGTGCCGGCCGGCGGGATCTCGATCAGGCCGGTGACGCCGAGCTCGGTGAAGGTCTGCATGCACAGGTCCCACCGCACCGGGTTGCTCACCTGCTGCACCAGGCGACGCAGCACCTCGGCGCCCTCGTGCACGACGGTGCCGTCGGCGTTGGACAGCAGCAGGGTGCGCGGGTCGCGGGTGGTGATGGCGCGGCTGTGCCGGTCGAGCAGGTCGACCGCGGGCGCCATGTGCGAGGTGTGGAACGCGCCCGCGACCTGGAGCGGGATCACGCGGGTCCTCGCAGGCGGGTCGGCGGAGAGCGCCTCGAGCTGCTCGAGGGTGCCGGCCGCCACGACCTGGCCCGCGCCGTTGACGTTGGCGGCGGTGAGCCCGTGCCGCTCGATCGTGGCGAGCACCTCGTCGGGGTCGCCGCCGACGCACGCGCTCATGCCCGTCGGGGTGACGGCGGACGCCTCGGCCATCGCCCGCCCGCGCTCGCGCACGAGCACCATCGCCTGCTCGGCGCTGAGGACGCCGGCCGCCGCGGCCGCGGTGATCTCGCCGACGCTGTGCCCGGCGCCGCCGGCCACCTGCGAGAAGCCCTCGGACGGGTGGGGGAACAGCTCGAGGAGCGACACCAGCCCGGCGGCGACGATGAGCGGCTGCGCCACGGCGGTGTCGCGGATGGTGTCGGCGTCCGAGGTGGTGCCGTGCTCGACCAGGTCGAGGCCGGCGACGGCCGACAACCACGACAGCCGGTCGGCCAGGCCAGGGAGCTCGAGCCAGGGAGCGAGGAAGCCAGGGCTCTGGGAGCCCTGGCCGGGGCACACGATGACCAGCACGGGGTCCAGCCTTCCGTCTCGTCGCGCGTCGTGCCGGTCACGAACCTCACAACGTTGCGCGGCGATCTTGGAGGAAACCTCCAAGATCGGCGCGGATCAGGGAGCAGGGCGGTTGGCCAGCAGCCCGACCGCCTGCGCGGTCTGCAGGACGAACGCGTCCCGTGGCCGGGTGGCGTCCCACCCCGTGAGCTCGGCGACCCGCCGGAGCCGGTAGCGCACCGTGTTCGGGTGCACGAACAGCGCCCGGGCGGTGGCCTCGAGCGAGCGTCCGGACTCCAGGTAGGTGGTGACCGTGTCGGCGAACGCGGGCCCGGCGGCCACCACCGGGGCGTGCACGCGGTCGAGCAGCGCGCGGCGGGCCGAGACGTCGCCGGAGAGGACGCGTTCGGGCAGCAGGTCGTCGGCGTGCACGGGCCGTGGCGCGGCCGGCCACGCGCGGGCGGCGACCAGCCCCGCCATCGCCACGCGTGCGGAGCGTCCGGCACCCGCGAGGTCGGTGGCCGTCGGCCCGACGACCACCGGACCCGGACCGAAGCGCCGCGCGAGGTTCTCGGCGGCGGCGGCGGGGTCGCCCGACGTGCCGAGCACGACGACCACCCGGCCGCCCTGCACGCCGACCAGCGCGTCGTCGGCCGCCGCGCGGGCGGCCCGGCGCAGGGCGTCGACGAGGTCGTCGTCGGTGGTGCGCTCTCCCTCGGCGCGACCCGTGCCGACCACGACGGTCACGGCCGCGTGCTCGCTCCAGCCGAGGGCGGCGACCCGGGAGTGCAGCACGTCGTCGGCCTCGCCGCGCAGCAGGGCGTCGACGACCAGCGCCTCGAGCCGTGCGTCCCAGGCCCCGCGGGTCTCGGCCGCGCGGGCGTAGACCTCGGCCGCCCCGAAGGCCACCTCGCGGGAGTACCGCAGCACGGCCTCGCGGACGGCGGCCACCTGCGCGGGGTCGTCGGGGTCGTCGGCCATCTCGTCGACGTGGTCCTCCACCACCTGCACGACGGTGCGGACGAGGTCGAGGGTCTGGCTCAGGCTCACCGACCGGGTCAGCTCGCGCGGCGCGGTGCCGAACACGTCGGCGGTGATGGTGAGCGCCTCGCCCTGGTGCTCGAACCAGGTCGTGAACGCGCTGATCCCGGCCTGCGCCACCAGCCCGACCCAGGACCGGTCCTGGGCGTCGAGAGCGCGGTACCAGGGCAGCGTCTCCTCGAGCCGCTGCAGCGCCGCCGTCGCCAGCGCGCCGGTGCCCATCGGCCGGACGCGTCCGGCGAGAGCGCGCGGTCTGGTGCTGCGCGTCGCCGCCGTCCTCGCCACGGCGTCACCCTACGCCGTGGCTTGTCGCACCCCGACAAAGCGCGGTCCCGACGTACGGCCGGTCCTCGGGAGGTGGACTGCTACCTCGCGAGGCTCGCAGGCCTAGTGAACGGGGCGATCGCCACGTTCACTAGGCCAGCGAGGAGAGCTGGAGGCCAGCGAGGAGAGCTGGAGGTCAGGCGTCGCCGCCCGCGTTGCCGGAGGTGCCGGCGGTGACGTCGTCGAGGCGGTAGAGCTCGTACGCCTTGGCGGGGGCGTCGGACGGGACCTGGCCACGGGCCGCGAGCATCCGCAGCGCCTGGTAGGCCACCGACGGGCCGTCGATCTTGAAGTGCCGGCGGACCGCAGGACGGGTGTCGGACAGGCCGAAGCCGTCGGCCCCGAGCGAGACGTACTCGTTCGGCACGAACTGGCGCACCTGGTCCGGCACAGCGCGCATGTAGTCGCTGACCGCGACCACGGGGCCGTCACGGCCCTGCAGCCGCTGGGCCAGGAACGGGGTGCGCGGGGTGCCGCCCGGGTCGTCGAACGCGTCGGAGTCGCAGGCGAGGCCGTCGCGGCGCAGCTCGTTCCACGACGTCACCGACCAGACGTCGGCGGCGACGCCGAAGTCCTTGGCCAGCAGCTCCTGCGCCTCCAGCGCCCACGGCACCGCCACGCCGGACGCCATCAGCTGGGGCCGCTGCGAGGCGTCCTGGCCGGTGTCGCCGTTCGGCGCCTCCTTGAGCAGGTACGCCCCGCGCAGCAGGCCCTCGACGTCGAGGTCCTCCGGCTCGGCGGGCTGCACCATCGGCTCGTTGTAGACCGTCACGTAGTACATGACGTCGCGCGCACGGTCGTCGTCGGTGCCGGGGCCGTACATCCGCTCCAGGCCGTCGCGCATGATGTGCCCGATCTCGTACCCGAACGCCGGGTCGTAGGACACGACGGCCGGGTTCGTCGACGCCAGCAGCGGCGAGTGGCCGTCGGCGTGCTGCAGGCCCTCGCCGGTCAGCGTGGTGCGGCCGGCGGTGGCGCCGATGAGGAAGCCGCGGCTCATCTGGTCGGCGGCCGCCCAGATCGAGTCGCCGGTGCGCTGGAACCCGAACATCGAGTAGAAGACGTAGATCGGGATCATCTGCTCGCCGTGCGTCGCGTACGACGTGCCGGCGGCGGTGAACGCACCGATCGAGCCTGCCTCGTTGATGCCCACGTGCAGGATCTGTCCCTGGACCGACTCCTTGTACGCGAGCATCAGCTCGCGGTCGACCGAGGTGTAGTTCTGCCCGTGCGGGTTGTAGATCTTGATCGTCGGGAAGAACGAGTCCATGCCGAACGTGCGGGCCTCGTCGGGGATGATCGGCACGATCCGGCGGCCGAACTCCTTGTCCCGCATCAGGTCCTTGAGGATCCGGACGAACGCCATCGTGGTGGCGATCTGCTGCTTGCCGGAGCCCTTCTTCGCCTGCTTGTAGGCCTCGTCGCCCGGCAGCGCGATGGCCGTACGAGCGGGTGCGGCGCTGCGGCACCGACCCGCCGAGGGCGCGCCGCCGCTCGAGCAGGTACTGGGTCTCCTCGCTGTCCGGCCCCGGGTGGTAGTACGGGGGCAGGTACGGGTTCGGACTCGAGCTGCTCGTCCGAGATGGGGATGCGCAGCCCGTCGCGGAAGGTCTTGAGGTCGTCGAGCGATCAGCTTCTTCATCTGGTGGGTCGCGTTGCGCCCGGCGAAGTTCGCGCCGAGGCCGTAGCCCTTGATCGTCTTCGCCAGGATGACGGTCGGCTGCCCGGTGTGCTGGGTCGCGGCCGAGTACGCCGCGAACACCTTGCGGTAGTCGTGGCCGCCGCGCTTGAGCGACCAGATCTGGTCGTCGCTGAGGTCCTCGACCATCTTGCGCGTGCGCGGGTCGCGGCCGAAGAAGTGCTCGCGGATGAAGGCGCCGTTCTCGGCCCGGTAGGTCTGGTAGTCGCCGTCCGGGGTCGAGTTCATCAGGTGCACCAGCGCGGCGTCGTTGTCCTTGGCCAGCAGCGGGTCCCACTCGCGACCCCAGACGACCTTGATGACGTTCCAGCCGGCGCCGCGGAAGTGCGACTCGAGCTCCTGGATGATCTTGCCGTTGCCGCGCACCGGGCCGTCGAGCCGCTGCAGGTTGCAGTTGACGACGAAGGTGAGGTTGTCGAGCTCCTCGTTCGAGGCCACCTGGAGCAGGCCGCGGCTCTCCGGCTCGTCCATCTCGCCGTCGCCGAGGAAGGCCCAGACCCGCTGCTGCGAGGTGTCCTTGATCCCGCGGTTCTGCAGGTACTTGTTGAACTGCGCCTGGTAGATCGCGTTCATCGGGCCGAGGCCCATCGACACCGTGGGGAACTGCCAGAAGTCCGGCATCAGCCGCGGGTGCGGGTACGACGGCAGGCCGCCGGCGGGGTGCGAGAGCTCCTGGCGGAAGCCGTCGAGCTGCTGCTCGGACATCCGGCCCTCGAGGTACGCCCGGGCGTACACGCCGGGCGAGGCGTGGCCCTGGAAGTAGATCTGGTCGCCGCCGCCCTCGTGGTCGGGACCGCGGAAGAAGTGGTTGAAGCCCACCTCGTAGAGCGTGGACGACGAGGCGTACGAGGAGATGTGGCCGCCGACGCCGATCCCGGGACGCTGCGCGCGGTGCACCATGATCGCCGAGTTCCAGCGCAGGTAGGCGCGGAAGCGGCGCTCGACGTCCTCGTCACCGGGGAACCACGGCTCGCGCTCGGGCGGGATCGTGTTGATGTAGTCCGTCGCGGTGAGGGACGGCACCCCGACGCCGAGCTGGCGCGAGCGCTGCAGCATCTGCAGCATCAGGTAGCGCGCCCGGCGCCGACCGGAGGTCTCGGCGACCGCGTCGAGGGACTCGAGCCACTCGGCGGTCTCCTCCGGGTCGATGTCCGGCAGGTTCGTGGGCAGGCCGTTGAGGATCGGGCCTGCTTCCTCGCGTCGGGACACGGTGGGGCTCCCTCGGGTCGTCTCGGCTCACGGTGGTGCGCCGGGTCCCATCCTGTCGCGTCGCGGCGCGGTCGTCACACCGGGACCGCTACCCGCCGGTAGCCACCCGGGCACCGGCGGCCGGGACGACCCGGCCGGGGTGCGAGTAGACGTTGAGGGTGGGGTGCCGCACGAAGCCGGCCAGCGTGATCCCCGCGCGCTCGGCCGTCTGCACCGCCAGCGACGACGGCGCGGACACCGCCGCCACCACGGGCACCCCTGCGGCCCACGCCTTCTGCACCAGCTCGAACGACGCGCGGCCGCTCAGCACCAGCACGTGACCCGCGAGCGGCAGGCCGAGCTCGCGCGCCGCCCAGCCGATCACCTTGTCGGCGGCGTTGTGCCGTCCGACGTCCTCGCGCGCCACGAGCAGCTCGCCGGCTCCGGTGAAGAGCCCCGCGGCGTGCAGCCCGCCGGTGCGGGAGAACCCCGCCTGCGCGTCGCGCAGCGCGTCCGGCAGCGAGGCCAGCAGGTGCGGGTCGACCACGACGGGGTCGGACGACAGGTCCGCCCCGACCCGGTCCATCACCGCGTCGATGCTGGCGCTGCCGCACACCCCGCAGGCCGAGGTGACGCCGAAGGTCCGGCGACCGGTGAGGTCGAGCGGCGCGACGCCGGCGCGCAGGGTCAGCTCGAGCACGTTGAAGGTGGGCGAGCCGCTCTCGTCGGTGTCGGTGCAGTGCATCGGCGGCGGCGACGTCGTCGACGTCGGCGAGGAGCCCCTCGCCGAGCAGCCAGCCGAGCGCCAGGTCGACGTCGTGACCGGGCGTGCGCATCGTCGTGACCACCGGTTCGCCGCCCACCCGCAGCTCCAGCGGCTCCTCCACGGCCAGCGCGTCCGGACGGCGCACCGACCCCGGCCGCGAGCAGGTCCCACCTCACGACCGGCACCCGCGTGCTCACCCTGCCCACCTCCGGATCGTAGGTCGGGTGGCCGTCGCGGGCACCCGCGGACCTGCGCGGACGGCGTGGTGGAGGCCCGCCGCGTGGTCTACGGTCGTGCCTAGCCCGGGGACGGAACGGCCGGACCGGGGCAGCCCTGACGTGGCACGACGTATGGAGGAGAGCAACCGGTGAGCAGCACCGCGGGCGCCGCGGGCGAGCAGGACCTCGCGTCCCGGCTCGGGTTCGAGCCCGGTCAGGTCGTCCAGGAGTTCGGCTACGACGACGACGTGGACCACGACGTGCGCGACGCCATCGAGGGCCTCACCGGCCACGAGCTGGCCGACGAGGACGCCGACGAGGTCGTCGACGGCGTGATCCTCTGGTGGCGCGACGGCGACGGCGACCTGGTCGACGCGATGGTCGACACCCTCGGGGCGCTCGCCGACGGCGCACCGATCTGGCTCCTGACCCCGAAGAGCGGCCGCCCCGGGCACGTCCCGCCGGCCGAGGCCGAGGAGGCTGCTCCCACTGCCGGCCTGCACGTCACGCGCTCGCTCGGCGTCGGGCCGGACTGGACCGCGACCCGCCTCGTCACCCCGAAGTCCGGACGTCGCGCCTGATGCCTGCGCCTGAGATCGGCTCTCTCGCACCGGATTTCGCGCTGACGGACCACGAGGGCCAGGAGTTCCGCCTGTCCGACCTGCGCGGGCACTCCGCCGCGCTGCTCGTGTTCTACCCGTTCGCCTTCTCCGGCACCTGCACCGGCGAGCTGTGCGCGCTGCGCGACGACATCGGCACCTTCCGCACCGCCGGCGTGCAGGTGGTCGGGGTGTCGTGCGACCCGCGGCACGCGCTGCGGGTGTGGGCGGCCCAGGAGGGCTACGACTTCCCGCTGCTGTCCGACTTCTGGCCGCACGGCGAGGTCGCGCGGCTCTACGACGTGTTCTTCGAGCCGGCCGGGATGGCCACGCGCGCGTCGTTCCTCGTCGACCGCGAGGGGGTGCTGCGCTGGTCGGTCGTCAACGGGCCGGGAGAGGCGCGCGACCTCGGCGCGTACCACGAGGCGGTCGCGGCTCTCTCGGCGGGTGATCGCGGCGACGGCGTCCGTTCACCCGGTGGGGTCGCGGTCCTTGGTCCGTGCGGGTGACGACGTCACGACGGGTTCACGTGGGCACGGTCGTTGCGGTTTCATGTAATCCAGCCGTGGCCGTCGATGACCCGAGACTTCGGCGGCCACGGCCACCAGCGTGCCGACCGCGACGAGCAGCTCCCGTGAGACAGTTCCGTGCACGCTCGTGCACTCCCTCTCGGCGAGGGGCCTGTAGCTCAGCTGGTAGAGCACCGCGTTTACACCGCGGGTGTCGTCGGTTCGAACCCGGCCGGGCCCACCGGTCCCGCAGCCCCGCACTAGGCTCGGCCGCGTGACTCCCCCCACCCTCGGGCAGGTGATCGAGGTCCTGGAGTCCGCCTTCCCGCCGGGCACCGCCGAGGACTGGGACGCCGTCGGGCTCGTCTGCGGGGACCCGTCCGCCGCAGGTGCGCCGCGTGCTGCTGGCGGTCGACCCCACCACCGCCGTCGCCGACGACGCCCTGGCCACCGGCGCCGACCTGCTGCTCACCCACCACCCCCTGCTGCTGCGCCCCGTGCACTCGGTGGCCGCCGACACCCCCAAGGGCCGGGTCGTGCACCGGCTCGTCACCGGCGGGTGCGCGCTGTACGTGGCCCACACCAACGCCGACAGCGCGCTCGGGGGCGTCAACGACGCGCTGGCCGACCTGCTCGGGCTCACCGACCGGCAGCCGCTCGCGCCGGCCACCGTCGAGGGCGCCGTGCCCGGCACCGGCCTCGGACGGGTCGGCCGGCTGCCCGAGCCCACCACCCTGGACGGTCTGGCCGCGCTGGTGGGTGAGCGCCTCCCCGCCACGGCGCAGGGGGTGCGGGTCAGCGGCGACCGCGACGGCGTGGTGAGCACGGTCGCGGTCTGCGGCGGCAGCGGCGACAGCCTGTTCGACGCCGCGCGCGCGTCGCGGCGCCGACGCCTACGTCACCGCCGACCTGCGCCACCACCCGGCCGGCGAGGCGCGCGAGCACCGCGCCGACGGCCGCCCGTACCTGGTCGACGTCGCGCACTGGGCCAGCGAGTGGCCGTGGCTGGAGCGCTGCGCCGAGCTCCTGCGCGAGCAGCTGCCCGGCCTCGAGGTCGAGGTCAGCACCCGCCGCACCGACCCCTGGACGTTCGTCGTCGCCCCCCACCCGGACGATGCCGCGTCCGCCCGCACGACACGACGACCCTGCGCACGACCCTGCGAGAGGATCCACCACGTGACGAAGGCCAACGCCCTGGACCAGGTCCGCCTGCTCGACGTCCAGACGCTCGACACCCGGCTGCTCCAGCTGGCGCACCGCCGGCGCACGCTGCCGCAGCACCAGCAGCTCGCCGACGTGGAGGCGGAGCGGCGTGGCCTGGCCGACCGCCTCGTCCAGGTGCGCACCACCGTCGGCGACGTGCAGCGCGAGCTGCGCAAGGCCGAGGCCGACGTCGAGCAGGTGAGCACCCGCGCGGCCCGCGACCGGGCGCGCCTCGAGGCCGGCACCGGTTCGGCCAAGGACCTCCAGGGGCTGCAGCACGAGCTCGAGTCGCTGGCGCGGCGGCAGTCCGACCTCGAGGACGTCGAGCTCGAGGTGATGGAGCGGCTCGAGACCGCCCAGACCGAGGCGTCCGGCCTGGAGGCAGTCGGTGGCGGGGGCCGAGGCCCGCGGTGCCGAGCTCGCTCGCGTCGCGTGACGCCGGGCTGAAGGAGGTCGACGACGAGGTGGCGACGGTCACCGCCCAGCGCGACCAGATCGCCGGTGGCCTCGACCAGGACCTGGTGGCGCTCTACGACCGGATCCGCGCCCAGTCCCAGGGCGTGGGCGCCGCGATGCTGCGCGGCAAGCGGTGCGAGGGCTGCCGGATGGAGCTCACGCCGATGGAGATCGCGCGGATCAAGGGCCTGCCCGACGACGAGGTCGTCCGCTGCGAGGAGTGCCGGTGCATCCTCGTCCGCACCACGGAGTCGGGCTGTGAGTGCCGGCTACGCGGGCGACCTGACCCCGCGCGAGGCGTGGGAGCTGCTCGGGTCCGAGCCCGACGCCGTCCTGGTCGACTGCCGCACCCGGGCCGAGTGGTCGTACGTCGGCGTCCCCGACCCGCGCGGCCTCGGGCGCGACCTCGTGACCGTCGAGTGGCAGCAGTACCCGTCCGGCCAGGTCAACTCACGGTTCGTCGACGAGCTGCGAGAGGCGTTGGGCGACAAGGCCGACGCGCCGCTGGTGTTCCTCTGCCGCTCCGGCGTCCGGTCGGTCGCCGCTGCCCGGGCCGCCACCGCCGCCGGTCTCGGCCGGTCGTACAACGTCCTCGACGGCTTCGAGGGCGGCCTCGACGCCGACGGCCACCGCGGCACCACCGGATGGCGCGCCGAGGGACTGCCCTGGCGGCAGTCGTGACGAGGCAGCCGCCCGATCCGTCGCGCTGGCGTCCCGGCACGGTCGCCGTCCGCGGCGGCCTCGAGCGCACCGGCTACGACGAGACGGCGGAGGCGCTGTTCCTCACCTCGGGCTACGTGTACCCCGACGCCGCCACCGCGGAGGCCGCGTTCACCGGCGACGTCGAGCACTACATGTACTCGCGCTACGGCAACCCGACCGTGTCGCAGTTCGAGCGCCGGCTGGCGCTGCTCGAGGGCGCCGAGGACTGCTTCGGCACCGCCACCGGGATGGCCGCGGTGTTCACCTCGCTCGCCGCGCTGCTCTCGCAGGGCGACCACGTGGTCGCGGCCCGCAGCCTGTTCGGCTCCTGCTTCGCGATCCTCGACGACATCCTGCCGCGCTGGGGCGTGCGCACCACGTTCGTCGACGGCACCGACCTGGACCAGTGGCGCGAGGCGCTGGCCGGGGGAGCGCAGGCGGTGTTCTTCGAGTCGCCGTCGAACCCGATGCAGGAGGTCGTCGACGTCGCGGCGGTGTGCGAGCTCGCCCACGCGGCCGGCGCGACCGTGGTGGTCGACAACGTGTTCGCGACCCCGCTGCTGCAGCGGCCCCTCGAGCTCGGCGCCGACGTCGTCGTGTACTCGACGACCAAGCACATCGACGGGCAGGGACGCACCCTCGGCGGCGCGATCCTCGGCAGCACCGAGTACGTGCGCGGCCCGGTGCAGGAGCTGATGCGCCACACCGGCCCGTCGATGAGCCCGTTCACCGCGTGGGTGGCGCTCAAGGGCCTGGACACCCTCGACCTGCGGGTCGGACGGATGCAGGAGTCGGCGCTGCGGCTGGCCGGCTGGCTGGAGCAGCGGCCCGAGGTGTCGTGGGTGCGGTACCCGTTCCTGGCCTCGCACCCGCAGCACGACCTCGCCCGCCGGCAGATGACCGGCGGCGGCACCGTGGTCACCTTCGAGCTGGCCGACGTCCCGGGCCGCACCGGTCGCGAGGCGGCCTTCGCGGTGCTCGACGGCATGCGCCTGATCGACATCTCCAACAACCTCGGCGACTCCAAGTCGCTGGTGACGCACCCGGCCACCACCACCCACCGCCGGATGGGTCCCGAGGGCCGCGCGGCCGTCGGCATCACCGACTCGGTGGTGCGGATCTCGGTCGGCCTCGAGGACGCCGCCGACCTGCTCGACGACGTCGAGCACCGGGCTGCGAGCCCTGGCCTGAGTCCGGACGAGGCGCCGTCCGCGGCTAGGGTCGCGCCATGGCGGCGAAGTCGGAGGCGGTCGAGCTCGAGGTGGCCGGTCGCACGGTGCGGCTGAGCAACCCGGACCGGGTGTACCTGGAGACCGGGCAGACCAAGCTCGACATCGCGCGGTACTACATCTCCGTCGGCGACGGGATCGTCAACGCGCTGCGCGAGCGGCCGTGCATGCTGCACCGCTTCCCCGACGGCCTGGGCAGCAAGAAGGTGCACCAGAAGCGGGTCCCGAACGGCGCCCCGCCCTGGCTGGAGACGGTGCGGCTCACCTTCCCGCGCTGGAACCGCACCGCCGACGAGCTGTGCGTCACCGACCTCGCGCACGTGGTCTGGGCGGTGCAGATGTCGACGCTGGAGTTCCACCCGTGGAACAGCCGCCGCGCCGACACCGAGAAGCCCGACGAGTGGCGGATCGACCTCGACCCGATGCCGGACTGCCCGTGGTCGCGGGTGCAGCAGGTGGCGCACGTGGCCCACGAGGTGCTCGACGACCTCGGTGCCACCGGGTTCCCGAAGACCTCCGGCGGCCGGGGGCTGCACGTCTACGTGCGGATCCGTCCGGACCACGGGTTCTCCGACGTCCGCCGGGCCGCGCTCGCGTTCGCCCGCGAGGTGGAGCGCCGCGCCCCGCAGGACGTGACGACCACGTGGTGGCGCAAGGACCGCGACCCGGCGGCGCTGTTCGTCGACTACAACCAGAACGCGCGCGACCACACCATCGCCAGCGCGTACTCGGTGCGGGCGAACGCGGAGGGGACGGTCTCGGCCCCGATCGGCTGGGACGAGGTCGACGACGCGAACCCGTCCGACTTCACGATCGCGACGATGCCGCCGCGCTACGCCGAGCTCGGCGACCTCCAGGCCGGCATCGACGACGAGGTCTTCGACATCGCGCCGCTGCTGGAGTGGGCCGAGCGCGACGAGCGCGACGGCGCCGAGCCCGTCCCCGAGCCCGAGGAGAGCTGACGCTCGTCGTTCCTCAGCGGGACAGGCCGGAGGGCGCCGACCGACGGGGGCAGCACCAGCACCGCCCCGGACGTGCCGGCTCGAGCGCGGGGTAGGCCCGGCACGTCAGCCGCGGACGACGACGTCGAGCACGTGGCTGCCGTCGCGGGCGGGCGCCGACAGCTCGACGTCGAACGCCTCGCCGACCGCGGCGGCCAGCCCGCGCGGCGACACCGGGTCGCGTCCGGAGCGGGACACCAGGTGCCGCGCCACCAGCCCGCGGGTGTGCTTGGCCATGTGCGACACCACCGACCGCTCGCCACCGACCTCGCGCAGCACCCGGACGGACACCCGCCGCTCGGCCACCTCGCCCAGCCGGCCGCCACATGCTGCGGTAGGTGTCGGAGCGGCAGTCGACGACCACGCCGTCGGCCAGCGCCGGGAGCTCGCGCGCGAGGTGCTCGCGCCAGAACACGGCGAGCTCGACCGGCTCGCCGGCGGGCCCGAGGGGCAGGTGGGCACAGGCGTGGACGCGGTACGGCGGCACCCGGTCGTCGGGTCGCAGCGCGCCGTGCACCGCGGACACGACGAGGAGCCGGGAGCCGGCGCGCCGCTTGGCACCGGGGCCGAGGGAGGCGTGGTCGAGCGCGTCGTAGAGGACGCCGGTGTAGAGCTGCGAGACGGGCAGCGCGGGCTCGGAGCGCCAGCGGGTGTTGCGCTCGACCTCGGCGCCGAGGCTGGGCGGCACCTGGAGCACCCGCAGGCGCGTCCGGCCGCGCGCTGGCGGCGGCGACCGCCTCCAGGACGCGCTCCCGGTCGGGGGTCAGCGCCGGGAGGCTCAACGACCCGAGGTCGACCGGACGCCCCCGTCCGCGGCTCGCCTTGGTCTCCGACGGTGGCAGCAGCACGAGCACGCGGGACAGCCTGTCACGCGGGTGCGCTCGCCCGCGGGCCGGCTCGTGCGTCCCCCGTTAGGTTGGCGGGCATGCCGCACCCGACGACGATCGTCCCGGCCCGGCTCGAGGGCCCGCTCGACGCGCTGCTCGCCGAGCTCGAGGTCCCGCAGGACTTCCCGGCCGAGGTGGTGGCCGACGCCGAGCAGGCCGCCGCCACGCCCGAGCTCCCGACCGACGACCTCACCGCGGTCGCGTTCGTGACCATCGACCCGCCGACGGCGATGGACCTCGACCAGGCGATGCACCTCGAGCGCCGGGGCGACGGGTGGCGGGTCCGCTACGCCATCGCCGACGTCCCCGCCTTCGTGCGTCCCGGCTCGCCCACCGACGCCGAGGCGCGCCGTCGCGGCCAGACCCTCTACGCCCCGCACCGGCGGGTACCGCTGCACCCGCCGGCCCTGAGCGAGGCCGCGGCGAGCCTGCTGCCGGACCAGGCGCGACCCGCCTTCGTGTGGGACCTCGACGTCGCGGCCGACGGGACCCTGGTGGCCACCGCGCTGCGACGGGCGATGGTGCGCTCACGCGGCCGGTACGACTACGAGCAGGTCCAGGCCGCGCACGACGCCGGCGACGTCCCGGAGCCGTTCGCCCTCCTGCCCGGGCTGGGGGAGGCGCTGCAGGCGGCCGAGCGCGCCCGGGGCGGGATGAGCCTCGGGATCCCGGACCAGGAGATCGAGGAGGTCGAGGGAGGCGGCTACCGGCTGCGCTACCGCCCGCGGCTGGCCGTCGAGGACTGGAACGCGCAGATCTCGCTGCTCACCGGCATGGCCGCGGCGCGGGTGATGGTCGAGGGCCGGGTCGGCGTCCTGCGCACCATGCCCGAGCCGGACGAGCGCACCGTCGCCCGGTTCCGCCGCCAGGCCCGCGCGCTCGGGGTCGAGGCGCCTCGAGGGCACCCCGCTCGGCGACGTGCTGCGCTCGCTCGACGCCGCCGAGCCGCGCCAGCTCGCCCTGCTGCACGAGTCGACCGTGCTGTTCCGCGGCGCCGCCTACACCGCGTTCGACGGCGAGGCCCCTGACGGCCTGGTGCAGGCCGCCGTCGCCGCGCCCTACGCGCACGTCACCGCGCCGCTGCGCCGGCTCGTCGACCGGTTCGGGCTGGTGGCGTGCGAGCACCTGCTGCGCGGGGCCGAGGTGCCCGCCTGGGTGCGCGAGGCCCTGCCCACCCTCCCCGGGGCGATGCAGGCGTCGGACCGGCGGGCCGGGTCGCTGGAGCGGGCGGTGGTCGACCTGGTCGAGGCGGCGACGCTCGAGCAGCGCGTCGGGGAGGAGTTCGACGCCGTGGTGGTCGACGACGGGGACGGGCGCGAGCGCGGCGAGCCGAGCCGCCTGGTGCAGCTGACCGAGCCGGCGGTGCTGGCCCGGTGCGCGGGGACGCCCGGAGCTCGGCACCGAGCTGCGGGTGCGGCTGGTCGAGGCCGACGTCGCCCGCCGCGTGGTGCGGTTCGAGCCCGCCTGAGCGCCGGACGACCGCAGCCCGGACGACCCCCTACGCTGGGACCGCGGACGAGTCGACCGGGCGGCCGCGTCGGGACGGGTGACCGTCCCGCCGAGGAACGTCCGGGCTCCGCAGGGCAGGGTGGTGGGTAACGCCCACCCGGGGTGACCCGCGGGACAGTGCCACAGAGAGAAGACCGCCGGTGCACCACCGCCCCTCGGGGCGGCAGGCGCCGGTAAGGGTGAAACGGTGGTGCAAGAGACCACCAGCACCCCCGGTGACGGGGGTGGCTCGGCAAACCCCACCCGGAGCAAGGTCGAGCAGGAGGCGTTCGAGGGCTGCCCGCCCGAGCCTTCGGGTAGACCGCTGGAGGCGTGCGGCGACGCACGTCGTAGATGGATGGCCGCCACCCGGTCCGGAGCGATCCGGTCGGGGACAGGACCCGGCGTACAGGTCGACTCGTCCGCACCACCCACTCGTCGTGGCGCCGGCTCACGCCGTCTCACGCCGTCTCACGCCGTCTCACGCCGTCGTGCGCCGTCGCGCCACGCCGACGATTCGTCGGATCAGGTGAGGCTCGCCTAACCTCGGCGCGTGCCCACCGTCACCGCCAAGAAGAAGTGCTGCAAGGACCGGCCGCGCTGCAAGAAGTGCCCGCTGGTCCTCAAGCGCCTCGTGCGACGCCGGCTTCGCCGAGCGGCAGGGGGAGCGGTCCGACGGCCGGGAGTTCAAGGTCGCCAAGAAGGTGCCGAAGAAGGTGCTGAAGGTGGCGCGCGCCCGCTGACGCGGCTGCCTCCCGGACCCCTGGATACCGGGACGAACGGGACGCTTCGGACGGTGCGTCGGCACCAGGCTGTTGCTCCGTCCGGGTGAATCGCCCGGAGAGGCTCAAGTTCTGCGGCGATCCGGCCGATCACGCACACACGAAGGTCCGCCCTGCCGGCGGACCGGGGCTGTGACGCCCGGGCTGCTCGTCCGGGTCGGTTTCTCAGAGGGGTGGCTCTGATGGGCAAGAAGCAGGTGCTCGCACCGCGCAACTCCGCCGAGGCGGTCGCGCTGGGCGTCTCCGCCTGCTTCCTGGTCGTCGCGGGCGTCGTGGTGCACGGCAACGCCGGCATCGAGCGCGCCGCCCGCCCCAGCACCACCAACCTCGCGGCGTCCGTCGAGATCCCGCGCACCGTCTCCCGGCCCTCGTCGCTGAGCACCGTCATCGGCTCGCGGCTGCCGTCCATGCTCGTGCCCGAGCCGCCGCTCGTGCTGCTCCCGGTGGACCAGCAGGCGCAGGCCAAGGTCGACGCCGTCGGCACCCGGCGCGGCGACGGCGCGGTCCTGGTCGCGTGGTCCCGCGGCTCCGGCACGCTGTCGCTCGGCGGCGGCCTTCCCGGCGTCGTCTCGGCCGCGCCGCGTCCGCCTCCCCGACCCACCCGAGCGGCGTCGTGGGCTTCCCGACGACCGACCCGGGCACGGTCGACCGCCGCCCCGCCGGCCACCACCGCGCCGCCCACGCAGACCAGCTCGCCGAGCGAGACCACCCCGCCGGCCGTGACCACGCCGCCCGCCCAGACCACGCCGCCCACCGAGACCACGCCGCCCACCGAGACCACCGGCCCGGGCACGGGTGGCAGCACCGGCGGCAGCACCGGCGGCTGCACCGGCGGCAGCACCGGCGGCAGCACCGGCGGTTCCACCGGCGGCAGCACGGACGGCGTCGGCGGCAGCACCGACACGGGCAGCGCCGCCGGCACGCAACGCCGGCACGCACGCGGCACCGGACGCGGGCACGAACGCGGGCAGCACGCGGCACGAACGCGGGAAGCTCGACGAGCTCGACGCAGGCGGAGGCGGCCGACGCGGCCACCACCACCGTGGCGCCGACCGCGCCGGGCCCCACCCCGGAGAGCCTGCAGGACTGAGCCGGCCCGCTGCGACCGGGCCGCCGCGGCGGTCAGGGGGTGGTGAGCACCTCGGGGCCGTCCTCGGTCACCAGGACCGTGTGCTCGAACTGGGCGGTGCGCCGCCCGTCCGCCGTCACGACCGTCCAGCCGTCGTCCCACATCCGCCAGTGCCGGGTGCCGAGGGTGATCATCGGCTCGACCGTGAACGTCATCCCCACCTCGATCACGGTCGCGTGCTCCGGCGCGGCGTCGTGGTGCGGCACCACCAGCCCGGAGTGGAAGCTGGCGCCGATCCCGTGCCCGGTGAACTCGTGCACCGTGCCGAGCCCGTGCCGGCGCGCGTAGGACTCGATCACCTTGCCGACGACGTTGACCTGCCGTCCGGGCAGGGCGGCCCGGATGCCGCGCCACATCGCGGCCTCGGCGTGCTCGAGCAGCCGGCGCGACTCCTCGTCCGGCTCGCCTGCCACGAAGGTGGCGTTGGTGTCGCCGTGCACGCCGCCGAGGAACGCGGTGACGTCGATGTTGCACAGGTCGCCCTCGCGCAGCACGGTCGAGTCCGGGATGCCGTGGCAGACGACCTCGTTCACCGACGTGCACAACGACTTCGGGAACCCGCGGTACCCCAGGGTGGACGGGTAGGCGCCGTGGTCGAGGAGGAACTCGTGCCCCACCCGGTCGAGCTCGTCGGTGGTCACGCCGGGGACGACGTGCCGTCCGACCTCCTGCAGCGCCTGCGCCGCGACCCGTCCGGCCACCCGCATCCGCTCGATCGTCGCGGCGTCCTTGACCTCGGGGCCGTCGTAGGGCGCCGGCGCCGGGCCGGTCGACGTACTCCGGTCGCGGGATCGAGGGCGGGACCGGCCGTCGGGGCGAGATCGTGCCGGGGACGAGCCCGCCGGTGGAGGTGCTGGTCGGCATCGGCTCAGCATAGGCTCGCCGCACGGGGCGAGGACGCCCGCAGCCGACCCGAGGAGGCGTCGTGGCCGAGTACTGGTTCAACACCGACACCAAGCAGGTGGAGGAGGGTCACCAGAGCGACTGGCGCAACCTGATGGGCCCGTACGCCACCCGCGAGGAGGCCGAGGGCGCCCTGGGCCGGGCGAAGGCGAACACCGAGAAGTGGGACGCCGAGGAGCGCCAGGAGAAGAACTGGGGCTTCGAGGACGAGGGCAAGGGCCCCTAGTCCGCAGCGCCGCCCGGGCCGCAGCCTCCTAGCGCCCCAGCGCGGCCATGGCCGCGCTGCGCCCGGCGATCGCGCTGACGCCGCCACCGCGGCGCGCGCCCGCACCGGCGAGCAGCACCCGCGGGTGCTCGGTCTCGACCCCCCACCGGCCGACGTCGGCGTCGTCCTCGGCCCACGGCCACTGCAGCGGGCGCTGGAAGATGTTGCCGCCGGGCAGGCCCACGTCGGACTGCACGTCGAGCGGGCTGCGGGCCTCGAGGCACGGCGTGCCGTCCGGCGCGCGCAGCAGGCAGTCCTCGATCGGCTCGGCCAGCACGGAGTCGAGGCTGCGCAGGGTCGCGGCCAGGGCCTCGTCGCGCGTGCCCTCGTTGTCGTCGACGAACAGCCGCGACGGCATGTGCAGCCCGAAGAGGGTGAGCGTCTGCGCGCCCTGGTCCTGCAGCTCGGCGCCGAGGATGCTCGGGTCCGACAGCGAGTGGCAGTAGATCTCGCACGGCGGCAGGTCGGGCACCTGGCCCGCGGCGGCCTGCTCGTAGGCCGTCCGCAGCTGGGACGCGGTCTCGTTGACGTGGAAGGTGCCGCTGAACGCCGCCACGGGGTCGACGTCCTCGCGCAGCCGGGGCAGCCGCGACAGCAGCATGTTCACCTTGAGCTGCGCGCCCTCGACGTCGGGACCGGGGTCCTGGCCGAGCAGGCGGGCGAGCGTGGCGGGTGCGCACCCGGCCAGCACGTGGTCGGCGCCGACCCGGTGCTCGACGCCGTCCGCGTCGGTCCAGGTGACCTCGGCGGGCGCGGACGCCGAGCCCGGATCGATGCCGGTGACCCGTGCGGAGGTGAGGAGCGTGGCGCCGGACGCTGACCGCCGCCTCGGCGAGAGCGCCGCTGACAGAACCCATTCCGCCGACGGGGACGTCCCAGTCGCCGGTCCCGCCGCCGATCACGTGGTAGAGGAAGCAGCGGTTCTGGGCCAGGTCGGGGTCGTCGACGTCGGCGAAGGTGCCGATCAGGGCGTCGGTGAGCACCACGCCGGCGACGGTGTCGTCGCCGAACCGCTCGGCGACGGTGCGGCCGACCGGCTGCTCCACGAGCTCGCGCCAGGCGTCCGCGCCGATCAGCGAGCGGACGTCGTCGGCCGAGCGGAGCGGATCGGTGACCGTGGGCCAGAGCCTCTGCGCGACGTCGTGGGTGGAGGCGTAGAACTCGCGCCACGCGGCGTGCGCGCGGTCGTCGCCGGTGACGGCGCGGAACGAGGCGGCGGTGCGCGTCCTCGTCGCCGTTGTCGACCAGCAGGCCGAGCCCGTCCGGGTGCCCGGGGACCGGCGTGTACGACGAGAACCGCCTGCGCTTCAACGAGATCCGCAGGCCGAGCTCGTCGACGACGGTGCGGGGGAGCAGGGAGACCAGGTACGAGTACCGCGACAACCGCGCGTCGACACCGGGGAACACCTGCGCCGACACGGCGGCTCCGCCCACGTGGTCGAGCGCCTCGAGCACGAGCACCGACCGGCCCGCGCGCGCCAGGTACGCGGCGGCGGCGAGCCCGTTGTGGCCACCGCCGACGACGACGGCGTCGTAGCGGCTCGCGGTCACCGGGTGACCTTCGGCAGCACCTCGCGCCCGAACACCTCGAGCCACTCGGCCTGGTTGCGGCCGACGTTGTGGAGGTAGATGCGGTCGAAGCCGAGGTCGGCGAACTCCTGGATCGCGGCGCGGTGCACGTCGGGGTCGGACGAGATGACCATCCGGCCGTCGAAGTCCTCGGGGCGCACCAGCTTGGCCATCTGGGCGAAGTCGTGAGGGGAGCGGATGTCGGCCTTGCCGAACTTCATGCCGCCGTTCGGCCACTCCGTCATCGCGTTCTCGAGCGCCTGCTCGTCGGTCTCGGCCCAGGACAGGTGCAGCTGCAGCGTCCTCGGCATCGTGTCGGGGTCCTTGCCCGCCTTGCGGGCGCCCTCGGCGAACTTGCCGAACAGCATCTCGATCTTCTCCAGCGGCGCACCGACGGTGATCATCCCGTCGGCGAACTCACCGGTCTTGCGGGCGTTCACCGGGCCGGCGGTGGCGATCATGATCGGCGGGGCCGTCTCGGGCATCGTCCAGAGCCGGGTGGTCTCGTGCTGGAAGTACTCGCCCTTGAACTTGACGTCCTTGCCCGCGATCGAGGCGTCGAACAGGGCGCGGATGAGCCGGACGGCCTCCCACATCCGGTTCGAGCGCTCGCCCGCCTCGGGCCAGTAGCCCGGGACGACGTGCTCGTTCAGCGCCTCGCCCGTGCCGAGCCCGAGCCACGAGCGCCCCGGGTACATCGCCTCCAGCGTGGCCGCGGCCTGCGCGACCACCACCGGGTGGAACCGGAAGGACGGGCAGGTGACGCCCGGGCCCATGTCGCCGGTCGTGCGCTCGCCCACGGCGGTCAGCACGTTCCACACGAACGACGCCTGGCCCTGCTGCGGCACCCACGGCTGGAAGTGGTCGGCAGCCATGCACCCGGAGAAGCCGTGCTCCTCGGCGAGGGCGGTCAGCGACACCGCCTCGGTGGGGTGGAACTGCTCGAGCATCGCCGCGTAGCCGAAGGGTTGCTGTGCCATGGGCGGGACGCTACCGGGTGCCTGTCACGCCAGCAGAGCGGCCACCAGCAGCAGGACGGGCACGGCCAGCACGGTGGTGACGAAGATCGCGTCGCGGGCGATCAGCTGGCCGGCGCGGTAGCGGGTGGCGTACACGAAGATGTTCTGCGCCGTGGGCAGCGACGCCAGCACGACCACCGCGAGCAGCGCGTCGCCGTCCAGGCCGAGCGCGAACCGGCCCACGGCCCACGCGGTCAGCGGTTGGACCACGAGCTTGAGGACGGTGACCACCGCGACCTCCGCGCCGGTGCCGCCCGCCATCGGGCGCGGCCCGAGCCGCAACGACATCCCGAAGGCGAGGACCGCGCCGGGGACGGCCATCGCCCCGAGCAGGTCGAGCGGCTCGGTCACGGCCAGCGGCAGCCGCAGCCCGGTCACGGACAGCAGCACCCCGCCGAGGACGCCGAGCGTGATCGGGTTCGTCAGCGGCGTCAGCACCAGGCGCCACCACGGCACCGCGTCGGTGCGACCCGCCCGGTCGAGGACGCCGAAGGCGAGCGGGGTGATGACGAGCAGCTGCAGCAGCAGCACCGGCGCCACCAGCGCGGCGTCACCGAGCACGTACGCGGCGATCGGCAGGCCGAGGTTGCCGGCGTTGACGTAGCTCGACGACAGCGCGCCGACCACCGCCCGCGGGCGGTCGTGCCGCCAGCGCCACCGCGCCACGACGAGGTAGATCGTGGCGGTCACGGCCACGCTGGTGGCCGCGACGAGCAGCGGCGCCGACAGCACGGCACCGACGTCGGTGCCCGACAGCAGCCGCAGCATCAGCGCCGGGGTGGCGACGAAGAACACCAGGCGCGACAACGCCTCCAGGGCGCTGTCGCCGACGACCTCCAGGTGCGCGACGAGCCACCCGACCGCGACGACGGCCAGGATGGTCGCGAACCCGACGAGGACCCCCTGCACCCGCACAGTCTCGCGCCCGCGAAGACGCCGAGGGCGAACAGGTCTGGCAGGTGGGCGCCGGCTCGGTGAGCATGCCGGGATGCCTGAGCTCCAGTTCGCCGTCAACCTCGGCCGCGTCACCTCGGCGACCGACGTCGCTGCCGCCGCCCGCCGGGCCGAGGAGGCGGGGATCGGCACGGTCACCGTGGCCGACCACCTCGGCTCGTCCGCGCCGTTCCAGCTGCTCGCCGTGGCGGCCGCCGCCACCGAGCGGGTGCGCCTGCGCACGTACGTGCTCGACGCCTACTTCTGGAACGCCGCCCTGCTGGCCCGCGAGGTGGCCACCCTCGACGTGCTGTCCGGCGGGCGGGTCGAGCTCGGCGTCGGCGCGGGCCACATGGAGCACGAGCACGTGGCCGCGGGGCTGCCGTTCCCGCCGCTGCGCGAGCGCTGGGCGCACGTCGAGGACGTCGTCGCCCGGGTGCGCGGGCACCTCGCGGACGCCGACCACCGGCCGGTCGCGGTGCAGCAGCCGGTGCCGGTGATGGTGGCCGCGATGGGGGAGACCGGTCTCGGGGTCGCCGCCCGGTGCGCGGACGTCGTCGGGCTGGCCGGCGCCGTGCAGGTGCCGGGCAAGCCGCCGGGCACCTTCACGCTGGCGACCGCTGCCGTCGTGGACGAGCGGGTCGCCCAGGTGCGAGAACGCGCCTCGGCCGCCGGTCGGCCCGAGCCGGTGCTCGACGTGCTCGTGCAGAGCGTGCAGCTCGGGCGGCCTGCGCGGGAGTGCGCCGCCGCGATGGTCGACGAGGCCGCGGCGGAGGGCGCCGACTGGTTCGACGTCGACGACGTGCTCGAGGCACCGTTCTTCCTGTTCGCCGAGACCGCCGACGAGGCCGTCGACCTGCTCGAGCGGCGCAGCGCCCGGTGGGGCGTCACCTCGTGGAGCACCCACGCGCCCTCGGCCGACGCGATGGCCGAGGTGGTCGCGGCGTACCGCTCCCGTCGGGCTGAGCCTCAGCCGCCGCTCTTGCGGCGGAACGTCCTCTGCGGCTTGGCCGGGGAGCTGTGCGGGTGCGCCGCCTGCGGTCCGCCCGCGGACTGGCCGGCCCGGTGCGCGAACTTCTTCTTCTCCAGCGCCTCGCGGAACTTGCGGCGCGAGTCCTCCTCCGGCGTCACCGTTCCCTCCGGCAGGTCCCCCGGCGTCTCGACCTCGGTCGCATCGTCCTTCGTCGGATCGCTCATGCACCCCACCCTGCCCGGCGGCGAGGCCCCGCGCCAGCCTGATCCGGCCGTGGCGCGGCCGCGGTCAGGCGGAGAGCCGTGCCAGCAGGGCGTGGCCGTAGGCGTCCTCCGGGTCGGCGTGCTCGGTGGTGGTCTCGCCGTCGGCAGCGGTCGTGGTGACGGCCCAGCCGACGTCCGTGCGCTCCAGCCGCACGAACGCCGCGCCGAGGGCCTCGCGCAGCTGGTCCTCGCGGGGCAGCCACAGGGCGCCCTCCTGGTCCAGGCTGTCCAGCGCCCACTCGGTGGTGCCGTTGAACTTCAGCAGCCCGCCGCTGGCGAGCGACTCGGCCTCGATCGTCATCTCGCTGACGACGAACACCTGCTGGTCCATGTCGCGGTCGGCGATGACGAACCGGTCGCCGCTGGTCGGGCGCCACTCCAGCCCGGCGTCGGCGAGGCGGCGGGCGAGGTCGACGGTGATCACGTCACCATCATCGGCGCGACCAGCGCAGGGTCACCACCTGGAACGGTCGCAGCCGCAGGTCGGCCGTCCCGTCCGGCCCCGCGGTGAGCGAGGTGCCGTCGTCCACCGGGTGCTCCAGCAGGTCGACCTCGGTGACGCCGGAGCTGTCGAAGGACGGCACCACGCGGACCGCCGCCCGCGCGCCGAGGGGCTCGTACAGGCGCACCACCACGTCGCCCGAGCCGTCGCCGGCGAGGCGCACGGCCTCGACCAGCGCGGTGCCTCCCTCCACGCGCACCAGCGGCTCGACCGGCGTCCCGGTCCGGCGCCGCTCGGGCAGGTTGAGCCGGTAGCCCGGCGGCGGCCGCCTCGCCGACCCCCGCCCCGGGGACGAGCGCGCAGCGCAGCACGTGGGTGCCGCGGTCGGTGCGCGGGTCGGGGTAGCGGGGCGCCCGCAGCAGGCTCAGGCGCACCGTGGACGTGCGTGCCGCCGCCCTCGCGCGGCCGACGGGACACGTCGTGGCCGTAGGTGGCGGTCGTTGGCGACGGCCACCCCGTACCCGGCCTCGCCGACGCTGCACCCACCGGTGCGCGCACACCTCGAACCGGGCGGCGTCCCAGCTGGTGTTCTCGTGCGTCGGCCGCACGACGTGGCCGAACTGGGTCTCGTAGCGGGCGTGGTCGCTGTGCACGTCGACGTCGAAGCCGAGCTTGAGCACGGCCTCGCTCTCGTGCCAGTCGACCTCGGTCTCGACGTCGACCAGCGCCTCGTCGCCTGGCAGCGAGATCCGTTGCCGGCGGTCGAGGAGCCGAACCGTAGGTGACGACGACGGCGTCGTCGGTGACCTCGACGCGACCGGCGAGGTCGCGCACGGAGTGCCGGTAGAACCCGTCGAGGTCCCAGGCGTCCCAGGCGTTCGGGGTGTCGGGGTGCAGCTGGAGCCGTGCCGCCGCCCCGCCCGGGGGCACGACCTCGCGGTCGTGGACGAGGTCGAGCACCGACCGGACCAGGCCGCCGCGGTCGACCCGCACCCGCAGCAGGCCGTTGTCGAGGACGACGTCGTCGCCGTCGCGCTCGGGACGGGTCGCGGTGGTCGCCGGTGCCGCCGCTGCCCCCAGGGCGGGCACGTCGGAGCGGACGAAAGGCCCTGCGTTGAACGCGATCTCGTCGGTCCCGGTACCGGCGAGAGCCGTCGTCGCGGAGTCGATCACCGACTCCAGCGTACGCGGCGACCTCGGCGTAGGTGTCGGCCGCCTCCCGGTGCACCCAGGCGATCGAGCTGCCGGGCAGGATGTCGTGGAACTGGTGCAGCAGCACCGTGCGCCACACCTCGGCGAGCGTCTCGGCGGGGTAGGGCGCCAGCCCCCGCACCGCGGCGGTGGCCGCCCAGAGCTCGGCCTCGCGCAGCAGGTGCTCGGAGCGCCGGTTGCCCTGCTTGGTGCGGGCCTGCGAGGTGTAGGTGCCGCGGTGGATCTCGAGGTACAGCTCGCCGACCCAGGTCGGTGCGTCGGCGTACTCCGTCTCGGCCGCGGTGAAGAACGCGGTGGGTGACTCCACGGTGACGCGGGGCGAGCCGTCGAGGTCGGCTGTGCGCCGGGCCCGCTCGAGCATCTCGCGGGTGGGGCCGCCTCCGCCGTCGCCGTGGCCGAACGGGACCAGCGAGCGGCTCGCGGCGCCCTTGTCCCTGAAGTTGGCTGCGGCGTGGGCGAGCTCGGCGGCCGAGAGGGTGCTCGTGTAGGTGTCGACAGGGGGGAAGTGGGTCAGCACGCGCGTGCCGTCGATGCCCTCCCACCAGAAGGTGTGGTGCGGGAAGACGTTCACGCGGTTCCACGAGATCTTCTGGGTGAGGAACCAGCGGCAGCCGGCCTGCCGCACCAGCTGGGGGAGCGCGGCCGTGTAGCCGAACGAGTCCGGGAGCCAGACCTCCTCGCAGACGGCGCCGAGGTGCTCGCGGAACCACTCCTGACCCACCTGGAGCTGGCGGGCCATCGCCTCGCCGCCGACCATGTTGGTGTCGGACTCGACCCACATGCCACCGGCGGGAACGAAGCGTCCGGCCGCCGCGTGCGCCGTCACCCGGTCGAACAGGTCGGGGTCGTGCACCCGCACCCACTCCCACTGCTGCGCCGACGACATCGCGTAGACGAGGTCGTCGGTGGTGTCGAGCAGGTGCACCACGTTCGCGACGGTGCGCAGCACCTTGCGGACGGTCTCGCGCACAGGCCACAGCCAGGCGCTGTCGATGTGCGCGTGGCCGACGGCGCTCACCCGGTGCGCGGACGCGCGGGCCGGCGCCGCCAGCACCTGCGCGAGCTCGGCGCGAGCACGCGCGGCGGTACCGGGCACGTCGTGGTGGTCGAGGGCGTCGAGGGCCCGCTCGGCGGCGCGCAGCAGCTCCCACCGGCGCGCGTCGGACTCCGGCAGGGTCCGGGACAGGCCGTCCACGACGTCGAGGTCGGCGGCCAGCGCGGCGACCTCGGGATCGCGCTCCACCACCTCGGCGCGGGCCACGCGGTACAGCGGGCGGGCGTCGGTGGTGAGGCGGTCGCCCTGCTCGGTGGGACGGAAACCGCCGGGCCCCAGCAACGTCGGGTTCGCCGCCGCCTCGACGTACAGCTCGACCTGCTCGCCGGGCCGCGCGGGGAGCCAGGAGTTCTGGGGGTTCAGACCCTTCACCACGCGGCCGTCGGCGCGGCGGGCGAGCGCCTCGGCCTGGAACCCCGGTTGCGCGACGTCCCACCCGAGGTCGAGCACCAGCTCGGGGGAGCTCGCGTCGCCCGGGACCGTGCCCGTCACCCGGAACCAGCTCGTGCCCCACGCCGGGCCCCAGGCGTCACCGACCACGGCCGGTGCGTAGGTGGCAGAGGCGGCCACGGCGAACGGCACCGGCTCGCCGACGTGGCCGTCCGCCGCCGCAGGGACGTGCCAGACCTCGAGCCGCAGGTCGGCGAGGTGGCGGGTGACGGCCGGCTGCACCCGCTCGGCGAGCGCGCGGGTCAGCCGGGCCTCGACCTCCGTACGCCGGTCGTGCACCGCGAGCGGCCCGTCAGCTCTCGAAGGCGTGCTCGGGGGCGGGGAACGCGCCCGAGGCGACGTCCTCGGCGTAGTCGAGGGCGGCCTGGGCGAGGGTGCCGCGCAGGTCGGCGTACTTCTTGACGAACCGGGGGGCCTTGCCGCCGCGCAGGCCGGCCATGTCCTGCCAGACCAGCACCTGCGCGTCGCAGTCCGAGCCGGCGCCGATGCCGATGGTCGGGATGGCCAGGGCCTTGGTGACCTCGCCCGCCAGGGGGGCGGGGACCATCTCCATCACGATCGCGAACGCGCCGGCGTCCTGCAGGGCGATCGCGTCGGCCAGCAGCTCGTCGGCGCCCTTGCCGCGGCCCTGCACCCGGTAGCCGCCGAGGGCGTGCTCGCTCTGGGGGGTGAAGCCGACGTGCGCCATCACGGGGATGCCGGAGTCGACCAGCCGGCGCACGGTCTCGACCACGCGGTGGCCGCCCTCGAGCTTCACCGCGTGCGCCCGGCCCTCCTTCATGAAGCGGGTCGAGGTGGCGACGGCCTGCTCCACGCCCTGCTGGTACGAGCCGAACGGCAGGTCGGCCACCACGAGCGCGCGGCGCACGCTGCGGGTGACCGCCCGCACCAGCACGAGCATCTCGTCGACCGTGACGGGCAGCGAGGTCTCGTAGCCGTAGACGTTGTTGGCCGCGGAGTCACCCACGAGCAGCACGGGGATGCCTGCCTCGTCGAAGATCTCGGCCGCGTACTGCTCGTACGCGGTGAGCATCGCCCAGCGCTCGCCGCGCTCCTTCATCTGCTGGAGGTGGTGCACGCGCACCTTCGCCGGCGTCCGGGACGGGCCGCCGGGGGTGCCACCGCCGGCAGCCGCCGGCCCCGAGCCGTACGGCGCCGGCTGCTCTGCACTCGTCATGACCCGAAACTACTCGTCCGGGACGTTCGCCTCGATCTCGGCCAGCCACGCCGCGGCGGAGGCGTCCGAGGGCATCCGCCAGTCGCCGCGCGGGGACATCGTCCCGCCGGCGCTGACCTTCGGGCCGTTCGGGAGCGCCGAGCGCTTGAACTGGTTGGCGAAGAAGCGGCGGACGAACACCTCGAGCCAGCGGCGGACGGTGGTGAGGTCGTACTCGGCGCGCCGGTCGTCGGGGAACCCGGGCGGCCACTCGCCCTCGGCGGCGTCGTGCCACGCGTGCCAGGCGAGGAAGGCGATCTTGCTCGGGCGGAAGCCGTGCCGCACCACGTGGAAGAGGGTGAAGTCCTGGAGCGCGTACGGCCCGACCGAGTCCTCGGTGGCCTGCGGCTTCACGCCCTCCTGGTCGGGCACCAGCTCCGGGGTGATCTCCTGCGCGGCGATCTCGCGGAGCACGGTGCTGGTGTCGTCGTTCACCTCGTCGCTGTCGGCCACCCAGCGGATCAGGTGCTGCACCAACGTCTTCGGGACGCCGGCGTTGACGTTGTAGTGCGACATCTGGTCGCCGACGCCGTAGGTGCACCAGCCCAGCGCGAGCTCGGACAGGTCGCCCGTGCCGAGGACGATGCCGCCGCGGTGGTTGGCGAGCCGGAACAGGTAGTCGGTGCGCAGCCCGGCCTGCACGTTCTCGAACGTGACGTCGTAGACCGGCTCGCCGTCGCTGAACGGGTGGTCGAGGTCGTCGAGCATCTGCCGCGCCGCCGGCGTGATGTCGATCTCCTCGAACGTGACGCCGAGGGAGGTCGCCAGCCGGGTCGCGTAGCCCTTGGTGCGCTCGCCGGTGGCGAAACCGGGGAGCGTGAACGCGTGGATGTCGCTGCGGGGCCGGCCGAGCCGGTCCATCGCGCGCGGCGGCGACGACCAGCGCGTGGGTGGAGTCGAGCCCGCCGCTGACCCCGATGACGACCTTGGGCTGGCCGATCGCGTGCAGCCGCTGCTCGAGCCCGGAGACCTGGATGTTGTAGGCCTCGTAGCAGTCCAGCGCGAGCCGCGCCGGGTCGTCGGGCACGAACGGGAACCGGTCGACCTTGCGGCGCAGGCCGGTGTCGCCGCCGGGGGCGGCCAGCTCGAACGGCACGGTGCGGAAGGCGGCGGTGCGGTCGGCCAGCGTGCGGCGGTTGTCGTCGAAGGTGCCCTGCCGCAGCCGGTCCTGGCGGAGCCGGCCCAGGTCGACGTCGGCGACGGTGAGGCGGGCGCCGTCCGGGAACCGCTCGCCCTCGGCCAGCAGGTCGCCGCACTCGTAGACCATCGTCTGGCCGTCCCACGACAGGTCCGTGGTCGACTCGCCCTGCCCGGCCGCGGCGTAGACGTACGCGGCCAGGCAGCGGGCGCTCGCGCTGCGCACCAGCAGCCTGCGGTCCTCCGCGCGCGCGACCGTGATCGGGCTGCCGGAGAGGTTGGCCAGGACGGTGGCGCCCGCGAGGGAGGCCAGGGCGCTCGGCGGCACCGGCACCCACATGTCCTCGCACACCTCGACGTGCAGGACCAGTCCGTCGACGTCGGTGGCCGTGAAGAGCAGGTCGGGCCCGAAGGGGACGTCCTGACCGGCGACGCGGACGGTCGACCCGGACCGGTCGTCGCCGGGCGCGAAGTGCCGCCGCTCGTAGAACTCGCGGTAGGTGGGCAGGTACGACTTCGGCGCCACGCCGAGCACCCGCCCGCGGTGCACCACGACGGCGCAGTTGAGCACCCGGGTGCCGTGCACCAGCGGGGCACCGACGACCAGCACGGGGGAGAGCTCGGCGGACGCGGCGACCACGCGCTGCAGCCCGGCGCCGACGGCCTCGAGCAGGATGTCCTGGAGGAACAGGTCGTCGACCGCGTAGCCGGACAGCGCCAGCTCGGGGAAGACGACGACCGCGACCGCCTCGTCGTGGGCGCGCCGCGCCTGCTCCAGGAGGGCGTCGGCGTTGGCCGCAGGGTCGGCCACCGTCACCGGCACCGTGCAGGCCGCCACCCGGACGAACCCGTGGGCGTGGGCCGAGAAGAAGTCCACGCCGCGAGTCTGTCACGGGCACCCGGCGGGTGCGGTTCCGGCGCGACCGAGGACCGGGCAGACTGCACGCCGACGGGCACGCACGCACCGGCACGCCGCCGCACGCAGCGAGAGGACGCCATGGACCGCCAGCAGGAGTTCGTCCTGCGCTCGATCGAGGAGCGCGACATCCGGTTCGTCCGGCTGTGGTTCACCGACGTGCTCGGCTTCCTCAAGTCGGTGGCGGTGGCGCCGGCCGAGCTGGAGCAGGCGTTCGACGAGGGGATCGGCTTCGACGGCAGCGCGGTGGAGGGCCTGGCGCGCCGGTCCGAGGCCGACATGCTGCTCAAGCCCGACCCCGCCACGTTCCAGGTGCTGCCGTGGCGCAGCGACCCCAACGGCAGCAACGGCACGGCCCGGATGTTCGCCGACGTGCACAACCCCGACGGTGCGCCGGCGGCAGCCGACCCGCGGCACGTGCTGCGCCGCACCCTCACCAAGGCGGCCGACCAGGGCTTCACCTTCTACACGCACCCGGAGATCGAGTTCTACCTGGTCAAGACCGGGTGGGAGCCGGGGCAGGAGCCGGAGCCGGTCGACGAGGGCGGGTTCTTCGACCACGTGCCGCGCGGCACCGGGCACGACTTCCGGCGCGCGGCGATCAACCTGCTCGAGAACATGGGCATCTCGGTGGAGTTCAGCCACCACGAGGGCGGCCCGGGCCAGAACGAGATCGACCTGCGGTACGCCGACGCGCTGGCCACCGCCGACAACATCATGACCTTCCGGACGGTGATCAAGGAGGTCGCGCTCGAGCAGGGCATCTACGCCTCGTTCATGCCGAAGCCGCTGGCCGCGCACCCCGGGTCCGGGATGCACACGCACATGTCGCTGTTCGAGGGCGACCGCAACGCCTTCCACGAGGCCGGTGCCCAGTACCAGCTGTCGAAGACCGCCCGGCAGTTCATCGCCGGGCTGCTGCGGCACGCGGGCGAGGTCGCCGCCGTCACGAACCAGTTCGTCAACTCCTACAAGCGGCTGTGGAGCGGTGGCGAGGCGCCGTCGTACGTCTGCTGGGGCCACAACAACCGGTCCGCGCTCGTGCGGGTGCCGATGTACAAGCCCGGCAAGGGCCAGTCGGTGCGGATCGAGCACCGCGGCATGGACAGCGCGTGCAACCCGTACCTGGCGTACGCCGTGCTCCTGGCCGCCGGGCTCAAGGGCATCGAGGAGGGGTACGAGCTGCCCGAGGGCGCCGAGGACGACGTCTGGTCGCTCACCGACGCCGAGCGGCGCGCGCTCGGCATCGACCCGCTGCCCAGCAGCCTCGAGGCCGCGATCCGCACCATGGAGGGCTCGGAGCTGGTCGCCGAGACCCTCGGCGAGCAGGTCTACGACTTCGTGCTGCGCAACAAGCGCCAGGAGTGGCAGGACTACCGGCTCCAGGTCACGCCCTTCGAGCTGCGCCGGTACCTGCCCATCCTGTGAGCGAGAAGGAGCAGCGCCCCGGGCACGGCGAGGGACGGGCCGTGAGCCCCGTGGTCCTCGTCGTCGAGCACGAGGCCGTGTGCGGCCTCGGGCGGCTCGCGCCTCTTCCCGGGTGCGAGGTCGCCACGGCGCGCCCGTACCTGGGCGAGGACCTGCCCGCCGACCTGACCGGGTACGACGGGCTCGTCGTCCTCGGCGGGGCCACGGACGCCTGGGACGACACCCGGTCGCCCTGGTTGCCTGCGACGAGGTCGCTTCTCGCCCAGGCCGTCTCGCGCGGCGTCCCGACGCTCGGTGTGTGCCTCGGCGCGCAGCTGCTCGCGCTGGCGTGCGGCGCGCCGGTCGGCCGCGGTGCCGACGGGCCCGAGCTCGGGCTGGTGCCGGTGACCCTGCTCCCCGCAGCCGCCGACGACCCGTTCGCCGCGGCGCTGCCGCCTGTCGTGCCCGCACCGCAGGGCCACCACGACGTGGTGCACGAGCTGCCCGAGGGCGCCGTCCTGCTCGCCACGTCGGAGAGGTACCCGCACCAGCTGTTCCGCGTCGGCGCCAGGGCGTGGGGCGTGCAGTACCACCCGGAGGTCACCGAGGCCGACTTCGCGTCCTGGATGGCCGACGACGTCGAGCCCCTGGCCGCCCAGGGACGCACGCCCGACCAGGTGGTGATCGAGCTCGCGGCCGCGCGCGACGAGGTCGACGCCTCGGCGCGGGCGCACGCCGCCGCCTTCGCCGCCGTCGTGCACGCCGCCGCGGTCGCACCGTGACCCCGCCGTCGTCGCGACCGACCAGCCGCACCGGCGCGGTCGCGCGGCTGGGCTTCGCCGACTCCGCCCGGGCCGTGCGGCTCCTGGAGGACCCCGCCCTGGCCGGCCTGGTCGACCCGATGGACGACGTCTTCTCGGACGGGCTGGTGCGGGCGCTCTCCGACACCGCCGACCCCGACCAGGCGCTGCTCGGCCTGGTGCGGCTGTTCGAGGCGGTGCACCGCGAGCAGTCGACCTCGGAGCGCCGCGGCCAGGACCGTCCCGACCTGTCGCCGGGGGCCCTGCACGCCCTGGCGCGCAGCCCGGGCCAGGCGCGTGACCGGCTGCTGGCCGTGCTGGGCGCGTCGTCCGCCCTCGGGGACCACCTGGTGCGGCACCCCGACCACTGGGTGGCGCTGACCGAGCCCGAGCCACGGCTGCCGGGCGACCTGTACGACGACCTCGTGGGCGCCGTCGGCGCCGATCCGCGCGATCCCCGTCCGGTCGCGACGGCCGATCCCGACGGTGGCGTCGTGGGCGCCACGGACGCCCTGCGGGTCGCCTACCGCCGCCGCCTGCTCGCCCTCGCCGGGCGCGACCTCGCCAGCGCCACGCCGGCCGACGTGGTCGACCGGGTCAGCCTGGAGCTCGCCGATCTCGCCGCCGCCGCGCTGGAGGCCGCGCTGGCGGTCGCGCGGGCCAAGGAGCCCGACCACGGGGCCGGGTGCCGGATCGCGGTCATCGGCATGGGCAAGTGCGGCGGGCGCGAGCTCAACTACGTCAGCGACGTCGACGTCGTCTACGTCGTCGAGCCGGACGAGGGGGTGGACGAGGACGCCGCGCTCGCCACCGGCACCCGGCTCGCGACCGCCCTGGCCGCCGCGTGCCAGGCGAGCACCGCCGAGGGCACGCTCTGGCCGGTCGACGCCGCGCTGCGGCCCGAGGGCAAGTCCGGACCGCTCGTGCGCACCCTGGAGAGCCACCGCGCGTACTACGGCCGGTGGGCCAGCACCTGGGAGTTCCAGGCGCTGCTCAAGGCCCGCTGCGTGGCCGGGGACCGCGAGCTGGGGGAGCGGTACGGCGAGCAGGTGGCGTCGCTGTCGTGGGAGGCGGCGGGCCGCGAGAACTTCGTCCCGGACGTGCAGGCGATGCGCCGGCGGGTGGAGGACAACGTCCCCAGCCGGGAGGCCGACCGGCAGCTCAAGCTCGGGCCCGGCGGGCTGCGCGACGTCGAGTTCAGCGTGCAGCTGCTCCAGCTCGTCCACGGTCGCACCGAGGAGCGGCTGCGCACGGGCAACACCCTCGAGGCGGTCGAGCAGCTGTCGACCTACGGGTTCGTGGGGCGCGACGACGCGGCGGCCCTCGACCGCGCGTACCGCGACCTGCGCGTGCTCGAGCACCGCATCCAGCTCACCCGGCTGCGCCGTACGCACCTGATGCCTACGACCGCAGTCGATCTCGAACGCCTCGCCCGCGCCGCGCGCTACGACGGCGTCGCCGGGCTCGAGCGGCGGCTGCGCGACACCCGCACGCTGGTGCGGTCGCTGCACGAGCGGCTGTTCTACCGGCCGGTGATGGCGGCCGCCGCGCGGCTGAGCGCCGAGGAGACCCGGCTCACCACCGCAGGCGGCGGCCGACCGGCTGGCGGCGCTCGGCTACCGCGACCCGTCCGGGGCGATGCGTCACCTCGAGGCGCTCACCGAGGGGGTCAGCCGGCGGGCGGCGATCCAGCGCCAGCTGCTGCCGGTGCTGCTCGGCTGGTTCGCCGAGGGTGCCGACCCCGACGCCGGCCTGCTCGCCTTCCGCCGCGTCAGCGACGCCCTCGGGACGACGCACTGGTACCTCAAGCTCCTGCGCGACTCCGGCGCCGCCGCCGAGCGGATGGCGCGCGTGGTGTCGTCCGGCCAGTACGCGGCCGAGCTGCTGGCACGGACCCCCGAGGCGGCGCGGTGGCTCGGCGACGACGCCGCGCTCGCCGCGCGGGGTCCCGAACAGCTCGACGCCGAGGTCGCCTCCGCCCTCCAGCGGCACAGCTCGGCGGCCGCGGCCGAGCGAGGCGGTGCGGGCGGTGCGGACGCGGGAGGTGCTGCGGTGCGCCGTCGCCGACCTGGCCGGCCTGGCGCCGCTCGACGAGGTCGGGCGGCGGCTGAGCGACGCCACGATGGCGGCGATCTCCGGCGGGCTGGCGGTCGCCGAGCGGAAGGTGCTGCAGGACAAGGGGCTCGACGGTCTCGCCGACCCGGCTCGCGGTGATCGGCCTCGGCCGCCTCGGTGGCAGGGAGCTCGGCTACGGCAGCGACGCCGACGTCGTCTTCGTGCACGACCCGGTCGGGGACGCCGAGGCGCCCAGGAGCTCGCCCACGCCGTCTTCGGCGAGCTGCGCTCGCTGCTGCGAGCCGCAGGTCCGACCCTCACCGTCGACCTCGACACCGCGCTGCGGCCCGAGGGCCGCGACGGGCCGCTGGTGCGGTCGCTGGAGTCGTACGCGCAGTACTACGAGCGCTGGTCGGCCGGGTGGGAGGCGCAGGCGCTGCTGCGGGCGGTCCCGGTGGCGGGCGACGAGGACCTCGGTGCGCGGTTCACGGCGCTGGTCGACCCGCTCCGCCACCCGGCGTCCGGGCTGCCGTCCGCCGACCTGCGCGAGATGCGCCGGATCAAGGCGCGGGTGGAGGCCGAGCGGCTGCCGCGCGGCGTCGCGCCGCGCCGGCACCTGAAGCTGGGCCCGGGCGGCCTGGCCGACGTGGAGTGGACCGCGCAGATGCTGCAGCTGCAGCACGCGGCGCGAGCACGAGGGTCTGCGGACGACCTCGACCCTCGGCGCGCTGCGCGCGGCCGAGGCGGCCGGGCTGCTCGCCACCGACGACCGGTCGACCCTCGAGGCCGCGTGGGTGCTCGCGTCCCGGCTGCGGAACGCGTTGGTGCTGTGGCGAGGACGCTCGACCGACGTGGTCCCCACCGACCGGCGCGACCTCGACGGCGTCGCCCAGGTGCTGGGTCGCGGGCGGGCCACCGCGGGCGACCTCGAGGACGAGGTGCTGCGCACCATGCGGCACTGCCGGGCCGTGGTGCAGCGCGTCTTCTACGGCTGACCGCGTCAAGGCCCCGTCAGGACGCGGGTCGGCCGCGTCAGGGCACCGGCAGGAGCGGTCCGCGGTGGTGACGAGCGGTCGTTGACTGGGTGGCATGACCGATCTGCTGCTGGTGGGCCTGCTGCTGGCGTCGTTCGCCGCGCTCGCCCTGCTCGTGAGGGGGCTGGACCGACCACCGACCCCTGGGCGACCACATGGCCAGGGTGCTCACCTCCGAGCGGCATCTGGCGGTCGAGCGGGTGGTCTACCGCGTCACCCGGGTCGATCCGGCCGCCAACCAGCCGTGGCGGCGACGACCGCCTTCGAGGCCGTCGCCGCGGGAGGCGTGCCGCATCCCGCGTCCGCGCGTTCGCCTCGACCACAGGGACCTCCACCGGGGCGGTCAACTCCTTCCACGACTCGTTCACCGCGCGGGGTGGACGTCCGTCTCACCCCGACGGAGTGGAACCTGCTCGAGGTACTGGTGCGGCACCGCGGACGGCTGGTGGGGCAGAAGCAGCTGCTGCAGGAGGTCTGAGGGCCCGCGTACGGGACCGAGACCAACTACCTGCGGGTCTACGCCGCGCAGCTGCGGCGCAAGCTGGAGCCCGACCCGGCCCGCCCGGTGCACCTGGTGACCGAGCCGGGGATGGGCTACCGCTTCGAGAGCGGCTGAGGCTCCTCCGGCTGCGTCGCTCGGCCCGCTCGAGGACGGTCTCGTGCTCGTCCTCACGCACCTCGTGCTCGCGCTCCTGCTGCACCGGCGCGGCCCGCTTCTGCTCCCAGTCGCCGAGGATGACGTTGGTGTTGCGCGGCCAGCTGAGGTACCGCACGGCCAGGTTCGTCAGCACGGCGAAGCGGTTGCGGTTGCTCAGCAGGAAGAACACGTGCAGCCCGACCCACGCGAGCCACGCCAGGGTGCCGCGCAGCGCGATCTTGAACGGCAGCTGGCCGACCGCGGCGCGACGGCCGATCGTGGCCATGATGCCCTTGTCGGTGTAGTGGAACCGGGTGCTGCCCATGCCGACGAGCAGGCGCGAGATCGTCTCCGCCACGTGGATCCCCTGCTGGATCGCGGGCTGCGCCACCTGCGGCAGCAGGTTGTCCGGGTCGCCGCCCACGTCGCCGATGGCGAAGACGTCGTCGAAGCCCTTGACCCGCATGTCCGGCCCGATCACGATGCGGCCGCCGCGGCCCTGCGGCAGACCCCAGGTCGACACGACGGGGTGGGCCGTGACGCCGGTGGCCCAGATGACCGTGCGGGTGGGGATGACGGTGCCGTCCTGGAGCCGCACCTCGTCCGGGGTCACCTCGGCGACCGCGGCCTCGAGCTTCAGCTCGACGCCCCGGCGACGCAGCGCGCGGGCGGAGTAGGCGCGCAGCGACTTCTTGAACGGGGTGAGGACGTCGGGCGCCATCTCGACCAGGATGACCTTGATCCGGGTGTTGTCGAGCTCCGGGTACGAGACCGGCAACGCGCCGGAGACCATCTCGGCGAGCGTCCCGGCCATCTCGACGCCGGTGGCGCCGCCGCCGACGACCACGACGTTGGCGGAGCCGTCCTTGCCCTCGTCGGTGGCGAGCCGCTCCAGGCCGCGGAAGATGTGGTCGCGGGTCTCGAGCGCCTCGCGGCGGGTGTAGATGAGCAGCGAGTTCTCGGCCGCGCCGGGGATGCCGAAGAAGTTGGCGGTGACTCCGGTGGCGACGACGAGGTAGTCGTAGCCGATCTCGTCACCGTCGTCGAGGCGCACGTGCTTGGTCGCGGTGTCGATGCCGACCACGGTGCCCTGGCGGAACCGGGCGTTGCGCTGCTTGGCGGTGAACGCGCGCAGTGCGTACGTCACGTCGCCGGGGTTCAGCCCGCCGGTCGCCACCTGGTAGAGCAGCGGCTGGAAGGTGTTGTAGCCGTTGCGGTCGATCAGCAGGACGTCGACGTCGGCCCAGCGCAGCGCGTTCACCGTCGCCATGCCGCCGAACCCGGCGCCGACCACGACGACGCGCGGCCTGGTGCGGCTGGTGGTGGTTCGGCTGGTCATCGTGCCCTCCTGGTCAGGATCCGTGCTCCTACCTGTGTCAACAGTGCCCTGCCGGGTGGCATGCCTTCCACCCGGGTCGCCTGTGGGTGACCTCGCTCACGGACGGGTCGCGCCTGCCTAGACTCGCGGCGTGAGCCAGCCCCTTCCGATCCCGTACGTCGAGCACCACACCGGTCCGCGCCGGATCGTGCTGCTGACGCTCAACCCGCCCAACCGGATGGCACGCAAGATCCCGCCTGTCGTCGGCATCGACGGCCGCACCTACGTGGTGGTCTGGGGCGCGGTGGCGTTCGAGGTGCCGGCCGACCGGGCGGTGCACGTCAGCGTCTACATGCACGGTGAGTACATGGTGCAGGCGGCGTCGACGCTGCTGTACCCGCAGCACAAGGGCGAGCTGACGTACACGCCGGACTACATGAGCGGCGTCGCGTCGCTGGTGTGAGCCTCGCAGGACATCGCGGAGACCGACGTGGAGCCCACCGTGGACGTGAGCGACCCCGCACGGGTCGACGCCGGCGACGGCGTGCTGCTGCGCCGGGTGGTACCGCGGGACGCCGCGGGGGTCCTGGCGGTGCACGGCGACCCGCGCGCGTACGAGCACGACCCCGAGCTCACCCACGCCGACCTCGCCGCGTCCGCCGAGTTCCTCGTCCCGGTCGTCGAGCACTGGACCGACCTACGGGTTCGGCTTCTGGACGGTGCTCGTGCCGCGGGCCTGGTGGCCGGAGGGCGAGCCGGCGCCGCTGGCGTCCGACGGCGACCGGGTCAGCGTCGGGATGGGAGGCATCCGGCACCACGTGATGGCGGGCGAGGACGTGCTGAACGTCTACTACCGGCTCGCGCCCGACGTGCAGGGTCGCGGGATCGCCGGCCGGCTGCTCGCCGCCTGCATCGCGCTGGCGCCGCGCGTCGCGCCCGGGGCCGACCTGGTCGTGCGGACCCGTCCCGCGAACGCCGCGGCGCGTCGGGTGGCCGAGCGGGCGGGATTCGTCGACCTCGGGCTCGAGCCCGGCACCACCGACATGCAGCTGCTGCGGCTCGTCGCCCCGGGTCGCGCCGGTGACTCAGCACCCGGGCAGGGTGGTGACCTCGACGACCTGGCGGTGGCCGAGGGGGCTGGTCCACTCGTGGGCGATGACGGCGCCTGAGGGGATCGGGCGCGTGCGGCAGCGCCACAGGGCTGCGGTCTTGAGCCGGTGGCACCTGCGGGATCTGGGGCTGAGGTTGTGCACGGCGGTGGGTCCGCGCGGGTGCGGGACGACGTGGTCCAGGTCGCACCGCCCGGCCGGGACGCCGCAGCCGGGGAAGGTGCAGACCGGGTCGCGGGCGGCCGACGGTGTCGGCGATCTCGACGGTGGGTGCGTAGGAGTCGGTGTGGTGCCGCGGCTGCGGCTGCCGTCGTCAGCGCCGCCCGGGCCGCGTCGATCGAGTACCTGCTCGGGTCCAGCCGTTCTCGGGTGCGACGCCGACCCGGAGGAGTCGGCTCAGGTGGCCGGTGTCGTCGGCCAGCAGGACGCAGGTGCCGGCGCCGCGGGCCAGGGCGTCGGCGGCCAGGACGCGGGCGACGGCGGCGGTGACCGGGACGGGGTGGCCGGTGCCGCGGACCTCACCGGCCGCCTGCGCGGCGGGGCCGTCACCGGTCGAGGGTGTCGAGGTGGATCACGACGCCGACCTCGCGCCGCACCACGCTGACCGGGCCACCAACTCCGCCGCCGTTGAGGAGGGCGTCGGTGATCAGGTCGACCTTGGCGATGCCGTGGGTCCGGCCGGCCAGCTCCTCGGGCGTCATCGCGCGCACGGTCGCGGCGGCGGCCTCCTCGGCGGCGACGAGCTGTTCGGTGGGGCCGGTGATCGTCCAGACCGCCAGCGCGGGGTTGGCCTGGTCGATCTCGAGCCAGGTGCCGGTGCGTTCGCGGACCTCGGCGGCGATCGCGTCGTCGGTGTCGGTGCGGACCTCGGCGACCGCCTTCTTCACCATCGCGGTGAACGCCCGCGGCGACATCACGTCCCACGGCCCCACCGGCACGGTGCCGTCCAGCACCTGCGCCGGCAGCGCCTCCAGCACCGCGTGCTCCACCACCCGCGCCTGGGCGTCGGTCAGGCCGGTGCACTCGTCCGCGACCGTGGTCGCCCGAGCCAGATCCAGCCGGCCCGCGGCCAGCGCATCGACGATCCGCGGCATCGACCCGCACAACCGGTCCGCGGTGCCGATCCACACCCCGGCCCGGTGCAGCGACAGCCCGGTGACCCCGGCCACCTCACGCACCGCGGCGTCGTCCAGGTCGGCCTCGGTGAACGTGGTCGACCCCAGCACGGACCTCCACAGCCCGGAACCGAGCAGGTGCTGGTGCTGGCGGCGGACCTCCCGCCCGGTCACCCACACCAGGCGAAGGTCGTTCGCGTCGTTCGCGCACCGCAGCAACGTCCGGGTCCGCAGACCGCGGACGAGGAACGCCACCCGCCCGTCCGTGTCCATCCCTGAACTCTAGACGCCAGCACTGACAACGGCTTTCAGCTCAAACAGGCGCCCGACACCACGATCGCGCCGAGCTCGTCGTCGGTCACGACGGCCGCCCGCAGACCAGCCGCCACGACAGCGTCGTGCGCTGCGTCGACCTGATCGGCCCCCACCTCGACGACGACGATCCCGCCGGGCACCAGCCAGTCCGGCGCGACCGTCATCACCCGCCGGACGACCGCGAGACCGTCTGCGCCGCCGTCGAGTGCGACCCGGTGCTCGTGGTCCCGCGCCTCCGGCGGCATGGAGGAGATCGCGTCGGTGGGCACGTAGGGGGCGTTGCAGGTGATCACGTCGACGCGACGGCGCAGCCGGTGGGGGAGCGCCGAGTCGAGGTCGCCCTCCACCACGGCGCCGCCGGCGGGCTCGACGTTGCGTCGTGCGCACGCCACCGCCACCGGATCCACGTCAGCGGCGACCAGCTCCAGCGCCGCCAGACGGCGCGCGACCGCCACCCCCACAGCCCCTGTGCCGCAGCACAGGTCGACGACGACAGACTTCCGGCCAGGCACACCGGCCGTCAGGTGCTCGACGGCCACCTCCACCATGAGCCCGGTCCGCGCCCGCGGGACGAACACGCCCGGGTCGACCTGCACGCGCACGCCGCAGAAGTCCGCGTACCCGACCACCACCTCGAGCGGTTCGCCGGACACACGCCGCCGGACCATGCGCTCGAGCTCGGCGGGGGAGCCGGCCGCGTCCCGCAGGACGTCCGCCTCGTCCTCGGCGAACACGCAGCCCGCTGCCCGCAGCCGTCCGACGAGGTCCTCGTTCATCGCACCATCCTGGCGCCGCTGCGACGCCCCGTCGCCGCGCAGTCCCTCAGTCGCCAGGACGCGACAGCGGTGTGTCGTCGAGGCACGCTCGCAGCTCGGCGAGGGACTCGAACACGGTGGTGGCGCCTGCGTCGGTGAGCTCCTCGCGCGAGAACCCGCCGGTGAGAACGGCGAGGGTGGGCACCGACAGCCTGCCTGCCGCCTCGCAGTCGAACGGTGAGTCGCCGACCATCACGCCGGACGCACCGTCGACGCGGTCCAGCGCGGTCGCCACCAGGTCGGGGGCGGGCTTGCTGTGCTCGACGTCGTCGGAGGTCGTCCACGCCTCGGCGACCGACCGCCCGTCGACGAGGTCGAGGAAGGCCTCGACGTGCTCCTTCTTGCCCGAGCTGGCCAGGACGACCCGGAACCCCCGCTGCTTCACCTCCGCGAGCAGCTCGCGCGCCTGGTCGAACGGCCGGACCTCGCCGATCAGGCGCTCGAACTCCTCCGTCCACGCCTCGCGCAGGTCGTCGCCGTGCTCGGCCTCGACCTCGTCACCGGCGACGTGGGCGACGAACTGGTCCCCACCCATGCCGATGCCGCGGTGCAGGCGCCAGACCGGGAGCGTGATGCCGTGCCGCCGGAACGAGCGGAACCAGGCGAGCGCGTGGTGGTAGTTGGTGTCGACGAGCGTGCCGTCGATGTCGAAGATCGCCGTGTCGGCCACGAGACTCCTCCGGATCGGGAGGTCCCAGCCTCCACCCGTGGCCACCACCCGGCATCCCGTGGGGCCGGGCCGAGCGGGCCGGATCAGGGCAGGAGGTCGTCGAGGACCCGATCCTCCTCGGCCTCCACCCGCCGCTGGTCGTCAGCGCTCAGCGGCACGCAGTCGGAGCGGAAGGAGGCGCTCCAGCCGTCGGGGGAGGCGACGCCCGGGGGTCGGAGGTCGATCGTGAAGCCCTCCGTCTCCACGGTGACGTGGTCCTCGACCTGGGTGACGTCGGTGTACCCGGCGTCGACCAGCGCCGTGCGGAGCGTCTCGCGCTGGGCGTCGACGTCGCCCTTCGGGTTCGTGAGCCTGGCCCAGCCGTCGTACTTCCAGCTCAGGTTCTGCATGCACTCGAACCACCCCGCGCCACCCTCCGCCGCGGTGGCCTCCAGCGACCGCGCCGCCACGGGCACGGACTTGTCCACCTCGTCCAGGACGGTGCCCTGGACCTGCGAGGCATCACCCTCCTCGGCGCCCAGGCCGCAGCCGGAGGCCACCAGGACGAGGGCGATCAGCGGGGGAAGCGCGAATCGGGGCACCGGGAGAACCTAGCCGGGCGGCGACCCGCTCGAACCGCGCGGCGCCGAGCCTGTGGACGACGACGGCCGGTACGCGGGTCAGACGGGGAACGGCGGAGGGCCGAGGATCTCGATGGCCCCGGTGGCGGCCGCGGCGGCGCGGACGCGCCCGAAGTCCGGGACCGGCGGCTCCCCGGTGCCGGCCGGCGCGCTCGCGTGCCGGTAGAAGGCCTCACCGGTGCCCGGCGTCTGGAGGCAGAGCATCCGCGCCCTCGGTGTGGTCACCAGGAACGCGTGCGGCACCCCGCGCGGGATGATCGCGATGCCCCCTGCGCCGAGCGTCTGCTCGGTGCCCGCGATGTGCAGCCGCACCTCGCCCTCGAGCAGGTAGAAGGTCTCGTCGGCCCCGGGGTGCTGGTGCAGTGGCGTCACCTTGCCGAGGTCGAGCGCGTCCTCGAACAGCAGGTAGGCACCGCCGGTCTCCGCCTCGGTGGCCAGCCACGTGTGGACGCCCCCGCCGCAGAACCAGCGACGTTCTCCCTCGCCGGCCGTCCGCACGGTCGTGGTCGTCGCGCCGGAGGAGCTGGTCTCAGTCATGGCACTCGGCTCTCGTAATGGGACTCGTGTCCCATGACGACACTAGGGTACCGTCGGTGGCGTGTCAACGTCCTACGAGCGCACCGGACGGACGCGCCAGAAGGAGCGGACGCGGACCGCCCTGGTCGCCGCAGCCCGCGACCTGGTCGCCCTCGGGGGCTCGGCACCCACGGTCGGGGCCGCAGCGGATGCCGCCTCGGTGTCGCGCACCACGGCGTACCGCTACTTCCCGAACCAGAAGGCCTTGCTGCTGGCAGCCCACCCGGAGACCTCGGCCACCAGCCTCGTGCCCGAGGAGGCGGGCGACGACCCGGAGGCCCGCCTCCTCGGAGCGGTCGCGGCGTTCGTGCGGATCATCATGGACACCGAGCACCAGCAGCGGACCATGCTGCGCCTATCGCTGGACGTCGACAGCTCGAGCCGGGCGCTCCCGCTGAGGCAGGGTCGCGCGATCGGCTGGTTCGAGGAGGCGCTCCGACCCCTGCGCCCTCGCATGACCGAGGTGCAGGTGCACCGGCTGGCACTGGCCGTCCGCAGCGCCGTGGGAATCGAGTCGCTCGTCTGGCTCGTCGACGTGGGAGGGGTGACCCGCGACGACGCCGCCGGGATCATGCTGTCGTCGGCGCGCGCGCTCCTCCACCAGGCGGTGGCCGACGCCGACCACGGCAGGTGACCCGGACAAGCGGCACCGGGACCAACCCTCACCGCGGGTCATGGTGCTATGTATCGTCGCCGGCACGAGGTGGGTGGAACCAGCGACGCCCCTTCGGGCTTCCCACTCGGATGCGAAGAGGGAGCGGGAGACTGCGCTGGCCGCAGTGCAACGAAGTGGGCGCGCCGACGTCGAGCACGAGGTCGCCGTTGTTGACGGGACAGTCGTCATCACCGTGGACCCGCGCATCCGCGGCGGCGGGCTCGGCGACGGTTCAGCCCACCTGACCGACGCGGTGGCCGAGGACGGGATGCTCCTACCGGACCTGCAGATGTCCTCGGATCAGATCGGCTTCGACGCAGGCTGACCGTTCGCGTCAGGTTCCATGGCCGCGGAACGACCTCGCGGCGCTTCTCACCGTCCGGGCTCGTCATCAAGGTCGTCCAACGCCGGGTGAGGCACGTCAGGGCCACCACGGCTCTGAGCACCGACGCGCGCACATGCGCGTCGGCCAGGGCCGGGCGGACGACACCGCCCCGGACACCGTGGGAGGCGGCCGGGGCGGCGCGCGTGCTGGTCAGCGGCTTACGCAGGTGCGCCGGACCCGCGGAGATCAGCAGTCGTAGTACATCTCGAACTCGTGCGGGTGCGGGCGGAACCGGATCGGGTCGATCTCCTTGGTGCGCTTGTACTCGATCCAGGTCTCGACCAGGTCGGGGGTGAACACGTCGCCCTCGGTGAGGTACTCGTGGTCCTCCTCGAGCGCGTCGAGCACCTCGCCGAGCGAGCCCGGCACCTGCGGGATCGACGCGTGCTCCTCCGGCGGCAGCTCGTACAGGTCCTTGTCGACCGGGTCGGCCGGCTCGATCCGGTTCTTGATGCCGTCGAGGCCGGCCATCAGCATCGCCGAGAACGCCAGGTACGGGTTCGACGACGGGTCGGGCACGCGGAACTCGATCCGCTTGGCCTTCGGGTTCGACCCGGTGATCGGGATCCGCACGCAGGCCGAGCGGTTGCGGGCCGAGTAGACCAGGTTGACCGGCGCCTCGTAGCCCGGCACCAGCCGGTGGAACGAGTTCATCGTCGGGTTGGTGAACGCCAGCAGCGACGGCGCGTGCTTGAGCAGGCCGCCGATGTACCAGCGCGCCATGTCGGACAGGCCGCCGTAGCCGCGCTCGTCGTAGAACAGCGGCTCGCCGTCCTTCCAGAGCGACTGGTGCACGTGCATGCCCGAGCCGTTGTCGCCGAACAGGGGCTTCGGCATGAAGGTCGCGGTCTTGCCGAACGCGTGAGCGACGTTCTTCACCACGTACTTGAACAGCATCACCTTGTCGGCGGACTTCGCGAGGGCGTCGAAGCGGTAGTTGATCTCGGCCTGCCCCGCGGTGCCGACCTCGTGGTGCGAGCGCTCGACCTGCAGGCCGAGGGCGTCGAGCTCGGTGCAGATCGCGTCGCGCAGGTCGGCGAAGTGGTCGACCGGCGGCACCGGGAAGTAGCCGCCCTTGTAGGGCGTCTTGTGGCCGAGGTTGCCGCCCTCCTCGACGCGACCGGAGTTCCAGGCGCCCTCGATGGAGTCGATGTAGTAGTAGCCGGCGTTCTGCTTGGTCTCGAACCGCACGTCGTCGAAGATGTAGAACTCCGCCTCGGGGGCGAAGAACGCGGTGTCGGCGATGCCGGTGGAGCGCAGGTACGCCTCGGCCTTCGCGGCCACCTGCCGCGGGTCGCGGCTGTAGGGCTCGTCGGTGAGCGGGTCGGTGATGCTGAAGTTGATGTTGAGCGTCTTGGCCGTCCGGAACGGGTCGATGTAGGCGGTCTCCACGTCGGGGATCAGCTTCATGTCCGACTCGTGGATCGCCTGGAACCCACGGATCGACGAGCCGTCGAACATCTGCCCGTCGGTGAAGAAGGCCTCGTCGACCGACGCGGCCGGGACGTTGAAGTGCTGCATCTGGCCTGGCAGGTCGCAGAACCGGACGTCGACGAACTTCACGTCCTCGTCCTTGAGGTACTTGAGCACCTCGGCGGCGTCCTTGAACATCCATTCCTCCTCGTCGGCGCGCCCGTGCGGGCGGCCCAGCGGGTGTCGGGTCGTGAGCGACGCTAGGCCGGGGCAGTTTCCCGTCGGTGTCCCTCATGTTTCCCCGGCGTTACGTCGCGGCCTCGTCGAACCTACCGGCCGGGCTGGCGCAGGGCGGCCCGGCTAGCCTCGTCCCGTGGTCGACCGCCGTGACGTCGCGTCCTGGATGGAGGGCCCGCCGTCCGCTCAGGAGCGCGGGCTCGGGTACCCGGGGGAGCGCCTCGGGCTGCCCGAGCAGGGCAGCGGGTCCGTGGCCCGGGTCCCGCGCCGGCTCGCCGCGGTGGCGCTCGACTGGGCGGGTTGCCTGCTGGTCTCCACCGCGTTCTTCGACGGCGACCCGTGGGCCACCCTGGGGGTCTTCGCCGCCCTGCACGTGCTGACCCTCGGCACGATCGGCGCGAGCCCCGGCCACGCCCTGCTCGGGATGCGCCTGCAGCGGCTCGACGGTCGCTGGGCCGGACCGCTGCCGGCGCTCGTCCGCACCGTCCTGCTCTGCCTCGTCGTCCCGGCGGTGGTCTACGACCGCGACCAGCGCGGGCTGCACGACCGCGCCGCGCGCACGGTGCTGGTGCGCCGCTAGGAACGGCCGGCCGCGTCCCGGGACGAGTCCGCCGACGCCGCCAGGGCCTGGGTGAAGCACTCCGCCGGCGGCGTGACGAGTCCGGCACCGACCTGTCCGGTGCCCGCCACCTTGCCGGCCATGCCGGTGTTGATCTGCGGCAGGATCCCGGTGCGCACCACGGCGGTGACGTCGATGCGCCGCTGGGCGGTCCAGTGCCTCGAGCTCCACCCGCAGCACGAGCTAGTCGACGCCGACGTACGTGGATGCTGATCCCACGCGACCGCCGCGCAGCTCGTCGACGGCCGACAGCGCCGCTCCACCTACGCGGCACCAGGCCGACGACGCGGGTCGTCCTGTGCACCGCGTGGCGCGACGGGCTCCGAGTCACGCGTCGCGCTGGGTCCCTGCCTGCGAGGCCGACGGCGGACGTCCTCGTCTACGGTCGATCGCGGCGGTCGCGAGGACCGTCAGCGCGGCACGACCTCAGGGGCACGCTCTTTCCGCCAGCGCGCCAGCGCCTCGGTGAAGCACTCCGCCGGCGGTGTGACGAGGCCGGCGCCCACCTGGCCCGTCCCGGCGACCCGCCCGGCCATGCCGGTGTTGATCTGCGGCAGGATCCCGGTGCGCACGACGGCGGTGACGTCGATGCCGACCGGGGTGCCGCGGAAGCCCATCGACGCGATCTGGAACGCCGGGTGCTCGCCGAGGGTGATCTCGTACATCCGCCGGGTCGTGCGCACCGCCGTGCCGGAGTCGCCGCCGACGAACGCGACGATCGCGGGCGCGGCCGCCATCGCGAAGCCGCCGATGCCGGCGGTCTCGGTGATGGCGGAGTCGCCGATGTCGGGGTTGGCGTCGTCCGGTCCGTAGGAGCCGAGGAACAGCCCCTCCGGGACGAGGGCGGGAGCGGTGAACCACCGGTCACCCGTGCCCGAGACCTGGATGCCGAAGTCGGTGCCGTTGCGCGCCATCGCCACCACGAGCGTCGAGCCCGGGACGTCGCGGCCGGCGTCGAGCGCGAGCTTGCACGCCGGCATCACCAGGTTGAGGAAGAAGTGGTCGTTGCCGTTGCAGAAGCGCACGACCTCGGCGACCTGCTGCGGGTCGGCGCCGAGCTCGAGCAGCTCGGGCACCAGCTCGCGGACCAGCATCATCGTCCCGGCCCGGTTGCGGTTGTGGCCCTCGTCGCCCATCTGCAGCATCTGCGCGACGATCGAGCGGACGTCGACCGGCCCCGCCTCGGACCCGGCCCGCCTCCGCACCGCCTGCTGCAGCAGCGGCCCGAGGACCGACGACATCCAGCGCAGCCGCTCGACCACCTCGGGCCCGTAGGCGCCGTACCGCAGCACCTTGCCCGAGGCCCTCGTTCAGCGAGCAGAAGGCGGTGCGCCCGTTCGACGGGTCGCGCAGCTCGAACACCCACATCGACGGGCTGACGACCCCGGCCATCGGGCCGACCGCCGCGTGGTGGTGGCACGGGTCGAGCGTGATCGCCGAGCCGTCGCGCAGCGCCCCCGCCGCGAGCAGCCGCTCGGCCTCGTCCGGGTCGTCGGCCAGGCCCTCGAGCAGCATCGCCCCGACCAGGGCGCCTCGGAGCGGTCCGGAGGCGCGGTCCCAGCCGATGGGCGGTCCGGCGTGCAGGAACGTGCCGGGCGCGAGCCCGAGCGCCTCGGACGCCGGGCGCACGTCGACGAGCACGGCACCGGACGCCAGCACCCGCTCCAGGGCGGTGCGGTTCGCCTCGGCGCGCCGCGGGTCGGCGAGCACCGCGGCCAGGTCGGCCTCGGTGCCCACCGGCGGCGGCCGCCAGTCGACCGGATGGGTGGCCACCGCCTGGTCGGCCAGCGCCTCGGCGAACAGGCTGACGCCGACCGTCGTCACCGACGACGGCCCGGCGAGGAGGTCGGACACGCTGGGGGACAACGGGTTCGGGGGGTCATCGGCGCCGCCACGAGGTCGAGCGCGGCCGCGGTGGCCTGCGCGTTGGAGACCAGCACGTACGCACCGGCGGCCGCCAGCGCCTCGCCCTGGCGGTCGAGCCCCTGCGGGTCGGCGCCGGTGCCGATCAGGCTCGACCACGACGTCGAGCCGTCGCCCGTCCCTCGCCGCCGCCGCGCGGGCGGCCTCGATCGCAGGCGCGTGCACCGACGCGGGGTCGGCGTGAGCGCCGTGCCCGAGCACGACGTCGACGAGCACCACCCGGACGCGCGGGTCGGCGGCGGCGTCGGCGAGGGCCTCGAGCCGCAGCGTGGGGTCGATCATCGGGTGCGCGCGGCCGACCGTGAGGGTGTCGTCACCGAGGTCGACCACGGCGTGCCCCGCCGCGGCGAAGGCGCTCGCCAGCGCGGCCGGTCCGGAGGCGTCGAGCGAGGGCCACGACGGGTCGAGCGGGACGTTGGAGGCGACCGGGCCCGACCGCGCGCGCCGCCAGCGCCATCGCCTCGTCGCACAGCGTCCCGCCGGCGAACAGCCCGCGCAGCAGCCCCCCGCCGCCACCGGTCGGTCGCTCGCCCCAGGTACGCCACGTGGGGGCGTCGACCCCCAGCCGCTCCAGGACCGCCTCGGCGGCGGTGGTCAGGTCGGGCTGGTCGGGTCCGAGGACGGCCCAGACGAGCGGCGTCCCGAGCCGGGCGGCGTGCTCCTCGAGGCGCGAGACCACCTGCGGGTCGGCGGGTTTCGACACGACCACCACGAGCTCGGTGGCGTCGTCCGCCGCCAGCACGTCGAGCGCCGACCGCGCGCCGAGCCCGCCGACCGCTGCGCCGAGGTCGCGGCCCCCGAGGCCGAGGCAGTGGCGCACGCCGACGCCGGCCTGGTCGAGCAACGCCATGAGGTGCTGGGCGCCGGTGCCCGAGGCCGCCACGATCGACACGGGCCCGGGCCGGACCGCGTTGGCGAACCCGAGCCCGACGCCGCCGACCACGGCGGTGCCGCAGTCCGGACCCATCACGAGGAGCCCGCGCGCGGCGGCGGCGGTCTTGAGCGCGACCTCGTCCTCGATCGGGACGTTGTCGCTGAAGAGCATCACCGAGGAGCCGGCGTCGAGGGCGTCCCAGGCCTCGGCGGCGGCGTGCGCGCCGGGCACCGACACCAGCACGAGCGGAGAGGCGTCGCGCCGCAGCGCGGCGCCCGTGGTGCGCGGGGGCACGTCGTCGGCGGCGGACGAGCCGTGGTCCGCCTTGCGCGTCAACGCCTCCTCGAGCGAGACGAGGGCGGCCGCCACCACGGCGTCGGGGTCCTCGGCGCCGTCCTCGACCCGGAGGGCCACCAGGAGGTCGTCCGGCGCAGTGGGCGGCAGCTCGAAGCCCATGGAGGACAGGACGTCGAGGTTGAGCGGCGTGGCCATCGCGACCTGGGCGGCCGCCACCGAGGGCAGCGCCGCGAGGCGGGTGCTCACCTGCAGCAGGCTCACCGAGTCGTGGTACGTGCCGTGCCGGACCTCGACGTGGGTGCGTCACGCCACCTCCTGGGGGCGCGCAGCCGCCTCCAGGACGCCGAGCGCACCGCACAGCAGGTCGCCCCCGGAGGTGTGACCCACCCGCATCAGGTCGGCCACGGCGGCCCGGCCGCCCGGCCGGGCGGGGACGAGCAGCGCGGCCAGCGCGCGGGAGACGACGTCGGGGCACCAGCCGGCGCTGGCGTCGGTGAGCATGCCGCGCGAGACCACCGTGGTGGCGATCCGCGCCGCGCGACGCACCGCGCCACCGACGTGCTCCATCTCCTCGTACGTGAGCACCCGCCGCGCGGCGAGCAGGATCCCGGCGACCACGTCGTCGCCGCTGGGCGTCAGCCCCGGCCCGCGACCCAGCAGGCCGACGAGCTGCGCGCACGCGTCGTCCCGGTCGCCGGCCAGGAGCGCCATCGCCGCGCGGGCGCCGTCGCGGCGGGCGAGCCGCACCTCGGCGGGCAGGTCCCGCGCGCCGAGCAGCGAGCGGGCGTACCCGAGCACGTCCGGGTCGGGCGTCCCGCGGCGCGGGGCCGAGGCCGGCAGGAACCAGCGGCCCACCACGAGCCGGTGGGTGGGGCCCTCCACGCCGCCGTCCCCGATCCGCACGCGGGTGCCGGCGGGCAGCAGGTCGACCGGCTCGCGGCCGGGCGGCAGCACCATCCCGCTCGCGGGGCAGGTGGCCTGGCGGGTGACGACGCCGAGCACGCGGTCGCCACCGCGCGAGGCGTAGGTGACGTACGCGGCCGGCCGCCCGCTCGCGACCACGAGGCCGTCGACGGGGCGCCCGCCGAGCACGTCGGCGAGCAGGCCCGAGGCCGCGACGGGCGTCAGCTGCTCCGCCGTGCGGGGGAGAGGCATGTCGAGGACGGTAGGCGGGCGGCTACGGTGCCCCACATGGGGAAAGTTGCCAACCCTGGCCGCGGTGACGGACAAAGGGTGCCGACGGCCGTGACCGGCGGCGTCCCCGTCTCCCGCGTCCTGGCGACCCCCGCGCTGGCCGGGTCGCACGTGGTGGCGGGCGCGTCCGGCACCGGACGCCTGGTCACGCGCCTGAACGTGATGGAGGTCCCGGACATCCACGCGTGGGTGCGCCCCGGCGAGCTCCTGCTCACCACCGGCTACTCGGTGCGCGAGGACCCCGAGCAGCTGGTCCAGGTGCTGGAGGGGCTGGACGAGCGCGGGGTCGCCGCGCTGGCCATCAAGCTCGGCCGCTACCTGCGACGAGCTGCCGGCCGCGGTGCTCGCCCGCGCCGACGAGCTCGGCCTGCCGGTCGTGGCGCTGGCGGAGCACGTCTCGTTCGACGACGTCCTCACCGAGGTGATGACGGAGGTGCTCACCGAGCAGGTCGTGCGGCGCGCCGGCGGCGCCGTGCGCACCGACCACGTGCACCGCGTCCTGGTCGAGCTGGTGCTCGCGGGGGGCGACCTCGGGGCCGTCGCCGACACCCTCGCCCACCAGCTCGACGTCGCGGTGCTGGTGACCTCGCCGGACGGCCGCCTGCTCGCCGCCGCCGGGCCGCCCGAGCAGCTCGAGACCGCCCTGTCGGGGCCGTGGCGCGACACCACGGGCCGGCTGCGCACCGAGGACAGCAGCTTCGCGCTCGGCCTGCACCCGTCCGACCGCGGCACCTCGTGGGCGGTCGCCGAGATCGGCGCGGCCGGCCTCGACCACGGCCGGCTGGCTGCCTTCTCCACCGCCCGCGACCTCGACGACGACGACCTGGTGGCGGTGCAGCGCAGCGCCACCGTGTGCGCGCTGGTCGTCACCCGCGAGCTCGCCGTCGCCGCGGTCGAGGACCGCTACCGCGCCGACTACCTGCGCGACCTGCTGCACGGTCGCGCGGGCGACGACGGCGAGGTCGTGGCCCACGGCGAGGCGCTCGGCTGGGACGTCGACCGCCCGCTCGTCGTGGTGGTGCGTCGAGCCGGACCCGCCCGAGGCCGAGGAGGACGGACCCGCGCGCGGCCCGTCGTCCCCTGGTCGAGCGGCAGGCGTCGGCGCTGGCCGGCGCGGTGCGCCAGCGCGACCCCGGCGCGGCCGTCGCGGCGCTGCGCACCGAGACGGTGGCGCTGGTCGGCGTGCCCGCGGACGGCGACGTGCGGCGGATGGTGCGCGACCTCGTCGGCGGTGGTCCGCGGCGTCGGCGGGGGCGGCCGCAAGCCGTTCGGCGTCGGCGTGAGCCGGGTGTGCACCGGCGCCGCCGGCCTGGCCGCCGGGTACGAGCAGGCCCGGACGGCGGTGCGGGTCGGCCGCCAGGTGCACGGCCCCAGCGCGTGCACCCACTTCGACGACCTCGGCGTGTACCGGTTGCTCAGCCTGGTGCCGGACGAGCGCGAGCTGCAGGCGTTCGCGGAGGAGACCCTCGGCGAGCTCGCCGGCTCGGGGGAGCAGGCGGCCGACCTGCGCCGGACCCTGGAGGTGCTGCTCGAGACCAGCATCAACGTCGCCGAGACCTCGCGGCGCCTGCACTTCCACTACAACACGCTGCGCTACCGGATCGGGAAGCTGGAGCGGATGGTCGGACCTTTCACCACGGAACCGACACTGCGGCTCGACCTCGCCCTGGCGCTGAAGGTGGTGGCCATGCGCGGCCTCGGCGCGCGGGTGCGAGAGCCGCTGGCACCCGTAGGTCGATCCGAGTAGGGCACGCATCGCCAGCGGCGCCCGGCAGCGGCTGGCAAGGATCGCCGGTGGTGCCTCCCGCAGCGGTCGGCTAGCGTTCCGGCATCCTGCCGCCAGGTGACCCGCGTCGCGCGGGTCCGCTCGAGAGGACTCACCCCATGGCACTGGGTCTCGGTTGGTCGAAGATCGACGGGAAGCTCGCAGCCCGGCGAGGTGGTGGCACCCGACGAGCGGCTCGGCTGGGGACGCACCCTCGGCCTCGGCGCGCAGCACGTCGTCGCGATGTTCGGCGCCACGTTCGTCTTCCCGCTCATCATGGGGCTCAACCCCCAGCTCGCGATCCTGATGAGCGGCATCGCCACCATCTGCTTCCTGCTCATCGTCAAGGGCAAGGTGCCGAGCTACCTCGGCACGTCGGCCTCGTTCGTGGGCGGCGTCGCGGCGATCTACGCGCAGCAGGGGACGCCCCAGGAGGTCACCGGCGCGATCCTCATCGCCGGCGTGATCCTCGCCCTGGTCGGCGTCTTCATCCACGTCGCCGGCGCGCGCCTCGATCTACAAGGTGCTGCCGCCGGTCGTCACCGGCGCCGTGGTCATGCTGATCGGGTTCAACCTGGCGCCCGTCGTCGCGAACATCTACTGGCCGCAGGACCAGTGGATCGCGCTGATCGTCATGGTGGCCGTGATCCTGATGAGCGTCGGGCTGCGCGGCTTCCTCGGCCGGATCTCGATCTTCCTCGGGCTGCTGCTCGGGTACCTGCTGTCGTGGCTCTTCGACCGGATCTTCGGCCAGATCACCTCGTACAACGCCGGGATCGGCGAGGTCGACACGCACTTCCGGGTCAACTGGTCCGGCGTCGCCGACGCCCCCTGGCTCGGCTTCCCGCCCGCAGACCGACCTGGCCGCCGGCGTCGTCGGCTGGCACCTGCCGAGCTTCAACCTGGTCTTCGTCCTGCTGGTGATCCCGGCCGTGATCGCGCTGGTCGCCGAGAACGCCGGGCACGTCAAGGCGGTGGCCGAGATGACCGGCGCCGACCTCGACCCGATGATGGGCCGGGCGATCGCCGCGGACGGCGTCGGCACCGTCATCGCCAGCGCGGTCGGCGGCTCGCCGACCACCACGTACGCCGAGAACATCGGCGTGATGGCGGCGACCCGGGTCTACTCCACCGCCGCCTACTTCGCCGCAGCCGGCTTCGCGATCCTGTTCGGCTTCTCGCCCAAGTTCGGCGCGATCGTCTCGGCCACCCCCGGCGGAGTCCTCGGCGGCATCACCGTCGTGCTCTACGGGATGATCGGCCTGCTCGGCGCGAAGATCTGGAAGGAGAACCGGGTCGACTTCTCGAACCCGGTCAACCTCGTCCCGGTCGCCGCGGGCATCATCATCGCGATCGGCAACACCTCGCTGGTCTTCTCGGACGAGTTCTCCCTCGCGGGCATCGCGCTCGGCACGATCGTGACCGTCGTGATGTACCACGTGGCACGAGCCGTCGCGCCGCCCCACCTGCGCGACGTCGCCGACTCCCCGAGCCTGGTGCTCGGCGAGCCCGGCATGTACGAGCAGTCGCCCACCGACGGGTTGCGCGCGCCCGGCGACGGCGTCCGCGAGCCGATCGAGGACGAGCGGGACCGACGCCGCCGACGACGACCCCGACGACCCGCTGCGCAAGGACAAGCCGTAGCGGGGCGCCGCCGCCCGGGCGGCCGGGGCAGGATGGGGTCATGAAGCCCTCGCCGCTGCGGTACCACCGCCCCGGCAGCCTGGACGAGGCCGTCTCGCTGCTCGCGCGGCTCGACGGCGAGGGCAAGGTGCTCGCGGGCGGCCAGAGCCTGGTGCCCATGCTCTCGATGCGGCTGGCCGCGCCGGCGCACCTCGTCGACATCAACGGGCTGCCCGGCCTCGACGACGTGGTCGTCGGGGCCGAGCAGGTCGTCGTCGGCGCCCTGGTGCGGCACAGCGACCTCCTGGCGCACGACGGGCGTCCGCGCCGCGCAACCGCTGGTGGCGCAGGCGCTCTCGCACGTCGCGCACCCGACGATCCGCAACCGCGGCACCACGGTCGGCTCGGTCGTCCACGCCGACCCGTCGGCGGAGATGCCCGCGGTCCTGGCGCTGCTCGGCGGAGCGCTGCGGGTGGCGTCGGTGCGCGGCGAGCGGGACGTCCCGGCCGCCGAGCTGTTCGTCGGGCCGCTCGAGACCAGCCTGGCTCCGGACGAGGTCGCGGTGGCGGTCGGTGCTGCCGGTCCGTGGGCCGGGGGAGGGCACCGCGGTCGTCGAGGTGGCGCGGCGGCACGGCGACTACGCGGTCGCCGGCGTCGTGGCCCAGGTCGTGGTCGCCGACGGGCAGGTGCGTCTCGGCGCGCGCCACGTACGTGTCGGCCGGCGAGCTCGGCGAGGTCGTCGACCTCGGCGGCCCGGTCGTCGGTTCGACCCCGGACGCCGCCGCGTGGGACGAGGCCGCCGACCTCACGCGCGGTCTCGTGGCCGTCGAGCCGGACATCCACGCCACCGCCGCGTACCGCGCCGAGCTGGTGCGGGGGCTGACCGCCCGCGCCCTGCGGGCGGCCGCCGAGAACGCCACGTCCCGACCTCGGAGCAGGAGGACCGCGATGACCGCCGACGAGGGCCTGGAGGTCACCGTCCCCCTGCGCGTCAACGGGGTCGCGCCACGAGGTGACGCTCCCGGCGCGCACCCTGCTGTCCGACGCGCTGCGCCACCAGCTGCGGCTCACCGGCACGCACGTGGGCTGCGAGCACGGCGTGTGCGGCGCCTGCACCGTGCTGCTCGACGGCCGCCCGGTGCGGTCCTGCCTGATGCTGGCCGCCTCGGCCCAGGGCCACGAGATCACCACCGTCGAGGGCCTGTCGCCGGCGGACGGCGGGCTGCACCCGGTGCAGCAGGCGTTCGTCGACTGCCACGGGCTCCAGTGCGGTTTCTGCACACCGGGTTTCGTCACCACCATCGCCGCGTTCCTCGAGGAGAACCCGGACCCCACCGAGGAGGAGGCGACCGAGGCGATCGCCGGCAACCTGTGCCGCTGCACGGGGTACCAGAACATCCGGGCCGCCGTGCTGCGGGCCGCCGAGCTGACGCGCGAGGAGGGACCGGCGTGACGACCAAGATGGTCGGTGCCCCGATCTCCCGGCGCGAGGACCCGCGGCTGCTGCGGGGCGAGGGCCGCTACCTCGACGACCTCGGTCACGACGCCCTCGTCGCGGCCTTCGTCCGCAGCCCGCACGCCCACGCGAGGGTGGTCGACGTCGACGTCACCGGCGCGCTCGACGTCGAGGGCGTGGTCGCGGTCTACACCTACGACGACCTGCTCGACGGCGTCGACCCGGACGACCCGACCGTGCCCGTCCCGGCTGTGGCCCAGCCGCTCCCGCTGCTGATCCCGCACCCCGCCCTCACCGCGCCGCGCACCGGCTACCCGCTGGCGCGCGAGGAGGTGAACCACGTGGGCGAGCCGGTCGTCATGGTCGTCGCCACCGACCGGTACGTCGCCGAGGACGCCTGCGAGCGGATCGTCGTCACGTACGACTTCCTCCCCGTCGTGGTCGGCATCGACGCCGCCCGCGCGGCGGAGCACACCGTGCACGCCGACGTGCCCGACAACGTGGCGGCGCACCTGGTGCAGGAGGTCGGCGACCTCGACGCCGCGATGGCCGCCGCCCCGCACACGCTGACCCTGGACCTCGAGATCGAGCGGTCGGCCTGCATGCCGATGGAGGGCAAGGGCGTCTACGCCGTCTGGAACGGCGACGAGGACTCGATCCGGGTCTACACCTCCACCCAGGCGGCCACCTCGGTGCGGATGGCCGTGGCCGCGAAGCTGGAGATGGCCGCCAACAAGGTCGAGTGCATCGCCCCGGACGTCGGCGGTGGCTTCGGCGTGAAGATCGTGCACCCGTGGCCCGAGGAGGTGCTGGTGCCCTGGGCCGCGCGGCGGCTCGCGCGCGCCGGCATCGCCCGGGAGGTGAAGTGGACCGAGGACCGGCGCGAGCACTTCATCTCGAGCGCGCACGAGCGCGGCCAGCAGCAGCGCGTGACAGCGGGTTTCGACGACGAGGGCCGTCTGCTGGCCTTCGACTTCACCTTCTGGCACGACAACGGCGCGTACACGCCGTACGGGATCATCGTCCCGATCATCACCTCGACGCAGGTGCTCGGCCCGTACAAGCCGGGCGCGTACCGCTGCAACGCCTGGTCGCTGTACACCAACACGGTGATCGTGACGCCGTACCGCGGCGCCGGCCGTCCGCAGGGCGTGTTCGCGATGGAGCGCACGATGGACGCGATCGCCGCCGCGCTCGGCAAGGACCGCACCGCCGTCCGCGAGATCAACCTCATCACCCCGGACGAGATGCCGTACGACCACCAGCTGCTGTTCCAGGACGGCAAGCCGCTCGTCTACGACTCGGGCGACTACCCGGCGTCGATGGCGAAGATCAAGGCGCTGGTGGGCTGGGACGAGTTCGAGACGGTGCGCGACGCAGGCGCGGGCCGAGGGCCGCACGGTGGGCATCGGCCTCGCGGCGTACGTCGAGGGCACGGGCCCGGGACCCTACGAGGGCGCGCACGTGGTGGTCGAGACCTCCGGGAAGGTCAAGGTCGCCACCGGGCTCACCACCCAGGGCCAGGGGCACCAGACCTCGTTCGCGCAGATCGTCGCCGACCAGCTCGGTGTCGACGTCGCCGACGTCGAGGTGGTCACCGGCGACACCCGCCGGTTCCGGTACGCCGTCGGCACGTTCGCGTCGCGGGCGGCCGTCATGAGCGGCTCGGCGATGCACGTGGCCGCCGGCAAGGTGCGCGACAAGGCGCTGCGGATCGCGGCCGACGCGCTGGAGGTCGACGTCGACGACCTCGAGCTCGTCGACGGCGTCGCCCGGGTCAAGGGCACGCCGGCGGGCGGGCCGGGAACCGAGGTGCCGCTCGCGACGCTCGCGGTGCTGTCCAACCCCCTGCGCTACGCGTTCGACACGGCGTCGCAGGCCGCAACCCAGTTCTCCGTGGGCGACCACACCAAGCCGCCCGTGCCGGAGGGCGAGGAGCCGGGGCTGGAGGCCACCGGCTACTACTCGCCGAACCAGAGCACGTTCGCGTCCGGCATCCACGCCGTCGTCATCGAGACCGACCCGCTCACCGCCGAGGTACGGATCCTGCGCTACTGCGTGGTGCACGACTGCGGCACGCTGGTGAACCCCAAGATCGTCGAGGGACAGATCCACGGCGGCGTCGCGCAGGGGGTGGGCGGGGCGCTGTACGAGCGGATCGTCTACGACGAGCACGGCCAGGTGCTCAACGCCTCGTACATGGACTTCCTGATGCCGTACGCCACCGAGGTGCCGGCCAGGATCGAGATCGACCACCTCGAGACGCCCTCGCCGCTGAACCCGTTGGGGATCAAGGGAGCGGGCGAGGCGGGCGTCATCCCGTCCGCGGCCCTGTTCGCGTCCGCGATCGAGGACGCCGAGGGCTTCCCGATCCGGTCGATGCCGCTGTCGCCCAGCGACCTGTTCGAGCTCCGCCGCCAGCACGCCGATTCCGGCCACAGGGAGGACCCGTCATGAGGATCAGCGGAACGGCAGACCTGGCCGCGCCACCGGAGAAGGTGTTCGCCGCCCTCAACGACCCCGCGGTGCTGGCCGCCACCATCCCCGGCTGCCACGCGCTGCAGCAGGTCTCGCCCGACGTCTACGCCATGACGGTCACCGCGGGCGTCGCCTCGATCAAGGGCACGTACGAGGGACGGGTCACCCTCGCCGACCAGGACGCGCCGACGTCGTTCACGTTGCGCGCCAGCGGGTCCGGCGCGCCGGGAAGCGTCGACGCCACCGTCGCGGTGAAGCTCGCCGAGCAGGGGAGCGGCACCCACCTGGAGTACGACGCGGACGCCGTCGTCGGCGGGATGGTGGGCGGCGTGGGTCAGCGGATGCTGTCCGGCGTCTCGCGCCGGATGGCCGCTCAGTTCTTCGGCGCCGTCGACAAGGTGATCGCCGAGGGCGTCCCGCAGGCGCCCGCGCCCGCCCCGGTCGGCGTGCCGGCCGTCGAGGCCGCGCAGCCCGCCGCCGCTGCGGTCGTCACCGCGCCCGCCGCCGCGGACACCGCCCCCGCCTGGCTGGTGCCGGCCGCGATCACGACCGGCGCCCTCTCCGCGCTGGCCGGCGTCGCCCTCGGCTGGGCGCTCGGCCGGCGGTCGCGCTGATGCGCGCCTTCACGGTCGCGGCGCTGCAGCTCGCTCCGCTGCCCGACACGTTGTCGCCGCAGCACGATCGAGCAGAACACCGCTCGCGCAGCGGAGTGGGTCCGGCGCTGCGTCGAGGAGACGGGCGCCGAGCTGGTCGTGCTGCCGGAGACGGCCTCCACCGGCTTCACGCCGGGGTGCGGCCCGGACGAGCTGTGGGACCTCGTGAGCGAGGTGCCCGGCCCGGTCACCGAGCCGCTGCAGGAGGCCGCCCGCGCGCTCGGGGTGCACCTGGTCTGGGGCACCTACGAGCGGGGCCCGGAGCGTGGCGTCGTCCACAACTCCTCGGTGCTGATCGGCCGCGACGGCGAGGTGGCGGGGGTCTACCGCAAGACCCACCCGTTCTGCACCGAGATCGTCACCCGCGGCGGCTGGGTCACGCCGGGCGACGAGGTCTGCGTGGTGGAGACCGACCTGGGCCGCATCGGCATGGCGATCTGCTTCGACGGCGACTTCCCCGAGCTGTGGCGCATCCAGGCCGTCCAGGGCGCCGAGGTGATCGCCCGCCCCTCGGCCCTGCTCCGGTCGGCCGACATCGCCGAGATGACCTCGCGCGCGCGGGCCTACGACAACCACGTCTACGTGGTCGCCGCCAACTCGACGGGCACCGACCCGGCCGGCGTGCACTACTTCGGCAACTCCCACGTGGTGACGCCCACCTCGCACACGGTGGCGCGCGCGGCCAGCCACGAGTGCTGGATCAGCGCCCGCCTCGACCCGGCGGAGGCGATGGCGAGCCTCACGCCGGGGTCGTCGATCCGGCAGGGCTTCGACCACCTCGCCGACCGCAACCTCGACCTGGTGCGGCGGTACGCCGACGACCTCGTCCGTCCCGCGGCCACGAGCTTCCCGTACGCGCGGGCGGGCACCCCGAGGGAGCACTGAGGAGCGGCGTCGCCACCTGCACCTGTTCGGGGCGGTTTCGACGGGACGCGCCGGGGTCGTCACCACCCTGTGCGGCAAGCCTTCTCGGATGCGCGAAGGGGTCTGGACGCAGCCCGCGCCGTGCAGCATGCTGGCCGCGCGCCGCACCCTCGGGGGTGCCTTCCGCGCGGAGGCTCGCGCCGCCCGCGCGCACCGCCGGCCCACCAGCCGGCCGCACAAGTGCCCCCCGAACGTCGTGGAGTCCCGATGCGCTCTCGTGCTCTCCTGTCCACCCTCGCAGCCGGTGCCCTGGTGCTCGGCGGCGCCCTGCCCACCCAGGCCGGCGGCACGCCGACGACCGAGGTCCTCAGCTCCGACGTCATCGCCCCGTTCAACCTGTCGGTCGACCGGCACGGCGTCTTCGTCGCCGACGGCTTCGCCGTGCAGGTCTCCCGGTTGACCGACGCCGGCCTCGTGCCGGTCGCCAACCCGACGACGGCCGAGGACGTCGCCGGCGTCGACCTGAACGACTACGGCCGTATCGCCTGGACCGAGACCAACTTCACCGAGGCGACCGCGTCCCTGGAGGTCCGCGGGCCGAAGGGGTACTCGATCAGCGCGGACCTGCGCAGGATCGAGGACGTCCGCAACCCGGACCGCAAGGTCGAGTACGGCATCAACGGCGCGGGTCCGTGCGTCCGCAAGGCCTTCGAGGGCCTCGGCGCGCCGGCCGAGTACACCGGCATCATCGACTCGCACCCGTACGCCGTGGCCGCCTGGGCCGACGGTGCCTGGGTGGTGGCCGACGCCGGTGGCAACGACCTGCTCAAGGTCGACAGCCGCGGACGGGTCAGCCTGCTGGCCGTGCTGCCGCCCCAGCCCCTGACGTTCAGCGCCGACCAGGCTGCTGCGCTCGGCCTGCCGGGCTGCGTGGTCGGCAGGACCTACCGGTTCGAGCCCGTCCCGACCGACGTCGAGGTCGGCCCGGACGGCATGCTGTACGTCACCACCCTCCCCGGCGGTCCTGAGGACCCGAGCCTGGGCGCGCGGGGCGGGCTGTGGAAGGTGAACCCCGCCAACGGCAAGGTCACCAAGGTGGCCGACGGTTTCCTCGGTGCCACGAACCTGGCGATCGCCAAGGACGGCACGATCTACGTCACCGAGCTCTTCGCGGGGCAGGTGACCAAGGTCCGCCACGGCAGGACGAGCCCGTTCGTGGAGATCCCGGGTGCGCTCTCGGTCGAGACCGACCGTGCGAACGGCGGGCTCTGGGTCGGCACCCTGGCTCCGCTCGGCGAGACGGGGCCCGAGGGCCCCGGGACCATCGTCCGCGTCACCTGGTGAGGGGATCGCCTCCAGGACGCGCGACGACGCGGTGAAGGTGCGGCACCCCGGACGGACAGGTCCGGGGTGCCGTTCCGCGCGGGGGCGACGTACGGTCAGGAGGTGACCCTCGCCCCCGCTCGCCCCGGAGTCGCTGCCCACCACGCTCGGAGAGCTGCGCGCCTCCGGCCACGAGCACCGCTCGGTCAAGGCCGAGCTGCGCGCACAACCTGCTCGACCGGATGCGGTCCACGGCCACCGCGTCCGAGCGGTTCCCCGGCATCGTCGGGTTCGACGAGACCGTGCTGCCCGAGCTCGAGCGGGCGATCCTCGCCGGCCACGACGTCGTCCTGCTGGGAGAGCGCGGCCAGGGCAAGACCCGCCTGATCCGCTCGCTCGTCGGGCTGCTCGACGAGTGGACCCCGGTGATCGCCGGCTCCGAGCTGGGGGAGCACCCGTACGAGCCGGTGGTCCCGCAGTCGGTGCGGCGCGCCGCCGAGCTCGGCGACGACCTGCCGGTGGCGTGGCGCCACCGGTCGCTGCGGTACGCCGAGAAGCTCGCGACGCCGGACACGAGCATCGGCGACCTGATCGGCGACGTCGACCCGGTCGCGCGTCGCCCAGGGCCGCAGCCTCGGCGACCCGGACACGATCCACTACGGCCTGGTGCCGCGGGCGCACCGCGGCATCGTCGCGGTCAACGAGCTGCCCGACCTCGCCGAGCGGATCCAGGTGGGCCTGCTCAACGTGCTGGAGGAGCGCGACATCCAGGTGCGCGGCTACCAGCTGCGGCTCCCGCTCGACCTGCTGCTCGTGGCGAGCGCGAACCCGGAGGACTACACCAACCGCGGCCGCATCATCACCCCGCTCAAGGACCGGTTCGGCGCCGAGATCCGCACCCACTACCCGCTCGACCTCACCGACGAGATCGACCTGCTCACGCCAGGAGGCCGACCTGGTCGCCGAGGTCCCCGAGCACGTCCTCGAGGTGATGGCGCGCTTCACCCGCGGGGTGCGCGAGTCGCCCGCCGTCGACGCGCGGTCGGGGGTGTCGGCCCGGTTCGCCGTCGCCGGGGCCGAGACGGTCGCCGCTGCGGCGCTGCGCCGCGGCGCCCTGCGCGGCGAGGACGACCCGGTGGCCCGCGTGGGCGACACGGAGTCGGTGGTCGGCACCCTGCGCGGCAAGGTCGAGTTCGAGTCGCGGCCACGAGGGCCGCGAGATCGAGGTGCTCGCCCACCTGCTGCGCACCGCCGTGGCCGAGACGTTCCGCTCGCGCCTGGGCGGGCTGGACCTCGCCGGCTTCACCGCGCTGACCGCCGACGGCACGACGGTCGAGACCGGTGAGGGCGTCACCGTCGGCGGAGGTGCTCGCGCAGGTCGGCCAGGTGTCGGGGCTCGCGAAGGTGCTCGACCGGCTCGGCTCCGGCGCGGCGCCCTCGGCGGGACAGGCCGCGGCGGCGGTGGAGCTGGTGCTCGAGGGCCTGCACCTCACCCGCCGGCTGGGCAAGGAGCCCGCCGACGGCGGCCGGACGGTGTACGGGGGATGACGGCCCAGCCGTCGGACGCCGGCAGGTCCGGTTCCCACCACCGGCGGTACCGCTACGGGGCGTGGACCGGCGGCCCCGACCCGCTGGCACCGCCCTTCGACGTGCGCGCGGCCGTCGACGCCGTGGGCGAGGAGGTGCTCGCCGGCGGCAGCCTGCGGGAGGCGCTGCGCGACCTGCTGCGCCGGGGCCAGGACGGCGACCGCGGCCTCGACGACCTGGAGGCCCGCGCGCGGCGGATGCGCCAGCAGGCCTCGCGGCGTGGCCGTCTGGACGGGACGGTCACGCGCGCCCGGGCCCTGCTGGACCAGGCGCTGGCGGCGGAGCGCGACGCCCTCGACGACGCCGCAGCCGCGCGCAGGGCGAGGACGGCGCCGGTGAGCCCGACCTCGACGCGCAGTTCGCGCGGGCACGCCTCGACGCCCTCCCGCGGTCGACCGCGGCGGCCGTGCGCGAGCTCGCCGACTACGACTGGCGCAGCGACGACGCCCGGGCCGACTACCAGAAGATCCTCGACGAGCTGCGCGGCGAGGTGCTCGACCAGCGGTTCGCCGGGATGCGGAAGGCGATGGAGGGTGCGGACCCGGCGAAGAACCCGGAGGCCGCCGCGCGGCTGCGCGAGATGCTCGTCGGACCTCAACGACCTGCTCGCCCAGCACGCCACGCGGCCAGGACACCACGGACCGGTTCCGCGAGTTCATGGAGCGCCACGGCGAGTTCTTCCCGGACGCCCCGGAGAGCACCGACGAGCTGGTCGACCAGCTGGCCCGCCAGGCCGCGGCCGCCGAGCAGCTGATGCGGTCGCTCTCGCCGTCGCAGCGCGAGGAGCTCGCGGGCCTGATGTCGCAGGCGCTGGCCGACAGCGGGCTCGCCGACCAGATGGCCGCGCTGTCGGAGTCGTTGCGCGCCCTGCGGCCCGAGCTCGCGTGGGACCGCGCGCGCCAGACCACGGGGTCGGAGCCGCTCGGCTACGGCGAGGCCACGGGAGCGCTGGCCGAGCTCGCCGACCTCGACGACCTCGTGGAGCAGCTGGGCCAGGAGCACCCGGGCGCCACCCTCGACGACGTCGACGTCCAGGCGGTCGAGCGGCACCTCGGCCGCGGCGCCGCCGACGACGTGCGGCGCCTGGCCGAGCTGGAGCGCGAGCTGCGGCGCCAGGGCTGGGTCACCACCGGCCCGGACGGCATGACGCTGAGCCCGAAGGCGTTGCGGCGGCTGGGATCCACGGCGCTTGCGCCACGTCTTCGCCGACCTCGAGAACGGGCGGCAGGGCCAGCACGACCTGCGCTCCGCCGGCGCGGCCGGCGAGGCGACCGGAGCGTCGCGGCGCCTGGGAGTTCGGCGACACCCAGCCCATCGACGTCGTCCGCACGGTCCAGAACGCACTCCGTCGTCATGGTTCCCGACGCGATGACACAGGGCGCAGCGCGTCCGAGGGCGACGGTGCGGTGACGCTGGAGGTCGCCGACTTCGAGGTGGTCGAGACCGAGCGGCGCAGCGGTGCGGCGGTGGCCCTGCTGGTCGACCTCTCGTACTCGATGGTGGCCGAGGGCCGCTGGGGCCCGATGAAGCAGACCGCGCTCGCGCTCGCGCACCTGGTGGCGACCCGTTTCCCGCAGGACGCGTTGCAGATCATCGGTTTCGGGCGGTACGCCACGACGCTGAGCCAGGCCGAGCTGGCCGCGGTCGAACCGGACTACCAGCAGGGGACGAACCTCTCGCACGCCCTCGCCCTGGCCGGACGGCACCTGCGGCGGCACAGCTCGTCCGACCCGGTCGTGCTGGTCGTCACCGACGGCGAGCCGACGGCCCACCTCGACGACGACGGCGAGGCGTTCTTCATGTGGCCGCCGCTGCAGGAGACCATCTCGCGCACCGTCCGCGAGGTCGACCTGCTCGCCCGCTACGGCGCGGTCGTCAACCTGTTCATGCTGGGGGAGGACCCCGGGCCTGCGCCGCTTCGTCGACGCCGTCGCCCGCCGCGCCGGCGGCCGCGTCCTGACCCCGTCGGCCGCCGACCTCGGCCGCTACGTCGTCAGCGACTACCTGCGCGCCCGCCGCGGACGTCGCGGCTGACCGCACCGCCGGCCGTCCCCAGCACGGCGGAGGTCCACCTCGCGAGATTCCTGACAACGTTTTCAGCGAAACCGTTGACAACGTTTGCAGGATAGGAGCAACCTCGGACCACTCACCGGACGACGACGTCAGGGGCTGGTCATGGCAGGCATCGCGGCATCCCGCGTGACCCTCGTCGACGTCGCCCGTGCCGCCGGTGTCAGCGCCTCGACGGTGTCCCGGGTCCTGCACGGCGGGGCCGGCGTGCGGCCAGAGGTCGCGGACAAGGTCCGTGACGTCGCCTCCGACCTCGGCTACTCGGTGAACCGCCAGGCCAGGTCGCTCCGGCGGGGCCGCGACGAGGCGATCGGCCTCGCGGTCGAGGACTTCACCATCCCGTTCTTCGGCCGGATCGTCTCCGTCGTCGAGCAGGCGGCGCACGAGCGCGGCTACGGCGTGATCATCTCCTGCGCGGGCGCCGGTCGGTCCGAGGCCGAGGCCGTCGCCCCCCTGCTGTCCCGCTCCGTCGCCGGTCTCGTCGTCGCCACCGGTACGGCTGGTGCGCCGCGAGGGTTCCTGGAGCAGGTGGCGCACGAGCTGCCGGTGGTGCAGGTCGACGCCGCCGGACCCAGTCCGGTCTCCGACGCGGTCGGCATCGACAACGTGCTGGCGGGACGCCGGCTGACCGAGCACGTGCTGGGGTACGGCCACCGTCGGATCCTGTTCGTGGGCAGCGGGCCTGCCGCGTCCACCGTCGTCCTGCGGGTCGACGGGTACCGGGCGGCGATGAGGGCGGCGGGACTCGAGCCGCTGGACGCCTGGCTCGGGTACCTCCCGGCCGAGACCTCCGAGCGAGCGGCCGCCGTGCTGGCTGAGTCGCCGGACGTCACGGCCGTGATCTCCGGCGTGGCCCGCACCACGATGGGCGTGATGTCGGCGGTCAGGACGTCCGGCCGCGACCTCGCCGTCGCGGCGGTCGACGACCTCGCCGGCCTCGACGCGTTCGACCCCGGCATCACCGTGCTCGAGCAGGACGTCGAGCAGATCGCCGGCACGGCCGCAGACCTGCTCTTCGACCGGATCGGCGGGTACGCGGGTGACCCCCGCCACGTCCTGGCCGATCTCGAGCTCATCCAGCGCGGGTCCGCCGAGCGCGGCCCCCTGCCCCACCAGCGGTAACGCACCACCCCACAGCGACCCCGGCAGAGCAGCCGGGCGAGGATAGAGGAAGAGGACGAACCCATGGCAACACCACGCGGCAGGACCCGGCGCACGGCGCCGCCGTCGCAGCCGCCGCAGGACTGGCCGTCATCGTCACCGGCTGCTCCGGCGCCGGCGGCGGCGGCGGTGGCGGCGGTGGCGGCGACGGAGGGCGACAGCATCGACGTCATCATGGTCAACAACCCGCAGATGGAGGACCTGGAGACCCTCGTCGGGCAGTTCGAGGAGGAGTCGGGGATCAACGTCAACCTCGTCGTGCTCCCCGAGAACGACGTCCGCGACAGCATCCAGACCGACTTCGCGGCGCAGTCGGGCCAGTACGACGTCGCGACGATCTCCAACTACGAGACCCCGTTCTTCTCCAAGAACGGGTGGATCGCCAACCTGGACGACTACGTCGAGAACGACGCCGACTTCGACCAGGACGACATCCTCCAGCCGATCGCGGACGGCCTGCGCGGCGAGGACGGCTCGCTGTACGCCGCAGCCGTTCTACGGCGAGAGCTCGTTCCTGATGTACCGCAAGGACGTCTTCGAGGCGAACGGCCTGACGATGCCGGAGCAACCCGACCTGGGACGAGGTGGCGGCACTGGCCGCGCAGCTCGACGGCGCCGAGTCCGGCATGAAGGGCATCTGCCTGCGCGGTCTGGCGGGCTGGGGCCAGGTCTTCGCCCCGCTGACCACCGTGGTCAACACCTTCGGCGGCACCTGGTTCGACGAGAACTTCGACGCCCAGGTCGACTCCCCGGAGTTCACCGCAGCCACCCAGTTCTACGTCGACCTCGTGCAGCAGCACGGCGAGCCCGGCGCCGCGAACGCCGGCTTCACCGAGTGCCTGAACTCGTTCCAGCAGGGCGGGACGGCGATGTGGTACGACGCCACCTCGGCGGCCGGCTCGCTCGAGGCCGAGGGCTCCCCGGTCGCCGGCAAGGTGGGCTACGCCCCCGCGCCGGTCAAGGAGACCGACTCCGCCGGCTGGCTGTACAGCTGGGCCTGGGCGATCCAGGAGTCCTCGGACTCCAAGGAGGCGGCGTGGGAGTTCATCTCGTGGGCCTCGTCCAAGGAGTACGAGGAGCTCGTGGGCACCGAGATCGGCTGGTCCAGCGTGCCGGCCGGCAAGCGCGCCTCCACCTACGAGAACGCCGACTACCAGGAGTCCGCAGCGGCCTTCTACGAGCAGACGCTGGCCTCGATCGAGGCGGCCGACCCGACCGAACCCGGGCGTGCAGCCGAGGCCGGCGCCGGGCATCCAGTTCGTCGCGATCCCCGAGTTCGCCGGCATGGCGACCGAGGTGTCGCAGGGCGTGAGCGCCGCCATCGCCGGGCAGCAGACCGTCCAGCAGGCGCTGGAGCGCGGGCAGCAGCTGGCGCAGACGGCCGGCGACGCCAACAAGTAGGACCGCACCAGCGGTACGGACGCCGGCGGCGCGTGAGGCGCGCGCCGCCGGCCACCCGGCGACCGCCGAGAGGCGTTCGCCCAGCAGATTCCGACCCCCGCCGTGAGCGGCGGTCCCGGTCGCGACCACGGTCGCCGGCCGGACACCCCGGACGAAGGAAGCACCCATGAGCACCACTGCCACCGACCCAGCCCGCGCCCGCACGCGACGAGAGCTCGACGACCGTGCCACCCGCACAGCTGGCGCAGAGCAAGCGGGAGGCCCGCCGACGTCGGCTGCCCCTGCTGCCGGCCCTGCTGTTCGTCATCGTCGCGACCCAGCTGCCGTTCCTGGTGACGATCGTGGTGTCGTTCATGGACTGGCGCGCGCTGCGCCCGGACCAGCGCGGTTTCACCGGCTTCGACAACTACGTGCAGGTGTTCACCAACCCCAGCATCCGCAGCGCGGTCGTGGACCACGTCCTGCTGACCTTCACCGTGGTGGCGGTCAGCCTCGTCCTCGGCATGCTCATCGCGCTGCTGCTCGACCGCACCTTCTTCGGCCGCGGCGCGGTCCGGACGATGATGATCGCCCCGTTCCTGGTCGTGCCGGTCGCGGCCGCGCTGCTGTGGAAGCACGGCATCCTCAACCCGTCCTACGGCCTGCTGAACGGCTCGCTGACCTGGATCTGGGGGCTGTTCGGCTCCGACTCCCCGCCCCAGGTCGCGTGGCTGCAGGACTTCCCGCTGCTGTCGATCGAGCTCGCGCTGATCTGGCAGTGGACGCCGTTCATGATGCTGATCCTGCTCGCGGGCCTGCAGTCCAAGCCCGGCGACGTCGTCGAGGCCGCCCGGGTCGACGGCGCCAGCACGCTGCAGATCTTCCGCTACATCACGTTCCCGCACCTGCGCCGCTACATCGAGCTCGGCGGCCTGCTCGGGTCCATCTACATCGTGCAGGCCTTCGACGCGGTGTTCATCATGACCGCCGGGCGCCCTCGGCACGGCGAACCTGCCGTACACGATCTACACGACGTTCTTCCAGAAGCAGGACTACGGCCTCGCCTCCGCCCAGGGTGTCGTCGTCGTGATCGGCACGATCATCATCGCCACGTTCGCCCTGCGCGTGGTGTCCAGCCTCTTCGACGAGGAGAACGCACGATGAGCACCATCAGCGACACCCCGACCTCGAGGTCCACCAACCCGGCCGTCGCCGCGACCTCCTTCAAGGCGGCCCGGCGCAAGAAGGCCGCGACGGAGAAGAAGGGCAGCCCGTTGTGGGGCGTGCTCGCCTGGGTCGTCGGCCTGCTCTTCGTCCTCCCGGTGCTGTTCATGGTGCTGACCTCGTTCCACTCCGAGACCGCGGCGGCGACCAACCCGCCGTCGGTGTTCGCGCCGCTGACCCTGGACGGCTACCGCTCCTTCCTCGGCCTGGACGGCGGGCGCAGCCCGCTGCCGCCGCTGCTCAACTCGCTGACCGCCTCGGTGGTCTCGACGATCATCGTCCTGCTGCTCGCGGTGCCGGCGGCGTACGCGCTGTCGATCAAGCCGGTCGAGAAGTGGACCGACGTGATGTTCTTCTTCCTGTCCACCAAGTTCCTGCCGATCGTCGCCGGCCTGCTGCCGCTGTACCTGTTCGCCCGCAACACCGGCCTGCTCGACAACATCAACCTGCTCATGCTGCTCTACACGGCGATGAACCTCCCGATCGCGGTCTGGATGATGCGCAGCTTCCTCGCCGAGGTGCCGGTCGAGATGCTCGAGGCCGCCCAGCTCGACGGCGCGAGCCTGCCGCAGATGCTGGTGCGGGTGGTGGCGCCGGTGGCCATGCCGGGGATCGCCGCGACCGCGCTGATCTGCTTCATCTTCAGCTGGAACGAGCTGCTGCTGGCCCGCACGCTCACCTCGACGGTGGCGGGCACGTCGCCGGTGTTCCTCACCGGGTTCGCCACCAGCCAGGGCCTGTTCCTCGCCCAGGTCTGCGCGGCGGCGACGGCGATCTCGCTGCCGGTGCTCGCGGCCGGTTCGCGGCGCAGGACAAGCTGGTCCAGGGCCTGTCGCTGGGAGCGGTGAAGTGAGCCTCCCGACCACCATGCGCGCCAGCGTCCTGACGAAGGCGCGCCGGTCGAGATGCAGGAGCGTCCCGTCCCGGTGCCGCGGGCCGACGAGGTGCTCGTGCAGGTGCGGTCGGTGGGGGTCTGCGGGTCGGACGTCCACTACTACAAGGAGGGTCGGATCGGCTCGTTCGTCGTCGAGCAGCCGATCGTCCTGGGGCACGAGGTGTCCGGCGTCGTGGTCGACGTCGGTGCCGACGTGCCGCAGGAGCGGGTGGGGCAGCGGGTGGCGATCGAGCCGCAGCGCCCCTGCCGGCGGTGCCACGCGTGCAAGGCCGGTCGCTACAACATGTGCTCGGACCTCGAGTTCTACGCGACCCCTCCGGTCGACGGCGCGTTCTGCGACTACGTGGTGGCGCCGGCCGACTTCGCGTACCCGGTGCCGGACGAGGTGTCCGACCACGCGGCCGCGCTCCTCGAGCCGCTCTCGGTCGGGTTGTGGGCGTGCGAGAAGGCGAAGGTCGGTCCGGGGTCGCGGGTGCTCGTCACCGGTGCCGGTCCGATCGGTGCCCTGGCGGCGCTCGCGGCCAGGGCGCGGGGGGCGGCGGAGGTCGTCGTCACCGATCTCGTCCCGTCGCGCCGGGAGCGGATCACGTCCGTTCGGGGCCACCACGGCGCTCGACCCGGCCGACCCGTCGGTCGACCTGTCCGCCCTCGGGGTCGACGCCTTCATCGAGTGCTCGGGTGCGACCCCGGCGCTGATCTCGGGCCTGCACGCGTTGCGCGAGAGCGGCACCGCCGTGCTGGTCGGGCTCGGCGCCGAGGAGATCACGATCCCCGTGCAGCTCATCGCGTTCCGCGAGCTGGTGCTCACCGGCGTGTTCCGGTACGTCGACACCTGGCCGGCGGCGATCGCGGCGGCGCGTCAGCCCGGCACCGACCTCGACGGCCTGGTGACCGCCGAGTTCGAGCTGGAGGACACCGAGGCCGCCCTCACCAGCGACGACGACCCGGCCAGCATGAAGTCCGTCGTGGTGGTGTCGCGCGCATGACCGTGCCTCGAGAGGTTCTCGCTGGAGGGGCGCCGGGCGCTCGTGACCGGCGGCTACAAGGGTCTGGGGCTCGCGTTCGCCCGCGGGCTCGCCGAGGCCGGGGCCGACGTCGTGATCGGCGCCCGCGACGAGGCGGCGTGCGTCGAGGTGGCCGCCGCGCTGGCCGCCGAGACCGGGCGCACCGTGGTCGGCACCGGACTCGACGTCGCCGACGCGGCCTCGGTCCGGGCGGCCGTCGCCACCACGGTCGACCGTCTCGGCGGCCTCGACGTGCTGGTGAACAACGCCGGCATCTGCCACCACCGGCCGGCGCTCGAGGTGCCGGACGAGGAGTGGCGCGAGGTGTTCGAGGTCAACGTCCACGGCCTGTGGCTGGCGAGCAAGGAGGCCGCGCGCGCACATGGCCGGCGCGGGCGGCGGGACGATCGTCAACATCGGGTCGATCTCGGCGCAGATCGTCAACCGCCCGCAGTGGCAGCCCGCCTACAACGCCTCCAAGGCGGCGGTGCACCAGCTCACGAAGTCGCTCGCGGCGGAGTGGGCGCCGCTGGGCATCCGGGTCAACGCGGTCGCGCCCGGGTACGTCAAGACCGAGATGGCGCCGGTCGACGAACCCCGGTTCAAGGCGCGCTGGATCGACGACGCCGCCATGCAGCGCTACGCCACGCCGGAGGAGATCGCCCCCACCGTCGTGTACCTCGCGTCAGCGGCCTCGAGCTTCATGACCGGGTCGGTGGTGGTGGTCGACGGCGGCTACACCCTGTTCTGAGCGCGCTGCCCTAGACTCGACCGGTCCTCCACCGTGATGGGAGCCGTTGTGCCGCACCCGCTGTCGCAGACCGTTCTGGACGCCCTCCCACCGGACGTCGCGAGGCCGCAGTACGACCGCGCCGCGCTCCAGGTCGGGGTGGTCCACCTCGGGGTCGGAGGCTTCCACCGCGCCCACCAGGCCATGTACCTCGACGCGCTGATGAACCAGGGCAAGGCGCTCGACTGGGCGCTCTGCGGGGTCGGCGTGCTGCCGCACGACCGCCGCATCATCGAGACGCTGAACGCCCAGGACGGGCTGTACACGCTGGTGGTGAAGCACCCCGACGGGCACCGCGAGCCGCGGGTCATCGGGTCGGTGGCCGAGGCGCTGCTGGCACCGGACGACCCGCAGGCCGTGCTCGACCGGATGGCCGACCCGCGCACCCGGATCGTGTCGCTGACGATCACCGAGGGCGGGTACCTGGTCAACCAGGTCACCGGCGAGTTCGACGCCGACGACCCCTCGATCCAGGCCGACCTCGTCGACGGAGCCGTCCCCACGACGGCCTTCGGCTTCGTCGTCGCGGCGCTCGCCCGGCGGCGCGCCGAGGGCACCGCGCCGTTCACCGTGCTGTCGTGCGACAACATCCCCGGCAACGGCGACGTGGCGAAGCGGATGATGACCGCGTTCGCCCGCCTCAAGGACGCCGACCTGGCGGCCTGGATGGAGGCCGAGGTCGCCTTCCCGAACTGCATGGTCGACCGGATCACGCCGGTCACCTCGCCCGAGGACGCCGAGCGGCTGGCCGCGGACTTCGACGTCCAGGACGGCTGGCCCGTGGTCTGCGAGCCGTTCACGCAGTGGGTGGTCGAGGACCACTTCGGCAGCGGGCGTCCGCCGCTCGAGGACGTCGGCGTGCAGGTCGTCGACGACGTCGAGCCGTACGAGCTGATGAAGCTGCGGCTGCTCAACGCCTCGCACCAGGCCATCGCCTACCTCGGCTACCTCGCCGGCTACCGGTACGCCCACGAGGTCTGCTCCGACCCGGTGTTCGTCGACTTCGTCCTCGGCTACATGGAGCACGAGGGCAGCCCGACCCTGCCGGAGGTGCCGGGCGTCGACCTGGACGCCTACCGGCGCCAGCTGGTGGAGCGGTTCGCCAACCCCGAGGTCCGCGACACCCTCGCCCGGCTGGCCGCCGAGAGCTCGGACCGGATCCCGAAGTGGCTCGTGCCCGTGATCGCCCACAACCTGCGCACCGGAGGTGAGATCCGGCGGTCGGCCCTGGTGGTCGCGTCGTGGGCCCGGTACGCCGAGGGCACCGACGAGCAGGGCGAGCCGATCGAGGTGGTCGACCGGATCAGGGACCGCGTGACGGCCGCCGCCGCCCGCCAGGACGAGGACCCGCTCGCGTTCCTGCGCGACCGCGACCTGTTCGGCGACCTGGTCGACGACGAGCGGTTCACCACCGCCTACCTCGACGCGCTGAGGTCGCTGCACGAGCGCGGCGCCGCGGCGACGGTGGAGGCACGCCGCCCGTGGCTGACGGGCGGACGACGTGCTCGTCGCCGGCGTCGACTCCTCGACCCAGTCGACCAAGGTCCTGGTCTGCCGCGCCGCGACCGGCGAGGTGGTGCGCACCGGCCGCGCGCCGCACCCGGACGGCACCAGCGTCGCACCCGTCGGCGCTGGTGGGAGGCGTTCACCGCCGCCACCTCCGACGGCCTGCTCGACGGCGTCTCGGCCATCGCCGTCGGCGGCCAGCAGCACGGCATGGTCGCCCTCGACGACGCCGACGAGGTGGTGCGCGAGGCGTTGCTGTGGAACGACACGCGCTCGGCCGGAGCGGCCGCCGACCTGGTGGAGGAGCTCGGCGGGGCGCAGGCCTGGGTCGACGCCGTCGACCTGGTCCCGGTCGCGAGCTTCACCGTCACCAAGCTGCGCTGGCTGGCGCAGCACGAGCCGGAGAACGCCGCCCGCGTCGCGTCCGTCGTGCTCCCGCACGACTGGCTCACCGGCCGCTTCCTGAGGTCCCGCGGTGGCGACGACGGCTGGACCACCGACCGGGGCGACGCCTCCGGCACGGGGTACTGGTCGGCCGGCACCGGCTACCGCGACGACCTGGTCCGGCTCGCCTTCGGGCGCGACCTGCGGCTGCCGCGGGTGCTGGACCCTGCCGAGGCCTCGGGTCGGACCTCGGACGGCATGGTGGTCGGGCCCGGTACCGGCGACAACATGGCCGCGGCGCTCGGGCTCCAGCTCGAGCCCGGCGACGTCGCGGTCTCGCTCGGCACCAGCGGCGCCGTGTTCGCGCCGCACGACAGCGCGATCGGCGACCCGACCGGGATCATCGCCGGGTTCGCCGACGCCACGGGCGGCCACCTGCCCGCTGGCCTGCACCCTCAACGCGGCGCGGGTGCTCACCGCCGCCGCCGCGATGCTCGGCACCGACCTCGCCGGGCTCGACCGGCTGGCCCTCGCCGCGTCGTCCGGCGCCGGCGGCCTCACCCTCCTGCCCTACCTCGACGGCGAGCGGACGCCCGACCTGCCCGACGCCACCGGCACCCTCAGCGGCCTCACCCGGGCGAACGCGACGCCGGAGAACCTCGCCCGCGCCGCCGTCGAGGGGATGCTGCTCAACCTCGTCGCCGGCGTCGACGCCCTGCGCGAGAAGGGGATCCGGGTCGAGCGGGTGCTGCTCATCGGCGGCGCCTCGGCGTCGGCTGCGGTCCGCGCACTCGCCGCCGACCTGTTCGGCGTCCCCGTCGTGGTCCCGGCCGCGGGGGAGTACGTCGCCCTCGGCGCCGCCCGCCAGGCGGCCTGGGCGCTCACCGGCGAGCTGCCCGCGCTGGGAGGCCGGTGTCGACGCGCAGTCCGAGCCCACCGGCGACCCGGGCGCGGCCGAGGCGCGCGACCGGTACCTCGCGCTGCGGGCAGCCGACCTGACCTGAGGGCGAGCGGTTCGGCCCGGCTTGCCGAGGCCGCGCCGCGGAGCCTGGCAGACACTGACACGACACCCGCCGGGACGGTGCTGGCAGGCTCGGGCCGTGGCAGCGCGCAGGATCAGGATCGGGATCGACACCGGGGGCACCTTCACCGACGTCGTGGCGGTCGACGAGGACTCCGGTGCGGTGGTCACCACCAAGACGCCGTCGACGCCGGCCGACCCCGCCGAGGGGTTCCTCGCCGGGATCGACAAGGTGCTCGGCCTGCTGTCGTCCCAGGGCGAGCCGGTGGGCGGCGAGGCGATCAGCGCGGTGAGCCACGGCACCACGGTGGCGACGAACAAGCTGCTCGAGGGCAAGGTCGAGAACCTCGGGTTCATCACCACCGAGGGCTACCGGCACGTCCTGGAGATCGCGCGCCAGTCGGTGCCGGACGGCTACGGCAACAGCTACTTCTGGGTGAAGCCGCCGCGGATCGTCCCGGCCGACCGGGTGCGCACCGTCGGCGGGTCGGCTGGCCGTCGACGGCAGCGAGGTCCGCCCGTTCGACCCCGACCAGGCCCGCGCCGCCGCCGAGTTCCTCCGCGACGCCGGCATCACCACGATCGGCGTCTGCTTCCTGCACTCGTACGCGAACCCGGCGCACGAGGAGGCGATGCGCGACGTGCTCTCCGAGGTGCACCCGGAGGCGACGGTGAGCATCTCCTCGGAGGTGCTGCGCGAGTACCGCGAGTACGAGCGGTCGGTGACGACCCTGGTCGACGCCGCCGTGAAGCCGAACATCCGGCGCTACGTGGAGAACATCGCCCACCGGCTGGCCGAGTACGCCACCACCGACGGGACGCCGCGCGAGGTGCCGTTCTACGTGATGAAGTCGAACGGCGGCGTGCTGTCGGCCGCCGAGGTGGTGAAGCAGCCCATCACCACCGTGCTGTCGGGCCCCGCGGCGGGGGCGCTGGGGGCCGCCCTCGTGGCGCAGGCGGCCGGTGTCGACAAGGTGCTCACCTGCGACGGCGGCGGCACCTCCACCGACGTGACGGTCGTGGTCGACGGCCGTCCGGCGCTGACCACCGAGGGCACGGTCGGCGCGTACCCCTCCAAGATCCCGATGATCGACGTCGTCACCGTGGGCGCCGGCGGCGGCTCGATCGCCTGGGTCACGCCGGAGGGGACGCTGCGGGTCGGGCCGCAGTCGGCCGGGGCCGACCCCGGTCCGCTCTGCTACCGCAAGGGCGGCACCGAACCCACCATCACCGACGCGCACGTGCTGCTCGGACGCATCCCGCCCCACCTGCTCGGCGGCGAGATCCCGCTCGACGTCGAGGCCGCCGGCGAGGGCGTGGCCGCGCTGGCCGAGCGCCTCGGGATGGCGGTGGAGGAGTGCGCGTCCGGGATCCTGGAGATCTCGGCCTGGAACCAGGCCAACGCGCTGCGCCAGATCAGCGTCAAGCGCGGGCTCGACGTCCGCGACTTCACCCTGGTCACCTTCGGCGGCTCCGGCTCGCTGCTCGCGTGCCGGCTGGTCGACGTCCTCGGTCTGGCCGGTGTGCTGGTGCCGCGCGACCCCGGCAACCTCTCGGCGTTCGGGCTGCTCACCGTCGACGTGCGCAACGACTACGTGCGCACCCACGTGCGCCGTCACGACCGGCTCGAGCACGACCAGGTGCAGACGATCCTCGACGAGCTGACGGCCGACGGCGACCACGCCCTGGCCGCAGAGGGTTTCGCGTCCGCCGAGCGCCGCTTCGAGCGCACCGCCGACCTGCGCTACTTCGGCCAGGCCTTCGAGGTGCGGGTCGACGTGCCCGAGGGACGCTTCGACACCGACCTCGCCGACGCCACCGCCGCGCGCTTCCACGCGGAGCACCGCGCCCTCTACGGCTACGACTTCGCCGACGACCCGACCCAGCAGGTGGAGTGGGTGAACCTGCGCGTCACCGGCGTCGGACCCATCCGTCGTCCCGACCTGCGCACGACCGAGCCCGGGCGACGGCGCGGAGTCGGCCCGCACCGGCACCCGCGACGCGTACTTCGGCGGCTGGACGAAGGCCGCTCTGTACCAGCGGGAACGGCTCGGCGCCGGCGACGTCGTCGACGGCCCGGCGGTCATCGAGGAGTTCGGCTCGACCATCCCGGTGCACCCCGGTTTCCGGGCCGAGGTCGACGGCTTCGGCAACGTGCTCGTCACTCGTGACGTCGAGCAGACGGAGGAGCAGGCGTGAACCAGCCGCAGGTCACCACCCGGACGGGAAAGCCGTACCGCCTCACCCCGGTCGACGCGCCGGCGCCCGACCCGGTGCTCGTCGAGATCGTCGCCGGCTACCTGGCCAGCGTCGAGATGGAGGTCGAGACGGCGATCGCGCGCACGTCGCGGTCGCCGATGATCCGCGACGCCCACGACTTCCGCGCCGGCATCCACGACCGGAACCTGCGCAAGCTCACCGGCCGGTCGTACTCGGCCCTGGTGCACCCGATCGCGCGGGACTACCCGCTCGAGACGATGCGGCCGGGAGACGTGTTCTTCCACAACGACGTCTACCGCTCCGAGGGCGGCATCGGGCACCTGCCCGACCTCTGCGTCACCGTGCCGGTGTTCGCCACCCGCGAGGGCGACGACGGGCCGACCGTGGTGGCGTTCGTGCAGGCGTTCGGCCACCACGACGACATCGGGGGAGCGGTGCCGGGCTCGATGCCCTCGACCGCCACGTCGGTGTTCGAGGAGGGCCTCATGGTCCCGCCGATCCGGCTCTGGGACGCGGGGGTCCCCAACGAGGCGGCGCTGAAGATCATGACCCGCAACTCCCGGATGCCCGACTCGCTGGCCGCCGACCTCGACGCCGAGTGCTCGGCCTGCCTGATGGGCGCGCGCCGGCTGGGCGAGCTGTTCGACCGCTACGGCGTCGACACCGTCGAGGCGTGCTTCGACGCCGCGATGGACGCCACCACCGAGACCTACCGTCGCGAGATCCTGTCGCAGATCCCGGTGGGGGAGTACGTCTGGGAGGACTACGCCGAGCACGACGGCGTCGACGAGCCGCGGCTGCACACCCAGCGGATCACCCTCACCCGCACCGCGCCGGACGACGAGGGCGGCGAGCGGCTCATCATCGACTTCACCGGGACGGGTCCGCAGGCGAAGGGGCCGATCAACCACTGCGGCGACTACGCCGACGGCAACTTCCTCGCCAAGTGGCTGGCCCCGATCCTGCGCAACCTGGCCGAGACGCCGGAGCGGATGGCCGAGCTCGACGTCAACGAGGGCGTGCTGCCGCTGCTGGAGATGCGCTTCCCCGAGAAGGGCACGCTGCTGACACCGGTGTTCCCCGCACCGACCAACGCCCGGACGTTCGTGATCCTGCGCCTTCTGGGCGTGCTGGCCGGCGTGGTGGCCAAGGCCGTCGACGGCCGGATGCCCGCCGACCAGGAGACGATCCGGTACACCGGCGTGTACGGCGACGACGTCGACGGCCAGCCGTACCTCATGCGCGAGGTGCTCGGCGGCGGCTCGGGCGGCCGCTACTACGCCGACGGCGAGGACACCATCCACGTGGTGCCGGACTCGCGGAACCTGCCGACCGAGTTCACCGAGAGCCGGTTCCCGTTCCGGGTGGAGGCGCTGCAGCTCGCGTGCGACTCCGGCGGGCCGGGGCGGTACCGCGGCGGGCTCGGCTACGAGAAGCACATCCGGATGCTGCGCGACGGGCACTTCATGTCGATCGCCGACCGCTCGATCCTGGCCTGCTGGGGCGTCAGGGGCGGCCTCGCCGGACAGCCGTTCTCGGTGACGATCGACCCCGGCGGACCGCAGGAGCGCGTGGTCGACGCCCTCGCCGACGCCGAGCCGGTGCGGGCCGGCGAGGTGATCCGGATCCGCACGACGGGTGGTGGCGGCTGGGGCGACCCGCTGGAGCGGCCGTACGACGAGGTCGAGCGGGACGTCCGCTGGGGCAAGGTGTCGATCGCCGGTGCGCTGCGCGACTACGGCGTCGTCGTCACCGGCTCCGAGGACGACCCCGCTGTCGACGCGGAGGCGTCCGACGCCGAGCGCGCCGACCGGGCGTCTCGACGCACCGGCGACGAGCCGTTCTTCGACCGCGGGCCCGGGTACGCACGGCTCGCCGGGGGACGGCAGGCCGCCGAGGTCGACTGGGTGTGACGCCGAGGTGCACGGGCCCTTGCTCCATGATGCGGGCATGAGCACCCGCAGCGGCCCGCTGGCCGGCACCGTCGTCGTCGACCTCACCCGCGCGCTCGCCGGCCCGCACGCCGCGATGATGCTGGGTGACCTCGGTGCGCGCGTCATCAAGGTCGAGAGCCCGGGGGCGGGCGACGACACCCGCGGCTGGGGTCCGCCGTTCGTGCAGCCCGACGGCACCTCGGAGGCCGAGGACCGGGTGTCGACGTACTTCCTGTCCTGCAACCGGAACAAGGAGTCGATCGCCCTCGACCTGAAGTCCGACGACGGCCGCTCGACGCTCGAGGCGCTGGTGCGGCGGGCCGACGTGCTGCTCGAGAACTTCCGCACCGGCGTGCTCGACCGGCTCGGGTTCTCGATGGAGCACCTCCTCGAGCTCAACCCGCGGCTCGTGGTGCTGAGCATCAGCGGGTTCGGCCACGACGGCCCCGAGGGCGGCCGACCCGGCTACGACCAGATCGCCCAGGGCGAGGCGGGGCTGATGTCGATCACCGGCTCGGGCCCGGACGACCCGCAGCGCGTCGGTGTGCCGATCGGCGACCTGCTGGCCGGGATGTGGGGCGGGTACGGCGTGCTGGCCGCGCTGCTCGAGCGCGAGCGGACCGGGCGCGGCCAGGTCGTCCGCACCTCGCTGCTCGCCGGACTGGTCGGCGTCCACGCCTTCCAGGGCACCCGGTGGACCGTCGCCGGCGAGGTGGGACGCGCCCAGGGCAACCACCACCCGTCGATCGCCCCCTACGGGCTGTTCCGCTGCCGCGACGGCGCCGTGCAGATCTCGGTGGGCAGCGAGGCGCTGTGGCAGCAGGTTCTGCGCCGGCTTCGAGATCGACCCGGCCGACAGACGGTCTCGCGACCAACGCCGAGCGCGTGCCGCACCGCGAGACGTGTCGTCGAGGTGGTCGAGGCGGCCTTCGCGGGGTGGGACGCCGAGCCGCTGCTCGCGCGGCTGGCCGAGCTGGGCATCCCGGCCGGCAAGGTGCGCGACCTCCAGGAGGTCTACGAGTGGGACCAGACCCGTTCCCAGGGCCTGCTGGTCGAGGTCGACCACGCCACCCTCGGGACGGTCACCCTCCCCGGACCTCCGCTGCGGTTCTTCGACGGCGACGGCACCGAGACCACGCCGCGCGAGCACACCGCGCCGCCCGCTGCTCGACGCCGACGCCGCGGACGTGCGCGCCTGGCTGGAGCGGGGATGACAGTACGGCTCGGGACCTGACCTCCGTTTCGGTCAGGAGGTGGGGACGGCGGCGACGACCCTGCCCGTGCCGTCCTGCGCACCCACGACGACCACGACGTACTCGGCGCCGTCCAGGCCCACCAGCCACTCCGACAGCGGCAGGTCGTCGGACCAGGCCACCTGGGTCAGCTGGGTCTGCAGCACCTCGAACTCGAACGCCCGCTCGGCGGCGGGGAGCGCGAGCTCGTCCCTGATCCGGGGGTCGTAGGTGTCGGGCACCTCGCCGTCGGGGAGGCAGACCGGAGAGCCGGGTGCGGCGTAGACGTCGAACGCCTGCGTGATCGAGACCCAGCTCGGGTCGCAGTCGCCGACCCCGAACGCGGCCGCCCCGGGGTCCTGCTCGGTGCCCGCGAACGGCTCCGGCGCGTAGCGTGGACTCGAAGGTGTCGAGGTCGGGCGTGACCACGTGGTGCAGACCCCAGTCGCCCTTGGCGAGCGCGCCGTCGCGGAACCAGGCGAGCCGCACCCGGTAGGACGCCTCGGACCGCTCGCCGGCGACCGTGAAGCCGTACGTGACGGTCGTGGCCACCATCGCGGTGCTCGACGTCAGCGGCTCGCCCTCTGCGCTGCGGTCGATCTCGGGCGGCGTCCACGAGAGCTCGAGGTCGATCGCCTCCGCGGCCGCGGCGTCGCCGACGAGCAGGTCGGTGGCCTGCGGCTGACGCGCGTGCGACTCGTTGGGCGCCATCAGGTCGTGGTCGTCGGCGAGCATCGCGGTGATGGCGTCGCCGTCGCGGGCCTCGACCGCCTCGAGCAGCTCCTGGCTCCTCGCCAGCACCTCGGAGCCGTCGCCCGGGTCGTTCACCCGCATCGACCAGCGCGGTGACCCCGAGCGGCAGGCCCACGCCGATGACGGCGATCGAGGCGACCATCACGACGGCCGCGCGCGCGCCGAGACGCGGGCGCCGGCGTCGGGCGCCGCCGACGGCCGGTGCGGCTGCGGCGGCCCTGTCGTCCCGATCGGCTCGGGCGGCGTGCTCCAGCCCTGCGTCCCCCCTGTCACGCGCCCATCATGCCGGGTCCGTCCCGGTACGCCGGGAGCGGTCCACAGGGCGCCGGGTCGCGCAGCACCAGGTAGCCGAGCACGGCCACCACCGCGGAGGTGCCCGCGGCCACGGTCTGCACGACGAAGCTGTCCTGCGCGCCGACGGCGTCGACCGTGCTCCCGCCGATCGAGGCGCCGAGGGTGACGCCGAGGGTGAGGGCGGCCGTCGTCCAGGCCAGGCCCTCGGTGAGCGAGGACCGCGGGATGCGTGACTCCACCAGCGACATGCCGGACACCAGCACCGGGGCGATGGTGATCCCGGCGAGGAACACCAGCACCGCCGAGGACGAGCAGCGAGTCGACCAGCAGGAAGCCGAGACCCGCGACGCCCGAAGGCGCAGCAGGTGATGACGAAACGTCCTGCGAGCCCGCGCTTCCAGCGCACGGCGCCGTAGACCAGGCCGGCGACCAGGCTGCCGGCGGCGTAGACCGCGAGCACCACGCCGGACAGCCCGATCCTGCCTTCCTCGTCGGCGAAGGCCACGACGACCACGTCCATGGCGCCGAAGACGGTGCCGACCGCGACGTAGGTGAGGGCCACCACGACGCAGGCCCGGCTCGAGCAGGGCGCGGGAACCGGCGCCGACGTCGGTGGCGTGCGGGACCTGCGGCTCGGTCGAGGTGAGGGTCGCGAGCCCGAGCCCGCCGACGAGGCCGAGGATGATCGCGGTGAGGAATCCGACCGGCGGCGACACCGCGGTGGCCAGGAAGGTGACCAGCGGCGGCCCGGTGACGAACACGACCTCGTCGACGACCGACTCGAAGGCGAACGCGGTCTGCCGCTGCACCGGGTCGTCGAGCACGCCTGCCCACCGCGCCCGCACCATCGAGCCGATGTTGGGCCCGCTCGCGCCGGTGAGCGCCGCCAGCACCAGCCAGGTCCACACCGGGGTGCCGAGCTCGACCGCCACGACGAACCCGACGCCGGCCAGGGCGTAGACGATCACCGCCGGACGCAGCACCGGCGCCTGGCCGAACCGGTCGACCAGCCGGGCGACGAGCGGGGAGACGAGCGCGAAGCTCAGCGACAGGACGCCGGCGGTGATGCCGGCGATGCCGTACCGGCCCGGTCTCGGCCGACACCAGCAGCACGGCCCCGAGGCCGGTCATCGAGATGGGCATCCGGGCCAGGAAACCCATGGAGGAGAACGAGAACGCACCCTGCACGCGCAACAGCGCGCCGTACGGACCCAGCACCGTCAGACCTCCGCTCTCACGACGCGCCTCATCGCAGCACCACCACGAGCTGGGTCAGCAGCGGCGCCACCAGCAGGGCAGGCAGCAGGTCGCCCACCGGGATCTCGCGCACGCGCAGCAGCCGGAACCCGACGCCGACCAGGAGCAGCCCGCCGGTGGCGGTGAGCGCGGCGATGTGGGCGTCCGGCAGCAGCGTGCCCACGCAGCACGGCGACGACCGTGAGCAGTCCCTGCACCACGGCCACCGACAGCGCCGACATCAGCACGCCGAGCCCGAACGACGACGCGAAGGCGATCGCCGCGAAGCCGTCGAGGGTGGACTTCAGCACCAGCTGGTCGATCCCGCGGCCGAGGCCGTCGGACAGCGTCCCGAGGATCGTCAGCGGCCCGACGCAGAAGACGAGCGACGCGGTCAGCCAGCCCTCGACGAACCGCTCGCGGGCGGCGTGGTCGGTGCCGGCCTCCTGACCGCCCGAGCGACGCGCCACCAGGTCCTGGATCCGGCCGGCCAGACCCTCGAGCCGCTGCTCGATCCGCAGCAGCGAGCCGCCGATGCCGCCGACGAGCAGGGCGCCGAGCACGACCAGCACCGGGACGCCGGTGCCGACGGCGTCGCGGAAGGCGCCGTCCGTCGACCGACACGGCCGACAGGCCGGCGACCAGGAGCGTCACCAGCCCGAGCGCGTCGGTGACCACCGCGCGGGTGCGCTCGGGCAGCCGGTGCCCCACCGCCATCCCGAGCAGCGCGCCCACCAGCACGGTGGCGACGTTGATGACGGTGCCGAGCCCGACGAAGCCGCCGGTCATGTCGCGACCACCACGTCGGCCGCGGCGGCGGGGGAGTCCGAGGCGAGGTAGGCGTCCTCCTGGAGGGCCCAGCGGTCCCACTCGCGGGCGAACGCCTCGCCGTCGCGGTCGATGGCCCGCCGGTAGCGCACGGTGTCGTCGGCCTCGAGCCAGAGCGCGCAGGCCAGGTGCGGACGGCACGCGGCCGCGGTGGCACCCACGCCCTCGACGACGACGGCAGGCGCCCACGGCACCTCGGCCCAGTCGCCGGGCGCACCGGCGTCCCAGTCCCAGCGCCGCCAGCGCGCGTCCTGGCCTTGCGCCAGCGGCTCGAGCACGCCCTCGACCAGCGCCGGGACCGCGGCCGCCAGGCCGTCCCAGCCCGGGTAGACGTCGTCGAGGTGCACCACCGGCACCGGCGACATCGGGCGTCGACAGCGACGTGGCGAGCTGCTCGGCCAGGCTGGTCTTGCCCGTGCCGGAGCGGCCGTCGACCCCGATGAGGTACGACCGGCCGCGCTCCGGCGCGGCCGTCACCGGCGCGGTCACCGGGCGCGGCTGGCGGCGACGGCCAGCTGGTCGACCAGGTCGTTCATCGCGTCGCCGGAGTGGCCCTTGACCCAGCGGAAGGTGACGTCGCCCCGCTCGCGGACGAGGTCGACCAGCGGCTCCCACAGCTCGCGGTTGGCCACCGGCTTCTTCGCGCTCGTGGTCCAGCCGCGGGCGATCCAGCCCTTCCACCAGCCGTCGCGGAAGCAGTTGACGACGTAGGTGGAGTCGCTGACCACCACCAGCGGGCCCTCGAGCGCGCGCACCGCCTCCAGCGCCGCCTGGATCTCCATCCGCTGGTTCGTGGTGCGGTCGGCCCCGCCGGACCCCTGCCGGCCGTCCTTCGTGGCCCAGGCCCAGCCGCCGGGGCCGGGGTTGCCGGAGCACGCGCCGTCGGTCCAGACCTCCAGGCCGGTGGCGGGGGCCTCGAGGGTCTCCTGGCCGGCGGCGCCGAGGTCGAGGGATCCCTGCGGGCAGGTGACGTGGGCCCAGCGCTTGGGTGCCGCGCTGCCGGTGTCGGTGATCTGCTCGCCCACCTGGATGGCGGAGCGGCAGCGCCCGCACGTGCTCGGGAACTTGGCGGCGAACGGCATGGGAGCAGCCTAGGGACCGTCGACGGTGCGCACGGATGCGGGCAACGACGCGTGCATCGCGCTCACCCGAGGAGCTGACGGCGAAGTTGCCCGCATCCGTGCCCGCTGGTCGGCAGAACTGCACAGCCCGCCCGCGCCGCGCGGTTGGGTAGGTTCGCCGCGTGCGAGTGCTGGTGGCCCTGGGAGGCAACGCGATGACCGGGCCGGACGGCTCGGCGACGCCGGGCGCCCAGATCGCCGCCGTCACCGCCGCCTCGGCCGAGATCGCCCGGCTGGTGGCGGCCGGCCACGAGGTGGTCGTCACCCACGGCAACGGACCGCAGGTGGGCAACCTGCTGGTGAAGAACGAGCTGGCCGCGGCGGTCGTCCCGCCGGTGCCGCTGGACTGGTGCGGCGCGCAGACGCAGGGGACGCTCGGCTTCATCCTGCTCGACGCCCTGGAGCCGGCGCTGGCCGCCGTCGGGTCGGCGGTGCGGCCGGCGGCGCTGGTGAGCCGCACGCTGGTGGCCCTCGACGACCCCGGGTTCGCCCGGCCCACCAAGCCGATCGGACGGCACCTGCCCGCCGAGGAGGCGCAGGTGCTGATCGGCCACGGCGAGACGTGGGAGGACCGCGGCGAGAAGGGCTGGCGCCGTGTCGTGGCGAGCCCGCAGCCGATCGAGGTGCTCGAGGGACCGGCGATCCGCGCGCTGCTGGACGCCGGCCTGATGGTGATCGCCGGCGGTGGTGGCGGCATCCCCGTGGTGCGCGACGCGGACGGCTCGCTGCGCGGCGTCGAGGCCGTGATCGACAAGGACCTGTCCGCCGTCGTGCTGGCGAGGGCGGTGTCGGCCGACGCCCTGGTGATCGCCACCGACGTCGACAACGCGGTCGTGGGCTTCGGCACGCCGCAGGCTCGCCCGCTCGGGGGGACCACGCCCGTCCGAGCTGCGCGGACTGTCCGAGCACTTCGCGTCCGGTTCGATGGGGCCGAAGGTCGACGCCGTGTGCCGCTTCGTGGAGGGTGGGGGGTCCCTCGCCGTCATCACCAGCCTCGCCCGCATCGACGACGCGCTGTCGGGCACCGCCGGCACCGTCGTCCGCCCCGATCCAGACCTGATCCCGTCCTGATCCCGAACTTCCCAGCCGAAGGAGACCAGCCGTGCCCGCAGCCATCGAGGTCCGCAAGGTGCCGATCCTCAGCGTGTCCGACGCCTCCGGCCTGGCCGGGCTCATCGACGACGGCGTGATCGAGGCCGACCGCGTGGTCGCCGTCATCGGCAAGACCGAGGGCAACGGTGGCGTCAACGACTACACCCGCATCATCGCCGACCGCGCCTTCCGGGAGGTGCTGGTGGAGAAGGGGTCTCGCTCGATCGAGGAGGTGCGGCAGATCCCGATCGTGTGGTCCGGCGGCACCGACGGGATCATCAGCCCCCACGCCACCGTCTTCGCGACCGTGCCCGACGACCAGGTGGTGGCCACCGACGAGCCGCGCGTGACGGTCGGCTTCGCGATGAGCGAGCAGCTGCTGCCCGAGGAGATCGGGCGGGTGACGATGGTCAGCAAGGTGGCCGACGCGGTGAAGGTGGCGATGGAGCGGGCCGGCATCACCGACCCGGCCGACGTCCACTACGTGCAGACCAAGACGCCGCTGCTGACGATCCACACCATCCGCGACGCGAAGTCGCGCGGGAAGTCGGTCTGGACCGAGCACACCCACGAGTCGATGGACCTGTCGAACGGGTGCACCGCGCTCGGCATCGCGGTGGCGCTCGGGGAGATCGAGATGCCCACCGACGCGGACGTGATGCACGACCGCTCGCTGTACTCGTCCGTGGCGTCCTGCTCGTCCGGCGTCGAGCTCGACCAGGCGCAGGTCGTCGTGGTGGGCAACGCCCGTGGCGTCGGGGGCCGGTACCGGATCGGCCACTCGGTGATGAAGGACGCCCTCGACACCGACGGCCTCTGGGAGGCGATCGCGGACGCCGGGCTCGAGCTGCCGGACCGTCCGCACCGCGACGACCTTCAGGGCCGGCTGGTCAACCTGTTCCTCAAGTGCGAGGTGTCGCAGGACGGCCAGGTGCGCGGGCGCCGCAACGCGATGCTGGACGACTCCGACGTGCACTGGCACCGCCAGATCAAGTCCTGCGTCGGCGGCGTGACGGCGTCGGTGACGGGCGACCCGGCCGTGTTCGTGTCGGTCTCCGCCGCCCACCAGGGCCCCGACGGCGGTGGCCCGGTCGCCGCGATCGTCGACCTGGGCGAGGGCGAGCCGACGGGCTACCGCGCGCCCACCCCCTGACCGTCCGGCGGCGGGGTTACGGTGCTGACGTGACCCCGCTGCTGATGGCCGTCGACGGCAACAGCCTGCTGCACCGGGCCCACCACGCCCACGCGCACAGCGGCCAGCGCGACCTGTCCGGCCGCCCCACCTGGGGCCTGCGCGGGCATGGTGGCGCAGATCGGGTCGGCGGCCGCCCGGCTCACCCCGGACGCCGTGCTCGTGGCGTTCGACCAGGGCGACCCGGTGCGCCGCACGCACTACCCGGAGTACAAGGCCGGCCGGGTCGAGAAGACCGCCGACCTGGCCGAGCAGATCGCCGCCGCGCCCGAGCTGCTCGAGGCGGCCGGGTTCGCCGTCGTGCGGCACGAGGGGTGGGAGGCCGACGACTGCCTGGCCTCCGCCACCTCGCGCGCCAAGGAGCAGGGCTGGCGCTGCACGGTGGTCACCAGCGACCGCGACTCGTTCGCCCTCATCGACGACACCACCTCCGTGCTGCGGGTGATCACCGGCGGCATCGACGCCTCGCCGGTGCTGACCCCGGGCCGGATGCCGATGCTGTACGGCATCGAGGCGCACCAGTACGGCGACTACGCGGCGCTGCGCGGCGACTCCTCCGACAACCTGCCCGGCGCGATCGGCATCGGCGCCAAGACCGCGGCGAAGCTGCTCGGCGGTCTTCGCCTGCGTCGACGACGTGTACCGCGCGATCGACGACGGCCGCGACGCCGAGGTGGTCGAGGCCGTCGGCCCGGCCGCCACCCGCCGGCTCGCCGACCCGGCGTCGCGGGCCAACGTCGACCGCAACCTGCGGCTGATGGCGCTGCGGTACGACCTCGCGCTGCCCTCGCACGACACGATGCGCGTCCCGATGGACCTGCTGCGGATCCAGTCCGCGCTGCGCGAGCGCGACATCCACCTCGGTCCGTCGCTGTGGGCGCTCACCGGTTCCGCGCCGCCCGGCGCCGACCGCTGGTCCGCGCTGGCCGAGCAGGACGACGTCCGCGACCTGCCCGTCGCGCAGGCGTTCGTCGACCCGGCGCCGGCGGCGGTCGTCGTCGAGGACCGCGAGGAGCAGCTCAGCCTGTTCTGAGCTCAGCCTGTTGTGACCTCAACCTGTTCTGAACGAGGCCGCGGTCACGGCCGAGCGGACCGCGCGCACGTAGCGCTCGGTCACCACCGCCTGCACGCGGGTCGCGACGGGACTCCCGAGCCGGGCGTACCAGGCGGCGTGCCGGGAGAACGCGGTGATCTCCAGGGCCACCTCGTCGTCGCGCCGCACCACCTCGAACCGTTCCTCGCCGCGCTCCTGGTGGCCCGGCAGGGTCCCGTAGGCGAAGCCCGCCCGATCCGGCTCGTCCGTCACCTCGACGACGCGGCACGGGGTGAGCAGCCGCAGCGGGCCGAACCCGACGCCGAGGACGACCACCGTCCCGACCGCGGCCTCGTCGGTGGTCGCAGCCACGCGCAGCCCCGCGCCGCGGTGCATCTGCCAGCGCATCACGGCGGCGGCCGCCGCCGCGAACGCCTCGCCGCCGTGGCCCACGACCCGGCGGCGGGTCACGTGGTGGTAGCCCTGCGGCAGCGGGGAGCGTCCGGTGGCACCGACCTCGGCGTACGTGAGGTCGCGGTGACGCGAGGCGTCCAGGACCCGACCTGCTCTCGACCACAGCACGCGGACGAGTGTGCAGCACCCCCTTGCCGCCCGGGAGCGCGGCCCGGAAGAGCGCACCAGCTGGGGCGTCCAGGACCTACTCTTCGGTAGTGACCAGACGCCCTCTCGCGCTCGCGGCCGCGCTCGGCGTGCTCGGCGCGCTGCTGACGGCCTGTGCGCCGGCGGGGACGGCACCCACAGGGGGCCCACGGCGACGTCGCGGTGCACGAGGAGACGGCGACCGCCGACGCGGCGGGCCACGGACACACCCCGACGGCGGAGGCGCCCGCTGCGGTGCCGCTGCGGCAGGGGGAGCGGTTCCTCGACGTGTCGCTCGCCGAGCCCTACACGCCGACCGCGCAGGGCAAGGGCACCGACGACTACCGCTGCTTCCTGCTCGACCCCCAGCTGCTGACCGACTCGTTCGTCACCGGGGTCGACGTGCTGCCGGACCGGCCCGAGATGGTGCACCACGTGATCCTGTTCCGGGTGCCGCCCGAGCAGGTCGCGAAGGCGGAGGCGCAGGACGCCGCGGCTGCCGGGCAGGGCTGGACCTGCTTCGGCGGTACCGGCGTCGGCAGCGGCGACCAGCTGCGCAGCGCGCCGTGGATCGGCGCCTGGGCGCCCGGCGGCGGTGAGCGCGTGACGTCCGAGGGCCTCGGCATCCCGATGCCGGCGGGGAGCCGGGTCATCGTCCAGATGCACTACAACCTGCTGGCCGGCGAGGGCACCGACCGCAGCGCGGCGCGGCTGCGCGTCACCGACGCCCGACCCGGCATCACCCCGCTCGAGACGATGCTGCTGGTCGCACCGGTCGAGCTGGCCTGCCGTCCGGACCACGCCGAGGACCCGCTCTGCGACCGTGACGCCGCGCTCGCCGACGTGGTGGACCGGTTCGGCGCCGAGTCCGACTTCACCGTCAACGGGCTGCAGTTCATCTGCAACGGCACGGTCGACCGGGGTTCGGCCGTGCAGGAGTGCGACCGCCGGATCACCGAGCCCACGACGGTCGTCGCGGCGGCCGGCCACATGCACCTGCTCGGCGAGTCGATCCGGATCGAGGCCAACCCCGGACGTCCTGGCGCGACCACCGTGCTCGACATCCCCCAGTGGGACTTCGACAACCAGGGCGCGAAGCCGCTGGCCGAGCCCGCTGAGGCTCGACGTCGGCGACACCCTGCGCGTCACCTGCCGCCACGACCAGGCGAACCGCGACCTGCTGCCGGCCTTCGACGGGAAGCCGGACCGCTACGTGCTGTGGGGCGAGGGCACCACCGACGAGATGTGCCTCGGCATCGTCATGGTCACCCGCCCTAGGGCTCAAGGACTCGGCGACCGCGCCGACCCACCTCTCGGGAGGTGGGCGATGCACGCCGCACAGGGAGCATCCGAGCAGGTGGCGAGGGCGACCCAGCGGGTCGAGCGGGCGCGCAGGGAGCTAGCGGCTGCCGAGGCGGACCTGCACCGCTGGACCGCCGGGGCAGAGGGCGAGCGCCTCGTCGCGCACACCCTCGCGTCGCTCGAGTCCCTGGGCTGGCGCGTCCTGCACGACGTCCACTGGCCCGGGCGGCCCAAGGCCAACCTGGATCACGTCCTCGTGGCCCCGGTGGGTCGTCGTCGTCGACGCCAAGAACTGGTCCGGGCACGTCGAGGTCCGTGGGGGGTTCTACGGTGCGCCAGCTACACGAAGCACGACGCGGTCGAAGCCGCCAAGGGCGCCGTGCGGGTGTGCCGCCCTCCTGGAGCCGGCCCATCGTCGGCTCGTCGTCCCGGTGCTCTGCTTCGTCCAGCAGGACGTTGCACCCGTTCTCGCGAGCGGGTCTGGGTGATGGGTCGAGATCGCCTGACCGCGTGGCTGACCTCCCTTCCCCCGGTGCTCGACGCGACCGAGTGCACGCCATCTGGGGCTACCTCGGGCGGACCCTCGACGGCGCGACGAGCCCGGCGCTGATGACGACCGCCACTATGACATCGATCGATACCGCAGAACGTTCGAGGCGCGAGCGGCAGCCGTCACGGCGGTCAGCGGCCCAGACGACGACAAGGCAGGTCGTCACCCGCGAGGCAGGCTGCCGAGCGGCGCCGGCACGATCCTGCTCAAGTCGCCGCCGTCGCCGTGGTCGCCTTCGGCCTCCCCGTGTACTTCCCGGTCCTCAGCGCGGTCGTCGGCGCGATCGCGAAGGACGTCATGCCGACGGTGCCCACACCAGAGCTCTCGGTGCCTCCGGCGACACCCGTGGCACCCCCACGCCGGTCCGACGACCGTCCCAGCGACACCGTGAGCTCGGTCAGCCGGCCCTGACCACCTGGGTGGGGACGGCGGCGCCTCCGAGCGAGGCGAGCAGCAGGTACTCGGACTCCTCGTAGCGCCAGGCCAGACGGCGCTCGGCCTCGGCGCGCAGGGCGGCGGCGGCGTTGTCGGAGGCGAGGCGGGCGAACAGGGCGTCGAGGGCGGTCAGCGTCGGGATCACATGCGGGGACCTCCAGCGGGCGAGGGGGCGTCCGACACCCAGTGGAGCGCGGCCACGTGTCACGCGAGGTGGCCCCACGTGACATCCGTGTGAACGATCCTCAGAAGTGCGTCAGGACGTGCGCCGGGGCCGGCCAGGCCATCACCGCGTGCAGCCGGGCCAGCGCGTCGTGCCGCGTCGGCGCGGATGCGTCCCGACGACGCAGGGCCAGCGGCGACGGGGTCGTGCTGCCGAGCCAGAGCGAACCCGAGCGCCGCCACGCCGAGCGGACGTCGACCTGCTCGCCCTCGGCCCGCACGCAGGTCGCGGTGCCGTCGTCGGCGGCGACGAGCCGGTAGTCGCCCGCCGCCTGGCCCGGTGGGGTCCGAGACCTCGAGCACCAGCGAACCCGGCACGGCGTACGTCGCGGGCCGACAGCGCGGCCGCGACGTCGTGCAGCCGCACCTGGAGCGCGTCGCGGACGGGGCCGGACGAGGCCGCCCTGGTGTCGACCAGCGCCCACGGCACGGACCACGACGCGGGCTGGTCGGCGACCTCGACCGCAGGTGATGAAGTCCATCTCGCCGAGGAAGCCGACGATCGTCCGCCTCGACGACGTCGTCGACTGCGAGCAGGTCGCCGACCTTGACCGTGGCGCCGTCGTCCCAGCTCGCGCCGTCGCCGATGGAGAACACGGCCGCGCCGTCGACGGCGCCCTCCGCGTCGCGGTGCAGCAGGAACCGGCGGCCCTTGTTCTCGTCCGACAGGTCCGGGACGAGGCCGCCGATCCAGCGGAACAGGTTCTGCTCGCGGCCGATCGCGCCGGGGTGGCGCCGGGCGACCCGCTCGTGCAGGGCGGGGGCGACCTCGACCCACTCCTGGCCGCTGACCATCCGGAACGAGCCACGAGCCACGGGGGCGTCGGGCGCGCCAGCGTGCCCGGCGCGCGTCGATCGTCCACCCGCACCACGAGCTGGCCGGTCCGTAGCCGAACCTGCCGTAGATGGCCGCCTCGGACGCGACCAGGACGCTCGCGCACTGCCCGGCCGCGCCGGCCCGGCCAGCTCCTGGTCCATCCAGCGCGACAGCAGGCCGCGGCGCCGATGGGTCGACAGCACGGTGACACCGCTGACCGCGTTGACGTCGACCTGGGTCGTCGCCGGGCAGCGTCAGGGAGGTGTCGAACGAGCGGAACGTCGCCACGACCTGGCCGTCGTCGACGCCGACCGTGATCCGGTGGCTCGAGCGTGCGCTCGCGCCGCCAGGCGATGTCGCCCGCGGACGGGACCGGGCCGAGGTAGGTCAGCGCGTCGTGGTCGCCCACGAGCGCACCATCGCCTCGTCGTCCCGGTCGAGCGGGACGAGCGGGACCTCGGGCAGGGCGGGCCGATCAGCGGCCACGCATCATCTTCCGGTCGGGGCGGGCGCGCATCGGGTCGATGCCCTTGGGGATCGGGGGCTTCACGCCGCCCATCGACTTGACGCGCTTGAGGACGACGGTGACCTCGTCCTTGGTGAGGGTGGGCTTGAGCTTCATCACGTGCCGGCCCACCTTCGGCAGCGGCACCTGGCCCTCGCCGTCGCCCGCCTGCACCAGGTGGATGGGCACGCCGGACAGCACGCGCTTGAGCTTCTTCTCCTCGGTGCCGAGCAGCTTGCTGATGCGGTGCGGCGGGCCGTCGCCGACGAGCACGACGCCCGGGCGCCCGATGGCGCGGAACACCGAGTCGTGGGTGCGCGGGTCGATCGCGACCGGGTTCTCCTCGACGGTCCACCCGCGGCGGAGCACGCGCAGGGCGGCGCCGGCGGCGCCGGGCTGACCCTCGATCTGCTTGTACGCGGCGGCCTCGGCGCGGCGGGCCATGAGGAACATCGCGGCGAGGACGGCGAACGGCAGTGCCAGCACGCTGACGTAGACCGGGTGGCCGGTGAGGATGCCGATGGTCAGGCCGACCACCATGACGCCCGCGAACGCCAGCAGCATCCACCACACCACGGCCGGGTCGGCCCGGCGGGTGGCGTGGAAGAGCTGGACGATCTGGCGGATGCGGCCCGGGGGCTTGCCCGGGTCGCGCCGGAAGCGGGCCAGGGGACCGCGACGGCGGGGTTCGGTGGCGTCGGTGGACATGCGGACCAGGATAGGCGTTCGCCCGCGGTGGCCGACCAGCGCACGAGGTGCTGAGCCACATCGGTGGTGCTGACGACGGCAACGTTATCTCGACAGCCGTTTGGGCTTGTGGTCGAACAGGTGTTCGAGTACATGTGGCACATGACCGCAGCTGTGGAGCTCGCCGCACCGCCGCAGCGGGCCGTCGCAGCACCCGGTGCTGGCCGGTGCCGCGCAGGTGCACGCGTTGCTGGATGCGGTGCTCGGTCCTGCGGCCTCGGCGGTTCCGCTGGGTGCGGGGGAGCACGAGGTCGCGGTCACCGAGTGGTCGCGGGCGTTGAGCCGGATCGAGGCGCTGCGGTTGCGGTTGATGGCCTCTCCCGCAGCGGCCGAGGCTGCGGCGGCGCAGGGGATGACCGGGGCTGATGCGTGGCTGGCGGCGCGCACGCGGGGTGACCGGGCGAAGGCGGCCGGGACCGTCCGGCTCGCGGGGGCGTTGGCGGGTGGGTTCGCGGCCACGGGTGCGGCGTTGGAGGCCGGGGCGGTCTCTCCCGAGCACGCGCAGGTGATCGTCCGCGCGGCCGAGCAGCTGCCGGACGGGCTCGGCGAGGCCGAGCGGGCCGAGGTCGAACGGTCGCTGGTGGAGCAGGCCACCCGGCTCGACCCGGCCGGGTCTGCGCAAGGCCGCCCGCCGGGCACTGGCCGCGGTCGAGGACGACCAGGCGGTCGTCGACGCGCACGAGGACGACGTGCTCACCGCGGAGGAGGACGCCGCGCTGACGAAGGTCGCGGTTGACGCTGCACGACAACGCCGACGGCACGGTCAGCGGCACTTCATCGTGCCGAGCCTGGCCGGGTCGATCCTGCGCAAGGTGATCGACCAGCTGACCGCACCGCGGCGAGGACGGGTCGGAGCCGGCGATCGCGCAGGCCGGTCCGACCGGCAGGCTGCTCGACCGGGCCCAACGGGCCGGGCAGGCGTTCACCGAGCTGCTCGAGCACCTGCCCACCGACCGGCTGCACGGCAAGGTCGCGGCCACCGTCGTGGTCACGATCGCGCACGAGAAGCTGCTCGGCGCCCTCGGCGCGGCAGGGGTCGACACCGGCGACGCGCTCAGCGCCGGCCACGCACGCCGGCTCGCCTGCGGGGCGGGGCTGCTGCCGGCCGTCCTGGGTGGCGCCTCGCAGGTCCTGGACGCCGGCCGCACCCAACGCCTGTTCACCGAGACCCAGCGGACGGTGCTGGCCACCCAGCACACCTCCTGCGCCGCCGACGGCTGCGACCGGCCGTTCGCCTGGTGCGAGCTGCACCACAAGAGACCCTGGTCGCACGGTGGACGCACCGACCTCGCCGACGCCGTACCGCTGTGCTGGTTCCACCACCGCCGCATCCACGACCGCGGGTACACCCACGCCTACCGATCCGACGGCGCCATCACCTTCCGGCTCCGACGGTGACCGAACCGGTCACGAGCCTGGTCACGAGCCTGGTCACGAGCCTGGACACGAGCTCAGGGGTGCGAGGACGCGGGCACGCACAGCACGGGTCGCGAGGAGATGTGCAGCAGCCGGTGCGGGGTCGACCCCAGGATCGCGCCCCGCAGCGGGCTCTCGCCCCACAGCCCGACCACGATCACGGCCGCGTCGTGCTTGTCCGCCACCTGGACGAGCGCGTCGGCCGGCTTGGCCTGCACCAGCTCGACCACGGTCTCGACGCCGGCGGCCCGGGCCTGCTCGACGGCGTGCCCCGTGGCGGCCTCACCGATCTCGGACAGCGCCCGGGAGTGGCTGCGGAACTCCTCGCCGAGGCCGCCGGGCGGGGCGACGCCGTACACGAGCACCAGCGGCCGCTCGAACCGGCGCGCGAGGTCGATGGCGGTCTCCAGCGCGGCCCGCGCGCCGGGCGACTCGTCGTACCCCAGCACGATGCTCATGACCCGGCTCCCTCGTGGTATCGGTGCTGTCGGCGCTCTCGCTGCTGTCGGTGACCTCGGCGACCAGCGCGGGGTCGACGACGCCCGCGCGCTCCTGCCAGAACCTCGCGTCGCGCGTGCGCCACACCAGCATCACCACGACGCCGATGACGGCGATGCCGATCCCGATCACCAGGGGCGGGCCGACGCCGAACCAGGCCTGGCCGCTGTAGGAGTTCTCCGGGTCGGACATGTCGATCACCGACTGACCAGCAGCCAGAGCAGCAGCAGCGCGCCGACCACCGGGCCCGATGCCGATCAGCAGGAGGTTCCTCACGCTCTCGGTGAGGTGGCGGCGGTAGTAGACCGCGCACGCGATGCCGGTGAGCGCGTAGTAGAACGCGATCAGCAGCGACAGCGCCGTGAGCGAGTCGAACAGGGCGTTCTCGCTGATCGTCGAGACCACGAGGTACCAGACGATCGCGATGACCCGGCCACGGTCCAGGTCGACACGTCCGGCGTCCGGAACCGCGGGTGGATGTGCGCCAGCCGCTTCGGCAGCGCCGCCCGCCGGGCCATGCTGAGGCCCGTCCGCGAGGCCGGGATGATCGTGGTCTGGGTCGAGGCGATCGCCGAGGTCGCGACGGCGACGTACACCACCCAGTCCCAGCCACCCATCACCTCGGTCGACAGCAGCGCGAAGATGTACTCCTCCTCCTCGCTGTTGTCCGACAGGAACGCCGTGCCCGCGTAGGCCACGACCGCGTAGGCGACCGAGACGTAGGTGACGAGCAGGATCACGGTCGAGACGATGCCGGCCCGGCCCGGGCGTGGAGGCGGAGTCCTCGGTCTCCTCGGTGAGGTTGACCGCCGACTCCCAGCCCCAGTACGCGAACACCCCGAGCAGCAGCCCGCCGGTCAGCGCGCCGCCGCCGCCGACGAACGGGTTCAGCCACGACAGCGACGGCGTGACCGCCTCGAGCGAGCTGTCGCCGCTGAGTGGCCCGCCACAGGGCCACGCCGGCGAACACCAGCAGCGCCGCCACCTGGGCCAGGATCAGCACGTTCTGCAGCCGCGCCGACATCTCGGTGCCCAGCACGCACAGCCAGGTCATCAGCAGGATCAGCAGCCACCGCCAGCACCCGCACCACCAGGGTGTTCTCGGCCAGCGCCGTCCAGGCCGAGCGGCGTAGAGCGAGAACAGCACGCCGACCTCGGCCAGCGAACCGATCACCAGGACGCCGGTCATCGCGATCGCCCAGCCGCCGAGCCAGCCGAACCACGGGCCCATCGCCCGCGTCACCCACGAGAACGTCGTCCCGCAGTCCTGGTCGACCTTGTTGAGGAAGTAGAACGCCGACGCGATCAGCAGCATCGGCACGAAGCTGGCGAGCAGCACGCCCGGCGCGGCGACGCCGACGAGCAGCACGATCGGCGCGATGACGGCGGCGAGCGAGTACGCGGGCGACGTGGCCGCGAGGCCGATCACCAGGGCGTCGACGAAGCCGATCGCCCCTGCGCGCAGGGTGGCGCTGTCGTCCGGCGGCGTGGTCGTGGCGGCGTCGGACATGGTGGCTCTCCGGTCCCCGGGCGCACCGCCCGCAGCCGCGGGTGGTGGGTCACTCAACCGCCTGCCGGGTCGCGCTGTCGATACCCCGGACGGGTCAGCCGCGCAGCAGGGCGCTGGCCTCCTGGCGGGCGGGGCCGCTCTCGGTGAGGTGGGCGAGCGCCTCGGGCACGGGACGGCCGGCCTTGGACATCGCCTGCGCCCAGAGCCGTCCGGCCCGGTACGACGAGCGCACCAGCGGTCCGGCCATGACGCCGGCGAAGCCGATCCGCTCGGCCTCGTCGCTGAGCTCGACGAACTCCTCCGGACGCACCCAGCGCTCCACCGGGTGGTGCCGCGGCGAGGGGCGCAGGTACTGCGTGATCGTGATGAGGTCGGTGCCGGCGTCGTGCAGGTCGTGCAGCGCCTGGACGACCTCCTCGATGGTCTCGCCCATGCCGAGGATCAGGTTCGACTTGGTGACCAGGCCGGCCTCGCGGCCCATCGTGATGACCTCGAGCGAGCGGTCGTAGCGGAACGCCGGCCGGATCCGCTTGAAGATGCGGGGGACGGTCTCGACGTTGTGCGCGAACACCTCGGGCCGGGCATCCAGCACCTGCCCGACGAGCTCGGGCACGCCGTTGAAGTCGGGGACGAGGATCTCGACGCCGGTGCCCGGGTTGAGCTCGTGCACCTGGCGGATCGTCTCGGCGTACAGCCACGCGCCGCCGTCCTCGAGGTCGTCGCGGGCGACGCCGGTGACGGTGGCGTACCGCAGCCCCATCGCCTGGACGCTCTCCGCCACCCGCCGGGGCTCGTCGCGGTCGAGCGGGGTCGGCTTGCCGGTGTCGATCTGGCAGAAGTCGCAGCGGCGGGTGCACTGCTCGCCCCCGATGAGGAACGTGGCCTCGCGGTCCTCCCAGCACTCGAAGATGTTGGGGCAGCCGGCCTCCTCGCACACCGTGTGCAGGCCCTCGCGCTTCACCAGCGACTTCAGCTCGGTGTACTCCGGCCCCATCCGCGCGCGCGTCTTGATCCACGCGGGCTTCTTCTCGATGGGCGTCTCGGCGTTGCGCGCCTCCAGGCGCAGCATCCGCCGTCCATCCGGTGCGACCGTCACATCCACAGCCTAAGCCGCCCGGGCACGAGCGCATTCCCCGGCATAGCGTGGGCACCATGGCTGAGACCCGCCCCACCGCGAGCACCGACCTGCGCATCTTCACCGAGCCCCAGCAGGGGGCCTCGTACGACGACCTGCTCGCGGTGGCGAGGAAGACCGAGGAGTGCGGCTTCTCGGCGTTCTTCCGGTCCGACCACTTCCTGTCGATGGGGTCCGGGGACGGCCTGCCCGGTCCCACCGACTCGTACCTGACGCTGGCGGGGCTGGCGCGGGAGACCTCGACGATCCGGCTGGGCACCCTGGTGACGCTCGGCGACGTTCCGCGAACCCGGGCTGCTGGCGATCCAGGTGGCGCAGGTCGACCAGATGTCGGGCGGACGGGTCGAGCTCGGCCTCGGCGCGGGCTGGTTCGAGCGCGAGCACCAGGCGTACGGCTTCGGGTTCGTCCCCACCGGCGAGCGGTTCGACCGGCTCGAGGAGCAGCTGGCCGTCGTCACCGGCCTGCTCGGGACGCCGGTGGGGGAGACCTTCTCGTTCAGCGGCGAGCACTGGACGCTGGTCGACTCCCCGGCGCTGCCCAAGCCGGTGCAGGCGCGCGTCCCGGTGGTGGTCGGGGGGCACGGCAAGAAGCGCACCCCGGCGCTCGCGGCGCGCTACGCCACCGAGTTCAACGTCGGGTTCAGCGACGTCGCCACCGTCGACGCCCAGTTCGGCCGCGTCCGCGCGGCCTGCGAGGCGACCGGGCGCGATCCCGGGGAGCTGGACTGGTCCGTGGCCCTGCCCGTGTGCCTGGGCCGTGACGACGCCGAGGTGGCGCGCCGGGCCGCGGCGATCGGGCGCGACGTCGACGAGCTCGTCGCCGACGGGCTCGCCGGGACGGCCGACCAGGTGGTCGAGAAGATCGGTCGGTACGCCGAGGTGGGTGTCGGACGCGTCTACCTGCAGGTGCTCGACCTGCACGACCTCGACCACCTCGAGCTGGTGGCGGCCGAGGTCGCGCCGCAGGTCCGGTGAGGCTGCTGCTGACGTCCGGCGGCGTCACCAACCCGAGCATCCACGCGGCGCTCGAGCGGCTCCTCGGCAAGCCGGTGGCCGAGACCCACGCGCTCTGCGTCCCCACCGCGCAGTGGGGCCACCCGATGTGCGGTCCGGACTCGGTCAGCAGCGTGGTGTCCGCCGGCTCGGGCTCACCCCACCTGACCGGGCTCGGCTGGGCCTCGGTGGGCGTCCTGGAGCTGACGGCGCTGCCCAGCATCGGCTCCGACCGCTGGGTGCCGTGGGTCCGGGACGCCGACGTGCTGCTCGTCGACGGCGGTGACGCGACCTACCTCGCCCACTGGGCGCGGGAGTCGGGCCTGGCCGACCTGCTGCCCACGCTCACCGACACCGTCTGGGTCGGCGTGAGCGCGGGGAGCATGGTGATGACCCCGCGGATCGGGCCGCTGTTCGTCGAGTGGGGGCCGCACCGGACGACCGCACGCTCGGCGTCGTCGACTTCTCGATCTTCCCGCACCTGGACGCCTTCGCCGTCCAACACCGAGGCCGCGGCCCGGCGGTGGGCCGGCCGACCTCGGCGCCCCCGCCTACGCGATCGACGAGCAGACGGCCATCGCGGTCGTCGACGGCGCGGTCGAGGTGGTCTCCGAGGGACGGTGGCTGGAGCTCGGCCGGTAGGGCCTCAGCCCCAGATCGAGGCCGCCCACTCCGGGTGGTCGACGAACGGGTTCCGGTTGCCCAGCCAGTTCTCGTCGATCCGCTCGTTGCGGCGCTGCTCGAACGCGCTGGGCGGGTCCTGGGCGTTCCACCGCAGCAGCACCGAGAGCCTCCCGTGCCGCGGCGCCGGCGCCTGGGCCACCGGGCTGCCGCCGGTGTCGAAGTCCTCGTTGCCGCGGGTCGAGTTCACCGACACGTCGGAGGGACGCAGGTGGTGCACGTCGGTGCCCTGCTCGCTGATGATCTCGTGCAGCGCCGCCTCGAGCGCAGCGCCGGTCTGCCCTCGGCGTCCGCGGAGTAGTCGCCCGACCCGGGGGCGCGTCAGCCGCGGGCGGGGACGGCGACCAGCGCCGGCAGGTGCCGCTCGACGACCGGCACGACCTCGGCCACGGTGACGGGGCGGCCGAGCTCGCGGCTGAGCGAGGTGACGCCGGCGTCGGGGATCCCGCAGGGGATGATCGCGTCGGCCCAGCCGAGGTCGCAGTCGGCGTTGAGCGAGAACCCGTGCATGGTGACGCCCTGCGCCACCCGGATCCCGATCGCGGCCACCTTGCGGTCCGGTGCGGGGCCGACGCGCGTTCGTCGGCGGTGACCCAGACCCCGCTGCGGCCCTCGACCTGGACGGTGGCGAGGCCGAGGTCGGCGCACACGTCCATCAGCACCTGCTCGAGCCGGCGCACGTACGCCACGACGTCGACCGGGTCGGGCAGGTGCAGGATCGGGTAGCCGACCAGCTGGCCGGGGCCGTGCCAGGTGATCTTGCCGCCGCGGTCGACGTCGACCACCGGGGTGCCGTCGGACGGCCGCTCGTGCGGCTCGGTGCGCTTGCCCGCGGTGTAGACCGCGGTGTGCTCGAGCAGCAGCACCGTGTCGTCGCGCTCGCCGGCCGCCACCGCGGCGTGCACCTGGCGCTGGGCCGCCCAGCCGTCGAGGTAGTCGACCGTGCTCGGTGCGAACCCGAGGTGCTCGATCTGCATGCCGCCAGCCTACGCTCGCGTCCGGTCGGCCCGGCGCCACGCACCTGTGGACAACCGACGGCAAACGACATCGTCGGCGGTGTTGGATGAGCACGTGGAGCAGAGCAGGGCCGGGACGCCGGCAGGCCGACGAGCCCGCCGCCGCGTCGAGGGACTGACCACCGGCCGCCTGCTCGGCACCGGGTCGTCCGGCGAGGTCTGGGCGGCGGTCGAGACGGGCACCGGCCGGGACGTGGCGCTCAAGGTGCTGCACGGGCCGGGGCGCGGAGAGCCGTCCCGGCGCGAGTCCGCGCTCCAGCGGCGGCTCGACCACCCGCACCTGCTGACCCTGCTGCGCACCACCCGCACCACCGACGGCCGGACCGCCCTGGTCACCGAGCTCGCCGCCGGCGGGAGCCTGGCGGCGCTCGTGCGCGCCCGCGGCGGCCTCGACCCGGGCGAGGTGGTCACCGTCCTCACGCCGCTGGCCGGCGCCCTCGCCGACCTGCACGACCGCGGGGTGGTGCACGGCGACGTCTCCGCGGGCAACGTCCTCTTCCTCGCCGACGGCCGTCCCGTGCTCGCCGACCTCGGCACCGCCGGGCTGCTCGGAGTCGACCCCGCCACGCACGCGACACCCGGCTACGCCGATCCGGCCGTCGCCCGCGGGGCGGGCCTGGCGCCGGCCTCCGACGTCCACGCCCTCGGTGCGCTCGCCTGGTTCGCGCTCACCGCATCGGTCCCGGAGCCGGCCGGGTCAGCGTCCGCCGCTCATCCCGGTGGCGCCCGGCACACCTCCCGCGCTCGCCTCGCTCGTGGAGCGCTGCCTCGACCCCGAGCCGCGGCGACGTCCCGGCGCCGCCGAGGTCGCCGTCCAGGCGTTCCGGGCCGTCGACGCCGTGCCCGTGCGGCTGGTGCCCACCGACCCGTGGGCCGAGGCCGCCGAGGTGGTCACGCACCGGCTGCGCGAGGAGGCGGCGCGCGACGCGGTGCCACCGGTGGTCCGGACCCCGCGGCGACGTCGTCGTCCCCTCGTGGTCGCGGCCGCCGGCGCGGCGCTCGTCGCCGTGGCCGTCGCGGCGACGACGCTCGACCGCTCCGTCCGGGGCGGACGCCGACCTGGCCGGCAGCGCCCGGACGACGCCGGCGGCGACCGCGCCACCCGGGACCGGCGTCGCGCGGCGAGGGCTCGGTCGTCAGCCGCCCGCCGGCGCCGGCGAGCACCACGATGCTCACGCCGACCTTCACGCCGTCGACCCCGCCCGACCCGCTGGCGGCCGACGACCCGCTGCTGGCGCTTCCGGCGCTGAGCACGCTACGGGCGCAGGGGTTCTCGTCCGCCGACGCCGAGTCGCTGCGAGCAGGCGAACGTCGACGGCTCGTCGGCGCTGGAGGCCGACCTCGCCACGCTGGCCGAGCTCGACCGGCAGGAGGTCCGGCTCGACGGGCTGGCCTTCGTGCTCGACGACGCCGAGGTGGTCAGCCGCAACGGCGACAGCGCGACGGTGCGGGTCACGGTGGTCACGGGCGCGCACCGGGTGGTGGGTCGCGACGGAGGAGACGTGGTGGAGGACGTCGAGGCGTCCGCGCCGGCGCCGGTGCGCCTGCTCCTGCTGCGCGTGGACGGCCGGTGGCGGGTCAGCGAGGTGCTCTGACCCGCCCGCCAGACCGGGGGCTCAGTGCCGGGCGACCCACTGCATCGCCGAGGCGATGTCGGGGTGCTCGAAGTCGTAGCCGGCGTCGAGCAGCACCTGCGGCGCGAGGCGGTGGCTCGCCAGCACGTTGCCGGCGAACTCGCCGAGCACGAGGCGCAGCGCGGGCGGGGGCACGACCGCGAACGCGGGACGGTGCAGCGCCTTCGCCAGCTCGGCGGTGAACTCCTTGTTGCGCACCGGATCCGGCGCGGCGACGTTCACCGGGCCGCTGACGTCGTTCTCGAGCAGGAACGAGACGACGCCCACCATGTCGGGCAGGGTGATCCAGCTCCACCACATCCGGCCCCGGCCCATCTGACCGCCGAGCCCGAGCTTGAACAGGGGGAGCAGGCGGCCCATCGAGCCGCCCTGCGTGTCCGAGCACGAGCGAGGTGCGCAGGTGCGCCACCCGGATGCCGGCGTCCTGCGCCGGCCGGGCCGCGGCCTCCCAGTCCTCGCAGACGTCGGGCAGGAAGCCGTCGCCGCGCGGGTGGCTCTCCGGCACCACGGTGTCGCCCGTGTCGCCGTAGTAGTCCATCCCCGAGGCCTGCACGAGCACCCGTGGCGGCGTCGCCAGACCGGCGAGCGCTGTCGCGAGGGTGCGGGAGGAGTCGACCCGCGAGTCGCGGATGACCCGCTTGTACTCGGTGGTCCAGCGCTTCTCCTCGACGCCCGCGCCGGACAGGTTCACCGCCGCCTCGACGCCCTCGAGCTGGGCCGGGTCGAGCTCGCCCGCAGCGGGGTCCCACTCGATCTCGTCGGACGTCTGCGGCAGCCGCCGCACCAGCCGCAGCACCTCGTGCCCGTCGGCGCGCAGCCGCTCGAGCAGCGGAGGTCCGACGAAGCCGGACGCCCCGCTGACGACGACCTTCACCGCGGCGTCTCCGTGCGGGAGCGGTTCACAGGTTGAGGTCGCTGTCGAACGCGCCCTCCTCCAGCCGCTCCTTCACCGTGGTCAGGAAGCGTGCGGCGTCGGCGCCGTCGACCAGGCGGTGGTCGTACGACAGCGCGAGGTACATCATCGACCGGATCGCGATCGTCTCGCCGCCGTCGCCGTCGTTGACGACGACCGCGCGCTTGACCACCGCGCCGGTGCCGAGGATGCCGACCTGCGGCTGGTTGATGATCGGGGTGTCGAACAGCGCCCCGCGGCTGCCGGTGTTGGTGAGGGTGAAGGTGCCGCCGCCGAGCTCGTCCGGGGTCACCTTGTTGCCCCGGGTGCGCTCGGCCAGGTCGGCGATCTTGCGGGCCAGCCCGGCGATGTTGAGGTCGCCGGCGTCCTTGATCACCGGCACCAGCAGCCCGCGCTCGGTGTCGACCGCGATGCCGAGGTTCTCCTGCGCGGGGTAGACGATCGTGTCGCCCTCGATGGTGGCGTTGACCTTCGGGTGCGCCTTGAGCGCCTCGACGGTGGCGAGCGCCAGGAACGGCAGGAACGAGAGCTTGACGCCCTCGCGCTGCTCGAACGAGGCCTTCGCCCGCGCGCGCAGCCGGGCCACCTTGGTGAGGTCGACCTCGACCACGGTGGTGAGCTGCGCCGACACCTGCAGCGACTCGACCATCCGGGACGCGATCACCTTGCGCAGCCGCGTCATCTTCTCGGTGGTGCCGCGCTGCGGGGCCACCGACGGCCGGGCGGCCGGCGCCGACGCCGCGGGGGCGCTCGGTGCGGCGCGGCCGGTGCCTGCGGCTCCGGCTCCGGCTCGGCGGCCTTCTTCGCCGCCTCGGCCGCGGCCAGGACGTCCTGCTTGCGGATCCGCCCGCCGACGCCGGTGCCGGTGAGCGCGGCCAGGTCGACCCCGTGCTCGGACGCGAGCTTGCGCACCAGCGGCGTCACGTAGCCCGCGGCGTCGCCGCCGCGACGGAGGACGCGGCCGCGGGCGGCGGACTGCGAGGTGGGCTGGGAGGCCGAGGCCTCGCGCCGCTCCTCGCGGGGCGCGTCCTGGGCCGCCTGCGGCGCGGACTGCTCCGGCTCCGGCTCGGACGCCTTCTCCTCCTGCGCGTCGGTGGACTGCGGCGCCTGCTCCGCGGGACTCGCTCCGGCACCTCGGTGTCCTGCTGCTCCTCGGCTCCGGCTGCGCCTCGCGGCCTGCGGCTCGCTCGGCTGCTGCTCGGCCTGCTGCTCGGCCGACTGCTCGGCTGCGTCGGCTCGGACCCGCCGCCGGAGCCGTCACCGACGACGGCCAGGGCCGCGCCGACCTCGACGGTCTCGTCCTCGCCCACGAGGATCTTCTGCACGGTGCCCGCGACGGGCGAGGGGATCTCGGTGTCGACCTTGTCGGTGGAGACCTCGAGCAGCGGCTCGTCGACCTCGACGGTGTCGCCCTCGGCCTTCAGCCAGCGGGTGACGGTGCCCTCGGTGACGCTCTCACCCAGCGCGGGCATCACGACCTCGGTGCCGCCGCCGCCACCGCCGCCACCGCCGCCGGACGGGGCCTGCTGCTGCTGCGGCTCGTCGTCCTGCTGCTGGTCCGGCTTCTCGTCCTGCTGCTCCGGCTGCTCGGTGTCCTCGGCCGGGCCGTCGGAGGCCGGCGGCTGGTCGCCGGAGGCCTGCTCGGCCTCGACCGGTGCCGCGTTGCTCGGCTCGACGGTCTCCTCCTGCTGGTCCTGGCGACTCGTCCTGCTGCTGCGGCTGCTCGTCCGAGCCGGTGTCGCTCGAGCTGCTGTCGTCGGAACCACCGCCGGCGCCGTCGCCGATCACGGCCAGCTTCGCGCCGACCTCGACCGTCTCGTCCTCCTCGACCAGGATCTCCTGGAGCACACCGGCGACCGGCGAGGGGATCTCGGTGTCGACCTTGTCGGTGGAGACCTCGAGCAGCGGCTCGTCGACCTCGACGGTGTCGCCCACGGCCTTGAGCCAGCGGGTGACGGTGCCCTCGGTGACGCTCTCACCCAGGGCGGGCATCTCGACGGAGCTGGACATCGGTTCTCCGATCTTCGTTCTGACGCGGGCTGGGTGGGTGATCAGTTGTGCACGTGCAGGGGCTTGCCGGCCAGCGCCAGGTGCGCCTCGCCGAGCGACTCGTTCTGCGTCGGGTGCGCGTGGATGAGCGACGCGACGTCCTCCGGCCAGGCCTCCCAGTTGACGATGAGGGAGGCCTCGCCGACCTGCTCGCCCATCCGGGCGCCGACGGCGACGAAACCGACGACGGGGCCCTCCTTCTCGCGGATCAGCTTGACGAAGCCGGTCGTGCCGAGGATCTGGCTCTTGCCGTTGCCGCCGAGGTTGTACTCGAACACCTCGACCTTGTCGTCGCCGTACTGCTCCTTGGCCTGCGCCTCGGTGAGGCCGACGGAGGCGACCTCGGGGTCGCAGTAGGTGACCCGCGGGATCGACGGGTCGAGCACCGGCTGCGGGTTGAGGCCCGCGATCTCCTCGGCCACGAAGATGCCGTGCGCGAAGCCGCGGTGCGCGAGCTGCAGCCCGGGCACGAGGTCGCCGACGGCGAAGACGCCGGACACGTTGGTGCGCAGCCGCTCGTCGGTGGGGACGAAGCCGCGGTCGACGGTGACGCCGGCCTCCTCGAAGCCGAGGCCGGACCCGTTCGGGCCGCGGCCGACCGCCACGAGCAGCAGGTCGGCCTCCAGGGTGTCGCCGGACTCCAGCGACACCTTCACGCCGGAGTCGTTCTGCTCCACGCCGGAGAACCGCACGCCGGTCTTGAACGCGATCTTGCGCTTGCGGAAGGCGCGCTCGAGCACCTTGCTGGCGGCCTCGTCCTCGGCGGGGACGAGCCGGGGCAGCGCCTCGACGATGGTCACGTCGGCGCCGAAGGACTTCCAGACGCTGGCGAACTCGACGCCGATCACGCCGCCGCCGAGCACCACCACGCTGTTCGGGACCCAGTCCATCGTCAGCGCCTGGTCGGAGGTGACCACCCGGCCGCCGATGTCGAGACCGGGCAGCGAGCGGGCGTACGAGCCGGTGGCGAGGACGACGTTCTTGCCCGTGAGGGTGCGGTCGCCGACGGTGACGGTGGTGGGGGAGGACAGCCGTCCCTCGCCCTCGACCAGCGTCACGTGGTGCGCCTTGGCCAGCCCCTGCAGGCCCTTGTAGAGGCGGGAGACGATCCCGTCCTTGTACTCGTTGACGCCGGCCATGTCGACGCCCTCGAGGGTGGCGCGCACGCCGTACTTGCCGGCCTCGCGGGCGCCGTCGGCGATCTCGGCCGCGTGCAGCAGCGCCTTGGTGGGGATGCAGCCGTTGTGCAGGCAGGTGCCGCCCAGCTTGCCCTTCTCGACCAGGGCCACGCTCAGACCCAGCTCGGCCGCCCGGAACGCGCAGGCGTAGCCGCCGCTGCCACCTCCCAGGATCACGATGTCGAAGGTGTCGCCGGTGGCCTCGGCCATGAGGGTTCGCTCCTGTGGGTTCCGGCCCGGCGTGCAGGGGTGGTGCACGTGCCGGGAGGTGTCCAGTCGGTCCGTGCCCATCCTGGCACTACCGGCACCAGTCGTCGCAACGGGACCCCGGGGCGACGAGCGCGCCGCTACGGTCGTCGCCATGGGGTGGTTGTCGCGCGTGACGGGGCGCGGGGGACGCGCGGACCGGGTGCCGGGCGGCGGCGGACCGCCGGGCCGCGCGCGGCAGGGCGAGGGGCAGCAGCACCTCGCCGACTTCACCCGCACCCGCACCGGGGTCGAGGCGTTCGTCGAGCCCGCCACGACCGTGACGCCGACGACCATCGTGCTGGTCGCCGGCGACGGCGAGTGGACCCGGCGTCCGGTGCCGGACGCCCGCACGGCGGAGCGGTTCGCCCGCGACCTGGGCGTCCCGGTGTTCGACGTGAACCTGTCCGGGTACCCGAGCCGGATGCGCGAGTGGAACGCCCGCCGCAAGCAGGCCGAGGCGAACGCCCGGCGCGAGCTCGACGGCGACGAGCCGGGGGAGCAGCCGGGGGCGTAGAGGGCGTCAGCCCAGGCGCTCGGCCAGCGTCAGCAGGGTGCGGACGGCCACGCCGGTGCCGCCCTTGCCCGTGTACCCGTGCGCGCCACCGCCGTTGAACGCCGGACCCGCGATGTCGAGGTGAGCCCACGGGACGGCGGAGCCGTCCTCGCGGGTGCCGACGAACTCGGACAGGAACAGGCCGGCGACGAGCATCCCGCCGAACCGGTCGCCGATGTTGGCGATGTCGGCGACGGCGGAGTCCATCGACGGGCGCAGCTCGGACGGCAGCGGCATCGGCCAGAACTGCTCGCCGCTGTCGTCGGCGGCGGAGGTGATCTGCGCGCGCAGGTCGTCGTCGTTGGCCATCACGGCGCTGACCCGGTTGCCGAGCGCGACCATCTGCGCGCCGGTGAGGGTGGCGACGTCGACGAGCACGTCCGGGTCCTCCTCGCAGGCGGCGACGATGCCGTCGGCGAGCACCAGGCGCCCCTCGGCGTCGGTGTTGAGCACCTCGACCGTGCGGCCGCCGTAGATGGTGATGACGTCGGAGGGGCGCTGGGCGGTGCCGGACGGCATGTTCTCGGCGAGGCAGAGCCAGCCGGTGACGGCCACCGGCAGGCCCAGGCGCGAGGCGGCCACGACGGTGTGCAGCACCGCCGCCGCGCCGGCCATGTCGAGCTTCATCGTCTCCATGCCGGCGGCGGGCTTGATCGACAGGCCGCCGGAGTCGAACGTGATGCCCTTGCCCACCAGCGCCAGGTGCTTGCGGCCGCGGGCGCGCCCGGACGGCGTGTACGGACACCTTCACCAGGCGCGGGCCGCGGCTGGAGCCCTGGCCGACGCCGATCAGGCCGCCGTAGCCGCCCTTGCGCAGCGCGGCCTCGTCGAGCACCTTCACGCTCACGCCGTGCTCCTTGCCGAGCGCCTGCGCGAGCTCGGCGAACCGGGCCGGGAACAGGTCGAGCGGCGGGCAGTTCACCAGGTCCTTGGTGCCGGCGACGGCCTCGGCGAGCACCTGCGCGCGGGTGACCGCGGCCTTGGCCGCCTTGTCGCGGTGCGCGGCGGAGGCGAGGGTCAGCCGGGCGACGGCCGTCTGCGACGCGTCCGCGGACCGGCGCCGGTACGCGGTGTAGGAGTAGGCGCCGAGCAGACCGCCCTCGGCGACGGCGGCGAGCCGGCCGGCCGTGTCGGTGGGCAGTGCGAGCACGACGTGGCCGAGCCCGGCGAGCGAGCGCACCGCGGCACCGGCGGCGCGACGCAGCGCCTCGTCGCCGACCGTGCCGTCGCGGCCGGGTGCGCCGGTGCCGGTGAGCACCACGACCTTGGCGCGGACGCCCTCCGGCGACGGGACGCGGACCACCTCGTCGGCCTTGCCCTTCACGCCGAGCGCCGGCAGCACCTGCTCGAGCGAGCGGCGCACCGCTGCGGGCAGGGTCTCGGCGCCGAGCACCGAGGGGGCGCCCTTCCCGCTCGCGGCCGGGGTGGTGGCCAGGACGAGGGCGTCGGCGGCGACGCTGGTGGCGTCCTTGCCGGTGAGGCTGAGCGTGGTCACGTTGCTCCTCCGTGGGGTGGTCGCCGGCGCGGGCGCCGGGCGCGGGGTCCTGGCGATGCTATCGACGCCGCCGCGAGTAGGTTCTGGCCCCATGACCGAGACCCTGACCGCGTCGGAGGCGTCCGCCCCCCTCACCGGCCCGCTGCACGACCGGCACCTCGCGGCGGCCGCGAAGCTGGCCGACTTCGGCGGCTGGTCGATGCCGCTGGAGTACCCCGGTGGCGGCGTCGTCGCCGAGCACACGGCCGTCCGCGACGCCGTCGGCGTCTTCGACGTCTCCCACCTGGGCAAGGCGTCCGTGGTCGGACCGGGTGCGGCGGACTTCGTCAACGCGACGCTCGCGAACGACCTGCGCCGGATCGGCCCCGGCCAGGCGCAGTACACGCTCTGCTGCGACGACGAGACCGGCGGCGTGGTCGACGACCTGATCGCCTACGTGCGCGCCGACGACGACGTGCTGCTGGTGCCCAACGCCGCCAACACCGCCGAGGTGGTGCGGCGGCTGGCCGCGGCGGCACCGGACGGCGTGGAGGTCACCGACCTGCACCGCGGGTACGGCGTGCTCGCCGTCCAGGGCCCGCTGTCGGACGAGGTGCTCGGCGACCTCGGCCTCCCTGCCGGGCACGACTACATGTCGTTCGTCGAGACCGACTGGCACGGAGCGCCTCTCGTCGTCTGCCGCACCGGGTACACCGGTGAGCGCGGGTACGAGCTGCTGCCGCGCTGGGACGACGCCGGTGCCCTGTGGGACGCGCTCGTCGAGGCGGTCACCGCCCGCGGGGGTCGGCCCGCCGGCCTCGGCGCGCGCGACACCCTGCGCACCGAGATGGGCTACGCCCTGCACGGGCACGAGCTGTCGCTCGACATCACGCCGGTCCAGGCGCGCGTGGGCTGGGCCGTGGGGTGGAAGAAGGACGCCTTCTGGGGCCGCGACGCCCTGCTGGCCGAGAAGCAGGCCGGTCCGCGCCGGGTGCTGTGGGGGCTGCAGGCGATCGACCGCGGCGTCCCGCGGGCCGACCTCGACGTCGTCGACGACGGCGGCGTGGTGGTGGGGCGCACGACGTCCGGCACGTTCTCGCCGACGCTCAAGCAGGGCATCGCCCTGGCGCTGCTGCCGCCGGAGGCGGGCGTCGACGACGAGCTCAGCGTCGACGTGCGGGGCCGGCGGCTGCGCTGCCGGGTCGTGAAGCCCCCGTTCGTGCAGGTGCAGACCCGGCAGGACTGAGCGTCGGCAGCACGAGAGGCCCGGTGACCGATGAGGCCCCGACGCCGGCGAGGTCTCACCTGGGAGAGCAGCCACCTGGGAGGAGCACGACATGGGCAAGGTCGTCATGAACGCCGCGGTGTCGCTCGACGGGTTCGTCGCGAAGGACGACGACATGCCGGGTCCGATCTTCGACTGGTACGGCAACGGACCCGTGGCGATGCACCTCGGTGACGAGGAGCGCGTCTTCCACGTCTCGCCGGCCAGCGCCGGGTACCTCGCCGAGATGCGCGACTCGACGGCCGTCGGCGTGATCGGCCGGCGGCTGTTCGACATCGTCGACGGCTGGGGCGGACGGCCGCCGGCGGGCGGCCACGTCGTCGTGGTCACCCACCGCCCCGCCGACGACTGGGCCTGGAAGGACACGGCGCCGTTCACCTTCGTGGGCAGCGTCGAGGAGGGCATCGCGCGGGCGAAGGAGCTCGCGGCGGACAAGGACGTGTCGGTCACGGCCGGCGACGTCGGCGGCCAGGCGCTGCGTCTCGGCCTCGTCGACCAGGTGGTGATGAGCCTGGCGCCGGCCGTGCTCGGCAGCGGGAAGCCGTTCTTCGGCACCGGCTCGGTCACCGAGCCGATCGAGCTGGAGGACCCGCGCATCATCGTCGGCGACCGGGTCACGCACCTGGTGTTCGACGTCCGGCGAGACCGCCCGGCCAACCCGCGGACGGGCCCGGGGTACGTCGAGGACTGACCTCGATAGCCTTGCCGTCGTGTCGGTCTCGGTGCGCGTGATCCCCTGCCTCGACGTCGACGCCGGTCGCGTGGTGAAGGGCGTCAACTTCGAGAACCTGCGCGACGCCGGCGACCCGGTCGAGCTCGCCGCCCGCTACGACGCGGAGGGCGCGGACGAGCTGACCTTCCTCGACGTCACGGCGTCGTCCGGCGAGCGCGAGACCACCTACGACATCGTCCGCCGCACGGCCGAGCAGGTGTTCATCCCGCTGACGGTGGGTGGCGGCGTGCGGACGGTCGAGGACGTCGACCGGCTGCTGCGGGCGGGCGCCGACAAGGTCGGCGTCAACACCGCGGCCATCGCGCGCCCGGCGCTCGTCGGCGAGATCGCCGACCGGTTCGGCTCGCAGGTGCTGGTGCTCTCGGTCGACGCCCGCCGGGTGCGCGAGGGGACGGCCACCGGCTCGGGCTTCGAGGTCACGACCCACGGCGGACGCACCGGCACCGGGATCGACGCCGTGGCCTGGGCGCGGCAGGTGGCCGGGCTCGGGGCGGGGGAGATCCTGCTCAACTCGATGGACGCCGACGGCACCCGCGACGGCTTCGACCTCGAGCTGATCCGCCTGGTGCGGGCCGAGGTGGGGGTCCCGGTGGTCGCCAGCGGAGGGGCGGGCGAGCTGGCCCACTTCGCCCCGGCGGTCGAGGCGGGCGCCGACGCCGTGCTGGCGGCGAGCGTCTTCCACTTCGGCGACCTCGTCATCGGCGAGGTCAAGGACGCGCTGCGCTCGGCGGGTCACCCCGTCCGCTGACGACGCGGCCGACGCGACGGGCCTCAGCGGGCGAGCCACTCCTCGAACGCGCGCACGGCGTCGTCCGGGCCGGACACCTCGACCCGGGCGTGCTCGCGCCGGCCGGTCACGTAGACCACGAGCTCGGACGCCTTCCCGGTGACCACCACCGACGGCGCGCCGCGGCGCACCTTCGAGCGCGGGCCGTCCGGGACGACGAGGACGACGCCGACGGGGCAGCGCAGGTACGAGCGGCGGGCCATGAACTGGGTCGGGCCCCAGAGCGCCTTCTCGTCCTCGACGGGCAGCTCGCGCGGCTGCCACCCGGGTACCGGCCCGGCGGACGTCCTCGTGGTGCACGTAGTGCTCGGCGGTGTTGACGACGGCGTCGAGACCGGGCAGCCCGAGCGGCCGGGCGGGGCCGGAGCGGAACTGCTCGACGACGTCCTCGAAGGCCCGCGGCGGGGCGTCGGTGCCGGGCAGGCGTCCGCGCAGAGCCGGGACCTTGGCGGCCGCGAAGCGCGCCACGGCCTCCGGGTTGCCCTCGCGCAGCACCAGGTGCCGGGCCAGGTCGCGGGTCGTCCAGCCCTCGCACAGGGTGTCGGCGTCGGGCCCGGCCTCGAGCAGGGCGTCGCGCCAGGGCCGCCCGCTCGCGCTCGGCCAGGGAGGTCGTGCGTCGGGTCTTCTCGGTCGGCTCGTCCACGGGACCATCCTGGGGCAGGCCCCGGGCGGGTCGTCGGCCGCCCCTGCCGGAGGCGGGGTCGAACCGATTCGCTGGCTGTCGCAGCCGCGTGAGAGGGTTTGCCGCCGACCCTGAACCGCACCGCTTCGCCTGGAGGACACCCGTGCCCGGACCCGTCACCCCGACGGTGCGGCAGGGCACCATGCGACGCGGGTTCGGGGTGCTGTGGCGCGGCATCCGCGAGCAGCCGCGGTGGTTCGCCGTCGCCGTCCTGGGCGCTGCGGTCTACGGCGTGGGCACCGCCGGCAGCGGGTACGTCCTCGGCCGGGTCACCGACCAGGTGCTGGCACCCGCCTTCGCGGCCGGTCGGGTCGACACCGGCTCCCTCTGGGCCGCGACGGGCGTCCTGGCCGCCGTCGCGACGGTCACCGCGATCGCCGTCGCGGTGCGCCGGATCTTCGCCGGGCTCACCTCGATCAACCTCCAGGCCAGCTACCGCCGCCGGGTCTCGTCGCAGTACCTGCGGCTGCCGCTGTCGTGGCACCACCGCCACCCCACGGGCCAGCTGCTGTCCAACGCCAGCAGCGACATCGAGGCCTCGTTCATGGTCTTCAACCCGCTGCCGTTCTCGATCGGCGTGCTCTTCATGCTCGTCGTCGCAGGCGTCGCGATGGTCCTGGCCGACCCGGTGCTCGCCGCCGTCGGGCTCACGGTGCTGCCCGCCGTCGCGATCTCGAACGTGGTCTACCAGCGCTACATCTCGCCGAAGGTCGTGCGCTCGCAGCAGCTGCGCGCCGGCGTGGCCTCGATCGCGCACGAGAGCTTCGACGGCGCGCTCGTGGTCAAGGCGCTGGGCCGCGAGGCCGACGAGACGGCCCGCTTCGCCGAGGCCGCCGACACGCTGCGCGCCGCCAACGTGGCGGTCGGCCGCACCCGCGGCATCTTCGACCCGCTGATCGAGCTGCTGCCCACGCTGGGCACGCTCGCCGTCCTGGGCCTCGGCACCTGGCGGGTCCGCACCGGCGACGCGCAGGCGGGCGACGTCGTCCAGGTCGCGTACCTGCTGGCCCTGCTGGCGTTCCCCGTCCGCGCGATCGGCTGGGTGCTCGGCGACCTGCCGCGCGCGGCGGTCGGGTTCGGCCGGGTCGACTCGGTCCTCACCGCGACGGGGGAGATGGAGTTCGGCGCCGACGACCTGCCCGCCGGTGGCGCGGCGGCCCTGGAGCTGCACCAGGTCCGGTACGCCTACCAGGGCGCGGGCGACTCCGACCTGTCCGACGACGACCTGGTGCTCGACGACGTGGTCGAGGACGCGCCGATCGAGGTGCTGCACGGCGTCGACCTCGCGGTCCGGCCCGGCACCACCGTCGCGGTCGTCGGGCCCACCGGCTCCGGCAAGTCGACGCTGGCGAGCCTGCTGGTGCGGCTGGTCGACCCGGCCTCGGGCGAGGTGCTGCTCGACGGCGTCGACGCGCGCTCGGTCGACCGCGGCGGCATCGCCCGCGCCGCGGCCCTGGTTCCCGCAGTCCACCTTCGTCTTCGACGACACCGTGCGCGGCAACATCACCCTCGGCGCCACCGACGCCCACGGCGTCGAGCTCGACGACGACGTCGTGTGGGAGGCGCTGCGGCTCGCGCAGGGCGACCGGTTCGTCGCCGCGCTGCCGTCCGGCCTCGACACCCGCGTCGGCGAGCGGGGCACCAGCCTGTCCGGCGGTCAGCGCCAGCGGATCGCCCTGGCCCGGGCCGTGGTGCGCTCGCCGCGGCTGCTCGTCCTCGACGACGCGACGTCGGCCGTCGACCCGCGGGTCGAGCAGGCGATCCTCGGCGGGCTCCGCGACGGCACCGACGGCCTCACCGTCGTCGTCGTCGCCTACCGCAAGGCCACCATCGCCGTGGCCGACGAGGTGGTCTTCGTCGAGCGCGGCCGCGTGGTCGACCGCGGCACCCACGCCGACCTGCTCGAGCGCCAGCCGCGGTACCGCCACCTGGTGAACGCCTACGAGGAGGAGGCGGCCGCGCGATGACCGAGCCGAAGAAGGAGACGTCCGCCCAGGACGGGCTCGACGAGGTCCTGGGGGCCGTCCGCGACGAGAAGGGCACCGGCTCGGCGATCGAGGCCTCGGCTCGCACCACCGTCTGGAGCACGCTCAAGCGGGGCCTGGAGCTGTCGCCGCAGATCCGTCAGGGGCTCGGCCTCACGCTGGCGCTCGCCGTGGTCGCCACGCTCGGCCGGGTGGTCGTGCCGGTCACGGTCCAGCAGACCATCGACTCCGGCATCAACGCCGACGGCGGCCCCGACACCCATGCCGTCACCCTGCTGGTCGGCGGGGCCGCGCTGGTCGTGCTGCTCACCGGCTTCTGCTCGTACGTGGTCAACCTGCGCCTGTTCACCGCCACCGAGGCCGGGCTCGCGCAGCTGCGCACCACCGCCTTCCGGCGCGTGCACGACCTGTCGGTGCTGACCCAGAACACCGAGCGCCGCGGGGCCCTGGTCAGCCGGGTCACCAGCGACGTCGACACGATCTCCCAGTTCATGCAGTTCGGCGGGCTGATGCTCATCCTGTCGTTCGGCCAGCTGGTGCTCGCGACGATCCTGATGGCGTTCTACTCCTGGCCGCTCACGCTGGTGGTGCTGGCGATGTTCGTGCCGCTGGTGCTGTTCGGGCGGTGGATGCAGCGGTTCGTCTCGGCCGCGTACGGCCGGGTGCGCGAGCGCGTGGGCGACGTGCTCGGCGCGATCTCCGAGACCGTCGTGGGCGCCGACACGATCCGCGCGTACGCGATCGAGGAGCGCACCGGCCGCCGGGTCGAGGAGAGCATCGAGCGGCACCGGCTGGCCGCCCGCCGTGCGCAGAACCTGGTCTCGTTCAGCTTCTCGTCCGGCGTCCTGGTCTCGGGGCTGGTCGTCGCGGTGGTCGTCCTGGCCGGCACCTGGTGGGGCGTGGGCGGCGACATCACCCTCGGCGAGCTGCTGGCGTTCCTGTTCCTGGTGCAGATCTTCACCGGCCCGGTCATGTCGATCACCGAGATCCTCAACGAGCTGCAGAACGCCGTGGCGGGCTGGCGCCGCGTGATCGCGGTGCTCGACACCCCGGCCGACGTCGCCGACCCGGGCGAGGCCGGCACCACGCTGCCGCGCGGCCCGATCACGGTCGAGTTCGACGACGTCACGTTCGCCTACCCGGGCGGCGAGCCGGTGCTGCGCGAGGTCTCCCTCACGATCGCGCCGCGCACCAAGGTCGCCGTCGTGGGCGAGACCGGCTCGGGCAAGACCACCCTGGCCAAGCTGCTCACCCGGCTGCAGGACCCCGGCTCCGGCCGGGTGCTGCTCGACGGCGTCGACCTGCGCGAGCTGCGGTTCTCCAGCCTGCGCGAGCGGGTGGTGATGGTGCCGCAGGAGGGGTTCCTGTTCGACGACACCCTCCTGCACAACATCCGGTACGGACGCCCGACCGCCTCGGACGCCGACGTCGAGCTGGCCATCACCGAGCTGGGGCTGGACGACTGGGTGGCCGGCCTGCCCAAGGGGCTGCTGTCGCGCGTCGGGCAGCGCGGCGAGTCGCTGTCGGCGGGGGAGCGGCAGCTGGTCGCCCTGGCCCGCGCGTACCTGGCCGACCCCGACCTGCTGGTGCTCGACGAGGCCACCAGCGCGGTCGACCCCGCCACCGAGGTGCGGCTGCAGCGCGCCCTCAACGGCGTCACCACCGGACGCACGGCCGTCACGATCGCGCACCGGATGTCGACCGCCGAGGTGGCCGACAAGGTCGTGGTCGTCGACGCCGGGCGGGTGGTCGAGGTCGGCCGGCACGAGGACCTCGTCGACGCCGGCGGCGTGTACTCGCGCCTGCACGAGTCCTGGGCGGCCCAGCTCCGCTCGGTCTGACCCGCGCCGCCGCCCGCTGACCCGCGTCCGCGCCGCGGCGGCACGCTCTGGGAGGATCGTCCGGTGCCCCAGCCCCCTCGCTCCGACCTCGATCCCGCCGTGGCCGCGCGGCTCAAGCGCGACGCCGACGGGCTGGTCGCCGCCGTGGTGCAGCAGCACGACGACGACCGGGTGCTGATGGTCGGCTGGATGGACGACGAGGCCCTGCACCGCACCCTGACCACGGGCCGGGTGACGTTCTGGAGCCGCAGCCGGCAGGAGTACTGGCGCAAGGGCGACACCAGCGGCCACGTCCAGCACGTGCGGTCGGTGGCGCTGGACTGCGACGGCGACGCGCTGCTCGTCCGCGTCGACCAGGTCGGCCCCGCGTGCCACACCGGCACCCGGTCGTGCTTCGACGACCGCGACCTGGGCGCCGTCGTCGGCACCGTCCTCGGTGCCGCGGGTCCGGACGGGGACGGCCGGTGACCGCCACCGCCGCGGGTCCGGGACGCGAGCTCGGCCAGGTCTGGCCCTCGCTCGAGGCCTTCCGCGAGCTGGCCCGCGACCGCCGGGTGATCCCGGTCGTCCGCCGGCTGCTCGCCGACGCCGAGACGCCGATCGGGCTGTACCGCAAGCTCGCCCACGACCGGCCGGGCACGTTCCTGCTGGAGTCGGCCGAGCACGGCGGGGTGTGGTCGCGGTACTCGATCGTCGGGGCCGCGTCGCGCGCGACCCTCACCGAGGTCGACGGGCAGGCGCACTGGCTGGGCGAGCCGCCGGTCGGCGTGCCCACCGACGGACCGGCGCTCGAGGCGCTGGCCGGCACCCTCGACGCCCTGCACACGCCGCGGCTCGAGGGGCTGCCGCCGCTGACCGGCGGGATGGTCGGGGTGGTCGGGTACGACGCCGTCCGGCACTGGGAGCGCCTGCCCGAGAACGCCACCGACGAGCTCGGCGTGCCGGCGCTGATGATGTCGATCGCCACCGACGTCGCGGTGCTCGACCACGCCGACGGCACCCTGCTGCTGGTGGCGAACGCGATCAACTACGACGCCACCGACGAGCGGGTCGACGAGGCCTGGGCCGACGCCGTCGCGCGCCTGGACCGGATGACCGCCGAGGTCGCCGCCCCGGCACCGTCGACGGTCGCGGTCACCGACGTCCCGGGCGAGGTGCGGCCGCGCGAGCGGACGCCGCGGGCCGAGTACCTGGCCGCCGTCCGCACCGGCCTGGAGGCGATCCGCGACGGCGAGGTCTTCCAGGTGGTGCTCTCGCAGCGCTTCGACCTGGACTGCCCGGCCGACGCGCTCGACGTGTACCGCTGCCTGCGGGCCTCGAACCCGAGCCCGTACATGTACCTGCTCCGGTGCCCGACCCCGGACGGCACCGGCCTCGACGTCGTCGGGTCCAGCCCGGAGGCGCTGGTGAAGGTGCAGGGCGGACGCGTGCTGTCGCACCCGATCGCCGGCACCCGGCCGCGGGGGGACAAGCCCGAGGAGGACGTCTTCCTCGGCGAGGACCTGCTGGCCGACGTCAAGGAGCGCAGCGAGCACCTCATGCTGGTCGACCTCGCGCGCAACGACCTGGCCCGCGTCAGCGAGCCCGGCAGCGTCGAGGTCGTCGACTTCATGAGCCTGGAGCGCTACAGCCACGTCATGCACCTGGTGTCGACCGTCACCGGTGAGCAGCGCGCGGGGACGACGGCGATGCAGGTGCTGCAGGCCGCGTTCCCGGCCGGGACGCTGTCGGGTGCGCCGAAGCCGCGCGCGATGGAGCTGATCGACGAGCTCGAGCCGGTGCGGCGCGGGGTGTACGGGGGAGCGGTGGGCTACCTCGACTTCGCCGGCGACCTCGACATGGCGATCGCGATCCGCACGGCGGTGCTGCGCGACGGCGTGGCGCACGTGCAGGCCGGTGCCGGGATCGTCGCGGAGTCGGTGCCGGAGAGCGAGGACGCCGAGTGCCGGCAGAAGGCGGCCGCCGTGCTGCGGGCCGTCGCCACGGCGATCACGCTGCGCCCTGCCGGTGAGGCGTGAGCCGGCTCGGCAAGGGCCCGGTGGTGCTCGGCCTGCTGGTGCTGGGGCTGCTGGTCGTCGCCGTGGCGACGCGGCCCTGGGTGCTCGCGGAGACGGGCCTGGGCACCGGGTCGGGTCCGGTGCGGACCATCGGCCGCCAGGAGGTCGTGGCGACCGGAGCGCAGCTCGGCCCCGCCAGCGCCCTCGGCCTCGTCGTGATGGCGGCGGCCGGCGCGATGCTGCTGGCCCGGCGCGTGGTGGCCGTGGTCCTCGGGGTGGTGGCGCTGCTCGCGGCCGGCGCAGCGGGCTGGACCGCGCTGCGGGTGCTGCTCGACCCCGTCACGTCGGTGCTGCCGGTGGCGGCCGAGGGGACCGCGCTCACCGCCGACTCGCTCGACCCGGCGCAGGTGGAGGCGTCGGTGACCGGCTGGGCGGTGGCGGGCCTCGTGCTCGCCGTCCTGGCCGTGCTCGTCGCCCTCGTCGCGGTGGTGACCGGGCGGACGTGGGGCGCCAGCCGCCGGTACGAGCGCGAGGACGACCCCGCGGCAGCGCCGCGCGGGCGCGGACGCAGGCGCGTGACGCCGTCGCCGACGACTGGGACGCGCTCAGCCGCGGCGAGGACCCGACCGACCGCCCCTGACGGTGCTCTGAGGTGCCCTGACGCTGCGAGGCCGCCGGTGCTGGCATGATGGGCGGCGCACACCACGACCCTCCGGAGGACAGGCGCATGTCGGACCAGCAGACGGCAGAACGGCCCGCCGCCCACGCGGTCGGCCACGGCAACAGCGTCGCGGCCTGGACCGCGGTCGGCATCATCACCCTCGGTGCCCTGCTCGGCTGCCTCGCCTTCCCGTTCGCCCAGCCGTGGCTGTTCTGGGTCGGCCTGGCCGTCATCGTCCTCGGCGCGATCACCGGCAAGGTGCTCACCGCCATGGGCTTCGGCGAGCAGCCGCACGACTGACCGCGGCGCACCCACGAGATGACCTCCCTCACGCTGCACCGGCACGGCCTGCTGCAGCGCGCCTGGGCGCCGGCCGCCGTCGGGCTGGTCGGCGTCGGCGCTGGCCGGGGCGCTGGCGGTGCGCGACCCGCACGTCCCCGGTGCCTGGGGCTCGTGCGTCTTCCTCGACGCCACCGGCCTGTGGTGCCCCGGGTGCGGCGGCCTGCGGGCGGTCAACGACCTCACCCACCTCGACGTCGCGGGCGCGTTCTCGTCCAACGCCGTCGCCGTGGTGCTCGTCGGGCTGCTGGCCGCGTGGTGGGCGGCCTGGGCGTGGTCCGCCGCGACCCGGCGCACGCTGCCCTGGGACCGGTGGGTCACCCCGGCGCGGGTCTACGCGGGCCTCGCCGTCGTGCTGGCGTTCTCGGTGCTGCGCAACGTCCCCGGCTTCGAGGCGCTCGGTCCCTGACCCGCCGGCCTGCCCGTCGGTGCGGCGACGACGAAGGGCGCCACCCCGACGGGGTGACGCCCTTCGCGCTGTCAGGAGATCAGCCCCCGAGCTGGTCCTGCACGCACTGGGTCTGCTCCTCCTGGGACAGGCCCGGGTCCGTGCAGTCCTCGACCTGGTTGAGCAGGCTGATGCCCGCCACCGTCAGGACGATCGTCAGGATGAGGCCGATCGCGCCGGTGACGAGGCCGGCCATGGCCAGCCCGCCCTGACGGGCCTCGCCGCGCTTGGCCTTGCCGCGGCCGATGAAGCCGAGCACGATCGCCGCGATGCCCAGCGGGCCGGCGACGAACCAGAAGCACGCGGTCAGGATGGCGAGGATGCCGAGGACCAGCGCGACGATGGCCATCGGGTTGCTGCCCGAGCCAGCCGCCGGTGCCGACCCGTACGACGGGGCGCCGCCGTAGCCGCCGGAGTTGGGGTCGTTCGGAGTGGTGCTCACGTCTGTGTTCTCCCCTGTTCTGTGCGGACCCTGTGGTCCTGGTGACGCACAACATAGAGGAACCGCCCGTCCCGCGACGGTCAGCCGGTGGACGGGCGGTCCTCGTGTCGTGCCTCGAGGTCAGTAGGTCGAGCCGAAGTCGGCGTTGCCGGTGGCGATGGCCGCGACGGTCAGGACGATCGAGATCAGGCCGCCGATGCCGCCGCAGATGACCCCGGCCAGCGCCAGGCCGCGGCCCCCGCCGGTGCCCGCCTTGACCTTGTTCATCGCGATGATCCCGAGCACCACCGCGGCGATGCCGAGCGGGATGGCCAGCAGGCCGCACAGGAAGGTGAGGATCGCCAGCACGCCGCAGACCAGGGACCCGATCGCGAGCCCCTGGGACGGCGTGCCGCCCTGCGCGGGGTACCCGCCGTACGCGCCCGCGCCGTACGGCTGCGCCTGCTGGCCGTAGCCCTGCTGCTGGCCGTAGGGGTCGGCCTGCGCCTGCTGGCCGTACGGCTGCCTGCTGGCCGTAGGGGTCGGCCTGGGCGGGCTGGCCGTAGCCGGCCGCGCCGGTCTGGCCGTACGGGTCCGCCTGCGGCTGCTGGCCGTAGGGTCCGGCTGCTGCTGGCCGTAGGGCCGCGGCTGCTGGCCGTAGGGGTCCGCGGGAGCCGGCTGGCCGTACGGGTCGGCTCGGGCCGGCTGCTCGCCGTACGGTCGGCTGCTCGCCGTACGCCGGTGCGCCGGCCTCGGTCGACGCCGGTCGCGGGCTCGGCGGGCTTGGTGAGGTCGAACGGCCGGGTCTGCGGCGCCTCCTCGGCGGCCGGCTGGGGCTCCTGCGGATCGGTGGAGCCGGTCGGGTCGTTCGGGGTGGTGGTCACGGTGTCTCCCAGCAGCCGGCGACGTCCGGGCGGCCGGCCCGTCGTCGCGATCGTGTCGTCGGGGTCCACCGTAGCCAGGTCGCTCCTCGCGGGCGCGGGCCGCTCCTGCAGCGGCCTGTCCCGGATCCGGCCGGTTCGCCCGATGACGGGGACGTCGGGCGCGGCGGTTAGCATCGAGGAGCAGGGGAGTCCGGCGCCGACCCTCTCCAGGGGATCGCGCCGGCGACCACCGTCCACCAGCAGGGGGTGCGAGCCGTGAGCGAGCGGCAGCCGTGAGCGTCCTCGACGACATCGTCGCCGGGGTCCGCGAGGACCTCGTGGCGCGGCAGGAGTCGGTCCCGCTCGAGCGGCTGCAGGAGCTCGCGGCCCGGCGTCCGCCCGCGCTCGACGCCGTCCCGTCGCTGCGCGGCCCGGTGTCCCAGCCCGGCCGCGGCGTCCAGGTGATCGCCGAGGTGAAGCGGTCCAGCCCCAGCAAGGGCGCCCTCGCCGCGATCGCCGACCCCGCCGGTCTCGCGGTCGACTACCAGGCCGGTGGCGCCGCGGTGATCAGCGTGCTCACCGAGCAGCGCCGGTTCGGCGGCAGCCTCGACGACCTCGCCGCGGTGCGGGCGGCGGTCGACGTCCCCGTGCTGCGCAAGGACTTCGTGGTCACGCCGTACCAGGTGTGGGAGGCCCGGGCCCACGGCGCCGACCTCGTCCTGCTGATCGTGGCGGCGCTCGACCAGCCCACCCTCACCGGCCTCACCGAGCGGATCCACTCCCTCGGCATGACCGCGCTGGTGGAGGTGCACACGGCCGAGGAGGTCGCCCGCGCCGTCGAGGCCGGCGCGCGGGTCATCGGCGTCAACGCCCGCGACCTCACCACCCTGGAGGTCGACCGCGGCACGTTCGCCGAGGTCGCCCCGAGCATCCCCGACGGCGTGGTCCGGATCGCCGAGTCCGGGGTCCGCGGTCCGCACGACGTCCTCGACTACGCCCGCGCCGGGGCCGACGCCGTGCTGGTGGGCGAGGCGCTGGTCACCGGCGGCGACCCGCGCGGCGCCGTCTCCGACCTGGTCACGGCGGGGATCCACCCCGCCGTCCGGCTGGCCCAGCGGTGAGCGAGGCACCCTCGCCCGAGGACGCCGGCGCGCCCGGCCTGTCCGGTCCGTGGTTCGGCGACTTCGGCGGCCGGTTCGTGCCGGAGGCGCTCGTGGCGGTCGTCGACGAGGTGGCCGACGCCTGGGCCAAGGCCCGGCTCGACCCCACCTTCGACCGCGAGCTGCAGCACCTGCACCGCACCTACTCGGGCCGGCCGAGCATCATCACCGAGGTGCCGCGGTTCGCCCGCGAGGGCGGCGACGCGCGGATCGTGCTCAAGCGCGAGGACCTCAACCACACCGGCTCGCACAAGATCAACAACGTCCTCGGCCAGGCGCTGCTCGCCAAGCGGATGGGCAAGACCCGGGTGATCGCCGAGACCGGCGCCGGCCAGCACGGCGTCGCCAGCGCGACCGCCGCGGCGCTGATGGGCATGAGCTGCACGGTCTACATGGGCGAGCAGGACACCCGCCGGCAGGCGCTCAACGTCGCCCGGATGCGGCTGCTCGGCGCCGAGGTCGTCCCCGTCACCGCCGGCTCGCGCACCCTCAAGGACGCCATCAACGAGGCGTTCCGCGACTGGGTGGCCCACGTCGACGACACCTTCTACCTGTTCGGCACCGCCGCCGGGCCGCACCCGTTCCCGGCGATGGTGCGCGACCTGCAGCGCGTCATCGGCGTCGAGGCGCGCGCCCAGGTGCTCGAGCTCACCGGACGCCTGCCCGACGTCGTCGCGGCCTGCGTCGGCGGCGGGTCCAACGCGATCGGCATCTTCCACGCCTTCTACGACGACGCCGACGTCGAGCTGCTCGGGCTGGAGGCCGCCGGCGACGGCATCCACACCGGCCGCACGGCGGCCTCGATCAGCGCCGGCGACCCCGGGGTGCTGCACGGCGCCCGCACCTTCGTCCTGCAGGACGAGGACGGCCAGACGGTCGAGTCGCACTCGATCTCGGCCGGCCTCGACTACCCGGGCGTCGGCCCCGAGCACGCCTGGCTGCACGCCACCGGCCGGGCCCGGTACGAGGGCGTCACCGACACCGACGCGATGGACGCGATGGCGCTGCTCGCCCGCACCGAGGGGATCATCCCCGCGATCGAGAGCGCGCACGCCCTGGCCGGCGCCCTGCGCGAGGGCCGCCGGCTCGGCCCGGACGGACTGGTCCTGGTGAACCTGTCCGGTCGCGGCGACAAGGACGTCGACACCGCCGCCCGCTGGTTCGGCCTGCTCGACGACGACGCCGTGGTGGACCCCGACGACGTCGCCGCGCACCCGCTCCCGGAGCCGTCGACGCGGAGCCGACGCGGGACGCGCTCGGCGCAGGTCCTCGCCCGCTCGCGCGCCGCCGGCCGCTCGGCCCTGATCGGCTACCTGCCGGCGGGATTCCCCGACGTGCCGGGGCGGTCGACGCCGCGAAGGTGCTGCTGGACAGCGGGGTCGACCTGGTCGAGCTCGGCCTGCCGTACTCCGACCCCTCGCTCGACGGCCCGGTCATCCAGCAGGCCAGCACGCAGGCGCTGGCGCAGGGCACCCGCACCCGCGACGTCCTCGCCAGCGTCGAGCAGGTCGCGGCGCACCGGCCCGAGGCCGCCGTGGTGGTGATGACGTACTGGAACCCGGTGCTGCGCTACGGGCCGGACGCGTTCGCCCGCGACCTCGCCGCCGCCGGCGGAGCCGGGCTGATCACGCCCGACCTCACCCCGGACAGCGGGCAGGAGTGGGTCGCGCGCGGCCGACGCGCACGACCTCGACAAGGTCTTCCTGGTGGCGCCGTCGTCGACCGAGCAGCGGCTGGCCGACACCGTCGCCGCCTGCCGCGGCTTCGTCTACGCCGCCTCGCTGATGGGCGTCACGGGCGAGCGCGCCAGCGTCGGCGGCCAGGCCCGGGCGCCTCGTGCGCCGCGCACCCGGCAGGCCGCGGCCGACCTCGGCGTGCGCCGGCGCGTCTGCGTCGGGCGTCGGCGTCTCCACCCCCGACCAGGCCGCCGAGGTCGCCGGCTACGCCGACGGCGTCATCGTCGGCTCGGCGCTGGTGCGCTGCCTGCTCGAGGCCGACGACCCGGCCGACGGCCGGCGCCGGCTGGCCGCCCTCGCCGGTGCGCTGGCCGAGGCCGTCCGCGGCGTGCGCCGCGTCCTCGACGTGGCGCGCACCCGCGTGACCTCGGCCTGCTCCAGGTGATCCCGAGCCCGTCGCAGGGCGTCTGGCACCTCGGTCCGTTCCCGATCCGGGCGTACGCGCTGTGGATCCTGCTGGGCATCGTGATCGCGATCTGGCTCGGCGACCGGCGGCATGGTCGAGCGCGGGGGGCCGCGCGGCGCGGTGGCCGACGTCGCCGATCTGGGCGGTCCCGTTCGGCATCGTCGGTGGCCGGCTCTACCACGTGATCTCCTCGCCGGACGCCTACTTCGGCCCCGACGGCGACCCGGCGCGCGCCCTGCGGATCTGGGAGGGCGGCCTCGGCATCTGGGGGGCGGTCGCGCTCGGCGCCGTCGGCGCGGCGATCGGGTGCCGCCGCCACGGGCTGCGGCTGTCGACCTTCGCCGACGCCGTCGCGCCCGGCGTGCTGATCGCGCAGGCCGTCGGCCGCCTCGGCAACTGGTTCAACCAGGAGCTGTTCGGCCGCCCCACCGACCTGCCCTGGGCGCTCGCGATCGACCCGCAGTTCCGGCCCGAGGGGTACGAGCGGTTCGCCACCTTCCACCCCACGTTCCTGTACGAGCTGCTGTGGAACGTCGCGGCCGCGCTCGTGCTGCTCTGGCTCGACCGCCGCTACCGGCTCGGGCACGGACGGGTGTTCTGGGCGTACGTCGGGCTGTACACCCTCGGCCGGGTCTGGATCGAGGCCGTCCGGATCGACGACGCCGAGCGGGTGCTCGGGCTGCGGCTGAACATCTGGACCTCGATCGTGCTGTTCGCCGTCGCGGCGGCGTTCTTCGTCCTCAGCACCCGGCGGCACCCCGGCCGCGAGCCCTCGGCCTGGCTGCCGGGGCGGGAGCCGGCGGGCTCAGGGGCCGTCGTGGCCGAAGAGGCCGGGGACCTGCAGCACGAGCAGGAAGCGCGCGAACCGACCGGCCAGCGCCGTGAGGGCGAAGACCCACCAGCGCATCCGTAGCGTCCCCGCCAGCACCGAGGTGGCCGCGATGGGCGGCAGCCCCACCACCGCGCTGACGGCCACGACCACGAACGCCCGGGTCGGGTGCTCGTGGCACCACTCCGCCAGCCGCCGCATCCACTCGACGAACCGGCCCTTGGTCACGGCCTTGCGCTGCAGCCAGGTGTTCTTCACCGCGCCCAGGCCGAGCAGGTAGAAGAGCATCTTCCCGGTGACCTGGCCGCCGGCCGCCGCGAGCGCCAGCAGCACGACGGGGGTGTCCATCGTCGACGCCGCCAGGATCAGGTAGGCCTCGGCGTTCATCACCCAGACGACGGCGCTCGCGAGGCAGTACGCGAAGGTGCCGAGCAGCTCCACGTCCACCCCCTCGTGACCGCCTCGTCGTCCGGCGCGCCCGGGCGCCGGGCCCAGCATGGCGGACGCGAGGCGGGCCGGTGAGGACGTGACCGCGACCCAGCACGACGTCACGTCTCAGCGCGTCCCACGGTTCAGGACGGGCGTTCTCGGATCGTGAGACGAATCGCGGATCCGTGCTCGGATCCGGACGTTTCCGTCGTGTATCTTCGGTCCCAGTCGAGGGGCCAGCGACGATCCCTCCGACGCCCGGGACCACCCGGTTCGTCACCCCGGCCACGGCCGGCGGACCCGCCCCGACTGCCTCGCGCGCAGCGGCCTAGACCCCGAGGACGGTGCCCCTTGCAGTCGCCCTTCACGCGCTCGTCGACCCGCCCGGCCGCCCAGGGCCTGTACACCGGCACGCACGAGCACGACGCGTGCGGCGTGGCGTTCGTCGCGACGATGAGGGGGACCGCCGGGCACGACATCGTCGACCACGCCCTGACGGCGCTGCGCAACCTGGACCACCGCGGCGCGGTCGGTGCCGAGGTCGACTCCGGCGACGGCGCCGGCATCCTCACCCAGGTCCCGGACGCCTTCCTGCGCGAGGTCGTCGACTTCGCCCTCCCGACGTCCGGCGCCTACGCCGTCGGCATCGCGTTCCTGTCCGACGACGACGCCGAGGCGGCCGACGCGGTGGCCGAGGTCGAGCGGATCTGCGCCGAGGAGGGGCTCGACGTCCTCGGCTGGCGCGACGTCCCCGTCACCGCCTCGCTCGTCGGCTCCATCGCCCGCGGCTGCATGCCGCGCTTCCGCCAGCTGTTCGTCGCCGCCACCTCGCTCCCGCTGCGCGGCCTGGCCCTGGACCGGCTGGCCTTCTGCGCCCGCAAGCGGGTCGAGCGCGAGGCCGGCGTCTACCTGGCGTCGCTGTCGAGCCGGACGATCGTCTACAAGGGCATGCTCACCACCGGGCAGCTCGAGCCGTTCTTCCCCGACCTGTCCGACCGCCGCTACGCCACCACGCTGGCCGTGGTGCACTCGCGGTTCTCGACCAACACCTTCCCGTCCTGGCCCCTGGCGCACCCGTACCGGTACATCGCCCACAACGGCGAGATCAACACCGTGCGCGGCAACCGGAACTGGATGAACGCGCGCGAGAGCCAGCTGGTCAGCGACGTCATCCCCGGCGACCTGGCGCGGCTGTCACCGCTCTGCGACCCCGAGGGCTCGGACTCGGCGTCCTTCGACGAGGTGCTCGAGCTGGTCCACCTCGGCGGTCGCAGCCTCCCGCACGCGGTGCTGATGATGATCCCGGAGGCGTGGGAGAACCACGACACGATGGACCCGGCCCGCAAGGCGTTCTACGAGTTCCACTCGCTCGTGATGGAGCCGTGGGACGGCCCGGCCGACCTGGTCTTCACCGACGGCTCGCTGATCGGGGCGGTGCTCGACCGCAACGGCCTGCGTCCGTCGCGCTACTGGGTCACCGACGACGACCTCGTGGTGCTGGCCAGCGAGGCCGGCGTGCTCGACCTCGACCCCGCGTCCGTGGTGCGCAAGGGCCGGCTGCAGCCCGGGCGGATGTTCCTGGTCGACACCGAGGCCGGGCGCCTCGTCGACGACGACGAGATCAAGTCCGAGCTCGCCGCGCAGCACCCGTACGACGAGTGGCTGCACGCCGGGCTGGTGCGGCTGGCCGACCTGCCCGAGCGCGAGCACATCGTGCACACGCACTCCTCGGTCACCCGGCGCCAGCAGACCTTCGGCTACACCGAGGAGGAGCTGCGCCTGCTCGTGGCGCCGATGGCGCGGGCCGGCGCCGAGCCCATCGGCTCGATGGGCACCGACACCCCCGTCGCCGTGCTGTCCAGCCGTCCGCGGCTGCTGTTCGACTACTTCACCCAGCTGTTCGCCCAGGTCACCAACCCGCCGCTCGACGCGATCCGCGAGGAGCTCGTCACCTCGCTCGCGACGGCGATGGGCCCCGAGGGCAACCTGCTGTCGGCCACGCCGGCGCACGCCCGGCAGGTGGTGCTCGACTTCCCGGTGATCGACAACGACGAGCTCGCCAAGGTGCTGCACCTCAACCGCGACGGCGACCTGCCGGGGTTCGCGACGGTGAAGATCAAGGGCCTGTACCGCGTCGACGGCGGCGGAACCGCTCTGGCCGAACGGCTCTGGGACATCTGCGAGGAGGTCTCCCAGGCCATCGACGGGGGAGCCAGGTTCGTCGCGCTGTCCGACCGCGACTCCGACGCCGACCACGCACCCATCCCGTCGCTGCTGCTGACCAGCGCCGTGCACCACCACCTGATCCGCGAGAAGACCCGCACCCAGGTGGGCCTCATCGTCGAGGCGGGCGACGTCCGCGAGGTGCACCACGTGGCGCTGCTGATCGGGTACGGCGCGGCCGCGGTGAACCCGTACCTCGCGATGGAGTCGGTCGAGGACCTGTGCCGCAGCGGGCAGATCCCGGGCGTCGAGCCGGCCGCCGCCGTGCGCCAGCTGATCTACGCGCTCGGCAAGGGCGTGCTCAAGGTGATGAGCAAGATGGGCATCTCGACGGTCGCCTCCTACCGGGGGGCGCAGGTGTTCGAGGCGATCGGCCTCGCGCAGGACCTCGTCGAGGCCTACTTCACCGGCACCACGAGCCAGCTCGGCGGCGTCGGCATCGACGTCATCGCGCAGGAGGTGGCCGCCCGGCACGCCACGGCGTACCCGCCGAGCGGGCTGCGCGCCGCCCACCGCCGGCTCACGATCGGCGGCGAGTACCAGTGGCGACGTGAGGGCGAGCCGCACCTGTTCGACCCGCAGACCGTGTTCCGGCTGCAGCACGCCACCCGCAGCGGTCGGTACGACGTGTTCAAGCAGTACACCTCCCGCGTCGACGAGCAGTCCGAGCGGCTGATGACGCTGCGCGGGCTGTTCGCGCTGCGGGAGGGCGCGCGTCCGCCGGTGCCGCTCGACGAGGTCGAGCCGGTGAGCGAGGTCGTCAAGCGGTTCTCCACCGGGGCGATGAGCTACGGCTCGATCTCCATGGAGGCCCACGAGACGCTCGCCATCGCGATGAACCGGCTCGGCGCGAAGTCGAACACCGGGGAGGGCGGCGAGGACGTCGAGCGCCTGCTCGACCCCGAGCGGCGCTCTGCCATCAAGCAGGTGGCGTCCGGGCGGTTCGGCGTGACGAGCATGTACCTCACCCACGCCGACGACATCCAGATCAAGATGGCGCAGGGGGCCAAGCCGGGGGAGGGCGGCCAGCTGCCCGGGCCCAAGGTGTACCCGTGGGTGGCGCGCACCCGGCACTCCACGCCGGGCGTCGGCCTCATCTCGCCGCCGCCGCACCACGACATCTACTCGATCGAGGACCTCGCCCAGCTCATCCACGACCTCAAGAACGCCAACCCGTCGGCGCGCATCCACGTCAAGCTGGTGAGCGAGGTCGGGGTCGGCACGGTCGCCGCGGGCGTCAGCAAGGCGCACGCCGACGTCGTCCTGATCTCGGGCCACGACGGCGGCACCGGCGCCAGCCCGCTCACCTCGCTCAAGCACGCGGGAGCGCCCTGGGAGCTCGGGCTCGCCGAGACCCAGCAGACGCTGCTGCTCAACGGGTTGCGCGACCGGATCGTCGTGCAGGCCGACGGCCAGCTGAAGACCGGACGCGACGTCGTGGTGGCTGCCCTGCTCGGCGCCGAGGAGTTCGGCTTCGCCACGGCGCCGCTCGTGGTCTCCGGCTGCATCATGATGCGGGTCTGCCACCTCGACACCTGTCCGGTCGGCGTCGCCACCCAGAACCCCGATCTGCGGCAACGGTTCTCGGGCAAGCCCGAGTTCGTCGTGAACTTCTTCGAGTTCATCGCCGAGGAGGTGCGCGAGCTCCTGGCCGAGCTCGGCTTCCGCTCGCTCGAGGAGGCCATCGGCCACGCGGAGATGCTCGACACCCGAGCGGCCGTGGAGCACTGGAAGGCCTCCGGCCTCGACCTCACGCCGATCCTGCACGTCCCGGAGCTGCCCGAGGGCGCCGCGCGCCACCGCACCACCGAGCAGGACCACGGCCTCGCCAAGGCGCTCGACCACCACCTGATCACGATGTCTGCCGACGCCCTCGAGAACGGCGAGCTGGTCCGCGGCAGCGTGGCCGTGCGCAACGTCAACCGCACGGTCGGCACGATGCTCGGCCACGAGGTCACCCGGCGCCACGGCGCCGACGGCCTCGCCCCCGGCACGATCGACCTCACCCTCACCGGGTCGGGCGGGCAGTCCTTCGGCGCGTTCGTCCCGCGCGGGGTCACGCTGCGGCTGGTGGGCGACGCCAACGACTACGTCGGCAAGGGCCTGTGCGGCGGCACCCTCGTGGTGGCACCCGACCCCGCGTCACCGTTCGCCGCGGAGGACAACGTGGTGGCGGGCAACGTGATCGGCTACGGCGCCACGTCGGGCGAGCTGTACCTGCGGGGGCTCGTGGGCGAGCGGTTCTGCGTCCGCAACTCCGGCGCCACCGCCGTGGTGGAGGGCGTCGGCGACCACGGCTGCGAGTACATGACCGGTGGCACCGTCCTGGTGCTCGGCCCCACCGGGCGGAACTTCGGGGCGGGCATGTCCGGCGGCACGGCGTACGTCCTCGACCTCGACGCGGGCCTGCTCAACCCGCAGGCGCTGGCGTCCGGGGAGCTCGCGCCGGCGGCGCTCGACGCCGACGACGTCGCGGTCGTCACCGACCTGCTCCGGCGGCACGTCGAGCACACCGGGTCGACGGTCGCGCAGACGCTGCTCGACCACCCGGCCTCGATCGGCGAGCGGTTCAGCCGGCTGGTGCCGCGGGAGTACGCGCGGGTGCTCGAGGTGCGCAGCACGGCCGAGGACGAAGGACTCGACCCCGACGGCGACGTCGTGTGGTCCCGGATCATGGAGGGCACCCGTGGCTGACCCGAAGGGCTTCCTGACCCAGCGCGAGCGCGAGCTGCCGACCCGGCGTCCGGTCCCGGTGCGGATCATGGACTGGCGCGAGGTCTACGAGGCGCAGGACCCGGCCCAGCTGCAGCGGCAGGCCGGCCGGTGCATGGACTGCGGCATCCCGTTCTGCCACGAGGGCTGCCCGCTCGGGAACCTCATCCCGGAGTGGAACGACCTGGTCTGGCGCGACGACTGGGACGAGGCGATCGAGCGGCTGCACGCCACGAACAACTTCCCGGAGTTCACCGGACGGCTCTGCCCCGCGCCCTGCGAGACGTCGTGCGTGCTGGGCATCAACCAGCCGGCGGTGACGATCAAGCAGGTTGAGGTCTCCGTCGTCGACAAGGCGTTCGACCGGGGCACGGTGCGCCCGCAGCCGCCGGACCGGCTCTCGGGCCACACCGTCGCGGTCGTCGGGTCCGGACCTGCGGGCCTGGCCGCCGCGCAGCAGCTGACCCGGGCAGGCCACACGGTCGCGGTGTTCGAGCGCGCCGACAAGGTCGGCGGCCTGCTCCGGTACGGCATCCCCGAGTTCAAGATGGAGAAGTCCGTGCTCGACCGGCGGCTGGAGCAGATGGCCGCCGAGGGCACCCGGTTCCGTCCGGGCACCGACGTCGGCGGCACCGGCGAGGGTGCGCTGTCGGGCCAGCAGCTGGTCGACCGCTACGACGCCGTCGTGCTGGCCATCGGGTCGACCGTGGCGCGCGACCTGCCCGTCCCCGGCCGCGAGCTGTCCGGCGTGATGCAGGCGATGGAGTACCTGCCGCCGGCCAACCGGGTCGCGCTGGGGGAGGAGCCGCTCGCCGGCCAGCCGCTGGTGAGCGCCGAGGGTCTCGACGTCGTCATCATCGGCGGCGGCGACACCGGCGCCGACTGCCTCGGCACGGCCACCCGGCAGGGCGCCCGCTCGGTGACCCAGCTCGAGATCATGCCGCGGCCCACCGAGGAGCGGCCGCAGAGCCAGCCCTGGCCCACCTACCCGATGACCTACCGGGTCTCGAGCGCGCACGAGGAGAACGGCGAGCGGGTCTACGCCGTCAGCACCACCGAGCTGGTCGACGACGGCAGCGGCGGTGTCGCCGCGCTGCGGCTCGAGGAGGTCGAGATGGTCGACGGCCGGTTCCAGCCGGTCGAGGGCTCGCAGCGCGAGGTCCCCGCCCAGCTGGTGCTGCTCGCGATGGGCTTCACCGGCCCGCAGCAGACCGGCCTGGTCGACCAGCTCGGCGTCGACCTCGACGAGCGCGGCAACGTCAGCCGCGACGGCGCGTACATGTCCTCGCGCCCCGGGGTCTTCGTCGCGGGCGACGCCGGCCGCGGGCAGTCGCTGATCGTCTGGGCGATCGCGGAGGGCCGCGCCTGCGCGGCGGGGGTCGACGCGTACCTCACCGGCTCGACCAGCCTGCCCGCGCCGATCCCCCCGACGGCGCGACCGCTCACCGTGTGACCCGCGTCACCCCCTGACCACCGCCACAACTAGGTTGGAGCCATGCGCCGAGCCAAGATCGTCTGCACCCTGGGACCCGCCGTCGCGCGGTACGAGGACGTCCTGGAGCTGGTCCGTTCCGGCATGGACGTCGCGCGCCTGAACCTCAGCCACGGCGCCCACGAGGACCACAAGACCGCCTACGACAACGTCCGCCGCGCGAGCGACGAGACCGGCCGCGCGGTCTGCATCTTCGGCGACCTGCAGGGACCCGAAGATCCGGCTCGGCCGGTTCGCCGACGGTCCCGTGGAGCTGGCGAAGGGCGCCCGGTTCACCATCACCACCGACGACGTCCTCGGGACGGTCGAGCGCTCGTCGACCACCTACAAGGGGCTGCCCGGCGACGTCTCCGAGGGCGACACGATCCTCGTCGACGACGGCAAGGTCAGCCTGCGGGTGCTGTCGGTGGAGGGCGCCGACGTGCACACCGAGGTGGTCGTCCCGGGCCCGGTGAGCAACAACAAGGGCCTCAACCTGCCGGGGGTCGCCGTCAGCGTCCCCGCGCTGTCGGAGAAGGACGCCGACGACCTGCGCTGGGCGCTGCGCACCGGCGTCGACATGGTCGCGCTGTCGTTCGTCCGCAGCGCCGCCGACGTCGAGGACGTCCGCGTGATCATGCGCGAGATGGGCCACAGCGTCCCTGTCATCGCCAAGATCGAGAAGCCGCAGGCGGTCGAGAACCTCGACGAGATCGTCCAGGCCTTCGACGCGATCATGGTCGCCCGCGGCGACCTCGGCGTCGAGCTGCCGCTGGAGCAGGTGCCGCTCGTGCAGAAGCGCGCGGTCCAGGTCGCCCGCCGCAACGCCAAGCCCGTCATCGTCGCCACCCAGGTGCTGGAGTCGATGATCACCGCCGCCCGGCCCACCCGCGCCGAGGCCTCCGACGCCGCCAACGCCGTCCTCGACGGTGCCGACGCGCTGATGCTCTCCGGCGAGACCAGCGTCGGGGCGTACCCGTTCGAGGCGGTCCGGACGATGGCCCGGATCATCGAGAACACCGAGGACCACGGCCTGGACCTCGTGCGCCCGCTCGGCACCCAGCCGAGCACCAAGGGCGGCGCGATCACCTGGGCGGCCTCGCAGGTCGGCGAGCTGCTCGGCGTGAGGTACCTGGTGACCTTCAGCCAGTCCGGCGACTCGGCCCGGCGGATGTCGCGGCTGCGCTCGCGCATCCCCGTGCTGGCGTTCACGCCCGAGGCCCGGGTGCGGTCCCAGCTGGCGCTGTCGTGGGGGATCGAGACCTTCCTCGCGCCCTACGTCAAGCACACCGACGAGATGGTGGAGCAGGTCGACCACGCCCTGCTGGACATCGGCCGGCTGCAGCGCGGCGACGAGGTGATGATCGTCGCCGGCTCGCCCCCCGGGATCCCCGGCTCCACCAACGCGATGCGCGTGCACACGATGGGCGACGCCGTCGACGGCAAGGCCCCCGCGTACCGCAGCGCCTCGGAGTAGCGCCTCAGGACTTCGGTCCGACGTGCTGGTCGAGCACGGCCACGGCCTCACGTCGCGCGACCGAGACCTGGACGGCGCTCGGGCGTGTCCACCTGACACCGAGCAGATCCAGGGCCCACGTGCACAGGCCGATGATGTCGTCGGACCGGTTGCTGAAGAAGTAGCGCGGGTAACCCTCGTACCGGACGACCGTGCCGTCCGGAGCCTTCTTCGTGGCCCAGTTGGTGATCCGGCACCCGTCGGAGTGGAACAGTCCACGCAGGAAGCGCCCGGGGTGCTGCTCGACCAGCTCGCGCTGCCACGGCTCGAGCACGATCGGGCGTTCGTGCTTGCGTCCCGGCCCGTGCTGGGGGAACAGGCAGGGCCAGTGCTTCCACCACGACTGCGACGAGCGTGCACCCTGGCTGGCCACGTGCTGCACGGTGCGGTGCCCGGACGCGACGGCGACGGATGAGCTCGACACTCGTCGATGAGGTCCGGGTAGCGCGGCGTCGCGACAGAGCGAGCTGCAGCGAGTACGGCCGGCCGGACCAACCGATGTGGCCGTCGCCGAGGTACCAGCCCGAGCAGCTGCGCGTAGGCGCGCTGCGTCGAGTCGGTGCCGTGCACGCGGGCACGGCGCGTGCTGAGCGCCTCGCCGTCCGCGGCCGTCGGCGTACCGTCGACGCCACGTGAGGTCGTCCGGCTCAGGACGCCGGGCGCAGCGGCGACCTCGGTGGCGCGTCCCACCCGGCATCGGCGCGCGAGCGCCTCGGCGACGAGGTGGTCGGGATGGCGTCGGCACGTGCGATCGTGCCGACGCGGTCGGACAGTGGCCGCCGAGTGCGGGACTCGAACCCGCAGCCCTCGCGGAAGAGCGTGTTTGAGCGCTCGCGCTCTGCCGTTGGGCTATCGGGGCCCGGTCACGTGCGTGAAACACGTCGGTCATAGGCTATCCGACGTGACGAACACCGAGCTGCCGACGCCCGACGAGTCCGCGCCCGTCGAGGCGACCAGCACCCGCCGGCGCGTGGTGGTGGCCGAGGACGAGGCCATCATCCGGCTCGACGTCGTGGAGACGCTGCGGGAGAACGGCTTCGACGTGGTGGGGGAGGCCGGTGACGGCGAGGCCGCCGTCCGGCTGGCCGAGGAGACCCGGCCCGACGTCGTCGTCATGGACGTGAAGATGCCGGTCATGGACGGCATCACCGCCGCCGAGCGGATCGGCAGGGCGCGGCTCGCGCCGGTCGTCCTGCTCACCGCCTTCTCGCAGACCGAGCTGGTCGAGCGCGCCCGCGACGCCGGGGCGATGGCGTACGTCGTCAAGCCGTTCAGCTCCTCCCAGCTGCTGCCCGCGGTGGAGATCGCGATCAGCCGGCACCGCGAGATCCTGGCGCTGGAGAAGGAGGTCTCCGACGTCACCGAGCGGTTCGAGACCCGCAAGCAGGTGGAGCGCGCGAAGGGCCTGCTGATGCAGTCGATGGGGCTGTCCGAGCCCGAGGCGTTCCGCTGGATCCAGAAGACGTCGATGGACCGCCGGCTGAGCATGCGCGAGGTCGCCGACGTGGTCGTCGCACAGGCGTCCAAGCCGGCGGAGAAGGGTCGCGGGCGCGCCGGCCGCGGCTGACCTGCCCCACCGTGCGCCAACTGCCCGGAATGCGCGTTTGGAACACCTTGAGGGGCAGGTCACGAGTCCACAACGGAAGCGTCGGCTCTGCCGCGATGTGCCTGACCGGGGGTGTCCGCGGCAGGTACGTTCTCCGCACCAGAGGTGCTGGGTCACCCACCCAGCCGGCAGAAGGAGACAGTTCATGATCCGCAACCTCGCGCGCGTGGCGCACGACGGCGGTGCTCGGAATCGCAGCCATGGCCCTTGCGGCCTGCGGTGGCGAAGACGACCCCGGTACCACCACGTCGTCGTCCACGTCCGGTGGCGAGGCCAAGGGTGACGGCGAGCTCGTCATCGGCACCCTGCTGCCGCAGACCGGCAGCCTCGCCTTCCTCGGCCCCCCGGAGTTCGCGGGTGTCCAGCTGGCCATCGACGAGATCAACGCCGCGGGCGGTGTGCTCGGCAAGGACGTCGTCAAGAAGGACTCCGACTCCGGCGACACCTCGACCGACATCGCGTCCCAGTCGGTCGACCGGCTCCTGAGCGAGAACGTCGACGCCGTCGTCGGCGCCGCCTCCTCGGGTGTCTCGTTCACGGTCATCGACAAGATCACCGGTGCGGGCGTCGTCCACTTCTCGCCGGCGAACACCTCGCCGGACTTCACCGACTACGACGACAACGGGCTGTACTTCCGCACCGCGCCGTCCGACGTCCTGCAGGGCCGCGTGATGGGTGACCTCCTGCTCAACGACGGTTACCTCAACGTCGGCGTGCTGGCCCTGGACGACCCGTACGGCACCGGCCTGGCCGACAACATCAAGATCTCGCTCGAGGGCGGCGGCGGCACCATCGCCGGCGGCGACGCGATCATCTACGACCCGAAGGCCGCGAGCTTCTCGGCCGAGGTGACCCAGCTCAAGGGCGCCAACCCCGAGGCGATCGTCCTGGTCGGCTTCGAGGAGACCAAGAAGATCGTCCCCGAGCTGCAGGCGCAGGGCATCGGGCCGAGCACGGTCCCGCTCTACTTCGTCGACGGCAACCTCGCCGACTACAGCGCCGACTTCCAGCCGGGCACGCTGGCCAACGTCAAGGGCACCCTGCCGGGCGCCGAGGCGACGCAGGCGTTCAAGGACGCCCTGCTCGCCGTCGACCCGTCGCTCAAGGACTACAGCTACGCGCCGGAGTCCTACGACGCCACCATGCTGATCGCGCTCGCCGCGATCGCCGCGGGTGACGACTCGGGCGAGGCCATCGCCGCGCAGCTCGAGGCGGTCAGCAAGGAGGGCGAGAAGTGCACCGAGTTCAAGGAGTGCGCTGACCTGCTGGCCGACGGCACGGACATCGACTACGACGGCAAGTCCGGTCCGGTCGAGTTCAGCGACAAGGGTGACCCGACCGAGGCCACCATCGGCGTCTACCAGTACGGCGAGGACAACAAGTACACCAACCTGGAGTACGTGAGCGGCAAGCTCTGATCCTCACCCCGCGGTAGCACCGCACAGCTCCACGCGAAGGGCCCGGCCACCACGGCCGGGCCCTTCGTCGTCGCGGAGCTCGCGGCACCCCGCTGGCGGGACGAGCGAAGGCCCCCGCCGCACGGTCGCGACGGGGGCCCTCGGGGGTGCTCGGAGCGGGGGATCAGGCCTTGGCGAGGGTGCCCAGGTAGAGCTCGATCACCTTGGGGTCGTTCGCCAGGGACTTGCCGGTGCCGGTGTAGGCGTTGCGGCCCTGGTCGAGCACGTAGCCGCGGTCGACGATCTGCAGGCAGCGGCGCGCGTTCTGCTCGACCATGATCACCGAGACCCCGGCCCGGTTGATCTGGCGGGTGCGGATGAAGACCTCGTCCTGCAGCGCGGGGGACAGGCCGGCGGACGGCTCGTCGAGCAGCAGCACCGACGGCTCCATCATCAGCGCGCGGCCCATGGCGACCATCTGACGCTCTCCGCCGGACAGCGAGCCGCAGCGCTGGCTGCGCCGGTCGGCCAGCGCGGGGAACAGGCCGGCGACGAACTCGAACTGCTTCTTGAACGACTTCGGGCGCTGGTACACGCCCATCTGCAGGTTCTCCTCGATGGTGAGCGAGGGGAACACGTTGTTCGTCTGCGGGACGAAGCCGACGCCGCGGGCCACCAGCTGGTTGGCCTTGAGCCCGGTGATGTCCTGGCCGCGCAGCGTGACCTTCCCGCTGCGGACCGTGACCAGGCCGAAGAGCGCCTTGAGGAGCGTCGACTTGCCGGCGCCGTTGGGGCCGATGATGCCGACCAGCTCGCCCTCGCCCACGTACAGGTCGGAACCGTTGAGGATGTTGACGCCCGGCAGGTAGCCGGCCACGAGCTCGTCGGCCCGCAGCAGCGCCTCCTTGGCGCCGCTCTCGTGCGCGCGCCGGTCGATCGGCGCCTCGCCCTTGCCCATCCCGGTGGCCATCAGCCCTCCTCCGCCTTCGCACGCTCGGCCGCGAGCGCGGCTTCCGCCTCGGCCAGCTGCCGCTGCTCGTCCTCCTCGGTGAGCGGGGCGTCGTGGTGACCACCCAGGTACGCGTCGATCACGGCGGGATTGGCCATCACCGCATCGGGCGCGCCCTCGGCCACCACCGTGCCCTGGGCCATCACGATCACCCAGTCGGAGATGTCGCGGACCATGTCCATGTCGTGCTCGACGAACAGCACCGTCATGCCCTGCTCGCGCAGGTCCTTGACGTGGCCGAGCAGCGACTGGGTCAGCGCGGGGTTCACGCCGGCCATCGGCTCGTCGAGCATGACCATCTCGGGCTCGCTCATCAGCGCCCGGGCCATCTCCAGCAGCTTGCGCTGGCCGCCGGACAGCGAGCCGGCGAAGTCGCCGGCCTTGGCGTCCAGCTTGAACCGCGCGAGCAGGTCCATCGCTCGGGCCGTGATCTCCTTCTCCTGGCTGCTCCAGATCGGGCGCAGGAGGGCCCGGGACAGGCTCTCGCCGCCCTGCCCGGTGGCACCCAGCCTCATGTTCTCCAGCACCGTCATCCGCGACAGCGCCTTGGTGAGCTGGAAGGTGCGCACCATGCCGCCGCGAGCGACCTTGTGCGCCGGCACGCCGGCCAGCTTGCGGCCGTTGAAGGTCCAGTCGCCGTGCTGCGGCCGGTCGAAACCGGTGAGCAGGTTGAAGAACGTGGTCTTGCCGGCGCCGTTCGGGCCGATCAGGCCGGTGATGGCGCCGCGCTGGATCTCGACGTGCTCGACGTCGACGGCCTTGAGGCCGCCGAACGTCCGCTGCACGCCGTCGGCGATGAGGATCGGGTCCGGCTTGGGCGACCCCGGCTCGGCGGTGACGCCCGAGAACGCGGCCGTGGCGGCGTCCTTGCGGGTGCCGGTGCGAGTCGGCGCGCCGCCGGCCTTGGTGATGTCAGCGGGCATTGATCGCGATCTCCCTCTTGTCGCCGAAGATCCCCTGAGGTCGGAAGACCATGAGGAGCATCAGGGCCAGGCCGACCAGGACGAAGCGGACGGGGCCGGGGTCGTTGGTGGTGAGGAACGGCAGGTAGCCCTGCCCGATCGCCTGCCGCAGCACGGTGTCGGTCAGCGAGAGCACCGACCAGAAGATCATCGCACCGACCACCGGGCCGAGCACCCGCGCGGCACCGCCGAGCAGCAGCACGGTGTAGGCGTAGAACGTGAACTCGGTCGAGTAGTTGTCCGGCTGCACCGAGCTCTTGCCGAGCGCCGAGACGAAGCCGGCCAGGGTGCCGATGACGCCACCGATGACCAGCGCCTGCATCTTGAAGGCGTAGACGTTCTTGCCGAGGCTGCGCACGGCGTCCTCGTCCTCGCGGATGCCCTTGAGCACGCGGCCCCACGGGCGACCGCATGAGCAGGAAGACCACGACGCAGGCGAGGGCCACGATGGTCCAGCCGACCGTCAGGATCCACATGCCGCGGTGGCTGAACTGCCACGGACCGAAGCCGTAGGTGCCGTCGGAGTACGGGTTCGCGGCGTAGAAGCCGTCGCTGAACCCGTTGCGGCCGTTGGAGCCGCCGGTGAACTCGCGCAGCGTGGAGGAACGAGCCAGGAGCCGGACGATCTCGGCCGCGGCGATCGTCGCGATGGCGAGGTAGTCGGCTCGCAGCCGCAGGGTCGGGATGCCCAGCAGCAGCGCCAGCGCGACCGAACCGACCAGGCCGACGGCGACGCCGATCCACAGCGACAGCCCGAAGGTCTGGACCATGATGCCGATGCCGTAGGCGCCGATGGCCACGAAGGCCGCCTGGCCGAAGTTCAGCAGGCCCGCGTAGCCGAAGTGCACGTTCAGGCCGATGGCGGCCAGCGCGAACACGATCGTGTCGATGTTGACGAGCGACTGCGCCGCGTTCGTGAGGATGTTGCCCCAGTCCATGGCTACCCCTTCAGCCGATCCGCTCGCGCCGGCCCAGGATGCCCTGGGGCCGCACGAGCAGGACGAGGATGAGGACGAGCAACGCCCCCACGTTCTTCAGCTCCGTGGGGAGCACGAGCGTGCTGACCTCGATGAAGACGCCGACCACGATCGAGCCGATCAGCGCCCCGAACGCGGTGCCGAGACCGCCGAGGGTGACCGCCGCGAACACGAGCAGCAGGATCTGCAGGCCGAGCTGGTAGTTCATGCCCTGCCCCATGGCGAGCAGGATCCCGGACAGCGCGGCGAGCGCTCCGCCGACCACCCACACCACCCGGATGACGGCGTCGACGTTGATGCCGGACGCGGCGGCCAGTGCCGGGTTGTCGGCCACCGCGCGGGTGGCCTTCCCGATCCGGGTCCTCAGCAGCGCGATGCTGACGGCGACCAGGACGATCGTCGCGAGCACCATCGAGAACAGGTCGATCGGGCGCAGCAGGAAGGCGCCGAAGTCGATGCCGCGCTGCCCCTGGTACTTGTCGAAGAACAGCGACCGGGTGCCGAACACCTTGGTGAGGCTGAACGTGTACCGCAGGGCCAGGCCCAGGCCGATCGAGACGATCATCATGGCGATCAGGCCGGTCCCGCGACGGCGCAGGGGCTGCCAGACCAGGCGGTCCTGGAGGAACCCGAACACCCCGCCGAGGGCGACGGCGAGCACCGCCGCGATCTCGAACGGCAGTCCGATCTTGACGTTGATCAGGTACCCGATCAGCGCGCCGAAGGTGATCATCTCGCCGTGGGCGAAGTTGGTGAGGCCCGTGGTCCCGAAGATCACCGACAGCCCGATCGCCGCCAGCGCCAGGATCAGGCCGAACCGCAGGCCGCTGGCGAACAGCTGGGGCAGGTCGTCGAAGCCGATCGCCGTGCTGCTGGTGCCCGTGCCGGGCGCAGGGGCGTCGCCGGTGACGATCTGGAAGGCGACGGGCTTGCGCTGCAACGGGTTCACCGTGGTGGTGGCCGGGTTGCGGTCCGGGTTGATCAGGCTCGTGCCGTCCGGCAGCGAGTCGACGTCGACCGCGACCGCGTAGTCACCCGGGCCCGGGACGGGCACCTCGGCCTGGCCGGCGTCGTCGGTGGCGCCGGTGGCGATCTCGGTCTCGCCCTGGGTCACCGTGAACTCGATGCCCTCGACCGGCTCGCCGGCGTTGCGCACCAGCACCCGGATCGACTCGGTCGTCGCGGTGGAGGCCGACGGGTCGGGGGTGGCCGGCGTGGTGGTCGTGGCGCTCGCTGCGACGGAGGGGACCAGGACGGCCAGGGCGGCGACGACGAGGCCGAGGACGACGGCCCCGGTGCGCTGCCGCGCGTGGGCCACGAGCCCTGGTCGTGGTCCGGCGGCGGGCCGGACGGCTGCGCCTGAGGGCACGGGGCACCTCCATGGTGATCGGGCGTGCTGCGGGTCGGGCATGGCCGGCTCTCGGTCGGGGGCTGGCGCGTGAGGGAAGCTTCGGTCGAGCGGGCGTGACTATAGCCCGGGCAGTCTTGCGCACCAGGACGCCACTCGGGGTCCCCACCGGCGAAATCCGCCCGCACGCCCGCGGCCGGCCCCGGGGCGCCCGGTCGGGGAGGGCGGTGGCAGCGCGTGCGCGGGGCCGTCGCCGGTGCCGCCGGACGCGGTGGCACCATTCACCCGACCGGTCGAAGCCTGTTCCCTCGGGGACCCGCGTCTGCCATGGTCGGCCAGCAGATCACGACCCGATCACGACCAGATCACGACCCGTTCTCGGCGGCGGGAAGGAGCCAGCGTGGGACGCACACCTGTCACCGTCCGCGGCGCCGAGCCCGCCGACCTCACCTCGCTCCTGGTGCTGGTCTCGCAGGCCCGCCAGGAGGACCCGTCCCGCCAGGGCCCGCGGCACGGGGCGGTGCCGGACGAGCGGTCGCGGCTCGAGTCGCTGCTGCGTCGGCCCGACGTCCAGGTGATGCTGGCGCACGACCGCGCCGGCGCCGAGCCGGTCGGCGTGCTGGTGCTGCGCCGCGGCGAGCTGCTCCCGCTGACCGGCCACCAGGCCGTCCACGTCGAGCAGCTGTGGGTGCACCCCGAGCACCGCAACCGCGGCGTCGCCCGGGCGCTGCTGCGCCAGGCCGCCGCCGTCGCCGAGCAGTCGGGCATGGACGAGGTCGTCTGCACCGTCGCGCCGTCGTGGCGCGAGGCGCACCGCTTCCTGGCCCGGCTCGGCTTCGCGCCGCTCACCGCCCAGCGCGCCGTGCCCGGTGCACGCGCTGCTGCGGCGCCTGGGCACCGACGGCGTCCACCGCCGCAGCACGCTCGATCAGGTGCTCGCCCGGCGACGTCGCGAGCTGCGCGCCGACCGGCGTCCAGGCGCCCTGGTCTGAGGGTCGCCGACCGGACCGTCGGACCTGCGTCCTAGGGTGGTCCGGTGACGGATTCCCGCCGGCCCCGCCTGCTGCTCGTCGACGGCCACTCGATGGCCTACCGCGCGTTCTTCGCCCTCCCGGTCGAGAACTTCAGCACCCGCACCGGCCAGCCCACCAACGCGGTCTTCGGGTTCACCTCGATGCTCATCAACGCCCTGCGCGACGAGCAGCCCACGCACGTGGCGGTGGCGTTCGACGTCTCCCGGCAGACCTTCCGCAGCGAGCAGTACCCGGAGTACAAGGCCGGACGCGCCACGACGCGCGAGGAGTTCCGCGGGCAGGTCGACCTGGTCAAGGAGGTGCTGGCGGCGCTGCGCATCGTCGCCGTCGAGCGCGAGGGGTACGAGGCCGACGACGTCATCGCGACCCTCACCCGGCAGGGGCGCGAGCAGGGGCTCGAGGTGCTGATCTCCAGCGGCGACCGCGACGCGTTCCAGCTGGTGTCGCCCACCACGACGATCCTGTACCCGATCCGCGGGGTCTCCGAGCTGACCCGGATGACCCCCGAGGCGGTCGAGGCCAAGTACGGCGTGCCGCCGCGGCTGTACCCCGACCTCGCCGCCCTGGTGGGGGAGACCAGCGACAACCTGCCGGGCGTCCCGGGCGTCGGGCCCAAGACCGCGGCGAAGTGGATCCTCCAGTACGACGACCTCGACGGCATCGTCGCCAACGTCGACCAGATCGGCGGCAAGGCGGGCGAGAACCTGCGCGCCCACCTCGACCAGGTGATCCGCAACCGTCGGCTCAACGGCCTGGTCGACGACCTCGAGCTGTCGGCGACGATCGACGACCTCAAGGCGCAGTCGTGGGACCGCGAGGAGGTGCACCGGGTCTTCGACGGCCTGGAGTTCCGGGTCCTGCGCGACCGGCTGTTCGAGTACCTCAGCACCCCCGAGCCCGAGGCCGAGGGCGGGTTCGAGCTCGAGGTCGAGCGGCCCACGGGTGACGCGGTCGCCACCTGGCTGCGGGGCCCGGGCGCCGACGGCGGGGCGCTGGCGGTCTCCGGCGTCCTCGGCATCGGCGGCGAGGCCACCGGCGTCGCGGTGCGCACCCCCGCCGGCACCAGCGCGTGGTTCGACCTCGGCGACACCGGCCGCGGCGGTCTCGGCCCGGCCGAGCGCGACGTGCTCGGCGAGTGGCTCGCCGACCCCGAGGTGCCCAAGCACCTGCACGACGCCAAGCCCACGCTGCACGCGCTGATCGGCGCCGGCCTGCCGCTCGACGGGCTGGTGGGTGACACGGCCCTGGCGGCGTACCTGTCCCGCCCCGACCAGCGCACCTACGACCTCGCCGACCTCACCGTGCGGCACCTGCACCGCGAGCTGCGGCTCGACGCCGCGCAGGACGCCGCGGTGCAGCCCGCCGACGACGCCGACCAGCTCACCCTCGACGCCGAGCTGTCCGCCGGCCCCGACACCCCCGACGCCTCCGAGGCCTCGGTGGTGCGCGCCGCCGCGGTGATGGAGCTGTCGGAGGTGCTGCACGCCGAGCTGGAGACCCGCGGGGGCGACCGGCTGATGCGCGAGCTCGAGCTGCCGCTGGTCGAGGTGCTGCGCGAGATGGAGGCCACCGGCATCGCGGTGTCGCGCGAGCTGCTCGACGAGCTGGCCCACGGCTTCGACCAGGGCGTGACGCTGTCGGCGCAGGAGGCCTACACGGCGATCGGCCGCGAGGTGAACCTCGGTTCGCCCAAGCAGCTGCAGGAGGTGCTGTTCGAGCAGCTGCAGATGCCGAAGACGAAGCGGATCAAGTCGGGGTACAGCACCGACGCCGACTCGCTGGCCGAGCTGTTCGTCAAGACCGAGCACCCGTTCCTGCAGCACCTGCTCGCGCACCGCGACGTGATCCGGCTCCGGCAGACCGTGGAGGGCCTGATCCGCTCGATCGCGCCGGACGGGCGGATCCACACCACGTACACCCAGATCATCGCGGCCACCGGACGGCTGTCGTCCACCGACCCGAACCTGCAGAACATCCCGATCCGCACCGACGCCGGCCGCCGGATCCGCGAGGTGTTCGTCGTCGGCGAGGGCTACGAGTCGCTGATGACCGCCGACTACAGCCAGATCGAGATGCGGATCATGGCCCACCTGTCCGGCGACGAGGGCCTGATCGAGGCGTTCCGCTCCGGCGAGGACCTGCACCGGTTCGTCGGGTCGCGGGTGTTCGGCGTCCCGCCGGCCGAGGTCACCGCCTCGATGCGCTCGAAGATCAAGGCGATGTCGTACGGCCTGGCGTACGGGCTGTCGGCCTTCGGGCTGTCCAAGCAGCTGTCGATCGGCACCGGCGAGGCCAAGGAGCTGATGGACGAGTACTTCGAGCGGTTCGGCGGCGTGCGCGACTACCTGCGCGGGCTGGTCGACCAGGCCCGGCGCGACGAGTACACCGCGACGATCCTCGGGCGCCGGCGCTACCTGCCCGACCTCACCAGCGACAACCGGCAGCGCCGCGAGGGGGCCGAGCGGATGGCGCTGAACGCCCCGATCCAGGGCTCGGCCGCCGACGTCATCAAGGTCGCGATGCTCGGCGTCGACCACGCCCTGCGCGACAACGGGATGCGGTCGCGGATGCTGCTGCAGGTGCACGACGAGCTCGTCCTCGAGGTGGCGCCGGGGGAGCGCGACGACCTGGAGCGGCTGGTTCGCGAGCAGATGGGTGCGGCCGCCGACCTCGCCGTCCCGCTCGAGGTGTCGGTCGGCGCCGGGCACAGCTGGGACGACGCCGCGCACTGACGCCGCACCGCTGGGCTACCCGTCGGTAACGATCTCGGCGTGGGGACCGGCGCGCGCCCGGGCGCGCGTGCCAGACTCCGCCCATGCGCAGCGTTGCCACCGGGGTACCCGTCCGCCTGCTCGCCGCCGGTGCGGCGATCGCGCTCCTGCTCGCCGGGTGCGGTGACGACGGCGGCGAGGACCGCACGACCCGGGAGCGCAGCCAGGCCACCGACGTCGCGTTCACCTCGTGCGACGAGGCCGAGTGCGAGGGCGAGATCGACGGCGCGAAGTTCGCCATCCTGATGCCGGAGTCGTGGAACGGCACGCTGCTGCTGTACTCCCACGGCTACCGCCAGGCCGAGGCCGCCCCACCGGACTTCGACGAGCCGAGCACCGAGCCCGACCCGGCGCCGGGGTACTCCACCGGCGACACCGGCGCTGCCGACGCGCTGCTCGACCAGGGCTTCGCGCTGGCGGGCTCCGCCTACGCCAGCAACGGCTGGGCGGTCGAGGACGGCGTGGCCGCGGGCGAGGCGCTGCACGACTACTTCGTCGAGAACATCGCCGACCCGGACCGCACCTACGTCTGGGGCGACAGCCTCGGCGGCCTGATCACCCAGCTGATCGCCGAGCGCAACCCGGACTGGGTCGCCGCCGCGGCGCCGCTGTGCGGGGTGCTGGCCGGACCCACCGCCAACCTCGACATGGCGCTCGACGTCTCGTACGCCACCAAGACCCTGCTCGCCCCCGAGATGGAGCTGACCGGCTACGACAGCTTCGACGACGCCGTGGCCAGCTGGCAGCTGGGCTACGACGCCGTGATCGCGGCCGGCGGCGACATCGGCACCGGGGTGCCGAAGATCCTGATGGTCGCCTCGCTCGTCGACGCGCCGACCAGGACCGCCACCTACGACGGCCACGACGTCGAGTCGCAGGTGCGGGCCCGCGCCGAGAGCGCGCTGACCGCGCTCGGGTACTCCACCTACGGCCGGTACGACATCGAGCAGCGGTTCGGCGGCAACCCCTCGTCGAACGCCGACGTCGACTACGCCGCGCGGATCTCCGACGAGGAGCGCTCGCTCATCGACACCGTCGGCGGCGAGGGCGCCACCGACGCGCATGCTCGCCCAGCTCGAGGCCGGCGAGCGGCTGCAGGCCGACGAGGCCGCCCGCGACCGCGTTCGCCGGAGTCGGGCACGCCCACCGGCGCGATCAAGGACCCGACCATCACGCTGCACACCACCGCCGACCCGCTGGTGCTGGTGCAGAACGAGACCGTGTTCGACCAGCGGGCGTCGTCGAACCCGGACCGCACCGGCGACCTGGTGCAGCTGTACTCCGCGCCGCCCGCCACGTACGACCCCGAGGAGGGCGCGCCGTACGGCGCGGGCCACTGCAACTTCAGCGCCGACGAGCGGATCGGCGTCGTGACGCTGCTCGACCAGTGGGCGCGCGGCGGGCTCTACCCCGCGCCCGCCGCCGTCGAGGCCGCGATGGGCCAGGACAACGGGATCGAGCCGAACTACGCAGCCGGCCGCGTGGCCGGCCGAGCTCGACGGCTGAGCACGACGACCGCGCACCGCGGGGACGTCGTCGCGGCGGTGCGGCCGAAGAGCGTGCCAGGAGCGCTACCGGCCAGTAATGTCGAGCGCGTGACGAGCGACCGAGGAGGGTCGGCGGTGCCTGCAGCCGGCGGTGGCTACGACCTCGACGTCGTCATCCCCGCGCTCGACGAGGAGCTCAGGCTGCCCCGCACGCTGGCGGCCCTGACGGCCCGGCTCGGCGGCACCGGCCTGCGCTGCCTGGTCACCGTGGTCGACAACGGCAGCGAGGACGGCACCGCCGCCGTCGCCCGCGCCTGGTCCGACGCCACCGGGGTCGACGTCCGCGTGCTGTCCTGCCCCGTGCGGGGCAAGGGCGCCGCCGTCCGCACCGGCGTCCTCGCGACACCCGCCCGGTGGGTCGGCTTCATGGACGCCGACCTGGCCACCTCGCTCGACGTGATGGACGACGTGCTCGCCCAGCTCGCTGACGGCGCCGACGTCCTGGTCGGGTCGCGCCTGCTGGTCAAGCACGGCGTCGTGGTCACGCAGGAGCCGTTGCGCCAGCTCGGCGGGTGGCTCTTCCGCCGCACCTGCCGGCTGCTCGTGCCGACGGTCTCCGACACCCAGTGCGGCTTCAAGTTCTTCGCAGGGCGGCACGTCGACCTGCTGTTCGGGACCCTGGTCAGCACCGGATGGTCCTTCGACGTCGAGGTGCTCGCGCGGGCGCTGCGCGCCGGGCTCGACGTCCGCCAGCTGCCCGTCGAGTGGACCCACGACGCGAGCTCGCGGTTCAGGGTGGTGCGCGACGGCGTGACGACCTTCACCGACGTCGTCCGGATCCGGGCCGCGCTGCGGTCCGAGCCCCTGCCCGTCGCCGCGGTCGACCCTGCGGGCACCACGGCGCTCGCGGCACCCTGACCGCCGTGTCGGGTGCGACCGGCGGGTCCGGTCTCGTGCGGCTGCGCGCCGTGGCGGTGTGCGCGGCGCTGGCGGCACTCACCTACTCGGCGAGTCCCGGTCTGGTGGCGCCCGACACCAAGCTGGACCTGACGGCCGACCCGGTGGGGTTCCTGCTGCGCGCGCTGCAGCTGTGGGACCCCGAGGGCCAGCTCGGGCGCGTGCAGAACCAGGCGTTCGGGTACCTGTTCCCGATGGGTCCGGTGTTCGCCGCCGGTGACGCGCTCGGGGTCCCGGGCTGGGCGATGCAGCGCACCTGGATGGCCGCCCTGCTCTGCCTCGCCTACGTCGGGACCCTGGTGCTGGTGCGGCGGCTCGGCCTGCGCCACGAGTGGGCCCAGCACGTGGCGGCGCTCGCGTACGCGCTGTCGCCGCGCGCTCTGACCCTGGTGGGCTCGGTCTCCGCCGAGTGGGAGTACTCCGTCCTGCTGCCGTGGGTGCTGGCGCCCCTCGTCGTGGGCCTGCGAGGCGGACCGCCACGGCGGTACGCGTTGCTGTCCGCGCTCGCGGTGGCGGCGATGAGCGGGGTCAACGCCGCCGCAGCCGTCGGTGTGCTCGTGCTGCCCGCGCTCGTCCTGGCCTGGCACCTGCGCAGCCGCCAGGGCCGGGTGCTGACCGCCTGGTGGGTCGGCGGCGTGGCGCTGGCGAGCACCTGGTGGGTCGGTCCGCTGCTGCTCCTGGCTCGCAACGCCCCGCCGTTCCTGCAGTACACCGAGACCGCAGCCGTCACGACGTCGACGGCGTCGCCGGACCAGGTGCTGCGCGGGGTCAGCCACTGGGTGTCGTACCTCCCGGGCGCCGCCGGACCGTTCTGGCCGGCGGGTGCGGCAGTGAGCTCCTCCACCGCCAGCACGATCGGCACGATGGCCGTGGCGGTGCTCGGGCTCGCCGGCCTGGCGGCCTGGCGGTCCCCGGGCCGCCCCGACGTCCGCACCCCGCTCCTGGTCGGTGCCTTGCTCGGCGTCGCGGTGCTCGGCCTCGGCCACGCCGCCGACGGCGTGCCGTGGTCGAGCAGCGTCCAGGCGCTGCTCGACGGGCCGCTCGCACCGCTGCGGAACCTGCACAAGTTCGACTCGGCGGTGCGGTTGCCGCTCGCCGTCGGGCTCGCCGCGCTGCCGGGCGCGATCGGGCCCGACCTCGCGTGGCCCGCGCGGCTCGGCCGGTCGCCCGGGGTGCGGCGTGCGCGAGCTGGTGCCCGCGCTGGCCGCGGGAGCCGTCCTTGCCACCGCCCTCCCCGCGGTGTCCGCCGGCCTGGTGCCCCCGGGTGGGTACGCGTCGCTGCCCGCCCACTGGACCGAGGCGGCGCGCTGGCTGGACGACCGCGCCGGTGCCGGCAGCGTGCTGGTCGTCCCCGCGGCGCCGTCGGCGGAGTTCACGTGGGGCCGCACCCTGGACGAGCCGGCGCAGGCGCTCCTCGACCGGCCGTGGGCCGCCCGGACGCAGACGGTGGACGGCTCGGTGGGCCTGGTGCGGCTGCTCGACCGGGTCGACGCCGAGCTGCGCACCGGGCGCGCCTCGCCCGCCCTGGCCGAGGTGCTGCGGCGGATGGGGGTGGAGTACGTCCTGGTCCGCGGCGACCTCGACCAGGACCGTGCCGACCCGCCTCCGGCGTCGGCGATCCAGGCCACCCTGGCGTCCTCACCCGGGCTCGAGCTGGCCGCGACGTTCGGGCCGCTCCTGCGGCTGGGCGACACGCCCCCCGTGGCCGCGCAGGTGGCCGACCGCTCGGTCGCGACCCTGCAGGTGTTCCGGACCACGGAGCCGCCGCAGCCGCTGTCGGCCTACCCGGCGGAGAGCACCCTGGCGGTGGCCGGCGGACCGGAGTCGCTCCTGCCGCTCGCCGCGGCGGGCGAGCTGGGGGACCGCGCGACCGTGATGACGCCGGACCGGCTGCCGGACCCGCTCGCCGGGGTGCCGTCGGTGGTCACCGACACCTGGCGCAAGCAGGAGACGACCTTCCACCTGCCCCGACAGAACACGTCCGCGACGCTCACCGAGGACGACGAGCCGCGCTCGCAGGGGGTCGCGCTCGACCTCGCCCCCGCCGCTGCGGCCCGCACCGTGGCCCGCTGGTACGGCGTCGAAACCGTCGAGGTGTCGTCGTCGGCCGGGGACGCCGACGTGAGCCTGCTGCGGTCGCCGCCGGCGGGCGCCTGGGCCGCCGTCGACGGCCGGTCGGCCACCAGCTGGCTGTCGAGCCCGCGTCGCCCGCCGGTGGGTCAGTGGATCGAGGTCCGGCTGGCCTCGTCGCGCGACCTCGACGGCACCGAGCTCGAGGTGGGCGCGAACCCCCTGGTGCACCGGATCACGCGCGTGCGCGTCGAGACCTCGACCGGGGAGGTGGAGCAGGACGTCCCGTCGGCGACCACCCGGCTCCGGCTGCCCGACGGCGCGACCGACCGGATCCGGGTCACCGTGCTCGCCGTGGAGGCGGAGCCGCCTGCGGGCGGGATGGTCGCCGTCCCTGAGCTGACCCTCCCCGGCGTCGTGGCGCTGCGGTCGCTGGAGGTGCCACCGGCTCCGAGCACGGGCCCGGCGTCCTGGCTGGTCGGGCGTGAGCCTGCGCGCCGCACCTGCACGGCCGATCCGGGCGGGTCAGGCCCGGCTGTGTGCGGGCGCGACCTCACCGAGGCCACCGAGGACACCTCCGTCCCCGTGGTGCGGACGCTCGAGGTGGGCCGCACCGGATCGCGCGACGTGGTGGGCACCGCGCGCTACCTGGGCTGGCCCGATGTCGACGCCGGGCTCGCGCAGGTGGGGGTGATCGCCGGCGGGAGCAGCACCTGGGTGCCGCACCCGTCGGTGGCCGCGTCCGCCGCCCTGGACGGGGACCCGCGGACCGGCTGGCGGGCGGCGCCGGAGGACCCGCGTCCCACGCTCACCGCCGTCTACAGCGCTCCGCGCACCGTCGACCGCCTCGTGCTCGACCTCGGTGCGGGCCCGACACCCACCGAGGTCGACGTCGGGGACGGCCTCCGGCACGAGGTGGTGCCGGTCGGCCCCGGAGGGCTGGTCAGGTTCACGCCGTTCGAGTCGGCCACCGTCCAGGTCGCGGTGCTGGGTCTGTCCGACCCGGACGCGCCGTCCGGCGCAGCCCGACCGCTGACCGTCGACGAGCTGCGCGTCCCCGCTTTCGACGACCTGCTGTCGCCCCGCTCGCCGGACGAGCCGGTCGAGCTGCCCTGCGGCCGTGGCCCGGTCGTCACGGTCGACGGCACCGACCACCAGTCGGCGGTACGGACCACCGTGGGCACGCTGCGCTCGGACGGGGACGTGCACTTCGAGGTGTGCGGGTCCGTGCGGCTCCCGGAGGGGCGTCGTCTGCTCCGGGCCCAGGACGCGCTCGGTCTCGAGGTCACCTCGGTGCTGGTGGGATCGGTGCCGGCCGCGGTGCCGGCCACGCGCCCGGTCGAGGTGTCCGGCACCACCGACCGGTGGGGTGCGGCGCAGTACGTCGTCGAGGTCGGCAGCGGTCGAGCCGTGGTGCTCGCGGCGACCTTCAACGCAGGGGACGGGTGGGGCGCCCGCACCGTCGACGGCGAGCTGGAGCCGGTCGTGGTCGACGGCTGGCGGCAGGGGTTCCTGCTGCCCAGCGGTAGCGCGACCCGGGTCGAGATCTACCACTCGTCGGCAGCCGCCTACCGGGTGGCGCTGGGCGTCGGCGCGGCAGGCCTGGCCCTGCTGGTCGTCCTCCTGCTCGTTCCGGACCGTGGCCGACGCGCCGCGGCGCGTCCGGTGCTCACCGGCCGCGGGCGGTCGGTCGCCCTCGGTGCGGCGCCGGCCGTCCCGGCGGTGCTGCTCGCCGGGCCGGTGGCCGGAGCCGGCGTGTGGCTTGTCGCCCTGGTGGTCGCCCGCCTGGTGCCGCGCGACGTCGTCGGCGGCCGCGCCCTGCCGCCCCTCGTGCTGGGCGCGGGGTGGCTGCTCCTGGCGGTGGTCGACGCACCGGCCGGCACCGACCTGCACCGCCTGCTCGACCTGCTCGCCCTCGCCGTGGTCAGCGCGGCCGGGCTCGCGGGGGCTCGGCTGGCCGGCGCGCTGACGTCGCCGACGGGTGGTGCGCCGCCGGAACCGCGACGGCACCGGCGCCGCCGCGCTCCCTCGATCGGCTGACCGCTCCGCGCCAACGCGCGGTCGGTCTCTCGATCCAGCGCAGCGACGCCTCCGCAGCGATCGCCGACAGGATCAGCGAGGGCAGGAACAGGGCCCAGAAGGCCCCCGTGAAGACTTCGTGATCGACCACCTCGGCGATCAGCGTCAGCGCCAGGACGTGCCAGAGGAAGAGCCCGTAGGACCAGCGGGCCAGAAGTCGCAGCGGGCCGCTGGACAGGAACCGGTCGACCGGGCCCCCGAGCGGGCTCCAGCGCGCGACGACGAGGAGGACGGCGCCGAGCAGGCAGTAGAGCAGCTGGAGCGTCGCGGCCGGCCAGACGGTGGTGGGGTCCAGCGTCACCCGCGGGCCGGTCGCCCCGGTGGTGGTCAGCCAGTAGAGGCTGGCGGTGAGCGCCACCCAGGTCACCGGGGAGGCCGCCAGCGCCTCGGGCAGCCCCGGCGCACCGGGGAGCTCGCGCCGCACCGAGACCGCGGCGACCGCCATCCCCACCGCGAAGATCGGCAGGTGGTACGGCAGCAGCAGGGTCGTCGGGACCCGGGCGTCGCGCCACAGGGTGTGGCACGCGACCAGGTAGGCCATGCCGGCACACCGAGCGCCGCGCATCCGACCAGCTGGCGACGCAGCCACCCGTCGGGGTCCGCGGCCCGGCCCGACCAGCAGCCGGTGGCCGCCGCCATCAGGGGCAGAGCCAGGTAGAAGCCGGCCTCGCACCCCAGGCTCCACACCTGCGGCATCTCGGCGTAGGGGTAGGTGCCAGGCACGACGGTCTGGGTCAGCGTGAACTGGGCGAGCACCGACACGGGGTCGGTGAGGGCCTGCGGCACCAGCAGCACGACCGTCGCGGCGATCACCACCCAGTACGCGGGCACGATCCGCAGGAACCGCTGCCACCAGAACACCACCGGTGCCGGTGCCGCTGCCGACCGCAGGCTCGCTCGCGCGAACCGCTGGTAGAGCAGGAACCCGGACAGGGCGAACAGGGCCGCGCGGCCGACGCCGAGGCGGGACAGGGCAGGGCCGAACGGGTCCCGCGTCATGTCACCGGACACGTACGACACGTGGAACGCGACGATCCCGACAGCGGCCAGGCCACGCAGCCCGTCCAGGCCACCGCGGCGGCTGGTGGGAGAGGCCGCCTCGGCGGCGGTGACAGCCGCCGTCACGGTCGGGCGGAGGTGCTCTCGACGCGGCGGCCGGCCGGCCCGGGGCCACGGCATCGACCAACGCCTTCTCGAACGACCGGACCGTCTGCTCCCAGGTGAACCGGCGCGCGTGCTCGGCCGCCGCCGCCGACATGCGCGCGCGCAGCGCGTCGTCGGTGAGCAGCCGTCGGGTGGCTTCGACCAGCGCGGCCGGGCCCTCCACCAGCAGCCCGGTCTCGCCGTCGACGACCGACTCCGACAGACCGCCGGCGCTGTCGTAGGCGACGGTGGGGACGCCGTGCCAGGCCGCCTCCATCACCGACAGCCCCCACCCCTCCTTCAGGGAGGGGCACAGGTGCACCCAGCTGCTGGCCAGCAGCTCGTGCTTGGTGTCGTCGTCGACGTAGCCGGTGAAGTCGACGGCGTCCTGCACACCGAGCTCGCGGGCGCGCTGCTCGACGGCGTCGGAGGCCCAACCGGACCCGACGACCACCAGCCGCAGGTCGGGCAGCTCGGCCCGCAGCGCGGCGATCGCCTCGAGGGCGTGATCCACCCGCTTGTGCGGCACGACCCGACCCAGCACGCACAGCGTGGGGTGGGCCGCACGTGGCGTGGAGTCCGGGCTCGTCGGCACGTCGGTGCCGTTGTGCACCACACGCACTCCCTCGCCGTGCCCGAGCTCGACCATCTCGCGGCGGGTCGTCCAGCTCACCGCGACCATGGGGCGACGACGGTAGACCAGCGGCGCGACGCGCGACTCGAGCCACCAGCCGACCCATCCCGTCGGGCCCGGCATGACCACGGGCCACTGCTCACGGTGCACGTGGTGCACGAGGCCGACGACGGGTCCGCGCCGCACGAGCGGGGAGAAGAAGGGGATGCCGTTGCTGACGTCGACGACGACGTCGACGCGGCCGAACCGGCGCCGCAACAGCGCCAGCAGCGCGAGCGGGTACACCGTGCCGCGGCCACCGCGTCGGACGTAGCGGATGCCGTCGACCACCTCGTCGCGCGGCGCGCCCGCGTGCGCCGCGCACCAGAGGATCACCTCGTGACCGACCTCGACGAGGCCGCGCGCCACCGTCTCGATGTACCGCTCCGATCCACCACCGTCTGGGTGGGTGAGGTCGCGCCAGTTCAGCACCACCACCCGCAGGCGTGGTCCCGGCACGTCGTGGTCCGCCACGTCCGGCAGCCTCCTCGTTCGCCCGCACGGCCGCACGCCGGTGGGATCGCCAAGGTTACCCACCGGTTACCCTGTCGCGGTGCCGCGATCGAGGACTGCGTCGCTGCGTCGCGCGGTGCGGATGTTCCGGGCGTTCCGGCACGAGCAGACCGACGGCGCCAGCTTCTACCGGCTCCTCGCCCGCGACTCCGCCAGCAGGTCGCCGGGCACGCCGACCTCGACGGCGCCACCCTGCTCGACGTCGGCGGCGGCCCCGGCTTCTTCCACGACGCGTTCACCGCGCACGGTGCGCGGTACGTGGCGGTGGAGGTCGACGGCGGCGAGCTCACCGCCCACGGCGGGCAGGGCGCCCCGCGCACCCTGCTCGCGAGCGGCAGCCGGTTGCCCTTCGCCGACGGCAGCTGGGACGTCGTGTACTGCTCGAACGTGATGGAGCACGTACCCGATCCGCTGCGGCTCGCGGACGAGCTGCTCAGGGTGGTGCGTCCCGGCGGGACCCTGGTGCTCACGTACCCGATGTGGTGGGGTCCGCACGGCGGTCACGAGACCTCGCCGTGGCACTACCTGGGCGGGCACCGCGCGAGCCGGCGGTACGAGCGGCGCCACGGCCGCCCGCCCAAGAACGCCTACGGGCGCACCATGTTCGCTGTCACGGCTGCCACCGGACTGAGGTGGGCCCGCGGCCGCGTCGACGCGGACGTGCTCGCGGCCTACCCGCGCTACCACCCGTGGTGGGCGCAAGGCGTCGTGCGCGTCCCGGTGCTGCGCGAGCTGCTGACTTGGAACCTCGTGCTCGTCCTGCGCAGGACCTGATGGCCGGCTCCCGAGCACGAGCGCTGGCCGTCCCGGGCCTCGCGGTGCTCCTCGCCCTCGTCCAGCTCGGTCCCGCGCTGGGTCCTGGCGTGGTCCTCAGCTACGACCTGTCGTTCGTTCCCGGCGGTGGCTTCACCCCCTTCACCGCAGGCGCCGGGGTCGTGGCCCCGCGGGCGGTGCCGAGCGACGCCGTCGTGGCCGCTGTGGCCCTGGTGCTCCCGGTCGGGCTGGTGCAGAAGCTCCTCCTGCTCGCGGTCCTCGTGGGCGTGGGCACCGGCTGCGCCAGATTGCTCGCCCACCTCCTGCGGGCCGGCCCGCGCGAGGTGACGGACGGCGCGGTCCTCGTGGCCGAGCTGGTCTGCGTCGTGGCGGCGCAGTGGAACCCGTTCGTCACCGAGCGGCTCGTGCTCGGGCAGTGGACGGTCCTGCTCGGGCTGGCTGTGCTCCCCTGGGGTCTGCGCTCGGCGCTGCGTGCCGCCCGGCACGGTGTCCTGCCGGTGGCGGGGTGGCTCGCGTTGGCGTCCCTCGGCGGCGCGAACACCGTGCTGCTCGTCGCCCCGCCCGTGCTGGTGGCAGCCGCGTCGGCCGTCCGCGCTGCCCCTCGGTCGGCGGGCCGCCTGGCCCTCCTGGTCGCGCTCGTCGTGGGTGGGTGCCTGCCGTGGGCGCTGCCTGCGCTCGCCGCACCGACGCTGGCCGCTGGCGACGCGTCCACCACCGCCTTCGTCGCGCGCCCCGACTCGCCGGCGGGTCTCGTGGCGACGCTCCTGGCCGGTGGCGGGGTGTGGAACGTCGGGGTGGTGCCGTCCGGGCGGTCACTGCTCCTAGTAGGTCTGGTGAGCGCGGTCGTCGCCCTGGTCGTGTCGGTCGTGGGCGGCCGCCGGCTCGCGGGTTCTCCCGGCGGGAGTCTCGTGCTCGGCACCGGCGTCCTCGCGCTCGTGCTGGTCGCGCTGCAGGCGTGGTCCGTCACCCGGCCGGCGGTGGCCGGGCTGATCGCCGCGGTGCCCGGCGGCGGGCTGCTGCGTGACGGCCAGAAGCTCCTCGCCTGGTGGGTGACGGCGCTCGCCTGCTCGTCCGGTGCGACGGCGGTGGCCGTCCTGGACAGCACGATGCGGCCGGTGCGCACCGCGGCGGTGGTGCTGCTGGCGTTCGTCCCGGTGGCGCTCCTGCCTGCCGCGGCCTGGGGCGCGGCGGGGCGGCTGGAGGCCGTGCGGGTCCCCGACGGGTACGAGGAGCTGCGCGAGGTCGTCGCGCAGGAGGCGCCAGGGCCGGTCGGCTCGCTGCCGTGGGGTCAGTACCGGCGCTACCCGTGGAACGGCGACCGGGTCAGCCTCGACGTCCTGCCGCGGTTGCTGGACCGCCGGGTCGTGCACGACGACTCGCTGCCGCTGCGGGCCGGCCGGGTCGCGGGGGAGGACCCCGTCAGCGCGGCGGTCGCGGCCGACCTGCGGGCGGGTACGGGCCCGTTCGAGGCGCTGGCCCACGCGGGCGTCGGGCTCGTGGTGGTCGACCTCGGGTCCGGTGCCGACCTGCTGACCGACGAGGAGGACGCCACTCGTGTCGAGGTCGTGCTCCGCACCGACGACGTCGCGCTCGTTCGCGTCCCGGTGCCGGTCGGCACGCCCTCGCCGCCGGACCGGGTCTCCACCGCGGGGGTGGTGGGCTGGGTCGGCGGGGTGCTGACCTGGGTGCTCGTCGCGCTCGCGTACGGCGTCGCGATGATCCGTCGCCGGCGACCTGCCGGGCGCCCGGGATTCGCGTCTACCGGGGGGTAACCTTTGGTAGCCTCTCGGCGTGACCAAGAGCCTGCGCACCTCTGACCGCGGCGAGATCAGCCTCGGCATCCTCACCATCGTGACCGTCGTGCTGTCGGCCGGCCTGGCCGTGGTGTTCGGGGCGGGCGTGACCCAGGTGATGGCGCAGACCCCCGAGCCGGTCTCCGAGCCCCTGGTGAACTACGACGGCTCCTGACGTCGGGGTGGTCCCGGAGCCCTCGCGGCACCGGCTCGACGACCGCGCGGCCGTGCTCGCGTCCGGTGTCGCGCGTCTGGTCCCCGATCGCCTGTTCGTCTCCCTCGTCTCCGCCGGGTACCCGCGCTTCGAGGTCGAGCTCACCCACCTGGACGACGTGCTGCCGCGGGGCGGCGGCACCGCGGTCGACGTCGGCGCCTGGTACGGACCCTGGACCCGGCGCCTGCTCGGCCGCACCGCGTCGGTCGTCGCCTTCGAGCCGAACCCCGCGGTCGCCTCGGTCCTCGACCGCACCACGCCGGACGCCGTGCGGGTGGTGCAGGCCGTCGTCGGCCACACCGGCGGCACGACCACGCTGTGGGTGCCGGCCACGGGCCGCGGGTCCGAGGGGGTCGCGGGCCAGCAGGAGCACGTCGGCTTCCGTCCGCTCCAGGTGCAGCGCGTCACCCTCGACGACCAGCACTGGGACGACGAGGTGCGGCTGGTCAAGATCGACGTCGAGGGCGCCGAGCTCGAGGTGCTGCGCGGCGCCGGGCGGACGCTGGCCGAGCACCGGCCCGTCGTCGTGGTGGAACTGGAGCACCACCGCGGCGACGTCGACGCCTCGCTCGCGCTGCTCGACGACCTCGGCTACTCCGGCTCGGTGCTGCTCGACGGACGCTGGGTCGACCTCGCGCACATCGACCTCGCCGCACACCAGCGGCAGGTGCACCCGGTCGTGGGTGGGCGCTCGCTGCTGCACCGCATCGCCCGGCCGACGCCGCGCTACCTGAACAACGTCGTCTTCCGTCCGCGGACGTGAGCACGCCGGACCCCGACGGGCCCGGTCCTCGGCCGGTGGAGCTTGTGCGTACGGTCGCGGGGCTCGTCCTGCTGGCGGCGGTGGTGGCCACGCAGGCACCCGGGAAGGTGGTCGGCGACACCAAGCTCGACCTCACCGCCGACCCGTGGGGGCTGATGGCGCGGTCGCTGCACCTGTGGGACGCCGAGGCCGCCTTCGGGCAGCTGCAGAACCAGGGCTACGGCTACCTGTTCCCGATGGCGCCGTTCCACGCGGTGCTGGGGGAGGTGCTGCCGGACTGGGTGGTGCAGCGCCTGTGGTGGTGGGTCCTGCTCGTCGCCGGGTACCTCGGGATGCGGCGTCTGACGCGGGCGCTCGGAGTGCGTGGCGAGGTCGTCGGGCACCTCGCGGGCCTGGCGTACGCGCTGTCACCGCGCGCGGTCTCGACGATCGCGCCGATCTCCTCCGAGGCCCAGCCCCTGCTGTTGGCGCCGTGGGTCGTGCTGCCACTCGTGCTCGCCCACCAGGGAGTGGTGACGGCGCGCAGGGCAGCGGCGCTGTCCGGTGTCGCGGTCCTGCTGATGGGCGGGGTCAACGCGACGGCCACGGCAGCGGCGTGCCTGCCCGCCGCGGTGTGGCTGCTCAGCCGCGGGCGCTGGTGGCGCTCGGGCGTCACCTGGTGGTGGTTCCTCGCCGGCACGCTGGCGACGTCCTGGTGGATCGTCCCGCTGCTGACCCTCGGCCGCTACAGCCCGCCCTTCCTGGACTGGATCGAGGACGCCCGGGCGGTCTCGTCGAACGTCGAGGTGCTCGACGTGGTCCGCGGCGCCTCCCACTGGCTGGGTTACGTGGTCACGACCGGCGGGCCCTGGTGGGACGCCGGCTTCGACCTCGCGACCTCCTCACCGCTCGTCGTGGCCACCGCGACGGTTTCGGCGCTGGGACTGGCCGGCTTGGCCGTGCGAGGCGTGCCGGAGCGGCGGTTCCTGCTCGCCTGCCTCGTCCTGGGCCTGTGCGCTGTGGCCCTCCCTCACGACGGTCCGGCCGCGTCGCCGGTGGCCGGCCCGGTCCGCGACCTGCTCGACGGGCCCCTCGCACCCCTGCGCAACGTGCACAAGTTCGACCCCCTCGTGCGGCTGCCGCTCGTCCTCGGGCTCGCCCATCTGCTCGTCCGCGTCCCGGTGCGGGCCTCGCTGCGGGTACCTGCGGGGGCGCCGCGGTGGCTGCGGGCGCGCGTCGGGGGAGCGCAGCCGTTGCGCCAGGTCGTCGTCGCGGTGGCTGCCGCGGCCGTCGCCGTCGCTGCGCTGCCGGCAGTCGGCGGGCGGCTGGCGTCCCCCGGCGGCTGGGAGTCGATCCCGCCGTGGTGGGGGGAGGCCGCTGACTGGCTCGCGCAGCACGACGGGGGCAGGTCGCTGCTGGTTCCCGCGTCGAACTTCGGCGAGTACACCTGGGGCCGGACGATGGACGAGCCCCTCCAGCCCCTCGCCGGCTCGCCGTGGGCGGTGCGCAACGGCGTCCCGCTGGCCCCGGCCGGCTCGATCCGGAACCTCGACGCCGTCGAGGACAGGCTGCGCAGCGGCGAGGCGCTCGACGGGGCCACCGAGGTGCTCCGTCGGTCGGGCGTCCGGTACCTGGTGCTGCGCGCCGATCTCGACACCCGGCTCACCGGGGGCGTGCCCATCACCGTCGCGCGCGCGTCCCTGCGCCAGACCGCGGACGTGCGGAGGGTGGCCGCCTTCGGCCCGCAGGTCGTGCTCGATGCTGGAGTGCGCACCCGGGTGCTCGAGGTGTACGACCTGGGTCCGGCCGCGTCGCGCGCGGTCGCGTACCCGCTGGCGTCGACGACCGTCGTCGGCGGCGCCCCGGAGGCGCTCGTGCCGCTCGCCGACCGCGGCCGCCTCGGTGGTCGCGCGACGGTGGCCCTCGCCGACCTGGACCCGCACCCGCTGACGGTCGGCGACCTCGGCGGCACGGTGGTGACCGACACCCTCCGTGCCCGGCAGCGGTCGTTCGGGGCCACCCGGACCGCCGACCTCGGTCCGGTGCTCACCGCGGAGCAGGTGCGCTCCGGACGCGACCGCGACTACCTCCCCTGGCAGGACGCCGACCTGCGCACCGTCGCCCGGTACGAGGGTGTCCGCGCGCTGACCTCGTCCGCACTGGCCGGCCCGCCGTCGGCGCCCCTGGCCGACTCGCCCGCCCACCGGCCGTACGCCGCCTTCGACACCGATCCCGGCACCGCCTGGGTGGCGCAGGTCCCGCGCAGGGGGGACGCCTGGCTGCAGGTCGAGCTGGAGGCGGTCACCGAGGTGCGGGGGACGACGGTGCGGCTGCTGACCGACGAGGTCGCCTGGCGGCAGGGCCTCCGGCGCCCCGCCCGGCTGGTCGCCACGACCGACACCGGCACCGCCACCACCGAGGTTGCGACGGGTGCCACCACGGTCGAGCTCCTGACTCCCGCCGGGTCCACCCGCACCCTGCGCGTCGACCTCGTGGTCCCGGAGGGCTCGGGGGTCACCGGTGTCGCAACCCTCGCCGTGCCCGGGGTCGGCGTCCGGGAGGTCCTCGACGTCCCGGACCGGGCGCTGGCCGCGGACGCTGATCCCGGCGCCACGATCTACAGCCTCGGGTCGGGCCACCGCGCCGACGACGGGTGCCTGCTCGAGGACGGTGCGCTGCGGTGCTCCGCCGACCACGCGGACCTCGACGAGTTCACCGAGCTCGTCCGCACCCTCCCGGTCGCCCACGACGGCACCCTGGCGCTCGCGGGGACGCTGCGGCCGCGTCCTGGCTCCGACCTCGACCGGTTGCTCGACGTCGGCGGCTGGGCCCGGGTGACCGCGAGCAGCAGGCGCGTCGCGTCGGCGGCGGGACGGCCGGGCGCGGTGGTCGACGGCGACCCGCGCACCGCGTGGAGCCCCGGGGCCGACGACCGCCGTCCGTCGTTGGACCTCGTGCTTCCCACCCCGCAACGGGTGGAGCGGATCCAGCTGCTGGCCCGCGACGGCTGGTTCCAGGACTCGGGGGCGACGGTGCGGGTGGCGGTCGACGGTACCGAGCAGTTCGTCACGCCCACCGGTTCCGGTGTGGTGGAGCTGACGCCGGTCACCGGGAGCCGGCTGCGCATCGAGGTGCTGGCCGGCCTGGCGGAGGACGAAGACCACCCCGGCGTCGCGGACCTCGAGATCACCGAGGTGCTCGTCCCCGGCAGGCAGGCCGTCTCCGCACCCGACGGCGAGCTGGCGTGCGGCCAGGGCCCTCCTGCGGCCGTCGACGGCGAGCTGGTGCCCACGCGCGCCTCGTGGACCGCCGACGACCTGCTGCTCGGCCACGAGATCGCCTGGGCCGCCTGCGGTCCCGTGCCGGTCGCGGTCGGCAGGGCAGAGCTCGTGGTGGGCCGCCTCCAGGGCCTCGTCCCGTCGACCGCCATGCTGACCCCGGCGGGACCGGCCCCGCTGGAGGACCTCGCCGCGCGGTCCGGGCCGGCCCGCACGGTCGACCTAGGCTCCTGGGGACCGACGAGCCGCACCCTCGAGCTCGGCGCGGGGGACCACGCCGTCCTCGCGCTGACCGAGAACACCAATCCCGGGTGGGAGGCCTGGGCCGACGGCGTCCGCCTCGAGCCCCTCGTCGTCGACGGCTGGCGCCAGGGCTGGGTCGTCCCGGCGGGCGACGGCGGCACGGTCGAGATCCGGTTCGCTCCTGACGGCCCCTACCGCGCCGGCCTGCTCGTCGGGCTCGGTCTGGCGGTGGTCCTCCTCGGCCTCGTGCTCGTGCCGTCCCGGCGGCCCGCCCGCGCCGGCCGCGCCACGCGGCCGGCACGTCCGGCCGCGCGCGCGGCCGGCGCCGTCCTCGTGCCGGTGCTGCTGGCCGGGCTGCCCGGGCTCGCGGTCGGCGTCCTCGGTGCGGTCGTCGGTCGGCTCGGTCGGCTCGTGCCCGTCGCGGTCGGTGCGGCCGTCCTCCTGGCCGGGCTGCTGCGCTGCGTCGACCCGCTGCCCGGGCGGGCGGACTGGATCGACGTCGCGACCCGCCTGCTCGTGCTCGCGGCGGTGGCGGCGGTGCTCAGTCGCGGGGCGGGCTCGCCGCCCGGTGCGACCAGGACACCAGGGGTCGTTCGAGCAGGTGGAAGCTGAGCGTCGCCAGGCCGAGGGACACCGGCACGACCACCACGAGCACGAGCGCGATGTGGCCCGTGAACGGCTCGAGACCGCTGACGGCGTAGAACCCGGTGAGCACCGGGAGGTGCCAGAGGAACACGCCGTACGACACCCGGCCGAGGTACCGCCCGACCACCCCGCCGAGCGCCCTGCCCTCGGGGCGGCGGGGGTCGCCCAGGGCGAGCGGCAGCAGCAGCCCGCCGGCGACGACCGCGCCCAGGATCTCCTTGGCCAGGGCCTGCGCGCCGGTCACGGTCCCCAGCGTCAGCGGGCCGGCGACCGGCGTGGTGGCCAGCAGGAAGGCGGCGCCGGACAGCGCGAGGCAGGTGCCCGGCCGGGCAGCGAGGTCGCGCAGCGGGGCCGCCCACCGCGCTGCGGGCGCCGACCGCGCCTCGGCGACGAGCATGCCGACGGCGAACCACGACAGGTGCGCCGGCAGCCAGCGGGGCCCGAGCGCCTCGCCGCCGATCTCGAACCCCCCGGACACGGCCGCGGCGACCCACCCGACGGCGACCAGGCCGACGACCGCGACCTCGGGCCGGCGCGCCCGTCCGACCGCGGCGGCCAGCAGCGGCAGCACGGCGTAGAAGGCGACCTCGGTGGCCAGGCTCCAGGTCTGGGAGAACTCGTCCATCAGGACGTCGGGCACGTACACCTGCAGGAGCAGGACGTGCACCGCGACGACCCCGGCGTCGGGCCGCACCCAGACGAGGACGACGAGCATCACCAGCCAGTAGAGCGGCACCACCCTGGCCGCGCGGCGCAGCAGGTAGGTGCGGGTCGAGGGGGCGCGGCGGCCCGCGGTGCGGGCGCGGACGAAGGCGCCGTGCAGCAGGTAGCCCGAGAGCGCGAAGAACACGGCCACACCGAGGTCGAGGCGGCCGAGCACCGCCCCGAGCAGGCCGTCGCTGACGGTGCCGGTGAGGAAGCCGGCGTGGGTCAGCAGGACCGCCAGCGCCGCCAGCCCGCGCAGCCCGTCGAGGGCGTCCTGGCGGCCGCCGGTGGTGCGGCTCGCGACCGGCTCGGTCGTCGGGACGGCGGTCACCGGTGGGCCCGTCGGACGCCGTCACAGGTGCCCGCGGCGCGGCGCGGCGACATCATCCTCGAAGTTCTCCGTGGTCGGGGTTACCTGCTGGTAGGTTCTGGCGCACTGCACACGCCGGGGTGGTCGACAGGGTACGTCGAGGCGCCTTCCGGCTCGAGGAAGGCGAAAGTCGCACATGCGCCGTACGTTCGGTCTGATTCTGCTGGGCCTGGGTGTGTTCCTGCTCGTCGTCGCCCCCATGCTCAAGTGGTACGCCGCCCCGCAGGCTGCTCAAGGCGCCGCTCGACCAGTTCAGCGAGACCGTGTCCGAGGCCACCGGTGCCACCTACCTCGACATCGGCGCGCTCGAGGTCAAGACCGGCCGCGACTTCGGCGCCACCCGGACCGTGCGCGGCGACGTCGCCGCCGGTGACGACGAGCGGGCCGTCTACGACGTGTTCGTCAAGATCATCGACCCCGACAAGCCCGGCGAGGGCGAGGAGCAGCTGGTCTCGGCCAACACCGACCGGGTGGCGTTCGACCGGACCACCTCCGAGGCGATCAACTGCTGCGACGAGAACCTGAACGGCGAGCCCACCCAGCACGAGGGCATCGAGTACAAGTTCCCGTTCAACACCGAGCAGAAGACCTACCAGTACTTCGACACCTCGATCGCCGAGGCCACCGACATGGCGTTCGTCCAGGAGTCCGAGCTCGAGGGCCTGACGGTCTTCGAGTTCGAGCAGACCATCGAGCCGACCAAGATCGCCGAGCTCGACGTCCCCGGCGACCTGATCGGCAGCGACGAGGCCACGGTCACGGTCGACCGGTTCTACTCCAACGTCCGCCACGTGTGGGTCGAGCCGCTCAGCGGCGTCATCGTCAAGGGCGCCGAGAACCAGCTCTCCACCCTGCGCGACGGCGGCGAGGACGTCCTGACCATCACCGAGGTCGACCTGGAGTTCAGCGAGGCCACGGTCAAGGCGCAGGCGGAGACGGCCGAGGAGGTCCGCAGCTCGGCGGCGGTCGTCACCACGGTCGGCCCGATCGGCGCCGCGGTTCTCGGCCTCGTCCTGCTCGCGCTCGGCATCTTCCTCGCCCGCGCCCCGCGCGACGACGTCCCCCGCACCCGCGGCCGCCGCGCCGCCGCCCCTGGCGAGAACCCCGTGGTGTTCAGCAAGAACTGAGCCGCTCCCGTCTGCCGGCAGGACCCGGCGCCCACGTGGCGCCGGGTCCTCCGCGCGTCAGGGCCGGTGCGCGACCAGGACGGCGGTGCCGGGCAGCAGCCGGCCGCGCAACGGGCTCCAGCCACCCCACACCTGATCGTGACCCTCGGGCCACTCCGGCTCGACCAGGTCGTCCAGCACGAACCCGGCGGCGACCAGGTCGCGCACCCGGTCGCCCAGGGTGCGGTGGTGCTCGGCGTAGGTGACCGTGCCGTCCTCGTCGGTCTCGCGGTAGGGCGTGCGGTCGAAGTACGAGCGGGTGGCGGTCAGGCCGTCTCGCCCGGGTCGTCCGGGAAGGCCCACCGCACGGGGTGGGTCAGCGAGAACACCCACCGCCCGCCGGGACGCAGGACCCGCGCGACCTCCCGCATCACCCGCGCCGGGTCGTCGACGAACGGGACGGCGCCGTAGGCCGAGCACGCCAGGTCGAACGAGGCGGCGGCGAACGGGAGCCGGGTGGCGTCGGCCTGCACGAGGGGGACCGGTCGCCCGCGGCCGGCGCGCAGCATCCCCACCGACAGGTCGAAGCCCACGACCCGGGCGCCGCGCGCGGCCAGCCAGCGGGTGGACTGGGCGCCGCCGCAGCCGACGTCGAGCACGTGCCGGCCGTGGACGTCGCCGAGCAGCCCGGCCTCGGACTCGCGCAGCCCCTCCGGCCCCCACACCAGGTCGCCGTCCCGGTCGCCGCCGAGGAAGTCGCCGTGCTCCGCCACGTACCGCGCCGCGTCGTCGTCCCAGAACCGGCGGTTGGCGGCCACCGAGGCCCCCGGCGCGACCGGCAGGTACCCGGCGCGGGGCTCCTCCAGCGACGGCACGTCGTCCATCTTTGACCCCCTCCGCGCACGGGCGATACCCTCGACGTGCGCACAACGTGTGCGCGAGTTCAGACGTGTCCGCACGACGGTGCATCCCGATGGTGCATCGTCCAGACCACCTGCCCGCAACGGAGCCCTTCCTACATGACCGCCAGTACCACCGCGTCGAGCACCACCCCGCAGGTCGCCATCAACGACATCGGCAGCGCAGAGGACTTCCTCGCCGCCATCGACGAGACGATCAAGTACTTCAACGACGGCGACATCGTCTCCGGCACCATCGTCAAGGTCGACCGCGACGAGGTCCTGCTCGACATCGGGTACAAGACCGAGGGTGTCATCCCCTCCCGCGAGCTCTCCATCAAGCACGACGTCGACCCGTCCGAGGTCGTCGGCGTGGGTGATGAGATCGAGGCTCTCGTCCTCCAGAAGGAGGACAAGGAGGGTCGCCTCATCCTGTCCAAGAAGCGCGCGCAGTACGAGCGCGCCTGGGGCACGATCGAGAAGATCAAGGAGGAGGACGGCGTCGTCGAGGGCACCGTCATCGAGGTCGTCAAGGGCGGCCTGATCCTCGACATCGGCCTGCGCGGCTTCCTGCCGGCGTCCCTGGTCGAGATGCGCCGCGTGCGCGACCTGCAGCCCTACGTGGGCCAGAAGGTCGAGGCCAAGATCATCGAGCTCGACAAGAACCGCAACAACGTCGTGCTGTCGCGCCGCGCCTGGCTCGAGCAGACCCAGTCCGCGGTCCGGATCAACTTCCTGAACACCCTGCAGAAGGGTCAGGTCCGCTCCGGCGTCGTGTCCTCGATCGTCAACTTCGGTGCGTTCGTCGACCTCGGCGGCGTCGACGGCCTGGTGCACGTCTCCGAGCTGTCCTGGAAGCACATCGACCACCCGTCCGAGGTCGTCGAGGTCGGCCAGGAGGTCACCGTCGAGGTCCTCGACGTCGACATGGACCGCGAGCGCGTCTCCCTGTCGCTGAAGGCGACCCAGGAGGACCCGTGGCAGCAGTTCGCCCGGACCCACGCGATCGGCCAGGTCGTCCCGGGCAAGGTCACCAAGCTCGTCCCGTTCGGTGCGTTCGTGCGCGTCGAGGAGGGCATCGAGGGCCTGGTGCACATCTCCGAGCTCGCGGTGCGCCACGTCGAGATCCCCGAGCAGGTCGTCCAGGTCGGCTCCGAGATCTTCGTCAAGGTCATCGACATCGACCTCGAGCGTCGCCGCATCTCGCTGTCGCTCAAGCAGGCCAACGACGGCGTCGACGCCGACAGCGAGGACTTCGACCCGTCGCTGTACGGCATGGCGCAGGAGTACGACGAGGCCGGCAACTACAAGTACCCGGACGGCTTCGACCCCGAGACCCAGGAGTGGCTCGAGGGCTTCGACACCCAGCGCGAGGAGTGGGAGCGGCAGTACGCCGAGGCCCACGCGCGCTGGGAGTCGCACAAGAAGCAGGTCACCGACGCCGCGAAGGCGGAGGCCGAGGCGCTCGAGGCCGGTGGCGAGTCCGCCGCCACCTCGTACTCGTCGGACTCCTCGTCGGCGTCGTCCAGCCCGTCGTCGTCCAGCAGCTCCTCGTCGTCGAGCTCGTCCTCGACGCCCGGCGCCGTCCCAGCCCCAGGACGAGGGCACCCTCGCCTCGGACGAGGCGCTCGCCGCGCTGCGCGAGAAGCTCACCGGCGGCTCCTGACCGCCAGGTCAGCACGACCCGCACCATCGACGAGCCCCGTCACCCCTTCCGGGTGGCGGGGCTCCGTCGTGCCCGGCGGACGCCGCGGCGCCGGTCGGTACCCTGACCGCGTGAGTCTCGAGGACGTCGGCAGGGCCTGGCAGAAGCTGGGTGCCGAGGACCCGCTGTGGGCGGTCTACGTGACGCCGGGCAGCAAGGGCGGGTCGTGGGACGTCGAGGAGTTCTTCGCCACCGGCCGGACCGAGGTCGACGCCGCGGTGGCCGGGCTGGAGGCCCTCGGTCTGCCCGGGCGCCGGGAGCACGCGCTCGACTTCGGCTGCGGCGTCGGCCGTCTCAGCAACGCCCTGGCCGAGCACTTCACCAGCGTGACGGCGGTCGACGTCGCGGCGTCGATGCTCGAGCGGGCGCGGAGCTCCGACCGCTCAGGTGGTCGGATCGACTGGGTCCTGAACCAGGAGCCGGACCTGCGCCGGATCCCGGACGCGAGCATCGACCTCGCCTACTCGAGCCTGGTGCTCCAGCACCTGCCGCGCCGCCTCGCGGCCCTCTACCTGGACGAGCTCGTCCGGGTCGTCCGGCCCGGTGGGGCCCTCGTGGTGCAGACCGTGACCCGGCCCACCGTGTCGGTCAAGGGGCTCGCGGCCGCCGTGCTGCCGCGGCCGGTGCAGGCGTGGCTGCAGACGAGGGTGCTGCGCTACCCGGCGCCGATGCTGATGACCCCGCTGAGCACCCGGCGGGTGACCCGCGCGGCGCACGAGGGCGGAGCCAGGGTGCGCTCGGTCGTCCGTGACGACAGCTACGGCGGCCACTGGGTCTGCCGCCGCTTCGTCCTGGACAAGCCGGCCTGAGGGACGCCCGGGCCCGAGCTCACCAGCGGACGAGCCGCCACACCTGCGGACGCGGCTCGTCCTCGGCACCGATCTCGGCGAAGACCGCGACGGCCGCCTTGAGGTGCCGCATCGCCTCCTCGTCCTGTCCGTGCGCGTGCAGCAGGTCGGCGAGGTTGTTGTGCAGGGCGGCCTCGCGGTGCCGGTCGCCCTGGGTGGTGCACAGGTCGAGCGCGGCGCGGGTGAGCGCCGGTGGCCGCGTCGAGGTCGCCCGCCGCACGGTGCACGAGCGCCAGGTTGTTGAGCACGGCGACGCGCGCGCCGACGTCGTCGAGCCGTTCGGCGAGCTCGCGGCTGGTCTCCAGGTGCCGGCGCGCGTCGTCGAGGGCCGAGCGGGTCGTGGCGAGCATGCCGAGCAGGTTGTGCGCCTGGCCGCGGGCGGCGAGGTCGCCCGACCGCTCCGCCAGCGCCAGGGCGCCGGTGGCCAGCCGGGTCGCGCCTTCCACGTCGTCGGCGGCGAGCCGGCTGACGCTCAGGTCGGCGGTGATCCGGGCGAGGTCGGCCGGCCGGTCGTCCGGCGTGGCTCCCAGCGCCGCCTCGAGGTGGACGGTGGCCAGTGCGTCGTCGCCGCGCCGGTGGTGCACCTGGCCGAGCCGGTGCTCGAGCTCGGCGAGCCGCTCCGGCGGGGCGGCGGCGGCCGCGGTCTCGTAGCTGGTGACAGCGGCCCGGTAGCTGCCGTCGAGCACGTGCAGGTCGCCGAGGGCGGCGTGCAGGGCGCTCGGCTCCGGCGGGTCCAGCGCCAGCGCGGCCCGCAGGTGCTCGGCGGCGGAGGCGTTGGCGTACACCGCGCGCGCCTGCTCGGCCGCCGCCACGTGCGCGGCGGCGGCCTCCGCCGCCCGCCCGGCGAGCTCGAGGTGGCGGGCGGCGGCCGCGGGCGTCCCGGCCAGCGCGTCGGCAGCCCGGCCGTGCAGCAGCCGGCGGCGCGCGGTGCCCGCGTCGTCGTAGGCGACGACGCGCACCTGGTCGTGGCCGAAGTCGTACGCCGCACCCGACTCGCGCACCAGGCCGTGCGCCACCAGGGCGTCGACGGCGTCGGCCGTCTCCTCCTCGGACCGGCCGCTGACGGCCTGCACCACCGGCGGCTCGAACGACCGCCCGATCACGGACGCCGCCGTCAGCACCTGCCGCGCCGTCTCGCTCACCCGGTCGAGCCGGCCGCGCACCAGCTCGCGGACGCCGACCGGGACGTCCCACTCCGGGTCGTGCGGGTCGACCGAGCCGAGGTACTCCAGGAGCAGCAGCGGCACGCCCTGGGTGGTGCCGTGCAGCCGGGCCACCACGTCGGGGTCGCCGGCGTCCGGCCGCACCGAGCGGGTGATCCGGCCGACGGCGTCGAGGTCGAGCGGGTCGAGGTCGACCACGGCGCCGTGCCCGTCGCGGACGGCGGCGGCCAGGGTGCGCAGCAGCGGGTGGTCGTGCGGGCTGCGCCAGGTGAGCAGCACCAGCAGGGGGTGCCTGGCCGGCCGTCGGACGCCGAAGCCCAACAGGGCGAGCGTCGCCTCGTCGGCGAGGTGGGCGTCGTCGACCACCAGGACGCCCGGGCCGTCTCCCGCGGACGCGGCGAGCCGCAGCGCCTCCCACACCGACCCGAGGAACCGGGTCTGCTCGCCGGGTCCGGGATCGCCTGCGGGGGCCTCGCGCAGGGTGCCGAGCAGCCGGGCGACGTCGTCGCGCGCCGGCGACGGGCAGCGCGTCGAGCGCGGCGGGGTCCTGGTCGAGCCTCGCCCGCAGCAGGTCGAGCACCGGCCCGTACGGCAGGGCGGACTCGTCCTGGTACCCGCGGCCGACCAGCGCCACGCCGCCGGCGGCGCGTGCCGCGGCCACCAGCTCCTCGGCCAGCCGGGTCTTCCCGATGCCCGCCTCGCCGCGGACGAGCACCACCCGCCCGCCGTCGCGCGCCCGGGCGAGCTCCTCGCGCAGCCGCGCCAGCTCGGCGTCGCGACCGACGAACGGCACCGGCCGCGGGCTCGGCGCCGGGTCGGGCGTGCGGGCCGACGGGGGAGCGGCGGCGGTCGCGGTGGTCCCGGCGCTCACCGCCTCGTACAGCGCGGTGGTCTCCTGCAGCGGCGGCACCCCGAGCTCGCGGGACAGGGTCCGGACGCACTCGCGGTACTGGTGCAGGGCCCCGGCCCGGTCGCCCGTGCCGGCGAGCAGCCGGATCGTCGCCTGGTGGGCGGGCTCCTGCAGCGGCTCGAGCGCGAGCCACCGGCGGGCGACGCGCAGCGCTGCCGGTCAGGTCGCCGGTGGCCTCCCGGTCCGCCGTCAGCCGGGCCAGGACGGCCACGAGCTCCTGCCGGACCGTGTGCGCCTCGCCCTCCACCCAGGTCTCGAACCCGGGTGCGTCCCGCACCACGAAGCCCTCGAGCAGCTCGCCGCCGGCGGCCTCCGCGGCCTCCTCGAACCTGCTCTGCGCGGCCAGCCCGCGGAACCGCAGCACGTCGACGTCGAGCCCGGGCGCCAGCGCCACCTGGTCGCGACCGGCCACGAGGGCGTCAGGGCCGAGGGCCGAGCGGAGTGTGGACAGCGTGCGACGCAGCGCGCCGCGAGAGTGCGCGAGGTCCTGGTCGGGCCACAGCAGGTCGGCGACGGCGTCGCGCGGGCGGGGGTTCTCCGACAGCGCCAGCAGCGCGAGCACGGCCACCGCCTTGCGGGTGTCGAAGCGCACGGGCGCGCCGTCGCGCTCCACGCGCGGCGGCCCCAGCAGCCGGATCCCGATCACTGCCCACCTCGTCACGGGCGGTCGCCTGCGGCCGCCGGCCGTCACGATGCGCTCCCGTAACGATTCTGGCACGCACGTCCGCCACCGTCGGGCGATCGGCGCAGCGGTCGGAAGTCGCTGCGAGCCCGGCCGGACCAGGTCCATCCTGGTGCGGACCGTCCCACCGGAGCCCGGACGCCAGCGAGGTAGGCACGTGGACGCACGCACCGAGCACGGCAGGCGCCGTGACGCCTGGGCCGCCTGGGCGCTCGTCGTCGCCTGCGGGCTCCTGGTGCTCGCGGCCGTCGTCGACACCGTGGTGCGCGGACGCACCGTGTCGGGGCTGCTGGTGGGCGTGACCAGCGCGGCGTTCGCGGTCACCGGTGCGCTCGTGGTCTCCCGGCGTCGGGAGCGCGTCATCGGGTGGCTGCTGCTCGCGATCGCCGCCAGCGCCGCCGTCACGACCGCGGCCGAGGTCTACGTCGAGGTGGCGGGACGGCCCGGCCGCGAGTGGGTCGGGTGGGTCGCCGCCTGGATGTGGATGGTCTGGACGGCGCTGGTCGGGATCTTCCTGCCGCTGCTGTTCCCCACCGGCCGGCCGCCGTCGCGCCGCTGGCGTCCGCTGCTGTGGTTCGCCGGAGGCGGGCTGGTACTGCAGGTGGTGGCCAACGCGCTCCACCCCGGCCGGCTGGAGTCGATCTCGACCCCGATCGACAACCCCGTCGGTCTCGGCGGTCCCGCGGGCGAGGCCGTGGGGGTCGCGCTCGACGTCGCCACCATCGTGTGGGCGGCCTCGGTGCTCGCGGCGGTGGTGTCGTTCGTCGTCCGGTTCCGTCGCGCCCGCGGCACCGAGCGGCTGCAGCTCACCTGGGTGGCGTACGCCTCGGTCGCGGCCGTCCTCGGGGTCGTCCTGCTCGTCGCCGGCGAGTGGGTGCCGGCGCCCCTTGGCGGTGAGCAGGTCGGTGGCGTCGGCTACCTCCTGATCGCGTTCGGGCTCTGGTTCGCCATGCCGGCGGCGGTGGCTGTGGCGGTGCTGCGGCACCGGTTGTTCGACATCGATGTCGTGGTCAACCGGACACTGGTCTACGGCTCCCTCAGCGTGACCCTGCTCGCGGCGTACGTCGGCTCGGTGCTGGTGCTGCAGGTCCTCCTCGACCCGATCACCGGCGGCTCCGACCTGGCCGTGGCGGTGTCGACGCTGGTCGTCGCCGGCCTGTTCCGGCCGCTGCGGTCCCGGGTGCAGCGGCTGGTCGACCGGCGCTTCTACCGGCGCCGTTACGACGGCCAGCGGACGGTCCGGGCGTTCGCCGTGCGGCTGCGCTCCGAGCTCGACCTCGCCGCCGTGGGCGAGGACCTGCGCGCCGTGGTCGCCGACACCGTGCAGCCCACGCACGTGCGGCTCTGGCTGCGGGGTGCCCCGTGACCAGGTGGGCATCCGCGTTCGCGTGGACGCTGCTGGCCGTCTTCACGGTGCTGCTCGCGGCGGCGTTGTGGGACGGCGCGAACGGGCACGGCAGCGGTGACGAGAGCTTCACGTTCGCCGGTGCGGGGTTCGCGGTGGTGGGTGCGGTGGTCGCCGCACGCCGACCGTCGAACGCCGTCGGGTGGCTCATGCTGCTGACGGCCCTGCTGATCGCGTTCGGCGCCTTCGGGGAGGGGTACGCCTCGGTCGTCGGACGGCCGGGCCGGGTGTGGGTGGCGTGGTCCGCCTCGTGGGTGTGGGTGGTCTGGCTGGTGCTGGTCGCCGTGTACCTCCCGCTGCTGTTCCCGACCGGTCGGTTCCCCTCGCCGAGGTGGCGGGTCGTCGGGTGGGTCGGCGCCGTCACCGTCCTGCTGAACGCGATGCCGATCGCGCTTGTCGCCGGTGACCTGGAGCTGCTCACGGCGGACATCCGCAACCCGCTCGCCCTCGGTGGCGGACAGGACGTCCTCGCGGCCGCCCAGGCGGCAGGCGAGGTGGGCCTGGGCCTGGCGTGCGCGCTGGCGGCCCTCGGCCTGGTGATGCGGTTCCGCCGCGCGGCCGGCGCCGAGCGGCAGCAGCTGAAGTGGTTCGCTCTCGCCGGTGCCGGCGCGGTGGTCGGCGTCGCCCTCGCCCTGGGGGCCCAGGTCTGGCCCGGCGGGTGGCGCGACGTCGCGGGAGGGCTCGGCTGGGGCCTGTTCCTGACCTCGGCGCTGGCGGGCCTCCCGGTCGCGATCGGCATCGCGATCCTGCACGACCGGCTGTACGACATCGACATCGTCATCAACCGGACGATCGTCTACGGAGCGCTGACGGCGGTTCTCGGCTCAGCCTACCTAGGCTCGGTGCTGGTGCTGCAGGTCGTCCTCGACCCGATCACCGGCGGCTCCGACCTGGCCGTGGCGGTGTCGACGCTGGTCGTCGCCGGCCTGTTCCGGCCGCTGCGGTCCCGGGTGCAGCGGCTGGTCGACCGGCGCTTCTACCGGCGCCGTTACGACGGCCAGCGGACGGTCCGGGCGTTCGCCGTGCGGCTGCGCTCCGAGCTCGACCTCGCCGCCGTGGGCGAGGACCTGCGCGCCGTGGTCGCCGACACCGTGCAGCCCACCCAGGTCCGGCTCTGGCTGCGCGGTACGCCGTGAGCGTGCAGCCGGCGCGGTTGCTCGCCTGGACGCTGCTCGCGACCTTCGTCGCGATGGTGGGCTTCGCGGTCTGGGAGATCGGACACGGGCGGGGTCGGCCGGACGAGCTGTTCGTCCTGTTCACCGCGGGTTTCGCCGTCGTGGGCACGGTCATCGCGGTGCGCCGGCCGGGCAACGGCGTCGGCTGGTTGCTCCTGGTGATCGCGGTGCTGCTGGCCTTCGACTCCTTCAGCGAGACCTACGTGACCTCTGCCTCCCGGCCCGCCCGGGCGTGGGTGGGGTGGGTGGCGAACTGCTCGTGGTCGGCGTGGATGGTCGGCGCGACGGTCCTCCTCCCGCTGACCTTCCCCAGCGGACGGCTGCCGTCCCGGCGCTGGCGGCCCGTGCTGTGGCTCGCCGGCGCCGCGCTGGCGCTCGGCGTGCTGGGTGAGGCGCTGCGGCCCGGCGACCTCGGCCTGGACACCGCGACGCTGACCAGCCCGCTGCCCACCCTCCCGGGTGCCCGACCGCTGGCCCGGGCGTGCGCCGCACTGAGCAACGTGCTGGTCGCACCCGCGGTCGTCCTGGCGGGTGTCTCCCTGGTCGTGCGGTACCGCCGCTCGCACGGGACGGAGCGCCAGCAGCTGAAGTGGTTCGCGTACGTCGGGGTCGTCGTCCTGGTGTTCGTGCTGCTGGCGCTGTCCGCCGTGCTCTTCCCGGGGCCCGAGGGCGGGTGGCGGGACGTGATCGGCGGCGTCGGGTGGTTCGGCTTCCTCGGTGCGACGCTCCTCGGGATACCGGCGGCGACGGGTGTGGCGATCCTGCGCCACCGCCTCCTCGACATCGACCTCGTGATCAGCAGGACGCTGGTCTACGCGCCGCTCACCGTGGCCCTGCTAGGGGTGTACGTGGCGTCGGTGCTCGTGCTCCAGCAGGTGCTGCGGCCGTTCACCGGCGACTCGGACCTGGCCGTCGCGGTCTCGACCCTGGCGACGGCGGCGCTCTTCCGGCCGGTGCGCGCCGCGCTCCAGCGCGTGGTCGACCGGCGGTTCTACCGACGCCGGTACGACGCGGCCCGCATCCTCGACGACTTCGGGTCGAGACTGCGGGCCGAGCTGGACCTGCAGGCGGTGGGTGACGACCTGCGGACGGTGGTCGACCGCACGGTGCAGCCCTCGTCGGTGCGGCTCTGGCTGCGGGAGGCGCTGTGATCCGACCTCGGCCGTCGCAGTGGTCGGACCGCACCCTGCGCCGCCTGGCGTGGACGGGTTGGTGGTCCCAGCTCGCTGTGGTGCTGGCGTTCATCCCGGTCGACCTGCTGGTCAACGACAACGAGGGGTCGTGGGGCTGGAGCCAAGGACCGGTGCAGGCCATGCTCGACCTCGTCCCGCTGGTGTTCCCCCTCGTCGGGGTGCTGGTGCTGGAACGGCAGCCTCGAGCCGTGGTCGGGTGGGTGCTGATGGCGATCGGCGCGGCCTGGGCGGTGGAGTTCATCGTCGACGGCTACGCGGCGATCGGTCTCGTCCTCGCGCCGGGGAGCCTGCCCGGCGCCGGGATCGCAGCGGCGGTCAACGAGGGCAGCTGGGCGGTCTTCATCCTCCTCATGGGGGCCTTCCTCATCCTGCTGTTCCCGGACGGCAGGCTGCCGAGCCGCCGGTGGCGCCCGGTCGCCTGGGCGGCCGGGGCGGCGATGGTGGTCGTCCCCGTCGCGATCGCGCTCCAACCTGGTGCTCTCGAGGAAGGGCCCGTCGCGGGCATGGTCAACCCGATCGGGATGGAGCAGGCCGAGGGGTTCCTGTTCGTCCTGATCGTCGTGTTCCTGCCCCTGATCCCGCTGACCATCCTGGCCTCGGCGCTCGGACTCGTGGTCCGCTTCCGCCGTTCGAGCGGGATCGAGCGCCTGCAGCTGAAGTGGCTGACCTTCGCCGGCGCGCAGGTGGCGCTGCTCTACGGGTTGACGATGGTCGCGACCCTGGTGGGGAGCGTGGTCTCGCCGGGACGGACACCCACCGCCGTCACGGCGCTGCAGACCTTCGCGCTGGTCGCCTTCATGCTCCTGCCGGTGGCGATCGGGATCGCGATGCTGCGGTACCGGCTGTTCGACGTCGACGTCGCCATCAACCGCACCGTCGTCTACGGCGCGCTCACGGTCGTCCTCGGGGCGTTCTACCTCGGCTCGGTCCTCCTGCTGCGCTTCCTGGTCAGCCCGCTGACGGGCGACTCGGACCTGGCGGTGGCCGGGTCGACGCTGGCGGTCGCCGCGCTGTTCCGGCCGGTGCGGCACGGCATCCAGTCGGTCGTCGACAAGCGCTTCTACCGCCGGCGCTACGACGCCCAGCGCACCCTCGACGCCTTCGGCACCCGGCTGCGGCACGAGCTCGACCTCGACTCGGTCGGCCTCGACCTGCGGGCTGCGGTCACCGAGACGGTGCAGCCGGTCCACGTGAGGCTGTGGCTGCGCCCCGGGGGCGGGTCGTCGTGACCGACCGGGCAGCGATCCGGGCGGGCCGCCCCGTGCGGCGGCTGCCCTGGGTGCTGTGCGGCGCCGCTGTGGCCGTCTCGACGGCGTCGGCAGCGGCGTCCGCCGGCCGCGACCTCCCGACGGACGTGGTGGTGTACACCCTGCTGCCGGTGGCCACGGCCGCGCTCGGAGCGCTCGTCGCCTCGCGGCACCCGCGCAACCCGATCGGCTGGGTGCTCGTGGTCCTCGGCGTCCACGTCGCGGTCCAGGAGGCCGCGCAGGGCTACTCGCTGCTCGCTCGCGACGTGGGCCTGCCGGGCGGTGCCTACGCCGCGTGGTTCACCTCGTGGAGCTGGGTGGCCGAGGCCACGTCCTTCACGCTCGTCTTCCTCCTCTTCCCGGACGGCCGCCTGCTCGGCGACCGGTGGCGACCCGTGGCCTGGCTGGCCGGCGCGGCCGCGCTCGTCACCGCCACCGGGGCCGGCCTCTGGGCCGGCGAGCAGGAGCGCTACCTGGGCGGCAGCAACCCCTTCGGTGTCGGCGGGCCCGTGCCGGTCGTGCTGCTCGCGGTCGGCTCGGCGCTCGTCGTCGCGGTCCTCGGGGCCTCGGTGGTGTCGCTCGCCCTGCGGTTCGCCCGGTCGACCGGGGTCGAGCGCACCCGGCTGACCTGGGTCGTGCTCGCTGCGGCGCTCATGGTGCCGGCGGCCGCGGCGTCGGCGCTGCTGTGGAGCAGGTACCCGCTCGCGGCCACGGCGCCCGGACTGGCCGAGGGGCTCCTGGTGGCCGCCACCGCCACCGGGATCCTGCGCCACCGGCTCTTCGACATCGACCTCGCGCTGAACCGGACGCTGGTCTACGGGACCCTCACCGTCCTGCTCGGGGCGGCGTACGTGCTGACCGTGCTGCTCCTGCGCGTGCTGGCCGCACCGTTCACGGCCGAGAACGACCTCGCCGTCGCCGGTTCCACGCTCGCGGTCGCGGCCCTGTTCCGGCCGTTGCGGGCCCGGGTGCAGGCCGGCGTCGACCGTCGCTTCTACCGCCGCCGCTACGACGCCCAGCACACGCTGGACGCCTTCGGCACCCGGTTGCGGCACGAGCTCGACCTCGACTCGGTCGGCCGCGACCTGCGGGCGGCCGTCACCGAGACGGTGCAGCCGGCACACGTCCGGCTGTGGCTGCGGCCGGAGCCGTAACGATGCCTGGACGCCGGGGCAGCACCCTGGGGGAGAACGGGATGCAGGACGTGCCGGACGCGAGGAGAGGACACCCGATGACGACGCTGACCGGTGCGCTCCGCCGCCGGTTCCACGTGCGGAACCCGGCGGTGCTGCGGGGTGCCCGGGAGGAGCTCGTCGCCGCCCCTGTCGAGGACGAAGCGGTCGGCGCCGGTCGACATCGCCGACAACGACCCGCTGCTGGCGTACCTGCAGAGCGCGAGCGGCGCGGTCGACGTCGAGGCGCTCGAGCTGGACTCGCCGGCGTTGACCGACCTGCGGGCCGCCGGGGTGAAGCTCGCGGTGCCGCTGGTGAGCCAGGGCGAGCTGATCGGCGTCCTCTACCTCGGGCCGCGCCGGTCCGAGCAGGAGTACTCCTCCGACGACCGCAGGCTCCTGGACAACCTCGCCGCCCAGGCCGCCCCCGCGCTGCGGGTGGGTCAGCTCGTGCGGCAGCAGAAGGCCGAGGCCGCCACCCGCGAGCGGTTCGAGGCCGAGCTCGAGGTGGCGCGGCTGATCCAGCAGAACTTCCTGCCGAAGAAGCTCCCCGAGCTCACCGGGTGGGAGGTCGCGGCGCACTACCGCCCGGCCCGCGAGGTGGGCGGCGACTTCTACGACGTCATCCCGCTGCCGGACGACCAGGTCGGTTTCGTCATCGGCGACGTCACCGACAAGGGCGTCCCGGCCGCCCTGGTGATGGCCGCCACCCGCAGCGTCCTGCGGGCCTCGGCCCAGCGCCTGGTCGAGCCGTCCGAGGTGCTGGAGCGGGTCAACGAGCACCTCTGCCCGGACATGCCGGCGAAGATGTTCGTCACCTGCCTCTACGGCGTGCTCGAGCCGGCGAGCGGCCGGTTCCGGTTCGCCAACGCCGGGCACGACCTGCCCTACGTGAAGACCGCCGGGGGATCGGTGGAGCTGCGGGCGCGCGGCATGCCCCTCGGCCTGATGGTCGGGATGGCGTACGAGCAGAAGGAGACCGTCCTGGAGCCGGGGGACTCGCTGCTGCTGCACTCCGACGGCATCGTCGAGGCGCACGACCCGCAGGGCCGGATGTACGGGTTCCCGAGGCTCAAGGAGGTGGTGGGCACGCAGCCGGGTGGAGGGGAGCTCATCGACTTCGTCCTGCGGGACCTCGCCGAGCACATCGGGCCGGGCGTCGAGCAGGAGGACGACATCACGATGGTGACCGTCCAGCGGGCGGCCTCGGCGGCCGCGTCGCGCGGGGACGCTCGGGACGGTGGCCGACGACGGCGAGCTGCTCGTCGAGATCGTCGTCCCCAGCGCCGAGGGCAACGAGCGGCTCGCGATGGAGGCGGTCGGCGACCTGGTCGCGGGTCTCGGGATGGCGCAGGCGCGGCTCGACCGGCTCCGGACCGCCGTCGCCGAGGCGACCATGAACGCGATGGAGCACGGCAGCCGCTACGACGTCGACCGCCCCGTCACCGTGCGCCTGCTGTGCGCCGAGGGCGAGCGTCCGGGTGCAGGTCGTCGACCAGGGGCACGGGGCGCCGGCCGACCGCGCCGCCGAGGTGCCGGACATCGAGAAGAAGCTCGCCGGCCTGCAGCGGCCGCGGGGATGGGGCCTGTTCCTCATCACGAACATGGTCGACGAGGTACGCGAGTCGACCGACGGGCAGCGGCACGTCGTCGAGCTCGTGATGCACCTGGAGGGAGACGACGATGGCGACGCGTGAGGCGGTGGCCGAGGTCCGGCTGCGCGACGGGGTGGCGGTGATCGACCTGGTCGGAGACGTGAACGCCTCCGCCGAGACGGCGATCGACGCCGCCTGGCAGGAGGCGACCGCGCTGTCGCCGTCGGCCGTGGTGCTGGGCTTCGAGGGGGCCGGCTACATCAACTCCACGGGCATCGCCCTGGTGGTCGGGCTGCTGGCCCGGGCGCGGGCGCGGGGGCTCCCGGTGCGGGCGTTCGGCCTGACACCGCACTACCGGGAGATCTTCGAGATCACCCGGCTCGCAGACTTCCTCGCCATCACGGCCGACGAGGACAGCGCCGTCACCGGCGCGGAAGGGAACTGAGATGACCGAGGCCACCGCGACCTTCGGCGTGAGGCGCCTCGGCGCCGCCGGCGTCGTCGACATCCGTGGCGACGTCACGGCCGGCTCGGAGGACGTGCTGATGACCGCGTACGACGAGACCGGCGACGCCCGCGCGATCGTCCTGAACTTCTCCGACCTGTCGTACATGAACAGCGGCGGGATCGGGCTGCTCGTGACGCTGCTCGTGCGCGCGAACCGCCGGTCCCAGCGGCTGCTGGCGTACGGGCTGTCCGAGCACTACCGCCAGATCTTCGAGCTGACCCGCCTGGACGAGGCGGTCGGCATCCACGACTCCGAGCACGCGGCGCTCGCCGCCGCCGGGGTCTCCTGACCGGTCGCACGACCGACGACGAGGAGCGGACCATGGCTGACCTGGACCCCGGTGCGGCGCGCGACGCCGCGAGCTGGGCCAAGAACGTGTCGAGGCTGTACGTCTCGCGGGTGCCCGAGGGGGCGATCAACCTCAACGTCGAGGGCCGCCGTCTCGCCAGCCCGATCCAGGGCTTCGGGAAGATGTGGCAGAAGACGTACCAGACCAGCCTGCCGCTGGACGTGGTGACGCCCACCGAGCTGGTCGCCAGCCTGGAAGCAGCGGTTCCCGGAGTTCTGGCCGGAGGGCAACCGGTTCTACGCGCCGCTCACCGGCATCGAGCCGGGCGACGTCGCGCTGCTCAACCTGGCGATGCCCGGCCGCCTCACCCTGTCGACCGGCGTGATGGTGCTGTACTCCGACGAGGAGTCCTTCACCCTGATGACGCCGCAGGGCCACATGTTCGCCGGCTGGATCACGTTCAGCAGCACCGAGCGCGACGGGTGCACCGTCGCGCAGACGCAGGTGCTGATGCGGGCGTCCGACCCCGTGTTCGAGCTCGGGCTGACGCTCGGCGGCCACGCCCAGGAGGACCGCTTCTGGCAGCAGACGCTGCGCAACGTCGCGGCGAGCTACGAGGTGAACGACGCCGTCGTGGAGACCCGCGTGGTGTGCGTGGACCCCAAGAGGCAGTGGTCGCGCTGGACCAACGTGCGGCACTCCGCGGCGATCCGGTCGTCGGTGTGGATGCTGGGCGCGCCGGTGCGCGGCACCCGCCGGCTGCTGCGGCGGGGGCACGCGGTGCCCTGATCGGGTCGGCTCGGACCGGCTCGCGCCGGGGTCAGGCGGGACCGGCCAGCCAGGGGTCGGTGAGGTCGTAGTACCGGGGCTCGCCCTCGGAGATCTCCTGCACCTGCTGCATCTGCTGCTGGAGCTCGGGTGGCATCTCCTTCGCCTCGCCCTCGCGCGCCGCCGCCTCGGAGGTGAAGTAGATGGCCATCGTCCAGTCGGGCCCGGCGTGGCCGATCATGAGGGTGCCGAGGATGTCCGGCCGCAGGGTCGCCCAGTCGACCCCGCCGTCGTCGCTCATCAGCTCCCAGCCGCGGTCCGGGTCGGTCGTGCGACCGCGCATCACCTGGACGAAGCCCGCGGACCCCGGGTCGCCGTAGGTGTCGACGGAGACGCGGGTGCTGTCGTGGAAGGTCGGCTCGCCGTCGAACAGCCGCGGAGGTCTCCTCCCACCACGCGCCCTGCTCGGGCCGGTCGCTGTTGCGCCGCGCGGCCTCCTCCGACTCGAACCTCGCCAGGGCGACCAGCGTGCCGTCGGCCGTGACACCGGTGGTGCTGCCGAGCCAGCCGTCGGCACTCACCGCCGAGCTCGTCGACCCACCGGTCGAACGCCGCGCGCACCGCCGCCGGGGTCCTTGCACCGTGCCCTGGATGACCTGGACGAACATGGCCGCCTCCTCGTCCTGCCGGCCGCGCGACCGGCCGCTCGACGCTACGCCGCGGCGCGGGCGCGGTGAATGGCCCGCACGGGCTGGTCACGACCGGCCTCGCGCACGCCGCTGGCTAGGCTCGCCGACGTGCTGAGGACGGGGCTGACCGGCGGGACGGGCTCGGGGAAGTCGACCGTCGCGCGCCGTCTCGGCGAGCGCGGCGCCGTCGTCGTCGACGCCGACGTCCTGGCGCGCGAGGTGGTGGCGCCCGGCTCCGAGGGCCTCGCCGCGGTGGTCGAGGAGTTCGGCGCGGAGGTGCTCGCCCCCGACGGCGCGCTCGACCGGGCGGCGCTGGCCGCGGTGGTGTTCGGCGACGACGCCCGCCGCCGGGCGCTGGAGGCGATCACGCACCCGCTCATCGCGCGCCGCACGGGCGAGCTGGTGGCGGCCGCGCCGGACGACGCGGTGCTCGTGCACGACGTGCCGCTCCTGGTCGAGAAGCGGATGGGCGCCGGCTACCACCTGGTGGTCGTCGTCGACGCCCCCGTGGAGGACCGGGTGCGGCGGCTGGTCGGCCGCGGCATGCCCGAGGACGACGCCCGGCGACGGATCGCCAGCCAGGCCGACGACGAGCAGCGCCGTGCCGCCGCCGACGTCTGGCTCGAGAACGCCGGGACGCCGCAGCAGCTCGAGCAGGCCGTCGACCGCCTCTGGGACGAGCGGCTGCTGCCGTTCCGCGACCTGCTCGTCGCCGTCCGGCCGTGCCGCGTCCGGCGACCGTCCCCGGACCCCGACCCGGCGGGCGACCGGCGGCTGCTCGAGCGCGTGCGGCTGGCGCTCCGCGAGCGGGTGCAGGACGCCCGGACGACCGACGACGGCACGGGGGACCTCGAGGTCGTCGTCACCCCCGGGGCGGGGACGGCCGACCTGGACGCGGCCCTGCTGCGGGCCGGGTTCGCGCCCACCGGGGACGGGGCGGGGGAGCGCCGCTACGGGTCGTGCGACCCCGGCCGGCCGGCCGCGCTGAGGGTCCGCACCGCCGGCTGACGCGGTCGGTCCGTCCCGGGCAGTCACCTGCGTCACCCGCACGAACGCTCAAGGCAGCACCCGGACGTGGCGACAACCACGGGGAGACACCTGCGCCCGACCGGGGCGCGGAGACCCACGAGCACCCCCGGGGAGGACCACCATGCGCGCAGCCGCGAGCACGTTCGTGTTCCTGTACCCCGTGGTGATGGCCTTCGTCTGGATGGTCGGCGGGCTCTACTTCTACCTGCGGCGCGAGCGGGGCCAGGCCGCCGTCGAGCAGCCGCCGGCGCTGGCCGAGTACCCGCTCGTCTCGCTGATCGTGCCGTGCCACGACGAGGGCCCCAACGTCCGCGAGACCGTGCAGTCGCTGCTCGAGCAGCGGTACCCGGACCTCGAGGTCATCGCCGTCGACGACGGCAGCACCGACGACACCGGCGCCGTCCTGGACGCGATGGCCGCCGCCGACCCGCGCCTGCGCGTGCTGCACCTGGCGACGAACCAGGGCAAGGCCGTCGGCCTGCGCACCGCCGCCCTCGCCGCCCGCAGCGAGTTCCTGGTCTGCATCGACGGCGACGCGATCCTGGACGAGTACGCCGCGCACTGGATGGTCTGGCACCTGACCTCCGGGTCCCGCGTCGGCGCCGTCACCGGCAACCCGCGCGTGCGCAACCGCGGCACCCTCCTCGGCCGGCTCCAGGCCGGCGAGTTCAGCTCGATCGTGGGCCTGATCAAGCGGTCGCAGCGCACCTACGGCCGGGTGTTCACCGTCTCCGGCGTGATCGCGGGCTTCCGGCGCACCGCGCTGGACCGGATCGGCTACTGGAACGACGACATGCTGACCGAGGACATCGACATCTCCTGGCGGCTGCAGATGGACCACTGGGACGTGCGGTACGAGCCACGCGCCCTCTGCTCGATCCTGGTGCCGGAGACCCTGGGCGGGCTGTGGAAGCAGCGGCTGCGCTGGGCCAAGGGCGGTGCCCAGGTGGTCAAGCGCTACTCCGGCGACCTGTTCGTCTGGCGGCGTCGCCGGATGTGGCCCGTCGTCCTGGAGTCGTGGCTGTCGGCGACGTGGGCCGGAACGCTGCTGGTCCTGCTGGGCCTCGGCGCCGCCTCGGCCTTCGGCGCGACGCCGGAGTGGGCCCGGGTCGACCTGTTCTCCCCGAGCTGGCAGACCGTCGTCCTGGCCGGTACCTGCATGCTGCAGTTCGCCGTCAGCCTGGTGATCGACCGGCGGTACGAGCCGGGCATCGGCCGCTCCTACTTCTGGATGATCTGGTACCCGATCGCGTTCTGGGTGCTGGGCTTCCTCACCGTCGTCGCGGCCACGCCGTCGGTGCTCCTCGGTCGCGACCGCGGTCGCGCCGTGTGGGTCAGCCCCGACCGGGGCACCGCATGAGGGCCGTCGACAGCTTCCACCGGCGTCGCACGACGCCGGCCGAACGGGGCGTCAGCCGCCGCGTCTTCGGCACCATGACCGCCGCTGCCTGGACGCTGTACGGGTACCTCTGGCTGCCGGCGATCACGCTCGTCGCCTGGGTGCTCGGCGTCCGGACCGCGTGGGTGCAGGCGGTGCTCGAGCGGGCCAGCGTCGACGTCGGCGACATGTGGCTGATGGTCGCCCTGATCGTGCTGCTGGGCTGCGCCCTGGTGCTGTGGGCCGAGCGGCAGCGCCAGCGGTTCACCGGCGTGGAGCGGCGGCTGCGCGCTGCCGACGCCACGCCGGAGGAGGTCGCGGCCTCGCTCGGCGCCACCGCGCAGGTGCTGGCCGCCCTCCAGGCCGGTCAGGTCGTGACCGTCCACCACGACGCCGACGGTCGAGCGGTCCTGGTGCAGACCGCGGCGACGCCGGCGTCCCGCGTCCCGGCGCCGCGACGGCCGCTGCACGACGTCGAGCGGTCGTCTGACATCGGTGCAGGTGCCGTTCCGACCTCGCGCTGACCCTCGGGTGGAGCCGATGTCGGTGGACCGTCCTACGGTGGTGGCATGCGTCCGACCACCGACCTGCAGCGCCGGGTCGCCCCGTTCGAGGTCATCTCGGACTTCACGCCCTCCGGCGACCAGCCCACGGCCATCACCGACCTCGTGCGCCGCATCCGCGCCGAGGAGCAGGACGTCGTCCTGCTCGGTGCCACGGGCACCGGCAAGTCGGCCACCACGGCCTGGATGATCGAGCAGCTCCAGCGGCCGACCCTGGTGATGGCACCGAACAAGACCCTCGCCGCGCAGCTGGCCAACGAGTTCCGCGAGCTGCTGCCGAACAACGCCGTCGAGTACTTCGTCTCGTACTACGACTACTACCAGCCCGAGGCGTACATCGCGCAGACCGACACCTACATCGAGAAGGACTCCTCGATCAACGACGAGGTCGAGCGGCTGCGGCACTCGGCCACCAACTCGCTGCTGACCCGGCGCGACGTCGTGGTGGTGGCGTCGGTGTCCTGCATCTACGGCCTCGGCACGCCGCAGGAGTACGTCGACCGGATGGCCAAGCTGCGCGTCGGCCAGGTCGTCGAGCGCGACGAGCTGCTGCGCAAGTTCGTCGGCATGCAGTACACCCGCAACGACCTGTCCTTCACCCGCGGCACGTTCCGGGTGCGCGGCGACACCGTCGAGATCATCCCGGTGTACGAGGAGCTGGCGCTGCGGATCGAGTTCTTCGGCGACGAGATCGACAAGCTCTACACGCTCAACCCGCTGACGGGGGAGGTGGTGCACGACGAGCAGGAGATGTACGTCTTCCCGGCCACCCACTACGTCGCCGGCCCGGAGCGGATGGAGCGGGCGATCGCCGGCATCGAGATCGAGCTGGGCGACCGGCTGCACGAGCTGGAGCAGCAGGGCAAGCTGCTCGAGGCGCAGCGGCTGCGCATGCGCACCACCTACGACATCGAGATGATGCGCCAGGTCGGGTCCTGCTCGGGCATCGAGAACTACTCGCGCCACATCGACGGCCGCGCCCAGGGCACAGCGCCGCACACGCTGATCGACTACTTCCCCGAGGACTTCCTGCTCGTCATCGACGAGTCGCACGTCACCGTCCCGCAGATCGGCGCGATGTTCGAGGGCGACATGAGCCGCAAGCGCGCGCTGGTCGACCACGGGTTCCGGCTCCCGAGCGCGATGGACAACCGCCCGCTGCGGTGGGAGGAGTTCCTCGACCGCGTCGGGCAGACCGTGTACCTGTCGGCCACGCCCGGCCCGTACGAGCTGGCCAAGGGCGACGGCGTGGTCGAGCAGATCATCCGGCCCACCGGCCTGATCGACCCCGAGGTCGTGGTGAAGCCCACCAAGGGCCAGATCGACGACCTGCTGGGCGAGATCCGGGCGCGGGCCGAGCGCGACGAGCGCGTCCTGGTCACCACGCTGACCAAGAAGATGGCCGAGGACCTCACCGACTACCTGCTCGAGCAGGGCGTCCAGGTGCGGTACCTGCACTCCGAGGTCGACACCCTGCGCCGGGTCGAGCTGCTGCGCGAGCTGCGGCTGGGCGAGTTCGACGTCCTGGTCGGCATCAACCTGCTGCGCGAGGGCCTCGACCTGCCCGAGGTGTCGCTGGTCGCGATCCTCGACGCCGACAAGGAGGGGTTCCTGCGGTCGGGCACCTCGCTGATCCAGACGATCGGCCGCGCGGCCCGCAACGTCTCCGGCCAGGTGCACATGTACGCCGACAAGATCACGCCGTCGATGGCGACCGCGATCGACGAGACCAACCGGCGCCGCGCCAAGCAGGTCGCGTACAACACCGCGAAGGGCGTCGACCCGATGCCGCTGCGGAAGAAGATCGCCGACATCACCGACCTGATCTCCCGCGAGGACGCCGACACCGCCCAGCTGCTCGGCGGCGGCGGTCGGCAGCAGTCGCGCGGCAAGACGCCGGTGCCGGGCATGGCCTCTCGGCCCGGCGACAGCTCGCGGCCGAACCTCCAGCTGCTGCCCGGGCGCGACCTCGCCGACCTGATCCAGCAGCTCTCCGACCAGATGCACGCGGCGGCCAGCGAGCTCCAGTTCGAGCTGGCGGCCCGGCTGCGCGACGAGATCGGTGACCTGAAGAAGGAGCTGCGCGGCATGCAGAAGGCCGGGCACGCCTGAGCCGCACGCGTCTCGGAGACCTCGAGGGAGCGGCACGTGGACCACGCCGAGCTGACGGCCTACTGCCTGGCCAAGCCGGGCGCGTGGGAGGACCGACCGTGGGAGGGCGACGTCGTCGCCAAGGTCGGCGAGAAGATCTTCGCCTCCCTCGGCTCGGGGAGGGCGTCCTGTCCGTCGGGGTGAAGTGCGGTCGAGGTCGCGAGGAGGCCGACGAGTGGGTGCGGCAGTACCCCGACGACGCGGCGGTCGCAGCCTTCGTGGGCCGCTACGGCTGGAACACGCTGCGGCTGAACGGCGCCATCGGGGACGATGAGATCCGCGAGGCGGTCGACGCCTCGTACGCCGACGTCGTCGCGCGGTTGCCGAAGGCCCAGCGACCGGGCACCGGAGGACGGCGCACCCGGCCGCGCGTCGGTGACGGCGTGGATCCACGGCGACGAACGCTCCGAGCTTTCGAGCGCGTCAGTCCCAGACGGGCCAGTTCTCGTTCGTGCCCCGGGTCCGGACCACGCGGTGCCAGTCCGAGCCGTCCGCACGCATCACGCAGAGGTCCTCCTGCTGCAGGGCCCGGACGTAGCACCCGAACAGGATGTGCCGGCCGTCCGGTGAGAAGTCCGGCTTGAACGCGACCAGGCGGTCGTCCTGGAAGAGGCGGTGGCGGTCGCGCCCGTCCGGGCGCACCAGGTAGATGCCGTTCACGCTGAGCGCCGGGTCCAGCCCCTGCTCGATGTCGTAGACGATCCAGCGTCCGTCCGGTGACCACCGCGGGTGCTCGACCCCCTCGGCGTACGGCGTCAGCTGCCGCACGTCGGTGCCGTCCGAGTCCGTGACGAACAGCGCCTCCTGCTCCGTGGCGGGGTCGATGCGCCCGAACACGATCCGGGTCCCGTCCGGTGAGTACTCCGGCTCGACGTCGAAGGTCGTCGAGTCCGGCCCGAAGAGCGGACGTGCTCTGCTCCCGTCGGACCGCATCACCCACAGGGAGGTGAAGAACTCGTCCTGGGCCGGGTCGTACCGGTCGAAGACGACGTGCCGGCCGTCCGGCGAGTAGTCGGCGCACTCGGAGATGCCCGGCAGGTCGGTGAGCTGACGGAACCCGGTGCCGTCCGCGCGCACCGTCCCGATCTGCTCGTCGCCGTCCTCGTCCGGGAAGTCGAAGACGATCCGCGCGCGATCCGGCGACCAGTCGGGGAAGTACGCCTGGCCGCGCGTCAGGCGACGCTCGTGCGAACCGTCCGGTCGCGCGCTCCACAGCGCGAAGCCGTCGATCCGTGGGTCGTAGCGCGAGAAGGCGATCCGCGGTGCGGGATCCGCGTTCCCCGCGGTCGCGGTCGCCGGCCAGGTGACGAGGGCGCCCAGGCTCAGCGAGGCGGCGAGCACCACGGCGGACGTGGGGCGGTGGCGGATGTGCACGGGGTCCTCCAGGTGGCGAGGTCGGAGTCGCGGTCTGCGTCAGCTCAGCGGGGCGGTACCGGTCGCGAGCAGCACCTCGGCGATCCGCACGTGGCCGGCGCCGGAAGGGTGCGTGTAGTCGTCGGCGAGCAGCGTCCCGGCGGCCTGGGAGCCGTCCGGGCCGTTGAACGCGTGGTAGGTGTCGGCGCAGACCGCATCGCGCGCGGCAGCGACCTCGCAGATCGTGCTGCTGAAGGCGTCGAGCACCTGCGTGCTCGGGACGGTGGCCTCCGGGGTCGCGTCCTCGTAGCCGATCCAGTCGTTGTAGAAGGTGATCACCCGGACCGCGGTGGGCGCGCCGTCCCGCAGCTCGGCGACCTCGACGAGCAGCTCGTCGAGCACGACGCCGAAGGCCGCCGCGACCTCGGCCGCACACGCCTCGGTGTAGCGGCTCCAGTCCACCTGCTCGCCCGGCGCGCCGTCGCAGGCGTCGTCGCCCTCGACGATCCAGGGTGTGTCGTTGTGCCCCGTGGACACCACCACGACGTCCGCGCCGGCGATGCTCGCGCGGAGCTGCGGGTTCCCCTGCACCCGCTCGAGCAGCTGCGGGGTGTTGACGCCGTCGTGGGTCGAGAGGTTGGCGACCTCGACCGCACGCCCGGTCTCCTCGGCGAGCAGCGCGCCGTAGACGGCTCCGAAGGCGTCGCACCCACCGCAGTCCTCGCCGCCGTACGGCAGCGAGTCGCCGAGGACGACCACGGAGTACCCGGCGTCCTTCGAGGTGGGCGCCGAGGTCCCGGACGTCGACGAGCCGGGCGACGACGGGCCTGCGGCCGCCTGGCAGCCGGCCAGGGCGAGTGCAACCACGGCGAGCGCTGCCGACGCCGGGCGGGTGGGTTCTCGTCGAGCCTGCACGGTGCCTCCTGCGGTGGTGGGACCTCGACGCTAGGGACGTCGGGACGCGTCCGGATCCGTGCTGGCCCGGAGCTCCGGCGGCTCGCCGTCGGGGCTGTCCGCAGGACGGACCCGCCTCCCCTCTGCCACCCTCGGCGGATGAGCCCGGCGGAGCTCGTCGACGACGGCACCGGGGAACCTCCTGCTCGGTGCCGCCGGTGGGTCGTCGGACGGCCGACCCGGCGTCCGGCCGGCCACCCCGGTCGTGGCACCGGTCGTGGTCCTGGCGGCGGTCCTGGCGGTGGTCGGGCTGGTGGTCGACCTGGCACTCCTGGAGGGCGTCTCGGCGTGGCTGCCGGACGTCGTCGTCGGGTGGGCCTTCCTGGTCTGCGCCGTCCTGCTGCACGGGGCAGGAGCCGGTCGGATGGCGCTGCTGCTGGTCCTGTGCGCGGTCTCCTGGTTCGCCGGAGGGCTGGACCCTGCGCTGGCCTTCGTGCACCGCGGACCGCTGGTGCACCTGCTGCTGGCCCACCCGACCGGACGCCTCACCGGCCCCGCCCGGATCGTCGTCCCCGGGGCGTACCTCGTGGGCGTGCTCCCCGGCGCCTGGGCCGACGAGGTCGTCACGTGCGTGCTCGCCGCGCTGCTCGTGCTCACCGTGGAGGTGCAGCGGCGATCCGTCGGGGGGCCGTTGCGTCGAGCCCGCGGGCAGGCCCTCGTCGTCGCCGTGGGTGCGGCCGTCGTGCTGGTGGGCTCGGCCGCGGCGCGGCTGCTGCTGCCCGAGGGCGACGCCGACCGCTGGACGCTCTGGGTCTACGAGGCGGGGCTGGTCGGGGCTGCGGCGCTCACCACGAGGAGCGTGCTCCACCGCACCTGGCGGGTCCCGCCGGTCACCGACCTCGTGGTCCGGGTCGGCCAGGACCGCTCGCGGACGGTGCGGGACGCGCTGGCCGCCGAGATCGGAGACCCGACGCTCGAGATCGGCTACCGGTCGGGGGACGGCTTCGTCGACGTCGCGGGACGGTCCGTCGAGCTCCCCGCAGCGGGCACCGGACGAGCGTCCACGCCCGTCGTGCGGGCCGGCAGGACCGGTGGCGGTGCTGGTGCACGACCAGGTCGTGCTCGCCGACCCGGCGCTCGTCGAGGCCGTGGCGGCGACCGCCCGGCTGGCGCAGCACAACGCCGACCTCCGACGTGCCGTCGAGGCGCAGCTCGTCGACCTCGAGGCCTCGCGGCGCCGGCTGGTCGAGGTCGGCGACGCCGAACGCGCCCGGCTCGCCCGGCTCCTGGACGACGACGCGGTCCGCCACCTCGACGAGCTGCGGCAGCGGCTCGCGCGGGCGGACGCGGCGGCGGGGGACGAGGTCGCCGCCGAGGTCCGGCGGGCGCGACAGCAGCTGGACCGCACCCTGCAGGACCTGGCTGTGCTCGCCGCAGGTCTGGACCCGGTGGGCGTGCAGGCCGGCGGGCTCGAGGCCGCGCTGCGGGACCTCGCCGACCGCTGCCCGCTCCCGGTCGCGGTGACGTGGACCGGCCCCCGGCCGACGGACGAGGTGGCGACCACGACCTGGTTCGTGTGCTCGGAAGCCGTGGCGAACGCGGTCAAGCACTCCGGCGCCACCCGCGTCGTCGTCCGGGTGGACGTCGGGCCGGCGACGGTGCGGACGTCCGTCCAGGACGACGGCGCCGGTGGCGCTGACGCGTCGCGCGGCGCCGGCCTGCGCGGGATCGCCGACCGCGTCGAGGCGGTCGCGGGACGCCTCCGGGTGACCAGCCCGGCCGGAGGGGGGACCGTCGTCGAGGCGACGCTCCCGTCCGTACCTCCCTCGCCGCGGCTCATCCCAGCCGGCGCCAGGCGGTCCCCCACACCAAGGACGTGAACGGGCTCCGCGGCTCGATGTCGTCCAGCTGCAACCCGTCTCCCGTGGCGACCCACCGCGCGCTGAACAGCAGGCCACCGCCGCACTCCGGTACCTCGTCGGCGGTGAAGACGACCCGGCCGCCCACGACCTCGTAGGTGCCGCTGCACTCCGGAGGATCCGCCGGGCTCGTCGTCCGGTGCGTCCAGCGGCCACCGTCCACGGTCATCGTCATCACCCCGCTGTTGAAGTACGCGGTCCCCGCGTCGACGCCGGCGTCCACGAGCGACTCCTCGGGCACCGTCCACCGGTAGATCCCGGCCGGGAACTCCGTCGGCGTGGTCACGGCGTCGACGCGGCGCCAGGGGACGCCGTGCAGGAGCTCGCGGACGACCTGGTCCTCGGGATCGGCCGTCGCGCGGGAGCGGACCGCCGACCAGGTGACCACGTCCGCGGTGGTCGCCGCCCTCGCCTGCCAGCTCCCGCCGCAGGCCGGCTCGTCGGTGAACACGACGGCGTCGCCGTCGGCCCGGTACGCCCCAGCGCAGGACCGGTCGCCCTCGGCCGAACGCCACTCCCACTGGTAGGAGCCGTCGGACATCCGGACCGTCTGCACCCCGAGCTCGGCGCCGGCGCGGTGCGGCGGGAGCCCCGCGGCGACGCCCTCGTCCACCGTCACCTCGAACCGCCAGACGCCCTCCAGCGCGGAGAGGTCGGAGGTGCCGGTCGAGGGGACGGCGTCAGGTCGCACGGAGCGACGGGCGGGCCCGGGCCGACGCGTTCGGCCACGGCGGTGACGCGCTCGAGCAGGGCGCTGCTCGCGGGGTCCGCTGCCAGCTCGTCCCGCACCGGCTGGGTCGCCTGCCGCCACCGGTCGAGCTGTGCAGGGTCGGCCAGGACGACCGCCACGCCCGACGCGCACGCCGCGGCCACGGCCTCGACGTCCGAGCGACGGGTGCGGATGCTGTGCTCCCGCGTCTGCGCGGCAGCCTGGCGCAGGACGGCCTGCTGGTCGTCGGTGAGCCCGGCGAGGGTCCGGTGCGAGACGACGAGGACGTTCGCCTTGGCGTAGGGGGTGACGTTGGCCGTGAGCACCCCGGGCCGTGGCAGGGTCGGCGCGTACTCCGCGCTGGTCTCGTCGGCCCGCAGACCGCGGACGGACCGCAGGTCGGCGTCCGACTCCGTCCCGAGGTCGACCGGGTCGGCCCCCAGCGCACGAAGGACCTCCCAGGTCAGCTCGGACCTCGGTGCCCGCACCGAGCCGCCGGCGAGGTCCGCGGGCTCGAGCACCGGTTCTCCGTACCCGACCGGGTGCCTCAGCCCCTCGGGGACCAGCGCCAGGCCGGTGACGCCGACCTCGTCCAGCCCGGCCATGAGGTCGTCGGCCACGGGATCGGCCACGACCGCGTCCAGCGCCGCGTCGCTGGTGAGGACGAACGGGGCCTGGAGCGCCCGCAGCGAGTCGACCCCGAGGACGTCCCACGCCCGGGCCGGGACCAGCGCGAGGTCCTGGTCGCCGTCGATGACCGACCGGGCCGTGACCTGGTCCCACGAAGGGCCGCCCAGGCCGACGTCCCAGCTCACCTGCACCCGGAGGCGGCCGTCCGACAGTGCCCGCACCTGCTCGGCGAAGTGCTCGACGTCGCGGCTGGACGGCCGGCCGGGGGAGTCCGGCGTCGCGAGACCGAGCACCGTGATGCCCCCCGAGCCACCGGCCTTGTCCACGGGCCCGGTCGCGCAACCGGCCAGGCCGCCCACCAGCGCGGCGACGCCCAGCACCGCGCTGGCCGCGCGCAGCGCCGTCCAGGCGCGCATGCCCGTCCCGGTCCGTTCCGTCGCCACCACCTCCCGTCCACGCACACGGTCGCACGCCCGGAACCCGGCCGTCCGCGACCCGCCGCTGCGTCGGCACCGACACCCGCGTCCACCCCTGCCCGAGGTGCCAGACTCCCGTCATGGCGGTGCCGGGTGCGGCCCTCGGACGGGTGGCGCTGACCCTCGTCGCGGTGGCGTACGCGGTGGCCGCCCTGACGCTCCTGCCGCCGACCCCGACGCAGCTCACCACCTACGGCGCGGTGTCGCCCGCGGTGCAGGCGCTCGACCACCTGGCCGGCCTGTCGCTGCTGGCTGCCGGCGTCGCGACCGCGTGGTGGGGGCCGTCGTGGCGGGCCGGCCTGCTCCTCGTGGGCGCCGGGGTCCTCTGGTACGCCCCGGACTGGTCCGGCTGGGAGGGCGGTCCTGCCGTCGTCCGCGGACTGGGCACGGTGGCCGCCCCGTCGCTGCCGGTGCTGCTCCTCCTGCTCCTCCTCCTCGTGCCGGCTGGTCACCGCCGGGCCCGGACCATCGGTGCCGCTGCCGGCACGCTGTCGCTGGCGCTCGCCGTGGCCCTGGTCACCGTCGACGACCCGCTGCTGGACCCGGACTGCTGGCCGACCTGCTCGTCCAGCGCGTTCCTGGTCGCCGCGGACCCGCCGGTGGCCGGCCTGCTCACCGCCGGTGCAGCCGTCACCTGGGCGGCGGTGTCGGGAGGCGCGGCGGTCGCCGCCGGCGTCCGCTGGTGCCGAGCCACGGTCGCCGCACGTCGGTGGCAGGGCGGGGTGCTCGGTGCGGTCGTGCTGGCCGGGGCCGCCGAGCTGGCGTTCGCCGTCGCCACCCTGCAGGTCCAGGAGTCGGCGGCGAGCCCGCTGTTCGTCACCCTGCACGTGGTCCGGGCGCTCGCCTGGACCGCCGTGGCGGTCGCGTCGGGCCGGACGACGTGGCGCCACGTCACCCGCCGGCACGCCCTCGCGCTGCTGGTCCGGGACCTCGAGGTCTCCGACCTCGGTCGTTCCCTCGCCGCTGTGCTGCGGGACGGCTCCGGTGACCACGAGGTGGAGGTGGTCTACCCGGTGGGCATCGACGGGCGTCACGTCACCGCGGACGGGCGGCCCGCGACGGCAGACGCCGGGCGCGGGCGGGTCGCGACCCGCCTGGTGCACGGGGACGAGGTGCTCGCCGTCGTCCTGCACGACCCGACGGTCCTCCCCGTGCCGGTGCTGGAGGCTTCGTTGGGTCCCGCGGCCCGGCTGGCCCTGGAGAACGACCGGCTGTCAGCGGAGAGGCTGGCCCGGGTGCACGACGTGCGGGACTCGCGCCGCCGGATCGTCGCAACCGGTGACGAGGCGCGCCGGCGGCTCGAGCGCGACCTGCACGACGGGGCGCAGCAGAGCCTCCTGGCGCTGGGCTCGGCCGTCGCCGTGGCCCGCGCGACCGCGCGGCGCTCGGACGAGCGGGTCGTCGTGGCGGAGCTCGACCGTGGCGTCGAGGAGGCGGGCGCGGCCCTCGCGGCGCTGCGGCGGCTGGCGGACGGCATCCACCCCGCAGTGCTGACCGCGTCCGGGCTCGGCCCGGCCCTGCGCTCCCTGGCCGACCGGGCGCCGATCCCGGTCGAGCTCGAGCTGCTCGCCACCGACCGGTTCCCGCCGGGCCTCGAGCTCGCCGCCTACTCGCTCGTCGTCGAGGCCCTGGAGGAGTCCGGATCAGTGCACGACCGAACCGCGGGCGCTCGTCGTGCGCGTCCTGGGCGGCAGCTCGCTGCTCGTGGTCGAGATCGACGGCGCCGGCCGGCAGCTGCCGCCCCCGTGCTCGACCGGGCCGGCGCGCTCGGGGGAGAGGTCGTGGCGACCGCTTCGCGGCGTGCGGTTGGAGCTGCCGTGCGCGTCGTGATCGCCGACGACATCATGCTGACCCGCGAGGGCGTCACGCACGTGCTCCGGACGGCGGGCGTCGAGGTCGTCGCGGCGGTCGGCGACCCGGAGTCGCTGCTGCGCGAGGTGGAGCGGCACCGGCCGGACGCCGCCGTCGTCGACATCCGGATGCCGCCGACCCACACCGACGAGGGGATCCGGGCGACGGCCACCCTGCGCGAGCGGCAGCCCGGCCTGGCCGTGCTGCTGCTCTCCAGCTACGTCGAGCCCGAGTACGCGATCCGTCTGCTCGACGCCCACCCGGGCGGGGTGGGCTACCTGCTCAAGGACCGCGTGTCCGACGGAGCCCTCCTGGTCGACGCGCTCGGTCGGCTCCGCGACGGCGAGACGGTCGTCGACCCCACCATCGTCAAGCAGGTGGTCGACCGACGCCGACGCATCGACCCGCTGGCGGCCCTCACCGTCCGCGAGCGGGAGGTGCTGTCCCTGCTGGCGGAGGGGTTGTCGAACCGGGAGCTGGCCAGACGGCTCGGCGTCGGCGAGCGCACCGTCGAGGCGCACATCACCTCCGTCTTCGCCAAGCTCGGCCTGGCCGAGGACGCGGCGGTGCACCGACGGGTCCTCGCCGTGCTCACGGCGTTGCGGGCCTGAGTCCCGATCGCCGCGGGCGAGCATCAGGGGCGGTAGGTCTCCTGGTGCTCGAGGAAGCGGCGCGTCGCCTTTCCGCGCTGCAGCCGCGGGAGCCGGTCGAGGTAGACCTTGCCGCGCAGGTGGTCGGCCTCGTGCTGCAGGCACCGGCCCAGCAGGCCCGAGCCGCTGATCTCGAGCGGCTGCCCGTGCACGTCGAGGCCCTCGACCGTGGCGCAGTCGTCGCGCGGGGTGTCCCAGGCTGAAGCCGACGAGCGACAGGCAGCCCTCGGACCAGACCAGCTCCTCGCCCCAGCTGCGGGTCAGGGTCGGGTTCACGACGTAGCCGGCGCCGTGCTCGGGCGGCAGGTCGGGGTCGTTCTCGTCGTCCTCGTCGTGCGGGCAGTCGTAGACGAAGACGTCGTACTCGACGCCGATCTGGTTCGCGGCCAGCCCCACGCCGTCGGCCGCGTACATCGAGGCGAACATGTCGTCGACCAGCGCGCGCAGGTCGTCGTCGAACCGCGTGACCGGGGTGGCGGCGGAGCGGAGCACGGGGTCGCCGAGCTGGCGGACCGGTCGGACCGTCCCGCGGGCCTCGTCCGGCGTCCAGAGGGCCTGCCCGTCGGTCTGCTCAGGCATCGGCGCCGTCCGTGCCCTCGGCCGTCGCGCTCACGTCCTCGTAGTGCTCCACGTGCGGCGCCTCGGCGAAGTGCGGCCCGATCGCCTCGCGCCAGCGGGGGAACCGGTCGGTCTGCCGGAAGTTCTCCTCGTGCGCGGCGACGGAGTCCCACTCGACCAGCAGCCGGAACACCGACGGCGACTCGACGCCGCGCGTGAGCCGGACGGAGCGGCAGCCCTCGGTGCCGGCGAGGACGTCCCGCGCCTCGCGGTACGACGCGACGAACGCGTCCTCCGACCCGGGCGTGACGGTGATGGTGGCGATCTCCAGGACCATGCGTCCATCCAACCACCGGCGGTGCCCGACCGACCTACCAGCCGCGCTCGCGCCACTCGGCGAGGTGGGGACGCTCGGCGCCGAGGGTGGTGGTGGCGCCGTGACCGGGGTGGACCACCGTGGCGTCGTCGTAGACGTCGAACAGGCGCTGCTCGACGTCGTCGATCAGCGTGCCGAACCGCTCGGCGTCCTGGTGGGTGTTGCCGACGCCGCCGGGGAAGAGGCTGTCGCCGGTGAACAGGTGGGTGGTGCCGCCGCCGTCGGTCCAGGCGAGGGCCACCGACCCCGGGCGTGTGGCCGCGCAGGTGGATCACGTCGAGCAGCAGGTCGCCGACCACGAGCCGGTCGCCGTGCGCGAGCCGCTGGTCCGGAGCCACCGGGCAGCTCGTCGGCGTCGTCCTCGCCGGCGGCGGAGCGGGCGCCGGTGGCCTCGACCACGTCGGGCAGGGCGCGATGGTGGTCCCAGTGCTGGTGCGTGGTCACGACCAGGTCGAGGCGCCCGTCGGCCGCGCCGTCCCTCACCATCGCCAGCAGCGCGCCCGCCGAGTCGGCTGCGTCGACCAGCAGCTGCGCGCCGGTGGCGGTGCTGGTGAGCAGGTAGGCGATGTTGTCCTGCTCGGAGACCGACGCCGTCCGCAGCGTCGCGCCGGGGAGCTCGGTGACCTCGACCTCGGGGTAGGTGCTCATCGCCGTCAGCCCCACGCCGGCAGCTCGGGGAGGTCGCCGGCGAGGCCGGTGCCGGACGACCGCCCGGTCGTCCAGGCGAGCAGGTCGGCCGCGCTGCCGGACACCTCGGGGCCGCCGCCGCTGACCTCGAACGTCGCTCCCTCGTCGGCCCGCAGCGTCATCGCCGGGGCGTGCCGCCCGGTCAGCCGGCGCACCGCCTCGCGCAGCACGCGGTCGACCAGCGCGGGGTCGGTGCGGTCGAGCCGGTAGCCCGTCGCGAGGTCGAGGTGGTGCAGCACGACCTCGTAGGCGCGGATCAGCGGCAGGTCGTGCGAGGCGAGCGGGAAGTCGCCGCGCAGCCGCACGGTCACCCCCGTGCCCCCGGGCGTCATCGACGTGAGGGCGTCGAGGAGCCGCTCGGCGCTGGACTCGACGTCGGCCTCGAGGTCGGCGACCGAGCGACCTGCACCGGCCTCGATGTCGGCGTCGCGCGCCTCGGGCGAGGCGTACATCGGCGTCTCCTCGCCCGTGCTCGCCCAGTGCACCAGCCGGCCGACCGCGTCGGCGTTGCGGGCCAGGTGGCTCAGCACGTGCGCCCGCGTCCAGCCGTCGCACAGCGAGTCGCCGCGGACGGCGTCCTCGTCGAGCGTGTGCACGGTGTCCATCAGCCGGTCGGTCTCGTCGGCGAGGACCCGGACGACGTGCAGGTACTGGCCGGGCTCGGACAGGTCGTCGAGCCGGGTGCTCTCGGGCAGGGCCGCGGGATCGGTCGGTGACGTGCTCACGTCCGCGACCCTAGCCCCGGTGCGGGCCGTCCGGGTCCGGAGGACGGATGCCGCGGAGCCGTTGTCGGACCCGGCACCTACAGTTGACGTCGTGCCATCCGCCACCCGTCGCCCCTCTTCACGCACGCCCTCGAACGGCGCCTCGGCGCACCAGCTGGTGGTGCGCGGCGCCCGCGAGCACAACCTCAAGGACATCGACCTCGACCTGCCGCGCGACGCCCTCGTCGTGTTCACCGGGCTGTCCGGCTCGGGCAAGTCCTCGCTCGCGTTCGACACGATCTTCGCCGAGGGCCAGCGCCGCTACGTCGAGTCGCTGAGCGCCTACGCGCGCCAGTTCCTCGGGCAGATGGACAAGCCCGACGTCGACTTCATCGAGGGCCTGTCGCCCGCGGTCTCGATCGACCAGAAGTCCACCAGCCGCAACCCGCGGTCCACGGTGGGCACCATCACCGAGGTCTACGACTACCTGCGCCTGCTCTGGGCCCGCGCGGGCGTGCCGCACTGCCCGGTGTGCGACGAGCCGATCGGCCGGCAGACCCCGCAGCAGATCGTCGACCGGCTGATGGCCATGCCCGAGGGCACCCGGTTCCAGGTGCTCGCGCCGGTCGTGCGCGGCCGCAAGGGCGAGTACGCCGACCTGTTCGCCGAGCTGCAGAGCAAGGGCTTCGCCCGCGCCCGGGTCGACGGCGAGGTGGTCTCCCTCACCAGCCCGCCCTCGCTGGAGAAGAAGCTCAAGCACTCGATCGACGTCGTGGTCGACCGCCTGGCCGTGAAGGCCGGCGCGAAGCGACGGCTCACCGACTCGGTCGAGACCGCCCTCGGGCTGTCCGGCGGGCCTGCTCACCGCCGAGCTGGTCGACCTCGAGACCGACGACCCGGGCCGCGAGCGGCGCTTCAGCGAGAAGATGGCCTGCCCGAACGACCACCCGCTGCAGCTCGACGAGATCGAGCCGCGCACGTTCTCGTTCAACGCGCCCTACGGGGCGTGCGAGACCTGCTCGGGCATCGGCATCCGGCTCGAGGTCGACGACGAGCTGGTCGTGCCCGACGAGGACCTCACCCTCAGCGAGGGCGCGATCGCGCCGTGGGGCAACGCCCAGGGCAGCAACGAGTACTACCACCGGCTGATGACCGGGCTGGCCGACCAGCTCGGCTTCTCGATGGACGCCCCGTGGCGGGCGCTGCCGTCGCGGGCCAAGGACGCGCTGCTGCGTGGCGAGAACTACCAGGTGCACGTCCGGTACCGGAACCGGTTCGGCCGCGAGCGGTCGTACACCAGCGGCTTCGAGGGCGTCATCCCGTTCATCAAGCGCCGGCACACCGAGACCGACTCCGACTGGTCGCGCGAGCGGTACGAGGGCTACATGCGCGAGGTGCCGTGCCCGGCCTGCGGCGGCGCGCGGCTCAAGCCCGAGGTGCTGGCCGTCCGGATCGGCGACAAGTCGATCGCCCAGGTCTGCGCGCTGCCGGTGGGGGAGTGCGCCGAGTTCCTGGGCCAGCTGACCCTCGACGCGCGCCAGGCCCAGATCGCCGCCGCGGTGCTCAAGGAGATCAACGCCCGCCTCGGCTTCCTGCTCGACGTCGGCCTCGACTACCTCTCGCTCGACCGCCCCGCGGGCACGCTGTCCGGCGGCGAGGCGCAGCGGATCCGGCTCGCCACCCAGATCGGCTCCGGCCTGGTCGGCGTGCTCTACGTGCTCGACGAGCCGAGCATCGGCCTGCACCAGCGCGACAACCGGCGGCTGATCTCCACGCTGACCCGGCTGCGCGACCTCGGCAACACGCTGATCGTCGTCGAGCACGACGAGGACACCATCGCCACCGCCGACTGGGTCGTCGACATCGGTCCCGGCGCCGGCGAGCACGGCGGCCACGTCGTGCACTCGGGGTCGGTCGAGGGCCTGATGAAGCACAAGACCTCGCTCACCGGACGGTTCCTGTCCGGGCGCGAGTCGATCGCCGTGCCCGAGCACCGTCGCCTGCCGGATGCCGACCGCGAGGTCACCGTCGTGGGCGCGCGCGAGCACAACCTCCGCGGTATCGACGTCTCGTTCCCGCTCGGCTGCATGGTCGCGGTCACCGGCGTCTCCGGCTCGGGCAAGTCGACGCTGGTGAACTCGATCCTCTACACGGTGCTGGCGAACAAGCTCAACGGAGCGCGCCAGGTGCCCGGCCGGCACAAGACCGTCACCGGGCTCGAGCACCTCGACAAGGTCGTGCACGTCGACCAGTCGCCGATCGGTCGCACGCCGCGGTCCAACGCCGCCACCTACACCGGCGTCTGGGACCACGTCCGCAAGCTGTTCGCCACCACCACGGAGGCGAAGGTGCGCGGTTACCAGCCGGGCAGGTTCTCCTTCAACGTCAAGGGCGGCCGCTGCGAGAACTGCCAGGGCGACGGCACGATCAAGATCGAGATGAACTTCCTGCCGGACGTCTACGTCCCGTGCGAGGTCTGCCACGGCGCCCGGTACAACCGCGAGACCCTCGAGGTGCACTTCAAGGGCAAGACCGTCGCCGACGTGCTCGACATGCCGATCGAGGAGGCCGCGGAGTTCTTCGCCGCCGTCCCCGCGATCGCCCGGCACCTCACCACCCTGGTCGAGGTCGGGCTCGGGTACGTGCGGCTCGGGCAGCCGGCTCCCACCCTGTCCGGCGGCGAGGCCCAGCGGGTCAAGCTCGCCAGCGAGCTGCAGAAGCGGTCCACGGGCCGCACCGTCTACGTGCTCGACGAGCCCACGACGGGTCTGCACTTCGAGGACATCCGCAAGCTCCTCGGCGTGCTGCAGGGCCTGGTCGAGAAGGGCAACACGGTGATCGTCATCGAGCACAACCTCGACGTCATCAAGTCCTCCGACTGGGTCGTCGACATGGGTCCTGAGGGCGGGTCCGGCGGCGGCCTCGTGCTGGCCGAGGGCACCCCCGAGCAGGTCGCCCGGGTCGAGGCCAGCTACACCGGCCAGTTCCTCGCCCGGGTCCTCCCGGAGGGCGACCGCGGCGTGCGTCCGACCACCACCGTCGCGGCCGCCGTGTCGCTGCGGACGCGGGCGACCACCAAGGCGACCACCACCCGGGGTGCGACGAAGAAGACGGCGGCCACGACGAGCGCGGCGAAGAAGACGGCCACGAAGACCGCGGCGAAGAAGACGACGACCGCGGCGAAGAAGACGACGAAGAAGGCGACGAAGGGGGCAGTCGGTAGAGGGAGCCGCAAGGCGGTCCCGACCCGCCGGGCGGGCTGACACCCGTTCGCCGACCGACCTCACCGGCTGCTCCTCAACGGACGCACAGGGTGTCCTTGAGGTCCCCTTGACGCGTCGGCGGTCATCCTGAGACGACGCAGCACGTCCCACGCCCGACGAGTCGACCGGTCACCGGCCGGTACCAGGAGGACCCCCGTGAGCACCCAGCCCGCCGCCGACGCCCGCCGGACGCCGACCCGCGACCTGGACGACTGGTGCCCGTCGCGGCGCACCGTGATGCGCAGCCTGGCGGCCATCGGCGGGGTCGCGCTGGTGCCCGGCTTCCTCACCGCCTGCGCTGCCGACGACGGCTCGTCCGGCACCGGTTCGGAGCCGGACGGCGGTGCGGCCTCGGGTGCGGGCGGCGGCGTCACCGTGCCGGCGGCCGACGTCGCGGTGGGCACCGCGGTGGTGGTCGCGGACGGCGACGACCACTACGTCGTCGCGCAGCCGGCCGAGGGCGAGTTCGTCGCCTACGACGCCCGCTGCACCCACCAGAGCACCGTGGTGGAGGCCCGCGACGGGCTGACCCTGACCTGCCCCAACCACGGCAGCCAGTTCGACGCCACCGACGGGTCCGTCCTGCGTGACCCCGCGACCCAGCCGCTGGCGGCCGTGACGGTCACCCTGGAGGGCGCCCTGCTGGTGCTCGCCGCCTGAGCGCACGACGCCCCCGGGGCGCTGGGGGGAGCGCGACCCGGGGGCGTCGTCGCGTCGTGGCCATCGAGGGGGACGCGGCCACGATCTCGCCGGCGGGGGCTGAGACCACCGGGTCGCGCCATCGAACCACTCCCGCGGCGGCGGCGGACAGGTGCGGACGGGCCGTCCCGGCCTGGTGCGCACGCATCACGTGCTTCCGCCTCAGCGGTGCCGCGCCGCCAGCTCGAGCAGGTGGTCGAGGACCGCCGCCGGTCCGGGCCCCACCAGGACGACGTCGCCGACGTGGCAGCGCACGACGCAGCGTCCGAGGTCGAGGTCGACGCCGTACTTGCTGACGATGCACCGGCTGCCGGCCTGCACCAGCTCCAGGCAGGTGGCCGGGTCGTCCCGGGCGGTCACCACCACGACCCCCGGCGGGGGCGTCAGCGACCGCAGGAACCGGACCAGGTCGATGCCCCCGCCCGGCATGCCGAGGTCGGTGACCACCACGTCGACCGGTTCGCGCGTCACGACCTCGCGCACGTGGTCGCCGTCCGGGACCGCGGCGAGGAGGTGGATGTCGGGGTTCTGCCGCAGCGCGTCCGCGGCGGCGGCGAGCACGCGCGGGTCGTCGTCGCCGACCACGACCCGGATCGGACGGGGGTCGGGAGACGTCTCAGCCACTCCACCATCGTCGGCCGTCACTGTGCGTGGCGGGAGGTCCGGGCGCACCGGTCGGCACTGGTGCGAACGCACCAGGTCGAACCCCGCGATTGCGGGCACAGCGGTCGCCGGAGCACTACGGTGGGTCTCGTCGCCGCTGGTTCTCGGCGCGGTGGGGGACCTGTGGGGGGTGAGCGTTGTGGACGAGCCGGACGGCGCCGTCAGGGTGCTGCTGGTCGACGACCACGTCATGTTCGCGAGCAGCGTGGCGGCCGCCCTCGAGGTCGAGCCCGACCTCGTGGTCGTCGGAACCGCACCGGACCTCACCACCGCCCGCGAACGGGTCGCGGACGGCAACGTCGACGTCGTGCTGCTCGACCAGCGTCTGCCCGACGGCAGCGGCGTCGCGGCCATCCCCGACCTCAAGCGGCTCTCGCCGACGACGAAGGTGGTCATGCTCACGGCGTCGACCGACGACGACACGCTGCTCGAGGCGATGGAGAACGGCTGCTCCGGGTTCGTGGAGAAGTCGCGCACCGTCGACGAGCTGGTCGAGGCGGTCCGCAGCGCCGCGGCGGGGGAGGCGGTGCTGAGCCCGGTGCTGCTCGCGCGGCTCATGAGCCGGGTCCACCGCCGGACCGAGCCCCGGCTCGGCGCCGACCTCACCGCGCGCGAGCTGGAGGTGCTGGGTCTGCTGGCGGAGGGACTGAGCAACGCCGCGATCGCCCAGCGGCTGTGGCTCAGCGTCAACACCGTGCGCAACCACGTGGCGAACCTGCTCGGCAAGCTCGGGGTGCACTCCAAGCTGGAGGCGCTGGCGGTGGCCACCCGCGAGGGCCTGCTGGAGGAGCCCGCCTCGTGACCGACGTGGTCGGCCCCGCGTCCGGGATGCTCGGCGGGCTCGGCCGCCGGCAGGCCGAGACGCTGCTCGACCTGCTGGTCACGCGCTGCCCGGTGATCGTCTACGTGCTCGACGCCCGGGGGATCTGCACGTACTCGGTCGGTCCACCGCTCGCCCGGCTCGGTCTGAGCCCTCACGAGCTCGTCGGCGTCGACGTGCTGGCCCGCAACGCGAACGATCGGGTGGCGGTCGGCAACCTGCGACGTGCCCTGGCCGGCGAGGCGTGCAGCTACACCTGGACCGGGGCCGACGGGGAGACCCGGTTCGAGGCCTGGTTGCAGCCGGTGCACGACGCCGGTGGCACGGTGACGGGCATGGTCGGCGTCTCGGTCGACGTCAGCGACGCCTGGCGGGCGGAGGCGTCCGAGCACGCGCGCGTGCTCGAGCAGCAGGACGTCCTGCACCAGCTCCTCGCCGTCCAGGACGCCGAGCGCGAGCGGATCTCGGGCGGGCTGCACGACGACACGGTGCAGGTCCTGGCCGCGCTGGCGCTGCGGGTCTCGACCCTGCGGCGCCGGCTGCCGGGCGCCGACCCGTCGGTGTCCGCGGAGCTGTCGGCCATGAGCCGCGACCTGGCGGAGGCTGGCTCGCGCCTGCGCGACGTGGTCGCGGGGCTGCAGCCGGAGGTCCTTGTGCGCGCCGGGCTGACCCACGCCCTGCAGGACCTGCTCGCGCGCACGTGCTCCGGCGACGGACCGACCGGCACCCTCGAGGCGGCCGACGACGGCGAGCCGTCCGACGCCGCTCGGCGGGTGCTGTACGAGGTCGCGGTGGAGGCGCTCGGCAACGTCGTGAAGCACGCGCGGGCCACGACCGTGCAGGTCGCGGTGTCCCGCGACGGGGCCGGGTGGGTGCTCGAGGTCGTCGACGACGGCGTCGGCACCGAGGTCGACGAGCACACCTCCGCCGGCTTCGGGCTGCGCGCGATGCGGCAGCGGGCGGTGGCGGCGGGGGGCGCCCTCGAGGTCCTCTCCGCGCCCGGCGGCGGCACCACGGTGCGCCTGCGGGTCCCCGACGTCGCCACGTTCGGCAGCCACGAGCGCGGCGGAGGGGTGACCGACCCGCGCGGGCCGCTCGAGCACATCCTGCAGAACGTCAGCGACGCCTTCGTCGCGCTCGACACCTCGTGGCGCTACGTCTACGTCAACCGCGCGGCCGCTGCGCTGTTCGCCACCACCCCCGAACGGTTGCTCGGCGAGGAGCTCTGGACGCTCTTCCCGGCCGGCGAGGGCAGCGTGTTCGACGAGGCGTACCGCACCGCCGCCCGCGAGCAGCGCCCGCGCGAGATCGAGGAGTACTTCGCGCCCGCAGACCGGTGGTTCCGCAACCGGATCCTGCCCTCGCCCGGCGGCCTGACGGTCTTCATCGAGGACGTCACCGAGCGCCGCAGGCTCGCCTCGCTGCAGGACGACACCGACGTCGGCTCACTGGTGGCGCACACCTGGTTCGTCGCCCTGGCCGGCGACCGCGACCCGGTGCGGGCCGTCCGCGCCGGCGCCGAGGCGCTGGTGGCCTCGGGCGTGGTGGCGGGCCTGCGGGTCAGCGGCCCGGGCATCGAGGTCGCGGTGGGGGAGCACGACGCCGGCGCCGACGCCCTGCCGGTCGGCGTAGGCGCCGAGGTCGTGGCCCAGCTCGCCGTGAGCTGGTCCCGGCGGCAGCACGCCGTGGACCGGGGAGCTCGCCGTCATGCTCGCCCAGGCGCTGGCCGCACGGCTCGCACCCGGCTCGTCCGCCGCCGGCGGCGGGGACGGTGAGCGGTCGTCGTAGCCGGTTCCTAGGGTGGGGGTGTGGCCGACCCGTCGACGTACCGACCCCGACCGGGGGAGATCCCGGAGTCCCCGGGGGTCTACCGGTTCCGCGACGCCCACGGCCGGGTCGTCTACGTCGGCAAGGCCAAGAGCCTGCGCCAGCGGCTCACCTCGTACTTCGCCGACCCGTCCACGCTGCACCCGCGCACCTTCACGATGGTCACCACCGCGGCGTCGGTGGAGTGGACGGTCGTCGGCACCGAGGTCGAGGCCCTGCAGCTCGAGTACGCCTGGATCAAGGAGTTCGACCCACGGTTCAACGTCAAGTACCGCGACGACAAGTCCTACCCGTTCCTGGCCGTCACCATGGGCGAGGAGTTCCCGCGGGTGCAGGTCATGCGCGGCTCCAAGCGCAAGGGCACCCGCTACTTCGGCCCCTACGCGCACGCCTGGGCGATCCGCGAGACCGTCGACCTGATGCTGCGGGTCTTCCCCGTCCGCACCTGCTCGGCGGGGGTGTTCCGCAGCGCCACGCAGTCCGGCCGTCCCTGCCTGCTCGGCTACATCGACAAGTGCTCGGCCCCGTGCGTCGGGCGGGTCACCCCGCAGGAGCACCGCGACCTCGCCGAGGAGTTCTGCGACTTCATGGCCGGCGCCACCGGCAGGCACGTGCGGCGGCTCGAGCAGTCGATGCGCACGGCGGCGGCCGAGCTCGACTTCGAGCGTGCGGCCCGCCTGCGCGACGACATCAAGGCGCTGGAGCGGGCGCTGGAGAAGACGGCCGTCGTGCTGCCCGACGCCACCGACGCCGATGTGTTCGCCCTCGCCGAGGACGAGCTGGAGGCGGCCGTCCAGGTCTTCCACGTCCGCGGCGGCCGGGTCCGCGGCCAGCGCGGGTGGGTGGTCGAGAAGGTCGAGGAGATCGACACCCCCGGTCTGGTCGAGCACCTGCTGCAGCAGGTCTACGGCGAGGCCGACGAGGGCGCGGTGCCGCGCGAGGTGCTGGTGCCCGTGCGGCCCGCCGGCACCGACGACCTCGTGGCGTGGCTCAGCGAGGTCCGCGGCTCGGCGGTCGACATCCGCGTGCCGCAGCGCGGCGACAAGAAGAACCTGATGCAGACCGTGGCGCGCAACGCCGGCCAGGCGCTGGTGCTGCACAAGACCCGCCGGGCGGGCGACCTCACCACCCGCAGCCAGGCGCTCAACGAGATCCAGGAGGCGCTCGGGCTGAGCGAGGCGCCGCTGCGGATCGAGTGCTACGACGTGTCCAACCTGCAGGGCACCGAGGTGGTGGCCTCGATGGTCGTCTTCGAGGACGGCCTGCCGCGCAAGAGCGAGTACCGGCGGTTCGCGATCAAGGGCGTCGAGGGGCAGGACGACACCGCGTCGGTCCACGAGGTCATCACCCGCCGCTTCACGCGGTACCTCGCCGACCTGCGGCGCGACGAGCAGGCCGAGGACGCCGTCACCGACGCCTCGGCCGAGCAGCCGGTGGTCGAGCAGCGGCGGCGGTTCGCCTACCCGCCGCAGCTGGTGGTCGTCGACGGCGGCGCACCCCAGGTGGCCGCCGCCGCGCGGGCGCTGGCCGAGCTGGGCGTGGTCGACGTCGCCCTGTGCGGCCTGGCCAAGCGGCTCGAGGAGGTCTGGCTGCCGGGGGAGGAGCACCCCACCGTGCTGCCGCGCACGAGCGAGGGGCTCTACCTGCTGCAGCGCGTGCGCGACGAGGCGCACCGGTTCGCGATCACGTTCCACCGCCAGCGCCGGTCCAAGGCGATGACCTCGAGCGTGCTCGACGACGTCCCCGGTCTCGGCCCGGCCCGGCGCAAGGCGCTGCTGAGGCACTTCGGCTCGGTCAAGCGGCTGCGTGCCGCCGACGTCGACGAGGTCGCGCAGGTGCCGGGCCTCGGACGCGCCACGGCCGCCCTCGTGGTGGAGCACCTCGCCCGCGACACCGCGCAGCGCACCCCGGCCGTCAACACCGCCACCGGCGAGCTGGTCGACGACGAGCCGGTTGCACCCACCGGTCCGCCGCGAGGACGCCGTGGCTGGGAGACTGGAGCCGTGACCGCCTCGGATCCTGAGCCCGCGTCCCCCGAGCACCGACCCGTCCGACGAGGCGTCGGTGCCCCCGGGCGCCGCTCTCGTCGTCCCCGAGGTGCTGGTCGTCACCGGCATGTCCGGTGCCGGCCGGTCCACCACGGCCGACGTCCTGGAGGACCTCGGCTGGTACGTCGTCGACAACCTGCCGCCGACCATGCTCGCGCCGCTGGCCACCCTCGCCTCGCACGCGGCGAACGCGCTGCCCAAGGTCGCCGTCGTGGTCGACGTCCGCGGCGGGTCGTTCTTCACCGACCTGCGCGACGCCCTCTCCGGCCTCAGCGACCGTGGCATCCGCACCCGCGTGCTCTACCTCGACGCGTCCGACGCCTCCCTGGTGCGCCGGTTCGAGTCGGTCCGCCGGCCGCACCCGCTGCAGGGCCAGGACCGCATCCTCGACGGCATCGAGCGCGAGCGTGACCTGGTCGGCGACCTGCGCGGCTCCGCCGACCTGGTGATCGACTCCAGCGACCTCAACGTCCACCAGCTCGGCGCGAAGATCATCGAGCTGTTCTCCGAGGACGGCCCGGCCACGCTGCGGCTCACCGTGATGTCGTTCGGGTTCAAGTACGGCCTGCCGGTCGACTCCGACCACGTGGTCGACGTGCGGTTCCTGCCCAACCCGTACTGGGTGCCCGAGCTGCGGGCCAGCACCGGGCGCGACGAGGACGTCCGCGACTACGTGCTCGGCCAGCCCGGGGCCACCGACTTCGTCGAGCGCTACGTCAGCGCCCTCGAGCCGGTGATCGAGGGGTACCGGCGCGAGAACCGTCCGTACGTCACCATCGCCATCGGGTGCACGGGCGGCAAGCACCGGTCGGTGGCGATCACCGAGGAGCTCACGAAGCGCCTGCGCGACAACGGTGTCCGGGCGAGCGCCGTGCACCGCGACCTCGGACGTGAGTAGGCCCGCCGAGGTGGCCGGGCTCGGGCACGGCGGCGCCCGCGGGCGTGGCGTCGTCGCGCTCGGCGGGGGCCACGGCCTGTACTCGTCGCTGTCGGCGCTGCGGCACCTCACCGACCGGCTCACCGCCGTCGTCACGGTCGCCGACGACGGCGGGTCCAGCGGCCGGCTGCGGCGCGAGCTCGGGGTGCTGCCGCCCGGCGACCTGCGGATGGCGCTGGCGGCGCTGTGCGACGACGGCGAGTGGGGCCGCACCTGGCGCGACGTCATGCAGCACCGGTTCACCGGCGACGGCGAGCTCGCCGGGCACGCCGTCGGCAACCTGCTCATCGCCTCGCTGTGGCAGCTGATCGACGAGCCGGTCACCGGGCTCGACTGGGTCGGGCGGCTCCTGCAGGCGCGCGGACGGGTGCTGCCGATGTCGACCCTCCCGCTCGAGATCGAGGCCGACGTCGTCGGCGCCGACGGGCAGGTCGAGGTGGTGCGCGGCCAGGCGAACGTGGCCCGGGCGTCCGGCCGCATCACCGGCGTGCGGCTCACCCCGGAGCGGCCGACCGCGTGCCCCGAGGCGGTCGCCGCCGTGCGCGAGGCCGACTGGGTCGTCCTCGGCCCGGGGTCCTGGTACACCAGCGTGCTGCCGCACCTGCTCGTCCCGGAGCTCGCCGAGGCGCTGGTGAGCACCACGGCGCGGCGCTGCCTGGTCTACAACCTGGTCGCCGTCCGGCGGCGAGACCGCCGGGATGAGCGCGCCGGACCACCTCGCGGTGCTGTCCGACCACGTGCCCGGCCTCCGGTTCGACGCCGTCGTCGCCGACCCGGGGGCGATCGAGGACGTCGACGCCACGGCCGACGCCGCCGCCGCCCTCGGCGCGCGGCTGGTGCTGCGCCAGGTGGGCACCGCTCCCGGCAGCGCCCGGCACGACCCGCTCCGCCTGGCCGCCGCCCTGCGCGACGTCCTGGAGCACAGCTGGGGCGACGTCTGAGGCGCTGCACCTCGCCCGTCGTGTGACCGTCGCGTGGGCGCCGGGCGACCGTCCGGCGCACGACCGCCCCGCGCCCGCCGCGTCCGTGACAGGGTGGGCCGCGAGGCAGGACACGCCGCAGGACACGCCGGGGGGCCAGCACGGCGGCGTGGCCGGTCGCGCCGACCCACAGGTCGGTGGACCGCACGGCGGGAGGGCAGGAGGCGGTGGCAGGATGGTCGGCATGGCGCTGACGGCACAGGTGAAGGACGAGCTCAGTCGCCTCAAGGTCACCAAGTCCTGCTGCCGCAAGGCCGAGGTCTCCTCGATGCTGCGGTTCGCCGGCGGGCTGCACATCATCTCCGGCCGGATCGTCATCGAGGCCGAGCTCGACACCGCGATCGCCGCCCGGCGGCTGCGCACCGACATCGCCGAGATGTTCGGGCACGCGAGCGAGATCCTCGTGATCTCGCCCGGCGGCCTGCGCCGCGGCACCCGGTACGTCGTGCGGGTGGTCAAGGACGGCGAGTCGCTCGCCCGCCAGACCGGCCTGCTCGACGGCCGCGGGCGCCCGGTGCGCGGGCTGCCCCCGCAGGTCGTCTCCGGCGCCGTGTGCGACGCCGAGGCCGCCTGGCGCGGTGCCTTCCTCGCCCACGGCTCGCTCACCGAGCCGGGTCGCTCCTCGTCGCTGGAGATCACCTGCCCGGGCCCCGAGGCCGCGCTGGCCCTGGTGGGGGCGGCGCGCCGGCTGGGCATCTCGGCCAAGGCGCGCGAGGTGCGCGGCGTCGACCGCGTCGTGATCAAGGAGGGCGACGCGATCAGCGCGATGCTCACCCGCCTCGGCGCCCACGACGCCGTCCTGGTGTGGGAGGAGCGCCGCGTCCGCCGCGAGGTGCGCGCCACCGCCAACCGGCTCGCCAACTTCGACGACGCCAACCTGCGCCGCTCCGCCCGCGCGGCGGTCGCGGCCGGGTCCCGGGTCGAGCGCGCGCTGGAGATCCTCGGCGACGAGGTGCCCGACCACCTCGAGGTCGCCGGTCGGCTGCGGCTGGAGCACAAGCAGGCCTCGCTCGAGGAGCTCGGCCAGCTGGCCGACCCGCCGATGACCAAGGACGCCGTCGCCGGCCGGATCCGCCGGCTGCTGGCGATGGCCGACCGCCGGGCGGGCGAGCTCGGCATCGAGGGCACCGACGCCAACCTCACGCCGGACATGCTCGACGCCTGACGTCGCGTCCGAGCTCGAACGCTGGTCCCGCATGTCGGGATCGTCGTCTCAGGATCCGGCCTGGTGACGGGCGTCACGTAGCGGTCGACTAGGGTTCAGGCGACCAGAGGAACCCGCCGTGGCGCAGCCCGGCCCCACCCCTGAGGAGCACCCCGTGACCGTTCGCGTGGGCATCAACGGATTCGGCCGCATCGGCCGCAACTTCTTCCGCGCCGCCAGGGCCGCCGGCGCCGACATCGAGATCGTGGGGGTCAACGACCTCACCGACAACAAGACGCTGGCGCACCTGCTCAAGTACGACTCGATCCTGGGTCGCCTCGACGGCGAGGTCACCCACGGCGAGGACACCATCAGCGTCGACGGCAAGAGCTTCAAGGCGCTCGCCGAGCGCGACCCGAAGGCGCTGCCGTGGGGCGACCTCGGCGCCGACGTCGTGATCGAGTCCACCGGCATCTTCGTCGCCGGCCGAGCAGGCGCAGGCGCACATCGACGGCGGCGCCAAGAAGGTCATCATCTCCGCGCCGGCGAAGAACGAGGACATCACCATCGTCCTCGGCGTGAACGAGGGCGACTACGACCCGGCCTCGCACCACATCATCTCGCAACGCCTCGTGCACCACGAACTGCCTCGCGCCGATGGCCAAGGCCATCCACGACGAGTTCACCATCGAGCGCGGCCTGATGACCACGATCCACGCCTACACCCAGGACCAGAACCTGCAGGACGGCCCGCACAAGGACCTGCGTCGCGCCCGCGCCGCGGCCCTCAACATCGTGCCGACCTCCACCGGTGCGGCCAAGGCGATCTCGCTGGTGCTGCCCGAGCTCAAGGGCAAGCTCGACGGCTACGCGCTGCGGGTGCCGATCCCCACGGGCTCGGCCACCGACCTCACCGTCACGGTCGGGCGCGAGACCACGGCCGAGGAGGTCAACGCCGCGGTGAAGGCCGCCGCCGAGGGCGCGCTGAAGGGCTACCTCAAGTACACCGAGGACGAGATCGTCTCCTCCGACATCGTCACCGACCCGTCGTCGTGCATCTTCGACGCCGGCCTGACCAAGGTGCTCGGCAACCAGGTCAAGGTCGTCGGCTGGTACGACAACGAGTGGGGCTACTCCAACCGCCTCGTCGACCTCGTCCAGCTGGTCGGCAAGGACCTGTGAGCGAGGAAGCCGGCGCAGTGCAGCTCGCGGGGATCGACTCGCTGGGCGACCTGGCGGGTCGGAGGGTCCTGGTCCGCAGCGACCTCAACGTGCCGCTCGACGGCACGACCATCACCGACGACGGCCGGATCCGGGCGTCGCTGCCGACGTGGCAGCGGCTCCTGGACGCCGGCGCCCGCGTCGTCGTGTGCGCCCACCTCGGCCGGCCGAAGGGCGCGCCCGAGGAGAAGTACTCGCTCGCTCCTGTGGCCGAGCGGGTCCGCCAGCTGCTGCCCGGCGTCGAGGTCGCGTTCGCGACCGACACGGTGGGGGAGTCGGCCCGGGCGGCCGTCGACGCGCTGCAGGACGGCGGCCTGGTGCTGCTCGAGAACCTTCGCTTCAACCCGGGCGAGACCTCCAAGGACGACGCCGAGCGCGGCGCGTTCGCCGACGAGCTGGCCGCGCTGGTCGGCCAGGACGGCGCGTACGTCTCCGACGGCTTCGGCGCCGTGCACCGCAAGCACGCCTCGGTGGTCGACGTCGCCGAGCGGCTGCCGCACGCGGCGGGCGGGCTGGTGGCGTCCGAGGTCGAGGTGCTGACCCGGCTCACCGACGACGTCGCCCGTCCCTACGCGGTGGTGCTCGGCGGGTCGAAGGTCTCCGACAAGCTCGGCGTCATCGACTCGCTGCTCGGCAAGGCCGACCGGATCCTGGTCGGCGGCGGGATGGTCTTCACCTTCCTCGCCGCGCAGGGCCACGAGGTCGGCAAGAGCCTGCTCGAGGAGGACCAGCTCGACACGGTCCGGGAGTACCTGGAGCGGGCCGAGGACGACGGCGTCGACATCGTCCTGCCCGTCGACGTCGTCGCGGCCACCGTCGTTCGCGGCCGACGCCGACCACGACGTCGTCACCTCCGACCACATCCCGGCCGACCGGATCGGGCTCGACATCGGTCCGGCGTCGGCGCACCTGTTCGCGGCCAAGCTCGCCGACGCCGCGACGGTGTTCTGGAACGGACCGATGGGCGTCTTCGAGATGGAGCCGTTCAGCCACGGCACCCGGGCGGTCGCCCAGGCGCTGGTGGAGTCGCGGGGCTTCACCGTCGTCGGCGGCGGCGACTCGGCGGCCGCGGTGCGACAGCTCGGCTTCGCCGAGGAGGCGTTCGGCCACATCAGCACCGGCGGCGGTGCCAGCCTGGAGTACCTCGAGGGCAAGACGCTGCCCGGCCTGACCGCACTGGAGGACTGACCGCGTGGCTCGCAAGGACACCCGCACGCCGCTGATGGCGGGCAACTGGAAGATGAACCTGGACCACCTCCAGGCCACGCACCTGGTGCAGAAGCTGGCCTGGACGCTGTCGGACGCCAAGCACGACCACGACGCGGTCGAGGTGGCGGTGCTGCCGCCGTTCACCGACCTGCGCTCGGTGCAGACCCTCGTCGACGGCGACCGGCTGCCGCTGCGCTACGGCGCGCAGGACGTCTCGGCGCACGAGAGCGGTGCGTACACCGGCGAGGTCTCCGGGGCGATGCTCGCCAAGCTCGGCTGCAGCTACGTGGCGGTCGGGCACAGCGAGCGGCGCCAGCTGCACGCCGAGGACGACGCCACGGTGGCGGCCAAGGCCGCCGCCGCGTTCGCCCACGGCATCGTCCCGATCGTGTGCGTCGGCGAGGGGCTCGAGGTGCGGCAGGCGGGCGACCACGTGCGGTACACCGTCGAGCAGCTCGACGGGTCGCTGGCCGGCCTCACCGCCGAGCAGCTGGCCACCGTCGTCGTCGCGTACGAGCCGGTGTGGGCGATCGGCACCGGCGAGGTCGCCACGCCCGCCGACGCGCAGGAGGTCTGCGCGGCGATCCGCGACCGGCTGCGCGAGGTGCACGGCGAGGGCGTGGCGGACGCGGTCCGCGTCCTCTACGGCGGGTCGGTGAAGTCCGGCAACGTGGCCGCGATCATGGCCGAGACCGACGTCGACGGGGCGCTCGTGGGCGGCGCGAGCCTCGACCCGGGCGAGTTCGCCGCGATCTGCCGTTACCAGCACCACCAGGTCGGCCTGTAACCTGGACCGTCGAGCCCCGTGAGGGGCGCGCCGCCCGGACCGACCCGACCGACAGGATCCCCGAGAACGTGACTGCTCTGCGCATCACCCTGCAGGTGCTGCTGGCCCTCACCAGCCTGTTCCTGACCCTGCTGATCCTGCTCCACAAGGGCAAGGGCGGCGGACTGTCGGACATGTTCGGCGGCGGCATGAGCTCCGGCGCCGGCAGCTCCGGCGTCGCCGAGCGCAACCTCAACCGGATCACCATCGCGCTCGGGGTGCTGTGGTCGACGGTGATCGTGCTCCTCGGGGTGCTCGAGCGCTTCGTCGGCGACTGAGCGCCGCCAGCACGCACGCAGCAGCACGAGCCCGCCGGCCGACCGGCGGGTCCACGAGCGAGAAGGAGCATCAGCGGTGGCAGGTGGCAACGCGATCCGGGGCAGCCGGGTCGGTGCGGGTCCGATGGGTGAGGCCGAGCGGGGCGAGGCCGCACCGCGGGTCGTCATCTCCTACTGGTGCCTCAACCACCACGAGACGCAGCGGTCCTTCGCCGAGGACCCGCAGTCGCAGCCGCCGGAGATGTGGGACTGCCCGCGCTGCGGCTTCCCGGCCGGTCTCGACAAGGAGAACCCGCCGACCCCGGTGCGCAACGAGCCGTACAAGACGCACCTGGCGTACGTGAAGGAGCGTCGCAGCGACAGCGACGGCGAGGCCATCCTCGAGGAGGCCCTGCAGGCCCTGCGCGCGAAGCGCGGCGGCCGCTGAGCTCCCTGCCGCGGTGATCGAGTCCGGCACCGAGGCGATCGTCCGGCTCGCCTGGTCGCGCGTCCTCGGCCTCCCGGACGACTCCCTGTCCGGCGCCGACCCGCGCGTCGAGCACGTGTCGGACGTCCGCGACCAGCCTGATGACCGTCCGGCTCGGCCCGACCACCGTGGTGGTCGGGCCGTCCTGGTTCGTGGCGGCCTCCCGCGACGTCGACCCCGACGAGCTGGCCACCGTGGCCGGGCTCGAGCGGCTGGCGGCGCCGCACGGCGGTTGCGACCCGCTCGGCGTCGGGATCCTGCTGTTCACCGACGAGCCCGTCGACCTGCCCGGGCTGGACGACGCCGACCTCGGCGACGAGGCCGCCCTCGTCGCCCGCCTGCGCGAGGCGTGCCCGCCCGCGGACGTCGAGGAGTCGGACCTGCTCTCGCTCGACCCGGTGTTCGTGCTGGTGGAGGACGACGTCCCCGTGGCCGCAGCGGGGTACACCGAGTGGGTCGGCCTGCTCGCGCACGTCGGCGTCGTCACCGCTCCCGACCACCGGCGGCGCGGACGCGGCCTGCTGGCCGCCGCGGCCGCCACCAACGACGCCCTCGCCTCCGGGCTGGTGCCGCAGTGGCGGGTCCGCTGGGACAACGCCGCCTCGCTCGCGACGGGTCGCCGCCTCGGCTACACCGAGCTCGGCAGCCAGACCACGGTCTACCTGCGGGACGCCTGACCGGTCAGAGCACGAAGAGCGCGTAGGCCGCGACGACCAGGAGCAGGGGCAACCCGAAGTAGATGGTCCTGTAGACGATGACCGCCGGCTGTCCTCGGGGTCGGGACGAGCGACGTCCATCCCGGCCTGCGCGACGAACGCCAGCCCCAGCGCGCTGAGACACGTGTCGCGCAAGCCGCGCCAGTCGGTGAAGCGTCGATGACGAACGGCGCCAGCATCAGCATGACGCGTCGCGGCGATCGCAGCAACGTCGCGGCTGCTCGGCAACGGCCGTCGGTCCGGCCACAGCCGTGGACTTGCTCGACATCGGGCGGCCGTTCAGCAGCGGCGGGTGCCAGCCCGGCGCGGGCGGTGCCGACTCGTACCTGTTCCCCGTCATGGCGTCAGGATGCACCTCGCCGCCGCCACGGGGAAGCATCGACGCCTCCTGTGGAGAAGTCGTCGCTTCGATGGCGCGCCGGAGGCGACGTCCTAGCCGGCGCGTGAGCTGCGAGGCGGCGGACTCGTCGAGGAGCCAGCGGGTGACGGCACGACCGCGGGGTGCCGAGGCGGGGACGTCGCTGGGTCGGCGTCGGCCTGCATGGCGCGGGCGACGGCCTCGGCCTTGTCCGACCCGCAGGCGACGAACCAGATCTCGGTGGCCGAGTCGAGCGCGGGCAGGGTCAGCGAGACCCGCTCGGGCGGCGGCTTGGGGGAGCCCTCGACCCCGACCACCGTGGTCCCGGTCTCGCGGACGCCGGGCAGGCCGGGGAAGAGCGAGGCCACGTGGGCGTCGGGGCCGATGCCGAGCAGCAGGACGTCGAACCTCGGCAGGCCCTGCTCGGCCGAGGTGCCGGCGTGGTCGGCCAGCTCCTGCCGGTAGAGCTCGGCCGCCAGGTGCACGTCGTCGCCGCAGGCGCCGCCGACGGGAGGCATGGCGTGCACCTTCGCCGGGTCGAGCGGCACGTGGTCGAGCAGCGCCTCGCGGGCCTGGGTCTCGTTGCGCTCCGGGTCGCCGTCGGGCAGGAACCGCTCGTCGCCGAACCAGACGTGGACGCGCGACCAGTCGAGCGCGTCGCGGGCCGGGCTGTCGCGGACGGCCGCCAGCAGCGCGATCCCGACGGTGCCGCCGGTGAGGACGACGTGCGCCTCGCCGCGCACCGAGCAGGCGTCGACCAGGGCGATCACCAGCCGGGCGCCGATGGCGGCGGAGGTGGCGTCGCGGCCGCCCTCGTGGACGACGACCTGCACCTGGCTCACGACGTGCCCTTCCTGGCGGTGGTCCTCTTCACGGCGGTCTTCTTCGTCGCGGTCTTCTTCGTCGCGGTCTTCGTGCCGGTGGTCTTCTTCGCAGCGGCCTTGGTCGCGGCCACGGGCTCGCCGCGGGCCGGCCTGCCCTTCGCGGCCGACCGTCCGGACGGGCCGGACCTCTTCGCCAGCGTCTTCGCGGCCACCGCCCTGCGGGTGGGGGGCGCCGCCTGCGTGGTGGCGGTGGTCGCCTTCTTCACCGTGGTGCGCCCGCCTGGTGCGAGCATCGGCAGCCCCTTGACCAGGACGTCGCCGAGGACGTCGTCGGGGTCGAGCCGGCGCAGCTCCTCGGCCAGGCAGTCGTCGGTGGCCCGCCGCGCCAACGAGACCCGTCGGGCCGGCTGGCCGGGCTGGGTGAGCGTGGCCACCTGGCCCTCGGGACGCATCAGCTCGACCGCCCCGGAGGCGCGCTCGAGCCGGACGCCGATCATCCCGCCACCGGCCGGCGTCCGCCTGCGCTGCACCGGGCAGCGCAGCGCCCAGGCGAGCCAGGCCGCGAGCAGGTCGGTGCTGGGGGAGTCGGTGGCGCCGGTGACCACGGCCCTGCTGACCGCCTCGTACGGCGGCTGGTCCAGGGCAGCGGCGAGCAGGGTGCGCCACCGGGTGATCCGGGTCCAGGCCAGGTCGGTGTCGCCGCCGCTGTGGCAGGCCGCGAGCCGCTTGAGGGCCGCGCTGGGCTGCTTGGCCTGCGCGGCGTCGGTGATGCGCCGCTGGGCCATCGCCCCCACGGGGTCGAGCGAGGGGTCCGCGGGCGGGTCGCCGGGCCACCACGCCACGATCGGGGTGTCGGGCAGCAGCAGCGGGGTCAGGATCGTGTCGGGGTGGCCCGCCAGCTCGCCGTACATCCGCAGCACGACGACCTCGCTCGCGCCGGCGTCGCCGCCGACCCGGATCTGGGCGTCCAGGCGCGAGGTGCCGCGGCGCGACCCGGCGGCCAGGACGAGCACCCGGCAGGGGTGCTCCCGGCTCGCGTGGTTGGCGGCGTCGACGGCCTCCTCGACGTCGCCGTCGTCGGTGAGCACCACCAGGGTGAGCACGCGGCCGAGGGCGACCGCGCCGCCGCTCTCGCGCAGCTCGACCATCCGGCGGTTGATCGCCGCGGTCGTGGTGCCGGGCAGGTCGATGATCATCTGGTCCTCCGGGGGCTCAGGGTCGACGCCAGCTGCGGCCGGTGCGGGCCATCATCGCGTCGGCCGACGGCGGTCCCCAGCTGCCGGCGGGATAGGGGTCCGGCTGGCCCTTCGACGCCCAGTGCGACAGCACGGGGTCGAGGATCCGCCAGGACAGCTCGACCTCCTCGTGCCGCGGGAACAGCGGCGGGTCGCCGAGCAGGACGTCGAGGATGAGCCGCTCGTACGCCTCGGGGGAGGACTCGGTGAAGGCGTGCGTGTACCCGAAGTCCATCGTCACGTCGCGCACCTCCATCGTCGGCCCGGGCACCTTGGACCCGAACCGGATGGTGACGCCCTCGTCGGGCTGCACCCGCACCACCAGCGCGTTCTGGCCGAGCTCCTCGGTGGCGGTGGACTCGAACGGCAGGTGCGGCGCCCGCTTGAACACCACGGCGATCTCGGTGACGCGGCGGCCGAGGCGCTTGCCGGTGCGCAGGTAGAACGGGACGCCCGCCCAGCGGCGGGTGTCGATCTCGAGCTGGACGGCGGCGAAGGTCTCGGTGGTCGACCGCGCCGGGATGCCGTCCTCGTCGAGGTAGCCGACGACCTTCTGGCCGCCCTGCCAGCCGGCGGCGTAGCGTCCGCGCGCCGTGCTCGCCGACAGGTCCTCGGGCAGCCGCACGGCCGACAGCACCTTCTCCTTCTCGGCCCGCAGGTCGCGGGCGTCGAAGGAGACCGGCTCCTCCATGGCGGTCAGCGCCATCAGCTGGATCAGGTGGTTCTGGATGACGTCGCGAGCGGCGCCGATGCCGTCGTAGTACCCGGCCCGGCCGCCGATGCCGATGTCCTCGGCCATCGTGATCTGCACGTGGTCCACGTAGTTCGCGTTCCAGACCGGCTCCCAGAGCTGGTTGGCGAACCGGAGGGCCAGGATGTTCTGGACGGTCTCCTTGCCGAGGTAGTGGTCGATCCGGAAGACCGAGTCCTGCGGGAAGACCTCCTCGACCACCTTGTTCAGCGCCTGCGCGCTCTCCAGGTCGTGGCCGAACGGCTTCTCGATCACCACCCGTCGCCACGGGCCGCCCTCGATGGTCGCCGGCCCCGAGAGCCCGTGCTCGGCGAGCTGCTGGCAGACGTCCGGGAACGAGCCGGGCGGGATGGACAGGTAGAACGCCGTGTTGCCACCCGTGCCCCGCGTCTCGGACAGCTCGTGGACCGTGCGCGCCAGCTGGTCGAAGGCGACGTCGTCGGAGAAGTCGCCGGGCACGAACCGGAAGCCCTCGGCGAGGGTGTTCCAGACCGATTCCCGGAACGGGGTGCGGGCGTGCTCGCGCACCGAGTCGTGGACGACCTGGGCGAAGTCCTGGTCGGCCCAGTCGCGCCGGGCGAAGCCGACGAGCGAGAACCCGGGCGGCAGCAGGCCCCGGTTGGCGAGGTCGTAGATCGCCGGCATCAGCTTCTTGCGCGACAGGTCGCCGGTGACGCCGAACAGCACCAGGCAGCAGGGCCCGGCGATCTTCGGCAGCCGCTTGTCGCGCGGGTCGCGCAGCGGGTTGCGGTCGGACGTGACGCGTGCGGGACTCACTGGCCGCCCGCCCGGGCCGACAGCACCTGGACGAGACGCGGCAGCTGGGCGGCGCGGTCGGTGAGGTGCAGGCGCAGCACCGGCCGGCCGTGCTCGGCGAGCACCTGGGCGTCACCCGCCGCCTGGGCGGCGATGAGGGTGCCGAACGAGAACGGCTGGTCCGGGATCTCCAGGTCGGAACCTGCTGGGGCAGAGGTGATCTGGAGGAAGACGCCCTGCGGCGGACCGCCCTTGTGGTACTGGCCGGTCGAGTGCAGGAAGCGTGGTCCCCACCCGAACGTGACCGGGCGCTCGGTGCGCAGGGCGAGCGGCCGCCGCACCGTGGCCAGGGCGGCGTCGGCCTCGCGGTCGAGGTAGGCCATCACCGCGAGGTAGCCGTCGGCGTGAAGCCGGGCGAGCAGCGCGTCGACCGCGCCCTCGAGCGTGTCCGGACCACCGAGCAGGCCGTCGGTGCCGCGCACCTCGATCCCGTCGTCGACGAACGCGGGGTCCTCGGCCTCGGGCCGGGCGTCGAGCAGGCCGCGAGCGGCCTTCTTGGCGCTCTCGACGTCCGGCTGGTCGAACGGGTTGATGCCGAGGAGGCGCCCGGCGACCGCCGTCGCGTACTCCCAGAGCACCAGCTGGGCGCCCAGCGGGCCGGACACCGCGACCCGGGGGCCGTCGGCAGGGTCCTCCGCGGCGCCGCCCACGAGGTGGGCGACGAGCACGTCGGACGCGGGCCAGGTGGCCTCCGGTGCGCCGACCTCGACGACCACGGGCAGCACGCCCGTGCCGTCCTTGCCGGTGGACTCGGCGATCAGCTGCTCGGCCCAGTCGCCGAGACCGACCAGTCCGGAGCCGTCGTCGACGATCGCGAGCTTGTCGCGACGGGTGCCGGAGTCGTTCTGGGACGCACCGAGCGCGGCACCGAGGACGAGACCGGGGTTGTCGGCCCCGCCCGCGGCGAGCGCCGCCAGCCCCTCCTCGGCGTCGTCGAGCAGGGCCCCGACGTCGGCGCCGGCGAGGCCCGAGGGCACCAGGCCGAAGGCGGTGAGCGCGGAGTAGCGGCCGCCCACGTCGGGGTCGGCGGTGAACACCTTGCGGTACCCGGCGGCGGTGGACGCCTCGAACAGCGGCGAGCCGGGGTCGGTGACGACGACGACGCGGCGCATCGGGTCGATGCCGGCGGCCTCGAAGGCGGCGACGAAGGCCCTGCGCTGCGAGTCGGTCTCGACCGTGGAACCCGACTTGCTCGAGACCACGACCACGGTGCGGTCCAGGTCGGTGCCGACCGCCCGGGCCACCTGCCCGGGGTCGGTGCCGTCGAGCACCACCAGCGGCACGCCCGCGGTCGCGCAGATCACCTCGGGCGCCAGCGACGACCCGCCCATCCCGCACAGCACCACGCGGTCGACGCCCTCGGCGTGCAGCTCCTCGCGCAGCGCCTCGATCTCGGCCACGAGGGGGCGCGACACGGTCGGCGCCACCAGCCAGCCCAGCCGCTTCGACGACTCGTCCTCGGCGGCCTGGCCCCACAGCGTGTGGTCGCGGGCCACCAGCCGCTGCGCGACGTCGGACGCGTCCAGCGTGGCGAGCTCGCGGTCGACCGCCGCCCGCGCGTCGCCCCCGGTGCGGACCGCGAGCGTCACTGCTGGGCCTCCTCGGAGGAGTCGGCGGTGGCGAACCGGGCCAGCTCGTCCGAGACGGTCGCCTGCAGCTCGGCCCAGGACGCGTCGAACTTCTCCACGCCCTCCTTCTCGAGCTGCTCGGTGACCTCGGCGTACGAGACGCCCAGCCGCTCGAGGTTGTCGAGCAGGGCGTCGGCCTCGGTCTCGGTGCCCGTGACGGTGTCGGCGGCGGTGCCGCCCTCGAACCGGGCCTCCTTCTCGGTGGCCTCGAGGGTCTTGCCCGGCATCGTGTTGACCACGCCGGGCGCGACCAGCTGGTCGACGTACAGGGTCGAGGGGTAGTCGGGGTTCTTCACGCCCGTGGACGCCCACAGCGGACGCTGCGGATGGGCACCGGCACCGGCCAGCACCTCCCAGCGCGGGGTCGAGAACACCTCGGTCCACGCGTGGTAGGCGAGCCGGGCGTTCGCCACGCCGGCCTGGCCCTTGAGCGCGGCCGCCTCCGGCGTGCCGTTGGCGTCGAGCCGCTTGTCGATCTCGGCGTCGACGCGGGAGACGAAGAAGCTCGCCACCGACTCGATCGTCGACAGGTCGCGCCCGGCCTCGCGGGCCTGCTCCAGCCCGACGAGGAACGCCTGCATCACCGCGCGGTAGCGGTCGAGGCTGAAGATCAGGGTGACGTTGACGCTGATGCCCTTGGCGAGCACCTGGCTGATCGCGGGCAGGCCCTCGACCGTCGCGGGGATCTTGATGAACAGGTTCGGCCGGTCGACCGCGTCCCAGAGCCGCTGCGCCATCTCGACGGTGGCGCCGGTGTCGCGGGCCAGGCCCGGGTCGACCTCGATCGAGACCCGGCCGTCGACGCCGTCGGTGGCGTCGTACACCGGCCGCAGCACGTCGCACCCGCGCCGGACGTCCTCGGTGGTGATCTCGAAGATCGCCTCGTCGACGCTCGCGCCGCGCTCGGCGAGCGCCTGGACCTGGTCGGAGTACCTCTCGCCGTCCGACAGCGCGCTGGCGAAGATCGTCGGGTTCGTCGTGACGCCGACGACGTGCTTGTCCTTCACCAGGCGCTCGAGGTCGCCGGACTCGATCAGCTCGCGGGACAGGTCGTCGAGCCAGATCGAGACGCCCGCGGCGCTGAGCGCCGCCAGCTTGTCGTCGCTGTGGCCGTCCGTGGCCACCTGCTGGGTGGTGCTCTCGCTCATGTCGTCTCCTCGTTCGCTGGGGTGCTGCTGCGGGACGGTGACGGTGACGTCGGAGCCGTCAGTTCTGGTCGCCGGTGCCGCCCTCGGTGGGCAGCCGGACGCCGGGGGCGGGGTCGCCCTGGGCCGACGCGATCGAGTCGCGGGCCGCGGCGACCACCGCCTCGGGGGTGAACCCGAACTCCCGGAAGAGCGTCCCGGCGTCGGCCGACGCGCCGAAGTGCTCGATCGCGATGCTGCGGCCGGCGTCGCCGACCAGCTCGCGCCAGCCCATCGCGACCCCTGCCTCGACGGACACGCGGGCGCGCACGGCCGGAGGCAGGACGGCGTCGCGGTACCCGTCGTCCTGGGCGTCGAACCACTCCCGGCACGGCATCGAGACCACGCGGGTCGCCACGCCGTCGGCCTGGAGCTGCTCGCGCGCCTGCAGCGCGAGCGAGACCTCGGACCCGGTGGCGATGACGACGACGTCCGGTGCGCCGCCGGTGGCCTCGGCCAGCACGTACCCGCCCCTCGCGACACCCGCGGCCGACGCGAGGGTGTCGCCGCCGGCCTCGCCGTCGCCGCGCGCGGGGTTCGGGAGGTTCTGCCGGGTCAGGCAGATCCCGGCCGGCCGGTCCGTGTTCTCCAGCACCGTGCGCCAGGCCCAGGCGGTCTCCGCGGCGTCTCCGGGCCGGACGACGTCGAGGCCGGGGATGGCACGCAGCGCCGCCAGGTGCTCGATCGGCTGGTGGGTGGGGCCGTCCTCGCCGAGGCCGATCGAGTCGTGCGTCCAGACGAAGATCGACGGCAGCTCCATCAGCGCGGCGAGGCGCACGGCCGGCCGCATGTAGTCGCTGAAGATCAGGAAGGTGCCGCCGTACGCGCGGGTGCCGCCGTGCAGCGTGATCCCGTTGAGGATCGAGCCCATCGCGTGCTCGCGGATGCCGAAGTGCAGGGTGCGGCCGTAGGGGTTGCCGGGGAAGGCCTTGGTGGCCCACTCCTGCGGCACGAAGGAGGGCTCGCCCTCCATCGTGGTGTTGTTGCTCTCGGCCAGGTCGGCCGAGCCGCCCCACAGCTCCGGCAGCACCGGCGCCAGCGCGGTCAGGACCTCGCCGGACGCCTTGCGGGTGGCGACCTCCTTGCCCTCCTCGAAGTCGGGCAGCGCGTCGGTCCAGCCGTCCGGCAGGGTGCGGGTGCTCATCCGGTCGAGCAGCGCCGCGCCGTCGGCGTTGCCCTCGCGCCAGGCCTGGTAGGAGGCGTCCCAGTCGCGGCGCAGCGCGGCGCCGCGGTCGACCACCTCGCGGGCGTGGGCCAGGACGTCGTCGCCGACCTCGAAGGTCTGCTCGGGGTCGAAGCCCATCTCGGTCTTCAGCGCGGCGACCTCCTCGTCGCCGAGCGCGGAGCCGTGGATCTTGCCGGTGTTCTGCTTGGTCGGCGCGGGCCAGCCGATGATCGTGCGCAGCGCGATGATCGACGGCTTGCCGGTCTCGTCCTTGGCGGCGCGGATCGCGGCGTCGAGGCCCTCGACGTCCTCCGCGTAGGTGCCGCCCTCGGTCCAGTCGACCCGCTGGGTGTGCCAGCCGTAGGCCGCGTACCGGGCCAGCACGTCCTCGGAGAAGGCGATGTCGGTGTCGTCCTCGATCGAGATGTGGTTCTGGTCGTAGAGGACGACGAGGTTGCCCAGCTTCTGGTGACCCGCGATCGAGGACGCCTCGGAGGTGACGCCCTCCTGCAGGTCGCCGTCGGACGCGAACACGTAGACGGTGTGGTCGAACGGGCTGTCGCCCTGCGCGGCGTCGGGGTCGAGCAGGCCGCGCTCGCGGCGGGCCGCCATCGCCATCCCGACGGCGGACGCCAGGCCCTGGCCCAGCGGCCCGGTGGTCATCTCGACGCCGGGGGTGTGGTGGTACTCGGGGTGGCCCGGGGTCTGCGAACCCCACGTGCGCAGCGACTTCAGGTCGTCGAGCGACATCGGGTACCCGGACAGGTACAGCTGGATGTACAGCGTCAGGCTGCTGTGGCCGCACGACAGCACGAACCGGTCGCGACCGATCCACTGCGGGTCGGCGGGGTCGTGCCGCAGGTGGCGCTGGAACAGCAGGTACGCGGCCGGCGCCAGGCTCATCGCGGTGCCGGGGTGGCCGTTGCCGACCTTCTGCACGGCGTCGGCGGCCAGGACCCGCACCGTGTCGACGGCCCGGCGGTCCAGGTCGGACCAGGTGAGCGGCTGGGAGGAGGACGAGGGGCTGCTCGCGGCGTTCACGGCACAGACCCTAGCCCCGCTGCGGCGGCGTCGCCGTGCGGGCGGGTGCCGTCCCGGAGAGCGGGACCCGACGCCGTAGGATGTGCCCGTCCCGGGGTCTCCCGCTCGGCTCGTCGCGAGCCCCGGACGCGCACCGCAGACCACGAGCACCCCAGCGGAAGAGGCCGTGTGACCACGCTCGACCCCTCGCACGCCCCCGGTGCCGACCGGACGGCGTCCGGCGGCGCCACGGGCGGTCGGCCGCGACGGTCGAGGTCCGCCGCGTACCTCGCCCTCACCAAGCCGCGCGTGGTCGAGCTGCTGCTGGTCACGACGGTGCCCACGATGCTCCTCGCGCAGGGCGGGTTCCCGTCGCTCTGGCTGGTCCTGGCCACCCTGGTCGGCGGCAGCCTGGCGGCCGGCAGCGCCAACGCGATCAACATGTACCTCGACCAGGACATCGACCGGGTGATGAAGCGGACGCAGGGGCGCCCGCTCGTCACCGGCGAGCTCACCGGTCGCCAGGCGATCACCTTCGGGGTGGCCCTCGGCGTCGTCGCCACGCTCTGGCTCGGCCTGCTGGTCAACTGGCTGTCGGCGGCCCTCGCGCTGGCCGCGATCCTGTTCTACGTCTTCGTCTACACCCTCGGCCTCAAGCGCCGGACGCCGCAGAACATCGTCTGGGGCGGCGCCGCCGGCTGCATGCCGGTGCTGATCGGCTGGTCGGCGGTGACGAACTCGCTGTCGTGGGCGGCGGTCGTGCTCTTCGGTGTGATCTTCCTGTGGACCCCGCCGCACTACTGGCCGCTGTCGATGCGGTTCGGCGACGACTACGCCGCCGTCGACGTCCCGATGCTGGGCGCCGTCGAGCGCCCGGCCGTCGTCGCCCGGCGGATCATCGGCTACTCGTGGGCGATGGTGGCCTGCTCGCTGCTGCTGGTGCCTGTGGCGCCCACCGGACCCGCTGTACGCGGTGGCGGCGGTCGCGCTCGGCGCCTGGTTCCTGGTCGAGTCGCACCTGCTCTCGCGCCGGTCGCAGGGCACGGAGCGGGGCCGCGACGTGGGCGCGATGCGCGTCTTCCACGTCTCGATCACCTACCTGACGCTGCTGTTCGTCGCGGTGGGTGTGGACCCGTTCGTCCGGTTCTGACGCATCTCGGGCATCCTGTGCCCGTGAGCACCGACTGGGACACCCCGACCGACCCGACCCGGCCGTCAGGACGGCCGCGTCACCGCCCTGACCTTCCTCGCGCCGGCCGCGTTCGGGCTGCACTCGCTGCTGGTGCCCTGGGTCGCGGTCGACGACGACGGCGCCGACGAGGTCTACGACTGGTGGCAGACCCCGTTCATGAGCTCGTTCGAGGACTCGTCGTACCCGCTGTGGTTCTGGAGCACGGCGCTGCTCGGGATCGTCGCCGTGGGGATCGCCCTCACCCGCGCGAGCTCCGTGGACGCCCCGGGTTCGCGCTGGCAGGCCGCCGTCGCCGGGCTCCTCGGGCTGGCGCTGCTGCTGCTGCCGTTCGTCCTGGACGCCGCCGAGCAGGACGACGACGTCCGCGCGTTGTGGGGCGGCCCGCTCGCGGCGGCCGCAGCCGCCGCGTGGCTCGCGGGCGCCTGCCTGACCGGACCGCCGCGGGAACGCGCTGGGCGGGACCGGGCCCGCGGGTGGTGGCGCGAGCGCGGGCTCTGACGCCGGGTCAGCCCGCAGGAGACCGATCGTGCAGGGCGGCGACGGTCAAGGTGAGCGCCACGACGAGCAGGCTCGCGCCGAGCATGTGCGCGAGCACCAGGGCCTCGGGCAGGTCGGTCGCGTACTGCACGTAGCCGACCAGGCCCTGCGCCAGCGTGATCCCGAGCAGCCACGCGGCCCGGCGCTGGGACCGCCGCGGCGCGTCCAGGACGCGCAGCACCACCAGCAGCCCCACGGCCAGACCGACGAACAGCAGCACGGTGTCGGCGTGCAGCCAGGAGACGGTGCGCGGGTCGAGGCCGAACCGCGCAGGTGAGTCGGCGTCGCCCGAGTGCGGCCCCGACCCGGTGACCACCGTGCCGAGCACCAGCACCACCGCGCCGACGAGCACCAGCAGGGTCCCGAGCGCGAGCACCTCGCGCCGCACCACCGGCACGGCCGGGCCGTCCGGCTGGCCGAGCCGGTCCAGCAGCAGCACCGACACCGCGATGAGCGCCATCGACACCAGGAAGTGCGCAGCCACGGTGACGGGGTGCAGCCGGGTCAGCACCGTGATGCCGCCGAGGACGGCCTGGGTGACGGTGAGCACCAGCGGGGCGGCCCCCAGCACCAACAGGCTGCGCGGCCGTCCACGGCGCACCAGCAGGACGGTGACGACCAGCGCCGCGAGCGCGGCGAGCCCGACGACCCCGGTCAGGGTCCGGTTGCCGAACTCGATGTACTTGTGGAAACCCTCCGCCTGCTCGACCACCGGCACGTACGAGCCCGGGACGCACTCGGGCCAGGTGGGGCAGCCGAGGCCGGAGCCGGTGAGCCGCACCAGGCCGCCGGTGACGACGATGAGCACCTGCACCACCACGTTGGCGAGCAGGGCGCGGCGCATCCAGCTGGTCGGCGCCGCCGGCGCGGGGGAGAGCACGCGACCAGGCTAGACGGCCGCGGCCCGGTCATCGCGGGCCGTCCGGACGCGGGGAGCCCGCGGCACGACCGGGGTGGGCCGTGCCGCGGGTTCTCCTGCCCGCCTGGTGCCGGGTCAGCCGTGGGCGTGCTCCGGGACGGGAGCCACCAGGTCCGCCCAGTCGGTCTCGACCACGCCGTCGGCGTGGACCTCCACCTCGCCGGCCACCTCGCCGGGGGGCCACCAGAGACGGTGGCGCCCGGCCTCCAGGCCGTCGTAGACCAGGCAGTGCACCGGCGCGTACCCCGGCACCGGCCTGGTGTGGACGGCGACGTGCCGGCGACGGTCGTCGTCCCCGACGGGGGTGATGTCGACCTCGCACCCGACCATGTCGGGACCGGTGCGCACGACGAGCACGCCCGTGCCGGCCCCGACGTCGACCACCACCGGACCCTGCCCGGCCTCGTGCCGGTGCGGGTGGGTGCGTGCGGGTGGTCGTGCGGGTGGTCGTGCGTCACACGCTCACCGTCCCCGGCCTCGAGGTGTACCCGCTGTAGGGGTGCCCCAGGTACGGGAACTTCCTCAGGTACTCCACGGGGGCGACGCCCTGCTCGACCAGCGAGGCCGCGCCGTCCGGGGTGTACGTCGGGTCGACGAGCGGGATGGTCGCGCCGGCGACCGCCTTGAGCTCGATCGAGGTGACGTCGTCGGCCGGCCGCCGGCCGTTCGGGAAGCCGGCGAGGTCACCGCCCACCACGCCGAGGTTGTTCGGCTTCTTCGCCGGGGGGACCGCCACGTTGAGCCGGAGCATGTCGGCGTACGTGGGTCCGGTGAAGTTCTGGAAGCCCGGGACGACCCCGGTCGGGATCCCGGTGAGCAGGATCGCCACCAGGTCGGCGCGGTCCTTGCCGTAGCCGGCCAGGTTCGGGAACACGCCCGGGTAGAGGACCGGCAGCAGGCCGCCGACCTCCGGACGCTGGACGTCCGCCAGGTACGCGGCGTCGCCGGCCGGCTTGTCGGCGTTCCACTCGTCCTTGCGGCCCATCGGCACGATGACCTCGTTGAACAGCGGGTTGCCCAGGCGTGAGACCTGCACCCACTTGCCGGAGCTCCTGTACGCGCCCTCGTCCTCGTCGAAGATCCGGGCCCGCTGGCGCTGGGCCGAGGTCCACACGCCGATGACCGCATCGGGGTCGTCGACCGACTTCGGCCGACGGCCGTGCTTGGTCAGGTCCGTGATCGGCACCTGCAGCACGATGCTGTGGACGTTGACGTCGGCGAACGCGTTGACACCGGCCGAGGCCGCCCGCGAGATGAGGTGCAGGTTCTCGAAGGGGCGCAGCGCGAGCAGGTCGAAGATCGCGCCCGTGTCGACGTAGAACGGATCGGCTCGCTGGCCGGCGAAGACGGTACGGCCCTCGCCGATCCGGTGGTAGGTCTGCTCCGCCAGGGCGGGGTAGTTCGGGGTGGACCGCACGCCGATGTTGCAGGGCGGGCTGGGCAGGTCCTTGGCCAGCACCCGGGTGCGCTTCCCGACCGTCCGGGTCACCGAGTAGAACTGCCGGCGGTTGAAGGTCTTGTCGCCCACCGAGCTGATCGGGCCGGTGTTGTAGAGGAACGTCTTCGGGTTCCGCACCCTGGTGTCGAACCGGAAGGTGTACGTGATGTCCGGGTTGCAGCTGCCCGAGTTGGAGATGTGCAGGTGGTAGGCGACGTCGTCGCCGAACTCGTAGAAGTTCGGTCCGGCGGCGGGGTCCTCGAGCGGGATGTAGTTGGCGATGATCGTGACCGTGTCCGGCTTGTCGGGGGAGACGAAGGCGTACACGTCGGTGGAGTCGGCCACCGGGTCCTTGGAGATCTCGGGCGCTTCGCGGTGCGAGGACATCGCGCGTCACCCGACCAGGCGGGCGAGGGCCCGCGCCAGCTCGTGGTCGACCACGACGACCTCGGTGTCGCCACGCATGACGGCGATCTCGCCGCCCGCGAGGTCCTTCACGTAGGCCACCAGGGCTCCGGCAGTGGCGGCGGCCTCGTCGAAGGCCTGCTCGACCGGGGCCAGGGAGGGAACGGTCCCGGACGCCTGCAGGGTCGCGAGCGCGCCGGCACCTGCGGTGAGGCCGGCCACGCCGACCATGAAGGTGCGCCGGGAGCCTCCCCCGGCGTCCTGGAGGATGTCTGCCGTCAACTCGCTCATCGTGGGCCGCCACTCTCGCCGGCATCGCCGGCGTCGTCGCCTGGCTGCGTCCGGGACGGTCGTCCGCGGCGCCCCCGGACGTCGTCGACCGGGTGAGGTCACGTTCCGTCCGGTCAGGGGCCCCAGCAAGCCGCATCGGAACACTGCGTGGCCGATTGGTCCGTCCGGGTGACGCTCCCGCGGCCGGACGTGACCGGTCGGCACGCTGAGTCCGACCGGAGGCACCCGGTCTCCCACCGGCCCCGGACCTCTGTCCCGGGGGGTGCGGCCTACGCCGCGAGGCGGCGACCTGACGATCGCTCTGCCGTGGTCCCGACGACCGGGTGCCCCACCCCTGAGGATGCTCCCTGCCGGAGGTCCCGCGCAGCCCTCTCGGCGACCGGCCTCAGTCCCAGCGGAACCAGCGTCGGGCGGCGAGCACCGCCACGACCGTCCACACCGCGAGGACGGCGAGCTCGGCGCCGGGCACGGTCCCGCTGCCGAGCGCGGTCCGCAGGCCTTCGCCGAGCGCGCCGGACGGCAGCAGCGCGACCACCGGGGCGAGGGGGCCGGCCGCCGAGGCGGGCAGCAGCACGCCGCCCCCGGCGACGAGGAGCACCCACGCCAGGTTCGCCACCGCCAGCACCCCCTCGGCCCGGACCGTGCCGCCGAGCAGCAGCCCGAGCGCGGTGAGCGCCGCGGTGCCGAGCAGCAGGACGGCGAGGGCCGACGGCGCGCCCCGCGCATCGGGCCGCCAGCCGAGCACGAGGCCGGTGCCGCCGAGCACGACGAGCTGCAGGACGACGACCACCAGCACGGCGACCGCCCGGGCGGCGACGAGGCCGCCCCGGCCGAGCGGGGTGGTGCCGAGGAGGCGCAGCACGCCGTAGCGCCGGTCGAAGGCGACGGCGATGGCCTGGCTGGTGAAGGCGGTCGACAGGACGGCGACGGCGAGGACGCCGGGCACGACGACGTCGACGCGCCCGAGCCCGGCCGGCACCTCGAGCGGCAGCCAGGTGGTGCGCGCGAGCGCGACCAGGGCGAGCAGCGGCAGGACGAGGGTGAGCAGCAGCTGCTCGCCGTTGGTCAGCACCGCCACGACCTCGCGGCGCGCCTGGGCGGCCACCCGGGCGCGAGGGGGCGCGGCGCAGGGCCCGGCACCGGTCACCGGACCGCCCTCCCGGTGAGCTCGAGGTAGAGCTCCTCGAGCCCGCCGACGCCGACCCGCAGGCCGTCCGGCATCACGCCCTGGTTGGCGCACCAGGCGGTGAGCGTGGCCAGCACCGACGCGTCGACCTCGCCGCGCACGACCCAGCCGCCCGCCCCGGACGACTCCAGCGACACCGTCTCCGGCAGCGCGCGCCGCAGCGACGCGACGTCGATCCCGGCGGGGGCGCTGAACCGTGCCGTCTGACCGCGCCCCGCGAGCAGCTCGGCGGGCGAGCCGTCGGCGACGACCTCCCCGTGGTCGACGATGACGACGTGCTCGGCGGTGCGGGCCGCCTCGTCCAGGTCGTGGGTGGTGAGCACCACCGCGACGCCGTCGAGGCGCAGCTCGTCGACGACGTCGCGCACCACCAGGCGGGACTGGGCGTCGAGGCCCGCCGCGGGCTCGTCCAGGAACACCACGCGAGGACGGCCGACCAGGCACGCCGCGAGGGCGAGGCGCCGGCGCTGACCGCCGGACAGGCGGCGCACCGCGGTCCCGGCGAACGCGGTGACGCCGAGCCGCTCGGCGAGCGCCCCGACGTCGAGCGGGTCGCGGTGGAAGGCGGCGAGCTGGCGCAGCACGGCCAGCGGCCGCGCCCCTGCCGGCAGGCCACCGTCCTGGAGCATCACCCCGACCGCCGCGCGGTGGTCGGCCGACGCCGTCGCCGGGTCGGTGCCGAGCACCCGCACTCGCCCGGCGTCGAGCCGCCGCAGCCCCACCGCGGACTCGACCAGCGTGGTCTTGCCGGCTCCGTTCGGGCCCAGCAGCGCGGTGACCTCGCCCGCGCGGGCGACCAGCGACACGCCGTCCAGCGCGGTCGTGGCGCGGTAGCGCTTGACCGCCCCCACCACCTCGACGGCCGCCTCCACGGTGGGCAGCCTAGGTCGGGTCGTCGGCGCCGCCCGAGGCGGCCCGCTGCGGGTTAGGACACCCTTCGTGGCGGGACGCCGGGAATTAGCGCACGATGGTGTTGTGGAAATCGACGGGACGCGTGCGCGGGTCGCCCGCCTGGTCGGTCAGGAAGGCCCCATCACGGTGGCGTGCCTCGCCGAGCGCCTGGTGCTGACCCCCGCCGCCGTCCGCCGCCACCTCGACGCCATGCTCGCCGCGGGCGTCGTCGAGCCCCGCGAGGTCGGCGCCGGCCGCCGCGGCCGAGGCCGTCCCGCCCGGGCGTTCGTGCTCACCGACACCGGCCACTCCGCGATGGCGACCTCCTACGACGTCGTGGCCGTGCAGGCGCTGGAGTACCTGCGCGCCGAGCACGGCCAGCAGGCCGTGGAGCAGTTCGCCCGCCGCCGGTTCGAGGACCTCGAGCGGCGCCTGGCCCCGGTGCTCGACGAGGCCGGCGACGGACCCGCCGAGCGCGCCGAGGCCCTGGCCGCCGCGCTGACGGGGGAGGGCTACGCGGCGAGCAGCCGCCCGGTCGGCGTCACGGCCGGGCCCGGCGGGCCCGCCGCGGGAACACACCAGCTCGCCGTGCAGCTGTGCCAGGGGCACTGCCCGGTCCAGCACGTCGCCGAGCGCTTCCCCGAGCTGTGCGAGGCCGAGACCGCCACGTTCTCCCGCCTCCTCGGCGTCGACGTCCGGCGGCTGGCCACGCTGGCCCAGGGCGACCACGTCTGCACCACGCACATCCCGCTCACGACCAGACAGCACGTCTCCGCCACCACGTCCGGGAGGACCGCCTGATGAGCACCCCCACGCAGCCGATCAGCGACATCGAGGCCCGCAACCCCGAGCTGGCCGGTCTCGGCACCTACGAGTACGGCTGGGCCGACTCCGACACGGCCGGCGCCACCGCTCGTCGCGGCCTGAACGAGGACGTCGTCCGCGACATCTCCTCGCGCAAGGACGAGCCCGAGTGGATGCTGAAGACCCGGCTGAAGTCGCTGCGGCTGTTCGGCAAGAAGCCGATGCCCACCTGGGGCAGCGACCTGTCCGGCATCGACTTCGACAACATCAAGTACTTCGTGAAGTCCACCGAGAAGCAGGCCACCTCGTGGGAGGACCTGCCCGAGGACATCAAGAACACCTACGACCGCCTGGGCATCCCCGAGGCCGAGAAGCAGCGCCTGGTCGCCGGTGTCGCGGCCCAGTACGAGTCCGAGGTCGTCTACCACCAGATCCGGGAGGACCTGGAGGAGCAGGGCGTCATCTTCGTCGACACCGACACCGGCCTGCGCGAGTACCCCGAGCTGTTCCAGGAGTACTTCGGCACCGTGATCCCGCCCGGCGACAACAAGTTCGCCTCGCTCAACACGGCGGTGTGGTCCGGCGGCTCGTTCATCTACGTGCCCAAGGGCGTCAAGGTCGACATCCCGCTGCAGGCCTACTTCCGGATCAACACCGAGAACATGGGCCAGTTCGAGCGCACCCTGATCATCGCCGACGAGGACTCGTACGTGCACTACGTCGAGGGCTGCACCGCGCCGATCTACAAGTCCGACTCGCTGCACTCCGCGGTCGTCGAGATCGTCGTCAAGAAGAACGCCCGGGTGCGGTACACGACGATCCAGAACTGGTCGAACAACGTGTACAACCTCGTCACCAAGCGCGCGACGGCCGAGGCCGGCGCCACGATGGAGTGGGTCGACGGCAACATCGGCTCCAAGGTGACGATGAAGTACCCGGCGATCTACCTGATGGGCGAGCACGCCAAGGGCGAGACGCTGTCGATCGCCTTCTCCGGCGAGGGCCAGCACCAGGACGCCGGCGCCAAGATGGTGCACGCCGCGCCGTACACGTCGTCGTCGATCATCAGCAAGTCCGTCGCCCGCGGTGGCGGCCGCACCTCGTACCGCGGCCTGGTGCAGGTGCTCGAGGGCGCCCACCACTCGGCCTCCACGGTGCGCTGCGACGCGCTGCTGGTCGACACCATCTCCCGCTCGGACACCTACCCCTACGTCGACGTCCGCGAGGACGACGTCTCGATGGGCCACGAGGCCACGGTCTCCAAGGTCAGCGAGGACCAGCTCTTCTACCTGATGTCGCGGGGGATGAGCGAGGACGAGGCGATGGCGATGATCGTGCGCGGCTTCATCGAGCCGATCGCCCGCGAGCTGCCGATGGAGTACGCCCTCGAGCTGAACCGCCTGATCGAGCTGCAGATGGAGGGCGCGGTCGGCTGACCGCACCGTCCACCCCGTCCTTCCCGGCCACGATCCGTGGCCGCCCAGAACGCTTGCAGGAGAAGATCATTTCCACGCAGACAGTCCAGCCGGCAGCGTCCGGCGAGCCCGCCCAGCACGGTCTGACCGAGCACTCGCACGGGCCCGGTTCGCCGGTGCCCCAGCAGTCGCGGGCCGAGCGCCCGAAGTCGTTCGACCTCGCCGACTTCCCGATGCCCACCGGCCGCGAGGAGGAGTGGCGCTTCACCCCCATGGACGTCGTCGCCGGGGCCCTGACCGACCAGGCGACCGAGGACGGCGAGGGCGACGACCACGCCGCGTCCTACGAGCTCGAGCTCCCGGAGGGCGTGGAGTCCTCGACGCTGCAGGCCGGCGAGGGCCCGCGCGGCTCGGTGCTCGTGCCCGCCGACCGGGCCGCGGTCGTGGCCCACCTCGGGACCCGCGACGCCCTGTACGTGCGGATCCCCGCCGACGCGGAGTACGCCGAGCCGCTGCGCGAGATCGTCACGGGCACGCCGGGTCGTCGACAGAACGCCCACTACGTGATCGAGGCCGGCGCGCACTCCAAGGCCGTGTACGTGCTCGACCACCGAGGCGGCGGCGTCCACACCGGCAACCTCGAGGTGATCGTCGGCGACGGCGCCGACCTCACGGTCGTGAGCATCCAGCAGTGGGACGACGACGCCGTGCACCTCGGCCAGCACGACGCCAGGGTCGGTCGCGACGCCCGCTACAAGCACGTCGCGGTCACACTGGGCGGAAGTGCGGTCCGACTCAACGTGAACGCCACCTACGACGGGCCGGGTGGGTCCGCCACGCTGCTCGGCCTGTACTTCGCCGACGCCGGCCAGCACCTCGAGCACCGCTCGTTCGTCGACCACGGCGCGCCCGCACTGCACGCAGCCAGGTCACCTACAAGGGCGCGCTGCAGGGCGACACCGCCCACACGGTCTGGGTGGGTGACGTCCTCATCCGCGCCAGCGCCGAGGGCACCGACACCTACGAGCTGAACCGCAACCTGGTGCTCACCGACGGCGCCCGCGCCGACTCGGTGCCCAACCTGGAGATCGAGACCGGCGAGATCGTCGGCGCGGGGCACGCCTCGGCCACCGGCCGGTTCGACGACGAGCAGCTGTTCTACCTGCAGGCCCGGGGCATCCCCGAGGACCAGGCGCGCCGGCTCGTCGTGCGCGGCTTCTTCGCCGACATCGTCCAGCAGATCGGTGTCGCCGACCTGCAGGAGCGCCTGATGCGGGCCATCGACGACGAGCTCGCGCTGTCGATGGGCGCTCCCGGCGACCCCACCTCCCAGGCCGTCGACGCGGTGGTCACCGAGTCCACCGAGGCCACGGCGTGACCATGGTGCGAGCCTGCTCGGTCGCCGACCTCGAGGCCACCGGCGTGCACGGCACCGAGATCGACAACGTCCCCGTCGCCGTCGTGCGCGACGAACAGGGCGACCTGCACGCGATCAACAACGTGTGCTCGCACCAGTACGTGCTGCTGAGCGAGGGCGAGGTCGACGGCTGCACCATCGAGTGCTGGCTGCACGGCTCGCGCTTCGACCTGCGCACCGGGGCACCGTCCGGCCTGCCGGCCACCCAGCCCATCGAGGTCTACCCCCTGACCCTGGAGGGCGACGACGTCCTCGTCGACGTCACGTCCCCCCTCGCACCACCACAGGAGAGCTGAGAAGACATGTCCACCCTGGAGATCAAGGACCTGCACGTGAAGGTCGCCGGTGACGGCGGCAAGGAGATCCTGCGCGGCGTCGACCTCACCGTCCGCGCCGGCGAGACCCACGCGATCATGGGCCCCAACGGGTCCGGCAAGTCGACCCTCGCCTACTCGGTCGCGGGCCACCCGAAGTACGAGATCACGCAGGGCTCGGTGACGCTCGACGGCGAGGACGTCCTCGCGATGAGCGTCGACGAGCGCGCCCGCGCCGGCCTGTTCCTGGCCATGCAGTACCCCGTCGAGGTCCCCGGCGTCACGGTGTCGAACTTCCTGCGCACCGCCAAGACCGCGATCGACGGCGAGGCGCCGAACCTGCGGCACTGGATCAAGGACGTCAAGACCGCGATGACCGACCTGAAGATGGACCCGGTCTTCGCCGAGCGCAACGTCAACGAGGGCTTCTCCGGCGGCGAGAAGAAGCGGCACGAGATCCTCCAGCTCGAGCTGCTGCAGCCGCGGATCGCGATCCTCGACGAGACCGACTCCGGCCTCGACGTCGACGCGCTCAAGGTCGTCTCCGAGGGCGTCAACCGGGTGCGGTCCGGCTCCGACGTCGGCGTGCTGCTGATCACGCACTACACCCGGATCCTGCGCTACATCACGCCGGACTTCGTGCACGTCTTCGTCGACGGCCGGATCGCCGAGCAGGGCGGGCCGGAGCTGGCCGACGAGCTCGAGGCGAACGGCTACGACCGCTTCCTCGCCCCGGCGACGCAGGCCTGATCCGAGCGGTGATGCCCATGACCGCAGGCGGTTTCGACGTCGAGCTGGTGCGCAAGGACTTCCCGATCCTCGCGCGCCGGCTGGCTGACGACCGCCCGCTGGTCTACCTCGACAGCGCCAACACCTCGCAGAAGCCGCAGGTCGTGGTCGACACGATCGCCGACCACCTGGAGAACCACAACGCCAACGTGGCCCGCGCCGTGCACCAGCTCGGCGCGGAGTCGACCGCGGCGTTCGAGGACGCGCGGGGCGACGTCGCCCGGTTCGTCGGCGCGGCCCGTCCCGAGGAGGTCGTGTTCACCAAGAACGCGACCGAGGCGCTGAACCTGGTCGCCCGCGTCCTCGGCGACAGCCGCGGGCCGCACGGTGTCGGCGAGGGCGACGAGGTCCTGGTCACCGAGCTCGAGCACCACTCGAACCTGGTGCCCTGGCAGCAGCTGTGCGAGCGCACCGGCGCACGGCTGCGCTGGTTCGGGCTCACCGACGAGGGCCGGCTCGACCTCACGCAGGTCGACGAGCTGATCACCGAGCGCACCCGCGTCGTGTCGCTGGCCTGGGTGTCGAACTCGCTCGGCACCATCACGCCGGTGGCCGAGATCGCCCGGCGTGCGCACGAGGTCGGCGCGCTCGTCGTCGTCGACGCCTCCCAGGCCGTGCCGCACCTGCCGGTCGACGTGCAGACGCTCGGCGCCGACCTGGTGGCGTTCACCGGCCACAAGATGCTCGGGCCCACCGGGATCGGCGTGCTCTGGGGCCGGTACGACCTGCTCGCCGAGCTGCCGCCGTTCCTCGGCGGCGGCGAGATGATCGAGACCGTGACGATGGCCGGCGCCACCTACGCCGCGCCGCCGCACCGGTTCGAGGCGGGCACGCCGCCCATCGCCGAGGCGGTGGGGCTCGGCTCGGCCGCGCGCTACCTCGGCGACCTCGGCATGGAGGCCGTCGCGGCGCACGAGCAGGCCGTCACCGCCTACGCCCTCGCCGGTCTGGCCACCGTCCCGGGCCTGACCGTGATGGGTCCCACCGAGGTGCGCGACGGCGTCCCGGTCGACCGCGGCGGCGCCATCTCGTTCGAGCTGGCCGGGGTGCACCCGCACGACGTCGCCCAGGTGCTCGACTCGCTCGGCATCGCCGTCCGCGCGGGGCACCACTGCGCGAAGCCCGTGCACCAGCGGTTCGGCGTCCAGTCCAGCACCCGGATGTCGTCGTACCTGTACACGACCACGGCCGAGATCGACGCCCTCGTCGACGGCCTGGGCCAGGTCCGCTCCTTCTTCGGGGTGCGCTGATGGACGTCCAGCAGCTGTACCAGCAGGTGATCCTCGACCACGCGAAGGCGCCGCACGGCGCCGGCCTGCGGGAGCCGTTCCAGGTCGAGGTCACGCACGTCAACCCCACCTGCGGCGACGAGATCGTCCTGCGCGCCCAGGTCGACGACGGCGTCGTCACCGACGTGTCCTACGCGCCGCTCGGCTGCTCGATCTCGATCGCGTCCGCCTCGGTGATGGCCGACACCGTCACCGGCCACCCGGTCGAGGAGGCCCTGCAGGCGTACGACCGGGTGCTCGCGCTGTTGCAGAGCAGGGGCCGGGGCGAGCCCGACCCCGAGATGCTGGGGGACGCCGTCGCGTTCGCCGGCGTCGCGAGGTTCCCCGCCCGCGTCAAGTGCGCGCTGCTCGGCTGGGCCGCGATGCGCGACGCCGTGCTGAGCGCCACCCCGACCGCGACCACGAACGACTCCACCGCCACCACCACGGAGGTCCCGCGATGAGCACCACCACCGAGAGCTCGCCCGCCCAGCCGACGCCGGCCACCGCCGCCGACGTCGAGGAGGCGCTGCGCGACGTCGTCGACCCCGAGCTCGGGATCAACGTCGTCGACCTCGGCCTGGTCTACGGCGTCACCGTCGACCAGCACAACCACGCGGTCATCGACCTGACGCTCACCTCGGCGGCGTGCCCGCTCACCGACGTGATCGAGGACCAGGTCACCACCTCGCTGGACGGCCTGGTGGTCGGCCACCGGATCAACTGGGTGTGGATGCCGCCGTGGGGCCCGGACAAGATCACCGAGGACGGCAAGGAGATGCTGCGCGCCCTCGGCTTCAACGTCTGAGCCGTGGAGGACCCGGGGGGCCGCGACGGCTGCGCCACCTGCCGCAGCGAGAGCGACCTGCTGCCGCCGGTGCGTGAGCGCATCCTGCTCACCGACCACTGGCGGGTGGCGCACGCCACCGGCACCGCGCTGCCCGGCTGGCTGGTCCTGGTGCCGCGCGTCCACGTCCGGTCGGTCACCGAGCTCGCCGCGGAGGCGGTCGCCGAGCTGGGCCCGCTGCTGCACGTGGTGAGCGCGGCGCTGCAGGAGGTCACCGGCTGCGTGCGCACCTACCTGGCCTCGTTCGGCGAGGCACCCGGCGACGCCCACCTGCACGTGCACGTGGTGCCGAGGCTCGAGGACCACCCGCCCGAGTGGCTCGGCCCCGGCGTCTTCGACGCCCTGGCCCGGCCGGACCACCTCCGGCTCGACGACGCCGCGATGGACCTCGTCGCGGCCCAGCTGGTCAGCGTCCTGGCGCGCACGGCGTGAGCTCGCGGGGGGTGCGGTGAACCACCGGCTGCTGGAGGTCGACGTCGCCCGCCTGCCGCGGTGGGTGACCGGCTTCGGGGAGCGCCATGGCGACGTGGTCGTCGAGGTGACCGGCGAGGTGGGCGCGGGCGCGGTCCGGCTGTCGGCGGCCGACGGCGCCGTCGCGGTCCTCGAGGCCCTGTTCCCCGGTGCGGTCGGCACGACCGACCCCGTCGCCGACGTCGCCCGCCAGGCCGGTCAGGACCGCCGGGCGGCGTTCCTGCTCGTGCGACGCGGTGGCTGGGCCGTCGGCGTCGCCGAGGGGGTCGAGCTGACCCGGCACAAGGTGGGCACGAAGTACGTGCAGGGCCGTACCGCCGCCGGCGGGTGGTCCCAGCAGCGGTTCGCGCGGCGCCGGGCCGGCCAGGCGGCCGGGCTGGTCGGCGCGGCCGCCGAGGCGGCCCACCACGCCTGGGCGGGGGAGCGGCCCCAGGTCCTGGTCGTCGGCGGCGACCGCCAGCTCGTCGAGGACGTGCTCGCCGATCCCCGCCTGGCCCGGGTCGGCGGCCTGCCCCGCAGCCCGGTGCTCGACGTCCGCGACCCCCGGCTCGACGTGCTGCGCGAGACCGTCCGCCGCTCGCGCTCGGTGCGGGTCCGGCTCGACGAGCCGGACTGACCTCACCCGGCTCGACCCTCAGGCGACCTGGGACCACCCGGACGGGCCGGGGAGCCGGCGCAGGTCGGTGTCGCCGAGCAGCATCACCGCGGCCGCCAGGCAGACGCCGGCGCAGATCGCCGAGCGTCCCGCCGAGGCCCAGCAGCGAGAGCCCGAAGCCGGCCACCACCGGCGACAGCGGCAGCGCCGCCATGCTCAGCAGGTCGACCGCGCTCCCGGCCCGGCCCAGCAGCGGCTTCGGCACGGCCGACATGAACCAGCCGCCGAGCCCGGCGTTGGCGACCGGCGCCCCGAGGATGCCGATCCCCGTCACCGCGAGCGTGGCGGGCACGCCGTGCACCAGGGGCAGGACGGCGAACGCCGCCACCGCGAGCAGCAGGCCGCCGACGACGAGCCGCCCGGTGGGGAAGCGGTCGAGCAGCATCGGCGCCACCAGCGAGCCGAGGAGCATCCCGACGCCGATGGTGGTGGTGACCAGCCCGATGGTCGCCGGACCCACGCCGGTCTGCTGGGAGTGGTAGATCACCGTGGCCACGGCCGCGTTCACGCCGAGGTTGAGCAGCGTGCCCACGAGCACGGTCAACCAGGTGAGCTTCCACCTGCGCAGCCTGGCGAAGGCGGGGCTCATCACCGAGGCGTCCGAGCACGCCCGCGACCGGCGCGACCGGGTCTGGGTGCCCACCAGCCGCACCTACCGGCTGAGCGGGCCGGGGGAGCCGGTCTCGCAGGAGGACGAGCAGGTGCTGGAGGCCTTCCTCGGCCAGACCGCCACCGAGGTGCAGGACCTGGTCCGCCGGGTGCTCGGCTGGGCCACCGACTACGCAGCGGGTCGCGACCGCGAGCACCGCGGCGCCGCCACGCAGGAGACCGTGCGGCTCACCGTCGCGGAGATGCGCGAGCTGTGCAGGAGATCGACCGGCTCGTCGACACCACCCAGGAGCGTTCGGACGCCGCCGGGGGCCAGGACCGACGGCTCTGGGACATGGCGCTGCTGGTGGGGCGCGACGACCTGTCCTGATCCGGCTCGCTCGGGGGGCCGGACCGGGTGTGAGCCTGGCCACGCGTGCGCGTCCGCACCGCCTGCGGGGTGCGCGGGGATGTGGGCACCCGAGCCCCGGTGTGGTTCACTCGTCCGAGCCCCCGGGGCCCATGTGGCCCGAACCCCCGACGTGCAAGGTGTGGTCCTGCATGGCCAGTGCGCGGCACAGACGTCCCGCGCCCCCGCGCTCCCGGCGTGACCCCCGGCGCCTCGGCGCGCTCGCGGTGGTCGCCGGTGTGGCCGGGCTCGGCGCGATCGCCGGGCCCGTCGCCGGCGCCGAGCAGGGGCCCGGGCAGCACGCCCCCCTCGCCACCCTCACGGCTCCGGTCGACGCGACGATGAGCGCGTTCGCCGGCGCGACGCAGGCCCGCGACGCGGCGCCCACCCGGGCGTCGCGCGACGCGGACCGTCAGCAGGTCGTCACCGCCGCCGCCGACGTGAGCACCGCCGACGTCGTCTCGCCCCTCGCGGTACCGGGCTCCACGCCCGCCTTCGCGCAGGAGGACACCTCGGTGCTCGCCGAGCCGCGCTCCGGCGCCCAGGTGCTCGCCGACCTCGAGCGCGGCGCCACGGTCGCGCTCACCGGGAACGTGACCAGCGGCTTCGCCGAGCTCGTCGTGAACGGTGCGCTGGCCTGGGTCCGCGCCGCCCACGTCGACGACACCGCGCCGCCCAAGGAGGTCGTGACCGCCGCGGGACCCGTGTCCGCGGAGGTCTCCGGCGCGCCGTGCCCGAGCGGCGGCGGCGTCGAGAGCGGCCTGCGGGCCGCCACGATCGAGGTGCACCGCGCGGTCTGCGCCGAGTTCCCCGGCCTCGTCTACGGCGGGGTCCGTCCCGGCGACTCCGGCGAGCACGGCTCCGGCCAGGCGCTCGACATCATGGTCTCCGGCGCCAAGGGCGACCAGGTCGCCGCGTACCTGCAGGTGCACGCCACCGAGCTCGGCATCGACAACCTGATCTGGAAGCAGCGGATCTGGTTCGTCGGCAAGCCGTTCAGCTCGTGGCAGGGCATGGCCGACCGCGGGTCCGCCACCGCCAACCACTACGACCACGTCCACGTCGGCACTCGTTAGTCTGCGAGCGCTCCGTACTCGCGTAGGTCGCGCTACCCCTCACACGCCCTCGTCTGCGACGATCCGCTTGATCCGCTGCAGGCCGGTGGTCATGCCGGCGAGCAGCTCGACGTCGTGCTCGGTGCGGCCGCCGAGGAAGGTCCGGGCGAACCACGCCGCGAAGGCGCTGGCTCCGGCCGCCTCCCGGCGCTGCACCAGGCGGGTGCCCACGCCGTCCGGCTCCACCAGGTACGACCAGCGGGTGGCGCTCTCCCGCACCGCCCAGGCGATCTCGCGGCCGGGGTCGTGGGTGTCGATCCGCGACGTGGTCGCCCACACCACCGCGCGGCGGCGGTTGACGCCCACCAGCAGGCTGCCGGCGCGCAGCGGCCCGCGTCCGAGGACGACCACACGACGGCACTCCGGCGACCACTCGCCGGTGCGGCGCGGGTCGCCGACGACCGCCCACACGGCGTCGGGCGGCGCGTCGACGTGGACCGACGCCTCCAGGGGCGGAGAGGGCGTGACGGGGGCCATCAGTCGTCGAACCCCCGGGCGGCCAGCGCCTCGCCGGTGCGCTCGGCGTGCCGCACCGTGCGCACCACCAGCGGGACCGCCAGGGCGCGGACGCTGCGCTCCAGGCCCCGGGCGCGCCGGGCGTCGCCCACCTCGCGCGCCGCAGCGCCGATCACCGGCACCGAGCGCACGGCCAGGGCCAGCGCGAGCCCGGCGCGCTCCGGGTCGAACCCCGCGAGCCGCAGCGGGGCCAGCAGCCGCACGAGGGTGTCGAGCAGGTCGCTCACCCGGGTGGTGAGGGTGACCAGGCAGGCGGCCGCGACCGCCACGACCAGCGTCCCCACGACCACGAGCGCCGCCTCCCAGCCCGCCGTCCACACCTGGAACGGGACGAGGACGACGAGCAACCAGCGCAGCGGCCGCACCTGCTCGAGCGCGACGACCGGGGACCACCCGGCCACGGCGTAGCCGAGCAGGCAGACCACCGCGGCGGCGCCCACGGCGACCGGCGACCGCAGAACCACCAGCGCCGTCGTGAGCACGGCGAGCAGCGCGAGCTTGGCGCCCGCCGGGGCGCGGTGCAGCACCGACGACCCCGGCCGGTACAGCCCGGTCACGAGACCACCTCCCGGTAGCGCGCCACCGTCGGACCCGGTGCGCCGTCGGCCACGACCCGGCCGTCGTCGACCACGACGACGCGGTCCCAGCCGTCGACGAGGTCCAGGTCGTGCGTCACCAGCACCACCTGCTGGTCGAGGCCGAGCAGCAGGTCGCCGACCATCCGGGTGTTGCGCAGGTCGAGCAGCGTGGTCGGCTCGTCGCAGACCAGCACCTGCGGCTCGGTCACCAGCACCGACGCCAGCGCGAGCAGCTGCTTCTGCCCGCCGGACAGCAGGTGCGCCGGGTGGTCGACGTGCCCGGCGAGGCCGAAGCGGTCGAGCACCTGGTGCACGCGCGCGTCGGTCTCGTCCCGTCCGAGCCGCAGCCGGCGCAGCGAGAACGCGACGTCCTCGGCGACGGTCGGCATCACGATCTGCGCGTCGGGGTCGGTGAAGACGAAGCCGACCCGCTCGCCGCAGCCGGGCGCCCGACCGCACCGGGTCGAGGCCGTCGACCTCGACCTCGCCCTCCGTCGGCAGCACGAGCCCGTTGAGCAGCCGCGCCAGGGTCGACTTGCCCGAGCCGTTCGCGCCCAGGACCACGACCTTCTGCTCGGGCAGCTCGAGGTCGACGCCGCGCAGCGCCCACCGCTCGCCGTAGCGCACCCCGGCCCCGCGCAGCCGGATCATCCGACCCGCTCCACCAGCAGGGCGAGGCCCTGGCCGCCGCCCACCGCGCAGGTCGCGAGGCCGAGCGTGCCGGGCGCGACGTCGGCGCGCACCAGGCGGGCGAACAGGCGCACCACGAGCAGGGCGCCCGAGGCGCCCCACGGGTGGCCGAGGGCGATCGCCCCGCCCTGGGTGTTCACCCGGTGGTCGTCGGCGCCGAGCGGGTCCAGGCCGAGGGCGTCGGTGCAGGCCAGCACCTGGGCGGCGAACGCCTCGGTCAGCTCGAGCACCTCGACGTCGGCGAGGCGGGTGCCGGTCCGGTCGAGCAGCGTGCGCACCGCCGGCACCGGTCCGAGCCCGGGCAGCCGCGGGTCGACGCCGCACGCCACCCAGCCGCGCACGGCCAGACCCGGGAGCCCGGCGGACGCCCGGACGTGCTCGGGCACGAGCGCCACGGCCGCGGCGCCGTCGCTGACGCCGCACGCGTTGCCGGCCGTGACCGTGCCGCCCGGCCCGAACGCGGCGGGCAGCCGCGCGAGCAGGTCGGCCGTCATCCGCGGACGCGGACGCTCGTCGCGGGTGGTGCCGCCGACCGGCACGGTCTCGGCGTCGAACGCGCCGCGCGGCGGCAGCGGCGACGGCGAGCCGGTGCGAGCGCAGCGCCAGGGCGTCCTGGCGCTCCCGCGACGACGCCGCAGCGGGCCGCCACCTCGTCGGCCGCGGGTCCCATGTCGGGGTCGCCGAGGTCGGCCGGCGCGAACGGCGCGCGCGCGTAGGCCTCGCCGGACGGCCAGGTGCGGGTCGGCGCCGTGCTGGCGCTCTCGACGCCGCCGGCCAGGACGAGGTCCGCCCCGGCGAGGACGGCCGCCGCGCCCTGGTGCACGGCCTCCTGGCCGCTGCCGCACTGCCGGTCGACGCTCACGCCCGGCACCTGCTCGCCCAGGCCCGCCGCGAGGGCGGCGACCCGGGCCGGGTTGCCGCCCGGGCCCATCACGTTGCCGAGCACCACGTCGTCGACCGGACGGTCCACCCCGGCCGTCCGCAGGTCGTCGAGCAGCGCGGCCAGCACGGGCGCGGCGAGCCCCACGACGTCGACCTCGCGCAGCGAGTGCCCGGCCGTCCCCACCGGCGTGCGGCGGGCCGCGACGACCACGGGGGTGCGGTCCTCGCGGGCGGGGGGCGCGGTGGGGGGCATGGCGACGCCAGCGTAGGTGCTGGGCGGTGGCTCGCCGCAGGCGCTCGGCCTCGTCCCGCCGGCCGGTCAGCGCAGCGGACCGGGCGCCAGCGTCCCGTCGGCCAGGTCGGTGCGGACGCGTCCCCGGTCCGGCTTGCCCGCCGACGTGCGGGGCAGCGCAGCGACCCGCACCCAGCGCCGCGGGCGGGCCGGGGGAGCGAGCCGGTCCAGCGCGGCCCGCAGGGCGGCGGCGGTGGCCGGGCCCTGCACGACCGCGGTGACGACCTCGCCGAGCCGCTCGTCCGGCGTGCCCACGACGACCACGCCCTCCACGCCGTCGACCGCGGCGAGGACGCCCTCGACGTGCTCGGCGACGACGGTGTGCCCGCCGGTGCTGATCGCGCTGCTGCCGCGTCCGGTGACGGCGAAGCCGCCGTGCAGGGCGGTGGCGTGGTCGCCCACGGTGGCCCAGCCGTCGGCGTCGGTGCGCAGCGCGCCGGGACGGCCGTCGAGGTACCCGAGCGCCAGGTAGGGCGAGCGCACCCAGACCTCGCCGGACCGCAGCTCCACCTCGGCGCCGGGGAACGGCCGCCACGGCGACCCGTCCGGCGACCACCCGACGAACGACAGCTCGGCCGCCCCGTAGTACTCGTGCACCTGCCAGCCGCGCGACGCGCAGGCGGCGCGGTGCCGTGGCGAGCACCGGCTCGCCGGCGAGCACCACGGCGCGCAGGCGGGGCAGGTCGCGCGCCAGGACGCGGGGCAGGGCGCTGGGCACGGCGTGCACGACGGTCGCGCCCGCGGGGTCCTCGTCGGCGAGCACGGTCCGCACGCCGACGGCGGACGCGTGCCAGGCGGCGTGCAGCGACAGCGACGACCACAGCGGGCCGGGCGTCCAGACGACGTCGCGGTCGGCGTCGAGGCCGGTGAGGGCGGTGAGGGCGGGCCCGGAGGCCCGCCACGAGTCGTGGGTGCGCACGACGCCGGTCGGCGTCCCGGCGCTGCCCGAGGTGAACAGCGCCATCCGGGCGCCCTCGAGCCGGCCGGACGCCGCGGCGTCACGCAGGGCGACCGCGGCCGCGTCCTGCAGGACGCGGGGCCAGGTGGGGTCGGTGACGGCCACCGGACGGTCCTCGTCCACGGCCCGGGTGAAGCGGGCGAGCAGCTCGCGCTGGTCGGTCGTGGCGAGCACCTCCACCGCGGTCAGCCCGTCGTGCACCCGGTCCCGCGAGCCGCGGCGCGCCGGGGCGAGGTCCGGGACGGCCCGGTGCACGGCGGCGGCGACCGCGGTGGCGACCACCGCCTTGAGCAGGTCGCCGGGCAGGAAGGCGACCGCCGCGATCGCCGTGGCGACCACGCCGTCGGTGCCGAGCACGAGGGCCTGCACCGGGATCCCGAGCAGGTAGACGACCGCGATGCCGCCGACGACGTTGGCGAGGCCGCCCCACCACAGCGGGTAGGCCGGCAGCCGCCGCTCGCACCAGCCAGCCGATGACGAAGGCGCCCGCGACGAAGCCGATCAGGTACCCGGCGCTGGGGCCGACGAACACGGCGAGGCCGCCGCGTCCGCCGGACAGCAGCGGGAGCCCGGCCGCCACCAGGGCGAGGAAGGTGAGCACCGCGAGGGCGCCGCGCCGGGCGCCGAGCACCGACCCGGCGAGCATCACGCCCATCGTCTGCAGGGTGATCGGGCACGGCGTTGCCGGGCAGCTGGATCGCGCCGGGCAGGCCGAGCACCGCGATGAGGGCGGCGAAGGTCGCGACGAGGGCGATGTCCCGCGAGGTCGAGCGGGGCCGGGTCGTCGCCATGCGCCGAACCCTAGTGGCGGCTCACAGGTCGGTGGCCTCGAGGGTGTCGCAGCTCTCCAGGTCGCCGGACTGGTAGCCCGTGGTGAACCACCTCTGCCGCTGCTCGGCCGAGCCGTGCGTCCACGCCTCGGGGTTGACCTGGCCCTGGGTCTTCTCCTGGATCCGGTCGTCGCCGACCGACCCGGCCGCCGACAGCGCGTCGGCGATGTCCTGGTCGGTGAGCGGCTCGAGGAAGGTGACGCCGGTGTCCGGGTCGACGGTCTGGGCGGCGTTGTCGGCCCACACGCCCGCCAGGCAGTCGGCCATCAGCTCGACCCGCACCGCGCCGGACTCCTCACCCTGCGGGTCCTGCTGGGCGGCGCCGAGCACGCCGAGCAGGTTCTGCACGTGGTGGCCGAACTCGTGCGCCACCACGTACTCCTGGGCGAGCGGCCCGCCGCTGGACCCGAACTGCTCGGTGAGGACGTCGAAGAAGCTGGCGTCGAAGTACATCGTGGTGTCGGTGGGGCAGTAGAACGGGCCGACCGCCGAGGTGGCCGCTCCGCAGCCGGTGTCGGTCTGACCCTGGAACACCACGGTCTGGGGACGCTGGTACGTCGGCCTGGGTCAGCGCGGTCGACCAGTACGCGTCGAGGCTGTTCTCGGTGGCGATGATCCGGCACTCGGCGTTCGTGTTCGCGTCCTCGCGCGTCCTGGCACTGCGCGGCGAGGTCGTCGCCCGCCGGCGGCTGCTGCCCCGTGCCGCCTCCGCCGGTGAGCGATCCGGGGTCGACCCCGAGGAACAGCGCGATCAGGACGATCACCAGGCCGCCGACGCCGCCACCCACGGCGATCCCGCCGCCGCGGCCGCCCGCGCCCCCGGGAGGCGTGGCTGGTGTCGACGCTCACGCCTTCGTTGAAGCTCATGGCCCCTCCTGTCCCCGGCGCCCCCGGGTCGGGAACGCGGTCGGCCGCCCCCGCCGCCAGCCGTAGACTAGAGGGGTAGGTCCCGCTGGGCGCGCCCACGAGCACACGGATCCGGGGGACGACCGGAGCGCAGTCGGGCGAGCAGCGGAGGAGGAATCGTGATCACGGCACAGGGCGTCGAGCTGCGCGCCGGCGCCCGCATCCTGATGGAGGACGTCACCTTCCGGGTCGCCGCGGGCGACCGGGTCGGACTGGTCGGCCGCAACGGCGCCGGCAAGACCACGCTCACCCGCGTCCTGGCCGGAGAGGGCCAGGCGCACGCCGGGAGCGTCCGCACCACCGGCGACGTCGGCTACCTCCCGCAGGACCCGCGCACCGGCGACCTCGAGGAGCTGGCGCTCGACCGCATCCTGTCGGCCCGCGGCCTCGACCACGTCATCACGCGGATGCGCGAGACCGAGGGCGCGATGGCGTCGGTCGTCGACGAGACCCGCGACGCCGCGATGGCGCGCTACTCCCGGCTCGAGGCCGAGTTCACCAGCAAGGGCGGCTACGCGGCCGAGGCCGAGGCCGGACGGATCGCCGGCAACCTCGGCCTGCCCGAGCGGGTGCTCGGCCAGCCGCTGCGGACGCTCTCCGGCGGCCAGCGCCGCCGGGTCGAGCTCGCCCGGATCCTGTTCTCCGGCGCCCAGACCCTGCTCCTCGACGAGCCGACGAACCACCTCGACGCCGACTCGGTGGGCTGGCTGCGCGACTACCTCAAGGGCTACGCGGGCGGCCTCGTGGTGATCTCCCACGACACCGACCTGATCGAGACCGTCGTCAACAAGGTCTTCTACCTCGACGCCAACCGGGCCACCCTCGACGTCTACAACGTCGGGTGGAAGACCTACCTGCAGCAGCGCGAGACCGACGAGCGGCGCCGCCACCGCGAGCGGCAGAACGCGGAGAAGAAGGCCGCGGCGCTGATGCTGCAGGCCGACAAGATGCGTGCGAAGGCCTCGAAGGCGACGGCCGCGCAGAACATGGCCAAGCGGGCCGAGCGGCTGCTCGGCGGGCTCGAGGACGTGCGGGTCAACGACAAGGTCGCCAAGCTGCGGTTCCCCGACCCCGCGCCGTGCGGCAAGACCCCGCTGCGGGCGTCGGCGCTCTCGCGCTCCTACGGCTCCCTCGAGGTGTTCACCGACGTCGACCTGGCGATCGACCGCGGCTCGAAGGTGGTGATCCTCGGCCTCAACGGCGCCGGGAAGACCACCCTGCTGCGGATGCTGGCCGGCGTCGACGAGCCCGACACCGGCGAGGTCGAGCCGGGTCACGGGCTCAAGCTGGGCTACTACGCCCAGGAGCACGACACCCTCGACGTCTCCCGCACCGTGCTCGAGAACATGAAGAGCGCCGCGCCGCAGCTCGGCGAGACCGAGGTGCGCAAGGTGCTCGGCTCGTTCCTGTTCAGCGGCGACGACGTGCTGAAGCCGGCCGGCGTGCTCTCCGGCGGCGAGAAGACCCGGCTGGCGCTGGCCACGCTCGTGGTGAGCGCGGCGAACGTCCTGCTCCTCGACGAGCCCACGAACAACCTCGACCCGGCCAGCCGCGCCGAGATCCTCGGCGCGCTCAACCGCTACAGCGGGGCCGTCGTGCTCGTGACGCACGACGAGGGGGCGGTGCACGCGCTCGAGCCCGAGCGCGTGCTCCTGCTGCCGGACGGCGTCGAGGACCTCTGGGGCCCGGACTACGCCGACCTGGTCGAGCTGGCCTGACCCCTCGTACGGCACCGGGTGCCAGGATCAGGGGCATGGACCTCGAACGGCAGTGCGCGGACGTCGGGCTGCGGCTGAGCCGCGGCGAGCAGCGGTGGGACCTGGTGCTCGCCGCGCCCGAGCGACGCAACGCCCAGCTGCCGGCGACGTGGCGCGCGCTGATCGCGGTGGGGGAGGCGGTGGCGGCCGAGGGGCCGCGGGTCGTGGTGCTGTCGGCCGAGGGTCCGTCGTTCTCCGCCGGGCTGGACCGGGCGATGTTCACCGGCCAGGTACCCGGACGAGCGCGGTCTGCCGCAGCTGGCCGGGCTCGACGACGACGCGATGGACGCCGAGATCGCCTTCTACCAGAAGGCTTTCAGCTGGTGGCGCGAGTGCGACGCGATCACGGTGGCGGCCGTGCAGGGTCACGCCGTGGGCGCCGGGTTCCAGCTCGCGCTGGGCTGCGACCTGCGGGTGGTGGCCGACGACGTCGCGTTCGCCATGAAGGAGACCTCGCTCGGTCTGGTCCCGGACCTCGCCGGGACCTGGCCGCTGGTCGAGGCGGTCGGGTACGCCCGGGCGCTGGAGATCTGCGTCTCGGGTCGCTCGGTCGGGCGCGGCCGAGGCCGTCGCGACCGGTCTGGCCGTCGTCGTCCGTACCGGCCGACCGGCTCGGCGAGGCCGTCGACGCGCTGGTCGCGTCCCTGCTCGCGGCGCCGGCCGCTGCGGTGACGGCGACCAAGCACCTGCTCGCCGGAGCCCCGTCCCGGACCCCGCAGGAGCAGCGTGCCGCCGAACGCCTCGCCCAGCGCGACCGGCTGCGCGACCTGGCCCGGGCGTTCGGCTCTGCGCGGACGTGACCGACCTCGCGGAACAACCCGACCCGGCGCGGACGCTGTAGAGCCCGATGAGCATGCACTCGCCCGGTCAGATGCGTCAGTGGGGATCCCTGTCCTCGCTGCGCAAGGACCCGTCCGTCGCCGACCAGAAGGTCAGCCGCGAGACCGTCCGCCGGATCTTCGGTTTCGCCCGCCCGTACAAGCGCCAGATCACCGTCTTCCTCGTCCTGGTGGTCGGGGGATCGGCCCTGGTGGTCGTGACGCCGCTGCTGCTGCAGCGGCTCGTGGACGACGGCGTGGTGCCGGGCGACCGTCGGGTGATCGTGACCCTCGCCCTCGTCGTCGCCGGTCTCGCGTTCGTCGAGGCGGTGGTCGGGCTCGCGCAGCGGTACCTGTCCTCGCGCATCGGTGAGGGGCTCATCTACGACCTGCGCACGCAGGTGTTCTCGCACGTCCAGCGCCAGCCGGTGGCGTTCTTCACCCGCGCGCAGACCGGGGCGCTGGTCACCCGGATCAACACCGACGTCATCGGCGCCCAGCAGGCCTTCACCTCGACGCTGAGCGGCGTGGTCTCGAACGTGGTCTCGCTGGTCCTGGTGGCGGGAGCGATGCTCACGCTGTCGTGGCCGATCACCCTGGCCGCGCTCGTGCTGCTGCCGGTGTTCCTCGTCCCTGCCCGGTACGTCGGCCGGCGGCTGAGCGGGCTGACCCGGCGCTCGATGCAGCTCAACGCCGACCTCGCCACCCGCTCCACCGAGCGCTTCAACGTCGCCGGCGCGCTGCTGGTGACGCTGTTCGGCCGCCGCCGCGAGGAGGACGAGCAGTTCGCCGACCGCGCCGCCCAGGTGCGCGACGTCGGGGTCCAGATCGCGATGATCGGACGGGTGTTCTTCACCGCCCTGACGCTGGTGGCGGCCCTCGCGACCGCGCTGGTCTACGGCGTGGGCGGCTGGCTCGCGGCGTCGGGGACGCTGACGATCGGCACCCTGCTCGCCCTCGCCGCGCTGCTCGGCCGGCTCTACGGCCCGATCACGGCGCTGGCGAACGTCCGGGTCGACGTCATGAGCGCGCTGGTCAGCTTCGAGCGGGTCTTCGAGATCCTCGACCTGCCCGCGCTCGTCCAGGACCCCGAGGTCCCGCGACCGGTGCCGTCCGGCCCGCTGGCGGTCGAGCTGCGCGACGTCACGTTCCGGTACCCGTCGGCCGACGAGGTGTCGCTGGCCTCGCTGGAGACCGTCAGCGGCGGCGACCGCGACGGCAGCGGTCCGGTGCTGCACGACGTCTCGCTGCGCGCCGAGGCCGGCGAGCTCGTCGCGCTGGTGGGGCCCAGCGGCGCCGGCAAGACCTCGATCACCGCCCTGGTCGCGCGGCTGTACGACCCGCAGGCCGGGTCGGTCACCGTGGGCGGGGTCGACGTCCGCGACGTGACGCTGGAGGAGCTGCACGACCGCGTCGGGGTGGTGACGCAGGAGGCGCACATGTTCCACGACACCGTGCGCGCCAACCTGCTCTACGCCCGCCCGGACGCCACCGACGCCGAGCTCGAGGACGCCCTGCGCGACGCCCAGGTGCTCGACCTGGTCCGCGTCGCTGCCGCGCGGGCTGGACACCGTCGTGGGCGACCGCGGCCACCGGCTGTCCGGCGGCGAGAAGCAGCGGCTGGCCCTGGCCCGGCTGCTGCTCAAGGCGCCGTCCGTGGTCGTCCTGGACGAGGCGACCGCCCACCTGGACTCCGAGTCCGAGGCCGCCGTCCAGCGCGCCCTGGACACCGCCCTGGAGGGCCGCACCGCCCTGGTGATCGCCCACCGGCTCTCGACCGTCCGCGGCGCCGACCAGATCGTCGTCGTCGACCGCGGCCGCGTCGTCGACCGCGGCAAGCACGCCGAGCTGCTCGCCCGCGGCGGCCTCTACGCCGAGCTCTACCGCACCCAGTTCGGCGACCAGGAGCCCTGCGCGCTCCGGTGTGACGTCCGACGCCTGAAGGCCGGAACATCCGGGTCGTCCTGACGACGCCGGTGTTCCGGCCTTCCGGCTGTCGGGGCTCAGATGGTGCGGAGCATGCCGCCGTCGATGGGCAGCGCGGTGCCGGTGACGTAGCTGGCCGCGGGGGAGAGCAGGAAGACCGCGGTGCGGGCGAACTCCTCCGGGTAGCCGTAGCGACCCAGGGGGATGTTCGCCTCGGACTGCCGGCGCACCTCGGCCGGGTCGCCGCCGCGGGACGAGTCGAGCTCGCGGACGCGGTCGGTGTCGATCTTGCCGGGCAGCACCGCGTTGACGCGGATCGCGCGCGGGCCGAGCTCGTCGGACAGGGTCTTGGCGACCATGGCCAGCCCGGGACGCAGTCCGTTGGAGATCGCCAGGCCCTGGACGGGCGAGCGGACCGACGAGGACAGCACGAACAGGATCGAGCCGCCCTCGGTGCCGACGCCGCGCGAGACCGCCTTGGCGGTGCGGATGGCGCCGAGGAACACGCTGTCGAAGGCCGAGCGCCAGTCGTCGTCGCTCGCCTCCAGCACCGAGCCCGGAGGCGGGCCGCCGACGCTGATCAGGGCGCCGTCGAGCCGGCCGAAGCGCCCGACGGCCGCGGCGACGCACTGCTCGGGCGCCTGCGGGTCGGCGAGGTCGACCGCCAGGGCCAGCACGCGGTCCGAGGAGCCGAGCTTGTCGGCGGCGGCGGTGATCGCCTCGCGGTCGCGCGAGGCCACCACCAGGCGGGCACCCTCGTCGGCGAGCAGCTGGGCGCACGCCTGGCCGAGGCCGCGCGAGGCGCCGGTGACGATGTACACGCGGTCGTCGAGGCCGAGATCCATGAGGTCATCGTGCCGTATCGCTGGTGGCCGTGTGGTGCGAGTGGGGGACACTCGGCGTTGCGTTACACCCGATCGGACCGACGGGGCCCCTGATCGCGGCGCGTGGAGCGCCTCTCGGCGGCGTCCAGCAGCGCGTCCTCCTCCTCCTCGGCCGAGGGTCGCCGCGTGCGGGGACGCACCCGCGGGCGGTCCTGCGAGGGGCTCGGCGGGCCGGTCGGACCGCTGCCGTCGGCAGGTGACGCTCCGTGCGCGCCGGCCCCGGCACCCAGGTGGGAGTCGTCGGCGTCGTCCAGGGCGGTGCGGCGGGCCAGGACGACGAACCCGACGAGCGCACCGATCGCGAACACGACCCACTGCAGCGCGTAGGACAGGTGCGGGCCCTCGTCGAGGGCCGGCCGTGGCTCCCGCAGCGGCGCCGTCGCGGGCGCCGGGTCCTCCGCCGCCACGTCGCCGTACGCCCCGGTCACGACGTCCGCCGCGGCGAACCGGCCGCCCGACGCGTCCGCGAGGTCAGAGGCCAGCGCAGCGGGGTTGATCCGCTGCGCCTGCCCGGCGGGCGCGCCCCGGCCGTCGGCCGGCTCGGGCTCGCGCAGCCGCGCCACCACCGCCACCTCGCCCTCCGGGGCGGCGGGGACGTCGTCCGGACGCTCGCCGGTCTCGCCGATGGTCACGAACCCGCGGTCGACGACCAGGACGGCGCCGTCGTCGGACCGCAGCGGCACGAGCACCTGGTAGCCGGGGCGGCCGTCGCGGGTGCGGTTGCGCACCAGGACCGTCGCGTCGGCCACGTACTCGCCCTCGAGGAGCACCGGGGTCCAGGTGGCGCCGGACGGGAACCGGGTCGGGTCCGGCAGCGCGTCCTCGAGGCCGACGGGGTCGCGGTCGTAGTTCTCCACCACCTCGGCGTTGCGCGCGAGACGGTCCTCCCGGCGGTGCCACTGCCAGCTCCCGAGCAGCACGCACGCGACCGCGACCACGAGCGCGAGCACGAACAGCCCGAGCCAGCGCCCGGACAGCAGGAAGCGGTACACGTCCAGCACGGTAGACGCGCGAGCACACCGGCCCGGCACCGGGCCGCGCGGGCCCGGACCGGGGCTGCGGTTCAGACGGCGGCGCTGGGGCGTGCCGCGAGCTGCTCCAGGGGGAGCGTGTCGCGCAGGAAGCCGCGCAGCTGCAGGAACTCGGTGAGGTGCTCGCGGTGCTCCTCGCAGGCCACCCAGGTCTTGCGCCGCTCGGGCGTGTGCAGGCGGGGGTTGTTCCACCGCAGCGCCCAGACGGCGTGCGCGCGGCACCGGCGGGCGCTGCAGACGGGGTCGCCGGGCGGCTCGTGCTGCTGGAGGTCGATCTGGTGCTCCCTGAGGTCGACGACGCCGGGCGGTCCCGGCGGGGCGGAGGGTGCGGTGGTGCCGGCATCCGGGTGGGTCATCGTGGTGCCTCCCGTGCGCTGCGTCAGCGGTGCTGGCCCGGGCCGGCCACGAGGGACCGACCCACGCCAGTGAACAGGGCGAACGTCCGGTGAACAAGCAGGGACGGCGCGGCGTCCGCGTGTCGGGCGTGTCGGTCGCGTGTCGGCGACCGGGTGGCCCACAGGCCGAGCGGCACGGGGAGCAACCGGGTGAGGACAAGAGGACGCCGGGTGGCAACGGGGGGGTGCCACCCGGCGTCCGGGGGCGCTCGACGGGGGAGGCGAGCGCGCCCCGCGAGTATGACACGGATCGATGTCAATGTCAGCGGCCCGTCGGGGCAGCCTCCGCCGAGGTCCGGCGACGGTCGGACCGAGGGGCGTCAGCGGTCGACGTGCGGCTCGTCCGGCAGGGAGCCGCGGCCGGGGCCGATGGCACCGACCGGGGGCGGCGGCGGGGCCACCGGACCCGGACCGCCGGTCTCGCGCCCGGCGTTGGCGAACACCACGGCGACGTACGGCAGGAAGACGGCGCCGGCGATGAAGACCCAGCGCATCGGGCCGTCGACGAAGATCGCGAGGGCGAAGCAGACGGTGCGGATGACCATCGAGAGCAGGTACCGGCGCTGGCGCGCCCGCTGGTCCTCGCTGTGCGGCCGGCGCGCGGACGTGAGCGAGTGCACCTCGTCGTTCGTCCCGCGTCCTCGGACCACGTCCCCACGGTAGGCCAGCACCCGCGGGCGCGCGGCGCGAGGGCGGGTGAGCATCCCCACCCCGTCCCGAGGCATCCGTGCCCCGGGTCGGTGACGAAGTACCGGTCCGACGCTCAGGTGCCCTGGCTGCTGCTCGACATGTTGAAGTCGGCGATCCGCAGGGCGGGCACCGCGGTGCGCGAGAAGAACTCGTTCCACTCGCGGTTCAGCGCGATCCCGGTCTCGCCGACCGCGTCGACGCGACGGAGCATGTCGACCGGCGACTCGTTGAACCGGAAGTTCGTCACCACGCCCTGCACCTCGCCGCCCTCGACGAGGTAGACGCCGTCGCGGGTCAGGCCGGTGAGCAGCAGCGTCACCGGGTCGACCTCGCGGATGTACCAGAGCGAGGTGACCAGCAGGCCGCGCCCGGTGGAGGCCACCAGGTCGTCGAGCCCGCCCTTGCCGTCCGGCGAGCTCACGACGAGGTTGTCGACGGCCGGGTGCAGGTCGATGCCCGTCATCGCGGACGTGAAGCGGCTGGTGGGCAGCGCCTCGAGCACGCCGTCGCGCACCCAGGTGGTGGCCGGCGCGTCGATCCCGTTGTCGAACACCGACTCGTACGGGCTCGACGACCCGGTCGCCACGAACGGCTGGCACTCCAGGCCCGGGTACGCCGGGTCGCTGGCGATCGTGAGCGGGACGTCGGTGAGCCTCTCGCCCACGCGCGTCTGACCGGCAGATCCCTTCTTGGAGAACACGGTTCGCCCCTCGTACGCCGAACGGGCGTCGGAGACGAAGTACAGGTAGATGAGCAGGTCGGCCACCGAGCCGGCGGGCAGCACGGTGTCGTACCGACCGGGCTCGAGCTCGACCCGACGACCCTGCCAGTCGAGCCGCTGGGTGAGTCCGGCGTCCATGGCCAGGACGTCGACGTCGGTGAAGTCGCGGGTGTACTGGCAGTCGTAGGTGGAGCGGGTGCGCTGGTGGGACTTGCCCGTCATCTCCAGCGTGCCCTTGGGCTGCACGTGCCGGCGCCGGGCGCCGGCCGTGGTGCCGAGCCAGGTGGTGCGGACCATGTGCTCGGCGAAGCCGAACAGCTCACGGTCGGCCGAGCGGGCCTGCTGCAGCGCCTCGCCGAGGCCGCCGGCGACGCCCTGCAGCACCTGCGGGCCGGTGTGCTCGGCAGCCGTGGTGAAGTCGGCGTCCTCGCGGCCGGCGGGGAGCTCGGCGGCGTCCTCGGCGGCGGGGGCGGCGGCGGCCGCCCGGGCGGCCTCGGCGACCAGCGACTCCAGGTCGTCGGCGCCGACGCCGTTGCGGCTGACCGTCCCGATGCTGACGCCCCGGTCGGTCGTGACGGCGGTGGCGACGGTGACGGTCTGGCCGGTGCTCATCCCGTTGGTGGTCAACGTGTTGCACGCCCAGCGCAGGTTCGCGGTCGAGTCCTCGTGGACGATCACCGACGTGCCCGCGTGGCCCGGCGTGCGGGCCGCGATCTCCAGGCCCTTCTCGACGAGCTCGTGGCTCGCTGCCGACTGGGTCACTGCCCTGCCTCCTGGACCGTGTTGAGGATGTTGACGTCGCGGAACAGCGCGACCGGGCACCCGTGGCTCACGGCGGCCACCTGGCCCGGCTGCGCCTTGCCGCAGTTCATCGCGCCGCCGAGCACGTAGGTGGAGGGCCCGCCGACCGCCGACATCGAGCGCCAGAAGTCGGTGGTCGTCGCCTGGTACGCCACGTCCTTGAGCTGGCCGGCGAGGCGTCCGTCCTCGATCTTGTAGAACCGCTGGCCGGTGAACTGGAAGTTGTAGCGCTGCATGTCGATCGACCACGACTTGTCGCCGATGACGTAGATGCCGCGCTCCACCTGGCCGAGGAGGCCGTCGAGGTCGGGCCCGTCGGCCACCGGCTGCAGGCTGACGTTGGCCATGCGCTGCATGGGGATGTGGGAGGCGGAGTCAGCGAAGGCGCAGCCGTTGGAGCGGCCGGGCGGGTCGCCGAGCATGTTCTGCCGGGCCATCCGCCGGTCGAGCTGGTAGCCCACGAGGGTCCCGTCGCGGACGAGGTCCCACGACTGCGTCTGCACGCCCTCGTCGTCGTAGCCGATGCTGGCGAGCCCGTGCTCGACGGTGCGGTCGCCCGTCACGTGCATGAGCGGGCTGCCGTAGTGCAGCGAGCCGAGCTGGTCGAGGGTCGCGAACGAGGTGCCGGCGTAGGCGGCCTCGTAGCCCAGCGCGCGGTCGAGCTCGGTGGCGTGGCCGATCGACTCGTGGATCGTGAGCCACAGGTTGGACGGGTCGACGACGAGGTCGTAGCGTCCGGCCTCCACCGACGGCGCCGCCAGCTTCTCGCGCACCAGGTCCGGCAGCTGCGAGAGCTCGCCGTCCCAGTCCCACGCGCCGTCCGCGGGAGAGCCGGCCATGTACTCCCAGCCGCGCCCGACGGGCGGGTTCACCGTCCGCATCGACTCCATGCCGGCGTCGCCGACGAGCACCACCTCGAGCCAGGGGTGCACGCGCACCCGCTGCTGGGTGCTGGAGGTGCCGGCGGAGTCGGCGTAGAACTTCTGCTCCTTGTACGCCTGGAACACGGCCTCGGCGTGGGTCACGCCGCCGTCGAGCAGACGCTGCGACCACTGCGCCAGCAGCTCGGCCTGGTCGGCCGCGCTGACCTCGAACGGGTCGGTGGCGTAGCTCGAGACCCACTGCACGTCGGCGTGCACGGGCTCGTCCGCCAGCTCGACCCGCTCCGTGCTGAGCGGGCGCGAGACCTTCGCGATCTCGACCGCCTGCTCGGCCGCCCGCGCCGCGGCCTCGGGGGTGAGGTCGGCTGCCGCCGCGAACCCCCAGGTGCCGTCGACCACCACGCGGACCGACAGGCCGGAGTCGGTGTCGTCGGACGACGAGGACAACCGGGCGTCGCGCAGCACCACCCCCGAACCGCGGTTGCGCTCGAGCCGGAAGGCCGTGTGCTCGGCACCGAGCTCGTCGGCGCGCGCGAGGGCGGCGTCGGCGAGGTGGCGCAGGGGCAGGGCGGTGAAGTCGTCGTCCACGGATCTCACGACCCGGACCCTAACGCGACGGCCGGACCCGGACGCACGCGGTTTGTCCCCGGCCCGCGGCGGTGGCCGCGGCCGGGTCAGGCCCGGACGTCCAGGACGAGCTTGCCGCGGGTGGTGCGCGAGCGGATGTCGCGGTGCGCCTGCGCGGCTTCGGCGAGCGGGTACGTGCCGCCCTCGACCGGCTCGAGCAGGCCGGCCTTCACCAGCGACAGCAGCTCGTCCATCGCCGGGTGCAGGCCGCCGGGTCGACGGATCGTGTGCACGAGCCAGAAGCCGATGAGCGCGCGCGAGGTCGCCATCAGGGCGCCGGGGTGCACCGCCTTCGGAGCCGTGCGGGACGCCATGCCGTAGGCGACGACCCGGCCGAACGGCGCGAGGGCGTCGAGCGACCCGTCGAGGACGTGCCCGCCGGTCATCTCCAGGACGACGTCGACGCCGCGTCCCTCGTTCGCGTCGCGCAGGAGCGCGGCCACGCCGGCGGCGTCCTGGCACGCGGAGGTGTCGACCGCGACGTCGGCGCCGAGGTCGAGCGCGAGGTGGCGCTTCTCCTCGCTCGACGCGGTGGCGATCACGCGCCCGGCGCCCCACTGGTGGGCGAGCTGCACCGCGAGGCTGCCGACGCCGCCCGCGGCGCTGTGCACGACGACGGTCTCCCCGGCGGCCAGGTGGGCGCTGGTGCGCAGCAGGTGCCACGCCGTCGTGCCCTGCAGCACCAGCGCGAGCGCGGCGGAGTCGGAGACCTCGTCGGGGAGCTCGAACGAGACGGCGTCGGGAGCGGCCGCGACCTCGGCGTAGCCCCCGCCGCCGGCGAGCAGCGCCACCACCCGCCTGCCGTCGGACCGGCGGGTGCCGACCACCTCGGCACCGGGGACGAGCGGCAGCGTCTGCGGTGCGAGGTAGGAGTCCTCGGCCTGGTGGGTGTCGGCGAAGTTGATGCCGGCGGAGGTGACGTCGACGAGGGTGCTGCCCTCGACGGCGGCGGGCTCCGGCAGGTCGGTGAGGGTCAGGACCTCGGGGCCGCCGAACTCGGTGATCTGGATCGCGCGCACGACGCAGGAACCTACTCCTCCGTCCGGCGACCTCGGAGGTGACCCGGGCCGGGGCCGACCCGGTAGCGTCACGGCCATGGCTGACGAGCAGAGCGCCGCGACCCCGCCGGGGGCGCAGCCGCGCAGCGTCCTGGTCACCGGGGGCAACCGCGGGATCGGGCGCGCCATCGCCGAGCGGTTCCTGGCCCAGGGCGACAAGGTGGCGGTGACCTCGCGCAGCGGGGAGGCGCCGGAGGGTGCCCTCGCGGTCGCGTGCGACATCACCGACTCCGCGTCCGTCGACGCCGCGTTCGACCAGGTCGAGGCCGCGCACGGACCGGTCGAGGTGCTGGTGGCCAACGCCGGGATCACCAAGGACACGCTCCTGCTGCGGATGAGCGACGAGGACTTCTCCTCCGTCGTCGACACCAACCTCACCGGCACGTTCCGCTGCGTGCGGCGGGCGACGAAGGGGATGATGCGGCTGCGCCGCGGGCGGATCGTGCTCATCTCCTCGGTCGTCGGTCTGTACGGCTCGCCGGGCCAGGTCAACTACGCGGCGTCCAAGGCGGGGCTGGTGGGCATCGCCCGTTCCGTGACCCGCGAGCTCGGCGGACGCGGCATCACCGCCAACGTGGTGGCGCCCGGCTTCATCGACACCGACATGACGTCCTCGCTGCCCGAGGAGACCCAGAAGACCTACCTCGCGGCCATCCCCGCCAAGCGGTTCGGCACGGTGCACGACGTCGCCGAGACGGTGGCGTTCCTCGCGAGCCCCGGTGCCGGCTACGTCAGCGGCGCGGTCGTCCCCGTCGACGGCGGCCTCGGCATGGGCCACTGACCGTCACCCGCACCCTCCTCCTGACTCCGTCTGACCTCGCGAAAGGGACTGCGACATGGGCATTCTGGACGGCAAGCGACTGCTCGTCACGGGCGTGCTGACCGACACCTCGATCGCCTTCCACGTGGCGCGCATCGCCCAGCAGGAGGGTGCCGAGGTGGTCCTCACCTCGTTCGGGCGGACGATGAAGATCACCCAGGTGATCTCCCGCCGGCTCCCGAAGGCGGCACCCGTGGTGGAGCTCGACGTCTCCGACCAGGGCCACCTCGACGCCCTCGCCGACAACGTCCGTGAGCACGTCGACGGGCTCGACGGCGTGCTGCACTCGATCGGCTTCGCCCCGCAGGGCGCCTTCGACTTCATGAACGCGAGCTGGGAGGACGTCTCCACCGCGCTGCACGTGTCCGCCTTCTCGCTGAAGTCGCTGGCCGTGGCGGCGAAGCCGCTGATGGGTCGCGGCGGCTCGGTCGTCGGCCTCACCTTCGACGCCTCCTTCGCCTGGCCCGTCTACGACTGGATGGGCGTGGCGAAGGCCGCGTTCGAGTCCACCTCGCGCTACCTCGCCCGCGACCTCGGTCCGGACGGGATCCGCTGCAACCTGGTGGCGGCCGGACCGATCCGCACCACCGCAGCCAAGTCGATCCCCGCCTTCGAGATCTTCGAGAACACGTGGGACGACCGCGCCCCGCTCGGGTGGGACGTCAAGGACGCCGAGCCGACCGCCCGCGCCTGCGCGATGCTGCTGTCGGACTGGTTCCCGGCGACCACCGGCGAGATCGTGCACGTCGACGGCGGCGTGCACGCCATGGGCTCCTGACCGGCACCCCGACGTGAGCACCACCACGGACGCGCCGGCCGCGACGCTCGTCGAGCTGCGGCTGCTCGAGGGTCCCAACCTGTACTTCCCGCGGGCCGCCTGCAAGGTGACCCTCGACCTGTCGGGCTGGGGCGGACTGTCGTCCACCGAGCTGCGGGCCGTCGCCGCCGAGGTCGGTCTGGGACGCGCGCGCCCCGGTGACCCCGGAACCGCCCAGCGGCAGGCGTTCTCGCTCCGACTGGTGAAGGCCGTCGCCCGGCAGGTGTCCCAGCAGGCCGGCGTCGCGCGGCTCGCCCTGCGCACCCGCGCCGGTGCCGCGTCCGAGCAGGTCGTGCTGGCCTTCCCGTGGCGTCGCTCCGGCCGCGCGGAGGCGCTGGGCCGCGCCGTGGCGGACGTGCTCGAGCAGACCGTCGACGCCGGCGGGCTCGCCGGTCTGGTGGCCGCGGCTGCTGACAGGGTCCGGTCGTCGGACCCCGGGCGTCGCCCGCAGGCGGTCCGCCCGCGGATCCCGGTCGCGTCGATCACCGGCACCAACGGCAAGACGACGACGACCCGGCTCCTCGCGCACCTGTGCATGACGGCCGGCTACCGCACCGGCTGGAGCTCCACCGACGGGGTCGTGGTGCAGGGGGAGCTGATCGAGGACGGCGACTACTCCGGACCGGCCGGCGGCCGCGCCGTGCTGGCCGCGCCGGGGGTGCAGATGGCGATCCTCGAGACGGCCCGGGGCGGCATGCTGCTCAAGGGGATGGGCGTGGTGGCCAACGACGTCTCGGTCGTCACGAACGTCAGCGCCGACCACCTGGGGCAGCAGGGCATCGACACCGTCGACCAGCTCGCCGAGGTCAAGGCGATCGTGACGCACGTGACCAAGCCGTCCGGCTGGACGGTCCTGAACGGTGACGACCCGCGTGTGATGGCGATGCGCGCCGGCTCCCCGGGCCGCCCGTTCGTGTTCAGCCTCGACCCCGAGTCGCCGGCCCTGCGTGAGGCGCTCAACCACCACGGCCGCGCCATCACCGTCATGGACGGTGCGCTGACCGTGCTGCAGGAGGGGGCCGACCCGGTGCGGCTCGTCTCCGTGCTGGACATGCCGGTGACCCTGTTCGGGCTCAGCCAGCACAACGTGGCCAACGCGATGGCCGCTGCCGCAGCGGGTCTCGGCCTCGGGCTCGCCGTCGAGGACGTCGTGGCCGGGCTGCGGACGTTCACCCCGGACGCGGAGAAGAACCCCGGCCGGATGAACAGCTTCACGGTGCCGCTGCCCCTGGGCGCGCAGGAGCCGACCGGCGCGTGCACCGTGATCATCGACCTCGCGCACAACGAGGCCGGGCTCGAGGCGCTGCTCGGCGTGGCACGGGGCATGGTCGCGCCGGGGTCCCGGCTGCTGCTCGGCCTCGGCGGCGTCGGCGACCGCACCGACGAGCTGCTGCACGGCATGGGGGAGATGGCAGGCATCGGCGCCGACCGGGTCGCGGTGGTGCACAAGGAGAAGTACCTGCGCGGCAAGACGGCGGACGAGCTCGAGACCATCCTGCGCAGCGGCGCCGCCGCCGTGGGCGTGCACGACGTGCCGTCGTTCCCCACCGAGGTCGACGGCCTGCGCGGGCTGCTGGCGGAGGCGGGCGACGGCGACGTCGTCGCGCTGATGTCGCACGCCGAGCGGGACGGCGTGTACGCGGCGCTCGACCAGCTCGGCGCCCTCGCCGACGGCCCGCGCGAGGTCCGCGCCAAGGTCGTCGCGGCCCGTGGGCTGCACACCGAGGAGGACCGGATCGCCGCCGCGCGCGCGCTCGACCTCGAGCAGGGGCTCGCGGCGTTCCGCGAGCTGCACGCGGCGCTGCCCGGCGACGCGCGGCTCGCCTACGAGCACGCCTGCGCCCACGACCGTCTCGGCCTCGAGGCCGAGGCGATCCCGCTGTACCGCGAGGCGCTGACCGGCGGGCTGCTCGAGCCGCACCGCACCGGCGCGCGGATCGGGCTCGCGTCGTCGTTGCGCGTGGTCGGGGACCCGGCCGCCGCGCTCGAGGTGCTCGACGAGCTCGCCGCCGAGCGGCCGGAGTCGACGGCCGGCCCCGCCTTCCGTGCGCTCGTGCTGCACGACCTCGGTCGCCACGGCGAGGCCGTGGCCGTCGCGGTCGAGGAGCTCGCCCGCCACCTGGCCGGCTCGGACGCCGAGGGCTACGACCCGGCGCTGCGGTACTACGCCGACGAGCTGCGCGGCGGCTAGGGCACTCCGCCCGGTCGGCGCTACCGCAGCGCGTCGGCGATCGGGGCCAGGCGCTCGACGTCGGCGGCGGTGTCGAGGTCGGCGAGGGCGACGAACACCGTGCCGACGCCCTGGTCGGCCAGCCGCAGGTAGCGGTCGGCCTGGTCCCTCGGCGTCCCGGCGTGGTGCTGCTCGGCGAACCGCGCGGCGACGGCGCGGCCGCGCAGCCGCTCCACCCGGCGCGCGACGTCGTCGCGGTCGGTGCCGATCACCGGGGTGTCGAGGACGGTGAGCTCGACGTCCTCGCCCAGCGTGCGACCGACCTCGGCGCAGTGCGCCCGCAGCACCGGCAGCGCCTGGTCGAGCACCTCGGTGCGGACGTTCGAGGCGTCGCCGAGCTCGGCGGCGACGCGCAGCGTGCGCCGACCGGCACCGCCGACGACCACCGGTACCCGTCCGACCGGGCGCGGGTACGACGTCGTCTCCGGGAGCGAGACCCGTTCTCCCTGGTACGCCTTCGTGCCGGTCGACCACAGCGCGCGCATCGTCTCGATCCCGGCCGCGAGCCGGTCGACCCGCTCACCCGGCCCGGGAACGGGACGCCGAACCCGAGGTGCTCCCGCTCCCACCACCCGGCGCCGACGCCGCAGAACGCCCGCCCGCCGGTCAGCACGTCGAGGGTCGCGACCGACTTGGCCACCACGCCGGGGGAGCGGAAGGTCATCGGCGACACCAGCGTCCCGAGGTGCAGCGACGACGTGCGGCCGGCGAGCAGCCCGAGCGTCACGTACGGCTCGGGGATCGGGTCCCACGCGCGCGCGACCTGCGGGATCTGGATCAGGTGGTCCATCAGGGCGAGGCCGTGCAGCCCGGCGGCCTCGGCGGCGGCGGCCACCTCGACCAGCCAGCCCGCCGGGTCCTCGCCCCACGGGAACCGGGACAGCTGGAGCACGAGCCGCGGCCCGTCCGCTGTGCGCTCCGCGGTCCGGACGGGTGCCGGGTCGGGAGCGCTGACGGCGGCGTCCTCGACCACGTGCACGACGTCCCAGCCCTCGGCGGCGACCTCGGCCACCACCTCGCGCACCCGCGCGAGCTGCCGGGCCAGCGCCGGTGCGGGCACCGGGCGGTCGCGGCGGGCGTTGCGCTCCCGGCACACCGCGGCCGGGGTGTCGACGCAGGACGAGGACGGCCGGCACCGCGTGGGCACGGGCGAGGTCCAGCAGCCCGCGCCGGCGTGCGGCGTCGAGCCCGAGGGTGTCGACCACGGTGGTCAGGCGTCGTCCCACCCGGGCGGCGACCACCTGGTCGAGCACCGCGAAGGCGTCGTCGGTGGCGTCGAGGTCGGCCGGTCCGCTGCCGACGACCCCGCGCAGCGCGTCCGACGAGACGACCTCGACCGACCGGTACCGCGCGGCCGCCCAGTGCGACTTGCCGGCGCCCGCGGCGCCCACCAGGACGACGAGCGCCGGGTCGGGGAGGCCGTCCGGTCCCTGCACGCGCCCATCCTGCCGCGCCCCGGCGTCGCCTCCTGGTTAGGGTCGCGACGTGAGCTGCCTGTTCTGCCGCATCGTCGCCGGGACGAGGTGCCGTCGACCCGCGGTCCTCGACGAGCCCGAGGTGCTCGGCTTCCTCGACACCCGACCGGTCTTCAAGGGCCACACGCTGCTGGTGCCGCGCACGCACGTCGACACGCTGCTCGACCTGCCGGACGAGCTCAAGCACCCGCTCCTCGACGCCGCCCAGCGGGTCGCCCGGGCCGTGGTCGACGGCCTCGGCGCGCAGGGGACGTTCGTGGCGGTGAACAACGTGGTGAGCCAGTCGGTGCCGCACCTGCACGTGCACGTGGTGCCGCGCACCAAGGGCGACGGGCTGCGCGGGTTCTTCTGGCCGCGCACCACCTACGCCGACGACGCGGACGCCCGCGACCACGCCGGACCGGATCGCGGCGGCGCTCGCGCCGGCGGGGAGCTGAGGTGCCGGAGGGCCACACGCTGCACCGGCTGGCGCGCGAGCACCGGCGCCTGCTGGTCGGCCACCCGCTGCGCGCGTCGAGCCCGCAGGGCCGCTTCGCCGAGGGGGCGGCGCTCATCGACGGCAGCGTGCTGCGGCGGGCGGACGCCTACGGCAAGCACCTGTTCCACGACTACGGCGCCGGTCGGCACCTGCACGTCCACCTCGGGCTCTACGGGAAGTTCGTCAGCCACGCCGTGCCGGCCCCCGAGCCGTGGGGAGCGCTGCGGCTGCGGCTCGAGGCGCCCGAGACCTACGCCGACCTGCGGGGTGCCACCGCGTGCGAGCTACTCACCAGGGCCGAGGTGAGGGCGATCCTCGACCGGCTCGGACCCGACCCGCTGCGGCGCGGTGCCGACCCGGAGCAGGCGTGGCGCCGGATCTCCCGGTCGCGTGCACCGGTCGGCGGGCTGCTGATGGACCAGTCGGTCGTGGCCGGGATCGGCAACGTGTACCGCGCCGAGCTGCTGTTCCGGCACCGGGTCGATCCCTACCTGGCCGGGCGCGACCTGCCGGAGGTCACCTGGGCAGCGATGTGGACCGACCTGGTGACGCTGATGCGGGCCGGCGTCCGGTCCGGACGGATCGTCACCACCGACCCGGCCGACCGGCCCGGCGGACGCGTGACGCGCGAGAAGGCGCACTACGTGTACCGGCGCGCGGGACTGCCGTGCCGGGTCTGCGGCACGACGGTGCTGACGGCCGAGCTCCAGACCCGCAACCTCTTCTGGTGCCCGCGATGCCAGCAGTGACGCGTGACGCGGTCGGTCACGAGGCCCTCCTCCTCGCCACGAGGCTGCTGCAGGACGCGCGCCGGGCCGACCCGGAGGCCGGCGTGTGGGAAGCCGCGGACCTGCAGTGGTGGTCGCGCCGTCCGCGGCCGTCCGACGCCGTCCCGCAACGCTTCTGGTTCGTCGACGACCGTCCCGCAGCCGTCGCTGCGCTCACCTGGTGGTCGCACGCGTGGGGGCTCGACCTGCTGGTCGTGCCGGGCTCACCTGTCGACGCCGACGAGGTCTGGGAGCACGGGTGGCAGCAGCTGCGCGCCCTCGGTGCCACCGCGGTCGAGTCGCTGGTCCGGACCGACGACGCCGCGGCGGTCCACCGCCTGGAGGCGCACGCGTTCGGTGCCGGCGGTGGGTCCGGCGCCGTCCGGGCCCGGACACCCCGCGACACCGAGACGCCGCCCGTGCCGGACGGGTACCAGCTCGCCGACCGGGAGACGCGGCCGGGCGGGCCGCACCCGATGGTGGGGCGGAACGGGCCGGAGGTCGAGCAGCGGCTCCGGCGCTGCTCGCTCTACCGTCCCGACCTCGACCTCGCCGTCGTGGCGCCGGACGGCTCGGTGGCCGGCTACGCCCTGTGCTGGAACGACCCGGTGACGGGGGTCGGGCTCGTCGAGCCCGTACGGGTCGAGGACGAGCACTCCGGCCGCGGCGTCGCGCGCGCGATGGTGGGTGCCGGGCTCGACCGGCTCACCGACGCCGGAGCACGGCGGCTCCAGATCGGGTGGGAGACCGAGAGGCCGCGACAGCTGTACCGCAGCCTCGGCCTGCACGACGAGGTCGCCCAGCGCACCTACCGGTTCGAGGTCGCCCCGGCCCTCTAGCAGCCGGTGGGGCTGCCGCCGTCAGGCTCGGGCGGACGGGTCGTCGCGGCCGGCCAGCTCGGTGAGCTCGGCCGGGTCGAGGTCGGGGTCGGAGACGGCGTCCTCGGAGGACCGGGCGCCGGCCTGGGCGTGGTGGCTCCAGGTCTCGAGCTCGGCGACCACCTCGCTGTGCTGGTCGACGCAGAGCACCACGAGGTCACCCGGGTTCGCCCGCGTCATGCAGTGCCGCACCGCGTCGGTCTCGTCCAGGACGACCTCCACCTGCTTGCACCTCGCGCCGCCCTCGGCCATCCGCGCCTTCACGCCGTCGGCGATCAGCTGGGCCGTCTGCCCCGCCGGCCGCCGGCGCAGGTTGCGGTCCTCCCGGACCACCACGACGTCGAAGTGCTCGGCGCCGACCTCGCCGAGCTCGTGCATGTCCTCGTCCCGCCGGTCCCCGGCGGTGGAGATCATCCCGATCCGCGACGGCTTGGCGAGGTCGCCCGCGCGCTGCTCGGTGTAGCGCTCGACGAACTCGCCGAGCTCGCGCAGCCCAGGCACGTTGTGGCAGTAGTCGACCACCACATCGATCAGGCCGTTGGGCGAGCCGACCTGGATGAGGTTCATCCGGCCGGGCGACAGGTAGTAGCTGGTGCTGAAGGTGCGCAGGCCCTGCCGGATGTCGTGCAGCGGGGCGCCCGCGGCGAACGCCGCGCCGGCCGCCGCCAGCGCGTTCGCGACGTTGAACCTCGCCGCCCCGCCGAAGGTGGCCGGCAGCAGGTGGGTCCACGCCAGCTGCATCGCACGACGACCGTGGCGGATCACGATCATCTCGCCGCGCTCGGAGTTGTCGATGACCAGGGCCTTGCCGCCGCGCCGGCAGTGCCGGTCGATCAGCTCTCGGCCCTCCGAACCCGGGGCACCCAGCGAGAACCAGACGATCTCGCCGGAGCAGTGCCGCCGCATCTCGCGGACGAGCGGGTCGTCGGCGTTCAGGACGGCAGCGCCGTTGCGGGGCACCGCCTCGACCACGACGCGTTTGACGGTCGCGAGCTGCTCGACGGTGTCGATGCCACGCAGTCCCCAGGTGGTCGGCGGCCACGTTGGTGACGACAGCGACGTCGTTGCGGTCGTACCCGAGGCCCTCGCGCAGGATGCCGCCGCGCGCCACCTCGAACACCGCCATGTCGACGCGCGGGTTCTGCAGCACCATCCGCGCGCTCTTCGGTCCGGAGGCGTCGGCCTTGATCACCAGGCGCTCGTCGATGACGACGCCGTCGGTGGAGGTCATGCCGACCTTGCGCCCGAGGCCCTTGAAGATGTGGGCGATCATCCGGGAGGTCGTCGTCTTCCCGTTGGTGCCGGTGACCGCGATGATCGGCACCCGGCTCGGCGCTCCGGGCGGGAACAGCGAGTCGACCACCGGCTTGGCGATGAACTGCGGGTCGCCGATGGTCGGGTGCGTGTGCATCCGGAAGCCGGGCGCCGCGTTGACCTCGCAGATCGCGCCGCCCGTCTCGCGCACCGGCTCGGTGATGTCGGGGCAGATGAAGTCGATGCCGGCGACGTCGAGGCCGATGAGACGCGCTGCCTCCTCGGCGATCTCGACGTTGTCGGGGTGGGCGTCGAGGGTGCGGTCGATCGAGATGCCGCCGGTGGACATGTTGCCCGTCTCGGCCAGCTTCACCATCTGCTCGGCCGGCGGCACGTCGTCCATGCCGAAGCCCTGCTCCTGCACCAGCGCGATCGCGGCGTCGTCGACCTTGATCCGGGTCAGCACCTTCTCGTGCCCGACACCGCGTCGGGGGTCCTCGTTCGTGATCTCCACCAGCTCGGCGACGGTGTGGGTGCCGTCACCGACGACGTGCGCGGGCACGCGCTCCGCGATGGCCTGCATCCGACCGCCGATGATCAGGCAGCGGTAGTCCTTGCCGGTGATGAACGACTCCACCACGACGGTTCCCCGCTTGGACTCGTCGCGCGCGATCTCGAACGAGGCGCGCACCTCGTCGTCGTCCCTGAGATCCAGGCAGACGCCGCGACCGTGGTTGCCGTCCAACGGCTTCACCACGACCGGGTACCCGATCCGGCGCGCCACCGACACCGCCTGGTCGGCCGTGCGGACGGCGTCGGCCTTGGGCACGGGCAGGCCGGCGGACCCGAGGAGCTTGGTGGTGAGCTCCTTGTCGCCGGCGATGTCGACGGCCAGCGCGGAGGTGTTCGACGTCATCGTGGCGCGGATGCGCTGGGCGTGGACGCCCTGCCCGAGCTGCACGAGGGAGTACTGGTTCAGCCGCTGCCAGGGGATGTCGCGCGACACCGCCTCCTCGAGGATCGCCTGGGTGCTCGGGCCGAACCCCATCCGCTGCGCGTTCCGCAGGAAGGCCTCCACCGACTCGCGCGGGTCGAACCCGTCCTCGGCCCCGATCAGGTGGTTGACGAGCCGTACCGCGAGCTGCCCTGCCGCGAGGGCGATCCGCTCGTCGGTGAACGCGTACACGACGTTGTAGACGCCCTTGCGCCCGCGTACCTGGCGGGTCTTGCCGCGGGTCAGGTCGTGCCCGGCCTCCTGCTGCAGCTGGAGGGCGATGTGCTCGGTGACGTGCCCGAGCCAGGTGCCCTCCCGCAGGCGCTCGACGAACCCGCCGCGGTGGCCGCGCGAGCAGGAGTGCCGCACCAGGCCGGGCAGCAGCTCGAGCAGCGGGTCGGTGAATCCCTCGGGCCGGGCGTCGAGCAGGTCGGTGGGGTGCTCCTCGAGGATCCCGAGGTCGACGACGAGGTGGATCGCCGGGTCGTACGACCACACGTTGGGGCCGCGGTACACGCGGGTCTCGAGGACGGCGAGCTCGGGCGCGGCGGGGCCGCTGGGCACGGGGCGCTCCTGCGTCATGCTCGCGTGGTCCTCTCGGTCGGGCGGACCACGCGGGTCCGCCGGGGTGGGGTCACGGTGCGGGGTGCGCCGCCGCGGACGCGGTCGGGCTCAGGAATCCTCTTGCCGGTGGACGGTCGCGCGCAAGCGGCCCGCCAGCATCCGCGCCTCGTCGCGGTCGGAGTGGTGCACCTGGGTGGAGTGGTCGGGGTGCTTCTCCACGAACGAGACGAGGGTGCGTCGCTCGAGGTCGAACCTCGAGCCGGCCGGCAGCGTGTGGACCACCGCACCCGAGAGCAGCAGGGGCGCACCTGCGCGGGCCTCGTGCGCGTCGGACGTGGCGTGCCGGGCGTCGAGGACGAACACCGCCCCGGCGCCGACCACGTCCATCCACCGCTTCTCGGTGATCACCGCGGCGGTGTTCTCGTCGATGCCGATGCCGAGCAGGTTCGGCGACGTCGCCACCAACGACATCAGCCGGCCGTACCGGCTGCGCTGGTCGAAGTGCTGGTCGACCACCACGCCGTCGATGAGGCCGAGCCCGGCGGAGAGCTGGCTGCTGCGGTGGCGCGGCGTGACGCCCTCTCCACCGAGGGAGATCATGTGCGAGCTCATCATCGACGCCCCTGCCGACGTCCCGCCGATCACGGCGCCGCGGCTGTGCGCGGCGTGGATCGCGTCACCGAGAGCCGTACCCGTGAGGATCTGCGAGAGCTTGAGCTGGTTGCCACCGGTCATGAAGATGCCTGTAGCCGTTGCGGTCTCGCCTGCCAGCTCCGGGTCGTCGGCCGTCGCGCGGCTGATCGGACGGACGGACCTGACCTCCGTGGCGCCGAGCCGGGTGAACAGGTCGGTGTAGACCGCGACCATCTCTGGCTCCACCGACGACGCGGTGGGCACCACCACGATGCGGGCGTTCCCCCGGCCGCCGGCGAGGCGGACGAACCGGCGCAGGACGACCGAGCGCCCGATCTTGTCCTCGGCGCCGCCGATCACGACGAGCGGACCAGGACCCTTGCTCGTCACCGGTGCTCGCCGCGCGGCAGCGGACGTACCGGCAGCCGGATCCATCCGGTCACCGTACTGGTGCCCCTCGTGCGGCTCGCGCAAGGGCCCACCGGTGGTCCGCTGGTGGCCCGCGCACAGGTGCGGAAGGATCGGCCGATGACCAGCACCCCGGTCCGCCTCGTCCTGATGCGGCACGCCAAGGCCGCGAACCCCGAGGACGTGGACGACCACGAGCGCCCGCTCGCCGAGCGGGGCGAGCGCGACGCACCGGCGACGGGTCGCTGGCTGGCCGAGCAGGGCTGGACGCCGGACTGGGTGGTCTGCTCCGACGCCCTCCGGACCCGCCAGACCGCCCGGCTGGTCCTGGCCGGCCTGGTCGACGGCGGCCGGCACGTCCCCGACGCAGAGCCCCTGCCGGACCTCTACGAGACCTCGGTGGAGCAGGTGCTGCACCTGCTCGCCTCCGCTCCGGAGGGCGTCACCACCCTCCTCGTGGTCGGGCACGAGCCCACCACCTCCGAGGTCGTCGGCGTCCTCACCGGCCACCGCCCCCAGCTGCCCACGAGCGCCGTCGCCCTCCTCGAGCTCGACGCCGGCTGGCCCTCCGTCGCCGAAGGCGCCGCCCGCCTCATCGACGTCCACACCCCGAAGGACTGACCGCGGTCCGCTGGAACGGTGCGGCCCTCAGGCGCCGGCCGCAAGAGCGGACCAGTCAGGCGGAGTCGGCGTCCTCGACCTCTTCTCGGCTGATGCCCAGCAGGTACAGCACGGTGTCGAGGTACGGGACGTTCACGCTCGCGTTCGCCTGCGCCCGCACCAGCGGCTTGGCGTTGAACGCCACGCCGAGCCCCGCCAGCGCCAGCATGTCGAGGTCGTTCGCGCCGTCGCCGATCGCGACCGTCCGTGCCAGGGAGAGCCCTCGGCGGCGGCGAACTCGCGCAGCGCGTCGGCCTTGCCCTGGCGGTCGACCACCGGCCCGTCGATCCGTCCGGTGAGCCGCCCGTCGACCACCTCGAGCCGGTTGGCGCGGACGTACTGGCAGTCGAGCTCGCGCCCGAGGGGCTCGACGATCTCGGCGAACCCGCCGGACACCAGGCCGAGGGTGAAGCCGAGCCGGCGCAGCGTCCGGCAGAGCGTGCGCGCTCCCGGCGTGAGGCGCACCTCGTCGCGCACCTGCGCCAGCACGCCGACGTCGAGGCCGGCGAGGGCCGCGACGCGCTGGTGCAGGCTCTCGGCGAAGTCGAGGTCGCCGGCCATGGCGGCGGCGGTCACCTCGGCCACCTCGGCCTCGCGCCCGGCGTGGCGGGCGAGCAGCTCGATCACCTCGTCCTTGATCAGGGTCGAGTCGACGTCCATCACGACCAGACGCCGGCCGCGGCGGGCGAGCCCGGAGGGGGAGACCGCGACGTCGACGCCCCGCACGGCGGCCTCGCGCACGAGGTCGCGGCGCAGACCGTCCGCGTCGGCGCCGGAGACCTCGAGCTCGACGGTGGTCACCGGGTCGCGTGAGAGGCGCCGGATGCGGTCGATGTTGGCGTCGTGGCGGGCGATCGTCGCCGAGATCTCCGACACCGTCACGGGCGTCAGCGGGCGCGCCCATCAGCGTGACGGCGAGCCGGCCGCGCTTGCGCGGACGGTTGTCGCCGGTGCCGGTGGTGCAGCGCACCTTCATCCCGAGGTCCTTGCCGGCGCGGGTCGCCGCGGCGATCAGCGTGCCGGGGTCCTGCGGGCAGGTCACCAGCGCGGCGAGGGTGAGGTTGCCCCGCACGACGACCTGCTCGACGTCGAGCACCCGCACGTCGGGCGCCGACAGGGCCTCGAACAGGCGCGTGGTCACGCCGGGCCGGTCCGGGCCGCGGACGGTGACGAGCAGGGTGGGTGCGTCGGCAGCAACCGCGAGCTGCTCGGTCCGCTGAGCCGGCATGGGCTCAGGGTAGATCGGGCGGTCAGTCGGTCCGACGGCCGTCCCGCCGGTCGGACCAGCCGGTCCGGAAGTACGACAGGAGGGCCACGCCGACGCCGCCGACGAACCCCCAGAGCGGGTGCGGCACCTGCTCGTCGAGCATCGCCCCGAGCGCCCAGAACGCACCGGCCGTCACCAGGCCGCAGACCAGCACCGCGGCGACCACGAGCAGCAGCCGCGCGTTCACGGACCGGCCGTCACAGGCTGACCTTCTGGCCCTTGCCGATCACCGTGATCCCGGACTCGGTGACGTCGAAGCCGCGGGCCCGGTCGTGGTCGTGGTCCATGCCGATCTGGGCGCCCTCGGGGACCACGACGTTCTTGTCGATGATCGCCCGGCGGATCGTCGCGTGCCGCCCGACCTCGACGTTGTCCATCAGCACGCTGTCGGTGACCGAGGCCCACGAGTGCACGCTGACCTCGGGGCCGAGCACCGAGTTCTCCACGGTGGCACCGGAGACCACGACGCCGGCCGAGACGATCGAGTTGACCGCGTGCCCGATCCGACCGTGCCAGCCGTGCACGAACTTCGCCGGCGGCAGCGGCGGCGACTGGGTGTAGATCGGCCACTCGTAGTTGTAGAGGTTGAACACCGGGTGCACGGAGATGAGGTCCATGTGCGCGTCGTAGTACGAGTCCATCGTCCCGACGTCGCGCCAGTAGCCGCGGTCGCGGTCGGTGGTGCCGGGCACGTCGTTGTCCTTGAAGTCGTAGACCCGGGCGTCGTTCTTGTTCGACGAAGAACGGGACGATGTCGCCGCCCATGTCGTGGGCGGACGACTCGTCGGCGGCGTCCTGGGTGACGGCGTCGACGAGCGCGTCGGCGGTGAAGACGTAGTTGCCCATCGAGGCGAGCACCTCGTCCGGCGAGTCCGGCAGACCGACGGGGTCCTTGGGCTTCTCCAGGAAGTCGCGGATCCGGCTCGGGTCGGCCGGGTCGACGTCGATGACGCCGAACTGGTCCGCCAGCGAGATGGGCTGGCGGATCGCCGCCACCGAGCAGGACGCGCCGGACGCGATGTGCGCGTCGACCATCTGGGAGAAGTCCATCCGGTACACGTGGTCGGCGCCCACGACGACGACGATGTCGGGATCCTCGTCGACCATCAGGTTGAGGCTCTGGAAGATCGCGTCGGCCGACCCGAGGTACCAGTGCTTGCCGACCCGCTGCTGCGCCGGCACCGGGGTCACGTAGTTGCCGAGCATCGTCGACATCCGCCACGTCATGGTCATGTGCCGGTCGAGGCTGTGGGACTTGTACTGCGTCAGCACCACGATCTTGAGGTACCCCGAGTTGACGATGTTCGTCAGCGCGAAGTCGATCAGTCGGTAGGTGCCGCCGAACGGCACGGCGGGCTTGGCGCGGTCGGCCGTGAGGGGCATCAGCCGCTTGCCCTCACCACCCGCGAGGACGATGGCCAGCACCTTGGGTCCGGGCATGCTCACACCCTAGGGTCCAGCGCCTCCCGCCACTACCGTTGGCGACGTGGCCAGAGTCGACCTCCTCACCAAGGAGTACCCGCCCGCGATCTACGGCGGCGCGGGAGTGCACGTCACCGAGCTCGCGAGGGTGCTGCGCGAGCACGTCGACGTGGCCGTGCGCTGCTTCGGCGACCCGCGCGACGAGGCGGGCGTCGTCGGCTACCCGAGGACGCGGGACTGGCCCGCGCCAACGCGACGCTGTCGACCCTCGGCGTCGACCTGCGGATGGCCGCCGACTCGGCCGGCGCCGCGGTGCTGCACTCGCACACCTGGTACGCCAACATGGCCGGCCACCTCGGCGGGCTGCTGCACGGCGTGCCGCACGTGGTCACCGCCCACAGCCTCGAGCCGCTGCGGCCGTGGAAGGCCGAGCAGCTCGGCGGCGGCTACGCGGTCTCGTCGTTCTGCGAGCGGACGGCGTTCGTCGGCGCCCAGGCGGTCATCGCCGTCAGCGGCGGGATGCGCACCGACATCCTCCGGTCGTACCCCGACATCGACCCGGACCGCGTCCACGTGGTGCACAACGGGATCGACACCGCGGGCTGGGTCCGCGACACCTCGCCCGCAGCGGCCGACGCCGTCCGGGCGATGGGGATCGACCCGGAGCGCCCGCTGGTCGTCTTCGTCGGGCGGATCACGCGGCAGAAGGGCCTGCCGTACCTGCTGCGGGCGGTCGAGCTGCTCCCGCCCGAGCACCCAGGTGGTGCTCTGCGCGGGTGCACCGGACACCCCGGAGATCATGGCCGAGGTCTCGGACGGCGTCCGCCGGCTCCAGACCCGCCGCGAGGGGATCGTCTGGATCGACCGCGTGCTGCCGCGCACCGAGCTGTGCCAGCTGCTGTCGCACGCGACGGCCTTCGTCTGCCCGTCGGTCTACGAGCCGCTCGGCATCGTCAACCTCGAGGCGATGGCGTGCGGCGCCGCGGTCGTCGGCACGGCGACCGGCGGCATCCCCGAGGTCGTCGTCCCCGGCGAGACCGGCTGGCTGGTACCGATCGACCAGGTCGACGACGGCACGGGGACGCCGGTCGACCCCGAGCGGTACGTGCAGGACCTCGCGGCGGCGCTCACCGACGCGGTCTCGGACGCCGACCGCGCGCGCCGGTACGGCGAGGCCGGCCTGGTCCGCGCCCGGGAGCACTTCTCCTGGGAGCAGATCGCCGCCCAGACCCTCGAGGTGTACCGCTCAGCCGGCGCCGACCTGGGGTGAGGCAGCCGCCGCCAGGGCCCGGCGGGCGGTCGTGTCGATCTCGCGGAGCAGCTCCGCGCGCCGTCCGGCCTCCCAACCGCTGACCGAGCCGCCGTCGTCGAGCGCGGCGACCTCCACGATCCCGCGGACGCGGGCGGCCGTGCCGATCACCCGCACCGCCCGCCGGTCGGTGCCCGGTGGGAGCAGCCGGTGGTCGACGCCGCCGTCGCGCAGCCGCTCGATCCGGTCGGCGGCGTCGTCGCGCCACCGGGCGACGTCGAGGGAGTGCAGCGCCTCGGTCGCCCGGACCAGGGCCGTGCGCAGCGCGCGCTCGGCCTCGGCCAGGTCGCCGAAGGCCGGTGCGGGGAGCCGGACGCCGGGCGGGTGCACCCAGCCCCGCCAGCGGACCAGGAAGCCCTGGTCGTCCTCGGAGCCGAACGGCTCGACGAGCGGCACGTAGGTCCAGCCCGGCGCCTCCCCGCGCGCCGGGGTGACGACGACCGCCTCTCCCGCGTCGACCGCCGCCTGCACCGCCGCCGGCAGCGGCGGCAGCCCGAGCGCGTCGCCCGGCGCCGGCAGCAGCGCCCGCAACGCGGACGCCCGGCCGTCGAGGTGGTCGAGCAGGTCGTGCAGCCCGGGCCCGCCCGGCGCGGCGCTCACCGGCTGGTCCTCGCCCGTGATCGTGTGCGGCTCGTCCACGCCCGTGACGACCCGGACCGCAGCCTCGGCCGGCGCCCGGCCGTCGAGCACGGCGGTGCCCCACAGGGCGAGCAGCACCGAGCGCGGCAGGGTCAGCACCGCACCAGGGTAGGTGCGCTCGCGTGGCACCTGGCGCCCCATAGGCTCTAGGACATGAGCGACGTCCTCGAGCTGGCGGGAGTCACGGTCGTGCGCGACGGGTCGGCGCTCGTGGAGGACGTCGACTGGGAGGTCGAGGAGGGCGACCGGTGGGTCGTCCTCGGGCCCAACGGCGCCGGCAAGACCACCCTCCTGCAGGTCGCGGCCGGCCGGATCCACCCCACCCTCGGGGTCGTCGGGATCCTCGGCGAGGTGCTCGGCACGGTCGACGTCTTCGAGCTGCGTCCGCGGATCGGCCTGTCCAGCGCCGCACTCGCCGAGCGGCTGCCGTCCGACGAGCGGGTGCGCGACGTCGTCGTCACCGCCTCCTACGGCGTCACCGGACGTTGGCGCGAGGACTACGACCAGCTCGACCACGCCCGCGCCGTCGAGCTGCTCGGCGCGCTCGGCGTGGCCGACCTGGCCGACCGCCGGTTCGGCACCCTGTCGGAGGGGGAGCGCAAGCGGGTCCAGATCGCCCGCGCGCTGATGACCGACCCGGAGCTGATGCTGCTCGACGAGCCGGCCGCCGGCCTCGACCTCGGAGGGCGCGAGGACCTCGTCGCCCGGCTCGGCGCCCTGGCCCTGGACCTCGAGGCCCCGGCGATGGTGCTGGTCACCCACCACGTCGAGGAGATCCCGCCCGGGTTCACCCACGTGCTGATGCTGCGGGGCGGACGCGTGGTGGCGCAGGGTCCGCTCGTGCACACCCTGACCGCCGAGAACCTCTCGGAGACGTTCGGACTGCCGCTGGTCGTCGAGCAGCACGGGGACCGGTGGAGCGCGCGTGCCTTTGGTTGAGGCCCTCCTCATCCTGCTCGCCGGGATCGCCGCCGGCACGATCAACACGGTCGTCGGGTCCGGCACGCTCATCACGTTCCCGACCCTGCTGGCGTTCGGCTACCCGCCCGTCGTGGCCAACATCTCGAACAACATCGGTCTGGTTCCCGGTGGGGTCAGCGGAACGTGGGGCTACCGGGCGGAGCTGCAGGGTCAGGGCCGGCGCGTCGCGCTGCTCGCCCCGATGTCGCTCCTCGGTGCCGCCAGCGGGGCCCTGCTCCTGCTCGTGCTGCCCGAAGAGGCGTTCTCCGCGATCGTGCCTGTGCTGCTGCTGATCTCGCTCGTCCTGGTGATCACCCAGCCTCGTCTCCAGGCCGCTCTGGCCCGCCGTCGTGAGGCCCGGGGGCTCGACGCCGACCACACCAGCCCCGGGCGGACGGCGCTGACCATGGGTGGCACCTACCTCGCGGGCGTCTACGGCGGCTACTTCGGTGCGGCGCAGGGGGTGCTGCTGGTGGGCCTGCTCGGCGCCCTGCTCCCGGAGAGCCTGCAGCGGGTCAACGCCCTGAAGAACGTGCTGTCGCTGATCGTCAACACCGTCGCCGCGATCACGTTCTGCCTGGTCGCCTTCGACCAGATCGACTGGGCCGTGGTCGGTGTCATCGCCGTCGGCTCCCTCATCGGCGGGTTCGTCGGCTCCAAGGTGGGGCGGCGGCTGCCCCCGACGGCCCTGCGCGCCGTGATCGTCGTCGTCGGCGTCGTGGCGATCGTCCGCATCCTGGCGGGCTGAGCGTGGTCGAGAAGCTGCCCGTGACCGATCCGGACGACCCGCGGGTCGCCGAGTTCACCCGGCTCACCGACGTCGCCCTCCGGCGGGTCAAGGACCCTGCCGAGGGCCTGTACATGGCCGAGTCGCGCAAGGTCATCACCCGCTCGCTGGCCGCCGGCCACCGCCCGCGCGCGTTCCTCATGGGGCACCGGTGGTTCGCCGAGTCGCAGGACCTGCTGTCGCACCCGGCGGCCGCGTCCGCCGCGGTCTACGTCGCGGACGACCCTGTGCTGGAACGGATCACGGGCTTCAAGCTGCATCGCGGGATCCTGGCCTCGATGCACCGGCCGCCGCTGCCGGCGCTGGAGGACGTGCTCGCGGGGGCGCGCCGCGTGGCCGTCCTCGAGGACGTCGTCGACCACACCAACGTCGGTGCGATGTTCCGCTCGGCGGCCGGCCTCGGCGTCGACGCCGTGCTCATCACGCCGCGCTGCGCCGACCCGTTCTACCGGCGGTCGGTGCGGGTCTCGATGGGCACCGTGTTCCAGGTGCCCTGGACCCGGATCGACCCCTGGCCAGAGGGCATCGACCTCCTGCAGGAGAACGGGTTCACGGTGGCGGCGGCCGCCCTGACGCCGGAGTCCGTCACCCTCGACGACCTCGCCGCGGACCTCCCGGACCGCCTGGCCCTCGTCCTCGGCACCGAGGGGGAGGGGCTCGACGAGCGCACGGTCGAGGCCGTGGACGTGACGGTGCGGATCCCGATGGCGGGCGGCGTCGACTCGCTCAACGTCGCCGCCGCCAGCGCGGTGCTGTTCTGGGCGACCCGTCCCCCTGGCAGCGCCGGGTGCTGAGCCGGCCGCGTCCGCGCTCAGGGGGTCGAGCAGCGTCCGGTGCCGAGCGCCTCGAGCCCCGCGAGGTCGCCCGCCTGGTAGGCGGTCACGTCCGGCGAGGAGAACTCGTACATGACTTGGCTGGGGTCCGCGACGTGGTCGAGCCCGAGCAGGTGGCCGATCTCGTGCAGCACCACCGAGCGCACCTGCACCCGGCCGCCGCGCCGGTCCAGCTCGGGCGCGAGGTCCTGGCCGTCGAGCACGAAGGTGAAGCCGGTGACCCGCGACGCCTCCGCGAACGCCTCGGCGACGATGGCGTCGCCCTCGGGCGGTGAGCCGTCGGGACGGATCACGTAGTGGATCTCGGTCTCGCACGGGTCGAACCCCACGGGGCCACCGCTGCGCGGGTCGGTGGCGAGGAAGGCGTACGAGGTCGGGGAGCCGGCGGGCACGGCTTCCCGCCGCCGCCCGGGCCACGACGGCCGCGGACGGGGTGTGGCGGCTGGCCGACGACCGGCTGTTCGCCGCCAAGCGGGAGGGCAAGGACCGGGTGGTGGCCCGCGACCCGTGGCCGGCGCAGCGGCGCGCCTCCACCGTCGCCGCCGTCGCCGGCGGCGCCTGACCTCAGGACGCGCGCGCCAGCACCGACACCCCGGCGCACGCCAGCGCCCACAGCACGCTGGTGAAGGTGCCGATGATGAACCGCTCCGAGGTGCCCGGCTCGCGCAGCTCGGGGTAGCGGCCGAGGCCCTTGACCGCCAGCACCACGGCGATGCCCTCCGCCGAGCCCAGCATGGCCGCGACGCAGATCGCCGCCCGCTCCAGGACCCCGATCGTGGCCCCGCCCCGCAGCACGTTGGCCGGGGTGGCCGCACCGGACGGCGCGGGTTCCGGCACCAGCCGCAGCACCGCCGACGTGGCCGGCCCACCCCCGACCACGGCGGCGGCGACCGCGAGGACGAGGCCGAGCGGGGCGAGGGTCGGGGCGGGCTCGACCACGACCGCCAGCACGGCGGCCAGGCCGAGAGCCACCGGGAGCGCCGCGACGAGCGCCACCCGCACCGGACGCGCCCGCGGGGGCGGTGACGTGGACGCACCCGGATCGGGCAGCGGGACCACCCAGGCCAGCACCCCCACGACGACGGTGGCGGTGAGCGCGAGCAGGACGGGGACGTTCACCGGCACCGGGAGGGTGGCGCGGGGCGGGCGGGGAGCGGTCACCGGTCCATCGTGCCGTCAGCAGCCGACAGCAGGTCGGCCGCGACACGCCGCGCCCGCTCCTCCTGCGGCCACATCCCGACCAGGAGGCGCTGGCTGAGCGCCTGCCGGCTGATGCCCAGCTTGGTCGCCGCCTCGGCCCGCGACAGCCCCGACGTCAGCAGGTCGACGGCCTCCCACCCGGCCGGTGTGCGGCGTTGCACCACCGCGGCGAGGAGCCCGAGCACGGCCTGCGCCGAGCCGGCGGCGTGCTCGTCCGAGGCGATGACCGACACCCGGTCGGGGGAGGACTTGGCCTTCTCGACGGCGGTGCGCGCGTGCTCGTAGGCGGGCCCCGCACCGGCTCGCGCCGACGCGGGCAGCGGGGTGCGGACGGGGCCGGCGCCGACGCCCACGCTCCAGCGGTCGTCGCGCACGAGCAGGAGGGCGACCTCCACCACCAGCGCCGGGTCGTCGGTGACGCCCTGCACCTCGTCGCCCGCCGTCCGCTCGCACGCGCGCACCCACCGGTCGGCGTACGCGGGTCCGCCCAGCACCGCGAGCACGTCGTCGACGAGGTCGGGTCCGGATCTGCTGCCGCGCTGGTCGGCGGTCACCACGAGCACGTCGGCCTCCTCCAGGTCGTCAAGGCCGAGACATTGTCGGCTTGTTATCAAGGCTGAGGGCTTGCGGCAGTCGCTGTCAAGCGCCACGACGTGCCGGTGTGACGCTGGCGGCACCGACCATCCGCGCCCGGCGATGGTCCGAACCACGGTCACCATGAGAGCAGACGCCGTCGCACCCGGTCCGGTCGTGCGGCCCGCAGCGGGTCGCACCCGGGCCGTCCTGCTCGTGCTGCACGGCGGCAAGGCGGACAGCCTGCAGCCGTCCCGGCCCTGGCACCTGTCCGCGCCTCCGGCTCCGGCCGTTCGCGCGGGCCCTGCACCGCGAGCTCGGGCCGCAGGGCGTCGCGGTCTGGTCCGTGCGGTACCGCTACCGCGGCTGGAACGGGTCGGCGGCGAGCCCGGTCGCGGACGCGCGGGCGGCGCTGGACGCCGTCCGCCGCACGCACGGGCAGGTGCCGGTCGTGCTCCTCGGGCACTCGATGGGGGCCCGGACCGCCGTGCGGGTGGCCGCCGACCCGCTCGTCCGCGGCGTCACCGCACTCGCGCCCTGGCTCCCGGACGGCGAGCCCGTCGACGTCCACGACGTCGTGGTGCGGCTGGTGCACGGGCGCACCGACCGGTGGACCGACCCGGCGGCCACCGCCCGGTGGGCGCAGCGCGCCCGCCCCGTCGCCGCCGACCTGTCGCTCACCCTCCTGGAGGGGACCGGCCACTTCATGCTGCGCCGACCGGGCCTGTGGAGCACTCTTGCCCGCGAGGGCGTGATCGCGGGTCTGGTCCACGCGCTGGACGGTGCCCGACCCGTGGTCGGCCCGGCCCATCCGGGCCGCGGGCCGCACCGAACCCCTCGCTGACCGCCGAGACGACGAGTGAGCGTGGGAGAAGAGCCAGTGGCCGACCTGACCGTGGGCAGCACCCCGCCGAGGCGGGTCGCCGTCATCGGCAGCGGCGTCGCCGGCCTCGTGGCCGGGTGGGCGCTGCGCGACACCGCCGCCGTCACCCTCTTCGAGGCCGACGACCGGCTCGGCGGCCACGCCCACACCCACGACGTCGAGGACCCCAGCGGCCGGACCGTCGCCGTCGACACCGGGTTCATCGTCCACAACCGGCGCACCTACCCGGTGCTGCTGCGGCTGTTCGAGGAGCTGGGCGTCGCGACGCAGGACTCCGAGATGAGCATGTCGGTCAGCTGCGAGGGCTGCGGGCTGGAGTACGCCGGCGCCCTGCGGCTGCCGGGCCTGTTCCCGCGGCTGCGCAACCTCACCCGGCCGCGCTACCTGTGGATGCTCACCGAGGTCGTCCGCTTCCACCGCCGCGCCCGCGCCCTGCTGGCCACCGAGGCGGAGGAGCGCGACCACGAGCAGACGCTCGCGCAGTTCGTCCGCGCCGGGCCGGTTCTCGCACTACTTCGTCGAGCACTTCATGACGCCCGTGGTCGCCTGCGTGTGGTCGACCTCGCCGCAGACCGCGCTGGAGTACCCGGCCCGCTACCTGTTCGAGTTCCTCTCCCACCACGGCATGCTCGGCGTCGCCGGCTCCCCCCGCTGGCGCACCGTCAGCGGCGGCTCGCGCAGCTACGTCGACCGGGTGGCCAAGGAGCTGTCCGAGGTGCTCCTCAACACCCCGGTCGCCTCGGTGCGCCGCACCGCCACCGGGGTCGAGGTCGAGGACGCCGACGGCACGGTCCGGGCCTTCGACGCCGTCGTCGTCGCCACCCACCCGCACCAGGCGCTGTCGCTGCTGGCCGAGCCGACCGCCGCCGAGCGCGAGGTGCTGGGCGCGATCCCGTACTCGGTGAACCGCACGCTCCTGCACGGCGACACCTCGCTGCTGCCCTCGGCGCCGCGCGCGGTGGCGTCGTGGAACTACCGGATGGACGCGTGCCGCACCGGCGCGGACGACGTGCTGGTCACCTACGACATGAACCGGCTGCAGCGGCTCGACGGCGCGGGCCGCTACCTCGTCACCCTGGGGGGTGACGCGCGGGTGGACCGGCGACGAGATCATCGACACGATGGTCTACGAGCACCCCGTCTACACGCCGGAGTCGGTCGCGGCGCAGGCGCGGCTGCCCGAGCTCGACGACGACCGCGTGGTCTTCGCCGGCGCCTACCACGGGTGGGGCTTCCACGAGGACGGCGCACGCTCCGGCCGGGCCGCCGCCCACCGGCTCGGGAGCACCTGGTGACGGCCCTCCCGGGCGCCTCGCCGGCCGCCCGGATCTACCGCACCGAGGTCACGCACGTGCGACGGACCCCGCTGCGCAACGAGTTCCGTTACCGCTCGCGGTGGTGGCTCGTCGACGTCGACCGGCTCCCGCGCGTCCCGCGACCGCTGCGCGCCCTCGTCCGGTTCGAGGCCGCCGACCACCTCGGCGACCCCGCCCTCACCCTGCGCGAGAACGTCGAGCGGCACCTCGCGGCCGAGGGCGTCGACGCCGGGGGCGGCCCGATCACCCTGCTCACCGTCCCGCGCGCGCTCGGGCACGTCTTCAACCCGCTGTCGGTGTTCTGGTGCCACCGTCCCGACGGCTCCCTCGCCGCCACCCTGGCCGAGGTGCACAACACCTACGGCGGCCGGCACGTGTACACCGTGCGCACCGACGAGCGCGGCACCGGCCGCACCGACAAGGCCTTCTACGTCTCCCCGTTCTACCCCGTCGACGGCTCGTACACGATGAGCCTGCCCGAGCCCGGGGACGAGCTGCGGCTCTCGGTCACGCTGCACCGCGCCGAGGGCCGGCCGTTCGTCGCCTCCGTGCGCGGCACCGGCCGTCCCGCCACCACCGCCGAGGTGGTCCGCGCCGTCCTCACCTCGCCGGTGGAGTCGCTGCGCACCGTGGCGCTGATCCGCTGGCAGGGCGTGCGGCTGTGGCTGCGCGGTCTGCCCGTCCGGCCCCGCCCCGCGGCGGACGAGACCCCCCACGACACCCGTCTGCCCGCACGACGGGGCCACCACCGGCCCCGGCACCCTCCAGAGGAGCTCTCGATGACCGACACCCGCGCCCACGAGGCGGGGACGCGCCCGGGCGGCCCGTCCGTCCAGGTCGACCCGACCCGCTGGCCCGACGTCGCCACCGTGCCGTCGTCCGGCCTGCGCGCTGCGATCGCCGACCGCCTGTTCGAGGACGTCCTGCGCCGGATCGACGTGCGCGTGGAGCTGCCCGGGGGACGCACCTCGGGGTCCGGCGGTCCCGAGGCACCCGTGCTCGTCCTGCACCGGCCGCACGACTTCGCGCGCCGCGTCGGCGCCTCCGGGCTGATCGGGTTCGGCGAGTCGTACATGGCGGGCGACTGGGACGCCCCCGACCTCGCCGGCGTCCTCGCCGTGTTCGCCGGGCAGATGGCCTCCCTCGTCCCGGCGCGGCTGCAGGCCTTCCGCCGGCTCGCCGTCAAGGCGCTGCCGAGCGCGCACCTCGGCAGCCAGGCCAACACCCGCCGCAACATCTCCGCGCACTACGACCTCTCGAACGAGATGTTCGAGCTGTTCCTCGATCCGTCGATGTCGTACTCCTCGGCCCTGTTCGACCCGACCACCGACCCGCAGGACGACGGCGACGCGCTGGCCGCGGGCCAGGTGCGCAAGATCGAGCGGCTGCTCGACGTCGCCGGGGTGCGCGCGGGCTCGTCCGTCCTCGAGATCGGCACCGGCTGGGGCGAGCTCGCGCTCCGGGCCGCTCGCCGTGGCGCCCGGGTGCACACGATCACGCTGTCGGTCGAGCAGGCGCAGCTCGCCCGCGACCGGGTGGCCGCGGCCGGCCTGTCCGACCTCGTCCAGGTGGAGGTGTGCGACTACCGCGACACCACAGGGCAGTTCGACGCCGTGGTGTCGGTCGAGATGATCGAGGCCGTCGGCCACGCCTACTGGGCCGACTACTTCCGCACCGTCTCCGAGCGCACCGCCCCGCACGGCCGCGCGGTGATCCAGGCGATCACGATGCCGCACGACCGGATGCTCGCGACCCGGGACACCTTCACCTGGATCCAGAAGTACATCTTCCCCGGCGGGTTCCTGCCGTCCACCGAGTCGATCACCGCGGACGCCCGCCGGGCCGGCCTGGTCGTCCAGGAGCGGCTGGCGTTCGGCCAGCACTACGCCCGGACGCTGCAGATCTGGCGCGACCGGTTCGAGCAGCACGCCGACCAGGTCGCGGCGGCCGGCTTCGACGAGGTGTTCCGCCGGATGTGGTCGCTGTACCTCGCCTACTCCGAGGCCGGCTTCGCCTCCGCGTACCTCGACGTCCAGCAGGTCGTCCTCGCCCACCCCACCCACCCGTCGGCCCGCGCCGCCGCAGGAGGCTCCCGATGACCGCCACGCTCACCGCCGCCGACCGCGGCTCCGCACCCGCCGACGGCGGCGTCGCCCGACGCCTCGCCGAGGTGGTGGAGCCGTTGTTCCACGGCCCGCTGCCCGTGCGCCTGCGGGCCTGGGACGGCAGCGAGGCCGGTCCGGCCGACGCGCCCGTCGTCGTGCTGCGGACCCCGGACGCCCTGCGCCGCATCGTGTTCCGGCCCGGCGAGCTCGGCCTCGCGCAGGCGTACGTGACCGGCGAGCTCGAGGTCGAGGGCGACCTGCTCGACGGCTTCCGCCGCGTGTGGGCACGGGTGCGCGAGGCGGGGGCGACCGGACGGCTCACGCCGTCGGTGCTGGCCAGGGGCCTGCGCACCGCGCGCGACCTCGGCGTGATCGGACGACCCCCGGCGCCGCCGGCGTCCGAGGCGCGGCTGCGCGGCCGGCTGCACACCAAGCTGCGTGACCGGCAGGCGATCTCGCACCACTACGACCTGTCGAACGACTTCTACGCCCTGATCCTCGACCCGCAGATGGCCTACTCCTGCGGGTACTGGACCAGCGACGACCCCTCGTACACGGTGCAGGACGCCCAGCGCGACAAGCTCGACCTGGTCTGCCGCAAGCTCGGTCTCACCGAGGGCCAGCGGTTCCTCGACGTCGGGTGCGGCTGGGGGTCGCTGTCGCTGCACGCCGCCGAGCACCACGGCGTCCACGTCACAGGGGTGACGCTCTCCAAGGAGCAGCGCGCGTTCATCCTGGAGCGCGTGCGCGAGCGCGGCCTCGGGGACCGCGTGGAGATCCGGCTGCAGGACTACCGCGACGTCTCCGACCCGCCGTTCGACGCCGTCGCGTCGCTGGAGATGGGGGAGCACGTCGGCGACGGGAACTACCCGACCTACGCCGCCACGCTGCACCGGCTGGTGAAGCCGCACGGTCGCGTGCTGGTGCAGCAGATGTCGCGCCGGACCCGTCCCGGGCGGCGGGCCGTTCATCGAGTCGTACATCGCGCCGGACATGTCGATGCGGCCGGTCGGGCGCACGGTCGACCTGATCGAGGACGCCGGCCTCGAGGTGCGCGACGTCCACGCGCTGCGCGAGCACTACGTGCGCACCGTGCAGGCCTGGTACCGCACGTTCGACGAGAACTGGGACACCGTCGTCGACCTGGTCGGCGAGGAGGTCGCCCGGGTGTGGCGGCTCTACCTCGTGGGTGGCGCGCTGGCCTTCGAGGAGGGCCGGATGGGCGTCGACCAGATCCTGGCCGTCCGACCGGCGGACGACGGCACCTCCCAGATGCCGCCCGTGCGCTCCTGGTGAGCCGTCCGTGACCGACTACCCCTGGGGCGACCTGCTCGCCTCGCTGCCCTGGGCCGTGCTCGGAGTGGCCGCGGCGCTGGCCGTCACCTTCGTGGTCGCGCTGCGGCAGGACCGGCACGCCGTCGTCGACGTCACCTGGGGTCTCGGGTTCGCGGTGGTGGCGGTGGTCTCGTTCCTCACCAGCGCGGGCACGGGGGACGACCTGCGTCGCCTGCTGCTCGTCGGCATGACCGTGCTGTGGGGGGTCCGGCTCGGCGTCCACATCGGGCGGCGGTCGCGCGGCAAGGGCGAGGACCCGCGCTACGCGGCGATGTTCGAGCGCAGCGGGGGCAACAAGAACCTGGTCGCGCTGCGCAAGGTCTACCTGCTGCAGGGCCTGCTGCTGCTGTTCATCTCGCTGCCCGTGCAGGTCGGCGATGTTCGCGCCGGCCCCCACCGGGTGGCTCACCTGGGTCGGCGTGGCGGTGTGGGCCCTCGGGCTGTTCTTCGAGACGCGTCGGCGACGCGCAGCTGCAGGCCTTCCGCGACGACCCCGGCAGCAAGGGCAAGGTGCTCGACACCGGCCTGTGGCGGTACACGCGCCACCCGAACTACTTCGGCGACGCCTGCGTCTGGTGGGGGATCTTCCTCGTCAGCGCCCAGGCGTGGCCCGGCGTGCTCACGGTGCTCTCACCGCTGGTGATGACCTACCTGCTCGCCAACGGCAGCGGGAAACCGCTGCTGGAGAAGGGGATGAGCTCTCGTCGCCCCGGCTACGACGAGTACGTCCGACGCACGAGCGGCTTCGTCCCGTGGCCGCCGAAGAAGTCCACCACCACGACCACCACCAGGGAGAGCTGACCGTGCTGAGCACCGGAGACACCGTCCCCGACTTCGAGCTGCCCGACGAGACCGGCACGCGTGCGCCGGCTCGGCGCGCTGCTGCAGGACGGGCCGGTCGCCCTGTTCTGGTACCCGGTCGCGAGCAGCGGCGGCTGCACGGCGGAGGCCTGCCACTTCCGCGACCTGGCGGGCGAGTTCGCCGAGCTGGGCGCCCAGCGGGTCGGCATCAGCACCGACCCGGTCGACGCCCAGGCCGAGTTCGTCCGCGGCTCCGGCCTGGACTACCCGCTGCTGTCCGACGCCGACGGCGCGGTCGCCGAGCAGTTCGGCGTCCGCCGCAAGTGGCTCAAGGCCGCGCCGGTGAAGCGCGCGACCTTCGTCATCGGCCAGGACCGCACGGTGCTGGCGGCGCTGAAGAACGAGCGCAGCATGACCGCCCACGCGGACGAGGCCCTGGCCGCCCTCAGGACGGCTCAGGGCCCTGTAACAGACGCATCGCGTCGCGGCGCAGGCGCTGAACGGTGGCGCCCGGACCGAGGACCGCGCAGCGACGTCGTCTGCGCGTTCCTCGGTCCGGACGCCACCTCGCGCCCGCGCCCGACCGGCTCAACCGCCGGTAGAGCTGTTGTACTGCTCGATCTGCTCGGCCAGGCCGTCGGCCGCCTCGGTCATCGAGGTCTGCGCGTCGGCGCCGAGGACGGCCTTCTCCAGACCGTCCTCGCTGGCCTTGCGCGACTGGGGCATCACGCCGAGCAGGCAGCCCTGCGTCGCCTTGCTGAGCTCGGTGCCCTCGAGCTGCTGCACCGCGACGTCGAACTGCGGGTACTGCTCACGCCACGCGACGTCCTCGGGCAGGTCGAGCGCGGCCTGCGAGATCGGGAAGTACCCGGTGCCGGTGTGCCAGGTGGCCTGGCTCTGCGGCTCGGCGAGGAACTGGACGAACCGCCAGGCGGCTTCCTTCTGGGCGTCGTCGTGGCCCTCGCCGCTGATCCAGAGCGAGGCGCCGCCGATGATCGGACCGGACTCGTTCTCGCCGGCCTTGGGGTAGTTGCCGACGCCGAGCTCGAACCCGCCCTCGGTCGCGGCCGTGGTGAAGCCGGTGACCTGGCCGGTGGACTCCAGCGTCATCGCGACCTGGCCCGCCTTGAACGCGTTCTGGGCCGCCTTGGTGTCACGACCGGTGTTGGAGGCCAGGCCGTCCGCCACCATCTTCTGCCACCACTCGACCATCTCGACGGCCTCGGGCCCGTCGAAGAGCACCTCCGTCGCCTTGGCGTCGCGGCCGTTGCCCTCGTCGCAGTACTCGGCGCCGTTCGAGGCGACGTACTGCTCGATCAGCCAGCCGTAGATCGCTGCGCCGAAACCGAACTCGACCGGCCCGCCGTTGGCGGCCGACAGCTTCTCGGCGGCGGCGCGGATCTCCTCGAGCGAGGCTCGGCGCCTTCTCCGGGTCGAGCCCGGCCGCCTCGAACATCGTCTTGTTGTAGTAGAGGACCGGCATCGAGGTGTTGAAGGGCATCGACCACAGGCTGTCGTCGACGCTGTAGTACCCCGCGATGTTCGGCTGCAGGTCGGACACGTCGTAGTCGTCGCGGTCGATGAACTCCTGCATCGGCACGACCTGCTCGGAGTCGATCATGAAGCGGGTGCCGATGTCGTAGATCTGCACCAGGTCGGGGGTCGAGCCGGACTGCACCGACGCCTTGTACTTGGTGATGGTGTCGTCGTAGCCGCCCTGGAACACCGCCTCGACGGCGATCTTGCCCTCGTTGTCGGCGTTGAACTGGTCGACCAGGCCCTGCAGCGCCTCGCCGTTGCTGCCGTCCATGCTGTGCCAGAACGTCACGTCGGTGACGCCCTCGACGTCGTCGAGCGCGTTCGACTCCGGAGCCGGGGCAGCGCCCCCGCCGCCGTCACCGCCGCAGGCGGCCAGGGCCATGGTCAGGGCGGTCGCCCCGAGCAGGGCGGTCAGACGGGTGGTGCGTCTCATCGGTGCTCCCTCGTGGGTGTTCTCGGTCCGGTCACGTCACTGCACGTCACTCACGTCACTTCACGGCACCCGCGGTGAGCCCGCGGACGATGAACCGCTGGCCGAACAGCACCAGCAGCAGCGTGGGCAGCAGCGCGAGGACCACGCCCGCCAGCACCATGCCGGGGTCGTTGGCGTCGACGCTCTGCAGCTGGGTGATGCCGATCTGGATCGTCTGGCTCTGCGGCCGGCGGGTGACCAGCAGCGGCCAGAAGTACATGTTCCAGGCGGACAGGAACGAGTAGATCGCCAGCGCCGCGAGCGTCGGCCGGCTCAGCGGCACGAGGATGCTCAGCAGGAACCGCAGGTGCCCGGCGCCGTCGACCCGCGCGGCGTCGCGCAGCTCGGTGGGGAACGCCAGGAACGCCTGCCGCAGGAGGAACACGCCGAAACCCGTTGCCAGGAAGGGCAGCGCGAGCGCGGCCACCGTGTCGGTGAGCTGCAGCTCGGAGATCAGGAGGAAGTTGGGGATGATGATCGCCTCCCAGGGGATCATCATCGTGGAGAGGAAGACGGCGAACCAGAAGCCACGGAACCGCAGCGGCAGGAACACGAACGCGTACGCGGCCAGGACGCTCGTGACCAGCTGCCCCAGCGTGATGAGCCCGGCCGCCGCGACGCTGTTGCCGTACTGGCGCACCAGCGGGATCACGTCGAGCGCGTTGGCGTAGTTCTCCGGGTGCAGGCCCGCCGTGGGCACCAGCGAGGGCGGGAAGCTGTTGATGTCGCGAGGACCCATCAGGCTGCCCACCGCGGCGTAGTAGACCGGGAAGAGCAGCACCACGAAGAGCACCGTGAGGACGACGTAGGTGACGACGCGTCCGGCGCGGCCGCCGCTCACCGGTAGAACACCCGCCGCTCGAGCACCCCGAACTGGATCGCGGTGATGATCAGGACGATCACCAGCAGCACGAGCGCCTGGGCTGAGGCGAACCCGAAGTTCGAGTTGTTGTTGGCGAAGGCCTGGTCGTAGATCGAGTACACCAGCGTGGTCGTGGCGTCGTCCGGCCCGCCGCGGGTGAGGATGTGGATCTGGCCGAAGCTCTGCAGCGACGTGATCGTCCCCGTCACCAGCAGGAAGAACAGCTGCGGGGTCAGCAGCGGCACGATGATCGAGCGCTGCAGCCGCAGGCCGCCGGCGCCGTCGATCCGCGCCGCCTCGACCACGTCGTCCGGCACCGCGCCGAGGCCCGCCGACAGGACCAGCAGGTTGTAGCCGAGCTGCATCCACACCGTCGCCAGGCTCACCGAGAGCAGCGCCGTCGAGGGGTCGGTCAGCCAGGCGACGCGGTCGGCGCCGAGCTGCACCAGCAGGCCGTTGAGCACACCGACGGCGGGGTTGTACAGGACGCTGAACACCACCGAGGCCGTGGCGACCGAGAACGCGAACGGGAGCGCGAACGCGGTGCGGAAGAACCGCACCGCCCGGATCCGCTGGTGCAGCAGGAGCGCCAGCAGCAGCGCGAGCACCATGCTCGGCAGCACCGTCAGGACGGTGAAGCCCGCCGTGACCGCGAGCACCCGGCCGAACGAGTCGCCGGTGAAGAGGCGCTCGAAGTTGTCCAGGCCGACGAAACCCGAGGCGCGACCGAAGATGTCGCTGCCCTGCACCGACAGGAGCACCGAGCGCCCGAGCGGCCAGAACATGAAGACCGCGAAGACGGCGAGGGCGGGCAGCAGGTAGAGGTACGCCAGCCCCGTGCCCGAGCGCGAGGGGCGCGTGCGCCCCGGAACGGGGTCGCGCGCGGTGTCGGACGTCGTGCCGACGTCGATGGCAGCCACGTCGCGGAGGATAAGCCCATACCGGACCATCCGCGCACCTCAGGTGCTTCCGGGCGGGTCAGCCCGCCGCGGGGCGGAGGTCAGGAGTGGACGGGTACCCGCGGCTGGTGCGCCTGGGCGAGGTGCGCGACCAGGGTGCGCACGAGCGCGAGGTCGGCGTCGTCCCACGACCGCGGCGACTTGGAGTACAGCTCCAGCAGGCTGGGGCGTCCGCCGTCGCGGCCGGGGACCGGGACCAGGAGCAGGGTCGAGAAGCCGCACTCGAGGAGCAGCCGCACCTCCTGCGGATCGGCGTCCGGGTCGTTCACGTCCACCACGGTGACGAGGCCGTCGTCGAGCACCTTCGCGGTCGCGGGGTAGTCCGAGATCCGGTACGTGCCGGAGGGGATGCCGTCCAGCGCGTGCACGGCCACGAGCAGGTCGCCCTGCACGACCGACCACGCGACGCCGTCCACGTCGAGGGGGACGAGCGCCTCGTCCAGGGCGTGGCCGAACTCGTACCAGCCGACCGCGTCGCCGAGCATCCGCAGGGTGGGTCCGAGGTCGCCGCGGACGCTGTGCGAGCCGCGGCAGGCGATCACGAACCCGGGCAGGGGCGGCGCAGGCGCAGCAGCAGGACGACCAGCGAGCCAGCCCTGGCAGTGCTCCACGTGGAGCTCCTGCAGCGCGCGCACCTCCTCGGCCGTCTCGACGCCCTCGGCGCACAGGTCCGCGCCGGTGCGCCGGCAGAACGCGACCAGCGCCTCGACCAGCGCCGCCTTGTCGGGGTGGCGGTGCACCTCGCTCACCAGCGCGCGGTCGAGCTTGACCACGTCGGGGTGCAGCTGCACCAGCCGGCGCAGCCCCGCGAAGCCCTCGCCCGTGTCGTCCATCGCGATCCTGGCGCCGCGGTCGCGCAGCCAGCCCGGTGGCCGCTGCGAGCTCCTCGGTGCCGAGGTCCGACTCCTCGGTGACCTCCACGACGACGTGCGCCAGGTCGCGGTCGAGCAGCGCCCGGACCTGCGCCGCGAGCAGCGCGCGCGGGCTGAGGTTGACCGCGAGGTAGGTGGCGTGGGGGAGCGTGCCGCCCAGTGCCAGCCCGACCGAGCGGGCCTCCAGGGCGTCCCCGAGGCCGACCTGACGGGCCACCGCGAACCAGTCCTGCACCGCGCGCTGCTCGCGGCCGGGGAACCGCGACAGCGCCTCGTAGCCGACGACCCGTCCCGTCCTCAGCTCGCAGATCGGCTGGTAGGCCACGGTGACGCCGTCCGGGTCGGCGAGCAGCGCCTCGACCTCGTCGCGCAGCACCTGGGGGTCGTCGCGGCGCAGGTCGTCGGTGAACCCGACCACCCGGCCGCGCCCGGTGTTCTTCGCCCGGTACATGGCGAGGTCGGCCTGGTGGAGCAGGCGCTCGGCGTCCGGGACGAGTCTCGGCGCAGTGCCGCGACCACCCGGCGCTGGCGCCGACGCGGGCGGGGCCGCCCAGCACGGCGACCGGCAGGCCCAGCCGCTCGACGGCGCGGACGCACAGGGCGTGGGCGTGCTCGGCGTGCTGCGTACGGCACGACGATGCCGAACTCGTCGCCGCCCAGCCGCGCGACCGTGGCACCGGCCGGCACCAGCGCGCTCAGCCGCTCGGCCACCGACTGCAGGACCCGGTCGCCCGCCCGGTGGCCGAGGGCGTCGTTGACGAACTTGAACCCGTCGAGGTCGAGCAGGCAGACCGCGGGTCGCCGGCGCGGGCCGGCGTCGAGCGCGGCCTGCAGGTCGTGCATGAAGCGGGTGCGGTTGGCCAGCCCGGTGAGGGGGTCGGTGTAGGCCTGCCGCTCGAGGTCGGCGCGCAGCCGACGCTCCGCGGTGACGTCGCGGAACCGCCAGACCCTCCCGACGACGAGGTCGCCGGTGCGCTGCGGCGCGGAGTAGCGCTCGAGCACCCGGCCGTCGAGCAGGTGCAGCTCGTCCTGGGTCGACTCGGTCGGTCGCGCGTACAGCTCGCCGACGCGGGCCAGGAACTGCTCGGGGTCGGTCAGCTGGGACATCGCGTGCTGCAGGAGCGCGCCGTCGTCGTCGGTGCCCGCCAGGTGGGGCGGGGTGTGCCAGAGGTCGTCGAAGGCGCTGTTGCGTCCGACGACGGTGCCCTGGAGGTCGACCACGAGGATGCCGTCGGTGGTGGACTCCAGCGTCGCGGCCAGCAGCGACTGCGAGGCGGCGAGCGGGTCGAGCACCGGCGTCCGCACGGCGCGCTGGGGGCCGATCAGGCGCAGGGCGCGCCTGCCCGCGACCCGGCTCGGGCCATCGGGTGCCGCGGTGCGCAGCTGCCGCACCGGTCACCTCCTCGGGGCCGGCGTGTGACGTGGACACTCCTGTGTCGGACGTGCGGGGGCCCTGCTTGAGGTCCGCGAGCCCGCGAGTCGGACGACTGTCCAACGACCCCGACCGGAGCCGGTCACGGCGGATCGCCGGCCGTCGGCCCCGAAGAGCAGCTCCCGTCAGCCCAGCAGGACGGCGTCCACGACGATCGCGCTGTCCATCAGCACCTCGAGCACCGGCGTCCCGTCGTCGGTCCTGTCGTCCCAGCGGTCGGAGAACACCACGAGCCGGGTCCGGGGTGCACCGGTGAGGTCGAGGCTCGCCGACGAGCCGGAGTGTCCGGTCACCTCGGCGGACCCGCGCCCCGGGCCGGTGGCGCTCACGAGGGCGACCGATCGTGCCGGTGCGAAGACGACGACCTGACCGGGGTGGAGCACCCACGCCCCGCCGGAGGCGTGCGGTCGCTGCTCGACGTTCCACGGTGCGTCGAGCTCGTCGAGGTACACCTGCCGGTCGGACTCCTGCAGCATCCGGACCGCCAGGGTGCGCGTGCGCGTGGTCTCGTTGCCCGCGCAGTCGCTGACCCGCACCTCCACCCGGTACCGGTGCCCGACGACGGCGTCGACCGGCACCCCGGACGCGCTCCGGCCGGGGCGGACGGTGGTGGCGGAGGCGGCGGGCCGGGCGAGGTCGCGGACGGTGACGCGCTGGGCGCACACCCCGGACGGGTCCGAGCGGATCCAGGTCGCACGCACCCGGATCCGCGGGCCCGGCCCGGTGTCACCGAGCTGCTCACCGGCGACGAACTGGAACGCCGGGTGCACGGACAGGCTCGGGGGAAGGGTGTCGGGGGCGGCGACGGCGTCTCGACCGGGTGAGCCGACGAGCAGGAGGGCGACGAGGGAGCCGACCGCGAGGGCGACCAGGCCCGGTACGGCTGCCGACATGAGAGCCTCCCGGCGGAGACCGGGTCGGCGACGGCGCTGACGTGCGGACGGTCCCCGAGTGGGACGGACGCTAGCACCGTCAGAGCCACTGTGGCGCAGTTGGTTTCGTGGCCGCGGCCGCGGCTCGATTAGCCCGGATTGCACCGCGTCACCAACCATGACGAACAACGGCAGAAGGGCTGAACCCGGCGGGGGGACTCTGACGACGAAGGCCCCGGGTCGTACGACCCGGGGCCTTCGTCTGCTGGTGTCCGGAGGGGGACTTGAACCCCCACGCCCGTTAAGGGCACTAGCACCTCAAGCTAGCGCGTCTGCCATTCCGCCACCCGGACAGGTGACCCGGCACGCGTCCCCGTAGGAGCCGCTTGCGAGCCCGGAAAGGCTAGCACGCAACGACTACGGGTCCGGACCGGGTTCCGACCCGGCGGGCCCGCCACCGCGTGGGTAGCGTGCAGGCCATGAGCGACACCAGCACCGCCCAGGACGAGGTCGTCGAGCTCTGCCGCGAGCTGCTGATGATCGACACCTCCAACTTCGGCGACGGGTCCGGGCCGGGGGAGCGCAAGGCCGCCGAGCACGTGATGACCCGGCTCGACGAGGTGGGTCTGCAGGCCGAGCTGATCGAGTCCGAGCCCGGCCGCGCCAGCGTCGTGCTCCGGATCGAGGGGGAGGACCCCGGTCGCGACGCGCTGCTCCTGCACGGCCACCTCGACGTCGTCCCCGCCCAGGCCGACGACTGGCAGGTCGACCCGTTCGGCGGCGAGGTGCGGGACGACTGCCTCTGGGGCCGCGGCGCCGTCGACATGAAGGGCATGGACGCCATGCTGCTGGCCACCGTGCGCCAGCTGGCGCGCGAGGGGCGCAAGCCGCCCCGCGACCTGGTGGTGGCGTTCTTCGCCGACGAGGAGGCCGGCGGCAGCAAGGGCGCGTCGTGGCTGGTCGACCACCGGCCCGAGCTGTTCGAGGGCGTCACCGAGGCGGTGAGCGAGGTCGGCGGCTTCTCGATCGACGTCGACGGGCAGCGCTGCTACCTGCTGCAGACCGCCGAGAAGGGCATCGCGTGGCTGCGGCTGGTGGCCCACGGCCGGGCCGGGCACGGGAGCCAGGTGAACACCGACAACGCCGTGACCCGCCTGGCGGCGGCGGTCACCCGCGTCGGGCAGCACGACTGGCCGATCGAGTGGACGCCGACCGTGCGCGAGTTCCTCGACGGCGTCAGCGAGATCACCGGTGTCGAGCTCGACCCCTCGGACCCGCAGGAGCTGCTCGACCGGCTCGGCACCACCGCGCGCTGGGTCGGCGCCACGCTCCGCAACACCACGAACCCGACCGTCCTGGACGCCGGGTACAAGCACAACGTGATCCCCGGGACGGCCTCCGCGCTGATCGACTGCCGGCCGCTCGCGGGTCACGAGGACGAGCTGATGTCCACGGTGCGGGAGCTGGCCGGCGACGGGCGTCGACGTCGAGGTGGTGCACAGCGACACCTCGCTGCAGACCGGCTTCGAGGGCCCGCTCAAGGACGCCATGGTCGACGCCCTGATGGCCGAGGACCCGTCGGCCCGGGTGCTGCCGTACTGCCTGTCCGGCGGCACCGACAACAAGTCGATGAGCCGCCTCGGCATCACCGGCTACGGCTTCGCACCGCTGAGACTGCCTGCCGGACTCGACTTCTCGGGCATGTTCCACGGCGTGGACGAGCGGGTGCCGCTCGACGCCCTGCAGTTCGGCGTGCGGGTGCTCGACCGGTTCGTGCGGGCGAGCTGATCCGGGGGCAGCGGGTCAGAGCGAGCGCTGCACCCGCAGGATCCGTCGGCGCAGCGTGACCTTGCGCGCCCCGCCGACGTACAGGACGACCCGGGCGAGCTCCCACCGGCCGTGCTCGGCCTGGTCGGTGAGCAGGGCCTTGGCGTCGGCGCGGGTCGTGGACCTCGGCAGCGTGAGCACGCGGTACTCGTACTGCCGCGGCGCGGTCGTGGTCGTCCCGTTCATCCGTGCCATTGTGCCTGTCCGGCGCTAACGTCGTGGCATGACCACGGACCCGCGTGCCGCCCTCGACCGGCTGGTCGAGGCCCTGGAGGCGCACCTGGCCGCGTCGGCGGCCCGTCGCGGGCCCTCCGACGCGGGCGTGGCCCGTGCCTACGACATCCTCGCCGACGCCTTCGAGACCTACGACGAGGCGCTGTACGCCGCGTACGAGGAGACCACGCCGTTCGACCTCTACGACGAGGACGAGGACGAGGAGCCGGACGACGACGAGGACGACGACCTGCGCGAGGACCTGGGTGACGTCGAGGACGTCGACGAGGACGACCTCGCGGTCACCGACGACTTCGACGACCACGTCGACGACGAGCTCGAGGAACGCCTCGGCTCGTCCTGAGCCGGCTCGCGACCGCGGTCAGGCCGCCGGGTCGAGCCGTGGTTCAGACCGAGGCCGAGACGTCGTCCAGCGCCTGCCGGATCGCCGCCGGCAGCACCAGGTCGTCGGCGGCGAGCGACGCCCGCAGCTGGGCGGCGGACCGCGCACCCACCACCACCGACGCGACGTCGTCGTGGTCGCGCGCCCAGGCCAGGGCCACCTCCAGCGGGGTGGCGTCCAGGCCGTCGGCGGCGGTGCACACCGCCTCGACCACCCGGGCCTGCTGGGCCCCGAGGTAGGGCCGGACGTAGCCCGCGAAGTGCTCGGAGGCCGCCCGGGAGTCGGCCGGCGTCCCGTGCCGGTACTTGCCCGTCAGCACCCCGCGCCCCAGCGGCGACCACCCGATGACGCCCGCCCCGACCGCCGCAGCGGCCGGGAGGACGTCGTGCTCGGCCGAGCGCGCGAGCAGCGACAGCTCGACCTGGTCGGCCACCAGCGGCGCGCCGGCGGCGGCGAGGCTCGCGGCCCGGGCCAGCTGCCAGCCGTTGTGGTTCGAGACGCCCACGTAGCGGGCGCGTCCGGTGGACTGGATCCGCTCGAGGGCGTCGAGGGTCTCCTCCAGCGGCACGTCGGGGTCGAAGGCGTGCACGAGGAACAGGTCGACGTGGTCGGTGCGCAGCCGGGCGAGCGAGGTGTCGAGCGCGCCGAGGAGGCTGCGGCGGGAGGCGTCGACCACCCGCTGGTCGTCCTCGCGGCGCAGCCCGGCCTTGGTGCAGAGCACGACGTCGGACCGGTCGACGACGTCGCCGAGGAGGGAGCCGAGGAGCTCCTCGCTGGCGCCGCCGCCGTAGGTGCTCGCGGTGTCGATCAGCGTCCCGCCGGCCTCGACGAAGTCGGCCAGCTGCTCGCGCGCCTCGTGCTCGTCGGTGTCGCGGCCCCACATCATCGTGCCGAGCCCGAGGCGGGAGACGCGTAGGCCGCTGCGGCCCACCCGACGCTGCTCCATGGGCGCCAGGGTAGGGGGAGGGCTGGGTCGTTACTGTGCACGCCATGCGACTGGGACTGAACCTGGGCTACTGGGGCGCGGGCAACGACGCCGACAACCTGGCCCTGGCCAAGGCGGCCGACGAGCTCGGCTACGACTCCTGCTGGGCCGCCGAGGCCTACGGGTCCGACGCCGCCACCGTGCTCACCTGGGTCGCCGCCCAGACCAGCCAGATCGACGTCGGGTCGGCGGTCTTCCAGATCCCCGCGCGCTCGGCGGCGATGACCGCGATGACCGCCGCCACCCTGGACACGTTGTCGGGCGGCCGTTTCCGGCTCGGCCTCGGCGTCAGCGGGCCGCAGGTCTCGGAGGGCTGGCACGGCGTCCGGTTCGACAAGCCGCTCGCTCGCACCCGCGAGTACGTCGCGGTGGTCCGGATGGCGCTGGCGCGGCAGAAGGTCGCCTACGAGGGCGACCACATCGTCCTCCCGCTGCCCGACGGGCCGGGGAAGGCGTTGCGGCTCACCGTCCACCCGGTCCGCGAGCACGTCCCGCTGTACCTGGCGGCGGTCGGCCCGAAGAACCTCGAGCTGTGCGGACGGATCGCCGACGGGTGGCAGGGCATCTTCTTCAGCCCCGAGCACAGCGGGGCCACCCTCGAGGCGCTGCGCGCAGGGCGCCGGCTCGCCGGGCACGACGGCGACGAGCCCCTCGACGGCTTCGACGTGATGACGTCGACGCCGGTCGTGGTCGGTGACGACCCCGCGGCCTGCGCCGACCTCCTGCGTGGCTACTACGCGCTCTACATCGGCGGGATGGGCAGCAGGGACAAGAACTTCTACCACCAGCTCGCCACCCGGATGGGCTTCGGCGAGGAGGCCGACCGCGTCCAGGACCACTTCCTGGCCAAGGAGCACCGGGAGGCGATGGCAGCCGTCCCGTTCGAGATGATCGACGCGAGCTCGCTGCTCGGCACTCCGGAGCGGATCGCCTCGCGCATCGGCAGCTACGCGGAGGCGGGCATCACGACCCTGTCCGTGGTGACGATGGCGCCCGAGCTCGACGAGCGGCTGCGCACGCTGTCCGTCGCCCAGGACGCCGCCCGCGCCGCCGGCGTGCTGACCACCCGGGCCGACGGCTGATGGGGTGGTTCGAGGCGCTCGTCCTGGGCCTGGTCCAGGGCCTCACCGAGTTCCTGCCGATCTCGTCGTCGGCCCACATCTCGATCGTGGGCCAGTTCTTCGGCGGCGACGACCCCGGAGCCGCCTTCACCGCGATCACCCAGCTCGGCACGGAGACAGCGGTCCTCATCTACTTCCGTCGCGACATCGCGCGGATCGTGCGGGCCTGGTGCCTGGCCCTGGTCGGCAAGGTGCCTCGTGACGACCCCGACGCCCGGATGGGGTGGCTGGTCATCATCGGCTCGGTGCCGATCGTGGTGCTGGGCCTGCTGCTGCAGGACTCGATCGAGTCGACGTTCCGCAACCTCTGGCTGACCGTGGCGATGCTCGCCGGCTTCGCCCTGGTCATCGGGTTCGTGGACGTGAGAGCGCGCACCGAGCGCGAGCTCGACCAGCTCACCTGGAAGCACGGCGTGCTCTACGGGCTGGCGCAGTGCCTCGCCCTCGTACCGGGTGTCTCGCGCTCCGGCGGCACGATCGCCGCCGGCCTGGCGATGGGGTACACCCGCGAGGCGGCCGCGCGGTACTCGTTCCTGCTCGCGATCCCGGCCGTCCTCGGGTCCGGCCTCTACCAGCTGACCAAGATCTCCGACGACGCCGTACCGCCGGCGTGGGGGCCGATCGCGCTGGCCACGGCGGTGGCCTTCGTCGTCGGGTACGTCGTGATCGCCTGGCTGCTGCGGTACATCAGCACCCACGACTTCAGGCCGTTCGTGATCTACCGCCTCGTCCTGGCCGCGGTGGTCGCGGTGCTCCTCCTCACCGGGGTGCTGGAGGCCGTACCGACCGGCTCGGCCTGAGCCGCACGCCGCCTCCCGGGAGTGCGCGGACGCTGAGACCCGTTGTCGGTGCTGGCTTCTAGAGTCAGTGGATGGACACGGGCGGGCGGGTGGCGTTCCTCGTCCGCGGTCTGCGGACCCGGACGTTGCTGCGGTGCGCGAACGACGCGAACGACCTTCGGCTGGTGTGGGTGACCGGGCGGGAGGTCCGCCGCCAGCACGAGCACCTGCTCGGTTCCGGGCTGTGGAAGTCCGTGCTGGGCTCGACCACGTTCACCCAGGCCGACCTGGACGACGCCGCGGTGCGTGAGGTGGCCGGGGTGACCGGGCTGTCGCTGCACCGGGCAGGGGTGTGGATCGCCACCGCGGACACGTTGTGCGGGTCGATGCCGCGGATCGTCGCAGGCGCTGGCCGCGGGCCGGCTGGACCTGGCGAGGGCGACCACGGTCGCGGACGAGTGCACCGGCCTGACCGACGCCCAGGCGCGGGTGGTGGAGCAGGCGGTGCTGGAGGCGCTGCCGGCGCAGGTGCTGGACGGCACCGTGCCGGTCGGGCCGTGGGACGTGATGTCGCCGCGGGCGTTCACCGCGATGGTGAAGAAGGCCGTCGCCGGGGTCCGCACCGACACCGACGACGCGATCGCCGCCGAGGTCCGCGAACGCACCGGCACCTGGCTCGAGATCGACCGGGCGAACCCGGCGCTGGCGGTCTGGACGATCACCGGCCCCACCGAGCAGCTCGTCGCCGCCGAGGAAGCGTGCGCGGCGACCGTCCGCGCGATGACGCCCGAGGAGCTGGCCGGCCGCACCCACGGCATCGCCAAGGTCGACCTGATCACCGACGCCCTCCTCAACGGCGGCGGAGTCCTGGTGGGCCGGTCAGCGTGGTGCGGCGCGAGGTCGGCGTGGTGATCCACCTCGACACCCTCACCGGCGACGGCCCCGCCGCCGCAGGCGGCCGGTGAGGTCCGCGGCACCGGCCACCCCGTCCCGGTCACCGCCGCCGTCGCCCGCGTCCTGGCCGCCGACGCCCTGGCCCGCGGCGCCGGCACCTGCGTGCTGCTCGCCGACGACACCGGCCACCTGCAGCCGACTCCTCCGGGTCGGCGTCGCACCCGAGAACGGTTGGACCCGAGGACTACTGATCGAAGCGCCGCGCGCCGCGCTGCGACGAGCAACCGACAGCGCGGCACCACACCGGCTCCTACGAACCCACCGTCGAGATCGCCGACACCGTCAACGCCCGCGACCCGGTCTGCACCTTCCCCGGCTGCGGCGTCCCGGCCGGGCGGTGCGACCTCGACCACGTCGTCCCGCACCCGCGCGGACCGACCGCCGTGCACAACCTCAGCCCGAGATCCCGCAGGTGCCACCGGCTCAAGACCGCGGCCCTGTGGCGCTGCCGCACGCGCACCAACACCTCAGGCGCCGTGATCGCGCACGAGTGGACCTCACCCCTCGGCCACCGCCAGGTCGTCGAGGTCGCCACCCTGCCCGGCTGCTGACGGCCCGTCGCAGCGGCGAAGGGCTCTCATCCGCGCAGGCGTCGCCCAGCGCCGCTCCCGGAACGTCTCAGGACGCGGCGCCACAGTCCTCCGTCATGGCGACGACTTGATCCCACGCGGGCCGGACGCTGGCCGGCCTTCCCGAGACGACGGTCAGCGCGCTCGCTTCCCCCACGGCGCATGAGTCCTCCGCGGGTGACGACCGGTTCGCCAGGCAGGATCGCGCGATGGCCGGCTTCTGGCTCAGACACGACGACCGTGCCGAGCCCGTGCTGGAGTCGACGAGACTCGATCGCTTTCGACATCGTGACGGCGGGCCACACCTGATCGTCGCCGCCCGCAACGAGAACGAGTCGTCGGATCCGCTCCACAGGGATGGCTGCCTCGACCACCAGATCCGGAAATCGCCGACGGCTGGCCTCGTAGAGACCTACGTAGCTGGGCGCCTCGGAGTCCGGAGTCCAGCCGTCGTCGAACGGCACGTACGGCAAGGGAGCGCCTCCGAGTGTCCAGTGGGAGGTGGTTGTCCCGTCGCCACGCACCCCTGCCCATACGACGTCCGACGGGGCGAAGGCGACGACTGCGTCGACCCTGGTGTCCACTGCGCCCGTGAGCAGCGCCGCCTCGGCGCCGAACGACGTGCCCATGACTGCGACCCGGTCGCACTCTCTCGCCAGATCATCAACGCGACCGACGAAGAGCTCCAGCGGGATCTCCCATGGCCCTGCGTTCTGGCCAGGACCGCCAAACCACCGGATCGACTCCGCTACGGCGCCGGCGCGTGCCAGTAGCTCCGCCCGCGCAGAGTCGATGCGGCCACTAGAGCCCGCCAAGACCAGGACCCCGGTACCCGTGGCGGCATCCGGCAGCCAACGAACTCCCTCGACCTGGGGCAGAGAGACCTGCGCGCACGCGCTCAGATCCAGCGCGAGCGGCGGAACAGGCCGTAGAGGGTGCCGGACGCCGCGACCATCACGCCGAGCGCGGCCGGGTAGCCCCACACCTGCGGCAGCTCGGGCATGTGCTCGAAGTTCATCCCCCAGACACCGGCCAGCATCGTCGGCACGGCCGCGATGGCCACCCACGCGGAGATCTTGCGCATGTCGGTGTTCTGCTGCACCGAGACCTGGGCGAGGTGCGCCGACAGCACGTCGGTGAGAAGCCGGTCGTAGGACTCGACGTGGTCGACCACCCGGGCCACGTGGTCGTGGATGTCGGAGAAGAAGGGACGCGCGCTCTCGGCGACGAACGGGACCTGCTCGCGCGCCAGTCGCTTCGCGGGCTCGAGCAGCGGCTGCGCGGCGCGGCGGAACTCCATCACCTCGCGCTTGAGCCGGTAGATGGTGGCGGCGTCGGCGTGCCGGTCCCCGGCGAACACCCGGGCCTCGATCTGGTCCAGGTCGTCCTGCAGCTCGCCCTCGATCGCGGTGTAGCCGTCGACGACGGCGTCCATGACGGCGTAGAGGACGACCCCCGGGCCGTGCGACAGCTGCTCGGGGCTCTCCTCGATGTCACGGCGGACGTTCGTCAGCGGCACGCCCTCGCCGCGCCGAACGGTGACGACGAACCGGTCCCCGAGGAAGACCATGATCTCGCCGGTCTCGACGTCGGAGGTCGCCTCGATGTACCGCAGCGTCTTGAGCACCAGGAAGGCCGAGCGCTTGTAGACGTCGAGCTTCGGCCGCTGGTGACCCGTCACCGCGTCCTCCACGGCGAGCGGGTGCAGGCCCAGCTCGTCCGCGACCCGCTCGAACTCCTCGTAGGTCGGTTCCTTCATCCCGATCCAGATGAACCCCTCGCCCTCGGCCCGGCGGGCCTCGAGCGCGTCGGAGAAGTCCGCGCAGGGGCGGCGCACACCCTGGCTGTAGGAGGCGACGTCGACGATCACACCGCCAGTCTGACCCCGCCGCGCCCCGGGCGCCGGGAGGAGGGCTCCCGAGCGCGAGGGCGTCGCGGCGCGGACCTATCGTGGTCGCGTGCCCACCGTCCTGCTCGTGCGCCACGGCCGCACGGCGGCCAACTCCGGAGGCGTCCTCGCGGGGCGCAGCCCCGGGGTCGACCTCGACGACCACGGCCGCGCGCAGGCCGCCGCGCTGGCCGAGCGGCTCGACCCGCTGCCGCTGGTCCGGTTCGTCTCCAGCCCGCTCGAGCGCACCGTCGCCACCGCCGCCGCCCTGGTCGCCCGCGGCGGCACCCGCACGGCGCCCCGGCCCGACGTGCGCCAGGACGACCGGCTCACCGAGTGCGACTACGGCGACTGGACCGGCCGCACGCTGAAGAGCCTGGCCAAGGAGGACCTCTGGCGCACGGTGCAGAGCCGGCCGAGCGCGGCGGTGTTCCCGGGCGGCGAGGGCCTCGCCGACGTGCAGCACCGGGCGGTGCAGGCGGTGCGCGAGCACGACGCCGCCGTCGAGGCCGAGCACGGTCCCGACGCGCTCTGGGTCGCCGTGAGCCACGGCGACGTCATCAAGGCCGTCCTGGCCGACGCCCTCGGTCTGCACCTCGACGGCTTCCAGCGGATCGTCGTCGACCCCTGCTCGGTGTCCGTCGTCCGGTACACCCCGCTCCGCCCGTTCGTCCTGGCGAGCAACGGCGACGGCGCGGGCCTGGGGTCGCTCGTGGTGCCGGCGCGCAAGCGGCGGCGCAAGGTCTCGTCCGACGCCGCGGTCGGTGGCGGCGCGGGTGGCGGCGCCGCGGCTGCCGGTTAGGGTCGGAGCATGGCTGGCCAGGTCTTCGACTACGACCCGCCGGACCGCTTCGTCGCCGGGACGGTCGGTCCGCCGGGAGGTCGCACCTTCTTCCTCCAGGCGCGCAGCGGCACGCGGCTGCTCACCAGCGTCGCGCTCGAGAAGGCCCAGGTGGCCGCGCTGGCCGAGCGCGTCGAGGAGCTGCTCGACGAGGTGCTCCGTCGCAGCGGGGGCAGCGCCCCCGTCCCCGCCCTCGCGCCCGCCGACACCGAGGACCTCGGCCCGCTCGACACCCCGATCGAGGAGGAGTTCCGGGTCGGGACGATGAGCCTGGTCTGGGACGGCGACCGCGAGCGGGTGGTCATCGAGTGCTTCGAGGAGGGGGAGGACCCCGAGGAGGAGGACGTCGACACCGACGCCCCGGACGGCACGCGTGGTGACCGCCAGGTCCTGCGGGTCTCGCTGACCGGCTCCACCGCACGGGCTTTCGCGAAGCGCTCGCTGGCGGTGGTCGCCGCCGGCCGCCCGCCGTGCCCCTTCTGCGCCGAGCCCCTCGACCCCGTCGGTCACGTCTGCCCGCGGGCGAACGGGTACCGGCGCTGAGCGTCCCCGGCGCCGCCGTGCCCCCCGCCGCCTCGCTCCACGAGGGCGACCTCGAGGTCGTGGGCCGGCTCACCGACGCCTCCAACGCCACCCTCTACGCGCTGCTCGGCCCCGCGCAGGTCCCGGTGGTCTACAAGCCGATGGCGGGGGAGCGGCCGCTGTGGGACTTCGAGCGCGGCAGCCTGCACCGCCGCGAGGTGGCCACGTACCTGCTCGACCGCGAGCTGGGCTTCGACCTGGTGCCCGAGACGGTGCTGCGCGACGGCCCGTTCGGCACCGGCAGCGTGCAGCGCTGGGTGGGTCCGGCCCCCGGCGAGGAGGTCGAGCCCGGAGCCGGCGTCGTCGACGTGCTGCGCACGGGCTCTGTGCCGCCCGGCTGGAAGGTCGTCGTCGAGGCGTACGACCAGGTGGGTCGCGAGGTGGTGCTCTGCCACGCCGACGACGAGCGGCTCGCCGCGATGGCGGTGCTCGACGCCCTGGCCAACAACGCCGACCGCAAGGGCGGTCACGTCCTCGACGCCGGTGACGGCCGGATCGCAGGGGTCGACCACGGCCTGACCTTCCACGTCGAGCGCAAGCTGCGCACCGTGCTGTGGGGGTGGGCCGGCGACCCCGTGCCGTCCGGGCTCCTCGAGGCGGTCGAGCGGGTCGACGACGCCCTCGGGGCGGAGCTCGGGGACCGGCTCGCCGAGCTGCTCGACCGTGACGAGACCCGGGCCCTGCGCCGCCGGGTGCGGACCCTGCTCACCTCCGGCCTCTACCCCGCGCGTCGCGGGGACGGGCCCACCATCCCCTGGCCGGCCTTCTGACCCGTACTTGCCGAACCGGAAAGTACGGCGTAGCTTTCCACCATGGAAAGCACCGGTGCCGCACCCCGACCCCGACGACCCGCGCGCGGCCCTGGCCGTCGCCGACCAGGCCCGCCGACGTCTCACCACCGGGCTCCGGCTGCCCGCGGGAACCCTGCCGTCGCTCGGTGCGGCGGTCGCGCTGCAGGTCGGCACGGCCTCCTACGGCATCGCGGCGCAGACGCGCGCCGGGCTCGGCGTGGTGCTGGCCGGGCTGGCCGTCTTCCTGGCGGTGGCGGCCCTGGTCCTGCACCGCTTCCGCCGGACCAACGGCGTCCGGGTCGACGGCCTCGCCAGCCAGGTCGTGCTCGCCGCCGGTGCGACCACCTCGCTGGTCTACCTCGGCGCCCTGGCCGCCGGCATCTGGGCCGCGTTCGCGTCGCAGTGGTGGCTCGTCGTGCTGGCGGCCGCCGTCGCCGGGACGGGGTGCGCGCTCGGCCTGCGCCGCTGGTGGGGCACCTACCGCGACGACCCCGCCGCCCACGCCGGCGGCGCCTCCCCGCGGGTGCTCGCAGCCCTCGCGGTCGTCGCCCTGCTGGGCTTCGCCGCCCTCGTGGTGCTGGGCTGATGGCCGGGCTCGACCCGCAGATCCACGCCCCCACGCGCCTGCAGCTCGTCACCACGCTGGCCGCGGTCTCGGAGGCGGAGTTCGCGACCGTGCGCGACGCCCTCGAGGTCAGCGACTCGGTGCTCTCGAAGCACGTCTCCGCGCTGGTCGACGTCGGCTACCTGCGCAGCCGCAAGAGCTCGCACGCCGGGCGGCGGACGACGTGGATCGGGCTCACCGACGTCGGACGGCGCGCCCTGCGCGACCACGTGGCAGCGCTGCGCGTCCTGATCGACGTCGTGGACCGCGCCTGACCGGACGCAGCGAGCGGCCAGGTGCGGGGGAGCCGCGGCACCTCGATTAGGCTCGCCCGGTGATCTCCTGGCCGATGCCCGAGGTGCCCGCGGTCCCCGGCCAGGGGCTCCCGGTGCGCCTGCACGACACCGCCACCGACGGGACGCGCCCGACGGCGCCGGGTCCGGTCGCCTCGCTCTACGTCTGCGGCATCACGCCCTACGACGCCACCCACCTCGGGCACGCGGCGACCTACGTCGCCTTCGACCTGCTGAACCGCGCGTGGCGCGACGCCGGGCACCAGGTGCGCTACGTGCAGAACGTCACCGACGTCGACGACCCCCTGCTGGAGCGCGCGACGGCCACCGGCGTCGACTGGCGCGACCTGGCCGACCGCGAGATCGCCCTGTTCCGTGAGGACATGACGGCGCTCGGCGTGATCCCGCCGGACGAGTACCTCGGCGTGGTCGAGACCGTCCCGCTCGTCGTCTCGGCGGTGGAGGCGCTGGCGAAGCAGGACGCGGCGTACCCGGTGGAGGGTGCCGGGCGCGGCCCGGACTGGTACTTCGCCGTGGCGAGCGACGCGCGCTTCGGCGCGGTGGCGAACCTCGACCGCGAGCAGATGCTGGCGCTGTTCGCCGAGCGTGGCGGCGACCCCGACGTCGACGGCAAGCGCGACCCGCTCGACCCGCTGCTGTGGCGCGCGGCCCGTGACGGCGAGCCGTCGTGGGACGGCGGCTCCCTCGGCGAGGGCAGGCCCGGCTGGCACATCGAGTGCGTCGCCATCGCACTGGAGCACCTCGACCAGCCGCTCGACGTCAACGGCGGCGGGTCCGACCTCGCGTTCCCGCACCACGAGATGGGCGCCTCGCACGCCCACGTGCTCACCGGCAGCTGGCCGTTCGCGCGGTGCTACAGCCACGCCGGGATGGTCGGCCTCGACGGCGAGAAGATGAGCAAGTCGAAGGGCAACCTGGTGCTGGTGTCGAGGCTGCGGGCCGACGGCGTGCACCCGGTGGTCGTGCGCCTCGCGCTGCTGGCGCACCACTACCGGTCGGACTGGACCTACGACACCGACCCGGCCGACGGCGACCTCGCCCGCGCGCAGGCCCGGATGGACCGCTGGCACGCCGCGTTCTCCGGCAACGGCGGCCCGTCGGCCGAGCGGACGGTGCAGGAGGTGCGCGAGGCGCTGGCCGACGACCTCGACGCACCCGCGGCGCTGGCCGCGATCGACCGGTGGGTGCACCAGGCGCTCACCCGCGGCGGTGACGACGAGGCCGGACCCGGCATCGTGTCGCGGGCGGCCAACGCGCTGCTGGGCATCCGCTTCTGACACCGTCCACCTACCGGAGTAGGCGGACGCACACCCCGCGTGGCCCGCACGCCGACTGAAGTAGGTGCACACCTACTTCACTAGGCCGGCGGGGCGGGGCGGTGGGTCTACTTCTCGTCGCCGCGGCGACGCAGGTAGCGCTCGAACTCGCGGGCGATCGCCTCGCCGGACGCCTCGGGGAGCTCCGCGGTGTCCTTGGCCTCCTCGAGCTGGCGGACGTACTCCGCGATCTCCTCGTCCTCGCCGGCGAGCTCGTCGACGCCGTGCTCCCAGGCCTGCGACTCCTCGACGAGGTCGCCCAGGGGCAGGGTGATCTGCACCAGCTCCTCGACCCGCGACAGCAGCGCGAGGACGGCCTTGGGCGACGGCGGCTGGCCGACGTAGTGCGGCACGGCCGCCCACAGCGACAGCGCCGGCAGCCCGCGTCGGGTGGCGACGTCCTGCAGCACGCCGACGATGCCGGTGGGTCCCTCGTACTGGGACTTCTGGAGCGCCAGCCGCTCCAGCAGCTCCGGGTCCTCCGACGTGGTGGTGACCGGGATGGGCCGGGTGTGCGGCACGTCGGCCAGCAGCGCGCCGAGGGTGATGACGGTGGACACCTGGTGCTGGGTGAGGTGCCCCAGCAGCTCGTCGGTGAAGCGGCGCCAGCGCATCGACGGCTCGATGCCGCGCACCAGGATGACGTCGCGGTCCGAGCCGGGCGGGCGGGCCCAGCTGAGCCGCGTGGCGGGCCAGGTGATCCGGCGGCGGCCGTCCGGCTCGAGGCTCACCTGCGGCCGGGTGACCTGGAAGTCGTGGTACTCCTCGGGGTCCATCGCGACCAGCGGCTGCGCGTCCCAGACCTCGTGCAGGTGGGTGAGGGCGCCGCTCGCGGCCTCGGCGGCGTCGTTCCAGCCCTCGAAGGCGGCCAGCACGACGGGCCGGCGCAGCTCGGGGGCGCTCACCGGGCGCTCCGGCGGTGGTCGGCGTTCACCCGCACCACCCTACGTGCGGCGGAGGCGTCCGCGGGGGCGCCACGGGCACGTCGTCGCCGGCCGGTCAGTAGCCGAGGTTGGGGGAGAGCCAGCGCTCCGCCTCCTCGACGGTCCAGCCCTTGCGGGCGGCGTAGTCCTCCACCTGGTCGCGCCCGATCCGCCCGACCACGAAGTACTGCGACTGCGGGTGCGAGAAGTACCAGCCGCTCACCGCGGCGCCCGGCCACATCGCCATGCTCTCGGTGAGGGTGATGCCGGTGTTCGCCTCCACGTCGAGCAGCTGCCACAGGGTCTGCTTCTCGGTGTGGTCGGGGCAGGCCGGGTAGCCGGGAGCCGGCCGGATGCCGTTGTAGCTCTCCTTGATGAGCGCGGCGTTGTCCATCCGCTCGTCCGGGTCGTAGCCCCAGTGCTGGCGGCGGACCCGCTCGTGCATCCGCTCCGCGAACGCCTCGGCCAGCCGGTCGGCGAGCGACTCCAGCAGGATCGCCGAGTAGTCGTCGAGGTCGGCCTTGAACGCCGCCACCCGGTCGGACGTGCCGAGGCCGGCGGTGACGGCGAAGCCGCCCACCCAGTCGGCCACGCCGGTCTCCCGCGGTGCGACGAAGTCGGACAGGCTCCGGTTCGGCACGCCCTCGCGGTGCCGGCCCTGCTGGCGCAGGTGGTGGAGCACCGCGACCGGCTCGGTGCGGCGCTCGTCACCGAAGACGTGCACGTCGTCGCCGACCGCGTTGGCCGGGAAGAACCCGATCACGCCGGCCGGGCTGAGCCACCGCTCCCGCACGATGGTGTCGAGCATCCGCTGGCCGTCGTCCCACAGCCGTCGGGCCGTCTCGCCCGACGCCGGGTTGTTGAGGATGTCGGGGAAGCGGCCCTTCATCTCCCACGCGTTGAAGAACGGCTGCCAGTCGACGTAGCGGCGCAGCTCCTCGACCGGGTAGTCGCGGAACACCCGCACCGGGTGCATCAGCGCCGTGCGCCGCTGGGTGTACGACGGGTCCTGGTGCACGTCGTGGTCCTGCTGCACCAGCATCCGCGGTCGCCGCGGCCGGTGCTCGGTCCAGTCGACGGGGCTCCGGTTCGCCCTCGCCTCCTCGACCGTCACGGTGGCGCGCTGGCCCTGCTTGGCCGCGTGCCGCTCGCGCAGGGCGTCGTAGTCGGCCGTCACCTCGGCGAGCAGGCCCGGACGCTGGGTGTCGGACAGCAGCGCCGCCGCCACCGGCACCGAGCGCGAGGCGTCCTTCACCCAGATCACCGGGCCGTGGTACTGCGGCACCACCTTCACCGCGGTGTGCGCCTTCGACGTCGTCGCGCCACCCACGAGCAGCGGGAGGTCGAAGCCCTGCCGCTCCATCTCGGCGGCGAAGCCGACCATCTCGTCGAGGGACGGTGTGATGAGCCCGGACAGGCCGATGATGTCGGCGCCCTCGGCCTTGGCGGTGTCGAGGATCTTCTGCGTCGGCACCATCACACCGAGGTCGATGACCTCGTAGTTGTTGCACTGCAGCACGACGCCGACGATGTTCTTGCCGATGTCGTGCACGTCGCCCTTGACCGTCGCCATCACGATCTTGCCGTGCGAGCGCACCGCGGCCGCCGGGTCCTTCTCCGCCTCGATGAACGGGATCAGGTGCGCGACGGCCTTCTTCATCACCCGGGCCGACTTCACCACCTGGGGCAGGAACATCTTGCCGGCGCCGAACAGGTCGCCGACGACGTTCATGCCGGCCATCAGCGGACCCTCGATCACCTCGATCGGCCGTCCGCCGCGCTCGGCGATGACCAGCCGCAGCTCCTCGGTGTCGGCCTCGACGAACTCGTCGAGACCCTTCACCAGCGCGTGGGTGATCCGCTCCTCGACCGGCATCGACCGCCACTCCTGGGCGACGACCTCCTGCTGCTCGCCGGTGCCCGCGAAGTCGGCGGCGACCTCGACCAGCCGCTCGGTGGCGTCGGGGCGGCGGTTGAGGACGACGTCCTCGATGCGCTCGCGCAGCCCGGGGTCGATCTCGTCGTAGACGACGAGCGCACCGGCGTTGACGATGCCCATGTCCATGCCCGCCCGGACGGCGTGGAACAGGAACACCGAGTGGATCGCCTCGCGGACGGGGTTGTTGCCGCGGAACGAGAACGAGACGTTCGAGACGCCGCCCGACACCAGCGCGCCCGGCAGGTTCTCCTTGATCCACCGGGTGGCCTCGATGAAGTCGACGCCGTAGTTCGCGTGCTCCTCGATGCCCGTCGCCACGGCGAAGACGTTGGGGTCGAAGATGATGTCCTCGGCCGGGAACCCGATCTCCTCGGTGAGGATCCGGTAGGCGCGGGCGCAGATCTCCTTGCGGCGCTGCAGGTCGTCGGCCTGGCCGTCCTCGTCGAAGGCCATCACCACCACGGCGGCGCCGTACTTGCGGCACAGCGCCGCCTGCTCGCGGAACCGGTCCTCGCCCTCCTTCATGGAGATCGAGTTCACGACCGGCTTGCCCTGCACGCACTTGAGCCCGGCCTCGATCACCTCCCACTTGGAGGAGTCGACCATGATCGGGACGCGGCAGATGTCGGGCTCGCTCGCGACCAGCTTGACGAAGCGGTCCATCGCGGCGACGCCGTCGATCATCCCCTCGTCCATGTTGACGTCGATGACCTGCGCGCCGGACTCCACCTGCTGGCGGGCGACGTCGAGCGCCGTCCCGTAGTCCTCGGCCTTGATCAGGTTGCGGAACCGCGCGCTGCCGGTGATGTTCGTCCGCTCACCGACGTTGACGAACAACGACGACGGGTCGATGGTCAGCGGCTCGAGCCCCGAGAGGCGGCAGGCCGGAGGGATCTCGGGCAGCACCCGGGGCGCCAGGCCCTCGGCAGCCGCGGCGATCGCGGCGATGTGCTCGGGCGTGGTGCCGCAGCAGCCGCCCACCACGTTCGTGAGTCCCGACTCCACGAACTCCCGCAGGTACGAGGCGGTCTGGTCGGGCGTCTCGTCGTACTCGCCGAACGGGTTGGGCAGCCCCGCGTTCGGGTGGCTCGAGACGAAGCAGCCGGCGATCCGCGACAGCTCCGCCAGGTAGGGGCGCAGCTCGGCGGCGCCGAGGGCGCAGTTCAGCCCGATCGTCAGCGGGCGGGCGTGCCGCACCGAGTTCCAGAACGCCTCCGTGACCTGGCCCGAGAGCGTGCGCCCCGAGGCGTCGGTGATGGTGCCCGAGATCATCACCGGCCACCGCCGGCCCACGCTGCTCGAACAGCGTCTCCAGGGCGAACACCGCCGCCTTGGCGTTGAGGGTGTCGAAGACGGTCTCGACCATCAGCACGTCCGACCCGCCGTCGACCAGGCCGTCGGCCTGGTCGAGGTAGGCCGCGACGAGCTCGTCGAAGGTCACGTTGCGCGCGGCGGGGTCGTTGACGTCGGGGGAGATCGACGCCGTGCGGTTGCACGGCCCGAGGGTGCCGACGACGTAGCGCGGGCGGTCGGGAGTCCTGGCCGTCATCTCGTCGCAGGCCTCGCGCGCGAGCCGTGCCGCCGCCAGGTTGAGCTCGTACGCCAGCTCCTGCATGTCGTAGTCGGCCAGCGAGATCGCCTGCGCGTTGAAGGTGTTCGTCTCGACCAGGTCGGCGCCGGCCTCGAGGTACTCGCGGTGGATGCCGCCGATGATGTCCGGCCGGGTCAGGGTGAGGAGCTCGTTGTTGCCGCGCAGGTCGCTCGGCCAGTCGGCGAACCGCTCGCCGCGGTAGTCGGCCTCGCTCGGCGCGTGCCGCTGGATCATGGTGCCCATCGCGCCGTCGATCACCAGGACGCGCTCGCGCATGGCGGCAGCGAGCCGCTCGGTGGCGTCGGGTCGCAGGTCGGGCGTCACGGGCACGCGGGTCGTCCTCCGGGGCGGGACCGCCCGGACGGTGGCCGCGGACGGTCCCTCCAGTATGGCGGGCGTCCGCCTCCGGGCCCGGCCGCCGCCCATCCCTCGGACCGTGCGGGGACGGCCGCTGCGGCGCCCGCGTAGGTTGGCGTCATGCCCGGCCCGGACAGCGACCCGCTGCCGTCCGCCGTCCTGTGGGACATGGACGGCACCCTCGTGGACACCGAGCCGTACTGGATCGAGGCCGAGTACGCGCTGGTCGCCGAGCACGGCGGCCGCTGGAGCGACGCGCAGGCGCACTCGCTCGTCGGCAACCCGCTGCTGGTCTCCGCCGAGGTGATCCGCGACGAGGGCGGCGTCGACCTCGGCCTCGACGCGATCGTCGACCGGCTGATGTCGCACGTGGTCGCGCAGGTGCGCTCGGCGCCGCCGTGGCGACCGGGGGTCGTGCGGCTGCTCGACGAGCTCGCGGACCTCGGGGTGCCGCAGGCGATGGTGACGATGTCGTGGGTGCCGCTCGCCGACGCGCTGCTCGCGCACCTCCCGGACGGCCTGTTCGCCGCCGTGGTGACGGGCGACCAGGTCGAGCACGGCAAGCCCCACCCCGAGCCCTACCTCACCGCCATGGCCCGGCTGTCGCTGCTGGGTGTCGAGCCGTCGCGGGCGGTCGCGATCGAGGACTCGCCGACCGGCCTTGCCTCGGCCGAGGCGGCCGGTCTGGCCACCATCGCCGTCCCGCACGTGGTGCCCGTCGGCACCGCGCCCGGGCGACGCGTCCTGGCCTCGCTCGACGGCCTGCGCGCGTCCGACCTGGCGCCACCGGCCCCCTGATCCGTGCTGCCGCAGGCCGTCCGGGACGGATCGGGCCGTTGCTGCGGACGGGTGCGGTGACGACCACGCGCTGTGACCGAACCGTGACACCGATGTGACTCGCACGCCGGTTCGCAGCGCTGTCGTCTCAGACTATGGTCAGGTCCGCCGCCCGCACCGGGCGTGCGACGTCCGGCGGGCCGCACCACGGCCCGCCCCGCCTGATGGAGTGAAGGATGCGACTTCGCAGCACCGGAGCCCGGGGCCGTACGGCCCGGGCACTCGCCGTCGTGGGGGTGGCCGCGCTCGCGCTCTCCGCCTGCGCCGACAGCGAGCGCAGCGGCGGTGAAGAGTCCACCGGGGGTGAGGAGCAGGCCGCCGGCGGGACGTTCGTCTTCGCCGCCTCGTCCGACCCCGGCATGCTCGACCCTGCGTTCGCGAGCGACGGCGAGACGTTCCGCGTCGCCCGTCAGATGTTCGAGGGCCTCGTCGGCACCAAGCCCGGCACCGCCGACCCCGCACCGCTGCTCGCGAAGAGCTGGGAGCAGAGCGAGGACGGCCTGAGCTACACGTTCGCGCTGGAGGAGGGCGTCACGTTCCACGACGGCACCGACTTCAACGCCGACGCCGTCTGCGCGAACTTCGACCGCTGGTACAACTGGACGGGTCTGCTGCAGTCGCAGAACCTCTCGTACTACTACCAGTCGCTGTTCAAGGGCTTCAAGGAGTCCGAGGACGCCGCGCTGCAGGGCGGCATCTACGGCGGCTGCGAGGCGGGCTCGGACACCGAGGCCACCGTCACGCTGACCAAGCCGTTCGCCGCGTTCGTGCAGGCGCTGTCGCTGCCGGCGTTCTCGATGCAGAGCCCCTCCGCCATGGAGGAGTTCGACGCCGACAACGTCGAGGGCACCGAGGACGACCCGCGCTTCTCCGCCTACGCCACCGAGCACCCGACGGGCACCGGTCCGTTCGTGTTCGACTCGTGGGACCGCGGCCAGAAGGTCACCCTGAAGCGCAACGACGACTACTGGGGCACCAAGGCCCAGCTCGACGAGGTCATCATCCAGACCATCTCCGACGCCCAGGCGCGCGTGCAGGCGCTCAAGGCGGGCGAGATCGACGGCTACGACCTGGTCGCCCCCGGTGACGTCCAGGGCCTCGAGGCCGACGGCTTCCAGATCGTCAACCGACCGGCGTTCAACATCCTGTACCTCGGGATGAACCAGAAGGCCGCGCCGCTCAACGACGTCAAGGTCCGCCAGGCGATCGCGCACGCGATCGACAAGGAGGCCGTGATCTCCCAGTCGCTGCCCGAGGGCACCACGCCTGCGACGCAGTTCATCCCGGAGACCGTCAACGGCTTCAACCCTGACGTGACCACCTACGACTACGACCCGGAGAAGGCCAAGCAGCTGCTGGCCGAGGCCGGCGCCGAGGGCGCGACGATCGAGTTCAACTACCCGACCGGCGTCTCGCGTCCGTACATGCCGAGCCCTGAGGACACCTACGTGGCCATCAAGGCCCAGCTCGAGGCCGTCGGCCTGGTCGTCACCCCGACCGCCGACAAGTGGAACCCGGAGTACCTGGACAAGATCCAGGGCAGCGAGGCCCACGGCATCCACCTGCTCGGCTGGACCGGCGACTACAACGACACCGACAACTTCCTCGGTGTGTTCTTCGGCAAGGCCAGCAACGAGTGGGGCTTCGACAACCCGGAGCTGTTCTCGGCGCTCGACGAGGCCCGCGGCCTCCCGACGCTCGACGAGCAGACCCCGAAGTACGAGGCCATCAACGAGCAGGTGATGGAGTTCCTGCCGGGGATCCCGATCGCCAGCCCGGTCCCGTCGCTGGCGTTCGCCGCCGGCGTCGAGGGCTACTCGGCGAGCCCGGTGCAGGACGAGGTCTGGAACGAGGTCACGGTCAGCGACGGCTGACCTCCTCGTCGCGACTTCTGTCGAGTCCTGCCCATCAGGTGACGACGGGGTGCCCCGGCTGCGGCCGGGGCACCCCGCACCCCTGACCGGCCCCTCCGCCTGCCTCCGGCGGAGCCCGCCCCCGAGAGGGAGCTGACCCGTGCTGAGATTCATCCTGCGCCGGCTGCTGCTGCTGGTGCCCGTGCTGCTCGGCCTCACGGTCCTGCTGCTGCTGTGGGTGCACGCCCTGCCGGGCGAGCCCGCCCGCGCGCTGCTGGGAGAGCGCGCGACCGACCAGTCGATCGCGACGGTCAACCGGCTGTACGGCTTCGACCGGCCGCTGCACGAGCAGTACCTCAAGTACGTGACCGCCCTGCTGCAGGGCGACCTCGGCAGCTCCTCGCGCACCGGCCAACCGGTGCTGCAGACCTTCCTCGAGCGGTTCCCCGCCACGATCGAGCTCTCCATCGCCGCCCTGCTGTTCGCCGTCGTCCTCGGGGTCCCGCTCGGGTACCTCGCCGCGCGGCGGCACGGCGGCCCGGTCGACGCGCTCACCGTCAGCGGCTCCCTGCTGGGCGTCGTCGTGCCGGTGTTCTTCCTGGCTTACCTGCTCAAGCTCGTGTTCGCCGTCGGGCTCGACGTGCAGCTCGGACCGCTCAACCTGGCCGACCTGGCGTTCCTGCCGACGGCCGGGCGGCAGGACAGCCGCATCGACGCCACCCACATCACGAACTTCTACGTCCTCGACGGGGTGATCACCCGGGAGTGGGACGCCGCGTGGGACGCGCTCCTGCACCTCGTGCTGCCCGCGGCGGCCCTCGGGACGATCCCGCTCGCCATCATCGTCCGGATCACCCGCGCCTCGGTGCTCGAGGTGCTCGGCGAGGACTACGTGCGCACCGCGCGGGCCAAGGGCCTCGCGCGCGGCCTGATCTCGCGCCGCCACGTGCTCCGCAACGCGCTCCTCCCGGTGGTCACCACCATCGGGTTGCAGACCGGGTCTGCTGCTGTCCGGCGCCGTGCTCACCGAGACGGTGTTCGCGTTCAACGGCATCGGCGAGTACCTGTTCCAGGCGATCAGCTCGCTGGACTTCGCTGTCCTCCAGGGCTTCATCCTGTTCATCGCGCTCGTCTACGCGTTGGTGAACCTGGTGGTCGACATCAGCTACGGGATCATCGACCCAAGGGTGCGTGTGTCATGAGCATGATCGGATCTGCGGGAGGGGCCGGAGGGCGCGGGGACCGCCCTGGGCGAGCTGCCCGCCGCCGGTGGCGAGGACGAGCGCGGCACCAGCCTGCTCAGGGGCGCGATGCAACGGCTCGTGCGCAACCCGGTGGCCATCGTCGGCGCGCTGATCGTGCTGGCGTTCGTCCTGGTCGCGGTCTTCGCCGACGCGATCGCGCCGTACGAGCCCGCCGGGGCCCAGTGGGGGAACCAGGTCACGCCGAGCAGCGTGCCCGGTCCGTCCGACGAGCACCTGCTCGGCCTCGACTCGTTCGGGTCGGACCTGTTCACCCAGCTCGTCCACGGCGCCCGGCAGAGCCTGGTCATCGGCGTCGTCTCCACCGCCATCGGGCTGTTCTTCGGCACCCTGCTCGGGCTCGCGTCCGGCGCGTTCGGCCGCTGGGTCGACACGATCCTGATGCGCGGCGTCGACATCCTGCTGTCGATCCCGTCCCTGCTTGATGGCGGTGAGCGTCGCCGCCCTGATGAGCCCGCACATGAGCCGGCTGGAGCCGCGGTTCGGCGCGTGGGTGCTGGGGCTGCCGCTGATGATCGCGATCGCGGTGGTGCAGGTGCCGATCTTCGCCCGGCTGCTGCGCGGTTCGCTGCTGGCGCAGCGCCACGCCGACTACGTGCTCGCGTCGATCTCGCTGGGCCTGCGCCGTCGCACGGTGGTGATGAGCCACATGCTGCCCAACTCGCTCGGGCCGGTGATCGTGCAGGCCACGCTCGTGCTCGCCACCGCCATCATCGAGGTCGCGGCGCTGTCCTACCTCGGTCTCGGCGCTCCCGACCCGACCGTCGCGGAGTGGGGCCGGATGCTGGTCAAGGCGCAGAGCCGGCTCGAGACCGATCCGCAGCTGGCCCTGTGGCCCGGCGTCTGCATCGCCGTCACCGCGCTCGGCTTCACCCTGCTCGGTGAGTCGCTGCGCGAGGCCCTCGACCCCAAGTTCCGGAGGTGAGCGGCGTGAGCACCGCGAGCACCGACGCCACCGAGCTCGACACCGGCCGCGACGGCGCGGGTCGTGACGGCGGGCCGCGGCCGGCCCCTGCTGGAGGTCGACGACCTCTCGGTCCGGTTCACCCGGCGCGGACGCCGCGACGTGCGCGCCGTCGACGGCGTCTCGTTCACGGTCTCGCCCGGTCAGGTCGTGGGCCTGGTGGGGGAGTCCGGCAGCGGCAAGTCGGTGACGTCGCTGGCCGTGATGGGGCTGCTGCCCAAGCGCGGGCGTGGCCGTCGACGGCCAGGTGCGGTTCGGCGGCCGCGACCTGCTCACGGCGGGCGACCGCGAGCTGGCGCGGATGCGCGGTCGCGACATGGCGATGGTGTTCCAGGACCCGATGACCTCGCTCAACCCGGTGGTCCCGGTGGGCCTGCAGGTCACCGAGGTGCTGCGCGCGCACACCGACCTCGACCGCGGCGCCGCCCGCGACGAGGCGGAGGACCTGCTGCGCCGGGTCGGCATCCCCGACCCCCGGCGCCGTCTCGGCGAGTACCCGCACCAGCTCTCCGGCGGCATGCGGCAGCGCGCGATGATCGCGATCGCGCTGGCGTGCAAGCCCCGGCTGCTGATCGCCGACGAGCCCACCACGGCGCTCGACGTCACGATCCAGGCGCAGGTGCTCGAGCTGCTGAAGCAGCTGGTCACCGAGACCGGGACGGCGATGATCATGATCACCCACGACCTCGGCGTCGTGGCGGGGCTGTGCGACCAGGTCAACGTCATGTACTCGGGCCGTATCGTCGAGACCGCCTCGCGCACAGAGCTGTTCGGCGTGCCACGGCACCGCTACACGGAGGGCCTGCTGGCCTCGATCCCGCGGTTGGACTCGCCGCGCGGCGAGAAGCTGCGTCCGATCCCGGGCACGCCGCGCGACACCGTGGCGTGGTCGGTCAAGTGCGCCTTCGCGCCCCGCTGCCCGCACGAGGTGGCCGCCTGCAGCTCGCCCGACCTCGCCCTGCTGCCCGACCCCGAGCGCCCGCAGCACCACGTGCGCTGCGCGAACCCCGCCCCGGTGGGCGGCGGGACGACCGTCGACGGTGACGCCACGACGACCGAGGAGCCGCGGTGAACGCGTCGCTGGACAAGGCCACCGACCGCCGAGAACGACCCGGAGACGGACGTGACGGGGGAGAACCGCCCCGAGCGCAAGGGTTCTCGTGCCGACGTGCTGCTCGACGTCCGCGACCTCCAGGTGCACTTCCCGATCCGCAAGGGCCTGGTGTTCGACCGCACCGTCGGCCACGTGCGCGCCGTCGACGGCGTCTCGCTGCAGGTGCGGCGAGGAGAGACCTACGGGCTGGTCGGCGAGTCGGGGTGCGGCAAGTCGACGCTCGGGCGCGGCATCCTGCGGCTGGAGCAGCCCACGGGCGGTCAGGTGCTGCTCGACGGCACCGACCTCGCCTCGCTCAAGGGGGAGGGCCTGCGGCGCGCCCGGCGTCAGATGCAGATGGTGTTCCAGGACCCGATGGCCAGCCTCGACCCGCGCCAGAGCGTGGAGAGCCTGCTCACCGAGCCGCTGCGGGCGCACTCCGACGCCGAGGACGCCGTGCCGAAGGCGCGGTGGCGCGAGCGGGTGCTGGAGATGCTCGAGGTCGTGGGTCTGCCGGCCTCGGCCGCCGCGAAGTACCCGCACGAGTTCTCCGGCGGCCAGCGCCAGCGCATCGGCATCGCGCGGGCGATGGTCCTCAACCCGCGGCTCGTGATCGCCGACGAGCCGGTCAGCGCCCTCGACGTCTCGGTGCAGGCGCAGGTGATCAACCTGCTCGAGGAGCTGCAGGACACCCTCGACCTCACCTACCTCGTGATCGCCCACGACCTCGCCGTGGTGCGGCACATCAGCGACACGATCGGCGTGATGTACCTCGGCCTGCTGGTCGAGGAGGCGCCGAGCGACGACCTCTACGACCAGCCGCTGCACCCGTACACGATCTCGCTGATGTCGGCGATCCCCGTCCCCGACCCGGAGGTCGAGGACCGCCGCGAGCGGATCCTGCTGGCCGGCGACCTGCCCAGCCCCGCGAACCCGCCGAGCGGGTGCCGGTTCCACACCCGGTGCCCGTTCCGCCAGGAGACCCGGTGCCACGACGAGGTCCCGCAGCTGCGCGAGCTGACTCCCGGCCACACCGTGGCCTGCCACTTCGCCGAGGACGTCCGCGACGGGAGGATCCGGCCCGCTGCCGCCTCGTTCGATCCCACGACGACCGGCGCGCTCGTCGACCAGACGGGCCGCTGACCGACATCAGCACCTGTCAGAACCTGGACGACGACCGCGTCGTTCTCGTTCTGACGCCGCGCGGCGCGGACCCGGTCCGTAGGCTGGTCGAGACGACGGAGGTGCTGATGGCCGCCCAGACGGCGCCGGGGTGGAAGGTCGGCCAGGTCGCCGGCGTCCCGGTCCTGGTCTCCCAGAGCTGGCTGCTCATCGCCGCCCTGGTGACGGTGCTCTTCGGCCAGCAGCTCGCCCCCGTGCTCGGCGCGGTCGGCTACCTGATCGCCCTCGGCTACGCGGGGGCGCTGTTCCTCGCCGTGCTGGTGCACGAGGCCGCGCACGCGGTCGCCGCCCGGGCGGTGGGGCTGCCGCCCACCCACATCGTCATCACCTTCTGGGGCGGTCACACCCAGTTCGAGTCCGAGGCGGCGTCCGCGGGCCGCTCGGTGCTCGTCGCGGTCGTCGGGCCGCTCGCCAACGGCGTGCTCGCCGCGGTCGCCTGGGTGCTCGCCGGCGCGGTCGACGGCGGGGCGGTGGCAGGTCGCCTGCTGCTGGCCTTCACCGTCACCAACCTGTTCCTCGCCGTGTTCAACCTCCTGCCCGGCCTGCCGCTCGACGGCGGGCGGGTGCTCGAGGCGCTGGTCTGGCGGATCACCGGCAGCCGCAGCACCGGCACGCTCGTCGCGGGCTGGGCCGGGCGGGTGGTCGCGGTCGCCGCGGTCGCCTACGCGCTGCTGCCGCTCCTGGACGGCCGTCCGCCGCGGGTCTTCACCGTGGTCTGGGCCGCGCTGATCGGGGCGATGCTCTGGTCGGCCGCCGGCCAGGCGATCCGGGGCGCCCGGATCAGGTCGCGCGCCGAACGGCTCCACGTCGGGGCCCTGATGCGCCCGGCCGTCCCGGTGCCGCGCGGCACCTCGCTGGCCGCCCTCGCCGACGTGCTGCGCCCGCAGCAGGGCCGTCAGGTCGCCGTGGTGCTGGTCGACGAGACGGGCGCGGTGGAGGGCGTGCTCGACCCGCAGGCCGTGCAGGCCGTGCCGGTCGAGCGACGGCACGAGGTGCGGGTGGAGCAGGTCGCGCGCCGGCACGACCCGCAGGCCGTCCTCGACGCCGGCCTCACCGGCGACGCCCTGATCACCGCGCTCCAGCAGGCCGACGACGGCGACGCCGTGGTGCTCGACGGCGGCCGGGTCGTCGGGCTCGTCCCGGTGGGCGAGGTGGTCGCGCACCTGCTCGGCGCCGGCACCCGCCCGGTGCGCAGCGCACCGCCCGGATCCGCGTAGTCTCCCGGCCGTGCCGACCGACCCCACGGACCAGCCCGACCGCGACGCGCCGGCCGGCGGCGACGCGTCGGCCGGACCCACCGGTGCGGCCACGCGGCGCGGACCGTTGCGGGTGGGGGAGCGGGTGCAGCTCACCGACCCCAAGGGACGCCTGCACACGATCACGCTGACCCCGGGCGCCGAGTTCCACACCCACCGGGGGATGTTCGCCCACGACGAGCTCATCGGCGGGCCCGAGGGCAGCGTCGTCACCAACAGCGGCGGCATCGAGTACCTCGTGCTGCGCCCGCTGCTGAGCGACTACGTGCTGTCGATGCCGCGCGGCGCCGCCGTCGTCTACCCCAAGGACGCGGGCCAGGTGGTCGCGATGGCCGACGTGTTCCCCGGCGCGCGCGTCGTCGAGGCCGGGGTCGGTTCCGGCGCGCTGTCGATGTCGTTGCTGCGGGCGGTGGGCGACGCGGGGTACCTGCACTCGGTGGAGCGGCGGGAGGACTTCGCCGACATCGCGCGGGGCAACGTCGAGACCTTCTTCGGCGGTCCGCACCCGGCCTGGCGCGTCACCGTCGGCGACCTGGCCGAGGTGCTGCCCGGCGCCGAGGAGCCCGGCAGCGTCGACCGCGTCGTGCTCGACATGCTCGCGCCGTGGGAGTGCCTCGACGCCGTCGCCGGCGCGCTGGTCCCCGGCGGCGTCCTGATCGGCTACGTGGCCACGGCCACCCAGCTGTCGCGGCTGGCCGAGGAGATCCGGACCCACGGCGGCTGGACCGAGCCGTCCGCGTGGGAGTCGATGGTGCGCGGGTGGCACCTCGAGGGCCTGGCCGTCCGCCCGCAGCACCGGATGGTGGGTCACACCGGGTTCCTGCTCACGACCCGGCGGATGGCCGGCGACCTCACCGCACCGGCCCGCCGGCGCCGTCCGGCCAAGGGCAGCGAGCTGCCGGACGACCACTGGGGCGCGACCGAGTGGTCGGCCGAGGACCTCGGCGAGCGGGCCGTCTCGGACAAGAAGGTCCGCCGCGTCCGCCGCGACGTGGGCCGTCCGGGTACCGGATCGGACACGACCGGGCGGGTCCACCCGGCCGGCCAGGAGCCGCCGGGTTAGGTTGGGCCGACCACCGATCCCGGGGAGGTCGCCATGGGCGAGCACGGAGCAGAACGGCCCGGCCAGGACCGGGACGCGGCCACGCACCGCGAGGTCGAGCTGCTGCGCTCGGAGATCGCCTCCCTGCGCCGGCGCGTCACCGAGCAGCCGGGACGCGTCCGCGCGCTGGAGGACCGGGTCGCCCTCCTGCAGCGGCAGGCCGACGACCTGCTGAACCGCAACGAGCGGCTGCAGCGCACCCTCGGCGACGCCCGCGAGCAGCTGGTGACCCTGCGCAGCGAGGTCGACCGGCTGGCTCAGCCCCCGAACGGCTACGCGACCTTCATCGAGGCGCACGCCGACGGCACCGTCGACGTCGTGCAGTCCGGCCGCAAGCTGCGGGTGGCGATGAGCCCGACGGTCGACCGCGAGCAGCTGGGCGCCGGCCAGGAGGTCATGCTCAACGAGGCGCTCAACGTGGTCACCGCCGTGGGCTACGAGCGCACCGGCGAGCTGGTGACGGTCAAGGAGCTGCTCGGCGACGACCGCGCCCTCGTGCTGGCGCGGGCCGACGAGGAGCGCGTGGTCAAGCTCGCGGGGTCGCTGCGCGACCAGAAGCTGCGGGTGGGCGACGCCCTCACCCTCGAGCCGCGGTCCGGCTACGTCTACGAGAAGATCCCCAAGGCCGAGGTCGAGGAGCTCGTCCTCGAAGAGGTGCCGGACATCGACTACGCCGACATCGGCGGGCTGGCCAGCCAGATCGAGCAGATCCGCGACGCCGTCGAGCTGCCGTTCGCGCACCCCGACCTCTACCGCGAGCACGGCCTCAAGGCGCCGAAGGGCATCCTGCTCTACGGCCCGCCCGGCTGCGGCAAGACGCTGATCGCCAAGGCGGTCGCGCACTCGCTCGCCGACCCAGTCGGCAGCGCGGACGGGCGCAGAGCGAGGTCAACGCCTACTTCCTCAACATCAAGGGCCCCGAGCTGCTCAACAAGTACGTCGGCGAGACCGAGCGGCACATCCGGCTGATCTTCGCCCGCGCCCGCGAGAAGGCTTCCGAGGGAACGCCGGTCGTCGTCTTCTTCGACGAGATGGAGTCGCTGTTCCGGACCCGCGGGTCCGGGGTGTCGTCCGACGTCGAGACCACGATCGTGCCGCAGCTGCTGGCCGAGATCGACGGCGTGGAGCGGCTCGACAACGTCATCGTCATCGGCGCCTCGAACCGCGAGGACATGATCGACCCGGCGATCCTGCGCCCGGGTCGGCTCGACGTGAAGGTGAAGATCCACCGTCCCGACGCCGAGGCCGCCCGCGACATCTTCACCAAGTACCTGACGACCGACCTGCCGCTGCACGCCGACGACGTCGCCGAGAACGGCGGCACCGCCGAGGCCACGGTCGAGGCCATGATCCAGGCCACGGTCGAGCGGATGTACGCCGAGACCGAGGAGAACCAGTTCCTCGAGGTCACCTACGCCGGCGGCGACAAGGAGATCCTGTACTTCAAGGACTTCAACTCCGGCGCGATGATCCAGAACATCGTCGACCGCGCGAAGAAGATGGCGATCAAGGACTGGCTCACCCAGCAGCAGAAGGGCCTGCGGGTCGACCACCTGCTCGCCGCGTGCGTCGACGAGTTCAAGGAGAACGAGGACCTGCCGAACACGACCAACCCCGACGACTGGGCGCGGATCTCGGGCAAGAAGGGCGAGCGGATCGTCTACATCCGCACGATCATCCAGGGCAAGAAGGGCACCGAGCCGGGTCGCACCATCGACACCGTCTCGAACACCGGCCAGTACCTCTGAGGCAGGCTGTGGACGGCGTGGCGGCCTGACGTCCCGCGCCGCCGTAGGCTGTGCGGCACAGGGGATCCGAACGAGGGGGAACGACGTGGGAGCACGTCTGCGCACGTCCGTGGTGGTGCTGGTGGGCGTCCTCGCGCTGGCCGCGTGCACCACTGCTGGCCCCGTGGTCCCGGAGCCGACCACCCGTCGCCGCGGCGCCCGAGGACGAGGTGGTCGCCTTCCTCGAGGAGCTCGCCACCTCCGACGACCCGGCGCAGTGCACCACCTGGTACACCGAGCGGGCCCTGGAGCAGCTCACGGGCGACACCAGCCCGAAGGGGTGCATCGAGGCGGTCACCAGCGCGGAGCCGGCCACCGGGGCCGAGATCACCGACGTGCAGGTCGACGGCAGGCGCGCCTCCGCCCGCCTGCTGCCCGAGGGCGGTGACAGCGCGGGGTACGCGATGACGGTCGACCTCGTCAGCGGCCGCGAGGGCGCCGACGGGTGGCAGGTCGACCACTACCGCGGCGTCGAGGTGGTCGACCGCGCCCTCATCGACGCGCGCTACAGCGAGGTGATCACCACCATCGGGCCGTCCCTGATGGCACCCGACGGCGTGGACTGCCTCGACGCGCGGATGCGCGCCGTCCCCGACGACCAGGTCGCCCAGGCCGTCCTCGACCGCACCACCGGGTACACGGTCGTCGACGCGATCCGCGACTGCGTCGGCTTCGGGCTCGACCTCACCGCGATCCTGTTCCTCAGCAGCCACCAGCTGCAGCAGGGTGGGCTCACGCAGGGGCAGGCCGACTGCGTGGCCAGCCTGGCGATCGTGGACTACGAGGACCTCACGCTGGAGGAGATCATCACCTCGCCGGAGGCGAAGGAGCAGTGGATGGCCGGCCTCAAGGAGGCGGCCGCCTTCGGCGCCGACGACGTGGGCGCCACCAGCTCGGTGTGCGCCAAGGCCTGACCCGACGCCCGGCCCTCGCGCGGCCGGACTCGCAGGAGCGCCCGTAGGCTCGCGGCATGACCGTGCGCCGGGTGATGGGGATCGAGACCGAGTACGGCGTCTCGGCCGCGGGTGACCCCACCGCCAACCCGATGCTGCTGTCGGGCCAGGTCGTCAACGCCTACGCCGCGCCGCTGGGGGCGCGGGTCGGCCGCGCGCGCTGGGACTACGAGGACGAGCAGCCGCTGCGCGACGCACGCGGGTGGGAGCTCGGTCGCCAGCAGGCGCACCCGAGCCAGCTCACCGACAGCCCCGGTGGCGAGCTCGCCGACGAGCTCGACGACCCGACGCTGGCGAACGTCGTGCTCACCAACGGCGCCCGCCTGTACGTCGACCACGCGCACCCCGAGTACTCCAGCCCCGAGGTGACCAACCCGCTCGACGCCGTGCGGTGGGACAAGGCCGGCGAGCTGGTGATGCTCACCGCCGTCCGCCGGCTCGCCGACGTGCCGGGGCAGCTGCCGGTGAACCTCTACAAGAACACCACCGACAACAAGGGCGCCTCGTACGGGACGCACGAGAACTACCTGATGGACCGGGCCACGCCGTTCCCGGAGATCGTCCGCGGGCTGGTCCCGTTCTTCGTGAGCCGCCAGGTCGTCACCGGTGCGGGCCGGGTCGGCCTCGGCCAGGCGGGCGACGTCGCGGGCTTCCAGGTGTCCCAGCGCGCCGACTTCTTCGAGGTCGAGGTCGGGCTGGAGACCACCCTCAAGCGCCCGATCGTCAACACCCGCGACGAGCCGCACGCCAGCGCCGACAAGCACCGGCGGCTGCACGTGATCATCGGCGACGCGAACCTGTGCGAGGTGGCGGGCTACCTGAAGATGGGCACCACCGCGCTGGTGCTCGCGATGATCGAGGCGCGGACGCTGCCCGACCTCACCGTGCAGCAGCCGGTGAGCACGCTGCACGCGGTGAGCCACGACCCCACGCTGAAGACGCTGGTGACCCTGCGCGACGGCACCCGCCTCACCGCGATCGAGCTGCAGCAGCGCTTCCACGCGGCGGCCAGCGAGTTCGTCGACGACAGGTACGGCGACGACGCCGACGCCCAGACCCGCGACGTCCTGCAGCGTTGGGGCGACGTGCTCGACCGGCTCGCGCGCGACCCGATGCTGTGCGCGCGCGAGCTCGACTGGGTCGCGAAGCTCCGTCTGCTGGAGGGCTTCCGGGACCGCGAGGGCACCGGCTGGGACCACCACCGGATCGAGGCGATCGACCTCCAGTACGGCGACGTGCGGCCCGAGCGCGGGCTGTACCACCGGCTGCTGGAGCGCGGCTCGGTCGAGCGGCTGGTCGACCCGGAGGTCGTGCGCGTCGCGGTCACCGAGCCGCCCGAGGACACGCGTGCGTACTTCCGCGGCCAGTGCCTGGCCCGGTTCGGCGCCGAGGTCACCGCCGCGAGCTGGGACTCGCTGATCTTCGACGTGCCGGGTCACCCGTCGCTGCAGCGGGTCCCGATGCTCGAGCCGCTGCGCGGGACGAAGGAGCACGTCGGCCCGCTGCTCGACCGCTGCGAGACCGCCGCGGACCTCGTGCAGGCGCTCACGCGCCGCTGACTAGACTCGTTCCACGACACCACCGGGAGGTCCGATGTCCGGCCAGGAGCAGCAACGACCGCAGCGGCGTGACGGCGACGAGCCCGACGAGGCGCCCGAGCCGCCCCCCACCGCGCCCGCGTCCCAGGTCAACAACGACGACATCGACTCCCTCCTCGACGAGATCGACGACGTGCTCGAGACGAACTCGGAGTCGTTCGTGCGCGGCTTCGTGCAGAAGGGTGGCCAGTGACGGACCGCGAGAACCGTTCCGGGCACCTGCCGTCGGCGTACACGGCCACCGGTTCGTCCTCGTTCACCGAGTTCCTGCGCGCCCACGACCCCGACCTGCTGCCGGGCCACCGTCCCCTGCCCCTGGGTGAGGTGCCGCTCGCGCCGCACGCCACGACGATCGTCGCGATGACCTTCCCCGGCGGGGTGGTGATGGCGGGCGACCGCCGCGCCACGATGGGCAACCTGATCGCGAACCGCGAGATCGAGAAGGTCTTCCCCGCCGACGAGTACTCCTGCGTCGGCATCGCCGGCGCCGCGGGGCTGGCCATCGAGATGGTGCGCCTGTTCCAGGTGGAGCTCGAGCACTACGAGAAGATCGAGGGCGTCCTGCTCAGCCTGGACGGCAAGGCGAACCGGCTGGCCACGATGATCCGCGGCAACCTGGGCCTGGCCATGCAGGGGCTGGCGGTGGTGCCCCTGTTCGCCGGGTACGACCTCGACGCCGGTCGCGGCCGGATCTTCTCCTACGACGTCACCGGCGGCCGCTACGAGGAGCACGGGCACCACTCGGTGGGCTCCGGCTCGCTGTTCGCCCGCGGCTCGCTGAAGAAGCTGTACCGGCCCACGCACGACGCCGGCGAGGCCGTGCGCGTCGCGGTCGAGGCGCTCTACGACGCCGCCGACGACGACTCGGCGACCGGCGGTCCCGACCTCACCCGGCGGATCTGGCCGGTGGTGGCCACGGTCACGGTCGACGGCTACCGGCGGGTGCCGGAGGACGAGCTGGCGGGCGTGGTCGAGGCGGTGGTCGCCGGTCGGGTCGGCGACCCGGGCGGATCGGGGGCGCAACTGCGATGAACATGCCGTTCTACGTCTCGCCCGAGCAGGTGATGAAGGACCGGGCCGACTACGCGCGCAAGGGGATCGCCCGCGGGCGACCCGTCGTGGTGCTCCCGTACGACCACGGCATCGCGTTCGTCGCCGAGAACCCGTCCCGGGCCCTGCACAAGATCAGCGAGATCTACGACCGCGTCGCGTTCGCCGCGGTGGGCAAGTACAACGAGTACGAGAACCTGCGGGTCGCGGGCGTGCGCTACGCCGACCTGCGCGGGTACTCCTACGACCGCACCGACGTCACCGGACGCGGCCTCGCGAACGCCTACGCCCAGACCCTGGGGTCGGTGTTCACCACCGAGAACAAGCCGCTGGAGGTCGAGCTGGTGGTGGCGCAGGTCGCCGCCGAGTCCGCCGACGACCAGCTCTACCGCATCACCTACGACGGGTCGGTCAACGAGGAGACCGGGTTCGTCGTGATGGGCGGCGCCTCGGACACCGTCGCCGGGGCCATCGGCGACGCCTGGCAGCCGGAGATGCGGCTGGCCGACGTGCTCGGCCTCGCGGTGCGCGCGCTCGGCACCGACCCCGCCGGCGGCGAGTCCCGGACGCTCACCGCCCCGGACCTCGAGGTCGCGGTGCTCGACCGGCAGCGCCCCCGCCGTGCCTTCCGGCGGGTGGCGGGCGCGCTGCTCGAGCGGCTGCTGCGGGAGGACGACCCCACCGACGACGTGCCGAGCACCGACGACCCCGGCCCCGGCACCCACGAGACCCTCACCGGTCACCAGCCGGCGCCGGACCACGGCACCGCCACCCAGGCGCAGGACACCCCTCCCGGGCAGGGCACCGGCCCGGCGCAGGACTGACCGTGGCCGCCTCGGTGCACGTCCGCATCCGGCCCGCGAGGCCGGCCGACGCCGGCGAGCTGTTCACCCTGCAGCGTGCGGCGTACGTGAGCGAGGCCCAGCGCCGCCGCGACGCGTTCGTCGCGCCGCTGGGCGACGAGCTGGAGGACGTCGCCGCCGTGATCGCGGACCCCGGCTCGACCCTGCTCGTCGCCACCACCACCGAGGACGGCGAGCACGGTCGCCGCGGCCGCCTGGTCGGGTCGGTGCGGCTGGCGGTGCGCGGGACGGTCGCGCGGCTCGACCGCGTGGTCGTCGCGCCCGACCTGCGCGGGCGCGGGCTCGGTTCCGCGCTGCTGGAGGCGGTGCACGCCGAGGCCGAGCGCACCCCGGAGGTCGAGCGTGCTCGAGCTGGCCGCCGGGACGGCGTCCTCGGCCGACCTCGCGCTCTACCGGCGGCACGGGTACGTCCCGGCCGGCATCCGCAGCATGCGGCGCCCGGTGCGCTGACCGGCCGGTCGACCACCCCGGCACGGGTCCCCGACGTAGGCTGGGGCCACGCGACGAGGGAGCCCCATGGACCGGCGGATCTACGGCATCGAGACCGAGTTCGGCGTGACCTGCGTGGCCGACGGCCAGCGCAAGCTGTCGGCCGACGAGGTCGCCCGCTACCTGTTCCGCAAGGTCGTGTCGTGGGGCCGCTCCTCGAACGTGTTCCTGCGCAACGGCGCCCGGCTGTACCTCGACGTCGGGTCGCACCCGGAGTACGCGACGCCGGAGTGCGACGACGTCCGCGAGCTGGTCGTCCACGACCGCGCTGGCGAGCGGATCCTCGAGGGCCTCGTGGTCGACGCCGAGCGGCGGCTGCGCGAGGAGGGCGTCGAGGGCGAGGTGTTCCTGTTCAAGAACAACACCGACTCGGCCGGCAACTCCTACGGCTGCCACGAGAACTACCTGGTCGGTCGCGGCGGGGAGTTCTCCAGGCTCTCCGACGTGCTCATCCCGTACCTCGTGACCCGGCAGGTGCTCGTCGGCGCGGGCAAGGTGCTGTCGACGCCGCGCGGCCCGCTGTACACGTTCTCCCAGCGGGCGGACCACATCTGGGAGGGCGTCTCGAGCGCCACGACCCGCTCGCGGCCGATCATCAACACCCGCGACGAGCCGCACGCCGACGCCGAGCGCTACCGCCGGCTGCACGTGATCGTCGGCGACTCGAACATGTCCGAGACCACGACGATGCTCAAGGTCGGCGGGGTCGACCTCGTGCTGCGGATGATCGAGGCCGGCCTGCCGGTGCGCGACCTCACGCTGGAGAACCCGATCCGGGCGATCCGCGAGATCAGCCACGACCTCACCGGGCGGGCCACGGTGCGGCTGGCCAACGGCCGCCAGGCCAGCGCGCTCGACATCCAGCGCGAGTACCTCGAGCGGGCGGCGGCCTTCGTCGACGACCGCGGTCTGCACACGCCCACGACCAAGCGCGTGCTCGACCTGTGGGAGCGCGGGCTGCGCGCGGTGGCCGAGCAGGACCTCTCGCTGGTCGACCGCGAGCTGGACTGGGCGATCAAGCACACGATGATCGAGCGCTACCGGGCCAAGCACGACCTGCCGCTGTCGAGCCCCCGGATCGCCCGGCTCGACCTCGCGTACCACGACATCTCGCGCAAGCGCGGCCTGTACAACCTGATGGCCGCCCGCGGTCTGGTGGAGCGGGTCACCACCGACATCGAGGTGTTCGCCGCCACCAGCACGCCCCCGCAGACCACCCGCGCCAAGCTGCGCGGCGACTTCGTCCGCCGGGCGCAGGAGCAGCGCCGCGACTTCACCGTCGACTGGGTGCACCTCAAGCTCAACGACCAGGCCCAGCGCACCGTCCTGTGCAAGGACCCCTTCCGCAGCGTCGACGAGCGGGTGGAACGGCTCATCGCGGGGATGTGACCCGTCGCGCTCGCCCCATCGGGGGGGGCGTCCAGGGGTTCCACCGGTCAGGGCCGCTGCCCTCAGCGTCCGGTGAGGTTAGGGTCTCCTGGTGCCCCGCCCCCTCCTCGGACGCCTCGTCCCGCGCCGCCTGCTGCTCGCTCTCGTGCTCCCGGCGGTGCTGCTGGGTGCGTGCGCGGACCCCGAGGACCCCGAGCCGTCGCCGTCGACCGTCGTCACCAGCGACGTCGCGGACGTCGAGGTGACCGGTGAGGTGGGAGAGAAGCCGACCGTCTCCTACGACGGCGAGTTCCGCGCCTCGACGACCGAGCGGCGGGTGCTCGTCGAGGGCACGGGCGCCCCGGTCGCGCTGGGCCAGAAGGTGATCCTCAACTACCTCGGCGTCAACGGCCGCGACGGCATGGAGTTCGACACCTCGTTCGACACCCCGGACCAGCCGGCCAGCTTCGTCCTCGAGCAGGGCCAGCTGATCGACGGCTTCATCGCCGGGCTGGAGGGCGTCACGATCGGCTCGCGCGTGCTCGTCGGCATCACCCCGGACGACGGCTACGGCCCCGCCGGCGGCCAGCCCGACGCCGGCATCGAGGAGGACGACAGCCTGCTGTTCGTCATCGACGTGCGTCGACGCCGTCGACGTGCTGAAGCGCGCCGCCGGTACCGCGGTCCCGCCGGTCGCCGGGCTGCCGACGGTGACCCTGGCCGAGGACGGCGCCCCCACCATCACCCCGCCCGCCGGTCCGCCGCCCATCAAGCTGCTGGTCACCGACCTCATCGTCGGCGCCGGCGAGCCGGTGGCGGAGAACCAGACGCTCACCGTCCAGTACACGCTGGTGAAGTGGGCGACGGGCGAGGTGATCGAGTCCTCGTGGGCCAACGGCGCCGCCGTCCCGCTCCCGCTCATCCAGGGCCAGGTGATGCCGGCGATCATCGCCGGGCTGTCGACCAAGACGGTCGGCTCGCAGGTGATGCTCACGGTCCCGGCGGACGTCGCCAGCGAGGGCGCGTCCGAGCCCGTCACCGACACCCTGGTCTTCGTCTTCGACATCCTCGACGCGCAGTAGCGCGCCGCCACCCCCACCCAGGAGGAAACGCAGTGAGCCAGCCGACCCGTCCCGAGATCGAGTTCCCCGGCGGCGAGCCGCCGGCCGACCTGGTCGTCGAGGACGTCTCCGTCGGGGACGGTCCCGAGGCCACCAGCGGCAGCACCGTGTCGTGCCACTACGTCGGCGTCGCGTTCTCGACCGGCGAGGAGTTCGACGCGTCGTGGAACCGCGGCCAGGCCCTGGACTTCCGCCTCGGTGCCGGCCAGGTCATCGCCGGCTGGGACCAGGGCATCGCGGGCATGAAGGTCGGCGGCCGCCGCAAGCTGACCATCCCGGCCCACCTGGGCTACGGCGACCGCGGCGCCGGCGGCGCGATCAAGCCGGGCGAGACGCTGATCTTCGTCGTCGACCTCGTCGGAGTCCGCTGAGCTCTGCTCTCTGGCGGCGGCTCCTTGCGCGCTGAGGTCGGCGTCCTTCCTCCTCGGCTCGCTCGCAGGCTCGCCCCGCTCGTCGAACAGGACGCCGACGCGCGCTGCGTCGCCACCGCGTCAGCGCGCGGCGGAACCGCCGCAGAGTGACACAGCGTGACGGCCGGCGGCGGCCGCGGCGAGGAACGGCGAGGCGTCGTCGTCGAGGCCGCGGCCCATCGTCGACAGGCCCACCGGGCACCCGCGGAGCGCGTCCAGGAGGCCGTCGCACGCCACCGGCACCAGCCGGTGCCGGCCCTGCGGCGCGCCGAGGGGGAGCGACTCCTGCTGCACCTGCTCGGCCAGCCCGTCCTCCACGTGACCCGCGAGGTCGGGCACGACGACGTCGGCCGGGGCGAGCGCCACCCGCCCGTAGGCCGTGAGGCTGTGGTGGGAGACCCCGGCGTGCCGGCCGCGCGGATCGGCACCGGAGACGCGCAGGCTCGCCACCGGCCGCCCGCCGAGCACCGCCGCGGCGTTGACCGCGTCGCCCGCCGCGACGCCGGAGAACCCCCAGCGGGTGCCCGTGCCCAGGTTGCCCGGGCCCTGCGCGACGACGACGAGGTCGGCGCCGAGCACGTGCCGGGCGGCGAGCAGACCCGTGTGCAGGGTCACCGCCTCGAGGTCGCCGCCGAACGCCTGGCCGACGCTCACCGTGGCGGCCAGCCAGCCCTGCTCGCGCAGCGTCGCGGCCGAGCGGGAGAACCACGCCGGGAGCGCGCCGCCGTCGGTCATCACGTACACCGCGCGGGGGGAGGCGCCGTCGGCCCGGGCGCCGGCGAGCACGGCCGGCAGCGCCGAGTGCAGGTCGGCCACCACCACGGGCATCCCACCGAGGTCGTCGGCCTCGCGCAGCAGCTCGTGCTGGTCGGACTCCTGCTCGTCGACGCCGAGCACCATCGCCTGCAGCGGGGTGTAGCGGGCCTTGACCAGGTGCCCGGGTCCGTCCGGCGGGTCGGCGGGGAGCCGGTCGGGCACCGCCACCACGAGCGCGTAGCCGCCCGTCCCGAGGGAGCGGTCGAGCGCGGAGGTGTTGAGCAGGACGGCGTCGCCGGCCCGGGGGAGCCCGACCAGCGCCGGGTAGGCCAGCGCACGGGCGGGGCGCTGCGAGCCGTCCGGCTCGGTGACGACGACGTCGAGCTCGCAGGCGCCCGGCCACGTCCGCCGCACCCCGGTGACGGTGCCGCGCCGCCAGCGCACCACGGAGGCGGGCTCGGCGTCGGGACCGGGAGTCGTCGGGTGCACGTCGCGACGCTACTGGAGCCCGGGAACCCGATAGGTTGGGGCACGATGTCCGCCCGCCGCACCGAGCGCCTGCTGAACCTCGTCATCGCCCTGCTCGCCACGCGGCAGTGGCTGACCAAGGACCAGATCCGCGCCGCCGTCCCCCAGTACGGGGAGGCCGCGACCGACGCCGCCTTCGACCGGATGTTCGAGCGCGACAAGGACGACCTGCGCGAGCTCGGCGTCCCCGTCCTCACCGGCAGCGGGTCGGCCTGGTTCGACGACGAGCACGGCTACCGGATCGACCGCGACGCCTACGTGATGCCGGAGATCTCGTTCACGCCCGCGGAGCTCGCGGTGCTCGGCCTGGCCTCGCGGGTCTGGCAGCAGGCGACCCTCGCCGGGGCGGCCTCGCGCGCGATGGTCAAGCTCAAGGCCCTGGGCGTCGCGACGGACACCTCGATCGTCGGCGTCGAGCCGCGGGTGCAGACCACCGAACCGGCCTTCGCCCGGCTCTACGAGGCCACCCGCGACCGCGCGCCCGTGCGGTTCGCCTACCGCACCGGCGGACGCGGCGAGCCCGCCCAGCGCACCGTCGAGCCGTGGCGGATCACGTCGTGGCACGGCCGCTGGTACCTCGTCGGCCACGACCGCGACCGCGACGCCCCGCGGGTGTTCCGGCTGAGCCGGATCGAGGGGCAGCCGACGGTGGTGGGGCGCGCGGGCTCGGTGCAGCCGCCGCCCGACGTCGACGCCCGCGCGATGGTCGAGAACGCCGACCCGCGCAGCGCCACGCGCACCGCCACCGTCCGCCTCGCCGAGGGGGCCGGCCTGAGCCTGCGCCGGCGCACCGGCGCCAGCACCGACCTCACGGTCCTGGAGATCCCCTTCGTCGACGTCGACGACCTCGCCGAGGAGGTCGCCGCGCTGGGCGTCGCCGCGGTCGTCGAGGCGCCGGACGACCTGCGCGAGGCCGTCGTGGCGCGGCTGCGCGGCACGGCCGCCGCCCACGCCGCGACGGGGGAGACGCCGTGAACCAGCCCGTCCGTCGCGCCGCCAGCCAGCAGAGCGCCACCGACCGCCTGTCGCGGCTGCTGTCGATGGTCCCGTACCTGGTCGAGCGCCAGGGCGTGCCCGTCCAGGAGGCGGCGGAGCACTTCGGTCTCACCGAGGACGAGCTGGTCGCCGACCTCCAGCTGCTGTTCCTCTGCGGGCTGCCCGGCGGCCTCCCCGGCGACCTGATCGAGGCCGAGTGGGAGGGCGGCGAGGTCTTCGTCAGCAACGCCGACACCATCGCCCGCCCGCTGCGCCTCGCCGTCGACGAGGCGGTCGCGCTGCTGGTGGGGCTGCGCACCCTGGCCGAGACCCCGGGGGCGGGCGACCGCGAGGCCCTCGACGGCGCGCTGGCGAAGCTCTCGGCCGCCACCGGCGACGCCGGCGAGGCGGCCGGCGTGGTGAGCGTCGCCCTCGACGACGACCTCGACCCCGCCCTGCTGGCGCGCGTCCGCGACGCCGTCGACCGGCACCGGCGCCTGCACCTGCGGTACCACGTGCCCGGGCGCGACGAGGCCACCGAGCGCGACGTCGACCCGATGCGGCTGCTCAGCCTGGAGGGCCACATCTACCTCGAGGGCTGGTGCCACCGCGCCGACGCCGTCCGGCTGTTCCGGCTCGGCCGGGTGCTCGACGCGCAGGTGCTCGACGTCGACGGGACGCCCCCGCCGCAGGCGGTCAGCCGCGACCTCGACGACTCGCTGTTCCAGCCCTCGCCCTCGGACCTGCTGGTCACCCTCGACCTGGCCCCGGGCTACCGCTGGGTGGTCGACTCCTACCCCTACGAGGACGTCGCGGACCTGCCCGACGGCGGGGCGCGGCTGCGGCTGCGGGTGAGCGACACCGGGTGGGTCCGCCAGCTCGTGCTGCGCTCCGGCGGCGGCGTCGTGGTGGCCGAGCCGGCCGAGCTCGCGGCCGAGGTGGCCGGCACGGCGTCGGCCGCCCTCGCCGCCTACGGCGCCCTCGCCTGAGAGCACCTCCGCCACGGCGCCGGAGCCCGTCGTCGGGCCCAGGATTGACCCGTCCGGGCGCTCAAGCCCCCTGCCCGGTGAGCCGAAGTCTTCTGCACAGCAGGAAGGCGGACGGCAGACGCCGGACCGACCAGGGAGGCCCGCGGGGGCCGGCACCAGGAGGGGAGGCACGACATGACCACGATCAAGGCGTCGTGCCCGTGCTGCGGGGACATCGACCTGACGCCGCCGCAGGTGCGGCTCGTCGTCTGCTCGGTGCCCGTCTGGTCGTACTACACCTTCGTCTGCACCACGTGCCGCGACGAGGTGCGCAAGCCCGCCGCCCCGGAGATCGTCAAGCTGCTCCGCACCGGCGGCGTCGTCGCCGAGACGTGGCAGGTGCCGGCCGAGGCCCTCGAGGAGCACGCCGGCCCGACCATCTCCTACGACGACGTGCTCGACTTCGCCCTCTGGCTCGACAACGCCGACCTGGTCGCCGCCGCAGCGAGCGTGACCCTGCACGGCAACAGCCCGCGCGCCGGACAGGGCGAGCGCACCCGCAGCTGACCGCGGACCGCACCGACCGCCGCGCGCGGGGTGCGCGACCTCGGTGAGGGCCGTCCCCGGGACGGGGTCCCCGCCGGGCCGCCGGGGGGCCCGGCGGTTACCCTCCCCGGGTGACGTGGTGGATGTGGCTCGTGCTCGTCCTGGTGTCCCTGCTCGTGCTGGGGCTCCTCGGCTGGCGGCTGTTCCGGCAGTCCCGCGCGCTCGTGCGCGAGGTCTCCGCCACCACCCGTCGCGTCGCCGACACCCAGGCGCAGGCGCAGGAGGCCTTCGATTCCTGGCGTGCCACCCGGCAGGCCGACGACGCCGCGTACCTCGCCGCCCTCGACCAGGACGTACGATGAGCGGGACCGACGCCGACCGACGCAAGGGGCAGTGACGTGTTCAGGAACCTGGCGGACAACCCGTGGCTGCTTCTGGTCCTCGTGGTGATCATCGTGCTCGTGTTCGGCGCGAACAAGCTGCCGGGCGCCGCGCGGAGCCTGGGTCGCTCCATGCGCATCTTCAAGAGCGAGGTCAAGGAGATGCGCGAGGACGAGCCGCGCCGCCGTGACGACGCGACCGGCACCGAGCCCCCGCTGCACGGCAAGGTCCTCGACGACGACGGCCGCACCACGCGCTCGAACCACGACTCCCCGACCGACCGCTGACCCGGTCGGTCCGCACAGCGCCGAGCGCCCCACCCGTCCCGACGATGGTCGCCACCCCTGCGCGCCGCAAGAACCCCGAGGGCCGGATGGCCCTGCGCGAGCACCTGCGCGAGCTGCGCAACCGGGTCTTCAAGGCGGCGGTCGGGGTGCTGCTGGGGGCCGTCGTCGGCTGGTTCCTCTACGAGCCGGTGCTGGAGGCGCTGAGCGCGCCGATCCGTGAGATCGCCGAGGACCGCGAGGCGTCGGTGAACTTCGCCGGCGTGGCGTCGGCGTTCGACATGAAGATCAAGATCTCGGTCTTCATCGGCGTCATCGTCTCGAGCCCGGTCTGGATCTACCAGCTGTGGGCCTTCGTCACCCCCGGCCTGACCACCAAGGAGCGCCGCTACGCGCTGGCGTTCATCGGGGTGTCCATCCCGCTGTTCTGCGCCGGCGCGTACATGGCCTACAGCGCCATCCCGAACTTCATCCGGTTCCTGGTCTCGTTCAGCCCCGAGGGCTTCTCCAACATCATCGACGCCCAGGTCTACCTGGGCTTCATCATGCGGCTGATCCTCACCTTCGGGCTGTCCTTCCTGGTGCCGGTGGTGCTCGTCGGTCTCAACGTCCTCGGTCTGGTCTCCGGCCGCGGCATCGTCAAGGCCTGGCGCTGGGTGGTCGTCGCCTCCTTCACCTTCGCGGCGCTGGCCACGCCGACCCCCGACGTGCTGTCGATGTTCCTGCTGGCGCTCCCGCTGCTCCTGCTCTTCGCGCTCGCCATCGGGGTCTGCCTGCTCAACGACCGCCGACGCCGGCGCAGCGGGGCCGAGGCGTTCTACGAGGACCTGGACGACGACGAGGCCAGTCCGTTGTGAGGATCGCCGTCCTCGCCAACCCGACGAGCGGCAAGGGCTACGGCCGGGTGGCCACGGCGCTGGCGCTGCACCGGCTCACCCACGCGGGGGCCACCGTCCTGGACATCAGCGCGCCCACCGTCGAGGCCGCGCGTCAGGAGGCCGCGACCGCGGTCGCCGGGGGCGTCGACGCCCTGGTCGTCATCGGCGGCGACGGCATGGTGCACCTCGGGGCCAACGCGGTCGCCGGCACCGAGGTGCCGCTCGGCATCGTCCCGGCCGGCACCGGCAACGACATCGCCCGCGAGCTCGGGCTCACCGTCCGCGAGCCGGTGCGCTCGGCCGACCGCGTCCTCGAGCTGGTGGAGCAGGGCCGGGTGCGCACCGTCGACGCCGGCCGCGTGCACGCCGGCGACGGCACCGACCGCTGGTTCCTCGGCGTGCTCGCCGCCGGCTTCGACGCGCTGGTCAACGAGCGCGCGAACGGCTGGCGCTGGCCGAAGGGCAAGATCCGCTACGACCTGGCGATCGCCCGCGAGCTGCCGCTGTTCCGTCCGATGCGGTACCGGATCGAGCTCGACGGCGAGGTGGAGGAGCTGCGCGGCATGCTCGTCTCGGTGGCCAACGGGTCCTCCTTCGGCGGCGGCATGAAGGTCGCCCCCGACGCCGAGATCGACGACGGCCTCCTCGACGTCGTGGTGCTCGGGCCGGTCTCGACCGTCGAGTTCGTCCGGGTCTTCCCGCGCGTCTACACCGGCGAGCACGTCAAGCACCCGGCCGTCACGGTCCGCCGGGCGCGCCGGGTGCGGATCGAGGTGCCCGACCGGGTGCTCGTCGCCTACGCCGACGGCGAGCGGGTCGGCCCGGTGCCGCTGGACGTCGAGGTGGTCCCGGGCGCGGTGCGCGTCCTGGCCTGACCGGGCGGTCCCCGGGTCGGCGCCGCGGGTCGGGCGCTGCGGCACGCGACGCGCTGGCCTATCGTCGGACCATGTCCAGCCCGCTCGACCGGCGTCCCGAGGGCGGGGGGCGCACCGAGCTCGCGCGGTTCACCGAGGTCCTCGGCTTCGAGCTCGACCCGTTCCAGGTCGAGGCCTGCGAGGCGCTGGAGCAGGGGCACGGCGTGCTGGTCGCCGCCCCGACGGGCGCGGGCAAGACGGTGGTGGGCGAGTTCGCCGTGCACCTCGCCCTGACGAGCGGGCGCAAGGCGTTCTACACCACGCCGATCAAGGCCCTGAGCAACCAGAAGTACCACGACCTGGTGGCGCGGCACGGTGCCGCGTCGGTGGGGCTGCTCACCGGCGACACCTCGCTCAACGGCGAGGCCCCCGTGGTCGTCATGACCACCGAGGTGCTGCGCAACATGCTCTACGCGGGGTCCTCCACCCTGTCCGGCCTCGCCTACGTCGTCATGGACGAGGTGCACTACCTCGCCGACCGGTTCCGCGGTCCGGTGTGGGAGGAGGTGATCATCCACCTGCCCGAGCACGTCCAGCTCGCCTCGCTCTCGGCCACCGTCTCCAACGCCGAGGAGTTCGGCGCGTGGCTCGACACCGTCCGCGGCGACACCCGCGTCGTGGTCTCCGAGCACCGTCCGGTGCCGCTGTGGCAGCACGTCGTCACCGGCACCGAGGGCGCGGGCGGCGCCCGCCTGCTCGACCTGTTCGTCGAGGACGAGGCGGGCCGCGCGGTGGTGAACCCCGAGCTGCGCCGGCTGCAGCGCGAGGTGGTCCCGTTCCGCGGCCGCGACCAGCGGCACCGGGGGCGTCCCCACGGGCGCGGCGGCGACCGCGGCGGGATGCCCGGTCGCGACCGCAGCGGCGACCGAGGAGGTGATCGAGGCGGGGATCGCGCCGGGGACCGCGGGTTCCGGCACCACCGCGGCTTCCGGGGCCCCTCGCGCGCGCAGATCATCGAGCGGCTGGACTCCCAGGGCCTGCTGCCCGCGATCACCTTCATCTTCAGCCGCGCCGGGTGCGACGCCGCCGTCCGTCAGTGCCTGGTGTCCGGCGTGCGGCTCACCACCCGCGAGGAGCGCACCGAGATCCGCAGGGTCGTCGAGCGCGGGGTCGGCGCAGATCCCGGACCGCGACCTGGCCACGCTCGGCTACCAGGAGTGGGCCGAGGGCCTGCAGCGCGGCCTGGCGGCCCACCACGCCGGCATGCTGCCCGCCTTCAAGGAGGTGGTCGAGGAGCTGTTCGTCCGCGGCCTGGTGAAGGCGGTCTTCGCCACCGAGACGCTGGCGCTCGGCATCAACATGCCGGCGCGCACGGTGGTGCTGGAGAAGCTGGTGAAGTTCAACGGCGAGGCCCACGTGCCGGTGACGCCGGGGGAGTACACCCAGCTCACCGGCCGCGCCGGACGCCGTGGCATCGACATCGAGGGTCACGCGGTGGTGGTGTGGGACTCCTCGCTCGACGCCGAGCAGGTCGGCGGGCTGGCCTCCACCCGCACGTACCCGCTGCGCTCGAGCTTCCGGCCCACCTACAACATGGCGGTGAACCTGGTCGCGCAGGTCGGGCGCGACGCCGCCCGCGAGATCCTCGAGACCTCGTTCGCCCAGTTCCAGGCCGACCGCGGCGTCGTCGGGCTCGCCCGGCAGGTCCGCGAGCAGGACGAGGCCCTCGCCGGGTACCGCGAGCAGGTGGTCTGCCACCTGGGCGACATCGACGAGTACATGGGGCTACGGCGACGGATCTCGGCGCTGGAGAAGGACACCTCGCGGGAGTCGGCCCGCCGGCAGCGGGCGCGCGCGCTGGCCTCGCTCGAGACGCTGAGGACGGGCGACGTCATCCTGGTGCCGACGGGCCGGCGCTCCGGGTACGCCGTCGTGATCGACCCGGGCACCGCAGGCGGGCTCGACGGCCCGCGGCCGAGCGTCGTCGGCCTCGACCGGCAGGTGCGGCGGCTCGCGCTGCACGACGTCCCGGACGAGGTCCGGCCCGTCACCACCGTGCGGGTGCCGCGCAGCTTCAACGTGCGCAACCCCGCGGCCCGGCGCGACCTCGCGTCGTCGCTGCGCAACGCGCTGACCGAGGGTCGTCTCGCCGACAGCCCGCCGCGGCCCGAGCGGGTGCGCGACGACGCCGTCACCGACGCCGCCGCCGAGGCGACCTCCCTGCGCCGGCAGATGAAGGCCCACCCGTGCCACGGCTGCCCGCACCGCGAGGACCACGCCCGGTGGGCCCAGCGGTACGAGAAGCTGCGCGGCGAGCGCGCCGGGCTCGCGCGGAGGATCCAGGGCCGCACCGGCACCATCGCGCGCACCTTCGACCGGGTGTGCGACCTCCTGCTCGACCTCGGCTACCTCGAGCGCGGCGGCACCCGGCCGGGCGGGCTGCGCCTCAGCGACGCGGGGGAGCGGCTGCGCCGGGTCTACAGCGAGAAGGACCTGCTGGTGGCCGAGTGCCTGCGGGAGGGCGTGTGGGCCGGCCTCGACGGGCCGGGGATGGCCGCGGTGGCGTGCGCCGTGGTCTACGAGGCCCGGCGGGAGGAGACCGGGCTCGGGCCGCCCGTCCCGCCCGGTGCGACCGGTGCCGCGCTGGACCGCACCGTGCGGGTGTGGTCGCGGCTGCAGGACGTGGAGGCCGCGCACCGCCTCGACCTGACGGCCGCGCCGGACCTCGGCATGACCGTCCCGATCCACCGCTGGGCGCGCGGCCACGACCTGGACGAGGTGCTCGAGGACGGCGACCTGACCCCCGGGGACTTCGTCCGGTGGACCCGGCAGGCGATCGACCTGCTCGGCCAGATCGCGCAGGCGTCCGGCGCCAGGGGTGCCGGCCCGCAGGACGCCCAGGTGGCGGCGGCCGCCCGCGCGGCCCTCGACGCCCTCGACCGCGGCGTGATGGCCTGGAGCGGCCTGCGCTGAGACCGCGCGGGGTGCGACAGTAGAACAGTGAGTGACGTGCAGAGGCGGCCGACCGTGATGGAGTGCGGGGCTGACCACGACCCCGCCGACACCGCGGTGTTCGAGCGCCTCCCCGGCCGCGAGGTGCAGCTCACCACGCGCCTGGCCCCGACGCCCGCGCAGCCCCGCCAAGGGGTCACGGTGCAGCGCTACCTGCCGACCAAGGGCCGGCGGATGGTCGGGGCCTGGTGCTTCCTGGACCACTTCGGGCCCGACGACGTCACCGCCGGCGAGGGCATGCTGGTCGGCCCGCACCCGCACACCGGGCTGCAGACGGTGACGTGGCTGCTCGACGGCGAGGTCCTGCACGTCGACTCGCTCGGCAACCGGCAGACGATCGTGCCCGGTCAGCTCAACCTGATGACGGCGGGCCAGGGCATCAGCCACGCCGAGGAGTCGCCCCCGGACCGGCCACCCCGCCTGCACGGACTGCAGCTGTGGGTGGCGCTGCCGGACGGCGCGCGGAACCAGCAGCCCGCGTTCGAGCACCACGAGCAGCTGCCGCTGCTGCGGCTGCCCGGCATCACCGCCCAGGTGCTGATGGGGAACCTGGCCGGCGTCACCTCGCCGGCCACGACCCACACCCCGCTGGTGGGCGCGCTGCTCGACGTCCACGAGGGCGCGGGCGCCGACGCCACCGCCTGGCTGCCGATGAAGCGTCCGTTCGAGTACGCCGTGCTGCTCCTGGACGGCGAGGTGACCCTCGACGACGAGCCCCTGGCGCGCGACGAGCTGGTGTACCTCGGCCACGGCCGCGAGGGCGTCGAGGTGCGCTCCGGACCCGGCGCGCGGGTGCTCCTGCTCGGCGGGGTGCCGTTCGCCGAGGAGATCGTCATCTGGTGGAACCTCATCGGCCGCGACCACGACGAGGTCGTGTCGGCGCGGGCCCTGTGGAACGCGCACGCCCCGCGCTTCGGTCGCGTGGACGGCGCCACCGGCGGCCGGATCGAGGCGCCGCCGATGCCGTCCGGCCGGCTCCGGTCGCGGGGACGGACGTGATCGCGTGACGCACCGCAGCCGGGTCGGGGTCGTCCTCATCGACGTGCCGGACCGCACCCACGACGACGCCCTGGCGTTCTGGGCCGGTGCCACCGGCAGGCAGCCGGGCGACACCGGCGAGCCGGAGTACACCGAGCTGGGCCTGCACGGCGGCATCTCGCTCGCGGTGCAGCGGCTGGCCGGCGCCGACGACGCACCGCGGGTGCACCTCGACGTCGAGACCGACGACGTCGAGGCGGAGGCCGCCCGACTGGTCGCCCTCGGCGCGCGCGTCGTGGCCTCGCCCGGCGGATACCACGTGATGGCCGACCCCGCGGGTGTGCTGTTCTGCGTGGTCGGCGTGCAGACCGGCGAGGCGTTCGACCAGCACGCGACCACCTGGCCCTGACCGCGGCCGCCTGACCTGGCTGACCGGCCGGCGCCTCAGCGCTCCAGACCGGCGTCGCGCACGGCCTCCTGCAGCGCCACCTCGAAGTCGGCCAGCACCACGCGGAGCACGGCCACCTTGCGCAGGGCGTTGGTGGCCTCCGCCCGGGTGGAGGCGTCGAAGTCGAGGGTGATGCACCGGTTGCAGTCGGCCAGGTGCACGTCGGCGGAGACGTACGCCGCCTGGTCGGGCCAGCGCTCGACCTGGACGTCGGCGATGACGTGGGCACCCTGGTGGTGGCGGGGACGGTTGAGGAAGCGGCGGCGGTAGAAGCGACGGAACCCGCGGCGGCTCGACGAGCCGGACGTGGTCGGTGCGGCCATGGTGATCTCCTGAGTGGCTGCCCTTCAGCCTTGCTCGATCAGCACGGCCACTCCCTCCTCGCCTGCGGACGGCCCGACGGACGTCCGGCCGCCCTCAGGGTGGCGCGCCAGAGGCGTTGGCGTCCACCGCTTTCGGGTCAGCGGGCGCGGGCCGCCAGCGCCTCGCGGACGCGGTCGATGCTCGACCCGATGCCCCAGCGGTCGGCGAGCGAGTCGAGCACCTCGGGTGCCTTGGGCGCGGACGGCAGGGTGTCGTCGTGGTCCGGCACGTCGGCGTCGCGGAGCACTTTGACGACGACGGGTGCGACGTCGAGGTAGTCGGAGGCGGCCTCGATCTTCGCCCGCTGCGACCGGGTCAGGTCGGACCGCGGGTCGGCCGCGGCGGCACGGATGCCGTCCAGGGAGCCGAACTTCGCCAGCAGGGTGGCGGCGCCCTTCTCGCCGATGCCCGGGACGCCGGGGATGCCGTCGCTGGTGTCGCCCCGCATCGTCGCCAGGTCGGCGTACTGCGCCCCGGTGGCGACCCCGTACCGCTCCCGCAGGTCGCCCTGGTCGATGAGCTGCATGTTGCGGACGCCCTTGGCGATGTAGAGCACCCGGACCCTGCGCTCGTCGTCGACGAGCTGGAACAGGTCGCGGTCGCCGGTGACGACGTCGACCTCGGTGCCCTTCGGCGCCCGGGTCGTGAGCGTGCCGATGATGTCGTCGGCCTCGCAGCGGGGTGCGCCCACCCGGGCGATGCCGAACGCGGCCAGCGCCTCGGCGATCACCGGGACCTGCGGGGTGAGCGCGTCCGGCGACTCCTCGGCCACGACCGCGTCGAGCGGGTTCGCACCACCCGCACCCGGGACGGGCTCTCCCGCCACCCGGTGGGTCTTGTAGGACGGCATCAGGTCGACGCGCCAGGCCGGGCGCCAGTCGTCGTCCCAGCACGCGACCAGTCGGGTCGGCTCGTAGGTGTCGACGAGGGTCGCGACCATGTCGAGGAAGCCGCGGATCGCGTTCACCGGCTCGCCGCGAGGCGACGTCATCGTGTCGGGGACCCCGTAGAACGCCCGGAAGTACATCGAGGCGGAGTCCAGCAGCATCAGGCGGTCGTACGCGGCAGGCATGGCGCCAGCCTGTCAGACGGGCCGTTCAGAGCAGCAGGTTCCACCGCACGGCCCTTCCGTCGGCCCCGCCCGGGGATTCACGATGTCCCCGTGCGACGGAGGTGGAGGGCGGCGGCGGTCCTGGGGACGGCGACGGCGCTCGTCGGCGGCCCGGTGCTGGCTGCACCCACCGCCGAGCGGCAGGTGGTCCGCCAGCGCGACCCGCAGGCGTTCCAGGCGTACATCACCACGTACATGGACACGTGGTCCCGCAGCGACCAGATCGACCACTCCGAGCAGGACCTGCGCTGGGTGACCGACCACCCGCAGGACGCGCTCGCCCTGGGGGACGGCGCCTGCGCCTGGCTCCGGACCCTGCCCGACGCTCCTGAGGTCGACCCGAGCGGGGCCACCTCCTGGGGCGCGCGGTACGACGAGGCGATGCGCGAGACCGACCTGGGAGCCACCACGAACCTGTCCGCCGAGGGCAAGTACGTCGTCGTGGCCGCCTCGTGGAGCTACCTGTGCTGGTGGGACCGGGTCGACAAGACGGCGCCGGAGTCCGTCTCCGAGTACGAGGACTGAGGCGACGACTAGGGTTCGCGCATGGAGGAGACGGACCGGGCGATCGTCCGGCTGCTGAGCGCGGACGGCCGGATGAGCTACACCGACCTGGCCAAGGCCACCGGGCTGTCGACCTCCGCGGTGCACCAGCGGGTCCGGCGGCTGGAGGAGCGCAGCGTCATCACCGGGTACGCGGCCGTGGTCGACCACGACCAGCTCGGCCTGTCGCTCACCGCGTTCATCTCGGTCATCCCGTTCGACCGAGCGGCGCCGGACGACGTGCCGCAGCGGCTCGAGGCCGTCACCGAGATCGAGGCCTGCTACTCCGTCGCGGGCGAGGAGTCGTACATCCTCAAGGTGCGGGTCGCGAGCCCGGCCGCGCTCGAGGACCTGCTCGGCCGGCTGCGCTCGGTCGCCAACGTCTCGACCCGGACGACCGTCGTGCTCTCCACGCCCTACGAGGGACGTCCCGCCGGCATCTGAGGCCGGCGTCAGGGTTTCACCTCCCGGCACAGCCTGCTCCCAGCGTCCTCGCAGGGACGCGGCCGATCGTCGTCGCATGACGTCGACGCTCGCGGCCCCGGGGCCCACGTCCCGCCGGCCGCGTCCCGCCCCGCCAACCGGACCCCGCGCTGGTGGGGGAGCGCCGTGCTCGCGACGGTCGTGGATGCTCGGGCTCGGCGTGCGTCGCCCAGTGGGTCTCCGGCGGCGGCGCCCAGGCACTGCTCGCGGGCGGCGGGTCCACCCTGACGTCGGCCGGCCGCCTCTTCGGCCTCGCGGGCTCCGCGCTGATCCTGCTCCAGGTGGCCGACGATGGCGCGGATCCCGATGGTGGAGCGCGCGTTCGGCCAGGACGCCTTGGCCCGCTGGCACCGGGTGGTCGGGTTCACCTCGATCAGCCTCGTGCTCCTGCACATCGAGATCGAGCTCCTCGGCGAGGCTGTCGCCACCGGCACCGCTTCTGGACGCGCCGCGTGGGACGTGGTGCTGGACCTTCCCGGGCATGCTGCTCGCCGTCGCCGGAGCCGCGTCGCTGGTGATGGTGGCGGTGACCTCGGTGAAGGCGGCGCGGCGGCGGATGCGGTACGAGTCGTGGCACCTGCTGCACCTGTACGCCTACCTCGGCGCGGGACTCGCTCTGCCGCACCAGCTCTGGACCGGCGCCGAGTTCGTCAGCCACCCGGTCGCCACGGCCGTGTGGTGGGCGGTCTGGGGTGCGGCGCTGGTCGCCACCCTGGTCTACCGCGTCGGTCTGCCGGTGCTGCGGTCTCGGCGCCACCGGCTGGTGGTCGAGCGGTCGTGCCGGAGGGTGCCGGCGTGGTGTCGGTGCACCTGGCCGGTCACGACCTGCACCGGCTGCCCGTCCGCCCGGGACAGTTCTTCCTGCTGCGCTTCCTCGGCCGGCCCGGCTGGACCCGCGCGCACCCCTACTCGCTGTCCGCGGCGCCCGGGGGCGACCGGCTGCGGTTCACCGTCAAGGCGCTCGGGGACGGCAGCGCCGAGGTCGCCGCGCTGCCCGTGGGCACCCGGGTCGCGGTCGAGGGTCCGTACGGACGTCTCACCGAGGACGTCCGCACCACCCGACCGGTGCTCCTGGCCGGCTGCGGCATCGGCATCACCCCGCTGCGGTCGCTGCTCGGCGGCCTCGACCTCGCACCGGGCGAGGCCGTGGTGCTGTACCGGGTGCGGTCGCACGCCGACGCGGTGCTCCTCGGCGAGCTCGAGCAGCTCGCGGCGGCACGGGGAGCCCGGCTGGTGGTCGTCGCCGGTCCGCGGGTGCAGGGTCGCGAGAGCTGGCTCCCCGCCGACGCCGCGCACCTCACCGACGCCCAGGGCCTGCTGCACCTCGTGCCGGACGTCGCCCACCGCGAGGTGTTCGTGTGCGGTCCGGACGGGTGGGCCCAGGCGCTGGTCGGCGCGGCGGCCCACGCGGGAGCCCCGCCGCACCGCCTGCACCGAGAGTCGTTCAGCTGGTGACGGGCCCGATCGAGCAGGAGGACGCGATGAGACGGATCGTGGTGGCGGTGGCGTCGACGCTGACCGCGCTGGTGCTGCTGCTGAGTCACCCCGCCAGCCTGAACCGGGTGGTCGCCCCGACGGTGGCCGTCGGGACCGGCGTCGCCGGCAGACCGGGGTCGGCAGCGGACTCGCGGCACGACGTCAGCGGGTCGACGGCGGCTCCGACCCGGGCGCGGGACCCCGCCACGGCGACCGGGGGCACCTTCACCGGCGACGCGGTGCAGACCCGGTACGGCCCGGTGCAGGTGCAGATCACCGTCGTCGACGGCGTGATCACCGACGCGACCGCCGTGGACTACCCGATGCACCGACCGGCACGACCAGATGATCAACTCCCGCGCGGTGCCGGTGCTCGAGGACGAGACGCTGCAGGCGCAGTCCGCCGACGTCGACGTCGTCAGCGGCGCGACGTACACGAGCGAGGGCTACCAGCGAGTCCCTGCAGTCCGCCATCGACGCGGCGGGGCTGTGACGCGCCGTCGCGCCCGCGCCGGTGCGGCGGGCCGTCGTCGAGCAGGTGATGGGGCTGCCGGTCAGCGTGCACCTGCGCGGCCGGCCGAGGTGGTCGACGCCGGACCGGTGCGCGAGCGCCGTCGACGACCTGCTGGCGACCCTGCACAGGTCGACGCCGTCCTGTCGCCGTACCGGGCGGGCAGCGACGTCCGCCGCCTCGCGCCGCGGCGACCTGTCGGTCGGCGACGCCCACCCGTGGACCCGCGAGGTCGAGAGCCGTTGCCGCGCCTGGCGGTCAGCGCACCGGCGGGGCTGTTCGACGCGGCGCACGGCGCGGTCGACCCCGGACGGCGGTCCGCTGCCGTGGGACCCGACCGGTCTGGTGAAGGGGTGGGCCGTCGACCTCGCGGCGCCGCGTCGCTGCGCTACGCCGCGGCCGCGACTGCGGCGTCGACTGGTACGTCTGCGCGGGCGGCGACGTCCTGCTCGGTGCGCACGCCGGGCCGCACCTGGCGGCTCGGCGCTGCAGGACCCCGCCGACCCGGCGTCGCGTCCTGACGCTGGTCGCGCTGGGCGACGGCGCGGTGGCGACGTGCGGGCACGTCCGCACGCGGCGCGCACGTGCTCGACCCGCGCACCGGACGTCCGCCGGCCACCGCGGTGTCCAGGCGAGCGTCGAGGCCGCCTACCTGGAGGAGGCGGACGTGCTGGCGACCGCGGCGGTGGCCGCGGGAACCGGCGCCGAGGACCTGCTCCGCGACCTCGCGCCCGCCCGGTGGTGGCTGGTGCGGCCGGACGGGACCCTGGTCGGCACCTGACCTGAGGTGCTCAGCAGCGCACGGAGCGCGGCTCAGGCGTGGACGGCGTGGCTCTCGGCCGCGACCTGCTCGGCCGCGAGCTGGCGGCTGGCCGCCGCCCGGGAGACCGCCTCGGCCAGCGAGGCGTCGGTGTCGCCGTGCTCGCGCCACCACTGCTGCCCGGCCTCGGGCAGGGTGTAGATCGGGTCGTAGTAGACGTACTCGCGGTTCAGCGCCTCGGCGTCCTCGGCCTCGATCGAGGTGCGGTAGTTCTTCGTCCAGTACGAGATGCCGTGCTCGGTGTCGTAGCTGTGCACCTGGTGCACCCAGCGCTTGCCGACGAACGGCACGTCGCAGACGATCCGCGGGGTCGCGAAGCCGGGCAGGTAGCCCATCATCGAGTGCTGCAGGTGCTGGGCCTCGGCCAGCGACATCCGCCAGTGCTCGCTGAACGGGATCATGTCGCACATGTAGAAGTAGTACGGCGTGATCGAGGCCTCGTCCTGCAGCGCGAAGCACAGGTCGAGCAGCTGCTCGGGGGTGTCGTTGACCCCCCGCATCAGCACGCCCTGGTTGCGCACGTCGCGGACGCCGGCGTCGAGCATCGCCCGGGTGGCCTGGGCGACGGCGGGAGTCACCGACTGCGCGTTGTTGACGTGGGTGTGGATCGCGAGGTTCACGCCCCGCTCGCGGGCGGTGCGCGCGACCCGGGTCATGCCCTCGACGACGTCCGGCGCCGACCAGTGCTGCGGCAGGCCCATCAGGGCCTTGGTGGCGAGCCGGATGTCGCGGATGTTGTCGATCTCCAGCAGCCGGCCGAGGAACGCCTCGAGGTTCTTCCACGGCATGTTGGCGACGTCGCCGCCGGACACCACGACGTCGCGCACGGACGGGGTGCGCTGCAGGTAGTCGAGCATCGCGGCGTAGCGGTCGACCGGCTTGAGCTCGAACTTCAGCTTCGGCACCTGCGGCGTGGAGTTGCCGACCAGGTCCATCCGGGTGCAGTGCCCGCAGTACTGCGGGCAGGTCGACAGCAGCTCGGCGAGCACCTTGGTGGGGTAGCGGTGCGTGAGGCCCTCGGCCACCCACATGTCGTGCTCGTGCAGGCTGTCGCGGGTCGCGAACGGGTGGCTCGGCCAGTCGGTGCGGCGGTCGCTGAACACCGGGAGCATGTAGTGCCGCACCGGGTCGGCGCGGAAGGCGGCGGTGAACTCCTCGCCGGCGGACGGCATCGGGCCGTCGGTGGCCGGGACCATCGTGTTGAGCATCTGCGGCGGGACGAGCATCGACATCGTCGCCCGCTCGGTCTGGTCGCGCTCGACGTCGGCGTAGAAGTCCTCGGTGAGCAGGTCGCCGAACAGCTCGCGCAGCTGCTTGACGTTCTTCACGCAGTGCACGCGCTGCCACTGGGCGCTGGCCCAGTTCTCGGCGGTGACGTCCTTCCACCCCGGGAAGCGGGTCCAGTCGGGCTCGACCAGCTCGCGGCGCGAGTACGAGTACGGCTGGGGGAGGTTGGCCTGCGTCATGCGGGCCAGGGTACGGGAGAACTTCCCGATCGCGGGCATCGACGCCGCAAGTCTTCCTCAGTCGTCGTCATCCTGAGGGCGGGCGTCCCGTCCTGGGGGATCGGGCGAGTCCGACCTGCTCCCAGGCGCCGCGACCGCCGCCACCTCGCGCGCGCCCTCGCCGAACCTGGCCGCGGCGGCCCGCACGGTGGCGGCGGCGAACCCGGCGAAGTCGGTGTCGCGCGGCAGGCCGGAGGAGGTCAGGACGTCGTACCAGACCAGGCCGGCGCCCTCCCACGCCCGACCGCCGATGCCGGTGGCCGCGAGGTAGAAGGCGTGGTTCGGGATCCCGGAGTTCACGTGCACGCCGCCGTTGTCGTTCTCCGCGTCGTGCGGCAGCTCGACGTAGCCGTCCATCGTCGCCGGCTGGGGGTCCTTGCCGAGCCGGTCGTCGTCGTACGCGGTGCCGGGCGCCTTCAGCGACCGCAGCGCGGCGCCCTCGACCTGGTCGGTGAACAGCTCCGCGCCCACCAGCCAGTCGGCGTCGGCGGCGTCCTGCCCGAGGCGGTGCTGCTTGACCAGCGAGCCGAGCACGTCGCACACCGACTCGTTGAGCGCGCCCGCCTGGCCGAGGTACACCAGCCCGAGGGTGTGCTGGACGACCCCGTGACCGAGCTCGTGGCCGATCACGTCGACGCTGTCGGTGAAGGAGCGGAAGATCTCGCCGTCGCCGTCACCGAAGACCATCTGCTGGCCGTCCCAGAACGCGTTGTCGAACCGGCGGCCGTAGTGCACCGAGGCCACCAGCGGCAGCCCGGCGCCGTCGAGCGAGGCCCGGCCGAACGCCTCGTGCAGCAGGGTCCAGGTGGCGCCGAGGCCGTCGTACGCCTCGTCGACCGACTCGTCCGCCCCTGCCTCGGCACCCTCGGCCCGCACCAGCGTGCCCGGGAGCGCGGTGCCGTTCTCGGCGTCGTGCACCCGCCGGTCCGGCGCGTCGGTCGTGGCCCGCCGGTGCGGGCGGCGCGGCGGCCTCGGGCCGGGTCACGCGGCCGGGCGGGAGCAGGGAGGGGCCGTCCGGTGCGGCGTCGTCCGCCGGGGTCGCACCGACGCCTCCGGTGACGCCCCCGCGCCCGGACCCGCTCTGCCGCACGTCGCGCACCTGCCGGACCACCTGGTCCAGCGCGAGCGTGGCGCGCGCCGACTCGGCCACCGGCTCCGCCGCGTTCGCGACCAGGTGGCGCAGCAGGTACGGCGGGACGATCGAGCACAGGTGCGTCATGGACCTACCGTGCCCCAGCCGTCCGACACCGACCAGCACGCGGCCTGACACCGGCGACGCACACCGCGGAGCACGACGCACGTCCCCGACGGTGGTCGCGGGGCTCGAGGCTGTGCGTGACCCGCACGACGGCTCGCGCACACACCCCGCCGGCTCCGCGCACAGGCTGCGGCTCGTGCGCGGGTGACGGGACCTGTGTGCGAGCGGGTCAGCGGCCGCCCTCGAGCCGGCGGCCGCGCTGGGCGACACCGGCTGCGCCGTAGGGGTAGTCGTCGACCCGCGGCGCACTGGCGTCGGTGAGCCGCTCGTGGTGCTCGGCGTCGAGCACGAGGTCGGCGGCGGCGAGGTTGTCCTGCAGCTGCTCGACGGTGCGGGCGCCGAGGATCACCGAGGTGACGGCCGGCCGGGCGCCCAGCCACGCCAGCGCCACCTGCGACGCGGAGACGCCGACGTCCTCGGCCACCGCGCGGACGGCGTCGACGACCTGCCAGGTGCGGTCGTCGGCGTTGCGCGCCTCCCAGGCCTCCATCCCGCGGGCCGGGTCCTCGCCGAGCCGGGTGGCGCCGGTGGGGGAGACGTCGCGCTCGTACTTGCCGCTGAGCCAGCCGCCGGCCAGCGGCGACCAGGGGAGCAGGCCGAGGCCGGCGTCGAGCGAGGCCGGGACGATCTCGTGCTCGATGTCGCGGACCAGCAGGTTGTACTGCGGCTGCAGCGTCACCGGCGGGCTCCAGCCGTGGGCCGCCGCGACGTGCACGGCCTTGGTGAGCTGCCAACCGGTGAAGTTGGAGAAGCCGTAGTACGAGATCTTGCCCGCGCGTGACGGCGTCGTCGAGGAAGCGCAGCGTCTCGTCGAGCGGCGTGTGCTGCGTCCGACGCGTGCAGCTGGTACAGGTCGACGTGGTCGGTGCCGAGCCGGCGCAGCGAGTCCTCGAGCGCGGAGCGCAGGTGCCGTCGTGACAGACCCAGGTCGTTCGGCCCGTCGCCCATCGGGAACCGGCCCTTGGTGGCCACCACGAGCTGCGCCGCCTCGGTGGGGTGGGCGCGCAGCCACCGCCCGAGGATCTCCTCGGACACCCCGGCGCTGTAGACGTCGGCCGTGTCGACGAACGTGCCGCCCGCCTCCGTGAACGCCGTGAGGATCTCGCCGGAGGCGGTCTCGTCCGCCTCGGCGCCGAAGGTCATGGTGCCGAGGCAGTGGGTCGAGACCACGGCCCCGCTGCGGCCGAGGGTGCGGTACTGCACGGAGGTCCTCCCGGGTCGTCGGGCCGGTCTGGTCCTCAGCCGGCCGAGGGCACCACGACCACCGGGACGGGGGAGTGGCGGACGATCTTGGTGGCGCTCGACCCGAGGAGGACCTGGGTCAGCGCCGACCCGGTCGACGATCCCACGCCCGCACCTCGTCGGCGACCGGTGCCACCACCGGGGCCGGCGGCGTGGTGCAGCATGGGCCCATGCCGGTGCGGATGACCTTCGACGAGCACGTCGACGCCGTCGAGTCGGCCGCCGAGCGACTGGCTCACCACGTGGAGGGCCTCGACGTCGCCGCCGCCGTGCCCACCTGCCCGCGCTGGACCGTGGCCGACCTGCTGGCCCACCAGACGATGGTGCACCGCTGGGCCACCGCCCACGTCAGCGGCGGCGACCCCGAGGCGGTCCCGTCGAAGGGCGCCACGATCGAGGCGCAGCCCGACCTGCTGGGCCACTACCGCGACGGGGTCGGCCCGCTGGTCGAGGCGCTGCGGGCCGCCGGACCCGACCGCGAGGCGATGACCTTCCTGCGCGACGCGCCGCCACCCGGGCACTTCTGGGCCAGGCGCCAGGCGCACGAGACCACGGTGCACGGGGTCGACGGGCTGGCCGCCCGGCTGGGTCGGGTGCCCACCGCGCTCGAGGTCGCCGCGAGCGGCCTGACGCCGGAGCTCGCCCTCGACGGGCTCGACGAGCTGCTCTGCGGCTTCGTCACCCGCGGCCGGTCGAAGGTCGTCGTCGACGAGCCGGTCACCGTGCACGTGCGCCCCACCGACGTCGACGAGCAGTGGACGATGCGGGTGCACGAGCGGATCGAGACGGTCCACGGGCCGACGTCGGTCGACGACGGCGACGCGGTCCTCTCCGGCACGGCCGTCCAGCTGTACCTCGGCCTGTGGAACCGCGGTGACGAGGTGGTCGCGCGCGGGCGCCGGCGCGACCTGCTCGAGGTGTGGAGGGCGTCCCAGCGGGTGCGCTGGTCCTGACCTGCGCCCCCGGTGCGGACGACGGTCAGCCCGCGGAGGCGTCTCCGGGTGGGCCGTCCAGCAGCGTGGGGACGTACTCGAGGAGCTGGATCCGTCCGTCGAACGTGCGGTGCTCCACCAGCTCGAGGCCGACGTCGGGGTAGCCGTCGAAGATCCGTTCGCGACCGGTGGCACCGGTGATGACGGGGAAGACCCCCACGCGGTAGCGGTCCACCAGCCCGGCCCGCAGCAGCGACCGGCACAGCGCCACGCTGCCGATCGTGTGCAGCGGGCGGTCGCCGTCCTGCTTCATCGAGCGCACGGCCTCCACCGCGTCACCGGCCACCAGCTCGGTGTTCGCCCAGGCGGGCGGTGCCTCGAGGGTCGACGAGAACACCACCTTCGGCATCGCGGTCAGCTCGGCCATCCCGGCGTCGTCGGGCATCTGCTCGGCGAACCCGTGCATCAGCCGGTAGGTGGTGGCGCCCATCAGCGCCGTGTGCGGCTCCTCCTCGCCGAGCCAGGCCAGGTACTCCGGGCCCTCCAGGCCCCAGAAGCCCGGCCAGCCCTCGCCCGAGCCGTACCCGTCCAGGGAGATGATGAAGTCGACCATCAGCGTCTGCATCACGCGTCCTTCCGTCGTCGGTCGGTGGTGCAGACCCACCGACGCCGCCGAAGTCATCGTGTCTGCTCACGGCAGAACCCGATGACGACGGACGGGACGGCGCCGTAGCGTCGGCCCATGGGTGACCTCGTGAGCATCGACCGCCGACCCCGCACCTCCCGCCGGCCGGAGCCGCTGTGGCGCGCCGTCCTCGGCGCCCGGCTGCGCGACGAGCGCCACGACCGGGGCCTCACCCTGGTCGAGGCCGCCGACCGCGCCGGGATCAGCCCGCAGTACCTGTCCGAGATCGAGCGCGGCCGCAAGGACCCGTCGTCGGAGATCGTCGCGGCCGTGGCCGGGGCGCTCGGGTCGTCGGTGCTGGAGCTCGGCTCGCTCGCGCTGCAGGACCTGCGGGCGGCGTCGGCGCCGGCGATGCGGCGCCGGGCCGGTCGCGCAGCTGCGCGCAGCCTGAGCGTCGGCGTCCTAGCCCGGCAGCGGCACCAGCTCGCGCCGCGACGGCATCACGACGTCCGCGAGGCCGTAGGCGACCGCCTGCTCGGGGGTGAAGATCCGGTCGCGGTCGGTGTCGCGCCGCAGCGTCTCCAGGGTCTGCCCGGTGTGGAGCGACAGCACCTGCTCGGCCTCGGCCCGCACCCGGATCACCTCCTCGGCCTGCAGGATCAGGTCGGGGATCGTGCCCTGCCCGCGGGCCGACGGCTGGTGCAGCAGCACCCGCGAGTGGGGGAGCACCGCCCGCCGGCCCGGTTCGCCGGCCGCGAGCAGGATCGCGGCGGTCGAGGCGGCCTGCCCGATGCACGTGGTGGCCACCGGCGCCCGGACGAACTGCATCGTGTCGTAGACGGCGAAGACCGCGGTCATCAGCCCGCCGGGGGAGTTGATGTACAGGCTGATCTCGGCCTCGGAGTTCTGGGACTCCAGGTGCAGGATCTGCGCGATCAGCGCGTTGGCCACGCCGTCGTCGACCTCGGTGCCGAGGTACACGATCCGCTCGGAGAGCAGCTGGCTGTAGACGTCCATGACCCGGTCGCCGCGCGGGTGCGACACCACCACGCTCGGGATCGTGTAGGTGCTCATCATGCGCCGACCGCCCGACGCCGACGCCGAGGCCGACGGGTGGACGGGCAGCCGGTCTCACCCGGTCGAGCGAGTCGAGCACGGCGTCGACGAAGCCGTAGGCCAGCGACTCCTGCGCGGTGAACCAGCGGTCGCGCTGGGAGTCGTCGACGACGCGTTCCAGCGGCTGGCCCGTGTGCTCGGCGACCAGCGCCAGGACGGTGTCCCGGGTGTACCGCAGGTCCTCCGCCTGCAGCTCGATGTCGACCGCGCTGCCACCGATCCCCGACGAGCCCTGGTGCATCAGGATCCGGCTGTGCCGCAGCGCGAACCGCTTGCCGGGCGTGCCGGCCGACAGCAGGAACTGCCCGGCGCTGGCGGCCATCCCGAGCGCCAGCGTCGAGACGTCGTTGGGGATCAGCCGCATCGTGTCCATGATCGCGAGCATCGCCGGCACCGATCCGCCCGGTGAGTTGATCCACAGCGTGATGTCGGCCCGCTGGTCCTCGGCGGACAGCAGGAACAGCTGGCCGATCAGCCGCGTGCCGTTGGTGTCGTCCAGGGCCTCGTCGAGGACGACGATGCGCTGGCGCAGGAGCCCGTCCTTGACGGGGTCGGCCAGTGGTCCGGTGCGGGGGTCGGGTGCGCTCATGCACCTGATCGTGCGCCGGGTCGGGGCGCTGGCGGGTCCGTTGCTGCTTCTGGCAGATCTGCCCCTGGCAGAACGAGGTTCGGCGCTGGACGATCGGACCATGAGCCAGGACGCGATCACCCCCGACACCAAGGACTGGACCTGGGTGCTCGAGCGCCCGTGCCCGGACTGCGGCTTCGTCGCCTCTGACGTGGCGGCCGCCGACGTCGGGTCCGTCGGTTCTGGCGCTCACCGCGCCGTGGGCGGATGTGCTCGCCCGCCCGGATGCGGCGCAGCGACCGGCGCCGGACCGGTGGTCGCCGCTGGAGTACGCGTGCCACGTCCGCGACGTCTGCCGCGTCTTCGCCGGCCGGGTCCGCCTCGTGCTCGACCAGGACGACCCCGACTTCGCCAACTGGGACCAGGACGAGTCGGCCGTGCACGGCCGGTACGCGGAGCAGGACCCGTCGGCCGTCGCCGGCGCAGCTGGCCGAGGACGCGGCCGGGCTGGCCGCGGCCTTCGCGCACGTCGGCGACGACGCCTGGGACCGCACCGGCAACCGGTCCGACGGGTCGCGCTTCACCGTGCTGACGCTCGGGCGGTACGGGCTGCACGACCTCGCGCACCACCTGTGGGACGTGCGGCGCCGACCGGCCCGCCTAGGGTCGGCCGAGCTCGTGACGCAGGCCCCCGAGGGACCGTGCGGGAGTCCTGGTCGTCGGCGTGCTCGGCCGCGAAGTACGCCGAGTACTGGGCGATCTCGTCGAGCCGCCACTCCAGGTCGAACAGCTCGACCATCGCGAGGTCCGGCCCGGTCGGACCCGGCGGGCCACCGTAGTCGTCCGACCCACGGGTGGTCCCGGCGAGCAGGGTCGCGAGGTCGCGCTCCCTCGGAGCCAGCTTCAGCGACTCCCAGTCGACCAGCAGGTCGCCGCCCGCGGTGCGCAGCAGGTTGCGGGTGTGCGGCTCGCCGTGGGTCGGCACCCAGGTCGCAGGATCGGTCGCGGCCGCGAGCGGTGGTACCGCGCCGTCCACGTGCCGACCTGCGCCAGCCGCGGCACCAGCGCGCGACCGCGCCGCCTCGCCGTACGGCCCGCGCGTCCCAGCGCCGGTCCGTCAGGGCGGCCGAGGTCGGCACCGAGGGTCGGCGGCACCAGCGGCGCCCACCGCGGGACACCCGCCCGACCGAGGCCGCGTGCAGCCGGGCAGCCGCCGCGCCGACGCGCGCGGCGTCCGCGCGTCCGGGTGCGGGCCGTCCCGCTGCTGCCGTCGTGCCAGCGCGTCGCGCTCAGCGCGCCCGTGCCCGAACCGGACGGCGAGGCCGCCGCGCCGCGCGGCGACGCAGCGGCAGGACGAACTCCAGGCCCTGGGCGGCCAGCTCGACGGCTCCGGCGTAGGCGCCCTCCAGCTCCGCGCGGGTGCGCCGCGGCGCGAGGGCGTCGAGGGTGACGAAGAGGCGCCGCTCGCCAGCGGCGGAGGCTGCCCAGTGGTGCGCGCCGAAGCCGACCGGCAGGTGCTCCACCGCGTCCGCGTCCGGCAGCCAGTGCGTCGCGGACCGCCGCCAGCACCTGGTCGTCGGTCACGCCTGGCGGGCCGCTCGTGCACGGCACGAGTCTGCCCGGCCGACGCGGTGACCGCGCGTTCCCGTTCCGTTGCGCCCGACAGGCAGGATCGACGCATGGCCGACCGACGTCCCGTCCTGCAGCTGCGCCTCGTGGTCCACGCCGAGGACTACGACGAGGCGCTGCGCTTCTACCGCGACGTCCTCGGCATGCCGGAGGAGGAGTCGTACGCCGGTGACGGCGGCGCGCAGGTCACGATCCTCGGCGCGGGCCGCGCGACGCTGGAGCTGTCGAACACCGCCCAGGTCGAGATGATCGACGAGGTCGAGGTCGGCCGACGGGTCGCGCCGCACCTGCGGCTCGCGCTGGAGGTCCCGGACGCCGCGACCGCCACGCGGCGGGCGTCCGACGCCGGCGCCACCGTGATCGCCCCGCCCACCCGCACCCCGTGGGACTCGCTCAACTCCCGGCTCGAGGCGCCCGGCGGGATCCAGCTCACCCTGTTCGAGGAGCTGGCCGGTCGGACAGCGGACGCCGGACCGCCTACCGTCGACGCGTGACCGACGCACGCGAGCCCTCGACCGACACCCCGCCGGCGGGGGCCGACGACGCACCCGACCGCACCTTCGCGGACCTCGGGCTGGGGGAGCGGGTCCTGCGCGCCCTCGCCGACGTCGGCTACGAGACCCCGACGTCGGTGCAGTCCGCGACGATCCCGGTGCTGCTCGAGGGACGCGACCTGATCGGCAAGGCCCAGACCGGCACCGGCAAGACCGCCGCGTTCGCGCTGCCGATCCTGGACCGGCTCGACCTGCGCCAGAAGACCCCGCAGGCGCTGGTGCTGGCCCCGACCCGCGAGCTCGCGCTCCAGGTGTGCGAGGCGTTCGAGCGGTACGCCTCGCGCACCAAGGGCGTCCACGTCCTGCCCGTCTACGGGGGCCAGGGCTACGGCGTGCAGCTCAGCGCGCTGCGGCGCGGCGTCCACGTGGTGGTGGGCACCCCGGGCCGGGTGATGGACCACCTCGACAAGGGGACCCTCGACCTGTCGGCGCTCAAGGTGCTGGTGCTCGACGAGGCCGACGAGATGCTGAGCATGGGCTTCGCCGAGGACGTCGAGACGATCCTGGCGGCCACCCCGGACGACAAGCAGGTCGCCCTGTTCTCCGCGACGATGCCGGCCCAGGTGCGGCGGCTGGCGCAGAAGTACCTGCGGGAGCCGGTCGAGGTGCAGGTCGGCGGCACGGCGGGCTCCTCGTCGGCGATCACCCAGCGGTACCTGATGGTCGGCTACCCGCAGAAGGTCGACGTGCTCACCCGGCTGCTCGAGGTCGAGAACTTCGAGGGACTCATCGTCTTCGTCCGCACCAAGCACGAGACCGAGACGCTCGCCGAGCGGCTGCGCGCCCGGGGCTACTCCGCGGCGGCGATCAACGGCGACGTGGTGCAGGCGCAGCGCGAGCGCACCGTGCAGCAGCTCAAGGACGCCAAGCTCGACATCCTCGTGGCCACCGACGTCGCCGCCCGCGGTCTCGACGTCGAGCGGGTGAGCCACGTCGTCAACTACGACATCCCGACCGACCCGGAGTCGTACGTGCACCGGATCGGCCGCACCGGCCGGGCCGGTCGCACCGGCGACGCGATCAGCTTCGTCACCCCGCGCGAGCGGTACCTGCTGCGGCACATCGAGAAGGCCACGGGTCACCCGCTCGTCGAGATGCGGCCCCCGAGCGCCGACGAGGTCAACACCAGCCGGCTCGCCCGGTTCGACGACCGGATCACCGCCGCGCTCGGTTCGGAGCAGGTCGCCGTGCTGCGCGACGTGGTGGCCCACTACGTGCGTGAGCACGACGTGCCCGAGCTCGACGTCGCCGCCGCCCTGGCCGTGGCGCTGCAGGGCGACACCACCCTGCTGCTCGACCCCAACGAGGTCGTCGCCCCGCCGCCGGCCGCTCCGCCCGGGCGCTCGGGCGGCAGGGTCGGACCGGGACAACCCGCCCGGGGGCGGACGCCGGGCGCCCCGCGGCGACACCCCGCCGCTGGCGACCTACCGGATCTCGGTCGGCAAGCGGCACAAGGTGGAGCCGCGCCAGGTGGTGGGCGCGCTGGCCAACGAGGGCGGCCTGCGCCGCTCCGACTTCGGCAAGATCCAGGTGCGGCCGGACCACACGCTGGTCGAGCTGCCGGTGGAGCTGTCGAAGGAGACGTGGAAGGCGCTGAGCCGCACCAGGATCAGCGGTCGGCTCATCGACCTGCGGCGAGAGGGCTGAGGCTCACGCCACCCGCGGGTGGCGGGCCAGCCACCACTGCGCCACGACCAGGTTCGGCACCCAGCACAGCCAGGCGATCGCCGGGTAGACGGCGTCGAACGTCCGCGCCCAGCGCCGTCGCGCCGCCGAGGTAGAGGCGCAGGGTCACCGCCGCCAGGGTCAGCGCCACCGACCGCACCATCCACCGGCGGTGGCCCTCGACGTCGCCGCCGCGGATCCGCAGCAGCGCCTCGAGCGTGCACCCGATCCACATCAGCCCGAGCAGCAGGAACCCCGCGCCCGCCACCGGGCCGGCGGTCGTCCCGACCGCGGCCACCGCCCCGCTCGCGCCGGCGACCAGGACGCCCGAGGACGTACACCCGCCCGACCCAGCGGTGCAGGACCGGAGCGCGACGGCGCAGGGCGCGCACCGTCTGGAGCGGCCACAGCAGCAGCGGCACCGCGGCGGTCGCGACGTGCACGCGCAGCGCGAGGGGGACGCCGTTGTCGGCCGGGCCGTCGGGGATCGCCGCGAACCCGGTCGAGACGAGGTACAGCGCGTAGGCGCCCACCAGCCACGACAGGACCGCGAGCGTGCCCCAGCCGAGCCGGCGCAGGAGCGGCCGCCCGGCGTCCGGGGCGACCATCGCGCCCGTCGGCCGCCGCGGCAGCACGTGGGGGACGGGGACGAGCGGCTTCGGCGGGGTCGTGTCGATCACGCGACCGAGCGTGGCCCGCGCACGCGCGGGTGGGGATCGGTGAGACCCCCACCCGCACCCTGAGCGACCCCCGAGAGCGCACCGGGAGACGGGACGGTCAGAACATCTCGTCCCACAGGTCGCGCCCGGCACGAACGGGCGACGACGGGCCCGGCAGACTGTGGCCGTGAGCAGCGACCGCACCGTCCTCTACCGCGGCGGCAGCATCTACTCGGCCGCCGACCCGTTCGCGACCGCGATGGTCGTCGACGGCGGGACGGTCGGCTGGCTGGGTTCCGAGGAGGCCGCCGACGCCCAGATCGCCGGGGTCGACGAGGTCGTCGACCTCGAGGGCGCGCTGGTGACTCCGGCCTTCGTCGACGGGCACGCGCACACCACCGACACCGGCATCGCGCTGACCGGCGTCCACCTGGCGGGTGCGCGCAGCCTCGGTGAGGCGCTGGCCCTCGTGGAGTCGGCGAGCAGGGCGTCGCGGGGCCGACCGGTGCTCGGCCACGGCTGGGACGAGACCGCCTGGCCCGAGGGCCGGCCGCCCACCCGCGCCGAGCTCGACCGCGCCTCGCACGGCGGGGTGGTCTACCTGTCGCGGGTCGACGTCCACTCGGCGGTGGTGTCGAGCGCTCTGGCGTCGTCGCTGCGCCTCGCCGACCACGACGGCTGGGACGACACCGGCCGGGTCGAGCGCGAGGCCCACGCCGTGGTGCGCGACGCGACCCGCAACGGCCTCGACCCCGCGGTCCGCGACGGCTACCAGGAGGCGGCGCTGCGGCGGTTCGCCGCGTCCGGGGTGCTGACGGTCCACGAGATGAGCGCCCCGCACATCGCGCCGCGGGACGACCTCGCCGGGCTGGTGCGGCTCGCCGACGCGTCCCGACCTGCCGGACGTGGTGCCCTACCGCGGCGAGCGGGCCCGCGACGCGGACGAGGCGCCGCGGCTGGTGGCCGAGCTGGCCGCGCTCGGCATCGAGGTGCGCGGCCTGGCCGGCGACCTCAACGTCGACGGCTCGATCGGCTCGCGCACCGCCGCGTTCCGCGAGCCGTACGCGGACGCCGCGCCGACCGGGACCGGCCGGCACCGGCCACGACTACTGCGGGCACCTGTTCCTCGAGCCCGAGCAGGTGGCCGCGCACCTGGTGGCGTGCACGCTCGCCGGCGTGCAGGGCGGCTTCCACGTCATCGGCGACGCCGGCGTCGCGGCCGCGTGCGAGGGCCTGCGGCTGGCCGCGGCGCAGGTGGGCGTCGACGCCTTCCGCCGGGCGCGGCACCGGCTGGAGCACGTCGAGGGCGCCGACCGCGCATCGGCCGCGGTGCTCGCCGACCTCGCGGTGTCGGCGAGCATGCAGCCGGCCTTCGACGCCCTCTGGGGCGGCGGCTCGTCCCTGTACGCCCAGCGGCTCGGCCCCGAGCGCGGGCCGACCCTGAACCCGGTGGGCTCGATGGCGGCCGCCGGGGTGGTGCTGGCGTTCGGCTCCGACAGCCCGGTCACGCGAGATCGACCCGTGGGGCGGGGTGCGCGCCGCGGTGTTCCACCAGGTCCCCGAGCAGCGGATCAGCGCCCGGGCCGCGTTCGCCGCCCACACCCGCGGCGCCCACCGCGCCGCCCTGCGCGACGAGGCCGGCGTGCTCGTCCCCGGCGCCGAGGCGACGTTCGCGGTCTGGGAGCCGACCGAGCTCGTGGTGCAGGCCGCCGACGCCCGGATCTCGGCGTGGAGCACCGACGAGCGCTCCGGCACCCCCGGCCTACCCGACCTGACCCCCGGCGTCCCGCTGCCCACCTGCCGCACCTCGGTGCTGCGCGGCCACGTGGTGCACCAGAGCTGAGGCGAGTTGTCACCACCACAGCGACCCCGGGGTCGGTGTGGTGGTGGCAGCTCTACTCGGTGGGGGACTGGTGGTCGTTGTAGCGGCCGGCCGGCTCCTGGCCGCTCATCGCGGCGACCCGCTCCATCACCAGGTCGGTGAGTGCGCGCCGCTTCTGGCCGGCGCTGGCCAGGTGCGCGACGGCGTCGACGGGGACCGGCTCTCCGAACTCGACCACGATCTTGTGCGGGTGGACCAGCTTGGAGTCGACCGGTTGCACCCGGTCGGTGCCGTGGACGGCGACGGGCACGATCGGGGCGCCGGTCTGCAGCGCCAGCCAGGCCACGCCGGTGCGGCCGCGGTACAGCCGGCCGTCGCGCGAGCGGGTGCCCTCGGGGTAGATGCCGAAGGCCTCGCCGCGGTCGAGCACCTCCTTGGCCAGGTTCAGCGCCGCCTGGGCGTCGGCGTGCGACCCGCGAGGGACCGGCACCGCGCCGACGCCGCTGAAGAAGAAGCGGTTCCAGGCGCCGCCGAGCCCGCGTCCGGTGAAGTAGTCGCTCTTGGCGAGGAACCGCACCCGCCGCGACACGGCCACCGGGATGACGATGCTGTCGAGGAACGACAGGTGGTTGCTCGCGACCAGGACCGGGCCCCGGGTCGGGACGTGCTCGACCCCGCGGATCGACATCCGGCACCACAGCTTCAGCGCCGCCAGGGTGAGCAGCCGCAGGGCCGTGTAGGTCACGACCGAACGCTACCCGGCGGCACGACGACCCCGCGGGCGGCACGAGCGGGGGTCGCGATGGTCAGGACGTCTTCCCGTGCGGACGAAGGTCCACCGGACATCCTGCGCCTCCTGCTACCTTGAGCCGCACGTCCTCCGCACGCACCGGGTTCCGCCACGCCCGCGCCCGCATCGGCAGGACGGTCCCCGCGACGAAGGAGGCACCTGTGGCCGAACGGTTCCGCGTCACCTACGCCACGTTGTCCGCCGACAACGAGGAGCTGCAGGCCGCGTACGAGGAGGGGCTGACGACCGCCAGGTCCTGGTTCGGCGCCTCCCTCCCGGTGCTCGTGGGCGGCGCAGCCCCGCACCGACGGCCCGACGATCGAGGTGCACAGCCCGAACGACACCTCCGTCCTGCTCTGCCGGGTGCACGAGGCCTCGGCGCAGGACGTCGACGACGCCGTGCGCGCGGCCGCCGAGGAGGCCCGCTCGTGGCGCAACGTGCCGTGGCAGGAGCGGGTCGCGATCCTGCGCCGCGCGGCCGACCTGATCAGCGAGCGCTCGAACGAGCTCGCCGGCGCTGATGAGCTGCGAGGTCGGCAAGAACCGGCTCGAGGCGCTGGGCGACGTCGAGGAGTCGGCCGACCTGATCCGCTACTACTGCACCCAGATGGAGCGCAACGACGGCTTCGACCGTCGACATGGACCAGCTCTCGGACGCCGAGCGCACCCGCAGCGTGCTGCGCCCGTTCGGCGTGTGGGGCGTCATCAGCCCGTTCAACTTCCCGATGGCGCTGGCCGCCGGCCCGGCCGGTGGCGCGCTCGTCGCGGGCAACACCGTCGTGCTCAAGCCGAGCCCGCAGGGCGCCTTCTCGGCGCACAAGCTCGCCGAGTGCCTGCGCCGACGCCGGCCTGCCGGCGAACGCGTTCCACGTGATCCAGGGCGGTGACGAGCCGGGCCGCGCGCTGGTGGCGCACCCGGGCGTCGACGGCCTGACCTTCACCGGCTCGTACGACGTCGGCATGCAGGTCTACCGGGCTTCGCCACGTCCTACCCCAAGCCGGTCGTCTGCGAGATGGGCGGCAAGAACCCCGCCGTCGTCTCGGCCAAGGCCGACCTCGCCACCGCGGTCACGGGCGTCGCCCGCTCCGCCTTCGGCTTCTCCGGCCAGAAGTGCTCGGCCTGCTCGCGCGTCTACGTCCAGCGCGAGGTCTACGACGAGTTCCTCGCCGGCCTGGCCCGAGCGCGCCGGCGAGCTCGTGGTCGGCGACCCGACCGCGCGCGACACCTTCGTCGGCCCGGTCATCGACGCCGCCGCCGTGAGCCGGTTCGAGGACGCCGTGGCGCACGCCCGCGAGGTCGGCCGCGTGGTCGCGGGCGGCGAGGTCGTCGGCACCTCCCACGGCGGTGCGTCCGGCCACTACGTGACCCCGACCGTGGTCACCGACCTGCCGGCGGACGACCGGCTCCTGCGCGACGAGCTGTTCGTCCCGTTCGTGGCCGTGGTGCCCGTCGACTCCCTCGACGAGGCGCTCACCCTGGCCAACGACACCGACCTCGGCCTGACGGCGGGCTTCTTCTCCGCCGACGACGCCGAGGTGCGAGACCTTCCTCGACCGGATCGAGGCAGGCGTGGTGTACGTCAACCGCGCCGCCGGCGCCACCACGGGCGCCTGGCCCGGCGTCCAGCCGTTCGGCGGCTGGAAGGGCTCCGGCACCTCCGGCAAGGCCGGTGGCGGCCTGTACTACGTCCAGCAGTTCCTTCGCGAGCAGTCCCAGACGGTGGTGACCCCATGACGACCCTGACCGACCAGACCCAGACGACGTCCCTGGCGGAGACGATCTCCGCGAGCCGGTGCCGGAGCATCCGCACCGAGCTGCCCGGCCCGGCGGCGCGCGAGGTCCTCGCCCGCGACGGCGCGATCACCAGCCCGTCGCTGCCGCGCGCGTACCCGCTCGCCCCGGCGCGCGCCCACGGCGCGGTGATCGAGGACGTCGACGGCAACCTGTTCCTCGACTTCAACGCCGGCATCGCGGTGAACTCCACCGGCCACTGCCACCCGACCGTCGTGGTCGAGGCCGTGCAAGGCGCAGGCCGACACGCTGCTGCACTACTCGGCGAGCGACTTCTACCTGCCGATCTACTCGCAGATGTGCGAGGCGCTGGCCGCGACGCTGCCGATCTCGGGCGACAAGCGGGTCTTCCTCACCAACTCCGGCGCCGAGGCGGTCGAGGGCGCGATCAAGCTCGCCCGCTACGCCACCAGCCGCCCGTACGTCATCAGCTTCTTCGGCGCGTTCCACGGCCGCACCTACGGCGCCGTCAGCCTGACCGCCTCGAAGTCGAAGTACCACGCCGGCTTCGGCCCGCTGCTGCCCGGCGTGCACCACGTGCCGTACGCGTACGACGTCGCGACCCCGAGACCGGCGCCCGCAGCCACGACCCGGAGTCGACCTTCGACTCCCTGGAGAACGCTGTTCCGCTACGAGGTCCCGGCCGACCGAGGTCGCCGCGATCTTCCTCGAGCCGGTGCAGGGCGAGGGCGGCTACATCGTCCCGCCCGCCGAGTGGGTGCAGCGCCTGCGCGCGCTGTGCGACGAGCACGGCATCCTGCTGGTCGCCGACGAGGTGCAGTCCGGCATGGGCCGCACCGGCAAGATGTGGGCGATCGAGCTCGCCGACGTCGAGCCCGACATCCTGATCAGCGCCAAGGGCATCGCCTCCGGCCTCCCGCTGGGTGCGTTCGCGGCCAAGGCGGAGCTGATGGAGCGCTGGGGCGCCGGCGCCCACGGCTCCACCTACGGCGGCAGCCCGGTCGCCTGCGCGGCCGGCCTCGCCACGCTCGAGGTGATCCAGGAGGAGGGCCTGGTCGACAACGCCGTGCGCGATCGGCGAGGTCATGCTGGCCGGTCTGCGCGAGCTGCAGGAGCGCCACCCGCGGCCTGATCAGCGACGTCCGCGGCACCGGCCTGATGATCGGCGTCGAGTTCGTCCGCCGCCGACCAGGCCGAGTCGGTGCAGCAGGCGGCGTTCGAGCGCGGCCTGCTGGTGCTCGAGTGCGGCGAGCGCACGATCCGGATGTCGCCGCCGCTGGTCATCACCGAGGAGCAGGCCCGCACCGGCCTGCGCGTCCTCGGCGAGGCGATGGCCGCGGTCGCCGGCTGACGACGAGGACCGAGCGCGTGATCGAGCAGGCGACCGGCCGTGACCGGTCACGTCTTCAGCCGGGCCGCCGGTGACCGCCCGGTCGTCTCGCACGGGCGCGGCGCCGAGCTGTTCGACACCGACGGGCGGCGCTACCTCGACGGCGCGGGCGGCGCCGTCGTCGTCGGCATCGGCCACGGCGTCGCGCGAGGTGGGCGAGGCGATCGCCGCGCAGTCGGCGCAGGTCGCCTACGCCCACGGCACCGCGTTCCGCTCCGAGGTGCTCGAGGCGTACGCCGACGAGCTGGCGCCGCTGCTCCCGGTCGACGACCCGCGGATCTACCCGGTCTCGGGCGGCAGCGAGGCGATCGAGACCGTGCTGAAGATGGCGCGGGCGTACCACGCCGCCCGGGGCGAGGACCGGCACGTCGTCATCGGGCGGCAGGGGTCGTACCACGGCAACAGCCGCGGCGCCCTGGACGTCTCGGGCCGCGAGGGGCTGCGTGCGTCCGTACCTGCCCTGGCTCGGCCACGCGCGGCACACCACCACGCCGTACGAGTACCGCTGCCCGTTCCCCGGCACCCACCCCGACGGCTGCGGACGGCGCCACGCCGAGGCGCTCGACGACCCTGATCGAGCAGATCGGGCCGGACCGGGTGGCGGCGTTCGTGGCCGAGCCGGTGGCCGGTGCGGCCCTCGGCGCGTGCGTGCCCCCGGACGACTACTGGCCGGCCGTCGCGGAGGTGTGCCGCCGGCACGGGGTCCTCGTGGTCGCCGACGAGGTGATGACCGGGTTCGGCCGCACCGGTCGCTGGTTCGCGTCGGACTGGTTCGGGCTGCGTCCGGACCTGCTGACGCTGGCGAAGGGCGCGGCCTCCGGGTACTGGCCGCTCGGCCTCGCCGTCGCCTCCGGCGAGGTCGCCTCGACCATCGCTGGCGGCGGGTTCACCCACGGCTTCACCTACTCCCACCACGTCGTCGGTGCGGCCGCCGGACGCGCCGTCCTGCGCTACCTGCAGCGAGCACGGGCTGGTCGAGACGGCGCAGACCCGCGGGGACCAGCTGGGCGCGGCGCTGGCTGCCCGGCTCGGGGACCACCCCGCACGTCGGCGACGTCCGCGGGCTCGGCCTGCTGCAGCGGTGTCGAGCTCGTCGCCGACCGCGGCACCCGCGCCCCGTTCGCCCGGGCCGAGCGGGTCGTGGAGCGGGTCGTCGACGCCGCCCGGGGGCGCGGCGTCCTGCTCTACTCCTCGTCCGGCGGGGCCGACGGCACCGACGGCGACCTGCTCCTGCTCGGGCCGCCGCTGGTGGTCACGCCGGAGCAGGTCGACGAGCTCGCGGCCGGTGTGGCCGACGCCGTGGCGGACGTCCTGGGCTGAGTCGGCGCCTCGCGAAGCTGCCCGTCAGAGCCCTTGCAGGACAACGCATCCGACACGCCGCACCGACACGCCGCAGCGCTCGTCCACCCAGGCGAATTCTTGGTGGACGGGACGTGTCGCTGACCTGCGGGTTCACCCCGTCACCGCAGGTCAGACCAGGGTTGACACCTGGGGTCGACCCGCCGGTAGGTTCGGCACCCGGTCGTCACGACGCGACGTCCGACCAACGGGTCCCGAGCGCTCTGCACGCCCCTCCGGCACGACCACGCCGAGGTGGGTGATGACGGGTTCGAGGGACGAGGCAGCGGCCGCCCACCGGGCGCCGGGGGAGCCACGGTCGGGCCCGCGCGCTCTATAGACAACGTGCCGCCGCCGCGGATCCACCGCGGCGCGGTTCGGCCCGAAGGGCGCGCGGGCCGACCGGTCCCCGGGACCGCTCCCGGTCGCCGTCCCACCGCCCGTCCTGCCGCCCGGATCCCCCCTGACCGCGCCGGATACTGTCGTGCGGTGCCGTCCCTGCCCCCGCGCAGCGCCCTCGTCGTGCCCGCTGCCGTCGTGGGCGGCGTCCTCGCCCTCACCGCCTTCCCCGGGCGCTCCTGGTGGTGGGCCGCCCCGCTCGCCGTCGCCCTGCTCGCCGCCGCCGTCCGCGGCGCGCGGCCCGTCGCGGCCGCCGGCACCGGGCTGCTGTTCGGGCTCGCCCTGCTGGTGCCGCTGCTGAGCTGGACGGGCATGCAGGTGGGCGCCCTGCCGTGGCTGGTCCTGGCCGGCACCGAGTCGCTCTTCCTGGCCCTGCTCGGCGTCGGGCTGGCCCTCACCTCGTCCCTGCCCCACGCGGCGGCCCGCGTCGTGCTCGGCGCCGCCGCCCTCGTCGCCGTCGAGGCGCTGCAGGCGCGGCAGCCGTTCGGCGGGTTCGGCTGGAGCCGCCTGGCGTTCACGCAGTCGGACGCCCCCACCCTGGGGCTCGCGGCCGTCGGCGGCGCACCCCTGGTCTCGTTCGCGGTGGCCGTGGTCGGGCTCGCGCTGGTGGAGCTGGTCGTCCTCGTCCGCGCCCGGCGTGCCGTCCCCGCGCTGCTCGCGGGTGCCGCCGCCGCCACCACCCTCCTGGTCGGACTGGCCGTGCCCACGCCGACGGCCGCCGAGGACGGCGAGCTGCAGGTGGCGGGGATCCAGGGCGACGTGCCGCAGCTCGGGATGGAGTTCAACGCCGAGCGTCGCGCCGTCCTCGACAACCACGCACGCGGCACCCGCACCCTCGCCGCCGACGTCGCGGCCGGCCGGTCGGTGCAGCCGGACCTGGTGGTCTGGCCGGAGAACGCCAGCGACATCGACCCGTTCCGCAACGCCGACGCCGCCCGCGTGATCGACGGCGCCGTGCAGGACGTCGACGCACCCACGATGGTCGGCACGCTGGTGCGCGGCGACGACGACCGGACCCGCAACACCACCCTCCTGTGGCTGCCGGGCGAGGGTCCCGTGGCGCAGTACGTCAAGCGCCAGCCGGTGCCCTTCGCCGAGTACGTCCCGTACCGCGACCTGTTCCGCCGCATCACCCCGCTGGTCGACCAGGCCGGGAACTTCGCGGCGGGGTCCGAGACCGGCCTGCTCGACGTGCCGGTCGCCTGGGCGCGACGACGTGCGGGTCGGCGACCTGATCTGCTTCGAGGTGGTCGACGACGACCTGGTCGAGGACGTCGTGGCCGGGGGAGCGCAGCTGGTCGTCGTGCAGACCAACAACGCGACCTTCGGGCTGTCCGACGAGAGCGTCCAGCAGCTGGCGATGTCGCGGCTGCGGGCGGTGCAGACCGGACGCGCCGTCGTGCACGTCTCGACCGTCGGGGTCAGCGCGATGATCGCGCCCGACGGAACCCTGCTCGAGCGCTCGTCGTTGTCCAGCGCAGCGGTGCTCGAGGCCCGGCTGCCGCTGCGGTCGTCACCGACCCTGGCGACCCGGCTGGGCACCGGGCCGGAGTGGGTGCTCGTCGCGGGTGGCATCCTGGGGGCCCTCGTCGGCGCGCGGGTGCGCCGCCGCCGCCGCGTCACGACCACCGCAACGCCAGAGGGGAACGGGGAGGCACCGTGAGGGTCCTGGTCATCACGCCGACCTACCAGGAGCGCGACTCGCTCCCGGGCACCCTCGCGCGGCTGCGCGCCGCCGTCCCCGACGCCGACGTCCTGGTGGTCGACGACAACAGCCCGGACGGCACCGGCGACCTCGCCGACGCCGCCGCGGCGCAGGACCCCGCCGTGCACGTGCTGCACCGGCCGGGCAAGGGCGGGCTCGGCAGCGCCTACCGGGCCGGGTTCGCGTGGGGGCTCGCGCAGGGCTACGAGGTGCTGGTCGAGATGGACGCCGACGGCTCGCACCAGCCCGAGCAGCTGCCGCTGCTGCTCGACCGGCTGCGCGGGCCCGATGCCCCCGACCTGGTGATCGGGTCGCGGTGGGTGCGCGGCGGCTCGGTGCGCAACTGGCCGCTGCGGCGCCAGGCGCTCAGCCGCGGCGCGAACCTCTACACCCGCGCCGCTCTCGGGCTCGGTGTGCACGACGCCACCGCCGGGTTCCGCGCCTACCGGCGCGAGGTGCTGGAGAAGATCGGTCTGGACGAGGTGACCTCGCAGGGCTACTGCTTCCAGGTCGACCTGACGCTGCGCGCGGTCGCCACCGGCTTCACGGTGGCCGAGGTGCCGATCGAGTTCGTCGAGCGCGAGCAGGGCGTGAGCAAGATGAGCGGCGAGATCGTCCGCGAGGCGCTGGTGCAGATCGTCGTGTGGGGTGCACGGCGCCGCACCGAGCAGGCGCGCCAGGAGGTCGCCCGGCGGCGCGAGGGCCGGTGGCACCGGTGAGCGGCGTCCCGTCCGCCCGTCCGCGACGGCGCTGGCCGCGCTGGCTCCTGGCCGGTCTGCTGGTGCTGCCGGTCGTCGAGATCGTGCTGCTGGTGCTCGTGGGCCGCGAGATCGGCGTGCTCTGGACGGTGCTGCTCCTGCTGGTCAGCACGGTCGTCGGCGTCGTGCTGCTCGTCCGCGAGGTGCCGCGCAGCTGGCGCGGCCTGCGCGAGGCCCTCGGGCTCGGCCCGGCCGTCGTCGTCGACGGCACGCGGGTCACCAGCGCGCGAGGTCGCCCCGCCGGCGTCCCCGCCGTGAGCCGCCAGATCGTCGACGGCGGCCTGGTGCTGGTCGGTGCCCTGCTGATCCTGGTGCCCGGCCTGCTCACCGACGTCGCGGGCATCCTGTGCCTGCTGCCGGTCACCCGGGCCGTGCCGCGGCGGCTGCTGATCGCGCTGATCGAGCGCCGCACCGCACGGTTCGTCGGCGCCGTCCGTCCGCCCGGGTCGTCCGGCCCACCCGCCCCGGCCCGCGCGAGGTGCTGCGCGGCGAGGTGGTCGACAGCCCGCCGACCGACCGGCTGCGGAAGGACTGACCGGACGCGACAGACCCCCGGGCGGGGAACAGGGGGGATCCCGCCCGAGGGTCTGGGGTGGACGCGCGCGAGGCGCGTCCGCTCGGGGGTCGCGCCGGCTCAGCCGGCGGCGACGGTCACACAGGGAGGGTCAGCGACCAGGGTCAGGCGCTGCGCTTGTGGCGCCGGCCGCTGCGCAGGAGGGCCAGGCGCTCGGCCAGCAGCTCCTCGAGCTCGGCCTCGGTGCGGCGCTCCATCAGCATGTCCCAGTGGGTGCGGACGTGCTTGACCGGCCCGACCTCGGGACGGTCGGCGTCGCGCAGCAGGGCCTCCAGGCCGCAGCGGCACTCCCACAGCGCGGGGACGTCCGCCTCGACGGAGAACGGCAGCGTGGTGACGTGGCCGGACGGGCACACGTACTCGGCGACCTGTCGCGGCGCTGCGGCGACTCCGGCCTCGGACTCCAGGCTCGACGACCCCAGTCCGCTTCCTCTCAGGCTCCGCTCAGCCATCGCACGACCTCCCTGGCTCCCCGTGATGGTCCACGGCGGGCGAGATGCCCGCACTGGAGAGAACGCCCGGCCGGGGGGTGCTGTTCCGTCCCCCCGCGTGAAGGTCGTGTGAAGGGTGGTGGGGAAGACCACACCCCGCGGGTGCGTCCGTCAGACCACCTTCGGCGGAATGTTCCCGGCCTCCTCGATGCCCTTGCGCACGTCGACCCGCGAGAGCAGGGCCCCGCCGACCACGAAGAACACCATCAGCGAGACGATCGCGGGCCGGTAGGAGTCGGTGATCTGGTAGACCACGCCGAAGAGCACGGCGCCGAACCAGCTCGTCCCGCGCTCGGCCGCCTGGTACAGGCTGAAGTACTCCGCCTCGCGCCCCACCGGTACCAGCTGGCTGTAGAGCGAGCGCGACAGCGCCTGGGTGCCGCCCATCACGACGCCGATCAGGACGGCCAGGCCGAGGAAGAGCATGAACTGGCCGGCGGGCATGACGAACCCGACGACGACCACCACGAGCCACAGCGAGATGCCGACCAGCACGCACCGCTTCGCGCCGTACCGCACGGCCGCCCGACCGAACAGCAGCGCGCCGAAGACGGCGACGAGCTGCACCAGCAGGATGGTCTGGATCAGCTGGGCCTGGTCGAACCCGAGCTCCTCGGACCCGTAGAGGCTCGAGCTGCTGATGACGGTCTGGATGCCGTCGTTGAAGAACAGGTAGGCCAGCAGGAACATCCAGGTGTGGCGGTAGCCGCGCAGGTCGCGCAGGGTCGTGGCGAGCTGGACGAACGAGCCCCGCACCGCCGCGACCGCGCTCTCGTCCCGGGCGGCGACGCCGTCGACCTCGACCACGTGGAGCGGCTCGCGGTTGCGCAGCCCGATCACGGGGATCACGGTGAACAGCCCCCACCACAGCCCGGCGGTGGCCAGGCTCAGCCGCACCGCCTCGCCCTCGGTGAGCCCCAGCGCGTCGTGGCCCTGCACCACCGCGAGGTTCACGGCCAGCAGCAGGAAGCCGCCGAGGTAGCCCAGCGCCCACCCCCGGCTGGAGGCGCGGTCGCGCTCGTCCGGGGTGGCCACCTGGCACAGCAGCGCGTCGTAGACCACCAGGGAGCAGACCAGGTTGATGTTGGCGATCACCAGCAGCAGGACGCCGAGCTGCCAGTTGTCGCCCGCCACGAAGCCGAGGCACGCCGCCGCCGCGGCCCCCACCCAGGCGAACCCGGCCAGCATCTGCTTCTGGCGCGACGACCGGTCGGCGATCGCACCGACGACCGGCAGCAGCAGCGCGGCCAGGATCGTCGAGAACGCCACCGTGTAGGCCACCAGGGAGCCCGGGGCGACCGGGATCCCCAGCACCGACAGGTCGGCGCGGCAGACCTCGCCGGCGGCCAGGTCCGGGCACGCGTCGGCGCGCGCGACGGCGGTGAGGTACGGCCCGATGAGCACCGTGCTGGTGGTCGTGACGTACGCGGAGTTCGCCCAGTCGTAGAAGTACCAGGCCCGCCGCTGCCGGCGGCGGGACGCGGGGTCGGGCTCGACGCCCTCGGGCACGGGAGCGGCGAGGGTGCCCTGCTCAGACGTCATGCGCCGAGTGTGGACCCTGGCCATCGCTCTGCGGGGTCAGTTGGCCCCGGACACGCCCCGCCGGCGCACGACGTCCAGCGCGGTGTCGGCCCGGTCGGAGATCAGGCCGTCGACGCCGAGGTCGAGCAGCCGGTGCATGTCGTCCGGTTCGTCCACCGTCCAGACGTGCACCTGCAGCCCGGCGGCGTGCGCGGCGCGGACGAGGCGGCGGTCGACCACGCGCACCCGGCCGTGCCGCTCGGGCACCTGCAGGCAGACCACGTCGGCGGTGAGCCGGCGCAGGGCGGCGACGGCGTACGGCCCTCGGGTGGCCGCCCAGAACGTGGCCACGGTGCTCTGCCCGGGGGAGGACGCCACCCCGGCGGGCAGCCGGCGCAGCACGGCCCGGCGCCGGGCGTCGGAGAAGGAGGCGATGCAGACCCGGTCCCACGAGCGGGTGCGGTTGACGGCGTCGACGAGGGGACCGACGGCCGCGGCGGCCTTGACGTCGATGTTGAGCCGGACCTCCGGCCAGGTGCCGAGGACGTCCTCGAGCAGGGGGACGGGCTCGCTGCCGCCGATCCGGGCCCGCCGGACCTGGTCCCACGGCAGCGTCGCGAGCGAGCCGCGGCCGTCGGTGACCCGGTCGAGCACGTCGTCGTGGAACGCGACCAGCCGCGCGTCGGCGGTGGCGTGCACGTCGGTCTCGAGGTGGGTGACGCCGAGCTCGACGGCCGCCGCGAAGGCCGCCATCGAGTTCTCCAGGCCGTCGCGGCTGAACCCGCGGTGCGCCATCACCAGCGGGGTCGGGACGTCGAGGTAGGCGCCGGGTGCGGTCACGGCGCCACCGTCCCGCCGCCGCGCAGGACGCGGTCGACGCGGCGGACCTGGCGACCGACCCACGCGGCGCCCGCGAGGCCGAGTCCACCGGTGACCAGGCACGCCGCCGCGAGCGGGGCCAGCGCCACGAGACCGGCGACCAGCAGCGGACCGGCGGTGGCACCGAGGTCGCCGTTGAGCCGCCACCCGCCGAGGAACTGCGACCGGCCCTCGACCGGTGCGGCGTCGGCCCCCAGGGTCATCACGATGCCCGAACCTAGACCGTTGCCGACGGCCATGACGACGGCGGCGGCGAGCACGGTGACGAACGTGGTGGCCAGCGGGAGCAGCAGCACGCCGACCGAGATGAGGCCGACGACGGGCACCGCCACCCAGGTGCGGCCGTACCGGTCCATCACCACGCCGGCCGGGTAGAACAGCAGGACGTCGACGAGGTTGGCGGCGCCGAACACCAGCGAGGTCTGCGCGGGGTCGAGGCCGACGGACTCGGCCCACAGCGGCAGCAGGCTGGTGCGCAGCGAGCGGGCCGCCCCGATGACGACGACCGCGCTGCCGAGGGTGGCGAGCACGTGGCGGTGGCGGCGCAGCACGTCCAGCACCCGCAGCGGGCGCTCCTGGCCGGCCCGCGGCTCGTGCGGGGTGTCGGGCAGCAGGAGCGCGAGGAGGCCGGCCGCCGCCGACATCGCCGCGGCCAGCAGGAAGACGGCCGGCAGCCCGGCCAGCGCGATCAGCGCGGACCCGACGAACGGGCCGACGAGCAGCCCGATCCGGTGGCTGCCGCCGAGGGTCGACATCGCCCGGGCCCGTTCACCGCCGGGGACGACGTCGATCAGGTAGCCCTGCCGCGCGATGAGGAACACCGTCCAGGTGGCGCCGCTGACGACCACCGCGGCACCGAGCGCGACGACCGACCCGGCCAGCCAGGCCCCCACCATGGCGACCGTGTCGACGGCGCCGGCCAGGAACAGCGCCCGTCGCTCGCCGACCCGCGCCACCAGGGCTCCGGCCGGCAGGGAGGTGAGCACCTGGCCGATCCCGAGCAGGGCCACGACCAGGGCCGCGGTGCTGACGTCGGCCCCGAGCTCGCGGGCCCGCAGCGCGAGAACGGGCATCACCGCGCCGTGCCCGAGGGCGCTGACGACCGTGGGTCCGAAGCCGGTGAGCGCCACCGAGCGCAGCCGGAACGGCGGCTCCGGGCGGGAGGCGGTCACCGCGCCCAGTATGTCTCGCGCGCTGTCCGTCGCGAGGTCCCTGGCCGGGTCAGCCGCCGTACTCCCAGTGCCACGCCTCGGGCTTGCTGCCGGTCTGCTGCGCCCAGGACGGGTGGTACCAGCCGTGCAGGGGCGCGTTCTGCCGCATCCACACGTGCTGGGCGGAGCCGAAGGTCTGGATCCCGCCGCAGAGGTCGACGGCGGTACCCCAGCCGTGGTTGCTCGTGCCCGGCACGGCGGCCAGGGTCGGCTTCGCCGCGCGCACCGCGATCTGCTCCTGCAGCGTCCGGTAGGAGTCGGTGAGGCAGATCGGGGTGCCGAACTTCGCGGCGTAGGCCTGGCTCAGCGTGCTGAACGAGAACGCGGCGTCGGCGCGCAGCCGGTGGCCGGGGGAGGCCCAGACCGGGCACAGCGCCTCGGCGGGGATCAGGCCGTTGCTGTAGGACTCGGTGGGCAGGCCCGCGCAGTCACCCACGGCGCCGGTGATGCGGTTGTCCTTCCAGGCGCCGGCCAGCGCGGCGAGCCGCAGCTGCTCGGCCTCGGCCCGCACCCGGGCCATCTCCTCGGTCTTCTCGTCGGCCGCCACGGCCTCGGTGCTCACCTTGCGCAGCAGCGCACCGAACACGGCGACCTGGGCCTGCTGCGCCTGGAGCGCGGCGTCGGCCTCGCTGCGGGCCTGCACGGCCTGCGCCGCGGCCACCTCGGCGGCCTCCGCGGCAGCGGCGGACTTCTCGGTGGCGTCCTCCTGGACGGCCTCCGCCTCCTCGACGGTGTCGACCACGGAACCGCGCCAGCGACCGACCAGGTCGAGCATCTGCACCCGCTGGCCGAGGTCGTCGGTGCTCTCGGACTGCACCAGGGTCATGAAGCCCTCGATGTCTCCGAGCGAGCCGCCGTGACGGTAGGTCTGGGAGGCCCAGCGGCCGAGCTCGCCCTTGCGCGAGGCGACCAGCGCGGTGGCCGCCTGGAGCCGCAGCTCCTGCGCCGCCCGCTCGCTCTCGGCGGTGGCCTGAGCACGCTGCGCGACCCGTTCGGACTCCAGCGCGGCCTCGGCCTTCGCGGTGAGCTCGTCGACGGTGTCCCGGGCGGTGTCCAGCGCCTCCTCGGTGTTCTCCACCTCGCCGGCGAGGCGCTCGGCCTCCGCCTGCTGCGCGGCGAGCTCCTCGGCGGTGGGCACCACGACCCCGGTGGGGTCGGTCGGCACGTTCTCGCCGCTGTCGGGCGCCGCCATGGCAGGCGCCGCCAGCAGCAGGGTGGCCGCCACGAAGGGCGCCACCGCCGCAGCGGTGAGGGTCCGGCGCCAGCGGGTGCTGCGTCCGGTGCTCGGGTGGGTCACGTCCTGGCCTTCGTCGTCTCGGTGCGCACGCGTCGTCGTGCATCTGTCTCGTCCTCGGCGTCCACCCGCAAGAGCGTCCGCCCCCGGCGTCGCGTACGTGGTGACGCAAGTGGGCCCGATTCGATGGGTCCTTCCTGCATGACCGACGCGCACCCGCCGTCACGGGTTCCATCGGTCGCGGGGTCCGACAACCTGAGACCAACCTCTCCCCGACTAGGGTGCTGCCGTGAGCCAGACCTCTACGAGTCACCCGTCCGGACCAACCGCCCGGTTCGCCGACCCGGGGTACCGCCAGCTCGGCGCGAGCGGCCTGACGGTGTCGGTGGTGGGGCTCGGCTGCAACAACTTCGGCGGCCGGATCGACGCCGCCGCGACCGACGCCGTGGTGGGCACCGCCATCGACGAGGGCATCACCCTGTTCGACACCGCCGACATCTACGGCGGCACGCCCGGGCAGAGCGAGGAGCTGCTCGGACGCGCCCTCGGCGCCCGCCGCGGCGAGGTCCTGGTCGCCACCAAGTTCGGCATGGACATGGACGGCGTCAACGGACCGGACTGGGGCGTGCGCGGCTCCCGTCGCTACGTGCGGACGGCCGTCGAGGCCAGCCTGCGGCGCCTCGGCACGGACTGGATCGACCTCTACCAGATCCACCGTCCCGACCCGCTGACCCCGGTCGAGGAGACGCTGCAGGCGCTGCACGAGCTCGTCCTCGAGGGCAAGGTGCGCTACGTCGGTAGCTCGAACTTCTCCGGCTGGCAGGTCGTCGACGCCGACTGGACGGCGCGCACCGCGGGCCTCACCCCGTTCGTGTCGGCGCAGAACGAGTACTCCCTGCTGAAGCGCGAGGTGGAGGCCGACCTCGTGCCGGCGTGCGAGCACGTCGGGGTCGGGCTGCTGCCGTTCTTCCCCCTGGCGTCCGGGCTGCTCACCGGCAAGTACCGGCGCGGCGACGCCGCCCCCGAGGGCACCCGGCTGGCCTCGCGGCCCGAGCGCCTCGCGGCGGCCGACTTCGACCGGATCGAGGCGGTCGAGCGGTTCGCCCAGGCGCGTGGTGTGAGTACGCTCGACGTCGCGATCGGCGGTCTCGCCGCGCAGCCGGCGGTCGGCTCGGTCATCGCCGGCGCCACCCGTCCCGAGCAGGTGCGCGCGAACGTGGCCGCCGGGCGCTGGCAGCCCACCGCGGACGACCTCGCCGACCTCGACGACGCCCTCGCGGGAGGGGACGCCCGCCCGTGACGCGGGACGGCGACCGGCCGTTCACGTTCGACCTGCTGCGCGAGCGGCCCGAGCTGGCCGGGTGGGTCGACACCCTCGAGCGGGTCGCGGTCGCCGACGACCTCGACCTCCCGCCCGGGCACGACCTGGTCGACGCCCTGCTCGACCTCGGCGTCCCGCACGTCGACGTCGCCGACGCGCTGGCCGCGCGCCCGGACCCGGGCAGCGACGCCGACGCCCTGGTCCGCCGCACCGCGTCGGTGCTGCTCGCCGGCCTCGGCGACCTCGAGCCGCACCCGGAACCTCCGGACTACCCGCACCTGCACGACGACCTGCGCTGGCTGCCGCTGCTCGCGCTGGTCGCGGTCGCACCGCACACCCGCCGGTGGTGGGCGGCGCGCGGGGTGGGGCCCGACGTCGTCCGGGCCACGATGGCCGACGTCGGGCGGCAGGTGACGCACACCCGCCGACGGCACGGGCACGGGGGTCTGTGCGTCAACACGTACTGGCTCGCGCTGCACGCACGCGGGCGGATCGTCCAGCTCGGCCGGCTGCAGTACGAGCGGGCACGCCTCGGCACCACGACGGCGCAGGACGTCGCGGCCGGCGGCGGCCCGGACGTGGCGGCGGGCGACCACTCGCTCGGGGTGCACATCCCCGACTACTGCGGCCCGTTCACCCCGGGGGACTGCGACGCCTCGATCGTGCGCGCCGTCCGGTTCTTCGCGGAGCACCTCCCGGAGGAGCACGTGCGCGTGGCCACCTGCCACTCCTGGCTGCTCGACCCCGCCCTCGGCGACCTGGTGCGGCCGGGCTCCAACATCGCGGCCTTCCGGCGCCGCTTCCGCCTGGTGCACCGGGCGACCAGCGACGACCAGGCCGTGGTGGAGTTCGTCTTCGGCCGCCGCGAGGACGACCTCGACGCGCTGCCGCGCCGCACCTCGCTGGAGCGGGCGGTCGGCGACCACCTGCGCGCCGGGCGGCACTGGACCGGCGGCGTCGGCTGGTTCGACTGGCCCACCGCCTGACCGACCTCTGACCGTCGTCCGACCGTCCCTGCCGCTCAGTGCCTCGGGTAGAGCGCCTCGACGTCGTCGGCGAAGTCGCGCATGATCACGGCGCGCTTCATCTTCAGGCTCGGGGTCAGGTGCCCGCCCTGCTCGGTCCAGTCGACCGGCAGCACCCGGAACTTCTTGATGCCCTCGGCCGACGACACGGCCCGGTTGGCCTCGGCCACCGAGACCTTGATCGCCGCCAGCAGGTCGGGGTCCTCGGTCAGCTCCGCCACGGGCGTCGCCGGGCGGCCGTGCTGCTCGAGCCACGCGGCCACGCCCTCGGCGTCGAGGGTCACCAGCGCCGTGATCTGCGGGCGGTCGTCACCGAGGACGAGGGCCTGGCTGACCAGCGGGTTGGAGCGGACGACGTCCTCCAGCGGGGCCGGTGAGACGTTCTTGCCGCCCGAGGTCACCAGGATCTCCTTCTTCCGCCCGGTGATGGTGAGGAAGCCGTCGGCGTCGACGGTGCCGAGGTCGCCGGTGCGGAACCAACCGTCCTGCAGCACCTCGGCGGTCGCCTTCTCGTCGCCCCAGTACCGGCCGAACACGTGGCCGCCGCTGATGAGCACCTCGCCGTCCTCGGCGACCCGCACCCGGAACCGGGGCAGCGCGCGCCCGACCGAGCCGATCCGTTGGGCCGTCGGGGTGTTCACGGTGCAGGCCGCGGTGGTCTCGGTGAGGCCGTAGCCCTCGAGCACGGTGACCCCGATGCCCCGGAAGAAGTGCCCGAGCCGCTCGCCCAGGGCGGCGCCACCCGACACCGCCCACCGGGCACGACCCCCGAGGGCGTCGAGGATCTTGCCGTAGACCAGCCGGGAGAACAGGGCGTGCTTGGCCCGCAGCACCGGCCCGGGACGGCCGCGGTCGAGCGCGCGGCTCCAGTCGATCGCGGTCTGCGCGGCGGCGTCGAAGACCTTCTCGCGTCCGCTCGCCACCGCCTTGCGCCGGGCGCCGTCGAAGACGCGCTCGAACACCCGGGGGACGGCCAGCACGAAGGTGGGCGAGAAGGTGGCGAGGTCCTTGGTGACCCGGGCGATGTCGCTGTGGCCGGTGTGCACGCCCATCTGCACCACCGCGACCTGGATCATCCGCCCGAACACGTGCGCCAGCGGGAGGAACAGCAGGGTCGAGGCCTCGGGGTCCTCGAACAGCTCGGGCAGGAACTCGATCGCCGACGACACCTCGTCGAGGAAGTTGCCGTGGGTGAGCTCGACGCCCTTGGGCCGTCCCGTGGTGCCGGAGGTGTAGATCAGGGTCGCGACGGTGTCGCGGGTCATCGCCTCCCGCCGCGTGGTGAGCTCGCCGGTGTCGACCTCGGAGCCGCTCGCGCGCAGCGCCTCCAGAGACAGCTCGGGGGTGCGGGCGTCGATCACCCAGTGGTGGGTGGGACCGCCGCCGGGCACCTGCGTCCGCGCCTCTGTCAGCAGCTTCTCGTGCCCGTGGTGCTCCACGACCGCCGCGACCGCGCCGGAGTCCTCGAGGATCCAGCGCAGCTGCTCGGCCGACGAGCTCTCGTACACCGGGCACGCTCACCGCACCGGCCGCCCACACCGCGAGGTCGACCAGCGTCCACTCGTACCGGGTCTTGGCCATCAGGGCCACGCGGTCGCCCGGCTGCACGCCGGCCGCGACCAGGCCGCGCGCGACCTCCTCGACCTCGAAGAGCAGCTCGGAGGCCGTCACCGCCACCCAGGACGCGCCGTCGCGGCGCGACAGCATCCGCAGGTCGGGATCGGTCGCGGCGTGGTGCGGGACGAGGTCCGCGAGGCTGCGCGGGGCGCCCGCACCGCGCCACCAGGCGTCGGCTCCGGTGGGACGGACGATCGCCGAGGTGGTCGCTGCGCTCATGCGCTCAACCCTAGGGGCGCAGGCCCACTGCCTTCGTCACGGCGACAGCGCCTGCCGGAAGCGGTCGGTGAGCTCGCGCCAGGCGACCCCGGTGCGGTCGCGGCGTGCAGGCCCGGCGGCGCCCAGGCCCTCCCACCCGGACTGCTCGAGGCGCACCACGGTGCCGCCGTCGACGGCGCGGAACGTCACCTCGACGTCCGTGGCGTCCCGGGGGTCGAAGAACAGGTGCCAGCGGTAGCGCAGAAGGCCCGGTGGCGCCCAGGTGGTCACTTCGCCCCACAGGTGCTCTGCGCCGTCCGGCCCGCGCTCCACGATGCGGCCCCCCGCCGCGGGCTCGAACTCGATCATCGCCGGGTCCCCGCTCACGGTGTGCGAGGCGGGCCACCACGTCGAGCACCGACGCGTCCACACGTCGAACGCGTGGGCGGGCTCGGCGGCGACGACGAGCTCCACCACGAGCGCATCGACCTCGTCGGCGGTCACCTGTCGTCCCGTGGGGTGAGGTTCTCGGCGGCGATCCGGAACCGGGGTGCCGCGTCGCCCCAGACGCTCGCGAAGTAGCGCCGCACCTGCTCGACACCGTCGGCCTCGAGCCGGTAGACCCGCCGCGTGCCGTCCGGCTCGTCGGCGACCAGCCCCGCCGCCTTCAGCAGCCGCAGGTGCTTCGACACCGCCGGCCGGCTCACCGGCAGGTGGTCGGCGATCTCCTGGACGCTGGACGGTGCACGTCCCAGGATCTCCAGGATCGCCCGGCGGGTGGGGTCGCCGAGGGCGTCCAGCACCACTGCGGGCGAGGCGTCCACGTCAGGACGACCCGGCCGGCCCCGCGGGCCCGGCGGAGGCGGCCTCGGTGGCGGCCGCGAGACCGTCGGCCCACTGCCGGAACGACTCGGTCAGGTCGGGGACGACCTTGGAGATCAGCGGCGCGAGGAGGCCGGTGAAGCTCTCCTCCATCGTGAACGTGCACGCCGCCGGACCCTCGGGCTCCAGGGTGAAGGTGCGGGTGCCGCGGAACAGCCCGAGCGGCATCCCGTCGGTCCACACCATCCGGCGCGGAGGCTCCACCTGGTCCACCGTGAGCCGGAAGGTGCGCCCGGGCGCCACGGTCGAGACCAGAGCGATCTTCCTGCCCGGGACGAGCTCCCCCTGCACGGACACGACGGCGCGGTTCCACGCGTCGTAGCCCTCGAGGTCGGTGAGGACCGCCCAGACCCGGGCGGGGGGCGCGTCGATGCGGCGCTGGACACGGTACGAGCGGGGCATGGCCGACCTCCGGGCTAGCGGTAACTGGGTGGTTACCGTAACTCCTCGCTCACCGTTGTGTCACGTCGTGACGACGCGGTCCGGACCGTGCTGGGGCGGGATCCGCCCGAGCCGTCCGGCCTGGAAGTCCTCGAACGCCTGCACCAGCTCGGCCTTGGTGTTCATCACGAACGGGCCGTACGCGGCGACGGGCTCGCGGATCGGCCGGCCGCCGAGGAACAGCACGTCGAGGTCCGGCTCGGGACCGGACTGGCTGCGGTCGGCGGCGACCGTGACCGCCTCGCCCGGGCCCATCACGGCGAGCTGGCCCTTGCGCACGGGCCGACGCTCGGCGCCGACGGTGCCGCGTCCGGCCAGGACGTAGACGAGCGAGTTGAAGTCGGCCTGCCAGGGCATCGACAGCTCGGCGCCGGGGGAGACCGTGGCGTGGGCGACGGTGATGGGTGTCAGCGTGCTACCCGGGCCCTCGTGGCCGTCGACCTCGCCGGCGATGACCCGCACGAGCGAGCCGCCGTCGGCGCTGGTGAGCAGCGCCTGCTGCCTGGCCCGCAGGTCCTGGTAGCGCGGCGCGTGCCACTTCTGCGCCTTCGGCAGGTTCACCCAGAGCTGGACGCCGTGGAAGAGCCCGCCGCTCATCACCAGCGACTCCGGCGGCTTCTCGATGTGCAGCAGCCCGGAGCCCGCCGTCATCCACTGGGTGTCGCCGTCGGTGATGATGCCGCCGCCGCCCTCGGAGTCGGAGTGCTCGAAGGTGCCGTCGATGATGTAGGTGACGGTCTCGAAGCCGCGGTGCGGGTGCCAGGGCGTGCCCTTCGGCTCGCCCGGTGCGTACTCGACCTCGCCCATCTGGTCCATGTGGATGAAGGGGTCGAGGTCGGTGAGGTCGACGCCGGCGAACGCGCGGCGGACGGGGAAGCCCTCGCCCTCGAAGCCGCTCGGTGCGGTGGTGACCTGGCGCACCCGGCGCTGCGGGGCGTCGGCCCCGGGGCGGGAGATGCGCGGCAGGACCGTGAGGTCCGGGACGGTGATCGCGGGCATGGCGTCCTCCTAGTCGTTCAGCATTCAACTACATGAACACGACAGGGTCCAGACCTGTTCCCGGGGATCCTCCGGCGACCTCACGGTCCGTCGAGCAGGTGGCGCAGGTACCGCTGCGGGTCGGCGAGGTAGCTGCGCCAGTGCGCCACCAGGTCGAGGTCGTCCCAGGTGGTGTGCCGCATCCCGTGCGGCCCGAGCTCGACCACGTCGGCGCCCGGCAGGGCGGTGAGCAGCGGCGAGTGCGTGGCGACCACGACCTGCGACCCGGAAACCGCCAGACGGTGCACGAGCTCGACCAGCCGCAGGCACGACTGGAACGACAGCGCCGCCTCGGGCTCGTCCATCAGGTAGATGCCGGGGGAGCGGAACATGGCGTCGAACACGGTGAGGAAGCCCTCGCCGTGGCTCATCAGCGAGGTCTGCTCCTCCCAGTAGCCGAGGGACCCCTCGACCGTGGTCATCAGCCCCTCGGCGGTCTCGGCCCGCAGGAAGAACCCGAAGCGCTTGAGCCGGGTGCGCCGCCGCCACCGGTGGCCCTCGGCGCCGAGCTCGACCGAGAGCGCCTCGCCCAGGGCCGTGCGAGGGCGGTCGTTGCCGTACTTGCGGTTGGCCCGGCCGCCGCGGGCGTCGAGATCGAACTGCTCCGCCACCGCCTCCACGACGGTGGACTTCCCCGACCCGTTCTCGCCCACCAGGAAGGTGACGGGAGCGCGGAACGTCAGACCCTCCTGCGCCAGCTGGGCCACCGCCGGCACCGACATCGGCCACCGCCCGGCGGGCGGGCGGCGGTGCGCCTCGACGTGCACCCGCTCGACGATCACCCGCCGGCGCCTCGGCGGTCCCGCGCCTCCTCGTCGGCCAGCGCCGCGGCCCCGACGATGCCCGCGGTGTTGAGCAGCGTGGCGGGCACCATCGGCGTGCGGACGTCGATCAGCGGCAGGAACTTGTCGGCCTTCTTGCTGACGCCGCCGCCGACCACGAGCAGGTCGGGGGAGAACAGCATCTCCACCGTCCGGTAGTAGCGGGTGAGCCGCTCGGCCCACTCCTGCCAGGACAGCTCCTCGCGCTCGCGCGCGCTGGCGGCGGCACGCGACTCGGCGTCGTGGCCGTCGATCTCGAGGTGGCCCAGCTCGGAGTTGGGCACCAGCCGGCCGTCGATGATCAGCGCCGACCCGATGCCCGTGCCGAGCGTGGTGACGACGACCAGGCCGGCCACGCCGCGGGCCGCGCCGTAGCGCACCTCCGCGATGCCGGCGGCGTCGGCGTCGTTGACGACGTGGACGTCGCGGCCGAGCACCCGGGTGAACAGCGTGTCGGCGTCGGTGCCGATCCACGACGGGTCGATGTTGGCCGCCGACTGCACCACCCCGTGCCGGACGACACCGGGCACCGTGATGCCGATCGGCGTCCCGGTGTGCTCGGGGAAGGCGGCGACGAGGTCCTGCACGACCTCGGCCACGGCCTCGGGCGTCGAGACCTCGGGGGTCGGGATCCGGACCCGCTCGGCCGCGAACGTGCCGCTGCCGAGATCGACCGGTGCCCCCTTGATGCCGGAGCCGCCGAAGTCGATGCCGAGCGGGTGGGCGGCGACGTCGTCCATGGGCGACGACCCTAGTCGTGGCCTGCGACGTCGGCAGCCCGCGTGGTGCGCGGCCACCCCCGTGCACGCCCCTTCCGCGCCTGCGGCGCGCTCGGCACACTGGCGACCCGGCCGCGTGCGGCCGCGGACGGAGGTGGGCGTCGTGACGAGCTGGGCCGACGGCGAGCGCTACCAGCGCTACATGGGCCGCTGGAGCACGCTCGTGGCCGCCGAGCTGCTCGACTGGCTCGAGCCGCCCGACGCCCTCGCGTGGGTCGACGTCGGCTGCGGCACCGGCGTGCTCGCCGGCGCGGTCGCGGCGCGCTGCTCGCCGGTGTCGGTGGTGGGGGTCGACCCGTCCGCCGGCTTCCTGCGGTCCGCGCGCGAGGTCTCGCCGCCGGTGCGGGTGGCCCGCGCGGACGCCCAGCGCCTGCCGCTCCGCGACGACGTCGCCGACCGCGTGGTGAGCGGGCTGGTGCTGAACTTCGTCCCCGACCCGGCGCTCGCGGTGCGCGAGATGGCGCGCGTGCTGCGCCCCGGCGGCGAGCTCGCCCTGTACGTCTGGGACTACGCCGAGGGCATGCAGATGATCCGCAGGTTCTGGGACGTCGCGGCCGCGCTCGACCCGCAGGGCGTGGCCGGTCGCGACCAGGGCGAGCTGTTCGGGGTCTGCCGGCCCGAGGCGCTGCGCACCCTGCTCGAGGAGGCCGGGCTCGTCGGCGTGCGGACCCGCGCCCTGGAGGTGCCCACGGTGTTCGCCGACCTCGACGACCTCTGGACGCCGTTCCTCGGCGGCACCGGCCCTGCGCCCGGGTACGTGGCGTCGCTCCCGCCCGACCGGCAGGAGGCGCTGAGGACCGCTCTCGGCGAGCGCCTCCCGGCGCACGACGACGGCTCGATCCACCTGACCGCGCGGGCCTGGGCGGTGCGGGGGAGCGGCCCCGGCTGAGTCGGACCAGGGTGAGCTCGACGCGGCTCAGGCGGCGTGCGCGTCGTGGCGCGGCCGGCAGCCACGGCAGCGCGGGCGGCACGCAGGCGCAGGTGTCGGAGCAGGACAGGAACTGGTGCGACTCGTGGCCGCACCGCGTGCACGGCACGGCGTGCGAGAGGTGGACGACGTCGGTCGCCTCGGCGGTGTCCCACATGGTCGGCCTCCTTGTCTGCGGTGCGCTCGGCGTGTCGTGCTCGGGGTGCTGGGTGGTTCCGAGGGGGTGGACCGCCGCGGTCCGGCCAGGTCATCGGTGAGCGGCTGCGCGGTCCCTCCTCGACAGACAGAGCACCCACCGGTCGTCCTGATGCGTCGGCGTGCGCCATCTCCCGCGGACAGTCGCGTCGACCGCCTCGAAGGGGTGCCGCCAACGCGGTCGATGCACTACAAAGGTCCACGGATCGGTCACGTCGGTGCGGACGGAGGTCCGCGACCAGCAGAGGTGATCAGGGTGTCCACGCGCAGCAGCGAGCCGGCCTCGCACGCCCCGCGCACGGTCACGTCCTGGGCCCGCCGGCGCACGAGCGAGCTCTCCGTCCCGTTCCGGCACCGCGACATCCGGCTGCTGTGGGGCGCCAAGGTCTCCAGCGAGATCGGTGACTGGTCGGCCCGCCTGGCGCTGGCCTACCTCGTCCTCGACCGCACCGGGTCCGCGTTCGCCACCGCCGCGGTCACCGCCGTCTCGCTGGCTCCCTGGCTCGGGCTCGGCCAGGTCCTGTCGACCCTGGCCGACCGGTTCACCCACCGCCGGGTGATGGTGATCAGCGACCTGGTCCGGGTCGTGGTGTTCCTGCTCGTCGCCTGGCTGCCGATGCCGGTGTGGACGCTGTTCGTCCTCGTCTTCGTGGCCGCGGCGTCGAGCCCGCCGTTCGAGGCGGCGCGGTCCGCCGCCCTGCCGGACCTCGCCGGTCCGGAGCACTACGGCCACGCGCTGATGCTGTTCAACGCCACCTACCAGGCGGGCCTGCTGATCGGCTACGCCGCCGGCGGCGGACTGGTGGCCGTGGCCGGGCCGTCGTGGGCGCTCACCGTCAACGCCGCCACCTTCGCGCTGTCGGCCGTGCTGATCGCCATGATCCGCACCACCACCCGGGCCTCGGACGAGCCCGCCGAGCGGCACTGGTCGGACCTGCACGGCATCGCCGAGCACGTCGGCACGGCGGCGCGGGTGTACCGCGACGACCGGTTGCTGCTCACCTCGCTCGTGCTGCTGGTGCTGGCCAGCATGCCGATCATGGCGGCCGAGGGCCTGGTCGTGCTCTACGCCGAGGCCTACGCGGGTGAAGGCGCCGAGCGGGCCGGCCTGCTGTCCGCGGTGATCGCGGCCGGGGCCCTCGCCGCCATGTTCGTGCTGCCCCACACCGGCTCGCACGCGCGGCTGCTGCGCATCTCCGCCTCGGTGGTGGTCGGCAACCTCGTCGTCGCGGGACTCCTGCTGACGCTGGCGCCGTCCTTCCTCGCCGGTGTGCTGCCGCTGCTGCTGCTCGGTGCGCTGGCGTCGCTGACCGTCTCGATCGGCACCATCCTCGGGTCGCGGCTGCCGCACGCCAGCCGGGCGACGGCGTTCTCGCTGGCCCAGGGCGCGCTGATGTCGGTGCAGGGCGGTGGCGCGCTGCTCGCCGGCGCCCTGGCCGAGCGCACCTCCGTCGCTGCCTCGGTCGCCCTCGTCTCGGTGCCCGGTGCGCTCTGGGGCGTGTGGGCGCTGCTGCGCGCGCGCTCGCTCGACGACGGCGCCGGCACCCCGGCAGCGCCGGTCGTCGAACCCGCGCCCGCGGTTCCCACCGAGAAGGCACCGGCCGAGAAGGCACCGGTCGAGCAGGTACCGGCCGAGGAGCAGCCGACCGGGCGGACGCCGTCCCGCCGCGCGGTGGACGGCGCCGCCGAGCCGGTACGCACCGCCGGGTCCGAACGCGGTTGACCCAGGGCGCCGGGCACGCCAGCGTGCCCGTGTGACGTCCTTCATCTCGCACACGACGGTCGACAGCCGTGACGCCTACGCCCAGTCGGTCTGGTGGGCCGCCGTCCTCGGGTACGCCGAGGACCCCGACGACCCGAACCTGGCCGGGCACGACGAGTGCATGATCTTCTCCGCCGACCGCACGCACCGCGTGCTGTTCATCGAGGTGCCCGAGGCCAAGGGCGGCAAGAACCGGATCCACTTCGACCTGATGCCGGTCGAGGGCAGCCGCGACGACGAGCTGGCCCGTCTGCTCGAGCGCGGCGCCACGGAGGTCCACGACACCCGGACGCCGGACGGCCGCGGCTGGGTCGTGCTCGCCGACCCGGAGGGCAACGAGTTCTGCATCCTGCGCAGCGACGCGGAGCGGGCGGCGACGCCCTGACCGAGCCCGTAGGCGGCGGGCCGGACCTGGAGCCCGACTGCTCGCGCTGCTTCGCGCTCTGCTGCGTCGCGCTGCCGTTCGCCCGGTCGGCCGACTTCGCGGACACCAAGCCTGCTGGCCGACCGTGCCGGAACCTGGAGGCTGACGACCGGTGCGGGATCCACGCTCACCTGCGCGAGCGGGGGTGGCGAGGCTGCACCGTGTACGACTGCTTCGGCGCGGGCCAGCAGGTCTCCCAGGTCACCTTCGGCGGGGTGTCCTGGCGCGACGAGCCCGCGTCCGCAGGGTCGATGTTCGCGGTGCTGCCCGTGATGCACCGTCTGCACGAGATGCTGACTCACCTGCGGCAGGCCCAGACGCTCCGGTGTCAAGGTCCTGGCCTTGATAGTGCCTATGACAAGGTCTTGGCCTTGACAACCTCGTCAGTGGGGGACCTGTTGACCCTCGATCTGTCCGAGGTCCGCGGCGAGGTGGGCCCGCTGCTGCGCGAGTGCAGCCGACGCGTGCGTGCTGCCGTGCGGCCCGATGGACGGGCCGAGCACGCGGGGAAGAACCTGGTCGCGGCCCGCCTGCGCGGGTCCGACCTGCGCGCGGCCGACCTGCGGGGCGCCCTGCTCGTGGCCGCCGACCTGCGCGGGACCGACCTGCGCTCGGCCGACCTGCTCGGCGCCGACCTGCGCGACGCCGACCTGCGGGGCAGCGACCTGCGCGACGCGCTGTTCCTCACCCGGCCCCAGGTGGCCGCCGCCCTCGGCGACCGGGCCACCCGCCTCCCGGCCGGGCTGGGGCGCCCGGCCCACTGGCCCGGCTGACCTCGTCGGTCTCGGCGCTCAGCCCGCCGGCGTCGCGGGCGGGAGCAGCGCCGCCGGACCTCAGTCCGTCCTGCGGTCCGCCGCGCGGGCGATCACCTCGGCGAGCTCGCGCGGCCGGGTCACCTGCGGCCAGTGGCCGGAGTCGAGGTCGACGTACTCGAGGTCGGCGGCGGCCGCGAGCTCGGGCAGGTCGCCGGACGCCACCCAGGCGCGCGCCTGGTCCGGGTCGAACTCCGGGCAGACCAACGTGATCGGCACCTGGTGCCGCCGCTCGTCCACCAGGTGCAGCACGTCGGTGGTCAGGCGCGCGGGGGACGGGCGCATCCGCTCCTGCACGGCGGTCCGCGTGGCGTCGTCGAGGTCGCGCACGTCGGCCTCGTCCATGGCGTCCCAGCCGGGGAACGGCAGGTCTGCGCCGTCGGTGCCGAAGCTCGCGGCGAGCGGGCTGCCGTCGTCGCCGGGGAAGCCGCCGACGAGCACCAGCCGCGCGACCCGGTCCGGCCGGGCGTCAGCCGCCGCGTGCGCCACACCGGCGCCCATCGAGTGGCCGACGACGACCACGGGCTGCTCGGCCGCGTCGAGCACCTCGACCACCGCCGCGACCTGGTCCTGCAGGCCGACGCCGGAGCGGTCGGTGTCCCGCGCCTGCAGGCCGGGGAGGGTGAGGGCGGTGACGCGGTGGCCGGCCTGCTCGAGCGGCGGGACGACGGCGTCCCAGGTCGAGGAGTCCAGCCACAGGCCGGGGACGAGCACGATGTCGGTCACGGGACCTCCGGGTCTCAGGGGGAGCGCGCTATGCTCCACATTGTTCGATCAATCAACCTAACGGAACGAACCAACAATGTCGACCATTCCGCCGCAGCTGCCGGACTACGACCTCGAGGACCTGCGGATCGTCACGGGCCCGGCCGAGGTGAAGGCCCTGTTCGACCCGCTCCGCAGCACCCTGCTCGAGCTCGTCCTCGAGCGCGCGGCGACGGTGGCCGAGCTCGCCGAGGCGGTCGGGCGCCCGCGGAGCACGGTGGCGTACCACGTCAACGCGCTGGTCGAGGTCGACCTGCTCCGGGTGGTCCGCACCCGTCGGGTCCGCGCGATCGAGGAGCGCTCCTACGGCCGCACGGCGCGGATCTTCTACGTCGGTCAGATCGAGCCCGAGCAGTACCCGGACGTCACCAACTACCTCGCGGTCGCGGGTGCGGAGTCGGTGCCCGCGCACGAGGCCGACCGGCTGCGGGCCGTGCTGCGGTACGCGCGGATCCCGCGCGAGGCGGCCACCGACTTCTGGGCCCGCGTGTTCGACCTGGTGAACGAGTTCTCGCAGCTCCCGCGGGCCGGCGACCAGGTGTTCGGCTTCGTCGCCGGGCTGTACCCCACCGAGCACCCGACCCTCCCCGACCGCGCCGACCAGGCGGGCGTCGACAGCGCCCCGGACCGTGCGCCCCACGACTCGTGACGGGGCCGACGACGCCGGTTCAGACGGCGTCGAGGGCGAAGAACAGGAAGCAGAGGAACGCCGTCCCCTTCATCGGAGGGAGCAGCTCCGCAGGGGTCTCCGGGACCGGGGACGGCTCGCTCACGGTCGCGATCCGGAACCCTGCGGCGGCGAACGCGTCCGCCATCGCGTTCAGCGGTCGGTGCCAGAAGCTGAGGAACACCGTCCGACCGTCCATGAGGTAGTCCTCGGTGTACCGGGTGACCGCGAAGTAGTCCTGGTCCGGGTAGACGATCGGGAACGCGGCGGGGTGGTTCACCGAGACCAGCAGGCGTGCGCCGGGCCTCATGACGCGTCGCAGCTCGGCCAGGGCGCCGCTCCAGTCCTCCAGGTAGTGCAGGACGAGCGAGGCGACGACGACGTCGAACCCTGCGTCCGCGAACGGCAGCGGCGCGCCGAGGTCGGCGACGTGCAGGTCGGCGTCGTCCCCCAGCCTCCGGCGCGCCAGGGCGACCATGGCCGCGCTCGCGTCGAACCCGGTGACGTCCGCCCCCCGCGCCCGCAGCGCGGCCGACAGCGGACCGGCCCCGCAGCCCGCGTCCAGCACCCGGAGGCCGGAGACGTCGCCGGCGAGGCGGAGCATCTCGGGCCGCTCGTAGTAGGCGTTGAACAGGTTGGACTCGTTCTCCGCCGTGTAGGCGTCCGCGAAGTCGTCGTAGTCGGTGGTGGTGGGTTCGTCGTGGGGAGGAGGCACGAGACCATGCCTACCGGGTCGGCGGGGCCGCCGACCGGGACCCTGGCTAGCTGTACTGACCGGGGAGGTTGGTCAAGCGGGTGATCGGGGGGCGGTTCCCGCAGGCGGTGTGGGGTCGGTGGTGGTTGTACTCGTGCAGCCATGCTGCCAGGGCCGCCCGCCGCTCGGCCTCTGAGGTGTAGCAGCGGGCGTAGCCCCACCCATCGGCCATGGTCCGATGGAAGCGCTCGGCCTTGCCGTTGGTCTGCGGCCGGTAGGGCCGGGTCCGCTTCGGGGTGACGCCCAGCTCGACGCAGACCTCGCGCCACAGGTGGGACTTGTAGGGCGAGCCGTTGTCGGACAGCACCCGCTCGACAGTGACGCCGCGAGCGGCGAACCACGCGACCGCTCGGCGGAGCACACCTGTTGCGGTGCAGGCGGTCTCGTCGTCGTGCACCTCGGCGTAGGCGACCCGGGAGTGGTCGTCGACGACGGTATGGACGAACGCATGGCCCATCTTCGGGTTGTGGTGCTTGTTCCTCGGCTTGCCGGGGGTGACGGCCCGGTTCTTCTCGCCCTGGGAACGCCCGACGTACCGCCATCCGCCGCCGTCGGGGATGTTGCCGAACTTCTTCACATCGACGTGGATCATCGCCCCGGGATGGGGGTGCTCGTAGCGGCGCACCGGCTCACCGGTGGCCCGGTCCACGTGCTTCAGCCGGTTCAGCCGGCACCGCACCAGGACCTGGTGCGCGGTCGAAGGGGCGACCCCGGTCAAGGCGGCCAGCTGGACCGGCCCGAGGCGCTTGCGCAGCCGCAGCGACACGATCCGCTTCGTGGTCACTGGGCACGTCTTGGTCGGGCTGGTCCGCGGCCGCGAAGACCGGTCGGACATCGGCTGGCCGGCCCGGTACCGCTCGGACCACCGCTTCACTGTCGGCCAGGAGCAATGGAACCGGGCGGCGACCTCGGCGATCGGTACGCCCTGGTCGACGACCAGCCGGGCCACGGTCAGGCGGGCGCGAGGGGTCAGAGCAGCGTTAGCGTGGGACACGAGGGCCTCCTGGCGGGTGAGCGGTTCTTCAGCAGCTCCACTCCACCGCGGGAGGCCCTCCCCACGCCAGATCACTCAGACCAGCGTGTCGCACTCCCTCGACCAACGTGCCCG
>CAVVQA010000003.1:0-457395 GCA_963750285.1 uncultured Actinomycetota bacterium | reverse complement strand
CCTGGCGACGTACAGCCTGCGCTGACGTCCCGCCCGGCTAGCGCCGGGCCAGGGTCGCGACCAGGTCCTCCACGGAGGTGACGGGGCGCGGGCAGACCTTGCCGAGGACGGGGTGGCTGCTCATGTGGTGGCTCCTTGGCGGGTGTGGTCGGTGACGAGCTGGACGAGCTGGTGGAGCAGTCCCGGCGCCAGGTGGTGGCCCATGCCAGCGACCGTGACGTGCCGGGCGCCAGGGATCGCCTCGGCGGTCGCGCGTCCCCCGCTCGGGTGGACGATCAGGTCGCGGTCGCCGTGCACCACCAGCGTCGGGGCCGTGATCCGGCGCAGCTGCGAGGTCCGGTCGCCCGAGGCCTGGATCGCCTGGATCTGGCGCGCGGTGCCGTCGTTGCCGCGGACGCCCGCGGACACGGCGCGGTCCCACGCCTCCTCGGCGTACGCCGTCTCGACCCTCTCGTCGAGCGGGAAGCCGGTGCCGGCGAGGTGGGCGGTCATGCCGAGGTGGCTGCGGACGGCCTTCGGGCGCGAGGTGGCCGGGGGGCGCGCCAGACGGAGCTTGGTCGACCAGGCCGGCTGTCCGACGGCCGTGTCGCCCGTCGTGGAGATCAGCGAGGTCAGCGTCAGGACGCGCTCGGGTCGGGAGGCGGCCACGGTCTGCGCGATCATGCCGCCCATCGACATCCCGACCAGGTGCGCCCGCTCGATGCCGAGGTGGTCGAGCAGACCGACGGCGTCCTCGGCCAGGTGACCCAGTGTGTAGGCGTCGCTGAGCGGACGTGCCGTCAGCTGCCGCCACGAGCTCGGGGCGGGTGCGGCGACCCGGCTCGAGCGTCCGGCGTCGCGGTTGTCGTGCCGGACCACCCGGAAGCCCGCCGCCACCAGCGCCTCGACGAAGGGCTGCGGCCACGCGGTGAGGTGCTGGCCGAGTCCGGCCACGAGCAGCAGGGGCGTGCCCGTCCCAGGGCCCTCGGTCCGGTAGCAGAGGCCTACGCCGTCACCGAGCTCGACGAACTCGTCGACGGAGGGGGCGTCACTCATGCGGACGCCCGCTCGTCGGCGCCGTCGTCGGCCGCGGCCCGCGCGGCCGGGCTGGAGAAGTGCAGGCCCTCGTCCACGACGTCACCGCCGCGCAGAAGCCGCCGGTCCTCGTGATAGCTCATCGACATCAGCCAGGGCCGGTCCGGACCCTGCTTCGGCAGCTGGTCCAGGGACCGCTTCACGTAGCCGGCGTCGAAGTCGAGCAGCGGCCGCGTGGGCATGTCGGGGTCGGCGACGGCCCACGCGGTGTCGTGGCCGTGCTCGTCCATGTAGCCCAGCAGGCGGCAGAAGTATTCGCACAGCAGCCCGATCTTCAGCGTCCACGACGAGTTCGTGTAGCCGATCGCGAAGGCGAAGTTGGGGACGTCGCTGAGCATCATGCCGCGGTAGGCCACGGTCTCGCTGGGTACGACGGAACGGCCCTCGACCCGTACGTCGATCCCGCCGAAGAGCTGGAGGTTGAGCCCGGTGGCGGTGACGATGATGTCGGCCTCGAGCTCCTCGCCGCTCTCGAGCAGGAGGCCCTTCTCGGTGAACGTCGCGATCTTGTCGGTGACCATCGAGGCCTTCCCGCTGCGCAGCGGGCGGAAGAGGTCACCGTCGGGCACGGCGCACAGCCGCTGGTCCCAGGGGTCGTACGGCGGGTTGAAGTGCTCGTCGACGGGGTAGCCCTCGGGCAGCTGCTTGGCGTTGACGCTGCGGATCACCTTGCGCGCGGCCTTGGGGAAGCGCTGGCAGAACAGCCAGACCGCCCGCTGCTGGGCGATGTTCTTGCGCCGGGTGATCGCGTAGGCGCGGTCCTCGCCGAGGAACGAGCGGAGCCTGTTGGCCAGGGCGTCCACCTTCGGCACCGGCATGATGTACGACGGGGTCCGCTGCAGCAGCGTGACGTGCGCGGCCTCCTCGGCGATCGCCGGCACCAGGGTCACCGCGGTCGCCCCGCTGCCGATCACCACGACGCGCTTGCCGGCGTAGGCCAGGTCCTCGGGCCAGTGCTGCGGGTGCACGATCTGGCCCTGGAAGCGCTCACGCCCCTCGAAGTGCGGGGTGTAGCCCTCGTCGTAGCGGTAGTAGCCGCCGGCGCAGAAGACCCAGCCGGCGGTGACGCGGAGCTGCTCGCCGGTCTCGCCGTGCTCGACGTCGACGACCCAGTGGGCCTGATCCGGCGACCAGTCGACGGAGATCACCTTGTGGTGGTAGCGGATGTGCTCGTCGAGCCCGTTCTCGGTGGCCGTCTGGCGCAGGTAGTCCAGGATCCGCGGCGCCGAGGCGATGGACTCCTGGTCGCTCCAGGGCTTGAACTCGTAGCCGAAGGTGTGCAGGTCGGAGTCCGACCGGATGCCCGGGTAGCGGAACAGGTCCCAGGTGCCCCCGGAGGCCCCGCGGCCCTCGAAGATGGCGAACGTCTTCGACGGGTGCTCGGTGGTCAGGTAGCGGCCGACGCCGATGCCGGAGATGCCGGCGCCGATGACGAGGACGTCGAGGTGCTCGAGGTCGCTGCTGACGGGGGCCATGGGTGCTCCTGGGTGGGTGAGGGTGCAGACGTGCACCCTCACCATGGTCCGTGAACAGCCGCTTGCGCCAGCACGATCCGCCCCCCGATCATTGATCTATGGTGCGAACTGTGCGCGACGACTGGCCCCGGCTCTCCGACCGCGGCACCGAGCTGATGCGCCAGGGCGCGCGGATAGCGCTCGACCCCGAGGCCAGCTGGGTCGAGGAGCTGCACGCGGCCGCCCTCAGCGGCCACCGGATGGGCCCGATTGCCGGCGACCCCGTCCTGGCCGAGGGCACCAAGCGCACCAACCTGGCCAACCTCCTGCACTGGGCCTCGGCCAACGTGCAGCACCCCGGTCAGCGGGTGCCGCCGGCCCTGGGCCCCGAGGCTCTCTCCACCGCGCGCGACCTCGTACGCCGGGGGCTGGACACCGACGCGCTCGACTCCTACCGGACGGCGCAGAGCGTGGCCTGGAGGCGCTGGATGGAGATCTGCTTCGGGCTCACCGAGGACCCCCGCGAGCTGCGCGAGCTGCTGGACGTCTCGAGCCTGTCGATCTCCACCTTCCTCGACGACACGATCGCAGCCCTGGTGGAGCGGATGGACACCGAGCGCGACGACCTGCGCGGCGGCACCCACGCCGAGCGCCGGGCCGCCGTGGCCCTGTTGCTCGAGGGAGCGCCGATCCACCGCTCGCGTGCCGAGACCCGCCTGGGTTACCGCTTCGCCGGGGTGCACACGGCGCTCGTGGCCTGGGGGTCCGCCGGCACGACGTCGGAGGAGCTGGAGTCCGCCGCCGAGACCCTGATGAAGGCCAGCGGGGCCGATCGACGCCTCACCGTGGTGGCCAGCGCGGAGGCCCTGTGGCTGTGGCTGCCGGTGGCGGCCCCGACGACCGCCCGGCTCGCGCCCGGCCTGGCGGGTCACCCGCGGGTCCGGGTCGCCGTGGGGCGCTCGGGCCACGGGCTCGAGGGCTTCCGCCGCAGCCACCTCGACGCGGGCCTGGCCCAGCAGATGCTCGCGCGCCTGTCCCCCGGGCGCCAGATCGCCGCCTTCAGCGACGTACAGCTGGTCTCGCTGCTCACCCAGGACACCGCCCAGGCCGAAGAGTTCATCGCCGACACCCTGGGTGACCTGGCCACGGCCGAGCCGGCGCTGCGTGACCTCGTCCTGGCCTTCGTGCGCGAGCAGTGCAACGCCACGCGCACGGCGACCCGGCTCTACACCCACCGCAACACCGTCCTGCGGCGGCTGACCCTGGCCGACGAGCTGCTCCCCCAGCCGCTCGCCGACAACGTCGTGCACGTGGCTGCCGCCCTGGAGGCCCTGGCGTGGCGGTCGGGCCGCTGACCAGAAAGCACTCCCGGCCCTGTGGCAGGCTCCCGCCATGTCCTCCGACCCGGACGACGTGCTGTCCGGGAAGCTGCGCGCCGGGGTGCTCGCGCTCGCCGAGGTCGCTGGCACGGAGGTCGGGCTGTGGACGCTGAGCGAGGGCACGGTGTGCGACGTGGAGTCCGACGAGGTGTTCGTCGTCCTGGCCTGCTCGCTGTGTCCGCACGTGAACCGCCGCCGGATTCCTGATAGATATCTCTGCGGTGGCGATCAAGGGCTTTGACTCCAGTGGGCGCCAGGCCGTGTCGCCCGAGGTGCTCGAGCGCCTTCGGCGGCAAGGCCGCGCTGCTGATGGCCGCCTTCCGGCGCGCGAGCTTCGGCGACTACGACAACCTGCAAGCGGCGTACGCCGGGCTGCTGCTGCACGCGGGGCAGGAGGTCGACCAGCGGCTGGACGCGATCGTTGAGTTCGCCACCGGGGCGCTGCGCGCGATGTCGGGCATGATCCCCGCGCTCCAGCAGGCGGCCGACGAGGACGAGTCGGTCCGGGAGCTGGTCGACCTCGCCCGGATCCGTCGGCGAACGACGTCCGCGGAGATCGTGGTGATGGCCACCCGGCACGGCGTCGCGCGCCCGGACGGCGTCGACACGGTCTACGTGCTGACCTCGGGCGAGACCTACCTGCAGTACGTCGACGAGCTCGGCCACTCCCCCGCGGAGTACACCGCCTGGCTGCGCCGCTCCATCGACCGGGCGGTCAACGGCTAGGTGCGCGACTCGCGGTGGAGCTTGCCCATCTGCTGGTCGAGCGGGTCGGTGGCGGCCGCCGCGGCGACGAGCTCGTCGCTGATCTCGAAGAAGTCCCGCAGCTGGTCGTCCTCGATCACCCGCGGGTCGTCGTCGGCCGTTGCGCTGCTCACCTCACGGCCCTACTGACGGGGGTCTCAGCGCTGTCGGATCGTCCTGAGCCGGCTCTCGTACTCCGGCTCGTCGATGTCGCCGCGGGCCAGTCGCTCGCGCAGGATGTCGGCGGCACGATCCTCGTCGCCGGGCTCCCGGGGCAGGAGACCCTCGGGCGCCCGGAGGGTCAGGCGGGTGAGGTAGAGCAGGCCGCCGCCGAGGACCAGGAGCACGAGCAGCATCACCAGGAACATCGCCCAGCCGGCACCACCGCCGTCCATCATCTGCCAGTGGCCGTCGTAGTCGTCGGTACGCATGGGTCCTCCTCGGGTGTCGCTCGGTCGTCTGTCCCGAGCCTGCCGTCGCGAGCGACGCACGCGCAGGGGCGAAGGTCCTGGTCGCGGAGGACGACGGTCCGCCTCCCCTGGGGAGGGGACCTTCCGCGCTCCTGACGGGACCATCACCCCTGTCGACCACCCTCGGCGGCACGGGACTGTCGTACCACCACTCGACACCGGAGGTCAGCCCATGAGCACCATCCACCGCCACAACGCCCCGCGACTGCGGGTCCCGGGCACCAGCTGGGGGCAGAGCCGAGGCGCCGACGCCACCGCCGAGCAGCATGCCGCGACCACGTCGCTCTCGGTGCCGGCCACCCGCACCGTCGCTGTCCTGCGGATCGCCTACGGGCTGACCTTCCTGTGGGCCTTCCTCGACAAGGCCTTCGCCCTCGGCTTCAGCACCGGGCGGGCCGACACCGGCCAGGTGGACCGCTTCGGCGACGCCGCCTGGATCCACGGTGGCAGCCCCACCAAGGGCTTCCTCAGCTTCGGGGCCGACGGCCCGTTCGACGGGTTCTACCACTCGATCGCGGGCAGCCTCTGGGCCGACTGGGCATTCATGCTCGGCCTGCTGGGCATCGGTCTGGCACTCACGCTCGGCATCGGCATGCGGCTCGCCGCCGGTGCCGGCGCCCTGCTGTACGTCCTGATGTGGACCGTCGTGCTCCCACCCGCCAACAACCCCGTGCTCGACGACCACCTGATCGGCGCGATCGCGCTCGTGGCTCTGGCCCTGCTCGGTGCCGGAGGCACCTGGGGTCTCGGGCGCCGGTGGGGTCGCACCGACCTGGTGACCCGCTACCCCGCGCTCGTCTGAGACGAGGGGCGGGCGGGCCACGGGGCCCGGCGAACCCGGGGAACGTCGGGCAGCAGAGACGTCTCCGCCGTCAGATCACGCATCTGGCGGTGGGGACGTCTCGGTGTGTGTCCGTCTGAGCCGGGGCTTTGGTCCCGGCCGCCGGGACCCTCCGGCTCTGACCGGGGGCTGCACCGACCGCGAGGCTGGGTACGACGGCAGCCCGTCGTCGGACCCGGGAGGAAGCCATGAGCCACGCAGCAGGAACCATCGTCGTCGGAGTCGACGGCTCCACGTCGTCCGCGAAGGCCCTGGACTGGGCGGTCGACCAGGCCGTCGCCGAGCACCGGGCCCTGTCCCTGGTGCACGCCTCGGGGATGGTCACGCCGGCCTACCACGACGCCGCGATCATCAGCCCGCGCGACATCCAGCACGCTCTGCACGAGCAGGGCCAGCAGGTGCTCACCGAGGCACAGGAGGCCGTCGCCCGGCGCGCGCCGGACCTCGAGGTGGACAGCACCTTCGAGATCGCCGACCCACGCGACGTGCTGCTCCAGCGGTCGCGGGACGCCGCCATGGTCGTGCTCGGCTCACGCGGTCGCGGGCACCTCCGCAGCCTGCTGCTCGGCTCGGTCGGGGTGGCGCTGGCCCGGCACGCGTCCTGCCCGGTCGTGATCCACCGCCCTGCACACGGCCACCAGGCGCGCCACGGCATCCTGGTCGCGGCCGACGCCCGTGAGGAGTCGCAGCCGGCCCTGGAGTTCGCCTACCACCAGGCCGAGCTCACCGGACTGCCCCTGACCGTGGCGCACTGCTACTGGGACGTGTACGCCGCCACCACGCGCGCCCAGCTGGTCGACGAGCGGACCACCGACGTCGAGCAGGAGCGGCTGGCGCTGGCCGAGGCGCTGGCTGGAATGCGCGAGAAGTACCCCGACGTGCACGTGCGCAGCGAGCTCGTCCGCGGGCTCCCGGAGCAGGCGCTGGCCGACATCGGCGAGCGCATGGACCTGGTCGTCGTGGGCGCCCACCAAGGCTCCCGGGGCCAGCAGTTCATGTTCGGCTCGGTCTCGGTGACGGTGGTGGAGCACGCGACCTGCCCGGTGGCCGTCGTACCCCTCGACCGGGACTGACCCCGGGCGCGGGGCCCTCAGGAGGGGCGAATCACCGGCGTGCGGGACCGAACCGAACGCCGGTGACCCCGCGCACGCCGGCGACCAGGCTCTCGGCCAGGCGCCGGTCGGCCCCGGTCTCGGCGCCCTCGAAGGTGACCACCCCGTCGACCACCAGGACGCTCCAGCGGGCCTCGCAGGCGCGGACCAGCGTGGTGACCTCCGCGGCGACGCGGTCGTCGCGGCGGGCCAGCTGGGCCACGACGTCCTTCCGGCTGACGACGCCGACCACCCGGCCGCCGACGGTGACCGGGAGGCTCTTGACACCCACCTCCACCATCAGCGCCACGGCCTCGGCGAGGTCGGTCTCCGGCGTCACCGTCACCGGCATCCGGGTCATCGCCTGCTCCACGCAGGTCACCCGCGGCCCCTCGGACAGCGGCACGCGCAGCAGGTGCGCGCGGGAGTCCCGGACGAGTGCCTCGCGCACCACGTCGACCTCGCTGAGCACTCCGACCAGGAGCCCCTCGGCGTCGACCACCGGCATCGCCGTGATCGAGCGCCGCGCCAGGACGGCGGCGGCCTCGTGCAGGGACATCTGCGGGCTCGCGGTCACCACGTCGGTCGTCATCGTCTCGCGCACCAGCATCGCAGGGCTCCTTCTCGTCCATCAGCGCTGGAGGGCGCCGTCGCGCTCGACCGCGAGGTCGGGCTGGGCGACGGTGTCCTCGGCCCTCCTGGCGTCCTCGGCGTCCTGGTCCGCCGGCGTGCTGGGGGCCAGGACCTCGACCGGGCAACGGCTCTCACGCAGCACGGCCCGGGCCACCGGCCCGAGGTGGTGCAGGAGGCCACCGTGCACGGGTCGCACCAGCAGCAGCCGATCGGCGGAGGCCGAGGAGGCCACCAGTGCGGCAGCGGGCTGCTCGTGGACGACGTCGACGCGGATCCGCACGTCGGGGTAGCGCTCGCGGAAGTCCCCCAGGACCTCCTCGATCAGCTCGGTCTCCCGGGCCCGCCACTCGGCTCGCCCGACGCGGTCGGCGACGACGTCGTCGTAGTACGGCGCCAGCTTCCAGGCATGCACGACGACCAGCTCGGCCGAGCGGGACCGCGCGAGCGCGAACCCCGCGGCGAGCAGCTCGCGCGCGTGGGCGGAGGTCTTCCAGCCCACGACGATCCGGCCGTGCTCCACACCACCGAAGCCGCTGTCGCCCTCGGCGCGTACGACGACCACGGGGCAGCTCGCCTGGGCCGCGACGCCGGTGACGGTCGTCCCGGTCCAGACCCTCTCCGCGAGCGAGCGGTGCTCGGTGCCGAGCACCAGCAGGGCCGCTCCCTTCGCGACCTGGACCAGGCCACGGACCCGGCCGCCCTCGACGAGAGCGGCGTCGACCGTCAGGTCGGCGACCTCCTCGCGCGCCACGGCGGAGGCGCGTGCGAGCAGCTCGGCGCCGTACTCCCGCAGGCTGCCGTCGGGGATCATCGGCACGACCGGTCCCGTCGGGAGGTAGCCGGGGGTGGCGTGCACGACGAGCAGGCCGGTGCCCAGACGTCGGGCTTCCCTGGCCGCCCACCGGACGCCGTGGAGGGCGGCCGGCGAGCCGTCGGTGCCGACGACGACGAGGAGCTGCGTGCGGGTGCTGGTGGACATGAGGACTCCCTTCTCCACCGGCCACGCTCGTCCTGGGGACGGCGGGTGGACAGAGTCCTCGGTCCTCGGTCAGCGGGTCGCGGGTCCCGTCGCACGTCGCGTCGCCGGCCCGGGACCAGGACCGGAGTCAGGCCCGGTTGGGCACCGACCAGCGCACCCGGGTGCCGCCGCCGTCGAGGCGACCGATCTCGCAGCTGCCACCGCGGCGCGAGGCCCGCTCCCGCATGTTGCGCAGACCGCTCTCCGGGACGCCGTCGGGGATCCCGATGCCGTCGTCGCACACGTCGAGCACGATCACGTCGTCCACCGACAGGGCGACCTCGAGCTGCGAGGCACGGGCGTGGCGCATCGCGTTGGACAACGACTCGGTCAGCACGGCCAGCACGTCGGGAGCGACGTCGGCGGGGACCCGGGTGCGCACGGCCCCCCTGAAGGAGAGCACCGGGTGGCACTGGATCGTGGCCGCGGCCCGGTCGACCAGCCGGGTCACCTCGGCCTGGAGGTCCTGGCTGTCCTCGGGCGTGCCCAGCTCGAAGATCGTCATCCGGATGTCGCGGATGGTGGCGTCCAGGTCGTCGACCGCCTGGACGATCCGGCGGGAGACCTCCGGAACCGCCGTGAGGCGCTCGGCCCCCTGCAGCGAGAGACCGACGGCGAACAGACGTTGGATCACGAGGTCGTGGAGGTCGCGCCCGATCCGGTCACGGTCCTCGAAGACCGCCAACCGTTGGCTGACCTCCTGCGAGCGGGCCACCTGCAGGCTCAGCGCCGCCTGCTCGGCGAAGCTCGCGGGCAGCGCGGGGTCGAGGTCGCGCACCCGCTCGGCCCGCTCGGGGAGCCACCCCAGGGCGAGCACGCCCCGGTAGCCGCTCGATCCAGTGAGGGGCAGCATCATCGCGGAGCCGATCGGGCGCCAGCCGGTGATCGAGCGCGCGGTCTGGAAGGCCAGCGGGTGGTCCTGCAGGTTCTCCACGATCCCGGGCTCGCCCGAGTCGACGACCTCCCGGGCCAGCGACTCCGCGATCGGCAGCTGGCGCAGGACCCCCAGGTCGGCCTCGGTCCCGGAGACGACCTGCATCTCGAGCGCGTCGGGGCTCTCGCCCGCGACGATCCAGACGACGTCGGCCTCGGCCAGCTCCAGTGCCCGGTCGGCGACGACCTGCAGCGCCTCCGCCCCGCGCACCGACCCGACCAGCAGCCCGGTGATCTCGGCGGTGGCCGCCATCCAACGCTCGCCCCGCCTGGCCGCCTCCAGGAGCTGAGCGTTCTCGATGGCCACCCCGGCCGCGGCGGCCAGCCCGATCACGATCCGCTCGTCCTGCTCGGTGAAGTCGCCGCCACCCTCCTTCTCGGTCAGGTAGAGGTTGCCGAAGACCTGGTCGCGGGTGCGGACCGGGACGCCGAGGAAGGAGCGCATGGGCGGGTGGTGGTCGGGGAACCCGTACGACGCCGGGTGCGCGCTGATGTCGTGCAGCCGCAACGGTTCGGGCCGGTCGATCAGCTGGCCCAGCAGGCCGTGGCCGGCCGGCAGCTCTCCGATCACCGCGGCCTGCGCGACGTCGATCCCTTGGTGCACGAAGGTGCGGAGGCGGCGCTCCTGACCGACGTCGAGGACGCCGAGGGCGGCGTACCGCGCCCCGGCCAGCTTGCTGGCGATCGCCACGATGCGCTGCAGCAGGCCGTCCAGCGACAGGTCGGTGGCCATCGTGACGACGGCATCGAGCAGCAGCTCCCAGCGGGCACGCTCGTCGAGCACACCGTGGGCGCGTTGCACCAGCTCGCGCAGCAGCTCGTCGAAGTCGGCCTCGCCCAGCGTCGGCGACGACCCGCCGGCCGGGCCGTCGGGCGCATCGGTGACCTCACCGTCGCTCACCTACGCCCCACCTCCTGCCGCCCGTGTGCTCGAGCTCCCGGGCCAGCGTGGCACGCCTGCTCCCGACGGACCAAGGTCCCGGGGCGCCGGGTCCCCCGGGACTGGGCGGCAGGCGTCCCGGAGGAGCAGCGTGGGCAGCGACGACACCGAGCCGAGGAGAGGCCATGACCCACGACACCTGGAGCGCCGGACGGCTGGTCGAGCTGGACCAGGACGAGTGCTGGGACCTGCTCCGCTCCCACTCCGTGGGGCGGATCGCCTGGAGCACCGGCGCGACCCCCCACCTGGTCCCGGTGAACTTCGTGGCCCACGAGCGACGCATCTGGATCCGGTCCACCCCGTACTCCGCCCTGGCCCGCGAGTGCCGCGACAAGCCGGTGGCCTTCGAGGTCGACGAGATCGACGAGTTCACCCGCTCCGGGGCCAGCGTGGTCGTCGAGGGCGTGGCCCGGCCCGGCGACCTGCACCAGGCCGACGCTCCGCCGGAGCTGGAGAGCTGGGCGGCAGGGTCCCGCACGCTCGTCATGGCGATCGACGCCCAGACGGTGACCGGCCGACGGGTGCTCCCGCACTAGGCGTGTCGGGCCGCCCCTCAGGACTGCTGCTGGTGCTTGGTCGCGAAGATCGCCGCCTGGGTGCGGCTCTCCAGGCCGAGCTTGGCGTAGAGGCTCGAGATGTAGTTCTTCACCGTCTTCTCGGCCAGGAACATGGCCTCGGCGATCTGCCGGTTGGTCATGCCCTCGCCGATCAGGGCCAGGATCCGCTGCTCCTGCTGGGTCAGCGCTCGCATCGCGGGGTCCACCTCGGGGCCGCTGCCGCAGCCGCTCGAGCACCTGGCCGGTGACGGCTGGGTCGAGCATCGACTGCCCGGCGGCGACCCGGCGCACGGTGTCGATGAGGTCGTTGCCCCGCACCTGCTTGAGGATGTAGCCGGCGGCGCCGGCCATGATCGCGGAGAACAGCGCCTCGTCGTCGTCGTACGACGTGAGGATCAGCGCCGCGATCTCGCGGGTCCCGCGAGCGCACCTCGCGGCACACCTCCACCCCGGAGCCGTCGGGCAGGCGGCCGTCGAGGATGGCCACGTCGGGCCGCAGCGCCGGGATCCGCCGCGCGGCCTCCTGGGCCAGCCCGGACTCGCCGACCACGACGATGTCGCCCTCGCTCTCCAGCAGCTCGCGGATCCCGCGGCGCACGATCTCGTGGTCGTCGAGGAGGTAGACGCGGATGGGGTTGTCGGGCGTGCGGGTGCTGTCGGGGCCTGCCATGGGCACGAACCTACGCCTGCACGCGCGGCCCCGGCCCCGCCTGTGCGACCCGAGGTGGCAGGACCAAGGTCCCGGTCCTGGCCCACGAGCCGGGGACCAACCGCCCTGCCCGACGGGCGAACTCGCCACCACAGTGGGAGGGAACGGGCGAAGGGGGCCGGAGTGGCGATGGACGTCGGACTGAACCCGCTGGTGCTGCGGCGCGTGGTGGACGTGGCCCGCCTCGCACCGAGCGTGCACAACACCCAGCCCTGGCGCTGGCAGGTCCGTGACGGCGGGCTGGACCTGCGCGCCGACCTGAGTCGCTCGCTGCCCGTCGCGGACCCGCAGGGACGCAACCTCGTGATCAGCTGCGGCGCCGCGCTGCACCACGCCGTCGTGGCAGCGCGGGCGATGCGGCTCACGGCGTTCGAGGCCCCGCTCCCCGACCCCGACGATCCCCAGCTGCTCGCCCGGCTCGAGCTCACTCGTGGCGGAGTGGACCGGGACGCCGAGGAGGACCTTCTGGCGATCCGCGAGCGTTGCACCGACCGTCGACGCTTCACCTCCTGGCCGGTGCCCGACGAGCGGGTCCTGGCCCTCGCCCGCTCCGCCTGCGCCTGGGGCGCGGAGGCGGTCGCGGTCACCGACGTGTCCCTGCGCTTCCGGCTCGAGGCGCTGCTCGAACGGGCTCGGATCGCGCAGGCGACGGACCCTCGGGTGGTCGAGGAGACCCGCCTGTGGATCGACCACGGGCGGCTCGACGGCCTCCCCTCGACCACGGTCCCGACCACCCACGGGCGTCCGCGCGAGCACCACTCCCGGTTCGACACCGTGCCGACCCCCGGGACCGGCCCTCTGCCGAGCCCGGTCGAGGGTCCCGTCGACGGGCGGCTGCTGGAGAGCTCGGAGGGCCTCGTCGTGATCGCCACCGAGCGCGACGACCCGAGCGCCTGGGTCTGCGCCGGCGAGACGCTCAGCGCCCTCTGGCTGCGCGCGACGCGCGAAGGCCTCTCGGTGGTGCCCCTGAGCCAGGTGGTCGAGGTTGCCAGCACCCGGCAGAGCCTGTCGCGGGAGCTGCCGCCCCACCGTGACCAGCCGCAGGTCGTCGTACGCCTGGGCTGGCAGGAGATCAGCCGGAGCACGCTCCCGCGCACGCCGCGGCGTCCCCTGCACGACGTGCTGCTCCCCTGAGGCGGCTCAGAGGAGCAGGAGGCCCACGCAGGTGCCCACGCCCAGGATCGTCACCAGCTGCACCGCGGCCCACGGACGCGAGACGACGTGCTCGCCCAGCACGCTGCGGTCGCGCGAGAGCCGCTGCATGAGCACGAGCAGCGGCAGCAGCAGCACGGCGTTGAGCGTCTGTGAGGAGACCAGCAGCGGCACCAGCGGGATCCCCGGCACAGCACCACCCCGGCCGCCACGACGGTCACGGCGATGTTGCTCAGGTAGAACAGCCTGGCCTCACCGAAGCCCAGGTCCAGGGCCGCCTCGGAGCCGGTGAAGTCGCACACGGAGTACGCCGTGGACAGCGGCAGCACCGCGGCCGCGAGCAGGGCGGCTCCGATCAGGCCGATGGCGAACAACGTGCTGGCCAGGTGACCGGCCAGCGGCGCCGAGGGCACGGGCGGCGTCCTGCGCGGTCGTCGATGCTCTGGCGCCCGCGGTGCAGGGTGGCGGCGCAGGCGATCGACGACGAAGAACCCGATCACGCCGGTCAGCGGCGCACCCGATCACCACGTCGACGCGCTCGTAGGCGAGGTCGTCGGTCGTCAGCTTCTTGTCCACGGCGTAGGACTGGATGAAGCTCAGTCCCCACGGAGCGAGCGTCGTCCCGACGGTCGCCGCGACGATCAGGGTCTCGTCGTGGCCGAACGACATCCGCGGGGCGACCAGGCCGGTCAGCGGCGGCGCCCCAGTCCGGGTGGGCCAGGAGCACGCCGGACCCGACGTACGCCAGGAACACGGCCGCCAGCGCCATCAGCACGTGCTCGACGCGGTGGAAGCTCCCGCGCGAGCACGAGCCAGGTCACCAGCGCCGCACCGAGGGGCACGGCGACGTACCGGCTCACGCCGAGCAGCTCGGCCCCGGCCGCGATGCCGGCGAACTCGGCGGCGGCGCGTGCCGAGGTTGGCCAGCACCAGGGTCACGAGGGCGACGCCCGCCGACCCTCACGCCGTACCGGTGCCGCACCAGACCGATCAGCCCCTGCCCCGTGACCACCCCCATGCGCGCCCCGAGGTTGTGGAACACCATCAGCGCGAGGGTCGCGAGCAGCAGCACCCACAGCAGCCGGTAGCCGTAGTCGGCGCCCAGCGAGGAGTAGGTGGTGATCCCGGCCGGGTCGTCGTCGGACAGCCCGGCCAGCAGACCGGGGCCGAGGACGGCCAGCAGCGGGACCGCCCGGCGACGCAGCCGCCGGCCCTCGGTCGTGGTGGTCACCGGTACTCACCGTCGGTGGGGTCGGCGGCCCGGCGGGGCAGGTGGGCGCGCCACCCGCCGAGCCTGGCCGTACGCCGTGCGGGGGGCGTCTCCCCCGTCACCCGGCCCCGCACGTGCGGGTGCAGCAGGCGCAGCGCCTCGGCCAGCACGCCCGGCTCGACCGCACGGGCGACCTCGCGGGCGTGCGGCACCGGCGCGCGGGTGAGCAGCTGGGCCACCTCGTCGGGGCCCAGCGTCCGGACCGGGGCCGCGGGGGAAGCCAGCCAGGCGTGCCGGACCCGCGCGCCCAACGGGTGGACCGAGGACAGCCGGACCGGTACGGGCGCCGGAAGGCGGGGCCTTCCCAGCAGCCGACGCAGGGCGTGCGCCGGAGTCAGGTCGACCCCGATCAGCCAGGCCCGGCCGCCGCCCACCTCGAGCAGCACGTCACCGATGCGGGCACGGCGAGGCGGGTCCACGACCATCACCGGGCTGTCGAGCACGTCGCGAGCGAGCAGCAGCTCGGTGTCAGGCGCGTGCTCGGCACCCGCGGCAGCGGTGGGGCAGGTGACCAGGAGTCGGTCGTCCAGCACGTCGACCGAGGTCCAAGGCACCCGTACGGCGCCCCGCCACCGGCGACCGACGAGCGCATGGGTGACCGGCACCCGGTCCACGTCCGACCCGAGGTCCACGACGAGGTCGCGCAGCCGACCCAGGCCGCGGCCAGGGGCGTCCTCCACCGGCAGGCCGAGCAGGGAGGTCAGGGTTCGCACACCAGCCCACGGTCCGCGCCCCCGGACCGGGGCGCCAGGGTCGGAGGCCAGGAGCGGCCGGGACCAGGGTCATCCGGACCGGCTGGTCCCGACAGGCTCGACCGGCAAGGACGGCACAGGACCCCCGCCACCGGGCCTGTTCGGCTTTTACTGGGGGTACACGGGGCAATGAGGTACACCATCAGCGAGGGTCTCCGGCTACGGCTGGAGGCCCTCGCGACCTACTCCCGGCCGCAAGCGTCTCGCGGGCGGTTGCATGGGTGGGCGGAGCCCAGGGGTTTCGGCGTGTCGCTCTACCCCGGCCGTCGCTGGTCAGGCGTGGCGCCGGGGCTTCACCCTCGCAGGTGCGCCGCCCGCCAGTGCCGCGCGAAAGGCGGCATCCGGTCGAGCCGCAGCGCCGTACGCCATCTGTGCGGCCCGTGCGGACGGTCGCTAAACGGCTTGGCGCGTTTTGCTTCGGGCCGCTTGGCTCCCGCCGCGCCTAGGCTGGCCTCCCAGGCCTACTGGGCCGAGCAGCCGGCTCGTTCGATCAGCTTCCCGGCGAGTGCGCGGGTCAGGCGCGTATCGGACTTGGAGCGAGCGGTCAGGGAGCCGGTGTCGGCCACGGTCACCTCGTAGTGCTCGTCGCCGCAATCCAACCGGATGTAGGTGGGCAGAGCCGGAGCCCGCACCAGCCTCGCCGGGGTTCCCGCGACGGTGATCTGGCGGAGCACGTGACCACCGCCCGAGTGCGCGGGGTCGTTGTAGAAGGCCACCACGACAGCCCGGTGCTGCCAGCTGCCAACCATGCGTGCCGACTGGAACTGATCTTCTGGCGACTCCAAGTGCGTCACGAAGCTGCCAGCGACCCGCCGCAAGTGCGCCTCCCACGAGGATGCCGCCACGGAAGAGGAGTGTGTCGAGGAGTCTTCCGGAAGACGGGTCGGTGATCCATCTGCCGAAGACGGTTGCGAGGAGCACGCGGCCAGACCGAAGAAGGCGGCCCCAACGAGCGCCAGGACGTGGCGCCCAGGAACCCCAGCGCTGGTGGACATGCGACGCATTGTGGCATCAGTGGTGCCTGCGCGCGCCATCTGCGGCTAGATCCGGTGGGACCGGCCTAGCCCAACAGGCGGGCAGATGTGGAACGTCCGGATCTCGGCCAGAGGAGTGCGCGTGCGACCGGATGGGAAACGGCTCGGTAGGCCAGCTGGTCCGGGCTATCGGCGGGGCAGGTACGGGTTGTAGTTGATCCGGCCTTCGGGGCGGGCGAGCCGCGGGTGGGTGATGGCCCGGACGCGCTGTGCTCGCGCCTTCTGCTCGGCGCTGTGTTCCTGCCAGGTGGTCCACAGTCGGAGTTCGTCGTAGGCAGGGTCGGTGGTGGCGTGGACGAGCGCCTTCTCGGCTATGGACTTTGCGGCCGCGAACCCCTGGGTTTCGGCGGTGCGCTCGCAGACCAGCAGCGCGAGTCTGGGCTCGGTGGTGTGGAGGTCCTTGGCGACGGCGGCGTCGAGGTAGCGCGTGTCATCGCGGTCCTGGTCGACCGACCAGCACGCGACCATCCAGGTCATGTACGCGGTCTCCTGGGGGTGGTAGCGCGGCCAAGTGTTGATGCGGCGGTTGTCCTGGTTGCCGAACATGCGGTTCTTGATGTTCTCGCGGCTGAGCGTGGCTGTCTCGCCGAGGGTCGCGACCCGGGTGACGACCTGGTAGAGGGTGTCGCGGGGGCAGCCGGCGCCGTCCCAGCAGTGCGGGCATCGCCCGTCCCAGGAGCAAGCGGTGGTGGCTGCGATCAGCGGCTTGAGGGCTGCCCACCACTTCATTGCCCGGCCGGTCTCGACCGTGGGCCGTGTGGGCGGCGGGTCGGCGCCGACGGCTCCGGCGTCGATGAGGGAGGCGACGGCACCGAGCAGGGTGCCAGCCTGTCCGGGCTCGGTCGTCGAGCCGAGTAGGGACACGAGCGGTTCGAGGAGTTGGGCGCCGTTCTCTGCGGCGGCCAGGGCGGCCTCGACGCGCAGATGGGGGCAACGTAGGTCTACGCACTCCGCTGCGAGGTCGAGCCACGCCTGGCGTTCCGCGTCGGAGCCGGGGTGGGTCAGGGGCATCGTGTGTCGGGCGACGTGGGCAACCGGCAGGGCCGGGGCGTCCTTGTGGCCGCGGATGAACAGCGGCAGCCGCGGTTGGTGAGTGGTGCCGCGGTCGTGGTCGACCAGCAGCGTCGCGATGGTGTCGTAGGCCACGGTGGAGGCTGCGTAGACGAGTAGGGCAACCAGGGCGTCGGCGGTCGCGCGGGCGTCGGAGCGGGCGTGGTGGGCGGAGGAGTTCTTCACCCCGACCGCGGCGCACAGGGTCTCGAGGCTGACCACGTTGCGCTTCCCGATGCCCGGGTGGCGCAGCAGCCGCGGAAGCGTGGAGGTGTCCACGATCGGCAGGTCGGGCAGGTCCGCAAGACCGACCGGTGGGGTGGCGCCTTGTTTGGCCACGGCCTCGTCGAGGCGTTCGAGCTCGCGGCGCAGCACCCGGATGTCGGCTCCGGTGTGGCAGACCAGGACCGCGTCCGGCTCGGCGAGTGCGGCCAGGATGGCGGACGCGTAGTGGCCGAAGCGGCGCTTGCGGGCGACGTCGGCGTCGCTGAACCCGTGGATGGCCTCGGTCTCGGGGTCGATGGGCACCCCGGGGTTCATGACCGCGTACAGCTCACGGTCACGGACCCGCTTCCCGCGGACCACGCGGGTGATGGCCACCGAGACCAGGTGCTCGGTCTCGCCGGCTGGGTCGGCGCAGTACTCAGTGTCCAGGACGAGGAACGGGCGAGTCGTGAGCTGCTCGAAGATCTCGAACTGGGCGTCGGTCAGGACGGTCACGAGGCACCTCCGGTGGAGGTCAGGCGGTCCTCGGCTAGTGCTTCGACCAGGTGGCTGTTGAACAGGGACGCGTACCGGGGCGCGGCCAGCCCGGGGCCGGGTGAGGACGGCTGGATGTCGGCGAGCACACGCGGGCGCGGCGCCCAGCCCCCGGCGGCCTCGTTGTCGGCGCGGATGTCGCGTGCGACCTGCTCGAGGTCGGTGAACGCCCCCTGGGAGCGTGCGACGGCGAGGTCGAGCAAAAAGTTCAGGCGGGCGAGGTTGCGATACATCTGCTTGCGGTTCTCCAGGAACGGCTCCAGCAGGTGCCGGATCCGGTTCTCCACCGCGGCGTTCGACGCCGGCAGGTGCGGTTGGGCGGCCAGCAGCGGCAGCGCCTTGGCCACCCTCGGCTCGTAGAGGCGTCGCTGCTCGGCGATGCCGACGGTCGGCGCACCGACTGCGCGGACCGCGTCGTCGAGCCGGTCCCACCAGTGCGACCAGTCCTTGGCGGTCAGGCCGACCAGGTCCTCGCGGTTCAGCGCGTCCAGCTGCTTGGCGAGCGTGTCGACCAGAACGCGTCGTCCCTCGACCTTGGTGGTGGTGCCGGCCAGGTCGAGCAGGTGGTCGCGGAGGTTGCGACGCATGTGGAAGAGGCTGGGGACGAACCCGACGACGTGTGGGCCGAAGTGGGAGTTCAGGGCGTTGTGGATGGCGCTGGCGTGATCGGCGATCACGAAGTCGGGGCGGACACCGACCTCCTCGAACGCCAGCCGCCACGCCTGCTCGTTCGCGCGGGGGTAGGCGCGCAGCAGCCGCAGCCGGTACTCCCGACGTGGGTAGCTGAACGGGTCCGGTGCGGGGTGCCACCGGACCTCGACCACGACCAGCACGAACCACTTCACGCGTCGCCGTCGCCCGTCGGGACGGCGGACCCGGATGCTGACCGGTTGTTCGTCCAGCAGCCACGTCACCGGGGTCGCGAGAGGGACGTTCGGGTCCTTGGCCAGCGCGGCATCGTTGTGGGCGCGCTGCTGCAGGTCGTGGGTCTGCATCCGCTTCTCGACCTGTCGCCACAGCAGAGGCGAGTACTGCTCGACCAGGTCGGCGGCCAGGTGCCAGGCGGTCTTACCTTCGCTGGCGGTGTAGGAGGAACCGGTGCCGGTCGCTCCGGGGCTGATCGTGAACTCTCCGAAGTCGACGCCGTGCTCGTCGTGCAGGTGCCGCCTGGCCCGGTCCCGAAACTCACGCATCATCAGCGACGTTGAGGCGTAGCTGGCGCCTGTGGAGAGCTCGCTGAGCGCCCGCGCGTAAAGTGTCAGCGTCCACGGCGTGTGTCGCGCGGCGGTCTCCGGACCGCTGTGCGGGGACAGCATCTCGTTGCAGGTCGCGCAGCTGTCCTGACCGACGGCTACAACCTCACGCGACAGCGGTGGGGTGAAGGTGTGTGCCGCCTCGGGACCGTCGTGTGGCACGCACCGGTAGCGCTGCCGACGACGTGCGCCGGTCCCGAAGGAGCCGTTGCGGGTCACGCGGGAGTGCGCGTGCTCCGGGCAGGCCGGCGGCTCCTGGATGGAGGTCAGCTTCGTGCTCGAGGAGGCCAGCAGGACCTGAAACTGGTGGTTGGTGCCGTGGGGGCGCACGCAGCGGTACCGCTGCCAGATGCCGGCCTTGTTCGTCCGGGTGCCTCGGGACTGGAGACGACTGTCGGCGTGCCCCGGTTCGGGACAGCGCAGCAGTTGCTTCATGGCCGGCTCGGGCGGCTCCTCGGCGTACGGGCGCAGGAAGAAGTGCCTCGACCCGTCCGGGGCCAGGCACTCGTAGCGCTGCTTCGCGCCCGCGCTCGTGCGGCGCAGTCCGCGTCTGCGCACCCGGCCACCAACATGGGCGCGGTCGGAGCAAGCGACAGGTTCAGGTTGGGCAGTCGTGAGAGGACCTCCGGAGTCGACAGCAGCACCAGTAGTGCCCGCGCCCTCCGTCGGCGCAGTCGCCGACTCCACGCCCCCCACTGCCACCCCCCGAGAACGACCAAGCGCCGGTCCTCCCAGCTCAACCAACTGGCTGAGCGTACGGGAGGACCGGCGCTATGTGCCCCAAAACCAACAGTAAAAGCCGAACAGGCCACCGGGCGGGGGTCCTGCGGGCGTCGCTCGGGTCAGCCCTTGAAGACGTCCTTGACGTCCTCGCCGGCCTTCTTGGCGCTGGCCTTGGTCTGGTCGGCCTTGCCCTCGGCCTCGAGCTTCTCGTTGTCGGTCAGCTTGCCGGCGGCCTCCTTGGCCTTTCCGGCGAGGTCCTCGGCAGCGTTCTTGGCCTTGTCAGCGATTCCCATGGGTTTCCTCTTCTCATCGGGGCTGGAACAACTCGGATGGAACGTCGTGCTGTGGAACATCTCGGGGGCCTCCGTCGGCCCGGAGGGGTCCGGAGGGCCTCGGGTGCAGCCTAGGAGGTGCGTGGGAGCCGACGGGCGAAGGTCGCCACCCGCAGCTGCACGCTGCAGCGCAGGTCGTCGCGCTCGAGTGCCTGCGCCAGCTGTGCGGAGACGAGGTCGGCCCGCTCCGCGACGTGGGCCAGGTCCGCCTCCGGCTCGATCACGGCCGAGAGCCGCGCCACGAGCTGGCCACGGTCACGGACCACGACGCCGCGTGCGCTGCGCACCCCGAGGGTGTCGGAGAGCGCGTCCGCGGCCGCGCCGGCGACCTTGGAGGCCGCCACGTCGAGCCGCCCACCGGAACCGGAGCCCCGGAGGTGCAGCGTGCTGACGTTCTGGCGGCGCAGGTGCGCGAGGATCCACCGCAGGCCGAGCAGCACCAGCAGCGCGCCGACGGCGGCGCTGGCCCAGGGCCACCACGCCTGCCCGACGAGGTCGGTGGTGCCGGCGGTGCGCACCGTCGAGCCGAGCGGGCTGCGGTCGGTCCACCACCAGATCCCGGCGGCACCCGCTGCGATCAGCAGCAGGGCGACCAGGATCGTGGCGATCCGGTCCAGGGCCACGGTCGTGCGGCTCATCATGAGGGTCCTTCGGTCTTCACGGACACCTTGAGCCGCGGTGCGCGCTCCAGCGCGTCGAGGCTGGAGGTGAGCCGGCTGCGGATGTCCTGGGCGATCTCGTCCTTGCGGTCGCGGCTCGCGACCGTGGTGGCCTGCACCTTCAGGGTGCGTCGGCTCGCCTTCACGTCGACGTCGGTGACGGAGTCGGCGCCCTCGACGGCCGTGGCCGCCACCCGGGCGAGGTCACGCGAGCGCAGGTAGACGCCGGTGGTGGCGTCGAGCGCGACCGAGGTGCGGGGGCGGCGCTTGAAGCCGAGCGGCAGCAGGACCAGGCCGAGCAGGATCAGCACGATCGAGAGCACGAGCACGATCGGGTCGTCGTACCTCAGGCCGTCGACGGAGTCGACGACGGCGCTGGTCCACGACGACGTCTTCCAGGAGCCGGTCCGCACGAGCGCCTCCTGGATCCCGACCGCGCCGAGCGCCACCAGGGCCAGGGCGAGGAGCTGGGCGACGAGCGGTGCACTGCCGACACCCACGGGGGCGCGAGCGGCACGCATGGCGGCCTGTTCTGTGGTCTTCTCCGCCATCTTTTCTGGAGCTTGTCCGGTCATGGTGCCCTCCTCACTGCACGCGACGGTGCGCGGTCTCGACGTGGACGACGTCGGCGATGCTGACGTCCACCGCGGTCACGGTGACGCCGGCCAGGGTGGAGACGCGCTCGGAGACGTGGTCGCGTACCCGCGCGGCCACCCCGCTGAGCGGCGTCGGCCAGTTCGCGGCCACCTCGACGGCGATCCGCGAGGTGTCACCGGCGACGACGGCGGAGGCCTTGGGCAGTCCGCCGCGCACGACGCGGATCCAGCCCTGGCGGGGGTCGGTGACGGCCTCGACCTCGCCCGCCGCGATCGAGGCGATGCGCTCGACCACCTTGTCGGCGATCGTCGTACGCCCCGCTCCTCGGCGGGCAGGTCGGCCTGCTCGGGTCTCAGCCACGGTCACGCCGGCCGATGATCTGGCTGAGGTCGACCTCGCCGTCGAAGTGCCCACCGATCAGGTAGCCGGCGGTGCCGAGGACGAGGGCGATCAGGAAGCCGACGAAGCCGCCGGCTGCGGCGGCGATCGCGAGCAGGAGGCCGGCGATCAGGCCGATGGTGGAGGTGGTCATGCGGTGCTCCTGTGTGACTGGGAGGGGTGTGACGGGGATGTGCAGGTGGTGCGGACGACTGGCCTCGCGGACGCTCAGAGGTCGAGGTAGCGACGCGACCCGGGCCAGCCCGGTGGGAGCCGGGCGCGCACGGCCCGGGTGCTGCGGCGTACACCGCGGGCCGTGCGGCGCAGCCGCCGCGTCAGCGGTTGCAGGCGGCCCGGCGCGGCGTACGTCGTGCCCGGCGGACCCTCGCTGCGGTAGCGCTCGTCGACCCGACGGAGCTCGCTGTCCAGCAGGGCCGCGTCACCACCCCGGTCCGGGTGGTGGGCCAGCAGGACCGCGCGTCGCTCACTGCGCCATGTCTGGCGCAGGACGGGATCGGCGGGGCCGCTGTAGCGCGTGGTCATCGAGTCGCGTCGACGTCCTCGACGACGACCTCGACCGGCGTGCCGACCAGCGGCGCCACCGTGCTCCGGACCAGGCCCGCGACGTCGAGCAGCGAGGCACCCATGGCGACGACGACGTGCACCTCGGCGACCTCGTCACGCAGCCGCACCCCGACCACCCGTCGACCGGGCAGGTAGGTCGCGACCTCGCCGAAGGAGCCGGCGTGCAGCGCCGTCACCCCGGGCACCGCCAGCGTCGCGGTGGCGACGAGGTCGGCCACCAGGGCGGGGTCCTCGGGGAAGGCCGTCACTGGACGCGGGACTCGCTGGCGGTGTCGGTGTCGTTGTCACCCTCGGACTCGACGTGGATGTCCTGGACCTCCACGTTGACCTCGGTGACCTCGAGGCCCGTCATCCGCTCGATCGAGCCGATCACGTTGCGACGGATGCCGCTGGCGAGGTCGGCGATGGAGACGCCGTACTCCGCGACGAGCTGGATGTCGACGGCGGCCTGGCGCTCGCCGACCTCGACGGAGACACCCTGCGAGTGGTTGGTGCTGCTGCCCGGGATGCGCTCACGGAGGGCGCCGACCGCGCGGGAGGCGCCGCCACCGAGGGCGTACACGCCGGAGACCTCGCGGGCGGCGATGCCGGCGATCTTGGAGACCACGGTGTCCGCGATGGTGGTGCGGCCGTCGCTGCTGACCAGGTCGTTGGAGGTGGTGGACTTCTCTACGGTCTTCTCGCTCATCGGTTCCTCATCCTCTTCGTTGACGTTCTGTACTCCGGTGAGACGGAGCAAGACGACTTATCCTCACGCTAGTGTGGCCTAGATCACAACGCCGTTCTACGCCTCTTGACCTCGTCTCTACAGTCACCACTGTCATGGACGAGCTCACCGCTACCTCGGAAGGCGCCCTCGCCCGTCGTGCCGGTCTCGGTGACCGCGCGGCGTTCGAGGAGCTGTTCGCGCGGCTCTTCCCCGGATCGTTCCGGTTCGCGCTGCGGATGCTCGACGGTGACGAGCAGCTGGCCGAGGACGCCGTGCAGGAGGCCTGGGTCAAGGCCTGGCGCGCGCTCCCGGACTTCCGCGGCGGCTCGCGTTTCCAGACCTGGCTGTTCTCGATCGTGGCGCGTCAGGTGCACGACGTACGCCGTCGCCACCGGCCTCTCGCGGTGGACGACGCGCTCCTCGAGCCCCTGGTCAACCGGCGCTCCCGACCAGTCACGGGGAGCGATCCCGCGCAGGCCGTGCTGGACTCGGAGCTGTGGGAGACCTTGACCCTGGCGCTGTCCGAACTACCGTGGCGTCAGCGCGCCAGCTGGTTGCTCCGCGAGATCGAAGGGTTCTCCTACGACGAGGTCGCGCGCGTCCTCGACACCACGCCCACCGTTGTGCGCGGCCAGTTGCACCGTGCCCGGCGCACCCTCGCGATCAGGATGGAGCAGTGGCGGCGATGACCTCAGCACCCCGACCTCCCGAGGGTGGTGGAGCGGCCCCGCATGCCTCCGACCTCCTGGGCCTGGCCCTCGACCAGCTCCGCGACCGGCCGCTCCCCCGTGTGGTGGAGGTCGGTGACAGTGTCCTGCGCGCCACCCTGGCCGCCCCCCGACGGGCGCAGCTCGTTCGGGCGCGGGCGCCGTTCGACTTCCTGCAGGTGAGCTCCACGGCGATCATCACGGTGCTGCGCGAGCGGATCGACGCTGGGCTGGTCGGGGCGGCCGTCGGGCGCATCGGTCTCGACGTCAGCCGCGAGGGCACCCTCGACCAGCTGACCGTCGAGCTGTTCGTGCAGTACGGCGCGGACATCCTCGTCCTCGCCGACCAGGCACGCGCCCTGACCCTCGAGACGCTGGAGGGTCTGCTGGGCCCGGACGGACCGGCCGTCCAGGTCGCCGTCGACCACGTCACCGTGGGTCACGTGCACGTCAGCGACGTCACCGTCGGCGACCCCCACCTGGTCGATCCCAGCGAGGAGTGACCGCGTCCGGCTCCCCCCCCCCAGCTCAGTAGCGGAACTGGCTGACCAGCTCGCGCACCCGCGCCGACATCCGGCTGAACTCCTCGGCCGCCGTGCTGGTGCGGCCCGCCGCGGCCTGGGTGTCGCTCGCCGTACGCGCCACCTCGGTGATGTTGTCGGCGATGTCCCGGGACCCCGTGGCGGCGCCCCCGACCGAGCGGCTCATCTCGTTGGTGGTGGCGGTCTGCTCCTCCACCGCCGCAGCGATGGTGGCCTGGCTGCCGTTGATCTGCTCGATGATGTCGGCGACCTCGGCGATCGCGCGGACGGCGGCCTCGGTGTCGGCCTGGATCGCCTCGATCCGCCGGCTGATGTCGCCGGTCGCCTTGCTCGTCTCCTGGGCCAGCTCCTTGACCTCGCTCGCGACGACGGCGAAGCCCTTGCCGGCCGAGCCGGCGCGGGCCGCCTCGATGGTGGCGTTCAGCGCCAGCAGGTTGGTCTGCTCGGCGATCGAGTTGATCACCTTCACGACGTTGCCCACCTCGGAGGAGGAGACGCCGAGCTTGGCGACGGTGTCCGTGGTCGACTGCGCGACCGAGACGGCACGCGCGGCCACGCCTGCGGCACCGGAGGCCTGCTGGGCGATCTCGCGGATCGAGGCCGACATCTGCTCGGTGCCGGTCGCGACGGTCTGCACGTTGCGTGAGACCTTCTCCGCGGAGGCCGAGACCACCTCCGCGCGGTCCGAGGAGGACACGGCAGCCGAGGTCATGTCACCGGCTACGTCGGAGAGCTCGGCCGAGGCCGTGGCGAGGGCCTGGGCGGTCTCGTCGATGTCGCGCATCGCGGTGCCGAGGTTGCCGGCAGTGGTGTTCAGCGCGCGGGCCAGTCGTCCGACCTCGTCGCGGGAGTCGTTCTCGAGGCGCTCGTCGAGGTGTCCCTCGGCCATCGCCTCGAGCATCCGGACGCTGCGTCGCAGCGGCACGGTGATCGAGCGGGTGACGGCGACGATGACCACGATCGCCGCGACCAGCGCGAGGCCCAGGCCGGCGAAGATCATGATCTTCCCGCGACGTTCGTTCGCGGCCAGCTCCTTGCGCACGGCGGCCGACCGGGCGTCGATCGAGGCGGCGAGCTTGCCCATCTCGTCGTAGGTCTTGTTCCACATGCTCCCGGCCGGACCACCGTTGAGGCTCTTCATGATCTCCGGGTACGCCGCGACGCCGCGCGCGCGGACCTGGGCCATGATCGTGTCGTCCTCGCTGAACAGCGTCATGAAGTACTGCTGCGTGCGGGCCAGGGTCTTCTTCTCCTCGGCAGTGAGCCCGGAGCGATCCATCGTGGTGAACGACCTCAGGATGCCGGCCTTGCTCTTCAGGTAGCCGCCGCGGTTGTACGCCGACGGCGAGAGCCCCTTGGCGACGCCGAACGCGACGACGTCGTCGAGGTAGAGGCCCTGCCACCCGGTCACGTCGTTGATGTTGATCAGCAGCTCGTCGGTGATCTGCTTGGAGACCGAGAGCTGGTCGAGGTCCTCCTGCAGCGCCGCACCCCTGGCCTGGGCGGAGAGCCCGAGGAACGCGGCAGCCACGACGAAGAGCCCGCAGAGGGCGAAGGAGGCCGCGAGACGCTGGCCGATCCTGAGGTCGCGCAGGGGGCGGGCGAGGTGCGTCATCGGGGCGTTCTCCTGGTGGGTGACGGCTGAGCGGTCGCCGCGACGTACGGGACCTGCCGTCGATCTACATCGGTGAGGCACGCCCGGTCCTGAGCGGAACCGGCCCGCGGGATCTGCCACGAGCCGGCCGCGCCCAGCGCCGCGACAAGATGGTGGGGTGACCCCGCGCCCGACCACCCCGACGGCCCGCCCCAGTCCCTCACCGGCGCGCGGGTGACGCGCGCGGTCGTCGTCGGCAGCGGGCCCAACGGGCTGGCCGCCGCCCTGACCCTGGCGGCCGAGGGGGTCGAGGTCCTGGTCCTGGAGGCCGCCGGGACGATCGGGGGCGGCACCCGCAGCAGCGAGCTCACGCTGCCCGGCCTGGTGCACGACGAGTGCTCGGGGTTCCACCCGCTCGCGGTCGACAACCCGTTCACCCGGCGCTTCGACCTCGACCGGCACGGACTGCGCTGGCGCTGGCCCGAGGTGCAGTACGCCCACCCCCTCGACGGTGGCACCGGCGGTGCCGCCTGGCAGTCGGTCGAGCAGACCGCGGCGTCCCTCGGCCCCGACGAGGCGCGCTGGCTGCGGGTCCTCGGCCCGCTGAGCAGGGGCTTCGACGCGGTCGCCGCCGACTTCCTGCGACCCGTCGCCCACGTGCCCGAGCACCCGGTCGCGCTCTCCCGCTTCGGGGCGTACGCCGCCACCCCGGCCTCGGCGCTCGCCCGACGCTGGTCTACCCCCGAGGCCCGCGCACTCTTCGCCGGTGCCGCCGCGCACGCCATGCGACCGTTCTCCTCCCCCGCCTCCTCCGCGATCGGCCTGGCCCTGGCGGCGTCGGCCCACCGCTACGGGTGGCCGGTGGCCGAGGGCGGATCGGCCTCGATCAGCCGGGCCGTCTCCTCGATGATCGAGATGCTCGGAGGCCGGCTGGAGACCGGGGTCGAGGTCACCTCGCTCGACGAGCTGGGCGACCCCGACGTCGTGCTCCTCGACGTGGCGCCCGCGGCCGCCGCCCGGATCGCGGGCGACCGGATGCCTCGGCGAGTCGCGCGCGCCTACCGCCGCTACCGTCACGGCCCGGGTGCGTTCAAGGTCGACTTCGCCGTCGCCGAGGGAGTTCCCTGGAGCTTCGAGCCGGCCGGCACGGCCGGCACCGTGCACGTCGGCGGCTCCCTGCAGGAGGTCGCCGCAGCCGAGAAGGACGTGCACCACGGCCGGATGCCGGAGCGCCCGTTCGTGCTTGTCGGCCAGCAGTACGTCGCCGACGGGTCGCGCTCGCGGGACGGCGTACACCCCTTGTACGCCTACGCCCACGTCCCCTCCGGCTGGACCGGCGACGCCACCGCGGCCATCGAGTCCCAGATCGAGCGGTTCGCCCCAGGCTTCCGCGAGCGTGTCCTCGCGCGCCACGTCACCTCGACCGCCGCGCTGGAGCACCACAACGCCAACTACGTCGGCGGCGACGTCGTCACCGGCGCGAACACCCCACGCCAGCTGCTCTTCCGGCCGCGGATCGCCACGGACCCCTACGCGACCGGGATCGACGGCGTCTACCTCTGCTCCGCCGCCACCCCTCCGGGAGCCGGTGCCCACGGGCTCTGCGGCTACAACGCCGCGCTCGCCGCCATCAGGCGGCTGTGAGGCGCCCTCACCCCAGGTCGATGCTCACCGCGCCGCCGCCGAGCAGGACCCGCGTCATCGCGTTGCGGGTGTCGAGGAGCTCGTCGAGGGCGGCGTCGAGCTGGTCGGCCGAGACGTGCAGCGCGGCCGTCCCCGAGGTCTGCTCGGCCTCGTCGGCCGCGATCAGGGCAGCGCGCCGCAGGAGCTCCTTGAGGAAGGACGCGGTGACGCCGTCGGTCCTGGCCACGACGTCGTCGAGGCGTGCCTCGTCCACGGAGAGCTCGCCGCGGTAGAGCCTGAACAGCTGCGTCCGGGCAGCCGCGTCCGGAAGCTCGAGCGCGACGGCCTGGTCGACCCGCCCCGGGCGAGCGGCGAGCGCGGGCTCGAGCGTGTCGGCCCGGTTGGTGGTCAGCAGGAACACGACGTCGGCGTCCTCGGCGAGGCCGTCCATCTCGTTGAGCAGCTGGAAGAGCAGCGGGTGCCGCCCGGGGTGGTCGCCCCGGTCCTCGGCGATCAGGTCGACGTCCTCGACCACGATCATCGCCGGCTGCAGCGTCCGGGCTACCGAGCAGGCGGTGCTGATCAGGTGCATCGACTCCCCGGTCAGCTCGACGACCGTGACGCCGGCGAGCTGGCTGATCAGGTAGCGGACGGAGTGGGTCTTGCCGACCCCAGGCGGCCCGTAGAGCAGGAGGCCGCGCTTGAGGTGCTGTCGGGCCGCGAGCAGGCGCTCACGATGCTCGGCGACGCCGACCACCTGCCGCCGGATCATTGCGAGCGTCTCCGGCGGCAGGATGACGTCGTCCGCCACCATCTGCGGCCGCTGGTGGAACTGAAGTGCGGTGCTGCGCTCGCCGAACATCTCCCGTCCGAACGACACGACCTGCCCGCGGAAGACGTTGTGCACCACCGCGAGCCGTCGGATCTCGGCCGCGACGCGCTCGGCGGCACCGGAGCGGTCGGCGACGATCTCCACCTGAGCCTCGCCCCTGCCGTGGTGGGGCTCGGCCGCCAGCAGCAGGATCGCGACGTGCGCGTCGGCGTCCTCCACGAGGTAGAGCCCGGCCCGGACCGCGGACTGCCGCTGGCCCTCGGGGCCGCTGGCCAGGCTCGACCAGGAGACGTTGCCGGGCGTGGGAACGTGCCCGTAGCGGTCCGGCTGGAGCAGGTCGGTCAGCCCGAACTCCTGGTGCCGGAAGTTCGTCATCCCGAGCAGCTGGTGCGTGCGGTCCGCGTCCTCGAGCCAGGCGTTCAGGCCGAGCTGGACGTTGACCAGCTCGTACCCGGGCCAGGACTCCTCGACCACCTCGAGCCCGTCCAGTGGCGCACGCAGGTGCTCGCCGAGGATCTTGAGGAAGCTCGGCCGGTCATCGGACCGAGCGACGCCGACGATCCGCCGCCGGGTGAGCCGCGCCAGCTTGCCCACGTCGGAGAGCCGCAGCCGCTCGTCCTCGTCGGGCGGTCGTCCGACGAACCCGTCGTCCGGGTCGTCGAAGGACTCGACATCTCACCCTCGTACGCGTACCCCTCGTCGTCCAACCGTGCCTCCCCCGCTCGCGCCTGACCACCACCCTAGGGCCGACATCACGGGTCAGCCAGGGTCCGAGGGCGGCCGCGGTCGTCGTACGCCGCGAGGCGGGTCGATCTCCACGCGACCGGCTGTTGCGACCCGGACGGTCCAGGGGCCGGCGTGGACCAGCCGGTGGTGGTGCCCGCACAGCAGCACCAGGTTGTCGAGGCTGGTCGGTCCGCCGTCGACCCAGTGCTCGACGTGGTGGGCGTGGCACATCATCGGTGGTCGCGTGCAGTGCGGGAACCGGCAGTGGGCGTCGCGAGCCACCAGGGCCCGCCAGATCGCTGAGGTCACGAGCCGTTGCGCGCGGCCGACGTCGAGGACCTCCGTGGCTGTGCCCAGCACGGCCGGGATGACGTCGGCGTCGCAGCACAACCGTCGCACGGCCGAGGCGGACAGCTCCTCGTCGGTCTCGGTGGACCCGCACCCTGAGCGCTCGCGCAGGTCCTCGAGCTCCATGGTCAACGTCAGCCGCGGGGTCGCGCTGTGCGACTCTGGCAGCACCTCGGCCGTCTGGAGGAGGCGGCAGGCCTCGGTCAACGCGTCCAGCATCCGCACGCCGTGGTCGCGCGGGTCCCGGCCGTCGTGCTGGCAGCCGGGCACCTGGCAGGTCGCCGGCTCACAGGACGGCCCGTCGCTCGGCCGTGGAGCGGCGAGAGGGATCAGCGTCGCCTTCAGGAAGGCGGCGTCCTCGGTGGAGCAGCGCCCCCGGATCCATGCGCCACCGGCCTGGTCGTCGGTGATGGTCAGGTGGCGGCCCAGGTGGGCGGCCCGCTCCAGCCGGTCGAGGGCCCGCTCGTCACGGCGTTCGTCGCCCTCGGGATCCACGATGGTCAGCAAGCGTCGCGCCACCCGGCGCAGCTCGGTCGCGTCCAGCGACTTCGCCTCCGACAGCAGCACCTCGACGCCACGCGAGCGCAGCCCGACGTCGCCGGGGAGCGCGTCGACCGCACGCTCGAGGGGGGTGGCAGTTTCACTAGGGCCCTAGTGAAACTGCCACTGCCTGCACGAAGTTTCGCGTCGCTGGTGGCGGAATCACTAGGGCCCTAGTGAAACCTCGCCCCGACGCCCCCACCCCCAACGCCCCTGCCCCAGACTTCGCCCCCTGGGTGCGTGAAGCGTGCGCAGTGGGGCGGGGCCAGCACCTCAGGTGACGGACCTCAGCCCCGCACCCGCTCGCTCCCAGGGTCGTACGGCGACCGCAGCGACACCGTGAGCCCGAACAGGTCGCCTCCCACGTTCACCTGGTACGCCGCACCGCGGATCCAGTCGCCGTCGACGACCGACCCGTCCGGGTCCCAGAGGTAGGCCAGCCCCACGCAGGCGCCGAGGGTCTCGCCCCAGGCCGCCGAGGTGACCTGACCGGCCGCGACACCGTCGCGCAGCACCAGCTCGCCGCCCCACAGCATCGGCTCGGCGGAGTCCACGACGAACGACACCAGTCGGCGTCGGGGGCCGGCCGCACGCGCCTTCTCCACCGCGGCCCGGCCGAGGAAGTCGACGTCGGTGCCGAGCTTGCAGGCCCAGAGCAGTCCGGCCTCGACGGGGTCGTAGCCGGGGCCGAGCTCCTTGCCGAAGGCGCGGTAGCCCTTCTCCAGCCGCAGCGACTCGATGGCGTAGTAGCCGCCGCGAGCGACGCCGAGGTCCGCGCCGGCCGCGAGCAGGTCGTCGTACACGCCGACGGCGAACTCGACGGGCACGTAGAGCTCCCAGCCCAGCTCGCCCACGTAGGTGATCCGGGTGGCGCGCACCGTGGCGTGCCCCAGCGAGATCACCCCGCTGGTGCCGAAGGGGAAGTCGTCGAGGTCGGCCGAGGTGAGTCGCGCCAGCAGCTCGCGCGAGCGCGGTCCCATCACCCCGAAGACGGCCAACGACGAGGTCACGTCGCTGAGCACGGCCGTCGAGCCGTCCGGGAGGTGACGCCGGACGTGGTCCTGGTCGCGCACCGTGGTCGCCGCACTGGAGACGACCAGGAACTCCTCCTCGGCGGTCCGGGTGACGGTCACGTCGGACTCGTAGGTCCCGCGGGCGTTGAGCATCCCGGTGTAGACAGCACGACCGACCGGAACGTCGACGTCGGCGGTGCACAGCCACTGCAGGGCGGCGCACGCGTCGGGACCGCCGAGCACGTACTTGGAGAACGACGTCTGGTCGAAGACGGTGACGCCCGTGCGGGTGCTGGTCTGCTCGGCGGCCGACCAGGGCAGCCAGTTCTGCTTGCCCCAGGCGTACTCGATCACCGGCTCCTCGCCTGCGGGTGCGAAGAAGTTCGCCCGCTCCCAGCCCATCCGGCTGCCGAAGTTGGCGTTGGCCTCGACCAGCAGGTGGTGCACGGGCGAACGGCGGAACGGCCGCGCGGTCCGCATCTCGCGGTTGGGCCACGGCACCTCGTAGTGCAGCCCGAGCACCTCGGCGACGCGGGCGCGCAGCCAGCGCACGTTCCCGTTGTACGGCGCGAACCGGCGCAGGTCGACGCTGGTCAGGTCGCTGGTCGGCTCCCCCTCGACGATCCACTCGGCGAGCGCGCGGCCCGCGCCCCCGGCCGAGGCGATGCCGACGGAGTTGAAGCCGGCGCCGACGAAGAAGTGCGCGAGCTCGGGTGCCTCGCCGAGCAGGAACTGGTTGTCCGGCGTGAACGACTCGGGCCCGTTGTAGAACTTGCGGATGCCGGTCTCGCCGAGCACCGGGATCCGGTGGACCGCGCTGTCCATCAGCACCGAGAAGTGGTCCCAGTCCTCCTCGAGCAGCTGGAACTCGAACGGGTGCGGCAGCTCGTGCGGGGAGACCCACGGCTTCGCCTCGGGCTCGAAGCCACCGACGACGAGACCGCCGACCTCCTCCTTGAAGTAGGTGTAGCCGTCGGGGTCGCGCAGCACCGGCAGGTCGGGGTGTACGCCGGCGAACGGCTCGGTCACCACGTAGAAGTGCTCGGCCGAGTGCAGCGGCACGGTCACGCCCGCCATCGCGCCGACCGCCTTCGCCCACTGGCCGGCGCAGTTGACGACGTACTCCGCCTCGACGTGACCGCCCGTCGGGCCCTCGTAGTCGACGCCCGTGACCCGGCCGTCGCGGGTGGTGATGCCGGTGACCCGGGTGCGCTCGAAGATCCGCGCACCCTTGTCGCGGGCGCCCCGGGCGAGCGCGTGGGTCAGGTCGGTCGGGTTGGCCTTGCCGTCCCCGGGCAGCCAGATGGCGCCCTCGAGGTCGTCGACCTGCATCACCGGGTAGCGCTCGAGCGCCTCCTCCGGGCTGAGCAGCTCGCACTCGAGGTCGAAGGCCTCAGCGGTCGCCGCCGTACGCCGCAGCTGGACCATCCGCTCGGGGGTCCGCGCGACCGTCACACCGCCGCACTGCTTGTAGCCCGCGGACAGGCCGGTCTCGGCCTCGAGCCGGGCGTAGAGCTCCACGGAGTACTGCACGAGCCGGGTGCCGCTCTCCGAGGCGCGCAGCTGGCCGACCAGGCCGGCCGCGTGCCAGGTCGTGCCCGAGGAGAGCCGGCCCTGCTCGAGGACCACGACGTCCTCCCAGCCGAGCCGGGTCAGGTGGTAGGCCATGCTGGTGCCGATGACGCCGCCGCCGATGACGACGACCCGCGCGCGGTCGGGGACGGTGGCGCTCATGCGGGGTCCTCGTGGTCGCGTCGGTCAGCAGCTGCTCGAACCCGGGAGCGCGCATCTCCTCGACGGCCCCCTCGAAGCGCTCGGCGCCCCACTGCCAGAAGTCGTAGTCCTGCGGGCTCAGCGCCTGCTGGATGAAGCCCCACAGCGCCCAGCCGTACTGCGAGACGATCGCCTGCAGGTGCGCGCGGGCGATCTTCTCGGGGCTGCGGCGTCCGTAGTACGCCGTGACCAGCTCGTCGAGGTGCTCCGGGTCCAGGCGGCACTCGGTCCAGGTGTTGCCGAGCTCGAAGCAGGCGTCGTTGTTGCCGGAGTAGTCGTAGTCGATCAGCCTGATCTCGTCGCCGTCGTCGATGAAGTTCTCGGCGAGCAGGTCGTTGTTGCACGGGACGGTGCCCTCGTCGAGGACGGCCAGCGCGCGCCGGATGCGGGCGAAGGTGTCGGCGTGGTCGTCGTACCCCTCGATGACGCGGAAGCCCTGCCCGCGGCAGCGCTCGCGGTAGCGCCGCTGCCGCTCGAACATGTCGAACTCGTTGAGGAAGCGCGGACCGGCGTGCAGCCGACGGATCGCCTCGGCCGCACGTGGGATCACGCCCGGGAGCCGGAAGTCGGCGCTGCCCAGCGTCCGTCCCTCGAGCCAGCCGATCACCAGGATCCCGAGCTCGGGGCGGTGCGCGATCACGGCGGCGCCGACGCCCGCCTGCTCCGCAGCGACCGTGTTGTGGTGCTCGGCGGTGCGGTCGATGTCGAGGTCCTCGGCGTTCGCGTCGCTGTAGCGCACGACGAAGACACCCCGCGGGGTCGTGACCTTGACGTTGCGGTTGGTCAGCCCGCCGGTGAGGTCCTCCAGCTCGCGGGGGCCCGCCAGCTCCGGCAACCGCTCGAAGAGCGCGTCCAGCTCGCCCAGGCTGCGGGAGAACACCGACCCGGAGGTCACTCGGGCACCTCGGCGTCCGGGCGGGGACGCAGCACGAAAGCCCACGCGGTGCTCAGGAAGAGCACGCCCCAGGCCACTGCCGGCACGTCCGAGCCGCCCACCAGGTGGGAGAGCACGTTGACCAGGCTCACCAGCGTGAGCAGGACGAAGACCCAGAACAGCAACCGGCGCAGGAACATGGGCCCGTTCTACCGCACCGCGCTAGGACGCGCCCTGCTCCGCACCGTCTTCCGGCCCGACGAGGATCACGTGCAGGTGCCTCGGGCCGTGCACGCCCTCGACCCGGTTGAGCTCGATGTCGCTGGTGGCCGAGGGACCGCTGATCCAGGTGTGCGGGCGGCGGGGGTCGAGCAGGGCGACCGCGTCCTGCACGTCGGAGACCACCTGGTCGACCCGGATCACGCAGACGTGGTGGTCGGGCACGAGCGTGATCGCGCGACGCCCCTGGCCGGCCCCGTGGTCGAGGATGATCGTTCCGGTCTCGGCGATGCCGACCCTCGACTCGGTGACGACGGCGTCCAGGTCGTCGAGCTCGGCGGAGCTGAAGCCGGTGTCCTCGACCGCGCCGGGCACCTCGAACGACAGCCCCGGGGGTACGACGACCCGCCGGCCCTCGACCGCCTCGGCGACCCGGGCGGCCAGCTGGTCCGGCGTACACCTCTCCACGACCGCGCGGTAGTCGGCGACCCGCTCGACGAAAAGGTCGACCGAGACCGGCCGGGAGGGCTGCAGCACCGGGCGCTCGGGCGCGACCGCCCCCTCGGTGGCCGCGCGGACCCGGGCCAGGATCTCCTCACGGGCGGACATCGGGGACTCACTCATCGCGGGTGCCTCCGTCGGTGCGCTTCCACCAGGCCCGGAACGACTCCGTGGCCGGCACCGGCAGGTCGCGGGCGCCGGTCCAGCCCGAGCCACCGGGGGGTCGGCTGCTGCGCTTGAGGACGCGGCCGGCCAGGCCGGAGAGGCGCTCGGCGAGCGCCAGCCGCCGTGAGGAGCCGAAGGCCGCGCCGGTCGCCTTCATCGCCAGCGCCTGGGCCGAGGGCATGCGGTCGCCGCGATGGGCGTCGACGACCTGCGAGCGCAGGTGCACGAGCACCTCAGGGATGTCGATGCGCACCGGGCAGACGTCGAAGCAGGCCCCGCACAGCGAGGAGGCGTAGGGCAGCGAGTCGGTCTGCGGGTCCTCCCCCACGCCCTTCATCAGCGGGTTCAGGATCGCGCCGATCGGGCCGGGGTAGACCGAGCCGTAGGCGTGCCCACCGACCCGCTCGTAGACCGGGCAGACGTTGAGGCAGGCCGAGCAGCGGATGCAGCGCAGCGCCTGGCGCCCGACCTCGTCGGCCAGCGCGCGGGTGCGGCCGTTGTCGAGCAGCACGACGTGCAGCTCCTGCGGGCCGTCGCCCTCGGTCACCCCGCTCCAGGTGGAGGTGTAGGGGTTCATCCGCTCGCCGGTCGAGGAGCGCGGCAGCAGCCGCAGGAAGACGTCGAGGTCCTGCCAGGTCGGCACGACCTTCTCGATGCCGACCACGGAGATCAGCACCTCCGGCAGGGTCAGGCACATCCGGCCGTTGCCCTCGGACTCCACGATCACCAGCGAGCCGGTGTCGGCGACCGCGAAGTTGGCGCCGGAGACCGCGACCTTGGCGCGCAGGAACTTCTCGCGCAGGTGGGCCCGGGCCGCGGCCGCGAGCTCGACGGGGGCGTCGGTCAGGTCCGCCGGGGGCGGCTTGCCGACCGCCGCCATGTGGTCGAGGAAGATCTGCCGGATCTCGGCACGGTTGCGGTGGATCGCCGGCACCAGGATGTGGCTGGGCAGGTCGTCGCCGAGCTGCACGATCAGCTCGGCGAGGTCGGTCTCCCAGGCGGCGATGCCCTCGGCGGCCAGGGCCTCGTTGAGCTCGATCTCCTGGGTGGCCATCGACTTGATCTTGACGACCTCGTCGACGCCGTGGCTCCTGGTCACCGCGGCGACGACCGCGCAGGCCTCGGCCGCGTCGCGGGCCCAGTGCACGGTCACGCCCGCCGCCTGGAGGGACGACTCGAGGCGCAGCAGGTGGGTCTCGAGGTCGGCCAGCGTCTCGTCCTTGATCGCCGCACCGGCGAGGCGCAGGTCCTCCCAGTCGGGGACCTCCGCGACGACGCGGGCACGCTTGTCGCGGATCGTGGTCGTCGCGTGGGCCAGGTTGTGGCGCAGCTGGGTGTCCTCCAGCGCCGCCCGCGCGGCCACCGGGAAGACCGGCATCCCGACGAAGGTGGCGCTCGAGGCCGTGCTCACAGGGCTCACGGGGCTCACGGGGCTGCTGCAGGGCTGCTCACGAGGTGCCTTCCGTCGAGGCCAGGACCTCGGCCAGGTGCATCGTGCGCACGCCGGCCCGCTGGCGGGTCATCAGCCCGCCGACGTGCATCAGGCACGAGCTGTCACCGGCGACCAGGACCTCGGCCCCGGTCGAGCGCACGTGACGCACCTTGTCCGAGCCCATCGCCACCGAGGTGTCGGCGTTCTTCACCGCGAACGTGCCGCCGAAGCCGCAGCACTCGGAGGCCTGGGGCAGGTCGAGCAGAGTCAGCCCGCGCACCTCCTGGAGCAGCCGGGTGGGCCGGTCGCCCACGCCGAGCAGGCGCAGGGAGTGGCAGGTGGGGTGGTAGGTCACGGTGTGCGGGAAGGACGCGCCGACATCGGTCACGCCGAGCACGTCGACCAGGAACTCCGAGAGCTCGTGGACTTTGGGGCTCAGCGTCGCGACGGCCTCCTCGAGACCCTTGTCGCCCGACCGTCTGGCCACGAGTCCGTGCTGGTGGCGGGCCGACCCGGCGCACGACCCAGAGGGGGTGACGACGGCGTCGTACCCCTCGAAGGCCCGCACGAAGGTGCGTACGGCAGGCACCGCCTCGTCGAGGTAGCCGGTGTTCACCATCGGCTGCCCGCAGCACGTCTGCTGCTCGGGGAACTCCACGTCGACGCCCAGCCGCCGCAGGAGGCGTACGACGGCCTTGCCCGCGTCGGGGAACATCGCGTCGTTGAGACAAGTGACCTGCAGGGCGACACGCATGGCACTCACCGTGCCACAGACCGGTGCAGGCGCGCCTCCGCGATGGCCCACTCCTGCTCGGTCAAGGAGCGGTCGGACGGGGGCTCATGCCGCACCAGCCCCTGGGTGCGCCGCAGCAGGGCGCGCATCGCGGCCAGGTCGGGCAGCGGTACGCCGAGCGCGCGGGCCTGCACCAGCACGTTGCCCAGGGCGGCCGCCTCGGCGGGACCGGCGGCGACGGGCAGCCCGCAGGCATCGGCGGTCAGCCGGCACAGCAGCTCGTTCTGCGAGCCGCCGCCGACCACGTGCAGCACCTCGGGGACGACCCCGCTCACGAGCGAGGCCGAGCGCAGCGTGCGGCGGTAGGCCAGCGCGAGGCTGTCCAGCACCAGCCGCACGACCTCGGCCCGGCTCGACGGCACGGGCTCCCCCGCCGCGCGGGCGAGGTCGAGCAGCCGGGCCGGCATGTCGCCGGGCGGGAGCAGCGCCGGGTCGTCGACGTCGACGACCGAGACCAGCGCCGGCAGCGTGGCCGCCTCCGCGAGCAGGGCGGCCAGGTCGACGGGACCGTCCTCGGCCCACCTGCGCAGGCACTCCGAGAGCACCCACAGCCCCATCACGTTGCGCAGCAGCCGGACCGTGCCGTCGACGCCGCCCTCGTTGGTGAAGTCTGCCTCGCGGGCCGCCGCGGTCAGGATTGGCTCGGGCAGCTCCAGGCCGACCAGCGACCAGGTGCCCGAGGAGAGGTACGCCGACGGCCGGTCGCCGCTGGGGACGCCGACCACCGCCGGCTGGGTCGAAGCCGTTCCGACGCGCTGCAGCAGATGGCGGACCGTATCGACGTCCACGAGCTGCACACGTTCGTGACCGCGATGACCCAGGCGGACCGCCTCGGGATCCCTGTCGCGCAGGTCCTGCGGGAGCAGGCGCACCAGATGCGGCTCGTCCGCCGTCAGGACGCCGAGGAGAAGGCGCAGAAGGTGACCGTCAAGATCCTGTTCCCTCTGATCTTCTGCATCTTCCCGGCACTCCTCGTGGTCGTGATGGGACCGGCGATATTGACCATGGTGGAGACCTTCTCGACGACAGGAGTTCCGTGATGCGTGCTCGGACCATCGCTGCCCGCAGGCGTCCGCCTCGCATCGCCGGGCTCGGACGGAGCCGTCCCGCTCCAGGGCGGCGACGACGTCATCGACCTTCGACCGCTGGAGCCGGCCACCACCCTCGCGACCGCCCACGAGCAGGTCGCCCCGCCGGCCGGCCCCCTGCCGTCCGACGACGCCGAGGACTGGGTCGCCTCGGCGGTGGCGACGGTCGAGGACGGCCCCCCCGTCGAGGTCCCTCCCGCCGAGCACCGGGTGGGTGGGGGCGCCGGCGAAGTCACCACGGCCCCGGCGCGGCACGACCCGGGCACGCCGCACGAGCCGGGCACGCTGCACGACCCGGAGGCGGTGGACGCCCTGCAGCAGGCGCACGACCGGCTCCGCCGGACCTCGCCCCTGCGAGACGTGCTCGACGCCGTGGTCGACGGGCTGGCGAACGGGACCGGCAGCGACGTCGCGCTCCTGCGGGGAGGCGACGAGTCCGGCTGGCACGTCGTGGCGGGCTCGGGGTTGCGGACGCTCGAGGTCCGTCCCCTGACCGCGCTCCCGCCGCTGCTGGCCCGGCTCGACGAGGACAGCCCCGTCCTCACCGTGGCGGAGACCGACACCGTGCGGGGTGAGCTCGCGGGCCTGCCGCTGTCGCGCCACCGCAGCCTCCTGGTGCTGCGGCACCCGGCGCGTCTCGTCACGGTGCTCGGCCGACCCCAGCCCTACGACCAGTCCGACGTCGACCTCGTCACGAGGCTCATGTCGGCCGCCCTCCCGTACCTCGACCGCGGGTGGCGGACCGAGTCCCTCCTGCTCAGCCTGGTCGACTGGTTCGAAGGTGACGGGCCCGCCCTGCGCTAAGGCCCGGTGCGGCTCCAGCAGGAGCCCTACTCGGTGAACACCCGCTCGTCGACGAGGTCCTCGTTCACCATCCGTCCTGCCGGGTCGACGTGGCCGTGGCTGTAGCGCTTCCGGAACTCCATCTCGAGCCGGTCGCGCCCGCGTCGGTTCTTCTCGACGGTGCAGACCAGCCAGCGCCGGTGCTCTTCGCTCGAGGTGAGGTCGAAGACGAGGTGCTGGCGGGCCACCACGTCGTACTTCTCCTGCAGCACGAGCACGACGTCGGCCTCGTAGGCCAGGCTCGATGACCCCTGCAGGTGCCGCGCGCGGACCCGCGACGCGGCCAGTCCGGCGCCGTCCACCGCGGAGACAGCGAGCACCGGGCAGCCGAGCTCGAGCGCGAGGTCCTTCAGCCCGGCCGCGGCGCGGTCGGTCGCCGCGCGGTCCAGCGGTGCGCCGGAGGCACCGCCCGGACGCAGCTGCTGCAGGAGGTCGACCACCACCAGCGGTGGGACAGGCGTCTGCATGGCCAGCTGCCGGACGCGGACGACGTCGGTGGCGTCGCCGCGTGCGCCGACGACGTGCAGGCGCGAGCCGTAGGACGAGAGTCGTTGCAGCGCAGCTGTTCCGCCGGCGACGCCGGCCATGGTGGCCGTCAAGCCCGTTGACGGCCGCCGGTTCGAGCAGGTGCCGCATCAGCTCGTCCTGCGACGGCGCGTCCTGGTCGCCGCCGAGGCCGACCTCCATCGCCAGCAGCCGGTCCGTGAGCTGCTCCGGGTGTGCTCGAAGCACACGTACAGCGCGTGGGAGCCGTTGGCTGCGGCGTTGCGCGCGATCTGCAGGGCGACGGTCGTCTTGCCGGTGCCGGGCGGCCCGCCGAGCAGCACCAGGTCGCCGGCGTGAAGGCCGCCGCCGAGGTGTCCGTCCATCGGCGCGAGCCCGGTGGACCAGATCGGACGCCGACGCGATCCCGGACCGGAGGTCGTCGTCGACGTCCCGCAGTGACGCGCTGACGCTGGTCAGGAAGGTCTCCCCGTCCACGGAGTCCTCGATCATCCGCCGCCCCTTCGTGCCTAGTGGCTGAGCAGGCCCACGAGCGAGACGAACAGGGAGGCGGCGAACACGCCGGAGGCGACGACGAGCATGATCGGGGACGGCCGTCGCGCACGGGACCGGTCACCGGTCGCGCCCCGCCGACGCGCCCCTCGAGCCATACCCCATTGGCGCCGCGGACGGTGCCCCCGCCTCGGCCGGTACCTGCCGCCGAGTGGGCCGAACGGCCGATGGCGGCCGGGGCCGGTCAGCCCGGCGACACGAGGCCGAGCCCCGCACGGCGGCCATGATCGCCTGCGCCCGGTTGGTCACCCCGAGCTTGTCGTAGACCTTCGCGACGTGGGTCTTCACCGTCGACTCCGACAGGTAGAGACGCCGGGCGACCTGGTGCACCGACAGACCCTCACCGAGCAGACCGAGCACCTCGGCCTCCCGGCGCGTCAGCAACGGGCCGGGGGCCGAGGAACGACGACGCATCGCCTCCGCCAGGCCCGCTGCCGAGAAGACGTCGGGCGACACGGCCGCGCGCCGGACGGCCGTGACGAGCTCGTCGAGCTGCGCGCCCTTGAGCACCAGCGACGACGCGCCGGCGTCGATCGCGGCGAACAGCACGTCGTCGTCGCCGTGCATCGTCAGCACCACCAGCCCGATCTGCGCGTCGTCCTCGCGCAGCCGGCGGACGAGGTCGATGCCGCTGCCGTCGCCCAGGGAGACGTCGCAGACCACGACGTCGGGGTGGTGCGACCGCACGACCTGCACGCCCTCGGCGACCGATCCGGCCTCCCCCACCACCTCGAGGTCCGGCTCGCCGTCCAGCGCCGACCGCAGACCGGAGCGGACGACCCGGTGGTCGTCGACCAGAACGACGGAGGTGGTCACGACGGCGCCGCCACCTCGTCCGAGGCCCGCGCCGCGTTGCGCGCGGGGAGCCGGGCGGCGAGCCACGACGGCTGGCGGACGGGCAGCAACCGCGCCGGCTTGGTCGAGCGAGCCGGTGCAGCCGCCGGCCGCGTGGCGACGACCCGGGTACCCACCCGCAGGTGCGCCCGTACCGAGTGCGGGTAGCCGGTGGTGGCGATCTCGCCGCCGAGCTCGCGGAGCGCGTCGACCAGGACCTGGTCCGGCTCCCAGCCGCCGCCGCCGTCCCTGTCGAGCAGCACCGACGCCCTGGGAGCGCCGAGCTCCAGGACGACGCCGAGCGTCGTCACGTCCTCGCGAGCGCGCGCGTCGGCCAGGAAGTCCTGCACCAGCCGCAGCAGCACCGACTCCACGTGCGCGGCGAGCCGGAACGGCGACTCCTGGATCGACACGGTGACGGCGACGTCGCTGGTCGAGGCGAAGGCGTGCACGTGGCTGGTGACCGCCGCACCGAGGCCGCGCGCGGGCAGCGCGGTCGACCGCAGGTCGGCGATGGACGACCGGATGTCGCTGATCGTGCGGCTGAGCTCGCCGCGCACCGTCGCCAGCGCCTGCGCCGCCTCGGGGTGCCCGGCCGCCCGGCGGCTCGCCGCGTCGACCACGAACCCGAGGGCCGACAGGTCCTGCGCGATGCCGTCGTGCATCTCGCGGGCCAACCGCTCCCGCTCGCCGACCTCGGCCACGTGCCGCAGCGCGCTGAACGCCATCGCCGCGTGCAGGTGCGGCACGTACCGCTCGCACGCGACCTGGACCTCCTCCTGCTCCGACCGGCTGAAGCCGCCCGGGTGCTCCCGCTCGAGCACGAGCAGGCCGAGCAGCTCGTCGTCGCGGTCGGCGAGCGGCACCGCGAGCATGCTGGACCCCTGCCGACGCCCGGTCGCGTCGGGCTGACGCACGTCGTGGGTCAACCTGCGGCTGTGCCACGCCTCGTAGGGCGTCCCCGGCGAAGACACCGGATCGCGCCAGGGGACGCGGTCGACGCCGTGCAGCGCGACCGGCGTGACCGAGTCGTCGTCGGCGCGGACCAGGAGCGCGGCCCGGTCGATCCCGACGACGCTCGCCTCCTCGACCACGAGCGAGGCGACGGCGGGGACGTCCAACCCGGTCGGGAGCTGACGGGCGAGGTCCTGCACGCGTCCGAGCAGCCGCCCGGCCTCGCGCGCGGCGGCCGTCCCGGGTCGTCGGGCCTGCAGCACGATGCGGCGGTTCCAGGCACCGAGCTGCCCCAGCAGCAGGGACAGGCCGGACCACTGGACCTCGACGAACGCGTCGTGCCGCAGCGCCCCCGTCCAGACGGCTGGTGCGGAAGCCACGACGGCGACCAGGAGCGCCACCCGGCTGCCGTGGTGCTCGCCGGCCCGGTACGCGGGCACGAGCAGCAGGGGGAGCACCATCGGCGCCGACACCAGCGCGACGACGACGGCGACGACGACGGTCGAGAGCACGAGGGCCGGCACACGCGCTCGGGGGAAGCGGTCGGCCACCAGCTCCAGCAGCACCACCATCAGCACCGATGGCGCGACCAGCCTGCCCTCACCTGCGACAGCGACGCCCAGCAGGCTGAGCACGGCGATCGCGCACCGCAGCCTCGAGGCGAGACTCGGCGCCCATACGTGGCGTGCCCCCGTCACGACGTCTCCGTCCGGCACGCGCCCACTATGGGCCTCGATGGACCGGTGTGTGCGGCGTTTGCACGAACTGGTTCCCGCACCGTCAGCAGTCGTCACCCGTCCGGGCGCAGCCGCGGCCCCGCCCGGTCCAACCCCGGCACCGCCAGGCTCTCGGACGGGTCAGCGCAGCCGAGCGGGGAAACCGGCCCGGCGCAGCTGCTCGATCACCTCGGCGGCGTGGTCGGGGCCCTTGGTCTCCAGCTGGACGGCGATCTCGACCTCGTCGACGCCGAGCTGCTGGCCGGTGCGGTTGTGCGCCACCTCCAGCACGTTCGCCCCGGTCTCCGCGAGCACGGCCACGAGCCCGGCGAGCGAGCCCGGCCGGTCGGCCACCCGCACCCGGAACTGGAGGTACCGGCCGGCGGCGAGCATGCCGTGGCGCAGCACCTGCATCATCAGCAGCGGGTCGATGTTCCCGCCGGAGACCACGGCCACCACGGGCGGCTCGAAGTCGTGGGGGTTGTCGAGCAGCGCGGCGACGCCCGCGGCGCCGGCGGGCTCGGCCACCTGCTTGGCCCGCTCGAGCAGGAACAGCATCGCCCGGGCGAGCAGGTCCTCGTCGACCGTGACGACGTCGTCGACCAGGGCCCTCACCAGCTCGAACGGCACCTCCCCCGGGCACCCCACGGCGATGCCGTCGGCCATCGTGCGCATCTCCTCCAGCGGCACCGGCCGCCCGACGGCGAGCGAGGGCGGGAAGGCGGCCGCCGCCGCGGCCTGGACGCCGACCACCCGCACGTGCGGGTGCGTGGCCTTGATCGCGGTGGCGATGCCGGCCAGCAGGCCGCCGCCTCCGGTGCAGACGAGCACGGTGCGCACGTCCGGGCACTGCTCGAGGATCTCGAGCCCGCAGGTGCCCTGCCCGGCCACGACGTCGACGTGGTCGAAGGGGTGGATGAGCACCGCGCCCGTGCGCTCGGCGTGGGCGCGCGCCGCCACCAGGCACTCGTCGACGGTGTGGCCGTGGAAGATCACCTCGGCGCCGTACCCACGGGTGGCCAGCACCTTGGGAATGGGGGCGCCCGTGGGCATGTAGACCGTGGCGTGGATCCCCAGCAGCTGGGCGGCCAGGGCCACGCCCTGCGCGTGGTTGCCGGCGCTCGCGGCCACGACCCCGCCGGCGCGCTCCTCCTCCGACAGCCGTGAGATCCGGTTGTAGGCGCCGCGGATCTTGAACGACCCGGCGCGCTGGAGGTTCTCCAGCTTGAGGTGCACCTCGCCCCCGACCCGCTGCGACAGCGCCCGGCTGAACTCCAGCGGCGTGGGACGGATGACGTCGGCGAGCAGCACGCGGGCGGCCTCGATGTCGGCGAGGGTCACGGGCAGCGATGGGGTCACCATGCGGGCGATCCTGGCAGAGCCGCGGTCACCGCCGCTTCGGGCGTGCGGCGGCGCAGGTCGACCTTGAACTCGGGGCGCTGCAGCTGCGACACCATCGGGTCGTCGCGGCCGCGCAGCGAGTGGATCGCGGTGTTGAGGAAGGCCACCAGCGGGACCGAGAACAGCGCGCCGACGATGCCCGACACGAGCAGGCCGGCACCGATGGCCAGCACCACCGCGAGCGGGTGGACGGACACCGCGCGTCCGAGCAGGAACGGTTGCAGCACATGGGCTTCCAGCTGCTGCACCGCGATGACGATGCCGAGCATGATGAGGGCCTCCACCGTCCCGAGCGCCACGAGGGCGACCAGGACGGCCACGCCGCCGCTGAGGAAGGCGCCGACGATCGGCACGAAGGCGCCGAGGAACACCAGCACCGCCAACGGGATCGCGAGCGGCACCCCGAGCAGGGCGGCGCCGACGCCGATGCCGACCGCGTCGGCCGTCGCCACCACGACGGTGGCCCGCACGTACGAGGTGAGGGTCTGCCACCCGGCCCGACCCGCGGTGTCGACCGGGTCGTGCGTCGGCGCGGGCAGCAGGTGCACCAGCCAGCGCCAGATCCGGTCGCCCTCGAGGAGCAGGAAGATCATCGAGAACAGGACGAGGAAGGCGCCGGTGACGACCTCGCCGGCCGTCGCCGTGATCGTCAGCGCCTGGCTCGCGATCTGCTCGCTGTTGGCGCTGAGCTGGTCGCGCGCCTGCTGCAGGTAGGCGTCGACCTGCTCGGAGCTGAGGTGCAGCGGGCCGTCGGCCAGCCAGCTCTGCACCTCGAAGAACCCGTCGCTGGCCTTCTGGCCGAGGCCGGCGATCCCGCTGGCCAGCTGCGTGCCCACGAGCGTGAACAGGCCTGCCACGACGGCGATCAGGGCCAGCAGGGTGATCGCGACAGCCAACCCGCGCGGCACCTTGTGCCGGGCCAGCAGGTCGGTGAGCGGGATGACCAGCGCGGTGAGCAGCACCGCCACGAGCAGCGGGATCACCAGCACCCGGAAGAACCCGACCAGCCAGAGCAGGGCTGCGAGCGCCAGCAGCACGACGACCACCCGCCAGGCCACCTGGGCGGCGACCGCCAGGCTCGGCGGCACGCTCGTCGGCACGGGCGTGGGGACGGGGACCGGCGGTGGCACGGCCGCCGTCGGCTTCTTCTGCTGCGGGGTCACGCCGGCCAGTCTCACCGACACGGGGACGATCAGCCGCCCAGGGCCTGCTCGAGCGCGGTGTCGAGGTCGGCCAGCAGGTCGTCGAGGTCCTCGATGCCGACCGACAGCCGGACCAGGTCGTCCGGCACCTCCAGCGCCGAGCCGGCCACCGAGGCGTGCGTCATCCGGCCGGGGTGCTCGATCAGCGACTCGATGCCGCCGAGCGACTCGGCGAGGGTGAACACCTCGGTGGCGGCGCACACCGCGAGCGCGGCCTCCTCCGACCCGGCGCGGAACGAGACCATGCCTCCGGCCCGGCGCATCTGCCGCGAGGCGAGCTCGTGGTCGGGGTGGGAGGGCAGTCCCGGGTAGATCACCTGCGCCACCTTCGGGTGCGCCTCCAGGTGCGCGGCCACCGCCTCGGCGTTGTCGCAGTGCCGGTCCATCCGCACCGCGAGCGTCTTGAGACCGCGGAGGGTGAGCCACGCGTCGAACGGCCCGGCGACGGCGCCGAGAGCGTTCTGGTGGAAGCCGACCCGCTCGGTCAGGGACTCGTCGGTACCCGGGACGGTGCTGCCCTCCGCGACCACGAGCGCGCCACCGACCACGTCGGAGTGGCCGCCGCAGTACTTGGTGGTCGAGTGCACGACCACGTCGGCACCGAGCTCGAGCGGGTTCTGCAGGTACGGCGTGGCGAAGGTGTTGTCGACGACGAGCAGAGCGCCTGCGGCGTGGGCGATCTCGGCGAGTGCGGTGATGTCGGACACGCCGAGCAGCGGGTTGGTGGGGGTCTCGCACCACACGACCTTGGTGCTGCCGGGGCGCACGGCGGCGCGGACGGCGTCGAGGTCGGACAGGTGGGTCGGGGTGTGGTCCACCCCCCAGCGCGCCACCACCTTGTCGACCAGCCGGAAGGTGCCGCCGTAGGCGTCGTCGGGCAGCAGCAGGTGGTCGCCGGGCGCGAGCACGGTGCGCAGCAGCGTGTCCTCGGCCGCCAGGCCGGACGCGAACGCGAACGCCGCCTCGCCCTTCTCCAGGCTGGCCAGGCACTCCTGCAGCGCGTCGCGGGTCGGGTTGGCCGACCGCGAGTACTCGTAGCCGTTGCGCAGCCCGCCGACGCCGTCCTGGGCGTAGGTGGACACCTGGTAGATCGGGGGGACGACGGCACCGGTGGTGGGGTCGGGCTCGGATCCCGCGTGGATCGCACGCGTGGAGAACCCGGCCTTCTCGACGTAGGTCACGCGGCCAGCCTATGCGCGGTCAGCGGACGTCGTCGGGCCGGTCGGTGCCGCGCCGGGCGAGCCAGGCGAGCAGCGCTCCCGCGACAGCGAGCAGCAGTCCGGCGGCCAGCGCCGACGGGCCGGTCCAGCTCCCCCGTGCGCCTCCCTCGCCGGTGGCGAGCACCACCACCGCCACCGGCAGGCACAGCAGCTGGGTGATCACCCAGCGCACCACGCTCGGGCGCAGAGCGGCCGCCTCGACCCGCGCCTCGGGCGGCACCACCGCGCACCACGCCACCCCCACGTGCACGGCGTGCAGCAGCGCACCCACCGGCAGCGCGAGCCACGGCGAGCGCCCGGCGTCCAGCACCACCAGCGCCGCCACCAGGACGAGCACGGTGGCGAGCGGCGAGGTCGGCGACACGAGCATCCCGACGACGATCCCGAGCAGCACCACCAGCCCGAGGACGCGCAGCCCCCCGCCGCCGGCCGCCACCACCACGACCAGGACGGCCGCCAGGGCGAGCACGCCGACGACCCCGCGCAGCGCCCAGCCGGTGACCAGCCGGGGCGTCCGGCCGTCGACGGCCCAGGTCGCCGTGGGGGCGATCAGGTCGCGGGCGTTCACCGGCCCACCTGCCGGCGGCGGCGGGCCACCTCGCGCAGCACCCGCGACAGCGCGGCCGTCTCGGCCGGGCCGATGACCACCCCGGCCCGCGCGAGCCGCCGGATCCGCTCGGTGCGCTCGCGCTCCACCAGCCGCGCGGCGGTGAGGTCGCGCACCGGCGCGTCGGAGCCGGGCTGGGACAGGTCGAGCGGGCCGGGCAGGGTGTCGACGGCGACGACCTCGGTGCCGCGACGCCGCAGCCGCAGGGCCAGCTCCTCCACGGCGTCGTCGAGGAACGGCGAGACCAGCACCGCGACCATCCCGGGCTGCACCGCGCCCGGCCGCAGCAGCAGCCGGCGGGCCTGCCAGTGCACCGCGCTGTCGACCAGCCGGGTGCGCACCCGGCGGAGCTGGCGCCGTCCGGTGGCCGGCGGCACCGACTGCCGCGGACGGCTGAGGTCGACGACCGCGACGCGGTCGCCCTGCTGCAGCAGCGAGCGGGCGAGGGTCACCGCTGCACGCACCGACAGGTCGAGGCTCGAGCCCGGCTCCGTCGTCCCGACCCCTTCCGGCCCGGGCGGGCGCGGCCACCCGGCCACCTCGCGCGAGACGTCGAGCCGGGTGTCGAGCAGCACGACGACGTCGGCGTCCGCGTCGAGGGCGTTGCGCCGCACGTGCAGCGAGCCGCGGCGCGCGCTGACCCGCCAGTCGATCCGGCGGACGGCGTCGCCGGGGCGGAACTCGCGGACGTCGAGCAGGTCGAGGCCCTCGCCCCCGCGGCGGGTGCGGTGGGTGCCGACCACGCCGGTGGTGCGCGGACGCAGCGGCGTGGGCGAGCCGCGGTCGGCGGCCGGCAGCACCCGGATCGTGCGGTGGTCGCCCATCAGCGGGTCGGCGAGCACCAGCGCGTCGGCGCCGACGAGGCGCACGTCCGGACGTGCCACCAGCACAGAGCCCCACAGCGGCAACGAGATCGAGGTCGACAGCCTGCGGGTGCCTCCGTCGGCAGGAGCCCCGACCACGGCGAGCGTCCCGAACGGCAACGAGCCCTGCGACGGAAGCCGGACGACGGCGGCCTGCGTGCCGCGGGGCAGGGCGACGTCGATCTCGACGTCGACCTGCTCGCCCTGGCCCACCTGGCGGGGTGCGTGCACCGTCGTCCCGGCCGGCCCTCCCCGCCCGGTTCCGGTGGCGAGCGCGAGCGCCGTGCCGACCACGAGCGGCGCCGCCAGCAGGACGACGTCGGCCCGGCCGGTCAGGACGCCGAGGGCGGGCAGCAGCAGGCACAGCAGCGCCGCGCGGCGGGCCGCCCGCGAACCGGTCCACCGCGGCTCGGCCACGGCACTCACACCTCGCGACGGGTCGGCGGCGTCGGCACGCGTCCGAGCAGGTCGGTGACGACGTCGACGGCTCGCAGGCCCGTCGACCAGGTCTCCGGCGCGAGCGTCAGGCGGTGGGCGAGGACGGCGACGGCGCACTCCTTGACGTCCTCGGGCAGCACGACGTCGCGGCGGTCGAGGACGGCCAGGGACCGTGCCACGAGGACGAGCGCGAGCGAGCCGCGCGGCGAGGCCCCGACCTCGACCTGGGAGTGCTCGCGCGTGGCCCGCGTCAGCGCCACCGCGTAGGCCACCACGTCGGGGTCGACCTCGACCTGCTCGACGCCCGCCTGCAGCCGGGCGAGACCCGCGGCGTCGACCACCGGCGGCACGGTCGTGGCCTCCTGCCGGCGCGCGAGCCGGCGGTGCACGACGTCCTGCTCGCCCTCGCCCGTCGGGTAGCCGAAGTCGAGGCGCAGCAGGAACCGGTCGAGCTGGGCCTCGGGCAGCGGGTAGGTGCCCTCGTACTCGATCGGGTTGGCGGTCGCGAGCACGTGGAACGGCCGGGGCAGGACGAAGGTGCGGCCCTCGACCGTCACCTGCCCCTCCTGCATCGCCTCCAGCAGGGCCGACTGGGTCTTCGGCGGCGTCCGGTTGATCTCGTCCGCGAGCAGCAGACCGGTCATCACCGGGCCGGGGTGGAACACGAACTCGGCGCCGTTCGGGTCGTAGACGAAGGATCCGGTGACGTCGGCGGGCAGCAGGTCGGGCGTGCACTGCAGGCGGCGGAAGTCCAGCCCGAGCGCGGACGCCAGGCTGCGCGCGGCCAGGGTCTTGCCGGTGCCGGGCACGTCCTCCAGCAGGACGTGGCCGCCGGACAGCACCGCGGCCAGGGCGAGACGCAGGCTGCGGTCCTGGCCCACGACGGCGGTGCCCACGGCCGCGAGCACCTCGGCGGCCGTGGTGGCCACCTCGGCCACGTCGGCGCCTCCCCGCCCGGTCGCAGGGTGCGCCTCTCCCGCAGGGGGCGCGGGGGTGGCGGGATCGAGGTCCTTCTGGGTCACGGGCGGGCTCCGTCGGTCGGGCGGTGCGGGATCGGGCGGTCGAGGTCGTCCAGCGCGTCGAGCTGGTCGAGACGGTCGAGCAGGGCGCGGGTCAGGTCGGTGGTCGGGGTACGACGACGGCGGCCGGCGGGAACCGCACCGCCCCCGCCGAGCGCGTCGTAGAGCTCGGCACCGAGCAGCTCGCGGGCGCGGGGACCGGCGGGGTCGACGCCGGCGGCGCGCAGCCGCGAGGAGGCCAGCGCCCGGAGCCGGGGCAGCAGGGCGGTGCGGGCGCGGTCCGGCTCCTCGTCCAGCTGGCCGAGGGTCTGCGAGAGCAGCCGCACCTGGTGCCAGCCGGTGCCCTCGTCGTGCTCGGGCTCCACGGGCCAGCCGACCGGCGGCACCGGCGGGAGCGACTGCACGACGAGCGTGATCGCGGCGGCCCCGAGCGCGAGGGCGGCGGTGTGGCCGAGGTCGACGCCGGCGACGAACGGCAGCAGCCCGGCGAGGACGGCGGCGAGCAGCGCGAGCAGGGCGGGACGCAGCCAGGCCCGGCGGGACGGGGCCGGCGCGGCCGCCGGCTCAGGCACGGGCGCCGTCCGGGTGCAGCGTGTCGGCCACCCGCACCAGGGCCGCCGCCGCGCGCTCGTCGGCGCCGGTCGGGAGGCCGCCGCGGCCGAACCGGGCCAGGTGGAACAGGTGCAGCAGGTCGTCGACCGCCGCGGGGTCCGCACCGTGGCGGCGCAGCAGGTCGGCGCCGTACTCGGTGGGGGTCTCGTGCGCGGCGCGCGGCGTGCCGAGCCGGGCGCCGTGCTCCTCGAGGCGTTCCCAGCACCGGACGACGGCGTCGGCAGCCCCGGCGCCGTCGCGGCGCACGTCGGCGGCGGCCGCGAGGGCGGTGGCGCGCAGGTCGTCGAGCACGAGCGCCGCCGGGTCTCCCTCGCCGTCACCTACGGGCGGTGGCGCCGCCGGGTCCTCCACGGCGCCACCCGTGCTGCGCATCAGCGTCCGCACCGCCATCGCCAGCACCAGGGTGACGAGCAGGACCAGGAGCACCGGCAACCAGGCCGGCGGCCGCACCGGCGGCGGCTCGACGACGCGCTGGTCGACCTGCTCCCCCGTCGGCTCGGGCAACCGGATGATCGGGCCGTCGATCAGGCCGCCCGTGCGCGCGTCACCGAACTGCGAGGTGCCGCCCAGGCCGGTCAGCAGGGCGAGCAGCGCGAGCAGGAGCGCCAGCACCGCGGCGACGGCCAGCACCTGCCGGGCCGTCCCCGCGGGCCGGGTCGACCGCTGCGCTGCGAGCACGTCGCGAGCCTGGCACACCGGGCCCGCACGCCGCCGGGAACGAAGGGGTCCCGTCGCGGGTTGTGATGAAAGGGTTGCGAGCCGCCGACCGACGCTGGAGGACACACCGATGGGACTGTTCGGGCACAAGCCCGTCACCGCCGACACCGCGCTGCGCGGACGGGACACCCGCCCGTTCGACGTCCCGCCGCGGCACGAGGTCCTCGGGACCTCTCTCGAGGGGCCGTGGCCGGAGGGCACCGAGGTGCTCTACGTGGCGATGGGCTGCTTCTGGGGCGCCGAGGAGATCTTCTGGCAGCTGCCGGGCGTGGTCTCCACGGCCGCCGGCTACATGGGCGGGTTCACGCCGAACCCGACGTACGAGGAGACCTGCACCGCGCGCACCGGGCACACCGAGGCCGTCCTGGTGGCCTACGACCCCACGCAGACCTCGCCGGAGCAGCTGCTGAGGTCCTTCTGGGAGCGGCACGACCCGACCCAGGGCGACCGGCAGGGCAACGACGTCGGCAGCCAGTACCGCTCGGCGGTCTACTGGACGACCGACGCGCAGGGCGTGGCCGCCAGGGGCACCCGCGACACCTACGCCAAGGCGCTGGACGAGATCGGCGTCGGGCCGATCACCACCGAGCTGCGACCGGCGTCCGAGGTCGGCGAGTTCTGGTACGCCGAGCCGTACCACCAGCAGTACCTGGTCAAGGTCCCGAACGGCTACCGCTGCCACTCCACCACCGGGGTGCCCTTCCCGGGCTGAGCCCGGGGGGCGTCCGCCGCGCAGGTCCCCGGCCGGGACGGCGGCGGCCCTACGCTGCCGTCCGTGCAGACCGGATCCCCCGACGTCGTCGCGGCCGCGACGCAGGTCGCCGAGAAGGCGCTGCGACGCGCCGCGCACCTCGGCGCAGCGGCGCCGGTGCGGCTGGTGGCGTGCGACCACGCCGTCCTCGACGACGCCCCCGTCGTCACGCGCACCACCTGCGTGTGGCGGCTGCCCCGGGCCACGTGGCGGGTGGTCGTCGACAGCACGGCCGTCGACGGTGGCGAGGCCTCTCACGCGGTGATCGAGGTGGCCGACGCGGCGGGGCCCGGACGCGGCGCCCGCGGGTGGGACGAGCGGTACGACACCGAGCCGGGCCCGACCGAGCCGCACGCCGCGGTCGTCGACGCCCTCGGATCTCTGGGCCCCGGCAAGGCGCTCGACATCGCCTGCGGCACAGGACGTCACAGCCTGTGGCTCGCCGAGCGCGGCTGGGACGTGACGGCTCTCGACTTCTCCCGCACCGGCATCGGTCGGCTGCGGCGGACCGCGGTCGCGCGCGATCTCTCGATCGACGCGCAGGTGGCCGACGCGCGCGCCTGGCGACCGCCGCCCGAGGCGACCTACGACCTGGTGCTGATGACCTTCGTGGTCCTGCCCGAGGTGCTCGCCGAGGCCGCCCGGTGGGTGGCGCCCGGCGGCCACCTCCTCGTGGTCGGCCCCTCGGCCCGGACGCCGGACGGCCCCGGCCCCTCCGACCCCCGGCTGCGGCTGGACCGGATCGACGTCGCCGCGCGGATCACCGGATCCCGGCTGCGGGTGCTGCGCGCCTCCGAGGTCGAGCGCGACGGTCCCGACGGGTCGTCCGCCGAGGTCGTGCTGCTCGCCGTCAAGCCGTGAGCAGGCGGTACAGCCGCAGCGTGTCGTGGGCGATCGGCACCTCGTCGATCCCCGCGAAGCCGGCCTCCACCGCGTACTCCCGCAAGGTGTCCGGCCGCATCACCGTGCCGGTGCCCACCGAGCCGGCGTGGGACAGGCTGTCCGGCAGGCAGATCAGGGTCGACCAGCCGTAGAGCAGCTGCTCCACCTCGTCGCCCTCGCCGGTGAACCGGTCGGTGGTGCGCTCGTCGAGCACCAGCACCTCGCCGTCCGGGGCCGCCAGCGCGCGCATGGTGGCGAGCACGGGCACCGGCGCCGCCAGGTCGTGCACGCACTCGAGCGCCGTCACCAGGGCGTAGCCGTCTCCGTCCGCGACCTCGGCCGCGTCGCCGAGGTGGAACGCCACCCGGTCCGCCACCCCCGCGCTCTCGGCGTGGTCGCGGGCGGCGACGACCGACGCCTCGTCCAGGTCGAAGCCGTCGACCCGGCAGCCGGGATGGGCCAGGGCGATGCCGATCGCCGACCACCCCTCGCCGCAGCCGATGTCGGCGACCCGGCCACCGGCTGCGAGCCGGTCGGCCAGTCCCGGCACCGAGGGCAGCCACTCCCGCGGCAGCGGGCCGAGGAACCAGGGCCGGTTGCCGTCGGCCTGCCCCTCGCGCATGTCCGGCCCGTACTGCTCCCACGGGACGCCACCGCCGTCGCGGTACGCCTGCGCGAGGGCCGGCACCTGCAGCGCCGTCGCGACCATCAGCCGGACGAGCGGCGTGCTGTACGAGAGGCTGTCGCGGTCGAGGAGCACCTCGGCGTGCTCGGCGGGCAGCGAGTACCGGCGGTCGTCGGGGGCGGCGTCGGCGTCGTCGACCTCGAGCAGCCCGGAGACCGTCTGCTGCTCGAGCCACTCCCGCACGTAGCGCGGGTCGGCGGCGGCGGCGGTGGCGAGCGCCGGACCCGTCAGCGACCCGCCGTCCGCGAGCGCGCGGTACAGGCCGAGACGCTCGCCGAGGTAGACGGTCAGGATGTCGACCATCCCCAGCGTGGAGCGGAAGAGCCTGTCGGGCAGCGGTTCCGGCATCCGCACATGGTGTCGCCGGGCGCAGCGCCCGCACCAGGGACAAAGGTGACGGCTTCAGGCCCGTTCGGGCACCGCGAGCCGGGGCAGGAAGACCTGGATCAGCGGGCCGATGACGAGCGCGAAGACCACGGTGCCGACACCGAAGGTGCCGCCCAGCGCCCACCCGACGGCGACCACCACGACCTCGATCGCGGTGCGCACCAGCCGGATCGACCACCCGGTGCGGCGGTTGAGCCCGGTCATCAGGCCGTCGCGCGGACCCGCGCCGAACCGGCTCCCGATGTACATCGCGGTCGCCACCGCGTTCAGCACCACGCCCGCCACGAACAGCAGGATGCGCGGCACCCACCGGTCCGGGCCGTCGTCGGCCAGCTGGTCGGGGATCATCCGCAGCGCGACGTCGACCACGAGGCCGATCACCACCACGTTGCTGACCGTCCCGAGCCCGGGCCGCTCGCGCAGCGGGATCCACAGCAGCAGGACCACGACTCCGGTGATGATCGCCACCACCCCGAACGACATGCCCGGTGGAGTCCGAGACACCCTGGTGCAGCACGTCCCACGGGATGTTGCCGAGCTCGGAGCGCACGATCATCGCCATGCTGATCCCGAACAGGACCAGCCCGGCGTAGAGCTGGACCACGCGGCGCACCATGCCCGCACCTTCGCAGGACACCCGATGCGACCCGGCAGCGGGGTCTACGGTCGGGTCATGGCGAAGGCACCCGCGGTCCAGGTCGGTGAGAACCTCTGGCGGCTCCGGCTGCTGGGCGACTTCGTCAACGCCTACGTGGTGCGCTCCCCGGACGGCCAGGTGACGCTCGTCGACACCGGCGTGAAGAGCTCGGCGAAGCGGCTCAGCCAGGGGTTGGCGCACATCGGGGTGGCGCCGCAGGAGGTCACGCGGATCCTGATCAGCCACGTGCACTCCGACCACGTCGGCAGCGTCGCCGAGATGGCGCGGCGCACGGGCGCGCCGGTCGAGGTGCACACCGACGACGCCGCCGCGCTGGAGGCGGGCCGCACCCCGCAGATCGACCAGTCCTACTGGCTCGGACGCCTGCTCACCCGGCTCGGCGCCAACCCGACCTCGTTCGAGGCCGTGCCCGCCGCGCGCAGCCTGGTCGACGGCGAGGTCGTCGACGACGTGCTCGAGGTGCACCACACGCCGGGCCACTCACCGGGTCACGTGTCGCTGGTGCACCGGCCGAGCGGGACGCTCATCACCGGCGACGCGCTGTTCAACATGCGCGGCCGGATCGGCTACTCCACCAAGTTCTTCTGCACCGACTTCCGGATGTCGCAGCGCTCGGCGCAGCGCCTCACGGAGCTGTCGTTCGGCACCGTCGCGTTCATGCACGGGCCGCACGTGGACGACGGCGCCGAGCAGTACGTCGGCAGCTTCCTCGCGAAGCACCCGCCGACGCAGGACTGACCGGACCCGCGTCGGAGGGGCTAGCGGGCCAGGTACCCCAGCAGGTCGCCGCGGGTGAGCACGCCGGCGGGCTTGCCGTCGACGACCACCATGATCGCGTCGGCCTTCTCCAGCGCGTGCCGCGCGTCGACCACCGACTCGCCACCGCCGACGAGCGGCAGCGGCGGCGCCATGTGCTTCTCGACCGGGTCGGCGAGGCCCGCGGCGCCGGAGAACACGGCGTCGAGCAGGTCGCGCTCGCTCACCGAGCCGGCCACCTCGCCGGCCATCACCGGCGGCTCGGCCTTGACCACGGGCATCTGCGAGACGCCGTACTCGTGCAGGATCTCGATCGCGTCGCGGACGGTCTCGCTCGGGTGCGTGTGCACGAGGGCGGGCAGGTCGCCGGTCTTGGCGCGCAGCACGTCGGCCACCGTCGTGGCGTTCGGAGCCGTTGCGGGCGAAGCCGTACGAGGCCATCCACCCGTCGTTGAAGAGCTTGGTGAGGTAGCCGCGGCCGGAGTCGGGCAGCAGGACCACGAGGACGTCGTCCGGGCCGAGGTCGCGGGCCACCTCGAGCGCCGCGACGACCGCCATGCCGCAGGAGCCGCCGACGAGCAGACCCTCCTCGAGGGCGAGCCGGCGGGTCATCGCGAACGAGTCGGCGTCGCTGACGGCGACGATCCGGTCGGGGACCGACGGGTCGTACGCGGTGGGCCAGAAGTCCTCGCCGACGCCCTCGACCAGGTACGGCCGGCCGGTGCCGCCGGAGTAGACCGAGCCCTCCGGGTCGGCGCCGACGACCACGACCGGGCCGCCGTCGCGGTCGGCCGAGGACTCCTTGAGGAACCGTCCGGTGCCGGTGATGGTGCCGCCGGTGCCGACACCGGTGACGAAGTGCGTGACGCGTCCCTCGGTGTCGGCCCAGATCTCCGGGCCGGTGGTCTCGTAGTGGCTCGCCGGGCCGTTCGGGTTCGAGTACTGGTCCGGCTTCCACGCGCCCGGCGTCTCGCGGACGAGGCGGTCGCTCACCGAGTAGTACGAGTCCGGGTGGTCGGGCTCCACGGCGGTGGGGCACACCACGACCTCGGCGCCGTACGCCTTGAGCACGTTGCGCTTGTCCTCGCTGACCTTGTCGGGGCAGACGAAGACGCAGCTGTAGCCGCGCTGCTGGGCCACGAGCGCCAGCCCGACGCCGGTGTTGCCGGAGGTCGGCTCGACGATGGTCCCGCCCGGCTGCAGCTCTCCCGAGGCCTCGGCGGCGTCGACCATCTTCACCGCGATGCGGTCCTTCACCGACCCGCCGGGGTTCAGGTACTCGACCTTGGCCAGCACCGTGGCGCTGATCCCGTCGGTCACGTGGTTGAGCCGCACCAGGGGCGTGCCGCCGATGAGGTCGAGGACGGTGTTGGCGTACTTCACCGCCAATCGTCCCAGATGCTGAGAGCGCCGGAGGACGCCTCGCTAGCGTGGAGGCGTGTCGAGGACGGGGAGGGCTCGCCGGATCGCCGCGGCGGCCGCGTACGGGGGCGGGGGCGCCGGGCTGCTCACGCTCACCGGCATCGGCCTGCTGGTCGGCGAGGCGCGCCTGGCGCGGCGCCTGATCGGGCAGCCGTTCGGGCTCGACGGCCTGGTGACCGACGGCACCTACGGGCACGGACCGGGCGAGCCGATCGAGCTGGCCGTCCTCGGCGACAGCGGCGCGGCGGGCCTCGGGTGCGAGACCCCGGAGGAGACGCCGTCGGTGATCCTGGCCACCGGCCTCGCGGCGGTGTCCGGGCGCCCGGTGCGGCTCACCAACGTGTCGGTCGTCGGGTCCGAGTCGTCCGGCCTCGAGCCGCAGCTCGACCGGCTGCTCGTCGACGGCTACCGGCCGCAGGCGGCGGTGGTCGTCATCGGCGCCAACGACGTCACGCACCGGATCCGGGTGTCGGACGCGATCCGCGAGCTCACCACCTGCGTCGAGCGGCTGCGCGAGGGCGGCTGCGAGGTCGTCGTCGGCACCTGCCCCGACCTCGGGACGCTGGAGCCGGTGGCCCAGCCGCTGCGCACCGTGGCCCGCCACCTGTCCCGCCAGCTCGCCGCCGCGCAGACGATCGCCGTGGTCGGCGCCGGCGGCCGCACGGTGTCGCTCGGCGACGTGCTCGGACCCGAGTTCGCCGCGCGTCCGCGGGAGATGTTCTCCGCCGACCGGTTCCACCCCTCGGCGGCCGGGTACGCGCGGATGGCGTCGGTGCTGCTGCCGAGTCTGTGTGCGGCACTCGGGTTCTGGCCGGACGGCGGCAGCGAGCGCGCCCCCGAGCGCCGTCGCGGCGAGGGCGTCACGTCGCTGGCCGAGGCCGCCGTCGCCGCTGCCGCGGACGCCGGCACCGAGGTCGCGCCGACCCGCGTGGCGGGCGCCGTCCGCGGCCCGTTCGGGCGCTGGGCGATGCTGCTGCGCCGCCGCCGGGTGCCGCCGCCGCACCCGATGCGGAGGTCTACCGACCGGGTGTGAACCGGATCGGGAACCGCAGCGCCCCGGTGTTGCCCGACACCGGCAGCCACTCGCCCGGCCCGTCCGCACGCGCGTCCGGCATCCGCCGCGCGAGCAGCGGCAGCGCCACGCTCATGTCCGTGCGGGCGACGAAGTGCCCGAGGCAGTGGTGCACTCCCCCGCCGAACCCGGTGTGCGGCGGTCGGACCGCCGTGATGTCGAACGCCGGGTCACCCATCGCGCGCGGGTCGGTGCCGGCCGCGTGCGAGAGCACCTGGACGATGCCGCCGGCGGGGACGTGCAGGCCGTCCAGCTCGACGTCCTCCACCGCCTCGCGGGTCACCCAGGTGACGGTGGGGTTGACCCGCATCACCTCCTCGACCGCGGCGCCGCCGAGCTCCGGCCGCTCGGCGAGCAGCGCCCACTGGTCGGGGTGGCGCAGGAACGTCTGGACCGCCAGGCCGATCTGGTTGCGGGTGGTCTCCATCCCCGCGAACGCGAGGAACACCAGGGCGACCGAGAGCTCGCGCTCGGTGAGGGTCTCGTCGCTGTGGGCGTGGACGAGCGTCGTGACCAGGTCGTCCTGCGGGTTCGCCCGCCGGTCGTGGACCACCTCGTCGACGTAGCCGGTGAGGCCCTCGAGCGCGGCCTCGATCCGCGGCAGGTCGTTCCGGAGGTTGATGCCGAACGACTTCCCGAGGTCGTCGGCCCAGTGCGCGACCTGCGCCCAGTGCTCCTCCGGCAGCCCGAGCAGCAGGCAGAGGATGCGCGAGGCGTACGGCTCGGCGAACTGCGAGATCAGCTCGACCTCGCCGCGCGGGGCGAACGCGTCGACCAGCTCGTCCGCGAGCGCCTGGAACCGCGGCCGCATCGCCTCGATCGCCCGGCTGCGGAAGGCCGGGCCGAGCAACCGGCGCAGCCGCAGGTGGTCCTCGCCCTCGAGGCTGAGCAGCGTCTCGCCCCACCAGGTGGCGAACGGCCCGGAGTGGACGCCGTTCTGGGCCGGCCACCGCGCGTTGCCCTGCTGGAACCGGCGGTCCTTGAGCACCGCGACCGCCTGCTCGTACCGCAGCACCGCCCAGCCCCAGGGCGTCTGCACGTACCAGGACGCCTCCCGGGCGCGGTGCACCTCGTCCGAGGTGACGTCGAACGCGGGGTCGGACAGGTCGAACCAGGGCACGGCGGCCGTCATGGCGGGAGGCTAGCCGCGGGCGGCGCCGCTGAGACCAAGGCCACGCCCGGGCGAAACACACCGCGACGTAGGCTCGTCCCCGCAACCACGCACCCGCCCGAAGGAGAGCACCCGTGCCCGAGGCCGTGATCGTCAGCACCGCCCGCACCCCGATCGGCCGTGCCTTCAAGGGCTCGCTCGTCGACGTCCGTCCGGACGACCTGGCGGCCACCGTGGTCCGGGCCGCGCTCGACAAGGTGCCCGGGCTCGACCCCGCGCTGGTCGAGGACCTGTACCTCGGGTGCGCCGAGCCGTCCGGCGAGCACGGCTTCAACATGGCCCGCGTGGTGTCGATCCTGGCCGGGCTCGACCACGTGCCGGGCGCCACGGTGAACCGGTTCTGCGCGTCGTCGGTGCAGACCACCCGGATGGCGTTCCACGCGATCAAGGCCGGCGAGGGCGACGTCTTCATCTCGGGCGGCGTGGAGTGCGTCTCGCGCTACCGCGACTGGAAGGGCGCCGGTGGCGGCGCGCAGGACGTCAAGAACCCGGCGTTCGCCGAGGCCGAGGCGCGCTCGGTGCGCACCGCCGAGACCAACGGGACCTGGACCGACCCGCGCGAGCAGGGCCTGGTGCCGGACGTCTACCTGGCGATGGGTCAGACCGCCGAGAACGTCGCGACCTCGCGCGGCATCAGCCGGCAGGCGCAGGACGAGTGGGGCGTCGAGTCGCAGAACCGGGCCGAGAAGGCCCAGGTCGACGGCTTCTTCGCCCGCGAGATCACCCCCGTGACGCTGCCCGACGGCCGCGTGATGGAGGTCGACGACTGCCCCCGCCCGGGTGTCACCGTCGAGGGCGTCAGCAACCTCAAGCCGGTGTTCCGGGAGAACGGCACCATCACCGCCGGCAACGCGTGCCCGCTCAACGACGGCGCCGCGGCCCTGGTCGTGATGAGCGACACCACGGCCCGCGACCTCGGCATCACCCCGCTGGCCAGGGTGGTCTCCACCGGCGTCTCCGCGCTGTCGCCCGAGATCATGGGCCTCGGGCCGGTCGAGGCCACCCGGCAGGCGCTGGCCCGCGCCGGCATGCAGGTCTCGGACATCGACCTGTTCGAGATCAACGAGGCGTTCGCGGCCCAGGTGCTGCCGAGCGCCGACGAGATCGGGATCCCCTACGACAGGCTCAACGTGCACGGCGGCGCGATCGCGCTCGGCCACCCGTTCGGGAGCACCGGCGCCCGGATCACGACCACCCTGCTCAACGGCCTGCAGTCGCGCGACGCCCAGTACGGCCTCGAGACGATGTGCGTCGGCGGCGGCCAGGGCATGGCGATCGTGTTCGAGCGGCTCAGCTGACCGGACGTGCCGCCCGGGCGGCGACGCGACCCGCCGGGCGAGCGGGCGGGTGACTCAGAGCCTCTTGCTGGGCGCACCCGCCCGCGGGCCGGCGACCGAGTCCCCGGTGGCCAGCCGGGAGCGGCGGTACCCGTAGAAGAAGTAGATCGCGAAACCGATCGCCATCCAGACCAGGAACCGCAGCCACGTCTCCAGCGACAGGTTCAGCATCAGGTAGACGCAGATCAGCGCGGACAGGATCGGCAGCACCGGCGACAGCGGCACCCGGAACGGCCGCTCGAGGTCGGGACGGGTGCGACGCAGGACGACCACGGCGATCGACACCAGGGTGAACGCGGCCAGGGTGCCGATGTTCACCATCTCCTCGAGCTTGCCGATCGGTGTGAACGCCGCCACCAGGCCGACGACCACGGCGATCGCGATGGTGATGCGCACCGGGGTGCCGAACCGGCCGTGGACCTTGGCGGCCTCGGCGGGCACCAGGTTGTCGCGGCTCATCGCGAACAGCACGCGCGCGGCGCCGATCATCAGCGTCATGACGACCGTGGTCAGACCCGCGACGGCGCCGGCGCTGATCAGGGTGGCGAAGCCGGGTCGGCCGACCGACTCGAACGCGGACGCCAGCGGGGCGCCGGCCTCCAGGTCGGTGTACTTGACCATCCCGGTGACCACGAGGCAGACCGCCATGTACAGGACGGTGCAGATCGCGAGCGAGCCGAGGATGCCGATCGGGAGGTCGCGCTTGGGGTTCTTGGCCTCCTCGGCGGTGGTCGCCACGACGTCGAACCCGATGTAGGCGAAGAACACGATCGAGGCCGCCGTGACGACCCCGAGGACGCCGAAGACCTGGGGCTGGATCCCGAAGATGAGCTGGATCAGCGGCGTGAGTGCGGCCGACTCGGCGGCGATCCCACCCTCGGCCGGCGGGATGAACGGGTCGTAGTTGTCGGCGTCGATGAAGCCCAGGCCGGCGATGATGACGAACAGCACGATGAAGACCTTGATCGCCACCAGCACGAGGTTGACCCGCATCGACTCCTTGATGCCGACGGTGACCAGCGTGCCGAGGACGACGACCAGCAGCAGCGCCAGCAGGTTCGGGTGCCCGAAGCCCGCGGTCTCGTCGTACCCGATCGAGGTCGGCCAGGTGATCCCCATCTTGCCGAGGAGGTCCTGCGCGTAGGCCGACCAGCCCTGCGCCACCACGGCCGCGCCGAGCATCAGCTCGAGCAGCAGGTCCCAGCCGATGATCCAGGCGACGAGCTCGCCCAGGGTGGCGTACGAGAACGTGTACGCCGACCCGGAGACCGGTACCGCGGAGGCGAACTCGGCGTAGCAGAGGGCGGCGAGCGCACAACAGACGCCGGCGATGACGAACGACAGGACGATGCCGGGTCCGGCGTACGCCTGGGCGGCGCGACCGGTGAGGGTGAAGATGCCGGCACCGATGACCACTCCGACACCGAAGACGGTGAGGTCGAGCCAGCTGAGCCGCTTCTTCAGCTGGTACTCGGGGTCCTCGGTGTCCTCGAGCGACTGCTCGATGGACTTCGTGCGCCAGACGCTCATCCTCGTTCCCCTCGGTCCGCCGGCTCGTGGCGCGCACCACCCTGGCACCGGGCGGCGAGGTTGACCAGACGACGGACCTGCGGCGTTCAGGGGGCGAGATGGCTCGCGAGGAAGCCCAGGGCCTGCTCGGTGTGCGCGTTCCAGTAGCCGCGGGTGTGGCGGCCGGGGGTGAAGGAGACGATCTCGGGCTCGTCCGGGAGCAGCCCGACGAGGTCGCGGGTGGGTCCGACGAACGGGTCCTGCGTGCCGCACCAGAGGCCGACGGGCAGCCCGGCGAGAGCGTCGGCGTCGCGGGCGACGTCGTCCGCGGTGGCGAGGGCGGGACTGAACGCCGCCACGGCGCGGAAGCCCGTACCGGCGGTCTCGGCCAGGCGCAGGACGCCGTAGCCGCCCATCGACCAGCCCCACAGCGCGACCCGGTCGGCGTCGAGGCCGTGGTCGGCGAGCCACCCCGGCAGCTCGTCGGTGAGCATCGACCGCGGGTCGTCGGCGCCGTCGACCGACGGCTCCCACCGCAGCCGGCCCCCGTCGGCGCCGACCAGGGCGAAGGGTGTCGCACCGGCCGCGACCACCGCCGAGACGAACTGCGGGAAGCCGAAGCCGCGGTAGTCCGCGGGTCTCCCGGTCGCGCCGTGCAGCACGAGGACCACCGGTAGCCGGGGATCGTCGTCGTGGCCCGCCGGTCGCGCGACGAACAGGTCGACGTCGCGACCGCGGGCGGCCGACGTCCGCCGCTCGAGGACGACGAGGCCCTCCGGCGCGTCCGGCACGTAGGGGGGCGGCTCGGGGTCGAGGCGGCGCCGGACGCCCGGGACCTGCCAGGCCGCCGCGCCGCCGGCCACCGCGAGCGCCGCGGTCGCGCCGCCGCCCACGAGGAGCTGCCGGCGCGTGGGGCTCACAGCGACCGCCGCAGCCGAGCCAGCCGGGCGGTGACCTCCGACGCCGGCACGCCGGCGGCCAGCGCCTCGTGCACCAGGACGGTGAGCTGGTCGCCGAGGGCGTGCGGGCGCAGGACCGGGACGTCGCGGTGGTGGTCGCCGCGACCCGTGGCCGCCTCGACGGCCAGGACGGCCAGCTCCGCACGCACGCGGCCGGCCGGCGAGGTGCCGTCCGGTCCGGGTCGCTCGGCCCGCTCCGGCGTGAGTCCCGACAGACGGCCGACGACCCGGCGCAGCTCGCGCGCCGGGTCGTCGTCGTCGGTGGTCGAGCCGATCACCGTCGGTCCCGACGTCAGTCGCTGCCGCGCAGGATCGCGATGAGGCGGAGGATCTCGATGTACAGCCACACCAGCGTGACCAGGAGGCCGTACGCCGCGAGCCAGGAGTACTGCTGCGGGAGGCCCTGCCGCACACCGCGGTCGATGTAGTCGAAGTCCAGGATCAGGTTGAGCGAGGCGAGCCCCACACCCAGGACGCTGATGCCGATGCCGAGCAGGCCCATCGTGTAGACGCTCTGGACGCCGAACACCATCACCGCGAAGAAGTGGATGAGCGAGAAGGCGGCGTACCCGATGGTGGCGATGATGAGGAACCGGGTGAACTTCGGCGTCGCGCGGATCGCCTTGACCTTGTAGGCGATCAGCATCGCGACGAACGCGCCGAGCGTGCCGAGGACCGCCTGGATGACGATGCCGTCGTAGAACGACTCGAAGAAGAAGCTGATCGCGCCGATGAACACACCCTCGACCGCGGCGTACACCAGCATCAGCGGAGGCCGGATCGTCTTGCTGAAGGAGATGAACAGGCCGATGCCGAGGCCGACGAACATGGCGCCGATCCAGAGCGGGAACAGCAACGCGGGCGGCGCGAGCAACCAGGTGGCCGCTGCCGTGACCAGCAGCACGCCGAAGAGGATGGCGGTGCGCACCACGACGTCGTCGTAGGTCATCCGGCCGGTCTGCACCGGGCCGGCGGCGGGCCGCTGGTACATCTCGTCGAGCTGCTGCGGCGAGTACGCGCCCTGCGGGGTGTACTGGCCGGGCTGGCCGAACTGGGCGTACTGAGGCTGCTGCTGCGGACGCCCGGAGAACTCCTGCCGCCGGGCGAACACGGGGTTCTTGCTCTGCATGACTCCTCCTGAGCACGCGCCGCTCTGGCGCTCGTCTCACCGAGGATAACGGCGAGGCGCGCACGCGCGTTCCCGACTCTGTACCCCTGGCGGGACTCGAACCCGCACTGAAGCGCTTTTAAGGCGCCTGCCTCTGCCGTTGGGCTACAGGGGCTCGCGCTTGCCGTCGACGATCGCGGCGAGCCTACGTCGTCCCGAGCCGCCGCGCGGTGGTCAGGACGTCGTCCAGCATCGCCTCGGTGAGCCGTCCGGTGAAGGTGTTCTGCTGGCTGACGTGGAAGCTGCCGACCAGGTGGACCGGCTCCTGCCCCACCCGCTCGAGGACGGCGACGGCGGCGTGACCGAACCGCGGCTGCGGTCGCGGCACCTGCCAGTCGCGCCGGCGGGCCAGGTCGAGCGCCGCACCCCAGGCGAACCCGCCGAGGGCCAGGACCACCTGCAGGCCAGGCAGCAGCTGGACCTCGCGGTCGAGCCAGGGCGCGCAGGTGTCGCGCTCGGCGGGCGTCGGCGCGTTGGCCGGGGGGGCGCACCGCACCGCGGCGACCACGCGGACGCCGGTCAGGGCGAGACCGTCGTCGAGATCGGTGCTGGTCGGCTGGTTGGCGTACCCGGCCCGGTGCAGCGCGGCGAACAGCCAGTCGCCGGACCGGTCGCCGGTGAACACCCGTCCGGTGCGGTTGGCGCCGTGGGCCGCCGGGGCGAGGCCGAGGACCAGCAGGTGCGCGTCGGGGTCGCCGAAACCGGGAGCCGGTCTGCCCCAGTAGGTCTGGTCCGCGAACGCCCGGCGCTTGACGGTGGCGACCTCCTCGCGCCAGGCGACCAGCCGTGGGCAGGCCCGGCACACCGAGACCCGTTCGTCGAGGACGTCGAGCGTCCGCGCGGTCCTGGCCCGCAGCGCCACCTGGACGGCGTCACGGGCGACGGGCGGGCGGGGCACGGGCGACACGCTAGCCGGGGACACGAACGTGCTTGACGGGGGCGGTCCGGTGCGGCGAGCGTGACGGCATGAGCACCCACGGCCACGGACCTTGACCCATCGCTGACGGCTCCGACCGGCCCTCCTCCCGCGGCCTCGAACGACGGCTGCTCGCGTGGCAGGCGGTCGAGGAGTGCATGCCGGTCTTCCCGGTGTACGCGCTGCTGTTCGCCGACGCCGGGCTGAGCACCGCGCAGATCTCGCTGCTCTTCGTGCTGTGGTCGGCGGTCGGCATCGTCCTGGAGGTGCCGTCCGGCGCGTGGGCCGACACCGTGTCGCGCCGCGGCCTGCTCTGCCTCGGGGCGGTCGTGTACGCCGCCGCGTTCTCGTGCTGGGTGCTGTTCCCCTCGTTCGGCGGGTTCGCCGCGGGGTTCGTGCTCTGGGGCCTGTCGGGCGCGCTGTCGTCCGGCACCTTCCAGGCGCTGGCGTACGACGAGCTCGCGGCCGTCGGGGCGCGGCACCGGTACGCGCGGGTGATGGGCCTCGGCACGACGCTCTCGCTGGCCGGGATGGCGTTCGCGACGCTGGCGGCCGCACCGCTGGTCGCCGTGGGCGGGTACGCGCTCACCGGGTGGGTCAGCGTCGGGGTCTGCCTGGTGCTGCTGGTGATCTCGGCCTCGCTCCCGTCCGCCCCGCCCGTGATCTCCGCCGCCGAGATCGACGACGTCGACGAGGACGACGCCGACGGCCTGGCCGGGCACGAGCGCGCCCCGGCCGCCGTCCGCGCCCGGGCCCGGGCCGGCCACGCGTGGCGGTCGTGGTGGCTCGCGCTGCGCACCGGTCTGCGGGAGACCACGTCGTCGCAGGTCGTCCGTGGCGCGGTGCTCGCCAGCGCCACCCTGCTCGGCCTGCTCGCGTTCGACGAGTACTTCGGCCTGCTGCTCGGCCAGCAGGGCGCCTCGCTCGTGGCGATCCCGCTGCTGCTCACCCTGGTGACGGTGGCCCAGGCCGCCGGCGGCGCGGTGGCCGAGCGCGCCTCGGCCTGGACCAGCCGCCGGATCGGCGCGGGCGTCTCGGTGGCCGGCGTGCTGCTGCTGGTGGGCGCGCTGGCCGGCCACCCGGTGGGCGTCGTCCCGCTCGCGCTCGGCTACGGCCTGCTGCAGACCGCGATCGTGGTGAGCGACGTGCGGCTGCAGGACAGCATCCAGCACGGTGCGCGCGCCACAGTCACCTCGGCGTCGAACGTGCTGGCCGAGCTGCTCGCGGTCGCGGTGTACCTCGGCTTCGCCGTCGGCTCCCCCGACGACCAGGTGGCGCTGCCGGTGGCGGTCCTGGCCGCCGTCACCGTGCTGCTCGGTGCGGCCGTGGTGCGCTGGTTGCCCGCACCGGTGCGGTGTACCGTGAGCCGGCGCCGAGATGCGCTGGCTGGCAGAGCGTCTCGCCTCCTAGGGCGTGGGTGTGACCGAGGTCGCCGGGGTCGGCGGCGTGGTCGTCGCCGGTGGCGTGACCACCGCACCCGGCGTGGTGGGCGCCGGCGTGGTGGCGCTCTCGCTGGCCCGCGGTGACGGGGTGGACCGCAGCGACCGTGACGGGTCGACCAGCACCGCCGGCACACGCAGCCGCGGCGCCCTCGCCTCGTCGTACGAGCGGTACGGCGGGCGCAGCGCCGAGCCGGGCGTGTCGGCGCCGGAGTACCAGTCGGCGTAGAACTCCTCGGCGTCGACGAGCGCGGTCCCCATCGGGAACACGTTCCAGGTCTGGTCGCCGTCCTCGGTCCAGTTCGGCACCTGCACGCGGATCCGCCCGTTCGCGTCGTACTCGTCGCCGCCGGGCAGCGCGTCTGCGTGCCGACCGCCAGCGGGTCGCCGTCCTGGTCGAGCAGGGTGACGCCCTCCAGCGGCTCGCCGTCCGGACCGTAGGGGAAGACGTTGGTGACCGTCTCGCCGTCGAGGACCAGCCCGGAGCCCTGCTCCGGGACGGAGACGAAGGAGCCGTCGTAGGACGGCACGTCGTCGACCCAGACCAGCGCAGGCAGCAGGAACAGCAGCGCGAACGCGTTGCCGAGCAGCAGCAGGACCCGGCGTCCCGACCAGCGGGACCACAGGCCGCGTCCGAGCGCGACCGAGCCGGCGACGAACGCCAGCAGCAGCACCCACTCCCCGAAGGACGACGGCACGGCGCCGCCGCGACCGGCGTTCAGCTGGTCGACCAGCTGGAACGCCACCCAGGCGCGCACGACCCACCACACCGGTCGCAGCTGCAGCGCGATGGCGGACGCCTCGCGGCCACCAGCTCTGCCGGCGCAGACCGTCCAGGTCGCGGTCGATCTGCCGGCGCAGGTTCGCCACGGCCCCCGGCGACCGGGGCGGCGCGGTGCGCGGGGCGAGGCCTGCGGCGGCGCGCAGCTCGGCCGCGTACCCGGCCGGGTCGCCGAGGCGGCCGGCCAGCGGGTCGGTCGACTCGGCCGCCTGGTCGAGCAGGTCGGCCTCGAGGCCGCCGGTGAGCTCCTCGACGACGTCCGGTGCCAGGTCGTCGAGCTGACGGCGGACGGCGGTGGCGTAGGCGCTGGCCTCGTGCCAGGCGACGGGGTTGACGGTGGGGGAGCTCATGAGCGCACCTCCGCGGGCTCGAGCAGCTGGGACATGGTCTGGGAGAACTGCTTCCAGGAGATCCGCTGCTCGTCGAGCATGGCCTGGCCCTGGCGGTTGATGCCGTAGTACTTGCGGTGCGGCCCCTCCTCGGAGGGCACCACGTAGCTGGTCAGCGCGCCGGCGGAGTAGAGGCGGCGCAGCGTCCCGTAGACCGACGCGTCACCGACCTCCTCCAGCCCCGCGGCCCGCAGCCGGCGCACGACGTCGTAGCCGTAGCCGTCCTCGCGGGCGACCACCGCCAGCACCGCGACGTCGAGCACCCCCTTCAACAGCTGGGTCGTGTCCATCGGCCGTCCCTCGTCTCGCACCCGCGTGGTCTCGTGGGAGGCACGGTACTACGGACCGCGCAGTACCGCGTCGCGCGACACACCGCGCTCCTGATGAACGCGTCAGGCGAGGCTGAGGGCGATGCCGTCGAGGATGTCGTGCTCGCTGGTGGTGACCCGGGTGACGCCGGCGAGGTCGGCGGCGCGGCGGACGACGCGGGACCAGACGAGCGCGCCGGCGCCGATGACGTCGACGCGGCCGGGGTGCATGAAGCCGAGGGCGGCGCGGTCGGCGCGGGTCATCGCGAGCAGGTCGTCGCAGGCGGCGAGCACGTCGGCGACGGGCAGCACCGCGCCGTGGATGGCGGCGGGGTCGTAGCGGGGCAGCCGCAGGGCGTGCGCGGTGATGGTGGTGACCGAGCCGGCGACGCCGACGAGCGTGCGGGTGCGCGCCAGGTCGACGTGACGCGTCGCCTCGTCGAGGGCGGCATCGACGTCGGACGTGGCCGCGGCCACCTCGTCGGGCGCAGGCGGGTCACCGCGCAGGTGCCGCTCGGTCATCCGGACGCAGCCGACGTCCATCGAGAACGCCTGCGACACAGCCGGACCCGAGGGGCCGACGTCACCCAGCACCAGCTCGGTGGACCCGCCGCCGAGGTCGACCACGCAGTACGGCCCCTCCCCCGTCACCCCGGACGTCGCACCGCGGAAGGACAGCGCCGCCTCCTCCTGCCCCGTGATCACCTCGGGGTCGATGCCCAGCGCCTCGCGCACGCCGGCGACGAAGTCGCCCGCGTTGGAGGCGTCGCGGCTCGCCGACGTGGCGACGAACCGCCGTGCGACGACGCCGAGCTCGTCGCAGGTGACGCCGTAGCGGCGGGCCACTGCCAGGGTGCGCCCCATCGCCTCGTCGCTGATCCGGCCGGTGCGGTCGACGCCCTGGCCGAGGCGCACCACCTCCATCGAGCGCACGACGTCGGTGAGCCGGCCGCCGTCGACGTCGGCCACCAGCAGCCGCAGCGAGTTCGTGCCGCAGTCGAACGCGGCCACGCGTCGGACGGAGCCGGTCACACGCACCGCCCGCGCGCGCCCCAGTCGTCCAGGGCCTCGATCGCCTCGTCCCCCAACGGGTTCACGCCCGCGCCGGCCGCGAGCGAGTGCGCGACGAGGACGTGGAGGCACTTCACCCGGTCGGGCATGCCGCCGGCCGAGACGCCCTCGATCTCGGGCACGTCACCGAGCTCGGCCCGGCGCGCCAGGTACTGCTCGTGCGCCGCGCGGTAGGTGGCCGCGAGGTCCTCGTGCTCCCCCAGCCGCCGCGTCATCTCGCGCATCAGGCCCTGCGACTCCAGCGTGCTCACCGCACCCGTCGCCCGCGGGCAGGTGAGGTAGTAGGTGGTGGGGAACGGCGTGCCGTCGTCGAGCCGCGGTGCGGTGCGGACGACGTCGACCGCGCCGCAGGTGCACCGGTGCGCCGCGGTGTGCTCGCCCCGCAGCCGCCGGCCGAGCTGGGCCGCGACGTCGTCGGAGTCGGCGGGCGCCATCGGCTCGTCGACCGCGCGACCCGGGTGCTCGACCGGGCTCACGGCTGGCCGCTCACCTCGGGTGCCGGCGCGGGCGTGGTGGCCGGCGGCCCCTCGGGCTTCTCGCCGGCGGGTTCGCCCGACCCGTCCGCGCCCCCGGTGCCCGGCGCCTCGCCGGCCACCTGCACCGACGTCCAGAGCGCACCGAACCACGACCCGGACGCGTGCGAGACCTCCTCGGCCGCAGCGCCTGTGGGGTCCTCGGCCGGGTCGGTGGCGGCGGGGTCGTCGAGGACGACGTAGCCCACCTCGCCGGGCATCACGTAGGTGAAGCGCTGGCGCGCCTGCGCGATGACGAACGCGGGGTCGTCCCAGCGGGCGAGCTCGGCGTCGAGGTCGCTGACCCGCTGCTCGCGCGTGGCGACGTCGGCCTCGAGCGCCGCGATCCGGCTCTGCTGGGCCACCAGCGCCCGCACGAACGGCGACATCGCGGTGGCCACCACCAGCAGCAGCACGGCCATCACCGCAGCCCGCCGCGACAACCCGCGCGGCGGCGTCGCCACGCGCGGAGGCCGTCCGGCGACGCGCTGCTGCCGGGCGCTCTCGCCCGGGCGGCGGCCGCGCGCCTGCGCACCCGGGGACCGCTGGGTCCTCGGGTGCGTCGGGCGCCGGCTCGCCACGGCGTCAGCCCTGCGCGTCCGCGACCGTGAAGCGGGGGAAGGCGCCCGCACCGGCGTAGCGGGCGGCGTCGTCCAGCTCCTCCTCGATGCGCAGCAGCTGGTTGTACTTCGCGACCCGCTCGGACCTGGCCGGCGCGCCGGTCTTGATCTGGCCGCAGTCGGTGGCCACGGCGAGGTCGGCGATCGTGGTGTCCTCGGTCTCGCCGGAGCGGTGGCTCATCATGCAGCTGTAGCCGTTGCGGTGGGCCAGGGCCACGGCGTCGAGGGTCTCGGTGAGCGAGCCGATCTGGTTGACCTTCACCAGCATCGAGTTCGCGGCGCCCTCGGTGATGCCTCGCGCGAGCCGGGTCGGGTTGGTGACGAACAGGTCGTCACCGACGATCTGCACCCGGCCGCCGAGCTCGGCGGTGAGGGCCTTCCAGCCGTCCCAGTCGTCCTCGGCCAGCGGGTCCTCGATGCTCACCATCGGGAACGCGTCGAGCAGCTCGGCGTAGTACGCCGTCATCTCGGCGGCCGTGCGCTGCTGGCCCTCGAACGTGTAGGCGCCGTCCGCGTAGAACTCGGTGGCGGCGACGTCGAGCGCCAGCGCGACGTCGGACCCCAGCGCGTAGCCGGCCTCGTCGACGGCGCGGGCGATCAGCTCGAGCGCCTCGCGGTTGCTCGTCACCGACGGCGCGAAGCCGCCTTCGTCGCCCAGGCCCGTGGCCAGGCCCTCGCGCTTCAGCACCGACTTCAGGGAGTGGTAGATCTCCGCGCCCCAGCGCAGCGCCTCCTTGAAGGTCGGCGCGCCGATCGGGGCGACCATGAACTCCTGGATGTCGACCCCGGAGTCTGCGTGCGCACCGCCGTTGAGGATGTTCATCATCGGGACAGGCAGCACGTGCGCGTTGGGGCCGCCGAGGTAGCGGAACAGCGGCAGCCGGGACGACTCCGCGGCGGCCTTGGCCACGGCGAGCGAGACGCCGAGGATCGCGTTCGCGCCGAGCGTGCCCTTGTTGTCCGTGCCGTCGAGGTCGAGCATCTCCTGGTCGACCAGACGCTGCTCGTGGGCGTCGAAGCCGACGAGCTTGGGTCCGATCGTGTCGAGGACGGCCTCGACGGCGTCCTGGACGCCCTTGCCGAGGTAGCGGGAGGCGTCGCCGTCACGGCGCTCGACCGCCTCGAAGGCGCCCGTGGAGGCCCCGGACGGGACGGCGGCACGCGAGATCGTGCCGTCGTCGAGGGCGACCTCGACCTCGACGGTGGGGTTGCCGCGCGAGTCGAGGATCTCGCGGGCGCCGACGGCCTCGATGATGGCCACGGTGGGACTCCTGTCGGTGGTGGGCACTCGTCGTACCCGAGCCTAGACGCGTGGCACCTCCGCACCCCTCAGGCGCTCCGACATGCGGACACACCTCCGCGGCGGCGCGGCACCCGCGTCAGCCGCGGGGCCCCCACCGGGCGACGACCTCGCGGAAGACCTCGGTGGCGCGGGCCCGCGCCGAGGCGTCCTGCGGGTGGGGCGGGGCCTCGTCGGCACGGCCGAGCTCGTCGTCGACGAACGCCAGGAGCGGGGCCGGGACGTCGCCGGTGCCGAGCTCGCGGGTGACGGCCTTGCGCGCCACGGCCTCGTCGACGGCGGCGCGGACGTCGTCGGCGACCTCGACCTGCGCCATCAGCGTCGGCAGGTCCATCGGCGGGACGGCGGCGCCGGGGTGCTCGCGCAGCCACCGCAGCGTCACGGCGGGCCGCAGGGCGTAGAACACCCGCTTGAGCGGGACGTCGGTGCCGTCGCCCAGCTGCTCGCGCTGGCCGAGGCCGACGTGGTGGTGGTGCCGTCGCACGGCGTCGCGGTCGGTCACCTCGTCGGCCAGCGCGAGCAGGGTGTCGCGGAACGCCGGGTCGACGTCGTACGCGATCGGCGACCGGAGCCACTCCAGCACCGTGGCGTTGCCCTTCACGAGCAGCTGCAGCGCCTTGCGCACGTCCCAGCCGCCGACGTCGAGCACGGCGTCGAGCGGGGTCTCGATCACGTCGCGCGCGAGCCACGGCGACAGGTAGTCGGCGGCGGGGCGCAGGTAGAGGAAGCGGCAGTCGTAGTCGGAGTCGGGCGAGGGGAAGCCCCACGCGCGGCTCCCGCTCTCGATCGCGAGCGGGACCGCCACCCCGTGCTCGACGGCGACGGCGGCGAGGCGGGCGTCGACGGCGGCCACCACGGCGGCGTCCATGCCCGGGACGATCGAGCGGACGCGCGGCTCGGGTCTCGGCAGGCCCGCCTCCGCGGCGCGCGCGCGGGTCTCGTACCGCCGCAACGCCTCCCGGGTCTGCTGCTCGGCCTCCTGGCCCGCCGCACGAGCGGCGGCGACCTCGCGCAGGATCCGGTCCCCGTGGCCGTCGCCGTCCGGCAGCGCGACGTCGAGCCCGGCGCGCTCCACCCGTCCGACCAGCTTGTGCGCCCGAGCGAGCGCCGGCATCGCCACCGGCACGCCGTCGAGCACCGAGGCACGGCCCTTCTCCTCGGCCTTGATCCGGTCCCAGCTGGCCTCGACGTGCGCGGCCGTCGGGGCGTCCGCGTCACCGAAGACGTGCGGGTGCCGGCGGCGCAGCTTGGCCACGATCCCCGCCGCGACGTCGTCGACGTCGAACGGCCTCGTCCGGGTGCTCCTGACCCACCCGGGCGTGGAACACCACCTGCAGCAGCAGGTCGCCGAGCTCCTCCACCAGGTGCGCCCGGTCGCCGAGCTCGACCGCCTCGACCAGCTCGAACGCCTCCTCGAGGGCGTACGGCAGCAGCGACTCGTGGGTCTGCTCGGCGTCCCACGGGCAGCCGCCGGGCGAGCGGAGCCGGTCCATCACCTCGACCAGCTCGAGCAGGGCGGCACCGGCGGGGTCCCAGGAGCCGAGCACGACCTCCACCTGGGGCGCAGGCAGCCCGGAACCGCTGCGGCGCAGCAGGTCCCGGGTGACCGCCTCGCTCGCGGAGAGCGGCAGCGGGCCGATCAGCGCCAGCCGGCGGCCCTCCGCGGCGCGCTGCAGCAGGGTGGTGACGTCGACCCCGCCGGGGACGGGCGCGGTGAGGGCGGCGTCGGCCCGGTCGAGCGCCTCGCGCCACGCGTCGTCGAGCCCGTCGACCAGCACCACCTGCTCGGCCGCGCGCAGTGCGTCCCAGGCAGCGAGGGTGAGGACGCCTGCGGGAGAACGCTCTCCGAGCGTCACCAGGACGAGCGAGCCGGTCATGCCCGGATCTTGGCGGTCGACGGGTCGTCGAGGAGGATGTCGAAGATGAACCGGCGGCACCAGTCGAGCAGCGCGGTGTCGCGCAGCGGCTGACCGCCGACCCGGGCCGTCCGGGGTGCGGGGACCAGCACCGTGCGCACCGCCGGCTTCACCAGCGAGCGCGGGTGCATCCGCCGCAGCCGGGCGTCCTGCCAGTCCTTGAGCTCCACCGGCGCGAACCGCACCAGGCTGCCCTGCGCGCTGACCTCGGCGACCCCGGCCGCCCGCGCGTAGACGCGGAACCGGGCCACGTGCACGAGGTTGAGCACCGGCTCCGGCAGGTCGCCGTAGCGGTCCTGCAGCTCACCGACGACCTCGTCGACCGACTCCTCGGTGTCGGCGGCCGCGAGCTTGCGGTACGCCTCCAGCCGCAGCCGCTCGTGGGGGACGTAGTCGTGCGGCAGGTGCGCGTCGATCGGCAGCTCGATCTTCATCTCCGGCAGCTGCTCGTGATCGCGGTCGCCGCGGAACTCCGCCACGGCCTCGCCGACCATGCGCACGTAGAGGTCGAAGCCGACGCCGGCGATGTGGCCCGACTGCTCGCCGCCGAGGAGGTTGCCCGCGCCGCGGATCTCGAGGTCCTTCATCGCCACCTGCATGCCCGACCCGAGGTCGGTGTTGGAGGCGATCGTCGCCAGCCGGTCGTGGGCGGTGTCGGTGAGCGGCTTCTCCGGCGGGTACAGGAAGTAGGCGTACGCGCGCTCGCGGCCGCGGCCGACCCGTCCCCGCAGCTGGTGCAGCTGCGACAGCCCGAACCGGTCGGCGCGCTCGAGGATCAGGGTGTTCGCGTTGGAGATGTCGAGACCGGTCTCGACGATCGTCGTGCACACCAGCACGTCGAAGCGCTTCTCCCAGAAGTCGACGATGACCTGCTCGAGGCTGGTGCTCGCCCATCTTGCCGTGCGCCACGGCGATCCGGGCCTCGGGGACGAGCTCGCGGAGCTTGGCCGCCGTCCGGTCGATCGAGTCGACCTTGTTGTGCACGTAGAAGACCTGGCCCTCGCGCAGCAGCTCGCGGCGGACGGCGGCGGCGACCTGCCTCTCCTCGTACCCGCCGACGAAGGTGAGCACCGGGTGCCGCTCCTCCGGAGGCGTCGCGAGGGTGGACATCTCGCGGATGCCGGTGATCGCCATCTCGAGCGTGCGCGGGATCGGCGTCGCGCTCATCGCGAGCACGTCGACGTTGGTGCGCATCTGCTTCAGCGTCTCCTTGTGCTCGACGCCGAACCGCTGCTCCTCGTCGACCACCACGAGCCCGAGGTCCTTGAACCGCACCGACGACGACAGCAGCCGGTGGGTGCCGATGACGACGTCGACCGACCCGTCGGCGATCCCCTCGACGACGGCGGCCGCCTCCTTGTCGGACTGGAACCGCGACAGCGCCTTGACCGTCACCGGGAAGGCGCCGAACCGCTCGCCGAAGGTCTCGAGGTGCTGCTGCACGAGCAGCGTCGTGGGCACCAGCACGGCGACCTGCTTGCCGTCCTGCACCGCCTTGAACGCCGCCCGCACCGCGATCTCGGTCTTGCCGTACCCGACGTCGCCGCAGACGAGCCGGTCCATCGGGACCGGCTTCTCCATGTCGGCCTTGACCTCGTCGATGGTGGCGAGCTGGTCCGGGGTCTCGACGTAGGCGAAGGCGTCCTCGAGCTCGCGCTGCCACGGGGTGTCGGGACCGAACGCGTGCCCGCTGGTCGCCATCCGCGCGGAGTAGAGCCGGATCAGCTCGCCCGCGATCTGCCGGACGTGCCGTCGCGCCCGCGACTTGGTGCGGGCCCAGTCCGAACCGCCCATCCGGTTCAGCGTGGGCGCCTCGCCGCCCACGTACCGGGTGACCTGGTCGAGCGCGTCGGACGGGACGTACAGCCGGTCGCCGGGCTGGCCCTTCTTGCTCGGCGCGTACTCGATGACCAGGTACTCGCGGGTGGCCTGCTCGCGGCCGGACCCGACGGTGCGCTGCATCATCTCGACGAACTTCCCGACGCCGTGCTGCTCGTGCACGACGAAGTCGCCGGGGCGCAGCTGCAGGGGGTCGACCTGGTTGCGGCGCCGGCTCGGCATCCGGCGCATGTCCTTGGTGCCGCCGAGGCCGCTGCGCCCGAGGATGTCGGCCTCGGTGAGCATCGCCAGCCGCAGGCCCTCGTCGACGAACCCGGCCTGCGCCGGGGCGGTGGTGACCAGGACCACCGAGGGCTCGGGCACCTCGGGGACGGACTCGACCAGCCGCGCGGCGATCTCGGCCTCGCCGAGCATCTCGGTGACGCGCTGGGCCGGGCCGTGGCCCGGGGTCGTGACCACCACGCGCCAGCCGCCGCTGACCAGGTCGCGCAGGTCCTGCAGCGCCGCCGGCACGTCGCCGCCGTAGCCGTGCACCTCGCGCGCGCCCACGGTGAGCGCGGTGACGCCGGCGCCGTCCTCGTCGGTGACCGGGGCCGTCTCGGCGTCGGCGGCGAACGGCGAGACCGACCACCAGGACAGGCCCGAGCGCAGGGCGTCGGCGCGCACCTGCGCCAGGGTGTGGAACGAGGCCGCGGACAGGTCGACCGGCGTCCGGTTGCCGGACGCGGCGTTCGCCCACGCGGCGGCGAGGAACTCCTCGGTGGTCTGCACCAGGTCGTGGGCCCGCGCGCGGACGCGCTCGGGGTCGACCGCCAGCACCATCGAGCCGGGCGGGAGCAGGTCGGTGACCGGCTGCATGCCGTCGACGAGCGCCGGGGCGAGCGACTCCATGCCCTCCACGGCCACGCCCGCGGCGATCTTGTCGAGCATCTCGCGGCGCCGGGCATCTGCTCCTTGAGCTCGAGCGCGCGCTCGCGCACGGCGTCGGTGAGCAGCACCTCGCGGCACGGCGGCGCCCAGACGCCCTCGGGCACCACCTCGAGCGAGCGCTGGTCGGCGACGGCGAAGGACCGCACCTCCTCGACCTCGTCGCCGAAGAACTCCACCCGCAGCGGGTGGTCGATGGTCGGCGGGAAGACGTCGAGGATGCCGCCGCGGACGGCGAACTCGCCGCGCCGCTCGACCATGTCGGTGCGGGTGTAGGCGGCGTCGACGAGCGCCTGGACGACGTCGTCGAGGTCGTGCTCCTCCCCCGCGCGCAGGCTGACGGGCACGAGGTCGCCCAGCCCGGCGACCACCGGCTGCATCACCGCGCGCACCGGGGCGACCACGACGGCGACCGGTCCGGTGGCGTCGGCGTCGCCCGCGCCGGTGGGGTGGGCCAGCCGGCGCATCACGGCCACGCGGCGGGCGACGGTGTCGCTGCGCGGCGAGAGCCGCTCGTGCGGCAGCGTCTCCCAGGCGGGCAGCTCGACCACCGCGTGCGGCGGCAGGTAGCAGCGCAGGTCGGCCGCGAGGTCCTCGGCGGCGCGCCCGGTGGCCGTGACGGCCAGCAGCACGGCGCCCGGACGCTGCGCCGCCGACAGCAGCGCCAGCGTGGCCGGGCGGGCGCCCGCGGGCACGGCGAGGTCGACGACGGGGGCCGCGGGCACCAGCGGCAGGGCGGCGGACAGCCCCGGGTCGGGCCGCAGCGCAGCGGCCAGTCCGGTGAGCGACATGGGTGGGTCTCCAGGAACGGCAGGGGGGAGCCCGGGCGGGGCTCCTCCCAGCCTACGTCGCGGCGCGGACACGCTCGTACCAGCGCCCGCACCTGCACCCGCACTAGCGTCGGAGGGTGGAGTGCGGTTACTACGACGCGGGCGCGTGCCGGTCGTGCACCTGGCTGCCCCGGCCGTACGACGAGCAGGTGGCGGCCAAGCAGGAGCGCACCCGCTCGCTGCTGGCCGACCACCGCGACCTGGAGTGGCTGCCGCCGGTGACCGGCGCCGAGGAGGCGTTCCGCAACAAGGCCAAGATGGTCGTCGCCGGCACGGTGGACGCCCCGACCCTCGGCATCCTCGATGCCGCCGGGCACGGCACCGACCTGCGCGGCTGCGGCCTGCACGAGCCCGTCCTCCACGACGCCCTGCCGGTGCTCGCCGAGCTGGTCACCCGCGCCCGCCTCACCCCGTACGACGTGCCGGCGCGCAGCGGCGAGCTCAAGCACGTCGTCGTGACGGCCTCCCCGGACGGCGAGCTGATGGCCCGGTTCGTGCTGCGTTCCAGCGAGGCGCTCCCGCGGCTGCGCAAGCACCTGCCGTGGCTGCGCGAGCGGCTGCCGCACCTGCGGGTGGTGTCGGCCGACGTGCAGCCGCGCCACGCCGCGGTGCTCGACGGCGAGCAGGTCGAGGTGCTGCTCGGCGCCACCCTGCCGGTGCGCGTGAACGGCTTCACCCTGCACCTGCGTCCGGCGGGCTTCTTCCAGACCAGCACGGCCGTGGCGGCGGCGCTGTACCGCGAGGCGGCCGCCTGGACGCAGGGCCTGCCGTGGGCGAGCGCGTGGGACCTGTACTGCGGCGTGGGCGGTTTCGCGCTGCACCTCGCGGCCACCGGGCGGCCGGTGATCGGCGTCGAGGTGGCCGCCGAGGCCGTGCACGCCGCCCGCACCAGCGCCGCGGCGGCCGGTGTCCCGGCGCGCTTCGAGGCGGCTGACGCCACCACCTGGGCGGCAGGCCGGGACGACGTCCCCGAGCTGGTCGTGGTGAACCCGCCGCGACGCGGGACCGGCACCGGGCTCGCCGCCTGGCTCGAGGGATCGACCGTCCGGCACCTGCTCTACTCGAGCTGCAACCCCACGACGCTGGCCACCGACCTGGCGGCCATGCCCTCGCTCCGGCCGGTCCGGGCCCGGGTGTTCGACATGTTCCCGCACACCCCGCACCAGGAGGTCCTGGTGCTCTGCACCCGCTGACGCCGTCACCGGGTCCGACTGGTCCGGTCGGGTGCCCCGCGTGGCCCGAACGGCCACCGGTGGTGGCGGAATCGGGTGATCCTTCCCGAACGGCCCGCACGGCACCTGCTGACCTGCCTACGGTGCGTGACGACGTCCACCTCAGGGAGAGCACCGATGACGCACGTCCGAACGACCACGTCAGGAGGTCGTCGCCTCGCCGTCGCCCTCGGGATCCTGGGCGCCCTGGTGGTGGGCGCGGCCGCACCGGCGGCCGCGGTGAGCACCGATCTGGGGAACAGGGTGGTCAGCGACGACCCCGCGAACTGGACGCCGCAGGTGATGGACGGCTCGGTCAAGGGGATCGTCCAGATCGGCGCCCGGCTGGTCGCCGTCGGCAACTTCTCCCGGGTCCGCCAGTCGCTCGACTCCCCCGACCTGGTGCGCAACGGCGTGTTCGCGTTCGACGCCACCACCGGCGTCATCGACCCGGGGTTCAACCCCAACCTCGGCAGCGGATCCGCCAACTCGGTCGACACCGACGGCACCTACGTCTACGTGGGCGGCTCGTTCGGCAGCGTCGGCGGCTCCACCGCCTCGCGGCGCGTGGTGCGGCTCACCGCCGGCGGGATCCCCGTCCCCGGGCTCGACGTCCCGAACTCCGCGGTGAACGAGGTGGTGGTGCGCGGTGACCGGCTGTTCATCGGCGGCGGCTTCACCAGCGTCTCCGGGTCGGCCCGCGCCGGCCTCGCGGCCCTCGACACCACGACGGGCGACGTCCTGCCCGGCGTCGCGGTGCCGTTCACCGGCACCTACAACGGCGGCAGCACCTCGATCACGCGGATGGACCTCGACCCCGCCGGCACCCGGCTCGTCGCCGTCGGCAACTTCGTCACCGTGGGCGGCGAGCCCCGCGAGCAGATCGCCGTGGTCGACACCCCTGTCGGCGCCACGGCCACGGTGTCGAGCTGGGCCACCGACCGCTACTCGCGGGCGCTGAACTCCTGCGCCTCGGTGTTCAACACCTTCATGCGCGACGTCGACTTCTCCCCCGACGGCACGTTCTTCGCGGTGAACACCACCGGCGCGTTCGCGGGGGGCGCGAGCAGCGGCACGCTGTGCGACACCTCCACCCGGTGGGAGACGGCGACCGGCCCGGGCCAGCAGCCGACCTGGGTGGCGTACACCGGTGGCGACACCAGCTACGGGATCGCGGTCGCCGGCGACGTCGTCTACACCGGCGGGCACATGCGCTGGCTGAACAACTCCTTCCAGGGCGACCAGGCCGGTCCCGGGGCGGTCCCGCGCGAGGGCATCGCCGCGCTCGACGCCGTCAACGGCCTGCCGCTGTCGTGGAACCCGGGCCGGGCCCGAGGGGTCGGCGCCGAGGCGCTGTACACGACGCCGCAGGGCCTGTGGGTCGGCAGCGACACCAACCTCATCGCCGGTGAGCGGCGGCAGCGGATCGCGTTCCTGCCCCTCGCCGGTGGCAGCACCCTGCCCACCGTCTCCGAGCCCACGCTGCCGGGCGACCTCTTCCTCGCCGAGCGCACCAGCGCCGCCGACAGCGGGGTGCTGTACCGCATCAACGCCGGTGGCGGACTCGTGCTCAGCGGCGACGGCGGACCGGACTGGACCGGAACCGGCATGGTCTCCGGCGGCAACGACGCGTCGTGGTCCTCCGGCGTGCCGCTCGACGGCACCGTGCCGGCGGGGACGCCGTCCGAGCTGTTCACCACCGAGCACTGGGGGGGCCAGAGCTGGGACCTCCCGGTGACGGCAGGAAGCGAGGTGCAGGTGCGCCTGTACTTCGCGAACCAGTACGACGGCACGGCGTCCGCCGGCCAGCGCGTCTTCGACGTGCGCGTCGAGGGTGCCCTGGTGCTGGACGACTTCGACATCGTCGCCGCGGTCGGCAACCGCCGCGGCACGATGCGGCAGTTCACGGTGACCAGCGACGGCATCGTCGACATCGACTTCTCGAACGTGGTGGAGAACCCGCTCGTGAACGCGATCGAGGTGATCGACCCGGCTCTGGGTGGCGGCGGCGCGACCGAGGGCGCCCTGCTGCGCCGACCCGTGTCCGGAAGCGGGTCGCCGACCGGGCCGGCCACGACGGCGAGCACCGCGCTGGACTGGACGACGACGCGCGGCGCGACCGTGGTCGGCGGCACGCTCTACTACGGCCTGCCGGACGGGAACCTGTACGCCCGCTCGTTCGACCCCACCACCGCTGCGCTCGGCGCACGACGCACGGTCGACCTGTACGACGACCCCGACGACGGCGCGCGGATCCCGTTCGCCGTCGCGAACCTCACCGGCATGGCGTACGACGCGTCCACGCACCGCCTGTACTACACGCTGGCGGGCCAGTCCTCGCTCTACTACCGCTACTTCACGCCGGAGAGCGAGGTCGTGGGTGCGCAGACCTTCACCGCCTCGAGCCCGGTCGACCTGTCGTCGGCCGCGGGGATCGCGCTGGCCGGCGGGCGGATGCTCTACGGCTCCACCGCCGACGGGGCGCTGCGCTCGCTGCCGTTCGCGGCGGGTCGCCCGTCGGGGAGCCCGACGCTGCTGAGCACCGACGGCACCTGGCGGTACCGCTCGATGTTCGCCGGCCCCTCCTCGGCACCGCAGAACCAGGCGCCCACGGCGTCCTTCGGAACCGCCTGCACGGGCCTGGACTGCACCTTCACCAGCACCTCGACCGACCCCGACGGCACCATCGCCACCACGGCCTGGAACTTCGGCGACGCCACCAGCGGCACCGGGACCCCGGTGCAGCACACCTACGGCTCGGCCGGCACCCGCACCGTCACCCTCACCGTCACCGACGACGACGGCGCGCAGACCAGCACGACGGCGCAGGTCACGGTGAGCCCGCAGAACCAGGCACCCACCGCGTCGTTCGACACCTCGTGCACCCAGCTCGACTGCACCTTCACCAGCACCTCGACCGACCCCGACGGCACCATCGCCACGACGGCCTGGAACTTCGGCGACGCCACCAGCGGCACCGGGACCCCGGTGCAGCACACCTACGCCTCGGCCGGCACCCGCACCGTCACCCTCACCGTCACCGACGACGACGGCGCGCAGACCAGCACGTCGGCGCAGGTCACGGTCAGCAGCGCACCCGCCGGGACGATCACGTTCGTCGGCACCGGGACGGCGACGGCGAACGCCACCCAGGCCCGGGTCGTCCTCCCGGCCGCCACCCAGCCCGGCGACCAGCTGCTGGTCCTGCTCACGCTGAACCGGGGCGACTCGGTGCCGACCGCACCCACGGCCGGTGGCGCGTGGACCCAGCTGATCGACCGGAGCGGCGACAAGGGGCAGGTCCGCACCCTGGTGTGGGCGCGCGCAGCCGTCGCGGGCGACGCGGGACGGGCGGTCACCGTGCCGCTGTCGTTGCGCGCCAAGCACGTCGTGACCGCGGCCGCCTACCGCGGGGCGGTCGTCGACGCCGCGGCGAGCGCGAGCGAGACGGTCAACCGGGCGCAGCACACCGCGCCCGCCGCGACCGCGAGCGCGGCCGGGTCGTCGGTGCTGCGCTACTGGTCGGACAAGACGAGCACGGCGAACGGCTGGACCCCGCCCGCCGGGGTCACCCCGCGGGCCGAGGTGGTCGCGGCCGGTTCCGGGCGGGTCACCTCGCTGCTGGCCGACCAGGGTCCGGTGGGTGCGGGGGCCGTCCCGGCGCTCGCCGCCACCTCCAGCGCGTCCTCGCTCAAGGCCGTGTCGGTCACGATCGTGCTGAGGCCCGCCTGAGCCGGTCCGGCGTCGGGCGCGGCCGGGCGCAGCTGCGCCGATCGACGGACGGGGGGCGCGGCCGTGCGCGATGATCGGCCCGTGGACGACGCACCCGGGACCGAAGGCGCGCCCACCCCACGTGCCGCCACGACACCGGTCCTGACGGTCGACGACGACGTGCTGGCCGACCTGCTGCTGGTCAGCGACGGCCTGGTCGACGGGCGCTCGCTGGTCCCCGGGGGGCAGGCGCGCGCGGCGGGCGAGCACGGCAGCCGGTCGGCACGGGTCTCGCTGCTGCTGGAGCCCGGCGACCAGGACCTCGCGGTGGCCGCCGGCGCGGTGGAGGTCGCCGACGCCGAGGGCTTCCCGGTCGTGCGCCTGGACGACCTCGCAGCGCACGGCGAGCACCTGGTCGGCACCGTCACGCCGACCGGCAGGGCGAGCACCGGCCACGGCCACCACCTGCGCCGGGAGGCACCGCTGCCGGCCCCGGCCGGCGACCGCGACGTCATCGTGCTGAGCAGACCGCTGCTGGACGCGGACGAGGACCTGCTGCGCGCGCGCACGCAGGGCGGTGCCGAGGTCGTCCTGGTGCTGCCGCTGGCCGGGCCCTCTCCCGACGGGCTGCCCGTGCCGGTGCTGCTGCGGTCCGCCGAGCGCGCCGCCGCCCGCACGGGGGCCGTGCTGGTGGGGGCGACGCTGCGCCGGCGCGACCCCGCCTCCGACGAGCACCTGGTCGAGCAGGTGCGACGCGCGCTCGGAGGCACCCGCCTGGTCGAGGCGCTCCCCGACGACGAGCGGTGGGTGGGCCTCCTGGTCGACCACCGCGCCGACCGTCCGGCGGCTCCCGGTGCGCCCGACGTCGAGAACCAGGTGCGCGCCGACCTCGCCTCCTGGTGGCCGCCACCGGCCCGCCGGGGTGTCGTCGTGCTGATGTCGGGCCTGAGCGGCTCGGGGAAGTCCACGCTGGCGCGCGCGCTGGCGTCGCACGTGGACGAGCGCACGCCGCGGACCGTCAGCCTGCTCGACGGCGACCACGTCCGCCGGCTGCTGTCGTCGGGCCTCGGCTTCGGCCGGGCCGACCGGGAGCTGAACGTCCTGCGGATCGGCTACGTGGCCACCGAGGTCGCCCGGCACGGCGGCATCGCCGTCTGCGCCCCGATCGCCCCCTATGCCAGCACCCGCTCGGCCGTGCGCCGGATGGTGCAGGAGGTGGGCGACCTGGTCCTCGTGCACGTCTCGACCCCGCTGGAGGAGTGCGAGCGCCGCGACGTCAAGGGTCTGTACGCGCGCGCACGCGCCGGCGAGATCCCCTCGTTCACGGGCATCAGCGACCCGTACGAGGAGCCGCTCGACGCCGACGTCGTCGTCGACACCTCCCTCCTCAGCCCGGACGAGGCCCTCGGCCGCGTCCTGGACCACCTCGTCGCCGGTGGCTGGCTGTCCACCGACCACGCGCACGGGGCCCGCGGCGAGCAGGGAGCACCCTGATGGACTGGATCACCGGCATCGACCCGCTGATGGCGGTGGCCGCCTTCGGCATCGGCATCGTCGTCGGCCTCACCGGCATGGGTGGCGGCGCCCTGATGACCCCGATGATGGTGCTGTTCTTCGGGGTCCCCCCGCTGACCGCGGTCTCCAGCGACCTGGTCGCCAGCGCGGTGATGAAGCCGGTCGGCTCCGCGGTGCACCTGCGGCGCGGCACGGTCAACCTCGAGCTGGTCAAGTGGCTCTGCGTCGGCTCGGTGCCCTCCGCCTTCGGCGGCGTGCTGATCGCCCGGGCGCTCGGCGACGGCGAGCGGGTGCAGGACGTCATCCAGATCGCCCTCGGTGTCGCGCTGCTCCTGGCGGCCGCGGGTCTGGCGGTGCGCGCCTACACGCGGCTGATCGAACGGGCCCGGCGGCGCAACGGCCGGCTCGACCCGCTCCCCCAGGACGTGCCGAAGGTGCTGGCCCGCCCGATCCCGACGATCCTGGTCGGCGCCGTCGGCGGCGTCGTGGTGGGCATCACCTCGGTGGGCTCGGGCTCGCTCATCATCATCGCGCTGATGGCGCTGTACCCGGGGCTCAAGGCCAGCCAGCTCGTCGGCACCGACCTGCTGCAGGCGGTCCCGCTGGTGGTCTCGGCGGCGGTCGCGCACCTCCTGTTCGGCGACTTCCAGCTGGAGCTCACCGCCGCGCTGCTGATCGGCAGCGTCCCCGGCGTGTTCCTCGGGGCCCAGCTGTCCTCCCGGGCGCCCGGCGGCATCGTCCGCCGGGCACTGGCGTTCGTGCTGCTGGCGTCCGCGCTCAAGCTGCTCGGCGTCAGCACCGTGATGACCGGCGTCGTCCTGCTCCTGGCCCTGCTGGTGGCCCCCCCGGTGTGGATGGTCGTGCGCCGTCGGCACGGCCTGCCGATGACGACCGCTCGCGCGGCGAAGGCACCCGGACGGGTGAGCGAGCCCGAGCACGACCCGGCCGGGCGCTGACGTCGTCACCGTCAGGTGACCGCCGTCGGCGTGAAGTCACCGATTCGGTCCATCGCCGACGGCGCTCGCCTCTACGCTCTGTAGCGAGCCCTTCCCCGAGGAGACCGATGATCCGCAGCGCCGCCCTGCCCCACGCCCCCGTCGCGCCCGGCCGCCTGCGCGCCTGCGCCGTCGCCGCGCTGGGCCTCGCCGTGCTCGCCGGTGGGCTCAGCCCGGCCGCTGCGGTCAACACCGACCTCGGTCGGCAGGTCGTGAGCGACGACCCGGCGAACTTCACCCCGCAGATCATGGACGGTTCGGTGAAGTCGATCGCGCAGATCGGCTCGACGATCGTCGCGGTCGGTGACTTCACGAGGGTCCGGCCGAAGGGCACCACCACCGACCTCACCCGCAACGGCATCGTCGCCTTCGACGCCACCACGGGCGACCTCGACCTCGCGTTCGACACCGACCTGCTGGGCGGGTACGCGAACTCGATCGACACCGACGGGACGTACCTCTACATCGGCGGCAGCTTCGGCAGCGTCGACGGCGTGGTCAACCGCCGGCTCGCGCGCCTCACCGCCGCGGGCACGCTGGTACCGGGCCTGACCACGCCGGACAACGTCGTCAACGAGGTGGTGGTCCGCGGGAACCGGCTCTTCGTCGGCGGCAAGTTCACCTCCTTCCAGGGCGTGGCCCGTCCGTCGCTGGGCGTGCTGGACACCGGCACCGGGCAGCTGGTCGGGAACGCCGTCGGATTCGCCGGCACCTACAACGGCGGCAGCACGGCGATCACGCGGATGGACCTGAACGCGGCGGGTACCAAGCTGGTGGCCGTGGGCAACTTCACCACCGTCGACGCCCAGCCCCGCGCCCAGGTGGCAGTGCTCGACACCCCAGCGGGAGGCACCCTGACGGTGAGCGGTTGGGCGACCACCCGCTACACCAAGACCAGCAACTCCCGCTGCTCCAACAACTTCGAGACGCTGATGAACGACGTCGACGTCTCCCCGGACGGCTCGTACTTCGTGGCCACCACCACCGGCGCCTTCGGTGGGGGATCGGCCCAGAACGCGATGTGCGACACCAACGCCCGCTGGGAGCTCGCCCCCACCACCGGCTCGCTGCAGCCCACCTGGGTGAACTACACCGGCGGCGACACCTCGTTCGCGGTCGCGATCACCGGGAGCGTGGTCTACGTCGGCGGTCACTTCCGCTGGGCCAACAACCCCTACCAGGGCGACCAGGCCGGCCCCGGCGCCGTGCCCCGTGAGGGCATCGTGGCGCTCGACTCGGTCAACGGCCTGCCGCTGCGGTGGAACCCGGGCCGCGCCCGCGGCGTGGGCGCCGAGGCGCTGCTCGCCACCCCGGCCGGTCTGTGGGTCGGGCACGACACCAACACCATCGGCGGCGAGACCCGCCGGCGGATCGCGTTCATGCCGCTCGCCGGCGGCACGACGATCGCCACCACCGCGCCGGCCCTGCTGCCCAACCCGGTGTACCTGACCGAGCGCAGCACCGCCGCCTCCGGTCGCCTGCTGCGCCGCACGCTGTCGGCCACCGGCGCTCCCACGGCCGCCGCCACCGTCGCCGACTCCTCGTTCGACTGGCGGACCGTGCGCGGCGCGGCCCTGGTGAACGGGACGCTGTACTACGGCGCCTCGGACAACCGGGTCTACGCCCGGCCCTTCGACCCGGCCACCGGCGCGGTCGGTGCCGCCCGTCAGGTCGACCTCCACAACGACCCCGACAACGGCGCCGCGATCCCGTGGACGATCTCGGGCATGACCGGCCTGTCCTACGACGACGTCCGGCACCGCTTCTACTACACGGTCAGCGGGAGCTCCACGCTCTACTACCGGCAGTTCACGCCCGAGAGCGAGACCGTGGGCGCTCTGCAGCTCACCACCTCCTCGTCGGTGGGCTTCTCCACCGCGGCGGGGATGTTCCTGTCCGGCGGCAGGCTGTTCTACGGCTCGTCCTCGGACGGTGCGCTGCGCTCGGTCGCCTTCGACGCCGCCACGGGCGTGGTGTCGGGCAGCGCCACCACGGTGAGCACCGACGGCACCTGGCGCTTCGGGGGCATGGTGGTCGGGACCGGCACCACCACGGCGAACCAGCCGCCGACCGCCTCGTTCACCGCGTCGTGCACCGCCCAGCGGCTCTGCTCGTTCGACGCGAGCGCCTCGAGCGACGCCGACGGCCAGGTCACCGGCTGGTCGTGGGCCTTCGGTGACGGCAGCACCGCGACCGGACGGCAGGTCACCCGGCAGTACGGCGCCGACGGCACGTACTCCGTCACGCTGACGGTCACGGACGACAAGGGCGCGACCGGGCAGCGCACGCAGCCGGTCACGGTCACGGGCGCCCCTGTCGGCGGCGACATCGCGCTGCGCGGCACGGCGTCCTCGCAGGGCAACCTGCTGTCGACCTTCGTCACCGTTCCAGCGAACGTCCAGGCGGGCGACCTGCTCGTGCTCTCCTTCACCCAGAACGCGGCACGCGCCGTCGCCGGCCCCACCGGCGTCACCGGCTGGACGCTGCGAGGCACCCAGACCGGGGCGGCCGACGAGCTGCGGATGAGCACCTGGACCAAGGTCGCCCAGACCGGGGACGCCGGTGCGCAGGTCACGGTCGCCGTCGACGCCCGGGTGAAGCTCGCCCTCAACCTGCTCGCCTACTCCGGAACGAACGCGAGCCAGCCGGTCGTGTCGTACCAGGGCGCCACCGAGACGGTGAACCGGGCCGCCCACACCACACCCGGCGCGCCCACCGCCCCCGCCGGCGCGTGGGTCGTGTCGCTCTGGGCGGACAAGTCCTCGGCCGCGACCGGCACCTGGACCGAGCCGGCGGAGACCACCCAGCGGCTCGAGGTCTGGAACGACGGCGCGGGCCGCGTGAGCGTCCTGGTCGCCGACAGCGGCGGTTCGGTGAGCGGGGCGCAGCCCGGCCTGACCGCCACGGCCACCTCGGCCAGCGCGAAGGCGGTCGCCGTCACCCTGGTGATCGCGGACTGAGCCGAGCAGCGCGCGGACGAAGGCCGGCCACCCCGCGGGGGTGGCCGGCCTTCGTCCGGGCCTCGATCAGCCGAGCCGCGTGGACGTCCTGCTGCCGAGCGAGCGCTTGTACGCGGCGAGCTTGGGCGCGGACTCCTGGAGCGGCCAGTTCACCGTCGCCTTGGAGTTCAGCGGTGAGTCGAAGTAGGAGATCATCGGGATCTTCGCGCTGTTGGCGGCGACCCAGGCCCAGTTGCGCTCCCACCACTGGACGGCGCCGACGTTGCCGAAGGTGTCGGTGCAGCCGGTCTCGCCGAGCCCGATCATGGGGTTGGCCTTGCCGGCCGCCTTCAACCAGGTCAGGATCCGGCCCAGCCGGACGTCGTAGCCGTCGCCGGAGGCGTTCTGGTAGCAGTCGATGCCGAGGAAGGGCAGCCGCTGGACGACCGCCGGGGTGAGGAAGCGGGCCGGGTCGCTCGTCTTGTTCCTCTGGTTGAACGCCCACTCGCCGATGATCGGCGCGAAGGCCACGTTCTTCAGGCCGGTCTCGGCCTTCATCACGTCGTGGATGCGCACGTAGGCCTTGGCCCACGAGGCGCCGTCCGTGGAGTCGTTGGTCGGCTCGTGGTGGAACGTGACCACGACCGGCTTGGAGTACCCGGCGTACCGGCGTGCCCGCAGGCGGATGTCGCCGTCGTAGGAGCCGGCGCCGACGGCAGCCCAGGTCGGCGCACCGCCCGGGGGCTTGAACGAGATCCACGGAAGGCGGCCGGCCGCGTGGTCGGCCTTGATGGTCCGGTCCTCGCCGGTGCCGCCGGTCCACTGGTAGAAGGACCGCTGCAGGCCGAGGCGGCCGAGGACCGCCTCCCGGGACTCGATCGTCTCCGGCGAGGAGATGCCGAGGTAGGTGAGGCCGGGCTTGTGCCCGGGGAAGGCCGGACGTCCGACGGCACTGGCACCTGCGGACCTTCCGGTCATGCCGTAGGGGGCGGCGGAGGGATGTGCGCTCGGAACGGCCAGGGCCTGGCCGGGCAGGGCGAGCGCTCCGACCCCGGCTCCGGCGAGGGCCAGCACACCGCGACGGCTGAGGGAGGCCGTCGAGGTCCGCACCGGCTCCGCGCGGTGGCGGGGGTTGCGAGGGGGGTGCGAGGTCATGCAAGAGGATCGGGACCGATCGACCCCGGCTTGACGTCCAGTCACTCTGTGCGACGAGAGGGTGACGCTGCGTCGACGAACTAGTGCATCCGCCACCCCCTGACGGCCGACGCGACCGACCTGCCCCGGCGGTCCCGGTGGCAGATCGGTCGCGTCGTCAGCGCGCAGGCAGGTCAGATCGCGACGGCGCGGGCCTCGTCGGTCGACGCCGGGTCCCAGCTGCGGCCGTAGCCGGTCATGGTGCGGCGCGGCCGCCGCGGACGTCGGCCGCCGCCCCCCGAACCGCTGCCGCCCGTCCCGCCCGAGCCGCCCGCACCCGAGCCGCCCGAGGCCGGCAGGCCACCCAGCTGGTCGAGCCGGGTCGCGGTCGCGGAGGCGAGGCTGCGCCGGAAGGCGTCCTCCTTGGCCTTCGACTCGTCCAGCGCCCAGTAGACGTTCGCCTTGGAGTTGCGGGTCGAGTTGAAGTAGCTGATCAGGCCGATCTTGTCGGTGTTCGCCTCGGCCCACTGCCACGAGGAGTTCCACCAGGTCGCCGCCGCCGGGGTGCCGAAGGTCTCGGTCGCGCCGGTCTCGCCGACCCCCAGCATCGTGTCACCGTGACCGGCCTTCGTGAGCCACCCGTGGATGTACTCCAGCCGGGTGTCGAACGTGGCGCCGGACCGGTTCTGGTAGCAGTCGATGCCGAGCAGGTCCGTGCGCTGCAGGACCGAGGGGGTCAGCCAGCCGGCCGGGTCGACGGCCTTGTTCTTCTGGTTGAACGCCCAGTCGCCGATGATCGGCGAGAAGGCCACGTGCTTCAGGTCGGCCGAGCCGTTCATCACGTCGTAGATGCGGTTGTAGGCCGCGCCCCACGCGGCGCCGTCCGAGGAGTCGTTCGTGGGCTCGTGGTGGAAGGTCACGACCAGGGGCAGGTCGAGCGCGGCGTACGCGGCGGCCCGCTTCGCCAGGTCGGCGTCGAAGCGACCCGCGCCGATGTCCTTCCAGGAGCCCGCGCCACCCGGGGGCTTGAAGGACACCCACGGCAGCCGGTCGGCGGCGTGGTCGCTCCTGGCCTGCTGGACCTCGCGGTCGACCTGGGTCCAGGTGTAGAAGGTGCGGCGGGCGCCGAGGGCGCCGACCCGCTGCTCGACGGCGTCGGTCGAGCCGGGTCCGGAGACGCCGAGGTACACCCGGCCGGGCTGGTGCCCGGCCCACCGCGGGGCGGCGGCGGCAGCGGCCGGAGCGGCGAGCGCCGGGATCCCGACGGTCGCGGCGGCGGCACCGGTGCCCGCCAGGGCCAGGAAGGAACGGCGATCCAGGCCGCGGGCGGGGGTGCTCGCGCGGTGGCGGGGGCCGGATCGGTGGGCGTGGGGGTGAGGGGGTTGAGCCATCTGCATGACGGCGGACTCTGCCGCGTTACCTGAACGTGACTCAAGCGGGCGCCCTGATCGGAGGCCCCTGGTCACTCTGGGTGATCGGCTTACCGGTCGGAGGAGGCCGATGGCCGCGACTTGCCGCGACGCCTGAGCGCGCCGGCGAGCTCCGCGAGATGGAGCCGGCGACGCATCCGGAGCACCACGGCGAGGTAGCCGAGACCCCCGGCCAGCGTCGTGGCGACCACGACGGGCGTGCTCGCGCCGAGCACAGCCGTCAGGCCCGGCACCACTCCGACCAGCAGCAGCGCCGCACCGGCGACCGTCGCGGTCCCCGGCCCGAACGGCGACATCCCGAGCGCGCGTCGGATCTGCACGAGCGGGAGGACGTTGCGCACGACGATCGCGACCGCCCAGGCCACCCCCGCCCCGACCAGTCCGAACGGCGGGATCAGGATCAGGTTGAGCACGACGTTGATCACCAGCGTCACCAGCGTGTTGGTCAGGCTGAGCATGCTGCGCCCGGACATCAGCACCACCGTGTCCACCGACCCGCTCGCCACCGCCACGAGCATCGCCAGCGAGAGCAGGACCACGACGGGCGCGCCCTGCGTGTAGCCCTCGCCGAACACCACGAGCACCACCGGGGCGAGCACCGCGCACGCGAGGTACACCGGCCAGGCCATCACGATCGACCACAGGGTGGTGACCTGGTAGACCTCTCGGGCGCCGTCGCGGTCGTCGCGCGCGAACATCGCGCTGAGCTGCGGGCTCAGCGCCTGCTGGAGGGCCTGGACCCCGACCTGACCGAGCGTGACGAACCGGCTCGCGGCCGCGTAGACCGCCGCCTCGGACGGCGAGCGCAGCGCGGCGACCATCACGACGTCGGCCCGCTTGAGCACGGTCTGCGCCACGGTCGCCACCGCTCGCGGGCCGGTGTACCCCCAGAACCGGCGCCAGGTCCCGGCGCCGTCGAGGTCGGTCGCCGTGAGGTCGGTCGCCGTGAGGTCGGTGCCGGGGTCCGCGAGCGGGTCGACCTCGTCGAGGTCGCCCGCGTCGCGGTCGCGCACCAGCCGGCGGAGCAGGGCGAGCAACCACACGACCGCGGCGAGCAGCGCGAACAGGTACGGGCCGGCCCAGGCCAGCACCACGACGTCGGCGCGCGCACCCAGCACCGCCACCGCGGCCACGGCGAGGAGCTGCAGGGTGCTGCGACCCACCGACTCCACCAGGACCGTGGGACGCACGGTCCGCAGACCGCGGGTGGCCGCGAGCACGACGTTCAGGCACGCGGCGACCGGGAGGAACAGGCCGAGGATGCGGACCTGGGTCGTCACGACGTCGTGCTGGTCGGGGTCCGAGACCAGCTGCGCGACGACGGGCGCGGTGGCGAACACCGCACCGGCCACGAGACCGGACAGGGCGAGCACGGGCACCAGACCCGCCCTCAGCACGGCGCCGACCCGGACGGTGCGACCCGTGGCGACCATCACCGGCAGCCAGCGCACCATCCCGGACTCGGTGCCGAGCTGCACCACGGCCGTCACGATGAGGAACAGGGACGTGGTGGCGAACACGGTGCCGGCGGCGCCCTGGCTGAGCGCGTTGGTGAGCACCAGGGTCAGGCCGAACCCGGTGAGCGCGCCGAAGCCCGCTCCCAGCACGTTGAGACCGCCGGACCGGGCGATCCGGCGGACGTGCGCCGGCGCCGCCGTGGTGGGCCCGGTCATCGGGGCGCCCCCGCGCGCAGGGTGCCCGGGTCGTCCAGCACCCGGGCGGCCAGCTCGCACGCCCACCGCGCGCGCGGGTGCTCGCCGGCTCCCGGGCCGGCCAGGCGCACCGCCAGCGCCGGCAGGTACGCCAGCAGGACGGCCCGAGGATCCTGCTCGGCGCCCGCACCGGGCGAGCCCGCCAGCTCCCGCGGCCACGCGGCCAGCAGGTCGGACTCCTGCGCGACGCGGTCCGGCGCCGCGTGCCGCACCCGCTGCGCCAGGTAGTGCAGCAGGTCCAGGCCCCACAGGGCGTCCGGGTCGAACCGTTCCCAGTCCCACAGCTGGACCCGTCCCGCGGCCCGACCGGTGTTCCACGGCGCCCAGTCGCCGTGCCAGCTGCCGGTGACCACCTCGGCGTCGCCGCAGGCCGCCTCGATCCGCCGGACCAGGTCCTCCAGGCGCTGCCGGGTCGGCTCGTGCTGCACGCCCCCGACGGCGTCGCGGACGCTGGTCCAGAACACGGTGCGCGACAACGGCTCTCGGGTCGCGTCGTGGCTGTCGGCCAGCTCGGCCATCGCCTCGACCGGTGGCGGCGGGAAGGCCGTCCGGCCGGCCTGCTGGCTCGAGACCAACGGCTCGAGCACCAGCACCTCCAGGTCGCCCACGCGGCCGGCGTGCAGCACCCCGGGCGCCTGCACCAGCCGCAGCCCGGTGCGGTGCACCTGCGCGAGGCACCGGGTCTCGCGCGCGACCAGCGCGGACGTCGCGGCGTCGGTCCCGACCTTGACGAAGGCGACCGTGGCACCCGCGCGGTCGAACACCTGCAGCACCGGCTTGCGGTTGACCCGCGGCGGACCGAGCAGCAGCCCGCAGGTGAGTCCCTCGCCGAGCACGTCCTCGAGCACCTGCTGCAGCGGACCGCCCGCACGGGCGGTCACCCGAGCCAGCGGGAGCAGCCGCGCCAGGCCCGACCGCACCGCGGCTCCGGTGACGAGGCGGGCCACCCGCCGGGCGCCGTCGCCGTGGCGGACCAGCATGGTCGCCGCCCCGGAGCGCCCCGCGGGCACGAGGAGGCGGGCACGGGAGGCCGAGGGCAGGACCCACCAGGACGCCTCCGTCGCGGCGAGCCCGACCGGGCGGCGCGTGGTGGCGGCACCCGAACCCGTCGGCCACAGCCTCGAGACGACCTGCGTGGCGTACGGGTCGACGGACGGCACACCTGATCGTCTCACGGGACCGGTTCGCAGGTAGGCGTTTCCATCACCCCAGGCCCTCGTGCGTGGGAGGATCGGGACGTGACGAGCACCCCCGAGAACCGACCTCAGGTCCTGTACATCACCGGGTCGGGCCGCTCCGGGAGCACCCTGCTCGAGCGGGTCCTGGGGGGCATCCCCGGCTACGTCAACATCGGCGAGCTGATCGAGCTGTTCCGCTGGGTCGCGCCGCAGGACGAGAAGTGCGGCTGCTCCGAGCCGTTCTCGACCTGTCCGTTCTGGGTCGCGGTCGGGGACAAGGCGTTCGGCGGCTGGTCCCCCGAGCTCGTCGCACGCGTCGCCCAGCTGCAGGTCGCGGTGGCCCGCCAGCGCAAGCTGCCCCGGCTGATGGTCCCGGCGGCACGGCGCCGGATCGAGCCCGAGCTCGCGGAGTACCGCGAGCACTACGCCCGGCTCTACGAAGCGATCGCGGACGTCTCCGGCGCCGGCACCGTGGTCGACGCCAGCAAGTGGCCGGCCCAGGGACTCGCGCTGGCGGCGGCCCCGCAGCTCGACGTGCGGCTCCTGCACCTCGTGCGCGACGTGCGCGGGGTGGCCTTCTCGTGGGCCAAGAGCGGGGTCGAGCGTCCGCACGCCGTGGGCGACCGCGCCACGATGGCGGTGCACCCGGTGGCCCGGACGGCGGCCCGCTGGGCCGCGTTCCAGACCGAGGCCGAGATGATCGGGCGGATCGTGCCCCACTACCGGCGGGTGCGCTACGAGGACCTCGTCCGCTCGCCCGCGGAGGCGGTCGCCACCGCGCTGACGCGCCTCGGGCTGCCGGTCCCCGCCGACGGCCTGGCCCACCTCGACGGCTCCAGCGCCACCCTCGGCAGCAGCCACGGCATCGGTGGCAACCCCTCGCGCTTCCGCACGGGACGCCAGGAGCTGAGGCTGGACGCGCAGTGGAGGGGCGCCATGTCCCGTCGCGACCGGCTGGCGGTCACCGCCGTCGGGCTCCCGCTCCTGGCCCGCTACCGCTACCTGCGCGGGTGACCGCCGGGTGGGCGTCGACGCCCACCCGACGGTCGACCCCGTGCGTCAGGGCCGGAACAGGATGACGTGCTCGGACCCGCCCTGGGCCACCGTGACCCCGTCGATCCCGGTGTCCACCGGCCGCGTCCGCCGGGTGGTCGTGCCGTCACCGAGCTGGCCCGCGGTGTTGCTGCCCCAGGCCCACAGGTCGCCGGCGGCGGTCATCGCGTAGGACTGGTCCCGGCCGTCGCCCACGTCGACCACCGCCGGCAGACCGGTCACGACCGCCGGTGTGCTCCGGCTCGAGGTCGAGCCCTGGCCGAGCTGGCCGCGGTAGCCGCGGCCCCAGGTGAGCACCTGCCCCGAACGGACCGCGAGCGAGTGGTGCGCCCCGGCGTCGACGTGCGAGACGCCGGTGAGGGACAGCAGCACCGGCGAGGTGCGGCGCTGGGTGGTGCTGTCGCCCACCTGTCCGTACTGGTTGTCGCCCCAGGCGTAGACCCGGCCGGACCCGTCGAGGGCGAGCACGTGGTTGCGGCCGACGCCGAGCTCGACGATCCCCGACAGCGACGGGACCGGCACCGGGCGCAGCCGGCGGGTGGTGGTCCCGTCCCCGATCTCGCCGAGCGCGTTGCTGCCCCAGGACCAGACCGAGCCGTCCACGCCCACCGCGTAGCTGGAGTCGCGGCCCGCGGCCACGTGCGCGATCGCCGGGAGACCGGAGACGAGCACCGGGGCCTTGCGGTTGGTCGTGCCTCCGTCGCCCATCTGCCCGAGCCTGCCGAAGCCCCACGCCCACACCTGTCCGGACGAGGTGAGCGCGAGCCCGTGGTAGTGACCGGCCTCGACCTCGACCACGTTCGTCAGCGTGCCGACGCGGACCGGCGTGGTGCGGTCGGTCGTCGTGCCGTCGCCGACCTGGCCCTTGGAGTTCTCGCCCCAGCCCCACACCCGGCCGGTGGAGTCGACCGCGTACGCGTGGTCGCGGCCGCTGGCGATCGCCGCCGGGTCGGCGAGCGCGACGGCGCGGGGCGAGGTGGTCGACCCGCCCGGGCTCCCGAGCTGACCGAACCCGTTGGCACCCACGGCCACCGCCGTCCCGGGCGCGGCCGCCGAGGCCGTCGCCGGGACGAGCAGCGCGAGCCCGAGGGCGGTGACGCCCACGACCGCGGACCGCCGGACGACGTCGGACCAGGACTTCACGGTGCCTCCACCTCGGTGCTGAACGGGACCAGGGACGAGCGGGTCAGGAACCGGACTCGATCTTCAGGTAGTCGATGTCGCCACCGAAGTAGTCGCAGGTGATCTTCACCTGGTCGCAGAAGCCCTTGCCGCCGACGTAGACCGGCTCGGAGTTCGCGATCGAGCCCGTGGTGCCGCGGTTGCGGCCGAAGAACTTGCCGTCGACGTACATGCGCACCTCGGTCGGGGTCGCCTCGCAGCGCACGGTGTGCCAGGCACCGTCGTTGAGCTTGACGCCGCGCGTCCGGACGGCGTTGGAGATCCCCTGAGGCCCCCGGAACAGGCACGAGGCCTCACCCTGGGGCAGCTGGAACTTCCAGTAACCGCCCTTGGCCCCCGCCTGCCCCTTCTGCACGATGTTCCCGAACGGGTTCGTCGTGCGGTACCTGATCTCGACCGAGTACTGCGCCCGGTTCGCCGGGTTGAGCGCCGCGGAGCTCGGCACCCGGACGATGTGCTCGGGGTGCGCGGGAGGGGTGTTCGGCTTGAGCCGGTCGAAGCGGTACCCGGTGACCCCGGCGCCGAAGTTCATGCCGGTGTGCACCTCGGAGCCGATGGCACCGTCGTTGCTGCCGGCGCCGTCCACCATCGTGGTGGCCCCCGCCCGCTCGTTCATCTGCCAGCTCGCGATCGCCGTCGGTGCGGCCTGGGCCGGCAGCGCGCCCGTCCCGATCAGCGCCAGCACCCCGGCGGCAGCAGCCAGTGACCGTGTCCTCATCGACGTGTCCTCCCGTGTTCTGCGCCGCCTGTCGTGGCTCCGCGCGGACTGTCCCGAGGATCTCAGCGGGGACCGTGCGGGCACATCGGCCCAAGGGGTGCACGGTTCACCGGTCGTAGGATCCGACATCGGCCGAACGGCTGATGCCGCAACGAGGTTCAGGAGTCCGAGACCGCGTAGTACAGGTCGTCCATCACCCCGAAGTACTGGTCGTTGTCGGGCTTGAGGCTCTTCCCGCCGACCCGGAGCGGGCTGGGCGGGCTCACGTCCGTGGCCGGGTCGATCGGCTTGCTCTTGTCGACGACGCCGTCGACGAGCAGGGTCAGGGTCGCGCCTTCGCGGCGGCACTCCACCACGTGCCAGCTCCCGTCGGCGACCGTCGCCGTCCCGGTGACCAGGTAGTCGTCGGCGGGATCACTCCCCACCAGGACGCAGCTGGCGTGCCCCTTCTCGCCGTCCACCTGCAGCTTCCACTGGCTGGCGCCGCCGTTGTTGAAGCCCTTCTGGAACACGTTGGACCCCTTGGAGGTCTCGTCCGCCTGCATCAGCAGGCTGATGCCGAACAGGAAGTCACGGGTGCCGGGCACCAGGTCAGGGGAGTCCGCGAACTCGACGACGGCCTTGGGGCACTCCTCGTGCGGGTCGCAGGGGACCGCCAGGCGCAGCCCCGTGCCGTCGGCGCCGGCCGCCACCGTCGGTTCCACCGGCGAGACCCCGCCGAGCCGGATCGCCCCCGCCGGTCCGCCCTGCGCACCGGTCACCGGCGTCCCCTCCGGCAGGGCCGCGCCGGCACCTGCTCCGAGGTCGTCGAAGTCGACGTCGAGCACCAGGCGCATGCCCGGTGGGAGGTCGGGTGCGGTCGGCGCCGCCGACGCCGACGGGCTCACCGACTCCGTCCCCGTCCGGGCCGGCTCCGGCTCCTCCTGGCAGGCGGACAGCCCGAGCGCCAGCGCGGCGGCGACCGCCAGCGGTGCCACGCGCCGAGGGCTCCGGGCGGTCACGAGGACGTCTCCGGGGTCGGGCAGCCGGCGTCCGAGGCGGGGTCGGTCAGCCCCCTCCACGCCTCGCGCGAGGCGTCGTCGTCCAGCCGGTAGTCGTCCTCGCCGTCGTTCCACAGGAAGTCGAACCAGGCGGCGAACTCGGCGTCGGACGACACGAGCTCGCACCCCAGGTCGGAGATCCAGCGGGCGCGCCCGCTCCCGTCGTCGCCGGGCTCGAGCGGGCTCGCGATCTCGGCGATCCCGTACGGCTTGCCCACCGACGCCGACGCGGCCTCCAGCTCGCCGAGGAGCTCGGCGGGCGGGCGGTAGAACGGGTCGTCGGTGCCGCGGTTGTAGACGTCCCACGCCAGCACGTCGACGGCACCGGCCGGCGGGAACCAGTCCTGCCAGCGACGCCCGCTCTCGGCGTCCAGGGAGTAGGACATCAGGACCACCGTCGCCTTCAGAGAGGGGTTGTCGGCCTCGTCGGCCAGCTCGGACAGGTGGGCGTAGGCGCGACGGAACTCCTCCGGCTCGAACAGCCCGTCCTCGCTGTCGTTCTCGGGCTCGTGCCAGTAGACCCACCAGATCCGGCGGTCGCGCGGGGCCTGCTCGAACCAGCTGCGCATCCGGTCGTCGTGACGGCCGTCGAGCACCTCGACCGGGTCGATCTTGAACGACACGACCAGGTCGCGGTCCGGAGCCACGCCCGGCCAGTCGTCGGGCAGGCCGGGGTAGAAGACCCGCACCACCTGCAGGTCGAGGGACTCGTCGGTGCGGGCGAGGGCGGCGGGGTAGTCCTCGCCGTCCTGGCGCTGGAACGAGGCGCCGAACAGGGTCCGTCCGGCGGCGGGCTCGCCGGAGCAGCCGACCAGCAGCGCGCCGGCGACCAGCGGTGCCAGCAGGACGGCGACCCCCCGGGCGAGGGCGCGAGGACGCGGCCGGAGCCGCCAGGAGCACCTCACGCCGGACCGACCTCCGGCGCGGCGACGGGCCGCGCGACCGCACCGCGGTACGCGGAGAACGGGACCCGGGTGGCGCCGCGGGTGACCAGCGACACCAGCAGCCCGAGGACGAGGCCTCCGGCGGCGGCACCGAGGAGCAGCAACCGGTCGTCCTCGCTCGGCGAGGACCGCGTGGACAGCACGGCACCCTGCTCGGACAGGTCGCCGGTCAGGCCGCGGACGTCGGCGCGCAGCAGCGTCAGCCGGCGGTTGTAGGCGTTGACCAGGGTCTCGTCGCCGGTCGGCCCGAGGGCGACGCCGAGGTTCGCCTCGGCCGTGGACACGGCCGCACCGACCACGGTCTTCTGCGAGGTGGTCCAGCGCAGCGAGCGCTCCTGACGGGCGAGCACGCTCTCCTGCGCCACCAGCGCCGCGACCTGCTCGACCCCCTCGGCCGAGCTGCCGGTCACGGTGATCTCGATCGTCTCGCCGCGGGTGGACGGGGTCGTGCGGATCCGCGGGCGCAGGGCGTCGGCGGTCGCGTCGATCCCGGGAGCCGCGGCGACCGCGTCCAGGACCCGGTCGGAGCGAGCCAGCTCGGCCTCGGTGCCGAGGTCGGCGCGGACCGCGTTGGCGCTGCCGCGCGAGGAGTAGGCGTTGCCCGCGAGCGGGGGCACGTAGACCAGCGCCAGCGCCGAGTAGCGCTGCGGGACCACGACGTACGCCGCGGCCCCCACCACCGCGGTGACCACGGCCGTGACCACCAGCCCGCCGGCCAGCACCCGTCGCAGCGGCGGCGGCCGGACCCGGTGGCGCGACCGCCGTCCCGGTCGCGCCGGCAGCGGCGCAGGCACGGGGCTGCGACGGCGCGCGCCGTCGACCGCGAGCACCAGGAGGATCGCGAGCATCGCCCCCGAGGCGACCCCGGTGGTCAACGGGACCTCGACGTCGCCTCGGTCGCGCACCGACGTCATCCGCGGGCCGGCGACCACCTCGCCGGACGAGGGCAGGGTCAGGCTCTGGACGAAGGCCCGGCGGCGCAGGTTCTCGCTGGAGGGCACCGCACCGGTGCTGACGATGTCGTCGAACTCCGCCGGCACGCTCTGGGTGCCGCGGTCGACGGCACCGAGGAAGGCGAGCTGCGGCGTGAGGTAGGCGCGCTCGCGCAGGCGGAGGAACTCCGCGGCGGCCCGCACCGCGCCGCCCGACGCGGCGTCGGCCGACCGGCTCGTGTAGCTGATCAGCATCACCCGGCTCAGTGGTCGCGCGGTGACGAGCATCGCCGCCCGCACGTCGCGCTCGGGACGGCCCTCGTCCTGGGCGACCGCCCGCACCACCGGGTCCGACAGCACCATCTGCGCGTCGGTGTCGATGCTGACCACCTGCCCCCGCGCGCCGCCGGGGTTCAGGTCGATCCGGTCGCGCAGCTGCGGCAGCTCGAGCACCACCTGCGCGGTCCACGTGGGGGCCGTGAGCTGGTGCACCGCGACGCCCGCGCCGAGCCCGAGCAGGGCACCGACGAGGACCGGCACGCGCAGGCGCCGGAGCCGAGCCAGCACGGGGTCGGACCCGACGACGAAGAGCGGTTCCCTCACGCGTCAGCCGTTCTCGGCGCCGGAGGGGAGGCGGTCCTGCTGACGACGCCAGCTCGGTACGCGTCCCGTCAGCCGCGCCAGCGCGGCGTCGTGCGGCTCGTAGACCTCGCGCAGCCGCTGCCGGGTCTCGTCCGACAGGCCGGAGCCCGGGCGGGCGTTCCACTTCCCGAACGAGGCCGGGAGCCGGTGCGACAGACCGAGGAAGTCGAGCACCGCCGCGGTCTCACGCCCGGGCTCGGCGAAGAAGTCGTCGGCGTCGACGACGTGCAGATCGGCGCGCGGGACGTGCTCCAGCACGCGGTCCAGCTGCTCGGCGTACTGGCCACGGCGGCGGTAGCTGTGGTGCCGGTGGCTGAAGCCCTGGAAGTCGTGGTCGGTGAGCATGCGCTGCAGCTCGGGCTCGACCCGCTCGTCCTCCAGCTCGAGCGCGCGCTCGAAGGTCTCGGTCTCGAAACCTCTGGCGGTCTCGTGCTTCCACGCGGAGAAGGCCCGCTCGACGGGGTCGCGCAGCATGACGAGCACCTTGGTGCCCGGCAGGTCTGCGGCCAGCCGCGGGATCGCGAGCGGGTGGTACAGGTAGTAACCACTGGCGTCGAAGGTCTGCACCGGTTCGTCGGCCCCGCGCGCCCGGAGCCTGGCGGTGGCCGAGACCGGGAAGTGGCCCCGGTACCAGCGCATCCCCTTGCCGTACGACACGTCGAAGTAGTTGACGCCCTTGTGGTGCACGGCCGGGAGGATCGCCGGGTGCGCCACCAGGGCGCGGAACAGCGACGTCGTGCCGCAGCGCTGGGCACCGGCCAGCACGAACGACGGCACCATCCGCGCCGACGCGGTGCGCTCGCCCACGACGACGGACGCCCGACGGCCGATCTGCTTGACCCGCAGCGGGGCCCGTTGCTTCAGCGAGGTCATCGCAGCTCCCTGGACAGGACGTTCTCGGTGACGGACGGGCCGGCCTGCAGCGCCGCCCCGGTGCTCTCGCTGCCGCGGCGGCTCATCAGCCCGAGGACGAGCATGAGCAGGAACAGCGGCGACTCGAGCGAGTCGTAGACCATGAAGAAGACTGCCGACATCACGAGCATCATGCAGCCGATGACGTGGACGGGGTCGCGCTCGCGGATGTGCGAGAGCAGCTGCACGAGCATGAAGAGCGCGAACAGCGCGACCCCGGGGAAGCCGGTGGTGAAGATCAGCCGCCAGGTGAACCCCTGGGTGCCGAGCGGTGGCGCCGCGCAGTTGTGGCAGTCGGCGTTCCCACCACCGGCGAGCGAGGAGAAGCTGCCGATCACCTGCCGGTTCGTCCCGTACCCGAGCACGGGCGAGCCATCGAGCGTGGTGCGGATGACGACGTCCGCCACCGTCGTGCGGCGGTCGTTGCTGTGCGGGGTCTCCAGCCGCAGGACGATCGTCTGGCCCACCGGGCTCAGGGCCACGGCGACCACCAGCAGCCCGGGGACGGCCACGCCGGTCCAGACCGCCGTCCACCGTCCGCGCACCGCGAGCAGCACGAGGCAGTAGAGCGCGGTGAGACCGAGCCCCAGCCACAGACCGCGGTTGAGCGAGTAGACGATCGGCACCAGCGACACCAGCAGCAGCAGGCCGCCGGCCCAGCGCACCGCCGGCCGCCGTGCGCGGGCGACGGCGTAGGCGTAGGCCGGCAGCAGCAGCCCCACGTTGTTGCCCCACGCGTTGGCGTAGGTGAACGGCGCCTTGGGCCGTGCCTGCTCGTAGCCGAGGAAGTCGCTGACGGTGCTGAGCTCGGGGTGCACCTTGGTCTGGATGAAGCCGCTGTTGGCCCCCGGGAGCACGAGCTCGGCCAGCGAGGTGAACTCGAAGCGCGGGAACAGCAGGCCCGCCAGGCCCCCGACGATGGCGACGGCGAACAGGAAGCCGAGCCACCGCAGCACCTTCGCGGCCGGCACCTGCCGCTCGGGCAGGTTCATCGTGTAGAGCATCGCGACCGTGACCGCGAGGTACCAGAGCACCCGGTAGGCGAAACCGACCAGGCGCTCGGCGCCCCCGCCGTCGATCGTGCCCGGCGCGTGCGCGTAGAGCAGGAAGCCACCCAGGAGCATCCAGCCGAGGAACAGGACCCAGATGCCGAACCCGCGAGGCAGGCGGATACCGCGGCGGCGCCACAGCTGACCGGCCATCACGCCCGCGGCGATCAGGAAGGCGAAGCTCGCCAGGCCGAGCGCCCACCACAGCGGGAAACCGAGCAGGAGCAGCCTCAACGGGTACGCCGGCCCGAACGTGCGGACCATGAACGACCCCTCGTCCTGCGCCGCCACGACGCGGACCGGCCCGGCGGTGGCTGCTGGGCTGTCGACGCTCACGCGGACCTCTCGCGGACGGCGCCCGGCGGCCAGCCCCACCGGCCGGCCAGATCGGTGCCGAGGAGGTCGTCGAGCAGCGCGAGGTCGTCGGCGAGCGCGTCGTGCACGGCGCGGCGCTCCTCGTCGGTCATCACCGGCCTGTCGTCGCCCAGCTCGCGGTACAGCACCCGCTGGACGGCGCGTGAGCGCTTGATCCGTCCGACCAGGTTGGCGCCGTCGGCCCTGCGCACGGCCACCGCGCCCCAGCGGACGGCCCGGGCGAGCGGGAGCGACCTCGCCCGCATGGCGGGCAGCCGCGCACCGAGCTGCTCCTCGTCGAGGGTCATCGGGTCGACGCCGAGGAAGGACAGCACGTCGTCGACGAACCCCTGCGGGTCGGCGACCAGGTCGTCGAAGACGGCGACGTGCACGCTGTCGCGCCCGAAGCGCTCGACGTACCGCTGCAGCGCCGCGCCGTACCGCCCGTGCTCCACCAGCTCGGGGCGGGTGCGCAGCGCGTCGACGAAAGCGCCGGGCGTCTCGCCGTGCTTGAGCATGTAGAGGTAGGACGAGAACGCCCGGTCGGCCGGGTCGCGCAGCGTCACCATCGTGCGCACCCGCCCCAGGGTCTCCTCGATCCGCTGCGGGCAGCGGGGATCGGCCAGGTAGTCCTGGCAGACCTCGCCCACCACCTGGTGCTCGGGCCCGGCCGGCGCGAAGTGCCGCAGGTACCAGTCGGCGCCCTTGTCGTAGTAGCGGTCGAAGAAGTACAGGTCCTTGGCCTCGGGCACGAACACCTGGGGGTGGGCGATCAGCACCTCGTGCAGCCAGGACGACCCGGCCTTGTCGGGTCCGGTGTAGATGAAGTTCGGTGCAGCAGTCACGTCCTGGTCCCCCTCAGCCCACGTCGGCGTGCGTGCCGACCCGTTCGCGCACGGCGTCCAGCCTGGCGGCCACCTCGTGCGTCATCGCCTGCAGCCGCGCCGCCTCCTCGTCGTCGACGCGCGAGCGCCAGCCGTCGGCGACCTCCTGCGCGGTCCGACCGAAGTCGTGCAGCCGCGTGGCCTGACGGCCACCGCGACGCGGAGCCGGCACGGGTTGGCGTCGGGACCCGAGCCCGAGCGCCCCGGCGAGCCGGTCGATGCCGCCAGGACCGGCCGCCAGCAGCTCCGCGTGCGAGACGACCACGGCGCCCGGCACCTGCGGCAGGCGGTCGAGCACGCGGCGGTGCAGCTCGGCCCAGAACTCGCCCATCGCCGCGACGTCGTCGGCCGGCTCCGGACCGCTCGGCCCGCCGGGCAGCGCCCGCACCTCGTCGGTGTCGGCGCGCCAGCCCATCCGCCGGTAGCTCGCCAGCACGCTCACCGGCGAGCGGTACAGCACGACCGGCCTCGCGCCCGTGGCGCGGGCGACGGCCGGGAGGGACAGCAGCGCGAACGGGTCCTTGACCACCGTGGTCGTCCACGGCAGCGCCGCGCGGATCTGCCGCTCGCCGTACCGGCTCAGGACGCGTGGCTCGCGACCCGCGTAGCAGCGCCGCAGCGTGGCCGCCTGGTGCGGCGACAGCTGCTCGAGCTCGACCCAGCCGGTGAGGGTGCCGTCGAGCGCGAACTGGCCGGCACGGGGGTTCATCGGCTCGCGCCCACCGAGCCCCGCACCGCGGCTGCGGGCGAGCTCGCGCGCGAGCCAGGTCGTCCCCGACCGGGGGACGCCCGTGACCAGGACCGGGCGGGACGTCTCAGGCCAGGCCACGGCCGAACCGCCTCGCCTGGCGGAGCAGGGTCTGCGGGTCGCCGCCGGTGACCACCTGCGCCAGCGCCAGCGCGGCCTGGGGCGCCAGGGGGAAGCGACGCACCGACCGGCCCACCCACGACAGCGCCTGGCGCCGCTGGCCGAGGCTGGCCCGGGCGAAGGCGATCTGACCGAGGATGCGCGCGTGCCCGCGCGGGGACAGCGTCAGCTCGGGGTGGGTGGCCAGCAGGTACTCCAGCGCGTCGGCGACCACCTCGGAGCGCTGGCGGAACCACGACTGCCCGTCCTTCTTGATCACCGCGAGCGGCTGGCGGACGACGCCGATCGGTCCGAGCCGCACCGCGCGCAGGAGCCACTCGTAGTCCTCCGCGTAGCTGTTGGGCAGCTGCTCGTCGTAGCCGCCGACGCGGGCGAACACCTCGCGGCGCATCACCAGGGTCGAGGAGTGCAGCTCCTTGCGCCGCCCCCGCGCCAGGTCCGGCATCGTCACCAGGTCGGACGGCCCGACCCAGTCGACGTCCTGGTCCGGGCCCATGTGCAGCGTGATCCCGGCGCCGACGACCATCAGGGCCGGGTCGGCGAGGAGCCGGTCGACCTGCGCCCGCAGCTTGCCCGGCAGCCACACGTCGTCGTCGTCGCACGACGCCACGACGTCCGTGGTGGCGTGCGCCAGACCCGCGTTGCGCGAGCCGGCCAGCCCGGGACCGCTGTCGTTGGCCATCACGCGCACCGTGCGGTCGACCCGTCCCAGTGCCTCGTCGAGCAGGGCCGCGTCCGGCTCCTCCTGGTCGTGCACGACGATGCAGAGCACGTGGCCGGCGTAGTCCTGCTCGACGACGCCGCGCACCGACAGGCGGACGAGCTCGGGCCTGCCACGGGTCGGGATCACCACGGTGACCGGCGGGCTGGTGCCGGCCGGGCCCTGGTCGGTCGGCGCCGCGGGCGCGGCGATCTGCTCGGTGGTCATCGGGTCCCCCTCGCGGCCGCGGACGCCGCGTCGGCCCCCGGACGGGTCGCGTCGTCGTCGGTGCCGGTGTCGGTGTCGGTGTCGGTGCGGGCGTCGTCGGCGCGTGGCGCGCGGGTGCGCTCGCCGCCGTCGGTGCGGGTGTCGGGGCGGCGGCTGCCGTCGGACCCGGCGCCGATCGTCCCGCGCACCGTCTCCCCCGCGTCGCGGCCGCGGGCACGGACCGCCGCGGGCGTCGCGCCGCGTCCGTCCTCGTCGGCCCGGGCCGAGACCTCGACCGTGCCGACGACGATCTCGGACAGCCCGAGGAAGTCGAAGTCCTCGTACAGGCCGGAGACGGCCTCGTCGTCCATCGTCCCGGGCGCGACCGCGACGAGGATGCGACCGGCGGTGCGCAGCACGCTCTGCGCCTCGACCGAGTCCAGCGGGGGGACCAGCACCACCAGGGTGCCCTCCTCACCGCGCGTCATCGAGACCCAGAGCTTGGCCAGCCGCACCCGCAGCGCCGCGGGAGCGAGCTGGGCGGTGCCGGTGCCGGGACCGAGCAGCTGACCGCCGGTGGACGCCGACCCGCGCAGCACCTCCTTCACCGACCGCTCGCCACGCAGCACGTCGGCCAGGCCGGGGCGGCCGGCACCGGTCAACGTGTCGAGGACGCCGCGCTGGGCGACGACCAGGACGTTGCCGCCGCGGTCGCGCACCCAGGTGGAGTTCAGCTGGATCACCAGGTCGCGGACCAGGTCGGACGGACCCACCGCGACGACGACCTCCGGACCCGCGCGTCCCGCCCGGTAGCCGTCGACCTTGCCGACGAGCTGGGTGAGCTGGGCGGCGGAGGCGGCGCCCTCGGTACCGGGGCGTGGCACGACCAGGCGGCCGAGGTCGCGGGTGAGGGCGCCGCGGCGCAGGGCGGCGGCGCGCAACCGACCACGCTGCTCGAGCAGCTGCAGCAGCGCACCGCCGACGAGCGCACCCACCAGGGCACCGGCGCCGACGTTCACCCACAGGATCGGCGCGACCGGCTTCGACGGCACGGCGGCGGCGGTGATGACCTGGCCGCCGGGGGTGCTGCCGGACTGCAGCGCCACCAGCCGGCTGTTGACGTCGGCGAGCTGGGAGACGAGCAACGTGCGCTGGGACTCCAGCAGGGCACGGCCGGCGGTGTCGTCGTCCTCGAGCCGGCCGATGGCCGTGGCGCTCTCCTGCAGCCGGGTGGTCAGGTCGGTGACCTGCGCCTGCAGCGAGGTCGTGACGTCGAGCACCTCCTGGTCGGCCGCGGTCTGGCGCTGCTCGAGGTACGCCCGGGCGACCGCAGCCGCGGCGTCGCGGGCGAGGAGCGCCTGCGGGGCCTCGACCTCGACGACGAGCACCGTCGAGTTGGTGGGCACGGTGACCGACGTGCCGGCCTGCAGCTGCTGCTGGCTCATCCGTCCGCCCAGCGTCTGCGACGCGGCCCGCGCCACGGCCGTCGAGCGGGCCAGCTCGACCTCGGTGTCGATCTCGACGGTGCCGGTGGTGCGGCCGCCGCTGATGCTCGACTCCAGCCCGGCCACCGTCGGGAGCACCAGGACGCTCGTGCTCGTGGCGTAGGTGCGCGGCAGCGTGGAGTGGAACCACGCACCGCCGAGGACACCGAGGACGAGACAGGTCGCCGCGGCGACCCAGCCGACGACACGTCGACCTGGTGCGCTCACGTTCGGGAGGGCCATCGCCTGGTCAGAGCTCCTTCGAGGGGTGGCGTGCGGCGTGCCCGGACCTGGTCGAGGCGGCTGCCGTCTCGATGATAGGTCGCGTCCTGCGGTCGGAGACCGCGTTTCGGACCAGCGGGTCGACCACCTCGGCGAACCGCCGGACCGACGACGCCAGCCGGGCGTCCTCCTCGCGCGGGTCGATCGCGAACGCGGCGGGGTCCGCCAGGGCGGCGTCGAGCGCCTCGTACAGCTCGGCGCGCGTCTCGCACGTGCGCACGAACCCCGAGGCGCCCATCCGGCGGGCGAAGCGCTGCTGGTGGCCGTCGACGTGCTCGCCCAGCGACGGGTCGCGGGGCACGACGACCGGGAGCACGCCGTGCCGGCGCACCTCGGTGATCGTCGCCGGACCGCCGTGCGAGACCACGACGTCGGCGCGCGCCATCAGCCGCAGGAGCTCGTCCTTGCCGGTCAGCGCAGAGCCGTCGGCCAGGCGCGGCGGGTCGGCGGTGCCGTGCTGCACGAAGGCGTCCGGCGGCTCGGGGCGGGCCTCGAGCCAGTCCTCGACCCAGGTGACGAGCCGGTCGAAGCGGTGGTGGTCGGTCCCCACGAGCACGAGGAGGAACGGACGGCCGCTCACAGCAGCGCCCCCACGTTCACCGCGCCGGGGTACAGCGCGACCTGCTCGTCCCACTGCACGACGAAGCGGGTGGTGAACGGGCGGACCAGCCGGCCCGTCAGCGTCCGGGAGTCGATCCGGTCGAACACCTCGACGTACACCGTCGGGACCCGCAGCAGCCGAGCCAGCAGGAAGAACGGGACCGCCACGGCAGCGCCGGACGACACCACGACGGCGGGCCGCTCGCGCCGGAGCACGCGCCAGGCGAGCCAGGTGTTGCGCACCAGGTTGGGCAGGTTGCGGGTGGTCGGGTGGTGGCACTCCACGACGTCCCGGCCGGCGAGCGCCGACCGGGCGTCGGTCGTGCCGAACGTCACCCACCGCGTGCGGTAGGCGGCGGACCACTCGTCCAGCGTCAGCAGCTGGGCGAGGTGACCGCCGCTGGAGCACACCATCAGCACGAGCGGCACGCCCTCCCCCGAGCGCGCGTCGTCAGGTGTCATGTCGCGGAGCAGCCCATCAGCTCGCCGGCTCGCTGATCATCCCGGCGGCCACGGTGCGCTTGGTGCCCTCGTCGATGAGGACGAACCCGCCGGTGGACCGGTTGCGGGTGTAGTCGTCGCACAGCAGCGGCTGGGTGGTGCGCAGCCGGACGCGCCCGATCTCGTTGAGGGACAGGCCGGTCGCCGCCTCGTCGCGGTGCAGCGTGTTGATGTCGAGCTTGTAGTTCAGGCTCTTGACGATCGTCCGCGCCGTGCGGGTCGTGTGCTTGATCGAGTACTTGCGCCCCACCTGCAGCGAGGAGCTCTCGTCCATCCAGCAGATCATCGCGTCGACGTCCTGGGTGACCTGGGGACGGTTGTTGACCCGGCAGATCATGTCGCCGCGCGAGATGTCGATCTCGTCCTCGAGCCGGATCGTGACCGACATCGGCGGGTACGCCTCGTCGATCTCGCCGTCGGCGGTCTCGACCGAGGCGATCCGCGAGGTGAAGCCGGACGGCAGCACCATCACCTCGTCGCCCTTCCTCAGCACGCCACCGGACACCTGGCCCGCGTAGCCGCGGTAGTCGTGCCACGCGTCGGACTGCGGACGGATCACGTACTGCACCGGGAACCGGACGTCGATGAGGTTGCGGTCGCTCGCCACGTGCACGTTCTCGAGGTGGTGCAGCAGGCTCGTGCCCTCGTACCACGGCATGTTGTCCGAGCGGTTCACCACGTTGTCGCCGGCCAGCGCCGAGACGGGGATGACGACCAGGTCCGGCATCCGCAGGCGGGACGCGAACTGCGCGAACTCGGCCCGGATCCGCTCGAACACCTCCTGCGAGTAGTCGACCAGGTCCATCTTGTTGACGCACAGCACCACGTGCGGCACCTGCAGCAGGGTCGCGAGGAACGCGTGCCGGCGGCTCTGCTCGACGATGCCCTTGCGGGCGTCGACCAGCACCAGCGCGAGGTCGGCCGTGGACGCACCGGTGACCATGTTGCGGGTGTACTGGATGTGCCCGGGGGTGTCCGCGATGATGAAGTTGCGCCGCGCGGTGGTGAAGTAGCGGTACGCGACGTCGATCGTGATGCCCTGCTCGCGCTCGGCGCGCAGGCCGTCGGTGAGCAGCGCCAGGTTGACGTACTCGTCGCCCCGGTCCTTGCTGACCCGCTCGACGGCGTCCATCTGGTCCTGCAGGACGCTCTTGGTGTCGTAGAGCATCCGTCCGATCAGCGTGCTCTTGCCGTCGTCGACCGACCCGGCCGTGGCGAACCTGAGGATGTCCATCAGAAGTACCCCTCCTTCTTCCGGTCCTCCATGGCGGCCTCGCTGAACTTGTCGTCGCCACGGGTCTGACCGCGCTCGGTGATGCGGGTGGTCGCCACGTCGGCGATGACCTTCTCGATCGTGTCGGCGTCCGACCGGACCGCGGCGGTCAGGCTGGCGTCACCCACGGTGCGGTAGCGGACCCGCTCGGTGAACACGGTCTCGTTCGGCTTCGGCCGGCAGACCTCGTGCACGCCGAACAGCATCCCGTTGCGCTCGAACACCTCTCGGTCGTGGGCGTAGTAGATGGACGGCAGGGCGATGCCCTCCCGCTCGATGTAGCGCCAGATGTCGATCTCGGTCCAGTTCGACAGCGGGAAGACCCGGATGCTCTCGCCGACGTGGACCTGGCCGTTGTACAGGTTCCACAGCTCGGGGCGCTGGTTCTTCGGGTCCCACTGGCCGAACTCGTCGCGGAACGAGAACACCCGCTCCTTGGCCCGGGCCTTGTCCTCGTCGCGGCGGGCGCCGCCGAAGATCGCGGAGAACCCGTACTTGTCCAGGGTGTCGAGCAGCACCGGCGTCTGGATCCGGTTGCGGGTGCCGTCCGGCGGCTCGACGACCGAGCCGTTGTCGATCGCCTCCTGCACGCTGCCGACGACGAGGTCGACCCCGAGCCGCTTGACCGTGGCGTCGCGGTGGTCGAGGACCTCCTGGAAGTTGTGGCCGGTGTCGACGTGCAGCACCGGGAACGGGATCCGCGCCGGGTAGAACGCCTTGCGGGCGACCTCCAGCATGACGATCGAGTCCTTGCCGCCGGAGAACAGCAGCACCGGGTGCTCGTGCTCGGCGACGACCTCGCGCATGATGAAGACGGCCTCGGACTCCAGGAGCCTCGAGCTGGGTCATCTGGTACTGCTGGGAGTCGTTCATCGGGTCCCTCCGGTGACGGCGGCCACGGCCTCGAGCACCGCGCGAGCGTGCTCGTGCCGGCAGACGAGCAGGTCGGGCAGGAGCGGGTCGGGCCGGTTGTAGACCAGCGGGCTGCCGTCGATCCGGCTGGTGTGCAGGCCGGCCGCGGCGGTGACGGCGACGGGCGCCGCCGAGTCCCACTCGTACTGGCCGCCCGCGTGCAGGTAGACGTCGGCCTCGCCGCGCAGCACCGACGTGGCCTTGACGCCCGCCGAGCCCATCGGCACCAGCTCGGCCCCGAGCAGCGCGGCCACGGCCTCGACGAACTCCGGCGGGCGGGTGCGGCTGACGGCCAGCCGCAGCGGTCCGCCCGGCGTGCCGGGCACCGGGGTCGGGTCGTCGGTGCGGTACACCAGGCCCGCGGCCGGCAGCGTCACGGCGCCCGCCACGAGCGTGCCGGCCTCCCACAGCGCCACGTGCACGGCCCAGTCGGTCCGGTCCGGCTCGGAGAACTCGCGGGTGCCGTCGAGCGGGTCGACGATCCAGACCCGGTGCGCGGACAGCCGCGCGTGGTCGTCGGCCGCCTCCTCGCTCAGCACCGCGTCGTCCGCGCGGTGCTCGGCGAGCAGCGCCGCGAGCACCCCCTGCGCGGCGGCGTCGCCGGCGTCCTTGAGCTCGCGTCCGCCCACGCCCTGCGCGGTCAGCTCCGCGCGGACCGCGAGCAGGCGCTCACCTGCTGCCTCGGCGAGCGCGACGGCCAGCCCGGCGTCGCTGCTGCGCTCCTCCTGCACGACCCGCGACGCGTTGGCGTCGCCGGCGGTGCGTGACATCGCTGTACCCATGTCCCCCACGATTCCGAGATGGTTCCTGCCGCGACCGGCACCAGCGGCGGACGCCCTTCCTGATGTCCCCCAGGTTACGGGCCGTGCCGACGCCTCACAGACGGTTCGGAGAATCCCGCCGCCCTCACCCGTCCGCCGCGTCCGTCCACGCACCGGATGGCCCGATGGGGTGACGACGGGCGCGACCGGCCCGCTCGTCGCGTCCGGTCCGTCCTACCCTGGCCGTGACGTCCGGGCGTCCCGGGCGTCCCGGGCGCGCACCGACGCGAGGGCGCCGACGAGGGGATCAGTGGATGAGCCAGGCCGCGCCGAGCCGGGACGCGGCGCGCCGCCGGCGGCGACGGCGTCCGGTTCTCCTGGCGCTGGCGCTGCTCGTCGTCGTGCTGGCGGCGCTGGCGGTCTGGGGTGTGCAGGAAGTGCGCGCCGCCACCCAGGCCTCGCGCCAGGCGGAGCGCTCGCTGCGGGAAGCGACCCGGGCGCTGGACGCCGGTGACCTCGAGCAGGCGTCCGACCACGCGGAGGAGGCCTCGGGGGCGCTGCGGCAGGCGCGACGGCACGCCGCCGCGCTCCCCCTGACCCTGCTGCAGCCCCTGCCCGTGGTCGGCGAGGACGTCCGGGCCGCCCGCACCACGGTCGCCGCGGCCGACGACGCCGTCGCGGACGGCGTGCTGCCCGTCGTCGACGGCGCGCTGGCGCTGGTGGCCGCGCAGCAGGCCGCCCCGTCGGGTCAGGTCGACGTCGCCGCCGTCACCGAGTTCGCGGCCGTCGTGCACGAGGCGGCCGAGGTCACCGCCGCCGGCCGGGAGCGGGTCGAGGCCCTCGCACCCGAGGACCTGCTGTGGGCCGCCGAGCCCGTGGGCTCGGCCGTCGACGGGCTCGTGGAGCTCGACGAGCAGGTCTCGGGGGCCGACGCCGCGATGGCCGCCGCGGTCCCCGCCCTCGGCGCCGACGGCCCGCGCACGTACCTGCTGGCGGCGCAGAACCTGGCCGAGGCCCGGCCCACCGGCGGGCTCATCGGCTCCTGGGCGCTGTTGACGGTCGACCAGGGCCGGATCGCCCTCGCCGACGTCGGCGTCAACGACGACCTCGCGTCCCTCACCGGGAAGCTGCCCGACCTGCCGGACGACGTCGAGGCGCTGTACGGCCAGGACCTCGCTCTGAGCCAGAACATCAACCTCAGCCCCGACTTCCCCCTGGCGGCGAGCCTGCTGGTCGACCTGTGGACCGCGCAGGGCCGCCCCGCGCCGGACGGCGTCGTCGGCATGGACCCGGTGGCGCTGGCCCGCGTCCTCGGCGCCACCGGTCCCGTGCAGCCGCCGACCGGACCGGAGCTGGACCGCAAGAACCTGGTGCGGATCGTCCAGCAGGAGGTGTACCGCACCTACGACGGGCGGACCCGCGAGCGCCAGGCCTACCTGGGCACCGTCACCGGCGCGGTGTTCCAGGCGCTCGTCGGCGCCGACTGGAGCGACGCCGACCTGCGCCGCTCTCTCACCAACTCCCTCGAGGACGGCCACGTCCAGCTCTGGTCCGCCGACCCGGCCACCCAGCAGACGCTGGTCGACCTCGGTGTCTCCGGCACGCTCGGGCCACCGCCGCAGGACGGCGGCACGGCCAGGGTGCACCTCACCAACCTCGACGGCTCCAAGCTGGACCAGTTCCTCGAGGTCACCGTGAGCGCCGGCTGCGCCGTCGACGGCGCGCAGGTGGTGGTCGGGCTCACCAGCACCCCGCCGCCGAAGCTGCCGCGGTACAGCGAGAGCCACCTGGACGGGCTCGCCCCGCGCGACCACCGGCTGCTCGTGGCGCTGTACCTGCCCCCGACCCGCGGCCTGTCCGGGCTCGAGGTCGACGGTGCCTCGCGGTCGGTGTCGGCCGGCACCGAGCAGGGGTGGACGGTCGTGCGCGCCACGGTCGACGTCCCCGACGGCGGCACCGTCCAGCTGACCTGGAACCTGTCCGGCGACTCCCGTCCGCCGGCCGTGCACGTGCAGCCGATGACGCGGGACGCCACGGTCACGGCGACCGCGCCCGGCGCCGGGTGCGCCTGACGCCGTCCCGGGCGGCGCACACCACGAGAGCGTCGTTGCTCTGATCGGGTGACGTGGTGACGCCACCGACGCCTGCCCCGGCGTCCTACGGGGTGACGACGTGCAGCCGGTGGGCGAGAACCCCCGAACGAGGGACGCGGCGGTGTGCGGAGCGTTACGATCGGCGCACCAGATCAGCGCGCCACCCGGCGCCCAGCCATGGGGGATCACACACATGCGACGCCTACTCGCCACCACCGCAGCGGCCCTCGTCGTCGGTGCGGCCGCCATCGGCCCGGCCGCGGCGGACCCGGTCTACCCGCCCACCCCGTCGGGCGAGGTCCTGCCCTCGGTCGCCCCCTCGAAGGCGCCGGTCGTCGTCACGCAGAACAAGGCCGTCGACTCCCTGGCCTTCACCGGCACCGACGTCGCCGTCGTCGGCGGCGCCGCCGCCCTCCTGGTGGCCGGCGGTGTCGTCCTGGTCCGCGTCGGGCGCCGGCGCTCCGAGCACGCCGCCTGAGGTCCTTCCCAGCTCTGCGCACGACGACGCCGCCCGGGTCCGCCCGGGCGGCGTCGTCGTGCGTCCGAAGCCGGTCCCGGTCCGCAGCGCGTCGCAGACGCGAGAAGGGTCGCCCCCCGTGCGGAGGGCGACCCTTCTGGCGTGCGGACGGGGAGGGGGTCAGTAGGCGCCGGAGCCGCCGACCACCGCGCGGGCGGTCTTCCACAGGATCTGCAGGTCCATCGCGGCCGACCAGTTGTCCACGTAGCGCAGGTCGAGCCGGATCGACTCCTCCCACGACAGGTCCGAGCGTCCGCTGACCTGCCACAGGCCGGTCAGGCCCGGCTTGACCCGCAACCGGCGGTGCACGGCGTCGTGGTACTGCGCGTACTCGCGCGGCAGCGGCGGACGCGGGCCGACGAGCGACATCTCGCCGCGCACCACGTTCCACAGCTGCGGCAGCTCGTCCAGCGACAGCCGGCGCAGCACCCGCCCGACCGGGGTGACCCGCGGGTCGCGCTTCATCTTGAAGAGCAGGCCGTTGCCCTCGTTGTCGTCCGCGAGGTCGGCGACGCGCGCGTCGGCGTCGACGACCATGCTGCGCAGCTTCCACATCGTGAACTCGGTGCCGTCCTGGCCGACCCGCGGCTGCGGGTAGAACGCAGGACCGCGGCTGGTGACCTTGACCATCAGCGCGAACAGCCCGATCCACGGGGCTGCGAGCAGGAACAGCGCCGTGCCGAGGCACCGGTCGAGCGTCGTCTTGGCGGCCAGCCGGCCCGATCGCGCGGCCGGGCGCTCGACGTGCAGGAGCGACAGGCCGGCGGCGGGGTGCAGCGAGACGTTGGGGCCGGTGACCTCGACCAGGCCGGGAGCCACCATGAGCTCGGCGCCGGTGTGCTCCAGCGCCCACGAGAGCCGGCGCAGCGGCTGGCCGGTCAGCTGCGCGCCGACGACGATGACGGTGTCGACCTCGTGGTCGACGACCACCTGCGGGACCTCGGAGACCACGCCCAGCATCGGGGTGCCGTCGATGTCGCCCACGTCGAGCGCGTGCAGGGGCAGGCACGCCCCGACGACCTGCAGACCGTGGTGCGGCTCGCGCTCGAGGTCGGCGACGACACCGGCGACGGCGCTGCCCTCGCCCACGACCAGGACCCGCTGGGTGTCGACGCCGCGGGCGCGACGGGCGTGCAGCCAGCGGCGCCAGGCGTACCGGCCGGCGATGGTGAGCACCGCGGTGAGCGGGACGCCGACCAGCACCACCCGGCGCGGCAGGAACAGCTCGAGGCTGTAGGCGAGCAGCCCCATCGCCGCCACGACGACGAGCGCCGAGCGCAGGACCGCCGCGTACTCCTCCGGGCCGTCCCCGAGTCGACGGCGGTCGTACCCGCCCAGCACGGCGAGGACACCGGTCCAGACCAGGGCGGTGACGGCGATGAGCACGACGTTGAGCACCGTGATGCGCAGCGTGAGGAGGCAGCCGGCCATCACGGTCAGGGCGATCACCAGGTCGGTGACGAGCACGCGACGCAGGAGGCGCGTGGTGCGCGCCGAGCGTCGGTCGTAGGCGCGGTCCACCACCTCGGCGGGGTCGGCGAACGCGTCGTCCAGGACGAAGGGGACCCCTCGGGCCCAGGACATCCGGGCGCGCGACGGCGCGCCGCGGCGCTCGATCTCCCGGTGCGCGGCCTCCAGGTCGATCACGTCGGGCACGTCGGGCACCTCGTGGGCCGCCAGGTCGATCACCTCGTGGTCGGGCACGTGCTGGCGACCGACCACACCCGTTCGGTCCGTACCCGACGCCGTCGAGTCCTCGGTCTCCGCGCTCACTCGCTCCCCCAGTCCCTGTGCCACCGGCGCCCGTGGGGCGTCCGCCTGACGAACGCCAGGGTAACGATGCGTGACGCGGCTCGGGGTGCGCTCCGGCCCATTGGTCCGTCCGGGTGCGACCGGACGGCTCTGCCGACGCCGTACGGTGCACGGAACGGCGGTGCCCGGGGGTCGCCCGATCGGACGGGACCCGGCGGACGCGGTCAGGCCGGGCGGTGCACCTGCTGCTGGGCGCCGGTCAGCCCGCGCAGCACCACCAGCTCGACGGCGTCGGCGGCGTCCACCACCAGCAGGGGGAGCTCCTTGCGCTCCGGCCCGCCGAAGTCCCGCAGGACGAAGTCCGCCGGGTCCATCCGCCCGGGCGGCCGTCCGATGCCGACCCGCACCCGCACGTACTGCTTGGAGGCCAACGCCTTGGTGGTGTCGCGCAGGCCGTTGTGCCCGCCCTCGCCCCCGCCGCGCTTGAGCCGGACGGTGCCGAACGGCAGGTCCAGCTCGTCGTGGACGACCACCACCTGCTCGGGTGCGATCGAGAAGAACTGCGCCAGGCCGGCCACCGGCCCGCCGGACAGGTTCATGTACGACGACGGCTTGGCGAGCACCACCTTGGGCCCGGGGGCGCCACCGGGGAGCACGCCGAGGCGCACCTCCGCCACCGCGGCCCGGGCCTTGTGGGTGCGCCAGGCCTGCCGCGCTCGGTCCGCCAGCTCGTCGAGCACCATCTGGCCGACGTTGTGCCGGTTGCCCGCGTAGTCGGGCCCCGGGTTGCCGAGACCCACGACGAGGTACGGACCGGGGTGCGGTGCCTCGTCGTGGGTCGTCGGCGGTACCGCCGGCGTCGGGCCGGAGGTCACTCCTTCTCGGCGTCGCCCTCGGCAGCGGGCTCGTCGCCCTCGCCCTCGGCAGCGCCCTCGGCGGCCTGCGCCTCGGCGGCCTCCTCGTCGGACTCGTCGCGCTCGATGCCGGCCTCGGCCTCGGCCTCGGCGAGCTCGGCCTCGAGGGCCTCCGCGCTGATCTGCTGGGTGATGTTGACGACCAGGACGTCGTCGTCGATCGCCAGGGTCGAGCCCTCGGGCAGCGTGAGCTGACCGGCCAGCACCTGGGTCCCGGCGGCCAGGCCCTCGACCGACACCTCGACCTGGGTCGGGATGTGGGTGGCCTCGGCCTCGAGCAGCAGGGTCTGGTTCTCGACGGTGACGACGGTCTCCGGCGCGGCCTCGCCGACGATGTGGACGGGGACGTCGACCTGGACCTTCTCGCCGCGGCGCACGATCACCAGGTCGACGTGCTCGATGACCTGGCGGACCGGGTCGCGCTGGACGTCCTTGACCAGGGCCAGGACGGGCTTGTCGTCGCCGACGCTGATCGACAGCAGCGCGTTGGCGTTCTTCAGCGCCAGCATCGTGTCGTGGCCCGGCAGCCGGATGTGCTGGGGGTCGGTGCCGTGGCCGTAGACGACGGCGGGGACCTGGTGCTCGCGGCGGATCCGGCGGGCGGCACCCTTGCCGAACTCGGTACGGGCCTGTGCGGTCAGCTTGATCTCGGACATGCGGTGGGCTCCTCGGTCTGCGGTGGACGGGCCTCGGCGCGGGGCGTGGCACGGCGCGTCGGGCGGACCCACCGCGTCGATCACGGACCAGGCGGGGCTGCACGAGCAGCCGTTCCGCACCGCGTCCCTCGCCGAGGCAACCGGGAGAGCCTACCCGAGCGGGCCCGGCCGCCGCGAACCCGTCTGCGCCTCCGCCACGTCGGGTCGCGGCACCTGGCCACGACCTGCGCTCGGCCAGGAGGCGCTCGAGCTCCGCGCTCGCGGCGGTACCGCCGGACGGCCAGCACGCGAGCGCCGTGGCCCAGACCACGACGACGACGCAGTAGACCGCGACGCCGAGTCGGCCTCGAGGTCGGCAGCCCGCAGGATCGTGCGGGGTTGGTCAGGACGATCAGGCCGCCGACCGCGGCGCCGAGGACCCGCGGCGGCACGTGCCGCACCAGGCGGCGGCGAGCGGGGCCGCCACCACGCCACCGGCGAGCAGCGCGGTGACCACCTCCAGGTCGAGCACCTCCGACCCGAGCCCGAGGAAGAAGCCGAGGCTGGCGGCGACGGAGACGGCGAACTCGGAGGTGTCGACGGTGCCGATCACCTTGCGCGGCTCCATCCTGCCGCTGCTGAGCAGGGCCGGCGTGGCGACCGGTCCCCAGCCGCCGCCGCCGCTGGCGTCGACGAACCCCCCGAACAGACCGACCGGGACGAGGAACCGCGAGCTGCACCGGCCCGGACGCCGCGCGATGCTGCCGAAGGTGAACCGCACGAGCAGGTAGACGCCGAGCGCGAGCAGGAGCGCCGGACATCCACGGCGCGGCCCACTCGGTGCTGAGGTTCGACAGCACCGTGGCCCCGAGGAAGGCGCCGACCGCGCCGGGCAGGGCGATCCGGCGGACCACGCGACCAGTCGACGTTGCCGAAGCTTCCAGTGCGAGGCGCCGGAGGCCAGCGTGGTGCCCACCTCGGCGAGGTGCACCGAGGCCGAGGCCATGGCCGGCGCGGTGCCCGCGGCCAGCAGCAGCGTGGTCGAGGTGACCCCGTACGCCATCCCCAGGCTGCCGTCGACCAGCTGCGCCGCGAGACCCACCAGGGCCAGCACGATCCACCCACGCATGCGAGCCTCCTCGATCCGTCGCTCGATCGAATCGCTAAGTCGATCTGATTCAGCTCGGATTAGATGACTATGCCACACCGGCGGGCGGCAGGGATCCGTCGGACCCGATCACGCGCGATCCCGCGGACGGATCGCCACCCGTCGGGCCGGGGACCGTCCGGTGCAGCTCAGTGCTAGAGCAGCACGGCGGACCTCGGCCGGGCAGCTTGCCGGCCACGAGGTGGGCCAGCGTGGTCCCCTCGAGGATCCGCCGCTCGGCGGCCCGCAGCGCCAGCCAGACGTCCTGCAGGCGCGGTGCTCGCGCCCTGGTAGTCCAGGTTCTCCGGACGGGTGCCGCGCACCAGCGCCAGCGGGCCGTCGACGGCGCGGATGAGGTCGGCCAGGCTCACCGCGGACGGGTCCGCCGCGAGCCGGTGGCCGCCGTCCTGGCCGCGGCGGGAGTCGACGACGCCGGCCCGGCGCAGGTCGCGCAGGATCGCCTCCAGGAAGCGGTGCGGGACGCCCTCCGCCTCGGCGACCTCGTCGCTCGTGCTCCAGGTGCCGGGATCGGCGGTCTCGGCCGCCGCGAGCGCGCAGGCGGCTCGCAGCGCGTAGTCCACCCGCGCGGTCAGCCGCACGCCGGCGTCCTCACCTGATCAGGCGTTGCCGTCGAACAGGCTGGTGACCGAGCCGTCGTCGAAGACCTCGCGGATCGCGCGCGCCAGCAGCGGGGCGATCGACAGCACCGTGAGCGAGGGGAACCGCTTGTCCTCCTCGATCGGCAGCGTGTTCGTGACGACGACCTCGGAGATCGGGCCGTTCTTCAGCCGGTCGACGGCCGGGCCGGACAGCACGGCGTGGGTGGCCGTGACGATGACGTCGGCGGCGCCGTTCTCCTTCAGCGCCTCGGCGGCCTGCACGATCGTCCCGGCGGTGTCGATCATGTCGTCGACGAGCACGCAGGTGCGTCCCTCGACGTCGCCGACGACCTCGTGCACCTTCACCTGGTTGGGCACGTTCGGGTCGCGGCGCTTGTGGATGATCGCCAGCGGGGCGCCCAGGCGGTCCGACCACAGGTCGGCGACCCGGACGCGGCCCGCGTCCGGCGAGACGACGGTGAGGCGCGAGCGGTCGACCCGGGTCCGCACGTAGTCGGCCAGCAGGGGCAGCGCCCAGAGGTGGTCGACGGGCCCGCTGAAGTAGCCCTGGATCTGGGCGGCGTGCAGGTCGACGCTCATCAACCGGTCGGCGCCGGCGGTCTTGTAGAGGTCGGCGACCAGCCGGGCCGAGATCGGCTCGCGGCCGCGGTGCTTCTTGTCCTGGCGCGCGTACGGGAAGAAGGGGGAGATGACCGTGGTCCGCTTCACCGAGGCGCGCTTGAGCGCGTCGCACATGAGCAGCTGCTCCATCAGCCACTGGTTGATCGGCGCGCAGTGGCTCTGCAGCACGAAGGCGTCGCAGCCCCGCACGCTCTCGCCGAACCGCACGTAGATCTCGCCGTTGGCGAAGTCGTAGGCCGAGGTCGGCACGAGCTCGACGCCGAGCTCGGCGGCGACCTCGTCGGCCAGCTCCGGGTGCGCCCGGCCGGTGATCAGGATGAGGCGCTTCTCCCCCGTCGTGGTGATGCCGGTCATGCCTGCGCCCCTTTCTCGGACTGCACTGGCTCGGGGTGCTGGGGATCTGCCTGCTGGGTGCTGTGCTCACGGGCCTGCCGGGCCGCCTCGGCGGTGGCCGTACCGGCGCGGCGGCGCTCGACCCAGCCCTCGACGTTGCGCTGCTGCCCGCGTGCGACCGCGATCGCGCCGGACGGCACGTCGCCGGTGACGGTGGAGCCGGCACCCACGTAGGCGCCGTCGGCGATCGTCACGGGCGCGACGAGCACCGAGTCGGAGCCGACGAAGCTGTGCCGCCCGACGACGGTGCGGTGCTTCGCGACGCCGTCGTAGTTGGCGAAGATCGTCCCGGCCCCGATGTTGGCGCCCTCGCCGATCGTCGCGTCGCCGGCGTAGGTCAGGTGCGGCACCTTGGCGCCGTCGCCGATCACGGTGTTCTTGGTCTCGACGAAGCCGCCGATCTTGCCCTTGGCGCCGAGCACGGTGCCGGGACGCAGGAAGCTGAACGGGCCGACCGTGGCCGCGGTGCCGATCCGGGCGCCCTCGCCGTGCGAGCGGACCACCGACGCGCCGGGCCCGACCTCGCAGTCGCGCAGCGTGGTGTCCGGCCCGACCGTCGCGCCCTCGGCGACCGTGGTGGAGCCGAGGAGCTGCACCCCCGGCAGCAGGGTGACGTCGCGGGCCAGGGTGGCGCCGGCGTCGACCCAGGTGGTGGCGGGGTCGACCACGGTGACGCCCTCGCGCATCCAGCCCTCGACCACCCGGCGGTTCAGCTCGGCGCCCATCCGCGCCAGCTGCACGCGGTCGTTGACGCCCTCGGTCTGCCAGACGTCGTCGATGCGGTGCGCGGCGACGGTGCCGCCGCCCTCGCGGGCCAGGCGCAGCACGTCGGTGAGGTACATCTCGCCCTGGGCGTTGTCGCGGCCGACCCGGCCGAGCGCGTCGACCAGCACCGCGGCGTCGAACGCGTACAGGCCCGAGTTGATCTCGGTGATGGCGCGCTGGGCCTCGTCGGCGTCCTTGTGCTCGACGATGCCCGCGACGTGGCCGGCGTCGTCGCGCAGCACCCGGCCGTAGCCGGTGGGGTCCGCGACGTCGGCGGTGATGACGGTGACCGCGTGCCCGCCGTCCTCGTGCGCGGCGACGAGGTCGGCCAGGGTGGCGCCGGTGAGCATCGGCACGTCGCCGTAGGTGACCAGCACGGTGCCGGACGAGCGCCTGTCGCCGGCACGGGCCGCGGCCAGGGCGTCGAGGCCGCACTGCACGGCGCGGCCGGTGCCCGGGACGTCGTCCTGGTCGGCCACGACGGCCTCGGCGTCGACCTCGGTGGCGTGGGCGGCGACCCGGTCGCGCTCGTGCCGCACGACCACGACGAGGTGCTCGGGGTCGACGGCGCGGACGGCGGCCAGGGCGTGGCCCAGCAGGCTGCGACCGGCGATCGCGTGCAGGACCTTGGGGGTCGCCGACCGCATCCGGGTCCCCTCGCCTGCGGCGAGGACCAGGGCGGCGGCCGGGCGGCTGGAGCGCACGCGGACGGTCTCCTCGGGGGTGTGAACCAGGGGGTCGGGCGGAGCGCGCCCACTGTACCCGCGCAGGGCGGCCCTCGGCGGCGCCGCACGCGGCTCCCCCGCGAGGACTCGAACCTCGATTCGCGGTTCCAAAGACCGCTGTCCTGCCGTTGGACGACGGGGGACCGCCCACGTCCGCGTGCACGGGTGCACGGGGACGGGCGCGCCCCAGTGTGCCAGCGCTGTACCCCTACGCACTCGTAGGTTACGGTTGCGTAGGTGGACGACCGGCGCGGGACCATCGCGCCCAGGAGACCTGGAGGCGCGATGACGACCCTGGACGACCGGGACCGGCTGGCCGAGCTGCAGACGCGGATGCTGCACGAGCTCGAGCCCGTGGTGGCGCAGAACCTCGAGCGGCACATCGGCATCGCCAAGGACTGGATGCCGCACGACTACATCCCGTGGAGCGAGGGCCGCGACTTCGCGTTCCTCGGCGGCGAGGACTGGCAGCCGGGCGACTCCCGGCTCGACCCCGTCGCGAAGACGGCGATGATCGTCAACCTCCTCACCGAGGACAACCTGCCCAGCTACCACCGCGAGATCGCCACCCGGTTCGGCCGCGACGGCGCGTGGGGCGAGTGGGTCGGCCGCTGGACCGCCGAGGAGGGCCGGCACGGCGTCGCGCTGCGCGACTACCTCGTGGTCACCCGCGGCGTCGACCCGGTCAAGCTCGAGAACCTGCGGATGATCCACATGGTCGCCGGGTACGACTCCGGCGAGAAGGGGATGCTGCAGACCGTCGCCTACGTCTCGTTCCAGGAGCTCGCGACCCGGGTGAGCCACCGCAACACCGGCAAGGCCACCGGGTGCCCGGTCGCCGAGCGGCTGCTGCAGCGGATCGCCGTCGACGAGAACCTGCACATGGTCTTCTACCGCAACATGATGGCCGCGGCCTTCGACCTCGCCCCCGACGACACGATGGAGGCCGTCCTCGCCGAGGTGGTCGGGTTCGAGATGCCGGGCGCGACGATGCCGGACTTCAACCGCAACTCGCTCACCATCGCGATGGCCGGGATCTACGACCAGCGGCTGCACTTCGACGAGGTGATCATGCCGGTGCTGAAGTTCTGGAAGGTGTTCGAGCGCACCGACTTCGGGCCGCGCGGCGAGCGCGCCCGCGAGGAGCTGTCGGCGTTCCTGGCCAAGCTCGACCAGAACGCCACCCGGTTCGTCACCCGGCGCGAGGAGGCGGCCGCCCGCAAGGCGGAGCGCCAGGCCGCGGCCGGTTCCTGAGCATGGCCGGCACGGGGGACACAGCGTGGGCGTCGGACATCATGGCTGCCGTGACCCCGCCCGACGCCCGCGCCAAGCCGCCGTCCCCCCGCAGCCGGATGACCGGCAAGGAGCGACGCGAGCAGCTGGTCGACGTCGGTCGGAAGCTGTTCGCCGACAAGGGTTTCGAGGGCACCAGCGTCGAGGAGATCGCCGCCCGCGCCTCGGTCTCCAAGCCGGTCGTGTACGAGCACTTCGGCGGCAAGGAGGGCCTCTACGCGGTCGTCGTCGACCGCGAGATCTCCGACCTGCTGGCGTCGATCACCGGCGCCCTCGACGCCCCGGCCCACCCGCGGGTGCTCGCCGAGCGCGCCGCGCTGGGGCTGCTCGACTACATCGAGAGCTCCACGGACGGCTTCCGCATCCTCGTCCGCGACTCCCCCGTCACCGGCTCCACCGGTGGCTTCGGCAGCCTGATCAGCGACGTCGCCACCCAGGTCGAGCACATCCTCGCGGCGGCGTTCAAGAAGAGCGGTCTCGACACCAAGTTCGCGCCGATGTACGCCCAGATGCTGGTCGGCATGGTGGCGCTCACCGGTCAGTGGTGGCTCGAGTCGCGCAAGCCGAAGAAGCAGGAGGTGGCCGCGCACCTGGTCAACCTCGCGTGGAACGGCCTGTCCGGCCTGGAGGCCAGGCCGCGGCTGGTCGACGCCGAGTCCCGCCGGCGCTAGCCGGCCCCGACCAGGCGCAGCGCCAGCCGCACCAGGTCGACCACCTCGTGCCGACCGGCGCGCACGTCCTCCAGCGGCAGCCAGGCGGCGGCCATCGTGCTGCCGTCCACCTCCTGCACGGCCGGCTCGGCGCGGTCGGCCACCTCGCCGGCGAACAGCAGCCGCACCGAGTGGTAGTCCTCGAGCGTCCCGTTCGGCGCGTGACCGGTGAAGTGCACCGAGTCGACGTCGAGCAGCGTCCCCACCGCGACCTCCAGGCCGGTCTCCTCCCGCACCTCGCGGACGACGGCGGCCCGGGGGTCCTCGCCGTGGTCGATGCCGCCGCCGGGCAGCGTCCAGGCACCGGGCCAGCCGGTGAGGTGCGACAGCTGGGCCAGCAGCAGGTGGTCGTCCCGGACGCACACCGCGTACGCGGCCACCCGCTGCCGGCGCACGGGGACGGGGTCGCTCACGCTGCCCGAGGCTAGTGGGGTCCGTACTGTGGCGACATGCCCTCTCTGCCCAGCACGGTGAGAGACGCCGTCGCCACCGTCCGGCGCCGCGGCTACACCGCGGCCCTGCTGGCGTTCCGGCGCTCCCCGGCGCCGGTGCGTCGCGCGATGGTCCGCGCTGCCACACCGGGTTTCACCGTCGGCGCCGTCGTGGCCATCCAGCACGGCGACAAGGTGCTGTTCCTGCGGCAGCCGCACCGGGTCGGCTGGAGCCTGCCGGGCGGCCTGCTCGACCGGGGCGAGAGCGCCGCGCACGCCGTCGTCCGCGAGGTGCGCGAGGAGACCGGCCTGCGGATCGAGGTGGGGCTGCCGCTGACCTGCCAGGTGAACTCGCCCCTGCGCCGGGTCGACGTCATCTACCGGCTCGAGGTCGACCACGAGCCGGAGGTCCGCGTGGGCGGCGAGGCCAAGGCGCACGCCTGGTACGGCCTCGACGACCTGCCCGAGGCCGACGGCCCGACGCACGAGATCGTCGCGCTGCTGCGCAGGGCCGGTGAGGCCGCGGCCACGGCCGGTCGCCTGCTCGACCGGTGAGCACCACCGGCATCGTCCTGGCGGCCGGTGCGGGAGAGCGGGTGCGTCCCCTGTCGCTGCTGCGGCCGAAGGCGCTGTTCCCCGTGGGCGGCCGACCCCTGCTCGACCTCGCGATCGACCGGCTGTCCGCCCACCTCGGCCCGGGTCCTGGCCACCTGGCCGTCAACGCCCACCACCTCGCGGGGCAGGTGGTGGCGCACGTGGCCGACCGCGCGCACGTGTCGGTCGAGGAGCCCGAGGCGCTCGGCACCGCCGGGGCGCTCGGTGCGCTGCGCGACTGGCTCGACGGTCGCGACGCCGTGGTGCTCAACGCCGACGCCTACCTGGCCGGGGCCGACCCGGTGGACCTGCTGCTCGACGGCTGGGACCGCGAACGCACCCGGCTGCTGGTCGCGCCGGCCACCGCGCGCACCGACTTCAGCGACGACCGCGGCGCGTGGGTCTACGTCGGCGCCTGCGCGCTGCCGGCCGGCCGCGCTGGCGACCCTGCGCCCCGAGCCGACCGGTCTGTACGAGGTGCTGTGGCGGCACCAGGAGGCCGAGGGCGCGCTCGAGCTGGTGCCCTTCGACGGGACGGTCGTCGACTGCGGCACGCCGGCCGACTACCTGCGCGCCAACCTGCACGCCTCGGGTGGCCACCCGGTCGTCGGGGAGGGTGCGGTCGTGCGCGGGACGCTCGTGCGCAGCGTGGTCTGGGACGGCGCCGCCGTGGGGCCGGACGAGCACCTGGTCGACGTCATCCGCGCCGGTACGGCGGACGAGCCGGTCACGGTGGGTGGCGCCGCGTCGTCGTCGGGGTGACCCCGCCGGCCCCGGTGCGCCCCGAGATGCCAGGTGCCGCGAGGTTCGCCATGGTGGACGCGGACGGCCCGCACGAGGTGGGCCCGGCTCGGGGTACGGGAGGTGGACGGTGCGACGACGTCTCGTCTCGGCGGTGGCCCTGGCGTTCCTGGTGGTGCTGGTCGTGGGCGGGTGGCAGGTCGTCGGCGGCATGTCGGCCGAGGCCGGGACCGAACCGGCCGCCGAGCTGTGCGCCCCGCGCTGCTGACCCGGCCCTGAACCAGGATCAGCGCTCCAGCAGGGGGACGGCCCGGCGCGTGAGGGCGGCCTTCCTCGCCGGTGCGAAGCCCTCGTAGGTGCGGGCCATCATCGAGCTGCGCGGGTTGCTGCGGAAGCCGTCCAGGTGGTCGCGGACGAAGGTCCAGAACAGGGCGTCCCAGTCGTCGCACCACTCGCCCCTCGGCAGGTCCGACATCTTCCGCAGGTAGTTGCTGCCGGAGACGTACGGCTTGGTCGTCACCAGCTCGCCGCCGGCGAACTGGCTCATGGCGTAGACGTTGGGCACCATCACCCAGTCGTAGGCGTCGACGAACATCGCCGAGAACCAGGTGTAGACGTCGTCCGGGTCGACCCGCAGCAGCAGCATCGCGTTGCCGAGCACCATGAGCCGCTCGATGTGGTGGCACCACCCGCGGTCGAGCACCCGGCGCACCACGAGGTCCACCGGGTCCAGCCCGGTGGTGGCGTCCCAGAACCCCTGCGGCAGAGGGCGGTCCATCCCGAGCAGGTTGCGCGTGCGGAGCCTGCGCCCGTGCACGACGTACACGCCGCGCATGTACTCGCGCCACCCGACCACCTGCCGGACGAAGCCCTCCAGCCCGGCCAGCGGCACCTCCTGCGGCGTGCCGGCCACCGCGTCCGCGTGGTCGAGGGCGGCCCGCACCACCTCGAGCGGCTCGAGCAGACCGAGGTTGATCGCCGGGCTCAGCGCGGAGTGGAACAGCCACGGCTCGCTCGGCGCTGATCGCGTCCTCGTAGGGCCCGAAGCCCGCCAGGCGCTCGGCGACGAACGTGCGCAGCCAGGCCAGCGCCTGCCGCCGCGTCGTCGGCCACGGCGAGGTGGCCGGGTCCCCCGGTGCGTCCGGGTGCTCCTCGCGCACCCACCGGACGGCCTCCTCGACGTGCCGGTCCGGGGCGGGGACGCGGGACGGTCCGGCACCACCACGTCCTTCGGCAGCCGCTTGCGGTTCTCGGTGTCGAAGCTCCACCGGCCGCCGACGGGACGGTCGCCGTCCATCAGCAGGTCGAGCCGGCGTCGCTGCAGCTCGTAGAAGTGCTGCATCCGCGGCCGGCCGGGGCCGAGCTGCTCGCGGACCTGCGCCGTGGTGGTGCAGAACGCCGGCGTGTCCAGCACCTCGGGGTCGAGGCCGGCCCGGCGGCAGACCTCGGCCAGGTCGCGCTCGATCCAGTCGTCGACCGGTTCGTACCAGGCGATCTGCTCCGGACGGAGCGCTCGAGCAGGTCGACCAGCTGCGTGACCGTGTCCACGTCCTTGCGCGAGAGGACGGTCTCGACCCGGAACCCTCTGTCGCGCAACCGTTCTGCGAACGCGAGGAGCGCTGCGCGGCGCATCACCAGCGCATGGGCGTGGAAGCGGTGCTGCTGCACGAGCAGGTCGTGCTCGACCAGGACCAGGCAGGTGCCGTCCGCGGCCCGCAGGTGCTGCTCGAACAGCTGGTACGACAGGACGAGCCGGACGCGGCCTGCCGACCGGGTCCCTGTCTCCACCGCTGCACTGTGCCACCGACCGTGCGAGAGTGCTCGCGTGGACGAGACCGACGTCGTGGTGGTGGGTGCCGGCCTCGCGGGGCTGGCGTGCGCCCAGCGGCTGGTCGAGCAGGACGTCGACTGCCGGGTCCTCGAGGCCTCGGACGGCGTGGGCGGCCGGGTGCGCACCGACGTCGTCGACGGGTTCCGGTGCGACCGCGGGTTCCAGCTGCTGAACCCGGCGTACCCGGTGCTGCCCGACGTGGTCGACGTCGACGCGCTCGAGCTGCGACCGTTCGTGCCGGGTGTGGCGGTCTCGGGCGGACGCGGGCTCAAGCTGCTGCTCGACCCGCGCCGTCGCCCGGACGGGCTGCTCACCACGCTGCGCAGCGGGTACGTCTCCCCCGTGGAGCTCGCCGCGCTCGCCGCGTGGGTCGCTCCGGCGCTGGGGCCGGTCTCGCGGCTGCTGGCGTCGGAGGACACGACGCTGAACGCGTCGCTGGACCGGGCCCGGGTGTCCGGACGCCTCCGTCGCGTCCTCGAGTCGTTCCTCACCGGCACGCTCGCCGACGACACCGGCAGCACGTCGGCGACGTTCGTCCGGCTGCTGCTCCGCTCCTTCCTGCTCGGCACCCCGTCGGTCCCTGCCGACGGCATGCAGTCGCTGCCCGATCAGGTCGCCGACGGCCTCCCCGTCCGCCTGGACTCGCGCGTCGACGGCGTCGAGCGGGCGGGCAGCGGGTGGCTGGTCCGGTCGTCGTCGGGGCACGTGCGAGCGCGGACGGTCGTCGTCGCCACCGATCCGCGGACGGCGGGTCAGCTCACACCGGCCGCGGTCCCGCGGATGAAAGGCCTTGCGACCTGGTGGTTCTCGACCGAGGACCCGCCGGCAGCCACGTCGGTGCTGCACGTCGACGAGCACGGAACGGCCGCGGGACCCGTCGTCAACGCGTCGGTCGTGTCGCACGCCGCTCCTCGGTACGCGCCACCCGGACGGCACCTCGTGCAGGCCAGCACGCTGCTCGTCCGACGGCCACGAGCCCACCGAGGCGCAGGTCCGCGCCCACCTCACCCGCGTGTTCCGCTCGTCCGCCGCACGCTGGGAGGTGGTGACGGTGCACCGCGTCCCCGAGGCGCTGCCCGCCCTGCCGCCGCCGCTCGACGCCCGCCGGTCGGTGCACCTCGGCGACGGCCTGTTCGTCGCCGGCGACCACCGGGACACCGCGTCGATCCAGGGCGCCCTCGTCTCGGGACGGCGTGCCGCCACAGCGGTCGTCCGGCACCTCGCCACCTGAGGGCCGACCCGGCAACGACGGCTCGACGGCGACGACGGGGACGACCGCCTGGCTCTCGGCGGCGGCGTCGACATCGCCTTCGCCGGCGCTGGCACCGACCGGGTGTTCGCCCGGGACGGCGTCCGTGACGTCGTCGACTGCGGGCCCGGGTACGACACCGCGACCGTCGACGCCGTCGACGTCGTGACCGGCTGCGAGCGTGTCATCGTGCGCCAGCCCGATCCGAACCCGCTCGCGCTGAGGCACTTGCGCCTGATGTTCGAACAGGTGTACGATCGACATGTGGTCGCGGAGCTGGTCGAGCAGAGGTCGCCCGTCGGCCTGCTCGAGGCCCGCGCCGGTGCGGTGGCGGATCGGCTGAACCGGGCGAACGTCGAGCTGGTCGCGCTGTGCCGCGAGGTCATGTCCGACGAGTCGTGGGTCGGTGAGGGGTTCCGGTCGGTCGAGCACTGGCTGACGGTGCACGTCGGCCTGTCGCCCGCTCGGGCGCGGGAGGTGGTCCTCGTGGCCCGCCGGTACGACGAGCTGCCCGCGGTGGCCGGACGCTTCGACGACGGCCGCCTGTCGCTCGACCAGGCCTCGGTCGCCGCCCGGCACACCCCGGTGGCGCACCAGGAGTCGGTCGCCGAGCTGGCCGAGCACACCACGGTCCCCCAGCTGCGGCGGGCGCTGTCCCGGTACGTGTTCGAGGTCCCCGATCCCGCACCCGGCACCGCAGGGAGCCCCGACCCGGTCGAGCGGGCGGAGCGCCCGACGTGCGTGACCACCCAGTACGACCCGGACGGCCGGTTCCGGTTCACCGTCGACGCGCCGGCCGACCAGGGCGCCCTGGTGCAGCAGGCGCTGCAGGAGGCCAAGGACGCCCTGTTCGCCACCGGCCGCACCGACGTCACCCTCGGTGACGCGCTGGTCGAGGTGTGCCAGCGGTCCCTGGCCTCGGTCGGGTCCCCGCAGCGCGCCGCCCGCTACCGCGTGTACGTGCACCTGTCCGCCGACTCCCCCTCCGGGTGGGTCAACGGCGGCGGCGCCATCCCGCCCTCGCTGGCAGCCCTGTTCGCCTGCGACGGCGTCGTGCAACCCGTCCTCGAGCGGGACGGCCGCCCCGTCTCGGTCGGACGCGAGCAGCGCATCGTGCCCTCCCGGACCCGCCGGCTGATCGAGGACCGCGACCGCGGCTGCCTGTTCCCCGGTTGCGGCACAGCCGGTTTCGTCGAGATCCACCACCTCACCCCGTGGTCCGAGGGCGGACGCACCGACTTCGAGACCAACATCTGCCTGTGCCCGCCCCACCACCGCCAGCTCCACACCGGCGCCTTCACCGCCGCCGGCGACCCCACGGCACCACCTGGATCACCCGAGGCCCTGACCTTCCGGTCCCGTACCGGTGTCCCGATCCGACCACCCCGCCCGCCCGGGGGGCTCGAGCGCGCCCGACCGGAGCACCGGCCGGTCGAACCAGCCGCGCCGGTGTACCGCCCACCCACCGGCGAGCCGGTCGACACCGCCTGGCTCGGCCTGCCCACCGACGCCGCGCTCGCGCCTGCGACGGCGGGCCGGGGCGCCCTCGTCGCGGTGAGATCGTCCGACGACGGCCGGGACGACGACGTCCGACCACCGGAGAGCGTCCCGACGTGGCCACCCGGCCCGATCGAGTGGTGGCGCTAGCCGCGGCCAGCGGCTCACTCCGTCCGGGCGCAGCTGCATCCAGGACCGTGCGGGGCCCGGAAGAGACGGGTGACGGGGGCCGTCACTGGGAACCGGTGGCGCGTCGGACGCACGAGAGGAAGAGGAACGATGAAGCTCCTGGCACGCTCGTTGGGCACGTGGCCGTCGCGGCGGTCGTGGTGGCGGCGGGAACCGTCCCGGCCACAGCGCACAGCAAGACCCCTGGAACGAACAGCCTGGCTGCCGTCCTGGCCGCCGACGGTGACACGTTCGACTCGAACTGGCAGGACTACGACATCGTCACCGAGGCCGTGGACGCGGTCCTCGGCGCCAAGCCCGACAGCGCGGTCGGCGTGCTCGCCGACGGCAGCGTCGCGGTGACGGCCTTCATCCCGGACGACCGCGCCTTCCGCATCCTCGTCAACCAGATCTCCGGCTCCTGGCTGAACAGCGAGGAGGACGTGTTCGGCGCCGTGGCCGGCCTCGGCATCGACACCGTGGAGACCGTCCTGCTGTACCACGTCGTCCCCGGCGCGACGATCGACAGCGCGACCGCGGCGAAGTCCGACGGTGCGGCGCTGACGACGGCGGCTGGTGCCGCAGTCACCGTGGACGTCCGCAGCAAGAAGGAGATCCGTCTCGTCGACGCCGACGCCGACGGACCTCAACCCGCGGCTCGACCGCAAGGCGCTCGACCTCAACAAGGGCAACCTGCAGATCGCGCACGGGATCACCCTCGTCCTGCGACCCGCTCGACCTGCCCTGACCGCTGGCCGCCACCCCGCCCGCAGGCCCGCGTCCCGCGGGCGGGGTAGCGTGCGCGCGTGACCACCGGCGACCTCACGGCAGCCGGACCGGAGGAGGTCGCCCGACGCCTGCGGGACGGCGACGAGGCCGCGCTCGGCGAGGCCTTCCGGCGCTGGTCACCTCTGGTGTTCACGATCGCGCTGCGGGCGCTGCGTGACCGCACCGACGCCGAGGACGTCACCCAGCAGGTGTTCGTCGGGGCCTGGCGCAGCCGCAGCAACCTGCGCCCGTCCGACACCGCCCTGCCGGGCTGGCTGGTCGGCATCACCCGGCACCGGGTCGCGGACCGGATGGCGCTGCGCGGTCGCGACGCCCGCAACCAGCGGGCGGTCGAGGCGCTGCCGGCTCCCGACGTCCCCGACCCGCAGGACCGCCTGGTGGAGCGGCTCGTGCTCGCCGACGAGATCGACCGGTTCGACGACCCGCGCCGGGCCATCCTGCGGCTCGCCTTCTACGAAGACCAGACGCACCAGCAGATCGCGTCGGTGCTCGGGCTCCCGCTCGGTACCGTCAAGAGCCACATCCGCAGGGGACTTCTCCACCTGCGCGCACGCCTGGGGGAGGTGACGGACGGTGCCTGACGACGCGCGCCCGGCGACGCGCACCCGGACAGCGACCACCTGGCCCGGCTCGCCCTCGGCCGCCGGCCCGGCCGACGCCGACGTCGTCCGTGCACGTGGAGCACTGCGGGTCCTGCCGGACGGAGGTCGTCGACCTGCGCGAGCTCGCCGACCTGGCCCGCTCCGTCCGCACCGAGCGCCTCGAACCGCCGCCGCCGCACGTGTGGCAGGGCGTCGTCGACGAGCTCGGGCTCGGCCCGCGCCGCCAGCCGCGCCCGGCCCCCTGGACCTGGGCGGTGGCCGCCGCGGTCGCCGGCGTGGTGGCCGGTTCCCTGATCACCTGGGCCGTCGTCGACGACGACGCACCCACGGTCGCCGGCGCCCGAGGTCGTCCGCACCACCGAGCTCGAACGGCTCGCAGGCACCGGCGGCGGCGGCACCGCACGCCTGCTCGAGGACGCCGACGGCCGCCAGACGGTCGAGGTGGACGCGCCCGACCTCGGATCGGCCGGCGGCCACTTCGAGGTCTGGCTGATCCGCCCGGACAGCACGCAGATGGTCTCCCTCGGCGTGCTCGGCGCCGGTGACACCGGCGAGTTCGTCGTGCCCGAGGCGGCCCTCACGGACGGCTACACGCTCGTCGACGTCTCGGACGAGCCCGACGACGGCCAGCCGGCCCACTCCGGCGACTCGGTGCTGCGCGGCGACCTGGCGGGCTGAGGCCGTTGCTGCCGACCCTCACGACCGAGCGGCTCACCCTGCGCCCGTGGCGCACCGGTGACGAGGCCGCGGCGTTCGACCTCTACCGGCGGTGGGAGGTCGCGCGGTTCCTCGGCGCCGAGCCGCGCGCGATGGCCGATCTCGACGAGGCGCGCGAACGGGTCGCCCGCTGGTCCGCGTTCGAGGGCCCGCTGCTCGGCGTCTGGGCGGTCGTGGCCACCGGCACCGACATCCCCGTCGGCTCGGTGATGACCAAGGAGCTCCCGCTGAGCGGTAGCGGCGACGGGTCGGGCGACGTCGAGATCGGGTGGCACCTGCACCCGGACGCCTGGGGCTCCGGGTACGCGACGGAAGCCGCCGGCCGCCTGCTCGACCTGGCCTGGGAGCACGGCCTCGCCGAGGTCCTCGCCGTCACCTACCCGCAGAACACTGCCTCCCAGGCGGTCTGCCACCGGCTCGGCATGGAGCCGCTCGGCCCGACCGACCGCTACTACGGCGTGACCTGCGAGCTCTTCCGGATCCCCCGTCCCTGAACGGTTCTCGTCACTCCCACTCGATGGTGCCGGGCGGCTTGCTCGTGACGTCGAGCACGACGCGGTTGACGCCCTCGACCTCGTTGGTGATCCGGGTGGAGACCCGGGCCAGCAGGTCGTAGGGCAGCCGGCTCCAGTCGGCGGTCATCGCGTCGTCGGACGACACCGGCCGCAGCACCACCGGGTGGCCGTAGGTGCGGCCGTCGCCCTGCACGCCGACCGACCGGACGTCGGCGAGCAGCACGACCGGGCACTGCCAGATCTCGCGGTCGAGGCCGGCGGCGGTGAGCTCGTCGCGGACGACCTGGTCGGCCTCGCGCAGGGTGGCGAGCCGCTCCGCCGTCACCTCGCCGACGATCCGGATGCCGAGGCCGGGGCCGGGGAACGGCTGCCGCCACACCATCGCCTCGGGCAGGCCGAGCTCGGCGCCGACGGCGCGCACCTCGTCCTTGAACAGCGTCCGCAGCGGCTCGACCAGCTCGAACTGCAGGTCGTCGGGCAGCCCGCCGACGTTGTGGTGGCTCTTGATCGTGGCCGCGCCCTCGCCGCCGCCGGACTCCACGACGTCGGGGTACAGCGTCCCCTGCACGAGGAAGCGGACCTCGCCCTGGCCCTCGTGGCTCTCGGCCTCGAGGTGGGCCCGCTCCACCAGGTCGCGCGCCGCGCCCTCGAAGGCGCGGATGAACTCGCGCCCGATCGCCTTGCGCTTGGCCTCCGGCTCGGTGACGCCCGCGAGCGCCTGCAGGAACTGCTCGGACGCGTCGACGACCACCAGGTCGACGCCGGTGGCGGCCACGTAGTCGCGCTCGACCTGCTCGGCCTCGCCCGCCCGCAGCAGGCCGTGGTCGACGAAGACGCAGGTGAGCTGGTCGCCCACGGCGCGCTGCACCAGCGCCGCCGCGACCGCGGAGTCGACCCCGCCGGACAGGCCGCAGATCACCCGGGCCGAACCGACCTGGTCGCGGATCCGCTGCACCTGCTCGTCGATGACGTTGTCGGTCGTCCACTCCCGGCCGAGGCCGGCGCCGCGGTGGAGGAAGTTCTCGATCACCTGCTGGCCGAAGGTCGAGTGCTTGACCTCGGGGTGCCACTGGACGCCGAACAGCCTCCGCTCGGCGTCCTCGAACGCCGCCACCGGGGCACCCGGCGTCGACGCCGTCACGGTGAACCCCTCGGGCGCGGCGTGCACGGCGTCGCCGTGGCTCATCCACACGCTCTGCTGCAGCGGCTGGCCGTAGGTCAGCACGGTCTGCTCGGTGCTGTCGCCGTCGACCTCCACCTGCGTGCCGCCGTACTCGCGCAGGCCGGTGCGCTCGACCTCGCCGCCGAGGGCCAGCGCCATCGCCTGGAAGCCGTAGCAGATCCCGAGCACGGGGACGCCGGCGTCGAACAGCGAGGCCGGCACCGCCGGGGCGCCGTCGGCGTACACCGACGACGGGCCGCCGGACAGGATGATCGCCGCCGGGTCGCGGGCGAGCATCGTCTCGACCGGCATCGTCGACGGCACGATCTCGGAGTACACGTCGGCCTCGCGCACCCGGCGCGCGATCAGCTGCGCGTACTGGGCGCCGAAGTCGACGACCAGCACCGGACGCTGCGCGGTCGGCTGCTTCGGGGTCGCCGCCACCGGCGGACCGGTGGGCTCGGGCTGGGGGTCGGGCTGGTGCTCGGCAGCAGTCACGGGGCGAGGCTACCGAGCACCGGCCGCGGCGACCTCGCCGCGCTCGGCCATCAGCGCCCGGACGTCGGCCGTGGTGCGCCGCTCGGCGAAGAACGACAGCAGCGGGACGACCCCCGCGGCCACGAGCGCGAGCAGCCGGCCGAGGCGCCAGCGCAGGCTCGACCACAGGTCGACCACCGTCACCAGGTACACGACGTAGATCCAGCCGTGCACGATCGCGATCCACGCCCCGAGCACCGGCTCGCCGCCGTTGAACCCGTACTTGAGCACCAGCTCCAGGGTGAGCAGGAGCAGGAACCCGCCGGTGACGAACGCCATCACGCGGTAGCGCAGCAGCGCTCCGGCGAGCTTGCGCGGCGGCCTCACCGGGCGGGTTCACGGGGCTGGGCTGGGTCACGGGACGGGGCTCCTCACGGGGTCGGGCTCGGGCTCGTCGGCTGAATCGGCATCGGCATCGGCTCGGCTCGGCGGGCGCCGTCCGGGCGAGGTGGTCGTCGCGCACCAGCCGCCACCACAGGAACACCGCGAAGCCGGCGAACACCCACCACTCCAGGGCGTAGGACAGGTTCTGCAGGTCGAAGCCGCCGGACGCGGTCTCGGTCGGGCACCGGCTCCAGCCCGGCCGCTCTCGCGTCGTCGGCGGAGGCCACGAGGTAGGCGGAGTACAGCGGCCCGCCCCACAGGTTCACCAGGTCGGCCGTGGCCACCGTCTCCAGCGTCGCGTCGTCCGCGGGCGCGCCGGAGGGCGACTCCGGGGAGCGCAGGACGCCGGTGAGGTCCACCGCGCCGCCGTCCAGGTCGGGGACGTCGGACCCCGGCTGCCAGCCGAGCACCACCGCGAGCCGCGCCCCCGGCCGGGGTCGGCGCCGTCGACCACGACCGGCGCGACCACCCAGCCGCCGGTGCGGCCGTCGAGCTCGCGGGCCGGCGAGACCCGCGCGTCGGCGGCCACGAGGTCGCCGCTGACGAGCACCGTGGCCCGGCCGGCCTCGCCGTCGAGGGCCTGCTGCGGCGCGAGCACCTCGGACAGCGCGACGGGGTCGGCGGCGGCCTGCTCGCGCAGCTCGCGCTCGTCCGCCTCGGCCCGCGAGCGGTCCCACTGCCAGGACCCCAGCCAGGCGAACCCGGACGCCAGCGCGAGGGCCAGCGCGAGCATCGCCAGCCACTTCGGGCGCAGCGCGGTCCGGAGCACCTCTCCACGGTATCCCGAGCCGACGAGGGACCCAGAAGTCGTTCGCCGCCAGGGCGTCCCGTGCGTACCGTCGGACGACGTGTCCCTGCCCGCCCCGATCAGGACGTTCGACCGCTGGGTCAACCGGCGGTTCGACCTCGTCATGCCCTGGTCGCCCCGCGAGCCCCTCGTCGTCCCGCCGCTGTCGGGGCCGTGGGGCTACCTCGGCTGGCTCGGCCGGCGGATGTGGGGGACGGTCGCCCTCGGCATGGTCATGGGCACGATCTGGATGGTGGCCCAGGCGCTGGTGCCGTGGGCCATCGGCCGCGCGGTCGACGCCGGCATCGACGGGGGCAGCACCCGCGGCCTGGTGACGTGGTGCCTGGTCCTGCTGGGCCTGTCCGTCGTCACGGCGCTGTCGACGCTGGTGCGGCACTGGCTCGCGGTGTGGAACTGGTGCCGCGGCGCGCTGGTGTCGTCCCAGGTGGTCGGGCACCACGCGTCCCGCACCGGCGTCGCGCTCCCCCGCACCCTGCCCACCGGCGAGGTCGTCTCGACGGTCGCGTCCGACGCGATCCGGCTCGGCGACGTCTACGAGGTGACCGCCCGGTTCGTCGGCAGCATGGCCGCCTACGTCGTCGTCGTGGCCCTGCTCTGGCAGTCGTCGGCGACGCTCGCGGTGGTCGTCGCCGTGGGCGTGCCGGTGCTCACCGCGGCCCTCGGCCTGGTGATCCGCCCTCTGCAGGCGGCGCAGTCGGCGCACCGCGAGGTGTCCGGGAAGCTCACCACGCTCGCGTCCGACACCGTCGCCGGGCTGCGGGTGCTCCGCGGCCTCGGCGGGGAGAAGGTCTTCCTCGGCCGGTACGTGGAGCAGTCGGCGCAGGTCCGCGTGGCCGGCGTGCGGGTCGCGTCGGTCCAGGCCGTCCTCGACTCCGCCCAGGTGCTGCTGCCGGGCGCGTTCGTCGTCCTGGTCACCTGGCTCGGCGCCCGGTTCGCCGTCGCCGGCGACATCACCCCCGGCGAGCTGGTCGCCTTCTACGGCTACGCGGCGTTCCTGGTCGCGCCGCTGCGCACGGCCACCGAGATGCTGCAGAAGCTGAGCCGCGGCCACGTCGCCGCGCGCAAGATCCTCGGCGTCCTCGCGGTGGCCACCTCGGTGCCCGAGCCGGCCGAGCCGCGTCGCCGGGCCGGGCCCGCTGCCCGACCTCGTCGACCCCGTCAGCGGCGTGCACGTGGCACCGGGAGCGCTCACCGCCGTCGTCAGCGCCTCGCCGTCCGCGTCGGCGGGCGTCGCCGAGCGGCTGGCCCGGCTGACCTCGGCGGCGGACGGCGAGACCTCCGCCGCTGCTCGGCGGTGTCCCCGTCGACCACCTGCCGCGCACCGAGCTGCGCCGCCGGGTGGTGCTGGCCGACGCCGACCCGCAGCTGTTCACCGGGTGGGTCCGCAGCCAGCTCGACCCGCACCGCGTCCACGACGACACCGCGATCCGCGCGGCCGTCGGCGCGGCCGCCGCGCACGACGTCCTGGACGGCCTGCCGGGCGGGCTCGACGACGAGGTCACCGAGCGCGGCCGCTCGCTCTCCGGCGGGCAGCGGCAGCGGTTCGCCCTGGCGCGGGCGCTGCTCACCGACGCCGAGACCCTGCTGCTGGTCGAGCCCACCAGCGCGGTCGACGCCCACACCGAGGCCGCCGTCGCCGCCAACCTGCGGCAGGCGCGCCGGGGCCGCACCACCGTGGTGGTCACCGCCAGCCCGCTGCTGCTCGACCGGGTCGACCACGTGGTCGTCCTCGGGCCGGACGGCACCGTGCTCGGCGAGGGCCGGCACCACGACCTGCTCGGCCGCGACGACGAGGTCGGCCGCACCTACCGCGACACCGTGATCCGAGGGGAGGACGAGACGTGAGCAAGGACGACCGGTTGCCCGTCGCCGGCGCCGCCGCGACCCGGGCCCGCGCGCTCGAGCTGCTCGGGCGGCACCGCCGCGCCCTCGTCCTGACGGTCGCGCTGTTCGCGCTGTCGAGCACCTTCGGCCTGGCCGGCCCGTTCCTGCTCGGCCGCCTCGTCGACGAGGTGTCCGGCAGCGGGCCCGCGCCGACGGTCGGCCGGGTCGACGCCATCGTGCTCGCCCTCGGTATCGCGCTGCTGCTCGAGACGGTCCTGACCTGGGCGGCGCGCCGCGCCTCGCTGGTGCTGGGCGAGACGGTGTTCGCCGAGCTGCGCGACGACTTCATGCGCAGCGTCACCTCGCTGCCGCTGTCGGCCGTGGAGCGCGCCGGCACCGGCGACCTCGTCGCGCGGACGACCAACGACGTCGAGGGCATCTCCTGGTCGGTGCGGTTCGCCGTGCCGCGCACGATCGTCGCCACCGTCGCGATGGTGCTGACCGTGGTCGGCGCCGTCGTCGCCGGCGGGGTCGTCGCCCTGGCCCTGCTGGCGGGCGTGCCGCTGCTGTGGCTCTCGACCCGCTGGTACCTGCGCCGCGCGGGCCGCGGCTACCAGCGCGAGGGCGCGTCGTACTCGCGGCTGAACGGCGTGATCACCGAGACGGTCGAGGGCGCCCGCACCATCGACGCGCTCGACCTCGGCGGAGTGCGCCGGCGGGCCGTCGACGACGCGCTGCGCTGGTGCCTGGTGGCCGAGCGGTACACCCTCGGCCTGCGCAGCCGCTGGTTCCCGGTGATCGACTTCTCCTACCAGCTGCCCGCGGTCGCGGCGGTGGCGTGGGGCGGCCTGCTGGTCGCCGTCGGCCCGTCCTGGGGCCTGGACGTCACCGTCGGCCAGGTCACCGCGGTGGCGCTGTACGCGGTGCGGCTGGTCGAGCCGGTGAGCGAGCTGGTCGAGTGGCTCGACGAGCTGCAGTACGGCGCCGTCTCGCTGTCGCGCATCACCGGCGTCGACGAGGTCGAGCCCGACCGCGAGGAGCACGGGCTGCAGCCGGACGGCACCGGGCTCACCACCTCCGGGGTGCGGTACGCCTACCGCGAGGGGCACGACGTGCTGCGCGGGGTCGACCTCGCGCTGCGTCCGGGCGAGCGCCTGGCCGTCGTCGGCCCGTCCGGCGCCGGCAAGTCCACGCTCGGCAAGCTGCTGGCCGGCATCCACCCGCCCACCGCGGGCCGGGTCGACGTCGGCGGCGTGCCCGTCGTCGGGCTGCCGCTGGACCGGCTGCACCGCGAGGTGGCGCTGGTGACCCAGGAGAACCACGTCTTCGTCGGGACGGTGGCCGACAACCTGCTGCTGGCCACGCCGGACGCCGACCGCGAGGCGATGCTGCGCGCGCTGGCGGCGGTCGACGCGGGCGACTGGGTGGCGACCCTGCCGGACGGGCTGGAGACCGTGGTCGGCTCGGGCGGGCACCCGCTGACGCCGTCGCAGGCCCAGCAGCTCGCGCTGGCGCGGCTGGTGCTCGCCGACCCGCACACCCTCGTGCTCGACGAGGCGACCTCGCTCATCGACCCGCGCGCGGCGCGGCACCTCGAGCGGTCGCTGTCGGCCGTCCTGGACGGGCGCACGGTGGTCGCGATCGCGCACCGCCTGCACACCGCCCACGACGCCGACCGGGTCGCGGTGGTCGAGGACGGCCGGATCACCGAGCTCGGCAGCCACGACGAGCTGGTGGCCGCCGACGGCTCCTACGCCGCGCTGTGGCGCTCCTGGCGCGACGAGCCGGCGCCCCGCCCCTGACCCGGAGCGGTCAGGCGGCCCGACGGGTCAGCAGGACCAGGCCCGCGCCACCGAGGAGCAGCAGGATGCCGGCGAGCAACCCCGTCCGGGGGTCGGCGCCGGTGACTGCGAGGGCGTCGGCCTCGACCGCGCCACGGACAGGGGCGTTGGCCGAGGGCGGGACCGTCACCGAGTCCTCCACCTGCGCGCAGTCGCGCACGCCGGTGAAGGTCCACTCGGTCTGCGCGCCGACCGGCACCGTCGCTCCGCCCACGGCAGCGGCCGTCACGACCACCGAGTACGCGGCGTCCTCGACGACGGTCGCGCTCGCGGTGGTACCGGTGATCTCCACCGGGGCGCCGCCGTCGAGGCTGTACGACCAGGTGAGGTCCGCGTCAGGCACGACCGTGACGACGAGTGCACCGTCCTGGCTGCAGTCGAGCGCCGCCGTGGGGGCCTGCGGCGTCACCGACGGCACCTCCTCGAAGCAGTCGCGCACGCCGCTGAAGGTCCACTCGGTCTGCGCGCCGACCGGCACCGTGGCGCCGCCCACCGGGGTGGCTGTGACCACGACCGCGTACGCGGCGTCCTCCTCCACCGGGACGATCGTGCGGGCGCGGTCGACGACCACGGGAGCGCCGCCGTCGAGGGTGTAGGACCAGGCGAGGTCCTCGTCCAGGGTGACCTGGATCGCGATGCCCTCGCTGCTGCACGACTCACGCACCTCGGGGGCCGCCGGCGTGACCTCGTCGAGGACGCAGCCCTCACCGCCGCCCGAGCCGGCGATCAGGCCGTAGGGGGTCGGGACGTCCGGGTAGTGCGGCAGCGGGTGGTCGGCGTCGTGCCCGTCGAAGTAGTCGGTCGGCTCGAAGGTGGCGCCCTGCGAGGACAGGTCGGTCTGGTAGAAGCACTCCGGCACGGCGACACCGAGCGTCACGACCGGCTGATCGGCCGACATCGTCGCGCCGTCACCGCCCTGCCAGGTCTGGTCCCCGGACGTGGCGAAGGTCGGGCCCTCGGCCGCGAACGCCTCGAGCTGGAAGCCGCGCGTGCAGTCGTCCGCCGGGACGTCCGGGGTGCCCAGGGCGTCGTCGGGGTCGTAGGTGACCGTCACCTCGTCGAGCGGGGCCAGCGCCGCCGGGACGTCCTGGAAGTGGTCGACCAGCCAGGTGGCCTCGTAGCTCTCCCCGTTCACCGTGACGGTGACGTCGGCGAGCGGGATCACACCCTCCTCGCACACCCCCGGGCCGGAGGACGGATCAGCCCACGCCGAGGGCAGGACGAGCCCGGCGCCGGCTGTGAGCAGGGCCACCGTGCCCGCGACCAGCGTGGCGCGACGTCCTCGGCGCAGGCGAGGGGCGAGGTCTGAGGGGGTGCTGCGGTGCCGGGCCATCCGGTGTCTCCATCTCCTGTGACGCGATCTCCTGTGACGCCGGCTCACGGGGCGATCACCCCCGGTCACCTGCGTCGACCTACCTCGTCCGGATCGCGCGCCGGACGCGGTGGGTGGTGACGCGCCGTCGATCCCGGGCCACCGTTCGGGGGAACGTACACCGGGCTCGCCCGCTCCGCACCACCAGCGTCCGGTCCGCGGGCACCCGGACGACGGCACGGGAAGGCAGTGCGATGGCCCCGACGGCGTAACCGACGCCGGACCCGCTCGTTGGAGGGGGTGCAGGTCCGCGGGGCCGGGCCGTCCACCCCCGGTGCCCGTCCCCGCGGCCCTGCGCGCACCACCCCGATGACGAGCGACGGCGACGGCGCCGCGCCGACCCAGGAGGACACCCGTGCACCCCACCCGCCGGACCACCAGCCGCCGCAGCTCCGGCGCAGCCCTGGCCACCCTCGCGACCCTCGCCCTCGGCGCGGCCGCGCTGGCCCCGGCCAGCAGCGCGCAGGCGCCGCTGCCGCCCGTCCAGGACTTCCTCGCCGACCAGCTCGCCGGGCTGGGCGCGCTGACCCCGACCTACGTGATGGTGCACGGACGCACGATCCAGGACGCCGAGGCCGCGGTCTCCGCCAGCGGCCTGCAGCAGGTGACCACCTACGACCGCATCGGCGTCGCGGTGGCCCGCGGCACCCGCAGCCAGATCGAGACCGCCCGCACGCCAGCCGGGCGTCACCTACCTCGAGGGCAACACCCCGATCGAGTTCACCCTCAGCACCTCCCACCAGGCCACCCGCGGCGCCGAGGCGATGCAGACCCTCACCGGCGCCGACGGCTCCGCCCTGAAGGGCAAGGGCGTCTCGGTCGCCGTCATCGACTCCGGCGTCGACCCGACGCACCCGTTCTTCAAGGAGCCGGACGGCTCGTCCGCCGTCGTGGCGAACCTGAAGTCGCTGTGCCTCGACGAGAGCACCACCGGCACCGACTGCGTCGTGAAGCTGCCCAACAGCGTCGACACCGACACGCTGTCGGTGGGCGGCCACGGCACCCACGTCTCCGGCATCGTCGCCGGCCGCCCGACCACGCTCGTCCGACGGCACCACCGTGATGGGGGCCGCCCCGGCCGCCAAGCTGGTGTCGATCTCCACCGGCGCCGTGCTGTTCATCATCGGTGCCGACTCGGCGCTCAACTGGGTGCTGGAGAACCACGAGGCACCCTGCGGCGCAGGCGTTCCCGCGTCCACCTGCCCGCCGATCAAGGTGACCAACAACTCCTACGGCCCGACCGGCGGCGGCGAGTTCGACCCGAACTGCGCCACCGTGAAGCTGCAGCGCGCGCTCGCGGCCGAGGGCGTGCTCACCGTCTGGGCCGCCGGCAACGACGGCGGCGACGGCACCACGTCGCTCACCAACCCGCCCGGGCAGGACCCGACCGGCGGCGTCCTGTCGGTGGCGTCGTACTACGACCAGGGCACCGGGCACCCGCGCCGGCACCGTCAGCGAGTACTCCTCGCGCGGCCTGGCGAGCGACCCGAGCACCTGGCCCGACCTGTCGGCCCCGGGCGAGGACATCACCTCGTCCTGCCGCCCGTACCTGGTGATCTGCTCCACCGGCCTCCAGCCGGTCAACGGCCCCGGCCTGCTCGACATCGGGACCTTCAACACCATCAGCGGCACCTCGATGGCCGCCCCGCACATCGCGGGGATCGTGGCCCAGCTGGTGCAGGCCGACCCGACCGCGACGCCGGCCGAGATCGAGCAGGCGCTGAAGTCGACCGCGCTGAAGTACACGAACGGCGCGCCGTACGCGTCCGGTGGCTCGTCGTTCGACAAGGGCACCGGCCTGGTCGACGTCGTGGCCGCCGCGACCGCGCTGCAGGGGTAGCAGCGCAACCGCCCGGGGGCGTCCTCGCCTGAGGGGGCGGGGCGTCCTCGGCACGGAAGGGCCCGGCCGGCCACAGGGGGCGGCCGGGCCCTTCGCCGTCAGTCGAGGTGCGCGGTGACGAAGCCGGGGTCGACCTCGACGAGCTCGGCGGACTCCTCCCACAGCCACTCGGCGTCGTCGGCGTCGAGCGCCGCGGCCGAGGGCTGCTGCCGCTCGGCACCGCTCGCCAGGCGACCGAACCCGCGCGGGCCCAGGTACGCACCGGAACCGACCTCGTCGTCGGTGGCGGCGCGCACGAGCGGCCAGCAGGCCACCGCACGGCGGTGAGCTCACCAGCCGGTTCGCCCCACGAACAGCCCACCGAGCGGTCGCGGGAGCATGTCGCCGAACAGGTCGGTGCCGGAGACGCCGGGGTGCACGGCCAGCGCCCGCACCGGCAGGTCGGTGCCGTGCAGCTGCCGGTCCAGCTCGAAGGTGAAGAGCAGGTTGGCCAGCTTCGACCGTCCGTACGCGCGCCAGCGCCGGTAACCCCTCTCCCACAACAGGTTCTGCCGGTCGATGCGCCCCATGCGGTGCGCCTCGCTGGCGACGGTGACGACGCGCGCGTCGCCGTCAGCCGCGCTCACCGGCGGCGACCAGCAACGGCCACAGGTGCGCGGTGAGAGCGAAGTGCCCGAGGTGGTTGGTGCCGAGCTGGAGCTCGAACCCGTCGGCGGTCCTGCCGCCTCGGCACCGCCATCACGCCCGCGTTGTTGAGCAGGACGTCGACCCGTCCGGTCTCGTCGCCGAGCCGGTCGGCGAACGCCTGGACCGAGGACAGGTCGGCCAGGTCGAGGGCGCGCACGCGCAGCCGGTCCGCCACCTCGGGGAACCGCTCCACCAGGGCCGCGCGGCCGGCCTCGCCGCGATCGGTGCTGCGGCAGGCCATCACGACGGTGGCGCCGTGCCGGGCGAGCAGCGCGGTGGCCTCGAGCCCCAGGCCGCTGTTGGCGCCGGTGACCACCACGACGCGGCCGTCGAGCGACGGGACGTCGGTCGGGTCCCACGCGGTCCCGCTCACGCCGTCACCCGCGCAGCACGGTCAGCGGGAGCGCCGCCGGGGCGCCGTCGGGGACGGCCGGGACGCGCCGGACGGACGGGGTCGAGCCGCTCGTAGGCCTCGCCCGGGCGCCGGGCGGGCGTCGGGCTCACCGGCGTTGGGCCACAACGAGAACGCGCGCTCGGCCTGGGCCGTGATGGTCAGCGACGGGTTCACGCCGAGGTTGGCGCTCACCGCCGAGCCGTCGACCACGCTGATGCCGGGGTGGCCGTGCAGGCGGTGGTACGGGTCGACCACGCCGGTGCCGGGCTCGTCCGAGATCGCGCAGCCGCCGAGGAAGTGGGCGGTCATCGGCACGTCGAACAGGTCGCCGACGGTGCCGCCCGCGTACCCCTCCTGGCCGGTGGCCGCGCCCAGCCGGGAGGCGAGGGCGCGGATCGCCTTGTGCCCGGCGGGGATCCAGCTCGGGTTCGGCTCCCCGTGCCCCTGGCGCGAGACCAGCCGGGTGCCGCCGCCCAGCCGTCGGGCCCGCCCGGAGACGACGAGCGAGTTGTCGCGCGACTGCATCACCAGGCCGATGACGGTGCGCTGGCTCCAGCCGCGCACCGAGGCCGCGATGCCCGAGCTCGGCGGGGTGACGCGCGGCGTACCGCAGGAACTTCAGCCACCGCGGCCCGCCCGGGCCGCCGTCGACGAGGAGGGTGGCGAGCAGCCCCATCGCGTTCGAGCCCTTGCCGTAGCGGCAGTTCTCGACGTGGGTGTCGGCGTCGGGGTGGAACGAGGAGGTGATGGCGACGCCGCGCGACAGGTCGCCGTCGGCCGGCACCCGCGGCACGAGCGCGCCCAGCAGCGCCTCGGAGTTGGTGCGGGTCAGGTGGCCCACCCGGTCGGACAGACGCGGCAGGCGGCGCCGGCGCCGCAGGTCGTGCAGCAGGCTCTGGGTGCCCCACGCGCCGGCGGCCAGCACCACGTGCCGGGCCGTCACGGTGCGGCTGCGAGAACCGGCCGAGCGGCCCGGTGCCACGGGTGGTGATGCGGTAGCCCGCTGCGTCCGAGCCGTCCTCACCCCCGGTGGGGTCGAGCGGCACGACGTCGACGACCGTGCGCATCGGCTCGATCCGCACCCCCAGCCGCTCGGCGAGCGCCAGGTAGTTCTTCACCAGCGTGTTCTTCGCGCCCACCCGGCACCCGGTCATGCACGACCCGCACTCGGTGCAGGTGGTTCGGCGGGGGCCGGCCCCGCCGAAGTACGGGTCGTCGACCTCGCGCCCCGGACCCTGCTCGGCGTCGCCGAACAGCACGCCCACCGGGGTCTTGCGGAACGTCTCCCCCACGCCGAGGTCGTCGGCCGCCTCGCGCATCACGCGCTCTACCGGGCCCTCGCACGGGTTGGTGACCACGCCCAGCATCCGCGACGCCTGGTCGTAGTGCGGCGCCAGCTCGGCCCGCCAGTCGGTGATGTGGGCCCACTGCCGGTCGCGGAAGAACGGCTCGGGCGGCACGTAGAGGGTGTTGGCGTAGTTGAGCGAGCCGCCGCCCACGCCGGCCCCGGCGAGCACGAGCACGTCCGGCAGCCGGTGGATCCGCTGGATGCCGAACATCCCGAGGGCGGGCGCCCACACGTACCGGCGCAGGTCCCACGACGTCCGGGGCAGCTCGTGGTCGGCGAACCGGCGGCCGGCCTCGTACACCAGCACGTCGTAGCCCTTCTCGGCCAGCCGCAGCGCGGCCACCGAGCCGCCGAAGCCCGAGCCCACCACGACGACGTCGTGGTCGTGGTGCGTCACGGGAGCCCTGCCCCCTTCATCGCCCGGAGCAGCACCGTGAAGCCCTTCGTCCAGGTGCCCGACGGCAGGTCGACCATCCGTCCCAGGCCCACGCCGAACCGGGTGCCGTGCTGCACCGTCACCGTCTGCACCTGGGTGAACCGCGTGATGCCCTCGCGCCCGTGCCGACGCCCGAGCCCGCTCTGCTTCATCCCGCCCATCGGGGCCGCCACCGAGCCCCAGGTGGCCAGGTAGGTCTCGTTCACCGACACCGTCCCGGCCTCGATCCGCGCGGCGATCCGCCGCCCGCGCGCGGTGTCGCGCGTCCAGACGTTGGCGTTGAGTCCGTAGACCGTGTCGTTGGCCAGGGCCACCGCCTCGTCGTCGGAGGCCACCACGTGCACCGACACCACCGGCCCGAAGGTCTCCTCGCCGAAGCACACCGCCGAGCGGGGGACGTCGGCCAGCACGGTCGGCTCGTGGAAGAGCGGACCGACGTCGGGCCTGGCCCTGCCGCCGGCCAGTACGCGCGCGCCCTTCTCGACGGCGTCGGCGACGTGCCGCTGCACGGTGTCGAGCTGCGCCTGCGAGGTGAGCGAGCCCATGTCGGCGGCGAAGTCCAGGTCGGACCCCAACCGGACCTTGTCGATCCTGGCCAGGAACGCGGCCATGAACGCGTCGTGCACGTCGGCGTGGACGACGAGCCGCTCGGTCGACATGCACAGCTGGCCCGAGCCGGCCACCACGGACCGGACGGCGCACTCGGCCGCGAGGCCGACGTGGGCGTCGTCGGCCACGTAGAACGGGTTCTTGCCGCCGAGCTCGAGCGAGGCGCCGACCAGCCGCGAACCGGCCTTGCGCCGCCACGGTCCTGCCGGTGGCGGTGGAACCGGTGAAGCAGACGTGGTCGACGGCGTCGACCAGGGCGCCCCCGATGAGCGGTCCCTCGCCGACGACGACCTGCACCAGGCCCTCGGGCAGCCCGGCCTGCTGCAGCAGGTCGACCGCCCAGAGCGCGGTGAGCACGGTCTGCGAGTCGGGCTTGAGCACCACGGCGTTGCCCGCCACCACCGCCGGGCAGCAGGTCCGAGATCGCCAGCGTCAACGGGTAGTTCCACGGCGAGATGACGCCGACGACACCGTGCGGCACGCGCTGCTCGGTGGTGGTCATCAGACCGGGGACGAGGCTCCCGCGCCGTTGCGGGGCCAGGTACGAGGCGGCCCGCCGGGCGTAGTGCCGCGCGACGATCGCGACGTCGGCGACCTCCTCGTAGGCGTGCGCGCGCGCCTTGCCGTTCTCCAGCTGCACCAGGTCGAGCACCTCGGCCTGCCGAGCGAGCACGAGGTCGTGCAGACGCAGCAGCACCGAGGTCCGCTCGTGCACCGGCCGGGCGGCCCACCGCGGCTGCGCGGCCCGGGCCTCGGCGACGGCCAGCACGACGTCGTCGGGGGTCGAGACGGGCACCTGCGCGAGCACCGGTCCGAACGGGCTGCGCAGGGTCTGCGTGGGGGCCTCGGGGGCCGCGACCACCCGGGCGAGCAGGCGGTCGACCAGGTGGGAGTCCGGCGGGCGGGCGTGCGAGCGCCCGCGAGACGTCGTCGTGCTCATGCACCGAGCGTAGGTGGTCGTCCGGGTGATTGCTACACCTGCGTAGCCTTCGTCACACGGGGCCGTCCGGTCACGCGAGCGGGACGATCTCCGGGGCGCCGAGGCGGGCGGAGTCGGCGGTCTCGTCGTCGGGCATCTGCTGCGACTCGCGCTCGGCCTCGACCCGCGCCAGGTAGTGCGAGACCTCGCGGGAGACCTGCTCCTCGCTCCAGCCGAGCACCTCGGCCATCAGGCCGGCGACCTGCGGGGCGGCGCTGACGCCGCGGTCCCAGGCCTCGATCGAGATCCGGGTGCGCCGGGCGAGCACGTCGTCGAGGTGGCGGGCGCCCTCGTGCGAGGCGGCGTAGACCACCTCGGCCGCCAGGTAGTCGTCGGCGCCCTCGAGCGGCGCGGCCGAGGCGGGGCTCGGCCGCCACGAGCTCGAGCACCTCGGCGGTGCGCGAGCCGTACCGGTGCAGCAGGTGCTCGATCCGGGCCACGTGCAGGCCGGACGACTGCGCGGTGCGCGCGCCGGGCGTTCCACGCGGGCTGGTAGCCCTCGGCGCCCACCAGCGGGATCCGGTCGGTGCACGACGGCGCCACGTGGAAGTCGAGGCCGCGGGCGACCTCGTCGACGGCGTCGGCCGCCATCACCCGGTAGGTCGTGTACTTGCCGCCGGCCACCACGACGAGACCGGGGACGGGGTGCGCCACCACGTGCTCGCGCGAGAGCTTCGAGGTCGAGTCCGCCTCGCCCGACAGCAGCGGGCGCAGACCGGCGTACACGCCCTCGACGTCCTCGCGGGTGAGCGGCGTGGTGAGCACCGCGTTGACGTGGTCGAGCAGGTAGTCGATGTCGCTGGACGACGCCGCGGGGTGGGCCTTGTCGAGGTCCCAGTCGGTGTCGGTGGTGCCGATGATCCAGTGCCGGCCCCACGGGATGACGAACAGCACCGACGTGGCGGTGCGCAGGATCAGCCCCGATGTGCGACTGGATCCGGTCGCGCGGGACGACCAGGTGGACGCCCTTGGACGCCCGCACCTTGAACTGGCCGCGCTCCCCGACCATCGCCTGGGTGTCGTCGGTCCAGACCCCGGTGGCGTTGATCACCTGCCGCGCCCGCACCTCGATGTCGCGGCCGTGCTCGAGGTCGCGCACGGTGGCGCCCACCACCCGCTCGCCCTCGCGCAGGAACCCGACCACGCGGGACCGGTTGGCCACGTGCGCCCCGAACGCGGCGGCGGTGCGCACCAGCGTCATCGTGTGCCGGGCGTCGTCGACGCCGGCGTCGTGGTACCGGACGGCGCCGACCAGGGCGTCCTTGCGCAGGGCGGGCACCTCGCGCAGCGCCTGACGCCGCGTGAGCTGCTCGTGCATCGGGACGCCGCGCGACCCCGGCGCCAGGCCGGCCATCGCGTCGTACAGCGTGAGACCCGCTGTGACGTAGGGCCTCTCCCAGAGGCGCCCCTTGAGCGGGTACACGAACGGGATCGGGTGGACGAGGTGCGGCGCGAGCCGCTGCAGCAGCAGACCCCTCTCGCGCAACGCCTCCCGCACCAGCCGGAAGTCGAGCATCTCCAGGTAGCGCAGCCCGCCGTGGATCAGCTTGGACGAGCGCGACGACGTGCCGCTGGCCCAGTCGCGGGCCTCGACCAGCGCGACGCTGAGCCCGCGGGTCGCGGCGTCGAGGGCCGCCCCGGCGCCGACGACCCCGCCGCCGACGACGAGGACGTCGACCTCCTCGGCCGCCATCTCCCGCAGCGCCGAGACCCGCTCGGCGGGGCCGAGGCGGCCGGGCAGCGGCCCTCCGGCCGGTTTCTTCGTCACGCGCGCCATCACGCCGGCTGGTACGGGGACACGACGACCTCGACGCGCTGGAGCTCCTTGAGGTCGGAGTAGCCCGTGGTCGCCATCGCACGGCGCAGCGCGCCGATCAGGTTCGTGGTGCCGTCGGCCACCCGGCCGGGACCGAGCAGGATCTCCTCCAGCGCCGCGACGGTGCCCACCTGCACCCGCTCGCCGCGCGGCAGCTGCTGGTGGTGCGCCTCCGGCCCCCAGTGCCAGCCGCGTCCGGGAGCCTCGGTGGCGCGAGCCAGCGCGGCGCCGAGCATCACGGCGTCGGCGCCGCAGGCGATCGCCTTCACCAGGTCGCCGGAGCGGCCCACGCCGCCGTCGGCGATCACGTGCACGTAGCGGCCGCCGGACTCGTCCATGTAGTCGCGGCGCGCGGCCGAGACGTCGGCGACGGCCGAGGCCATCGGCGCGTGGATGCCGAGGGTGGTGCGGGTGGTGTGCGCGGCGCCGCCGCCGAACCCGACCAGCACGCCGGCCGCGCCGGTGCGCATGAGGTGCAGGGCCGCGGTGTAGGTGGCGCACCCGCCGACCACGACCGGGACGTCGAGCTCGTAGATGAACCGCTTGAGGTTCAACGGCTCCGCCTGGCCGCTGACGTGCTCGGCCGAGACCGTGGTGCCGCGGATGACGAACAGGTCGGTGCCGGCGTCGACCACGGTCTTCCACAGCTGCTGGGTGCGCTGCGGCGAGAGCGCGCCGGCCACGGTGACCCCGGCCTCGCGCACCTCGCGCAGCCGCTCGACGATCAGCTCCGGGACGATGTCGGCCGCGTAGAGCTCCTGCATCCGCCGGGTGGCGCCGGGGGCGTCGAGGGAGGCGATCTCGGCCAGCAGCGGCTCGGGGTCCTCGTACCGCGTCCACAGGCCCTCGAGGTCGAGCACGCCCAGCCCGCCGAGGCGGCCGAGCGCGATCGCGGTGGCGGGCGACATCACCGAGTCCATCGGGGCCGCGACCACCGGCAGCTCGAAGTGGTAGGCGTCGATCTGCCAGGTGACCGAGACGTCCTCGGGGTCGCGCGTGCGCCTGCTCGGGACGATGGCGACGTCGTCGAAGGAGTAGGCCCGACGTCCCCGCTTGCCGCGGCCGATCTCGATCTCGCGTCACCCGGGAAGGCTATCGGGCGGTGTAGTTGGGGGCCTCGACGGTCATCTGGATGTCGTGGGGGTGCGACTCCTTCAGCCCGGCAGAGGTGATCCGGACGAACTTCCCGCGGCTCTTCAGCTCCGGGACCGTCTGCGCCCCCACGTACATCATCGACTGGCGCAGACCGCCGACGAGCTGGTGCGCCACGGCCCGCAGCGGGCCGCGGTAGGGCACCTGTCCCTCGATGCCCTCGGCGATGAACGCGTCGTCGGTGACGCCGCCCTGGAAGTAGCGGTCCTTGGAGTAGGACTGCCCGCGCCCGCGCGACTGGGCCGCGCCGAGCGAGCCCATGCCCCGGTAGGACTTGTACTGCTTGCCGTTGATGAAGACCAGGTCGCCCGGGCTCTCGTCGCAGCCGGCCAGGAGCGAGCCGAGCATCACGGTGTCGGCACCGGCCACCAGGGCCTTGGCGATGTCGCCGGAGTACTGCAGGCCGCCGTCGCCGATCACCGGCACGCCCGCCTCGCGGCAGGCCTGCGCGGCCTCGTGGATCGCGGTGACCTGCGGGACGCCCACACCGGCGACCACGCGGGTGGTGCAGATCGAGCCGGGCCCGACGCCGACCTTGACGCCGTCGGCGCCGGCGTCGACCAGCGCCTGGGCGCCCGCGCGGGTGGCCACGTTGCCGCCGACGACGTCGACCTCGCGGGCGGCGGGGTCGGCCTTGAGCCGGCGGATCATGTCGACCACGCCGCGGGACTCGCCGTTGGCGGTGTCGACGACCAGGACGTCGACGCCGGCCTCGACCAGCGACATCGCGCGCTTCCAGCCGTCGTCGAAGAAGCCGATCGCCGCACCGACGCGCAGCCGGCCGGCGGGGTCCTTGGTGGCCAGCGGGTACTGCTCGCTCTTGGTGAAGTCCTTGACCGTGATGAGCCCCTGGAGCCGGCCGTTGCCGTCGACCAGCGGGAGCTTCTCGATCTTGTGCTCGCGCAGCAGCCGCATCGCCTCGTCGGACTCCACGCCGACCGGCGCGGTGACCAGCGGCATCCGGGTCATCACCTCGTCGACCCGGCGGGACAGGTCGCTCTCCCAGCGCAGGTCGCGGTTGGTGACGATGCCGACGAGCACGCCGTCGGCGTCGACCACCGGCAGGCCGGAGATGCGGTACTGCCCGCACAGGGCGTCGACCTCGGCGAGGGTGGCGTCCGGCGACGTGGTGACCGGGTCGGAGACCATCCCGGCCTCGGACCGCTTCACGACGTCGACCTGGTGCGCCTGGTCCTCGATCGACAGGTTGCGGTGCAGCACGCCGAGCCCGCCCTGGCGGGCCATCGCGATCGCCATCCGCGACTCGGTGACGGTGTCCATCGCGCTGGACAGCAGCGGGACGTTGAGCTCGACCCGGCGCGAGGCCCGGGTGGCGGTGTCGGCCAGGGCCGGGTTGACGTCGCTCGCCCCCGGCAGCAGCAGGACGTCGTCGAAGGTCAGGCCGACGAAGCCGAACGGGTCGTGCGGGGTGCTCGTCACCCGGCCCATGGTATCCGGGGGCGCGAGCCGGTCAGGACGTCGTCGACGACGGTCCGCCTCGCCGCCCTTCGGCGGCTTGGTCGGCTTCGGCGGCTTGGACGGGTTGCCCGGGGCGGTGGGCGAGCCGGTGCCGCGGCCCGGGCTCGGTCGACGTGGGCGGCGGCGGGCGTAGCCGGCGCTCGTGGTCGGCGGCGGTCGTGGTCGGCGGGGTCGTGGTCGGCGGGGCGGTCGGTCGGCTCGGGTGGCGTCGTCGCGGTCGGTGGCACCGTGGTCGCCGCCGGACGGGGCGGCGCGGTCCGGCGACGTCGGTGAGCACCGGGGTGCCCTTGCCGGGCTTGGTCGGTGCGGGACGGCTTGTCGTGGCCTGCCTCGTCGTCCGGGGCGGCCGCGGACCCGAGCCGGGCGACGTGCCGGCGCCCCCGGGCGGGCCGGGGACGAACCGCCGGGCGCCCGCGGTCGCGGCCTGACCACCCGCCTCGCCTTCCCGGCACGGTGGCGTCGATCTCGGCCAGCAGCAGCTCGTGCTCGGCCACCGGCACGCCGGGCAGGCCCGCCATCACCTGGCGAGCAGCGCCGCGGCCTCCTCGTCGCGACCGGCGGCGACCAGACGCCGCGAGCTGCTCGATCCGGTCGTGCAGCGCGGCACCGGTCTCCGAGCGCATCAGCGGCGGTCGGCCCTCGGCGCTGGCGACCACCAGCACGGCGTCGCGGACGCCGTGCAGGCCCGGCGAGCGGGTCGCCCGTGGCGGCGGCGGCGACACCGCAGGTGCCGGCGACCACGGCGGCGGCGACCAGGGCACCGGCGAAGGTGCTGCGCAGGCGGACCACCCGGGGCGCAGGGACGCCGGCCGGCGCAGCAGGCTCGGCGTCGGGCTCGGGCAGCGGGACGGCCAGCAGGCTGTCGGCCCGCAGCGCGAGCAGCAGGTCCTCGACCGTGCCGGCGTCGTCGGGCCGCTCGCCGAGGGCGAGCCGGTCGAGCAGCAGGTCGTCGCGCAGGACGGGGCGGACGTCGTTCACGACGCCTCCCCGGCCAGGTCGCGCAGCTTGTTCAGGGCGCGGTGCTGGGCCACCCGGACGGCGCCGGGGGTCATGCCGAGGGCGTGGCCGACCTCCTCGGCCGACATCCCGACGGCCACCCGCAGCGTCAGCAGCTCGCGCTGCGGGTCGGGCAGCAGGGCGAGCAGGTCGCGGGCGCGGTCGGCGTCGGCCAGGCGCAGCACGGCGGCCTCGGGGGTGGGTCCGCCGTCCACGTCGTCGGGCACCTGCTCGACGCTGACGGGCGCGCGGTACGAGGCGCGCATCGCGTCGGCGACCCGGCGGGAGGCGACGGTGTAGACGAACGCCTCGAACGGGCGTCCGGTCTCGCGGTACGTGGGGAGGGCGCCGAGCACGGTCAGGCACACCTCCTGCGCCGCGTCCTCCGCGGCCTGCTCAGCGCCCGGCAGCGACCCCAGGCGCGCCCGGCAGTACCGGAACACCAGGGACCGGACCGAGCGCAGCAGGTCGTCGACGGACTGCGGGTCCCCGGTGAGGGCGCGGACGGCGGCACGGTGCAGCGCGCTCGCTCCCGCAGGTGCCATCGCGTCGGGGTCGGGCGGCGTTACGCCGCCCTGCCCGTCCGTGATGCCGAAGGCCACCGTGGGTCTCCTCGTCGTCTCCGTCGTCGCGCGACCGCGCGGGGACGTCCGACGCCCCCGGCCGGCAGACATGGTGACCAGGGGCGACGTGGGTTGTCGAGCCGGGGCCTCCCCCGGACGGCCTAGCGGACCGCTACCGGACGAGCCCGGCGCGGTAGCCGAGAGCGACCGCCTGGGCGCGGTCGGCGGCACCGAGCTTGCGGAACAGCCGGCGCGCGTGGGTCTTGACGGTGTCCTCGGACAGGAACAGCTCGCGGCCGATCTCGGCGTTGCTGCGCCCGCGGCTCATGCCGGTGAGGACCTGCACCTCGCGCTCGGTCAGCTCGGGGGCCTTGGTGGCCGGCGTGGTGCCGGTCGGGGTCGGTCCCTGCGGGCGGCGGCCCTCGGTGATGACGTGCAGCACCGCGGCGGACAGCTCCTCGCGGGCGGCGTCCTTGGCCACGTAGCCGCGGGCACCGCCGCTGACCGCACGGGTCACGCCGTCGCCGTCCTCGGGGCCGACCAGCATGATCACGTTGGCCTCGGGGTGGCGCTCCACCAGCTGGCGGGTGCTCTCCACGCCGCCGAGCCCGGGCATCCGCACGTCCATCAGCACCACCGACGGGCGCTCGACCGGCCAACGGGCCAGGCACTCCTCGCCGCTGCTGGCGGTGATGACGCGGGTCACCCCGGGAACGGGTGAGATCGCGCGCTTGAGCGACTCGCGGACCGTGCCGGAGTCGTCGCAGACCAGCACCGTGGACATGTCACCATCCTCGACCGTGGCGGCCCCGCACGGGTGCGCGGAGCCGTGGAGCAGGTGGGGCGGAACCGATGAGGTGCTCCGCCGTGGGTGGTGCATCGGCACCCGGGCGGCCCGACCTGAGCGCTTCGGTCCCGGAACCGGCGACCCGGCCCAGTATGGCCCCGCCACCGCCGCTCAGGTGCGCGGAGCGGAGAGGTACCGGGTGACCTCGGCGACCGCGTCGGGCAGCGAGACGAGCAGGCCCACGCCCGGGTGGGCGTGACCCCAGCCGGGCCCGGCGGCGAACAGCCGGGTCCCCGGCGAGGCCTCCCGCAGCTCGGGCAGCGGGTCGTCCTGCGGCGGCCAGGAGCGCGAGCACCACCGCGACCCGGGGCGTGGTGCGCCGCAGCGCGTCGGCGAGCGCCCGGGTCGGCATCGCCTGGCCCGAGCACCCGGCTGCCGACGCCGACCTCGGCGAGCGCGGCGGACAGGGCGAGCACGGGCAGCCAGTGGTCCTCGTCCGGGGCGCAGGCCAGCAGCGCGGCCGGCTCCCCGGGCACCAGGGCGGTGGCGCGCAGCAGCTCGCCGACGACCACCGTGCTGAGCACGTGCTCGACGTCGATCCCCTGACCGGTGTCGGCGAAGCGGCGCCCGGCGTCGGCCAGCACGGGCTGGAGCACCTGCGTCCAGGTGCCGATGACGCCGTGCGCGGCCAGCGCGTCGCGCACGAGCGCGGCGCAGGTCGGGCTGTCCATCGCCTGGCCGGCGGTCGCGAGCTCGTGCACGACCTCGCGCAGCGGGGTCGTGGGGCCGCCGCCGAGCAGCGCGAGCCCCTCCATCGGCGTGATGGTCGAGGGCACCTCGGCGCTGCCGTCGACCGCGGTCTCCAGCGCCACCCGGGCGGCGTCGGCGGGCGCCACGCCCTCGAGGGTCAGCCGGCGCATCACCACCAGGCGCATCACGTCGCCGGAGGTGTACTGCCGGTGCGAGCCGGCGACGTGGGCGGAGGGGCCGAGGCCGTACCGACGCGACCAGGTGCGCAGCGTGGCCGGAGCGACGCCGAGGCGGCGGGCGACGGCAGCGACCTTCAGTGTCGGCATCAGGCGTGCTCGTCGTCGGCGGCGGCCGTCTGGACCGCACGTCCCGGACGCCTCACGAGCCCCTCCTCACCGCGTCAGTGTGCGTCCCCGGCGCGCCGCGCGCCATTCGGCCCGGTCTGCGGCGTGGCGCGGTGCTGAACAACCTCTGACGCACGTTCGAGGCGCCACGCTGAACAACTTTGCGAACCAGTCTTGAACAACCTCTGAAACGGTTGTAGGTTCCGGATGTCCGTTCCGCGTCGAACGGATCCCGGCGCCCTCCTCGAGGGAACGTGTCGAGCGCGCCGACCGCATCTGACGAGAAGAGAAGTGTGATGGCTGAGATCTCACGACTGCCCGGACCGGTGGCCGACCTGTGGGAGTGGCAGTACAAGGGTGCCTGCCGCGCGGTGGGCGACGAGCAGTTCTTCCACCCCGAGGGCGAGCGCGGACCGCGCCGCCGCAACCGCGACGCCGCGGCCCAGGCCGTGTGCGCCACCTGCCCCGTGATCCGCCAGTGCCGCGAGCACGCCCTGCGCGTGCGCGAGCCGTACGGCGTGTGGGGCGGGCTGACCGAGGACGACCGCGAGGCGATCCTGGCCGGTCGGCCGCTGCCGGAGCTGACGCAGACAGGCTGACCAGCGGTCACGCAGGCCTCGGGGGCGCTGCGTCCGGACCCGGTCCAGCCATCGCCGGAGCACGACGCAGCACCCGACGGCCAGCACAGCGGTACTGCACAGACGACGAAGGGCCGGTCCCCCGTGGGGGACCGGCCCTTCGTCGTGAGCGGGTGGGCTCGGTGAACCGTGATCAGTGGCCGTGACCGTGGCCGTGGCCCGCGGGGGCCTCCGGCTCGATCTCCTTCTTCTCCACCACCAGGGTGTCGGTGGTGAGGACCATGGAGGCGATCGACGCCGCGTTGCGCAGGGCGGAACGGGTGACCTTGACCGGGTCGATGACGCCCGCGGCGACCAGGTCGACGTACTCGCCGGTGGCGGCGTCCAGGCCCTGGCCGGCCGGGAGGTCGCGGACCTTCTCGACCACGACGTAGCCCTGGAGGCCGGCGTTCTCGGCGATCCAGCGCAGCGGCTCGACGACGCTCTTGAACACGATCTGCGCGCCGGTCGCCTCGTCACCGGTGAGGTCGAGGTCCTTGATCACCTTGGAGGCCTGGACGAGGGCGGCGCCGCCGCCGGCGACGATGCCCTCCTCGATCGCGGCCCGGGTCGCGGACACGGCGTCCTCGATCCGGTGCTTCTTCTCCTTCAGCTCCACCTCGGTGGCGGCGCCGACCTTGATCACGCAGACGCCGCCGGCCATCTTGGCCAGCCGCTCCTGCAGCTTCTCGCGGTCCCAGTCCGAGTCGGTGCGCTCGATCTCGTTCTTGATCTGCGCCATCCGCGCCTCGACGGCCTCGCGGTCGCCAGTCGCCCTCGACGACGGTGGTGTCGTCCTTGGTGACCACGATCCGGCGGGCGGTGCCGAGCACCTCGAGGCCGACCTGGTCGAGCTTGAGGCCGACGTCGGGGGTGACGACCTGGCCGCCGGTGAGCACGGCCATGTCCTCGAGCATCGCCTTGCGGCGGTCGCCGAAGCCGGGAGCCTTGACGGCCGCGGCGGTGAAGGTGCCGCGGATCTTGTTCACGACCAGGGTCGACAGCGCCTCGCCCTCGACGTCCTCGGCCACGATGAACAGCGGCTTGGACGTCTGCAGGACCTTCTCGAGCAGCGGCAGGAGGTCCTGCACCGAGGAGATCTTGCCCTGGTGGATCAGGACGTAGGCGTCCTCCAGGACGGCACTCCATCCGCTCGGCGTCGGTGACGAAGTACGGCGACAGGTAGCCCTTGTCGAACTGCAGGCCCTCGGTGAAGTCGAGCTCCATCGCGGTGGTCGAGGACTCCTCGACGGTGATGACGCCGTCCTTGCCGACCTTGTCGAACGCGTCGGCGATGAGCTCGCCGATGCCGCGGTCCTGGGAGGAGATGGCGGCGACGTGGGCGATGTCGTCCTTGCCGTCGACCTCGCGCGCCTGGTCGAGCAGCGCCTGGGAGACGGCCTCGACGGCCTTGGCGATGCCCCGGTTCAGGCCGGTGGGCGAGGCGCCGGCGGCGACGTTGCGCAGGCCCTCGTGCACCAGGGCCTGGGCCAGCACGGTGGCGGTGGTGGTGCCGTCACCGGCGACGTCGTTGGTCTTGGTGGCGACCTCCTTCGCGAGCTGGGCGCCGAGGTTCTCGTACGGGTCGTCCAGCTCCACCTCACGGGCGATGGTCACGCCGTCGTTGGTGATGGTGGGGGCGCCCCACTTCTTGTCGATGACGACGTTGCGGCCCTTCGGGCCGAGCGTCACCTTGACCGCGTTCGCGAGCGCGTCGACGCCGCGCTCGAGCGCGCGGCGGGCGTTGTCGTCGAACTCCAGGGTCTTGGCCATGTGGGTTCGTTGCCTCTCGATGTCAGTGGTGGTGCGGGGGGGTGCAGGGGTCGTGCGGATTGCAGGTGCGGGTGCGACGACGCCCCGGTGCCCGGCCGTCTGGCGGCAGGACGTCCGGGGCGCGTCAGGTGGTGCGGGGTCGTGCTGCGGCCGGTCAGGCCTGGACGATCGCCAGGACGTCGCGGGCCGACAGGATCAGCAGCTCCTCGCCGCCGTACTTGACCTCGGTACCGCCGTACTTGCTGTAGATGACCTTGTCGCCGACGGCGACGTCGAGCGGCACGCGGTTGCCGTTGTCGTCGATGCGGCCCGGGCCGACCGCGAGGACCTCGCCCTCCTGGGGCTTCTCCTTCGCGGTGTCCGGGATGACCAGACCGGACGCGGTCGTCTGCTCGGCCTCGACGGCCTTGACGACGATCCGGTCCTCGAGCGGCTTGATGGAGACCGACACGGGCGGACCTCCCCTTCGCAGATCGCAGGGTTCTCACTTAGGACGGTGGTGCCCGGTGGCGGCCGTCGTCGCGGGTGCCGGTCGCCTCGGGCGCTGGCACCCTCCTGGGGAGAGTGCCAGGACGAAACTAGCACTCGGTCGACGCGAGTGCCAGCGGCCCCCCGGGCTGGTTGGATCGCCGGGTGGACACCGAGGGCGTGGCGGCGCTGCTGACGCCGGAGGGGTGGCGGCTGCTCGACGCCCTGCCGCCCTACGACGAGGCCGCGGTGCCGGCGCTCAGCGAGCGGCTGCGGGCGGGCGGGGTCGACCCCGGGCTGGTGGCGGCGGCGCTGACCCAGTCGCGGCTGCGCGAGCGGGCCCGGGGCAAGTTCGGCCCGTTCGCGTCCCGGATGCTGTTCACCGCCGACGGCCTGGAGCAGGCCACCCGGCTCGAGGTCGCCGCCCGGCACGCGCAGCGGTTCGTCGGCGCGGGCGTGGAGCGCGTCGCCGACCTCGGCTGCGGCATCGGCGGCGACGCGATGGCCCTGGCCGGTCTCGACCGCGAGGTGGTCGCCGTCGAGCGCGACGAGGTGACCGCCGCGGTGGCCACGGTGAACCTGCGGCACTTCGAGGGCACGCAGGTGCGGCACGAGGACGCCACCACCACCGACCTCACCGGGATCGGCGGCGCCTTCCTCGACCCCGCCCGCCGCACCGCCACCGGCGCGCGGGTGCTCGACCCCCGGCACGCGAGCCCCCCGCTGTCGTTCGTGCTCGATCTGGCCCGCCGGCTGCCGGCCGTCGGGGTCAAGGTGGCGCCGGGGATCCGGCACGACCTGGTCCCGGACGACGCCGAGGCGCAGTGGGTCTCGGTCGACGGCGACGTCGTGGAGGCCGGGCTGTGGTTCGGCCTGGTCGCCCGCCAGCACGTGCGCCGCTCGGCCGTCGTCATGACCACCGGGGGCGGCACGTCCGCCGTCGTGGTCGACGGCACCGGCACCGAGGCCGCGCCCGAGGTCGGCGCGGTGGGCGCCTACCTGCACGAGCCCGACGGCGCGGTGATCCGGGCCGGCCTGGTCGGGCTCGTCGCGCAGGCGGTGCAGGGCCGGCTGGTCGACCGCACGATCGCCTACGTCACCTCCGACTCCCCCGTCACCGGCCCGCTGGCGCGCAGCTACCAGGTGCTCGACGTGATGCCGTTCGGGCTCAAGCGGTTGCGCACCTACCTGCGCGACCGCGACGTCGGCGTGCTGACGATCAAGAAGCGCGGCACGGCGGTCGAGCCGGCCCAGCTGCGCCGGCAGCTGCGGCTGTCCGGCAGCCAGGAGGCCACGGTGGTGCTGACCCGGATGGCGGGTCAGCAGTCGGTGCTGGTGGTCCGGCCGATGGAGACCGGCAGCGCGCCCTGAGGGGCGGACGCCCCGGTGAGCACCGCCACCAGGGCGTCGAACGCACCGTCGCGTCGCGCCCGAACAGGGCCAGCGTCGCCGTGCCGCCCGCGCGCCCTCTCGAGCACGTAGGGCACGTCGAGCGAGACCACGACGTCGCCGCCGCCCGCCGGCCGAGCCCCCCAGCAGCCGGACCGTGCGGCCCGGAGCCCGGTCGGCACCCCCGCGCGCTCGGCGGCCGCGCGCAACCGCGCCTGGTCGGTGTCGGTGCCGCCCGCCGACCACGAAGCCGTCCGCGGCGCAGCCGCCGGTCGCAGGCGCCGTCGACGACGCGTGACCGCGGCGGCCGACAGCGCCGCGCGAGGCGGCGTCGGCGCGCGTCGTCGCGTCGTCCGGGACCGCGCACCTCCGCCCGCGACCCGCGCCTGCCAGGTCTGGACGGCGACCACCTTCGCCGCGGCGTCCTCGACCCGCTCGCGCGGCAGGCTGCCCGTCACCGAGCGCGGTGACGACCGCGGTGTGCGCGGCGCGCAGGTCGAGCGGCATCAGCAGGACGTCGGCGCCGGCCGCGAGCGCCGTCACCGCGGCGCCCCCGCTGCCGTACTCCGTCGGTGATCGCGCCCATGTCCTGGGCGTCGGTGACGGCGAGGCCGTCGAACCCGGCGTCGGTGCGCAGCGACGCGTAGGCCTTCGGGGACATCGACGACGGGTACCCGGGGTCGAACGCGTCGGTGGCGATGTGGCTCATCATCACGCGCGGGGACGCCGGCCTGCGGCCGCCGCGACGAACGGCAGCAGGTCGCGGGCCCGCAGCTCCTCGATCGTGGCGGGCTGCACCGGGCAGCGTCTCGTGGCTGTCGGCCGGCACCGACCCGTGGCCCGGGTAGTGCTTGGCCACCGCGACGATGCCCGACGCGCGTCGTACCCCTGCACCGCCGCGCGTGACCGCGGCCGCCACCAGGCCGGGGTCGTCCGAGGGCGAGCGCGAGCCGATCGTGGGGTCCTGCGGGCCGATCGTGACGTCGGCGTCGGGCGCGAACACCCAGGTGAACCCGAGCCCGCGCAGCTGCAGCGCGGTGGCCGACGCGGCCTCGGTGACGACCGCGGCCGCGGCCGGCCTCGTCACCACGGGCCCGGCCGCCGGCGATCGGCCGCGCCGGCCGACATGAAGGTCGGGAAGTCGGTGGCGACGGGGCTCTTCAGCCGCGCCACCACCCCGCCCTCCTGGTCGACGGTCACGACGGCGGGCCAGGTGCGGCCGTCGTCGGCCGCCGCCTGCTGCACCGCGGCCGCGGTGGCGGTGACCTGCTCGGCGTCGACCACGTTGTCGCCCATCACGATCACGCCGGCCAGGTGCAGCTCGCGGACCAGGGCCGCGGGCGTCGCGGGGTCGGTGCCGTCGTAGCGCGGCACGAGCACGCCGCCGGCCAGCTGCTCCGGGGTCCAGCCCGCCACGGTCTCGCGGGCCTGCGCGAGCTCGTCCTCGGTGGGTCCCCAGGCCAGCGGCTCCGGGGTCGGCGTCGGCGACGGGGTCGCGCTCGTCGTGCTCGCCGCGCCGGTCGAGGTCGGCGGCGCCGTCGGCGGCTGCGAGCACGCCACCAGCGCGCAGCCGCTACCCCCATCGACCGCGAGTGTGATCCGCACGCGCGACGCGCCGGCGTGTCGCGCACGGCGATCACACTCGGCGGCAGGGCGGGCCCTCACGCCTGCACCAGCTCCACCGGCATCGAGGAGTCGGCGGGCAGGTCGAGCGCGGACGGCTCGCGACCACCTGCCACCATCAGCGCCCCCAGCGCCGCCACCATCGCCCCGTTGTCGGTGCACAGTCCCGGGCGCGGGATGCGCAGGGTGATACCCGCTGCGGCACAGCGCTCCTCGGCCATCGCCCGCAGCCGCGAGTTGGCGGCCACCCCGCCGCCGACGAGCAGCGTCCCGACCTCGTTCTCGCGGCAGGCGAGCACCGCCTTGCGGGTGAGGACGTCGACCACCGCCTCCTGGAACGAGGCCGCGACGTCGGCGACGGGCACGTCCTGGCCGTCGGCCCGGCGCTGCTCGACCCAGCGCGCCACCGCCGTCTTCAGCCCCGAGAACGACACGTCGTAGCGGTGCCGCTCCATGTCGCGGCGCCGACGAGAGCCCGCGCGGGAACGCGATCGCGTCGGGCGTCGCCGTCGCGGGCCACCCGGTCGACGTGCGGGCCGCCGGGGAACGGCAGGCCGAGCAGCCGGGCGACCTTGTCGAACGCCTCGCCCGCGGCGTCGTCGATGGTGGAGCCGAGCGGCCGGATGTCGTGGGTGACGTCCGGCACCAGCAGCAGCGAGGAGTGGCCGCCGGAGACCAGCAGCGCCATCGACGGCTCCGGCAGCGGGCCGTGCTCGAGGGTGTCGACCGCCACGTGCGCGGCCAGGTGGTTGACGCCGTACAGCGGGCGGCCGAGCCCGTAGGCGAGCGCCTTGGCCGCGGCCACGCCCACCAGCAGCGCACCGGCCAGGCCGGGGCCGCTGGTCACGGCGACCGCGTCGACGTCGGACAGCCGCACGCCGGCGTCGCGGCAGGCCCGCTCGATCGTCGGCACCATCGCCTCCAGGTGCGCCCGGCTGGCGACCTCGGGCACGACGCCGCCGAACCGGGCGTGCTCCTCGACGCTGCTCGCGACCGTGTCGACCAGCAGCTCACCGCCGCGCACGAGACCGACACCGGTCTCGTCGCAGGAGGTCTCGATGCCGAGCACCAGGGGGCCGTCGTTCACCCCAGCACCCTACGAGCGTCGTCCTGCGCTGCGGGAACCGGCCGCAGGCGCATCACGTGGGCGTCGATGTCGCCGGGCTGGTAGTACCTGCGGCGCAGCGCGATCCGCTCGAAGCCGGTGCGCTCGTAGAGCCGGATCGCGGCCGGGTTGTCGGCCCGCACCTCCAGCAGGACGCTGGTCGCCCCCTGGCGGGCGGCCTCGGCGACGAGGGCGTCGAGCAGCAGCCGGCCGAGACCGCGGCCCTGCGCGTCGGGCGACACGGCCACGGTCTGCACGTCGGCCTCTGCGCCGTTGACCGCCAGGCCCGCGTAGCCGACGACCTGCTCGGCGTCCTCGGCGTCCTCCGCGTCCTCGGCCACCACGTACCAGCGGCCGGCGGCCAGCTCGGACCAGAACACCTCGGGCGACCACTGGTCGGGGTCGAACAGCCGCGCCTCGAGCGCGTGCACCGCGGGGACGTCCCACCAGCGCAGCGGCCGCAGACCGACCGGGGACGCGTCGCTCACCGCGGCAGGACGCTCTTCGTGCTCGCCGACGGCACGGCGTCGGGCCTGCGCAGGTACAGCGGCGCGGTGGAGCCGAGGTCCTCCCCGGCGGCCAGCAGGCGGACGGCCACCGTCGCGAGCGCTCCGGCGTCGGGGTCGAGCGGACCGGCCGGCGGCGCGCCGAGGACGTCGGCGTGCAGCAGGGCGCCGCGTCCGTGCACCCGATGACCCTCGACCGGGACGTCGGCAGGTCGGTCGACCCGCGGTCCGTCCAGCGGGACCGCGAGGCCGCGGTGCTCGTAGCGCGCCCAGTAGACCTCGCGCCGGCGGGCGTCCGTGGCCACGACGAACGTCTCGCCCTCGGCCGCCAGCCCGGCGTCGACCACCTGCTGGGCCAGAGCGTCGAGGCTGCCGACCCCGTGGACCGGGACGCCGAGCGCGAGCCCGAGGGTGCGGGCCGTCACCAGGCCCACCCGGAGCCCGGTGAACGGGCCGGGCCCGCGTCCGGCGACCACATCCGTGAGCTGCGACCGCTCGACCCCCGCGTCGGCGAGCACCCGCTCCACCATCGGCACCAGCAGCTCCGCGTGGTGGCGGGGGTCGTGGACGAGCTCGCGGGCCAGGACGGCCGAGCCGTCGTGGACCGCCGCCGTCACCGCGGCGGACGTGTCGATCGCGAGCAGGAGCACGAGGGCGATCCTAGGAGGTGGGCGAGGCGTCAGCAGCAGGCGCGGCGAGCGACGGTGAGATCGACTGCGTCCCAACGGGTGCCGATACCCGAGACGACGATCTCACGGGGCACGTCGCCGTCGAGGTCGTCCTGCGCCGGCCGCGATCCCCTCCGGGCGGGAGATCACCACCTCGAGCCGGTCGCCGGCGAGGTCCTCGACCAGGCCGGTCCCCCACTCCACCAGGGTCACCACCTCGTCCAGGGACGACTCGAGGTCGAGGCCCTCGACCTCGTCGACCCCGCCGAGCCGGTAGGCGTCGACGTGCACGAGGGCGGGGCCGTCGCCGAGCGAGGGGTGCTCGCGGGCGATGACGAAGGTCGGCGAGGTGACGCGCCCGCGCACGCCGAGCCCGCGGCCGATCCCTGCCGCGAGCGTGGTCTTGCCCGCGCCGAGCGGGCCGGTGAGCAGCACCAGGTCGCCGGGCCGCAGCAGAGCGGCCAGGCGCTCGCCGAGGTCGGCGGCCGCGCCCGGGTCGGGCGCCACCAGCCGCACCGCTGCGCTCACCCGCGGGCCGCCCGGGTGCGCCGGGGGCGCCGCACCTTGCGGGGCTGCCGTGCGCGCAGCGGGGTGGCGGCCGTTCCGGTGGAGAGCTTCTCGCGGACGCGGTGCAGCAGCGCGACCACGTGGGGCGTGACCACCTCGGGGTGCTCGAGCATCACCAGGTGGCCGGCGTCGCGCACCACCGCGAAGTCGGCGCGTGGCAGCGCCGCGGCGATCACCTCGCTGTGCTCCTGCGGGATCATCAGGTCGTGGTCGCCGGTGAGGACCAGGCTCTCGAGGTCGACCAGCGCCGCGAGCGCCTCGCGCTTGTCGTGGTTGCCGAACTCGGGCAGGAAGTCCGAGACCACCTCGATCCGGGTGGCGGCGATCATCCGCGCGGTGAAGTCGAGCAGCTCCTCGCTCACCGGCGACGCGTACGACCACCGCTTGACGATGACCTCCTCGAGGTCGCTGCCGATGCGCCGGGTGCGCTGCACGAGCCCGGGCTGGCGCGCGAGCACCCGCAGCGCCCCTGGTGCCAGCCGGCGCAGCGCCGTGCCGAAGCCGCGCAGGCCGAGGTCGGTGTCGGCGAGGCCGCCGGAGCTGGTGGAGACCAGGCCGATGCCGACGACGCGCTCGCGGAACAGCTCCGGGTGGCGGGCAGCCAGCGACATCACCGTCATGCCGCCCATCGAGTGGCCCACGAGCACCAGCGGCCCGGTGGGCGCTGTCGCCTCGATCACGGCCGCGAGGTCGGCGCCGACCTGGTCGATCGTCGCCGAGCCCGACCGGCCCGCGCTGGGAGCGGCCGTGGCCGCGCTGGTCCCACCAGACGGTGCGGACGCGGCCCTGCAGGGCGAGGCGCTGGTAGTGCCAGGAGTCCAGGCTCAGGGCGTAGCCGTGGCTCAGCACGACGGTCAGGCCGTACGGGTCCGGCTCCTCCGGCTCGTCGACCTCGACGTGCAGCTGGGTGCCGTCGTCGCTGGTGACGACGACCGGCACCTCGCGGATCGAGCCCAGCGGGACCTCGTCCTCGTCCTGCGGCAGCCGGCGCAGCACCGGCCGGCCGACCGCGAGGCGCTCGGCGGCGACACCGGCCACCGCGCCGACGCCGGCGGCGGCCAGGCCGATGCCCAGCGTGATCAGGGAGGTCCGTCTCGTCACGGCTCCACTGTCCCAGAGGGCTCGTCGGCGCTCGAGACCGGTGTACCGGCGCGGGAGCCGGCCGCTGGTGCGGGTGACGACCTCGTAGCTGATCGTCCCGGCCGCCTCGGCCCACTCCTGGGCGGTGGGGCCGTCGCTGCCGTCGCCGAACAGGACGGCGAGATCGCCGGCCGAGACGTGCTGCCCCGCACCGGGTCCGAGGTCGACGACGAACTGGTCCATGCACACCCGGCCGGCCACCGACGTGCGGATGCCGCCCACCTGCACCGGACCCGCGCCGGAGGCGTGCCGCGGCACGCCGTCGGCGTAGCCCAGCGGCACCAGACCGAGCGTCGTGGCGCACCGGTGTGGTGTAGGCGTGGGCGTACGAGACCCCTTGTCCCGCAGGCACGTCCTTGACCAGGGCGAGGCGCGCACGCAGCGACATCGCGGGGCGCAGCCCCAGCTCGGCCGGGCCGGCGAGCTGCGGCACCGGCGACAGCCCGTAGACCGCCAGGCCGGGGCGCACCAGGTCGAGGTGGGTGTCCGGGCTGGTGAGGGTGGCCGCGGAGTTGGCGAGGTGGCGCAGCTGCGGCCGCACTCCCTCGCGCGCCGCGGAGGCGACGGCCTCGTGGAAGACCTCGACCTGGCGGCGGACGGTGGGGTGGCCGGGGTCGTCGGCGTTGGCCATGTGCGACCAGACCCCGACCACCTCGACCTCGCCGGACGCCTGCGCGGCCGCCGCCCGCCGCACCAGCCCGTCCCACTCCGCGACGCGTGCTGCCGCCGCGGGCGAGCCCGGTGTCGACCTTGAGGTGCACCCGGGCCGCCCGGCCGCGTGCGGCGGGCGGCGTCGACCACCTGGTCGAGCGCCCACGGCGCGCTCACCGACAGGTCGACGTCGGCGAGCACCAGCGGAGCGAGGTCGGATCCCGGGGCGTAGAGCCACGCCAGGACGGGCACCTGCAGGCCGGCCGCCCGCAGCTCGAGGGCCTCCCCGGCCTGGGCCACGCCCAGCCATCCGGCCCCGCCCGGCGACCGCCGCGCGCGCGGACGGGACGAGCCCGTGCCCGTAGGCGTCGGCCTTGACCACCGCCATCACCGCGGCCGACCCGGCGGCGGCACGCAGCGTGGCCACGTTGTCGCGCACCGCGCCGAGGTCGACGACCACCTCGGCCGGGTGCAGGGGCGCGGCGGAGGGCGTCGGCAGCGGTGTGGGTGCGGTCATGGCGCTCCCAGTGTCCCGGACCCGGGCGCCGGGGCGGGCGTCAGGGGCCGCGGCGGGCCGGGGTCAGCCGTCCTCGCGCCGGTGGTCCTGCGCGAGCGTGCGCAGCCGGTCGAGGTCGACCGCGTCCTGCGGGGCGACGGCGACCGCGACCTTGGTGGCGGCGGTGAGGGTGGACGTGCGGGTGCCGCCCTCGAGCAGGGCGCGCTCGCCCAGGACCGCGCCCGGGCCCACCTGGGCCAGCGCGGTGCCGTCGACGTCGACCTCGAGCATCCCGTCCAGGACGAGGTAGAGCTCGTCGCCCGGCTCGCCCTGACGGGTCAGCACCTCGCCCGCCCGCAGCCGGCGCACCTGCGGGTTCCCGCCGCGCATGATGTCGTGCGACATCTGCCGCTCGAGGTCGCTCTCGGCCTCCACCACCAGCGCGGGCGAGTCCTGCTCGCCCCACGGCGTCCGCGCGCCGAAGGAGTCCTTCACCCAGCCGGCCTGGTCGGTGACGCCGCTCTTGGCCACCAGCCGGCCGTCGGTGCCGTAGAGCCAGTGCCGGGGGAACCCGCTGGCCCCGGTGAGCTCGACCGCGCTGGTGCCGTCCGCCCGCAGCGTGAGCGCGATCGTCGTCCACACCACGGGTGAGGCCCACTGCACCAGCTGGCGGTGCGGCACCGGACGCGGCAGCGGGGCGCCGGTGCGCCCTCCGACGGTCTGCACGAGCCGGACCTCGGACGTGCCGATCCCCTCGGGGTCCCGCTGCACGGTGGGCAGCCGGCCGGCGCGGAAGGTCGCGCCCAGCGGACCCACCTGCAGCCGGGTGACCCCGATCCGCAGGCCCGAGCCGTCGCCGTACCCGGCGGCGGTGACCACGCCGTCGGCGACCTCGGCCCGGCCGTGCAGCACGTTGCCGAACCGGAACAGGTCCTCGTCGCGCATCCGGTCGACGTCGCCCGGGGCGAGCCGGTCGGGCGGCACCGGGTCGTAGTGGGTCAGCCCGAGGTCGAAGCCCTTGCGCAGGGCACCGGTGACGATCTCGGACGGGATCCAGGACATCGAGGTCGCCGTCGCCTCCAGCCGCATGGGCGTATCGAACCAGACCACGGACGCCGTTGCGGGCCTTACGGTGTCGCTCATGACGGAGGGCGCCGACCTCGACGCGGCGATCGCGGCGCTGGAGGCCCAGCGCGCCGTCCTCGGTGACGCCGTGGTCGCCACCGCGCTCGGTCCGCTGCTGGAGCGCAGCGTCCGCGCTGCGGTCCGCCGGGCTCGGCGAGCAGCGCAAGCTCGTCACCGTCCTGTTCGCCGACCTGGTCGGCTTCACGGCGCTGTCGCGCCGGCTCGACGCCGAGGACACCCGCGACGTCGTCGGCGCCTGCTTCGCGCGCTGGCAGCGGGTGATCGAGGAGCACGACGGCGTGGTCGAGAAGTTCATCGGCGACGCCGTGATGGCCGTGTTCGGCCTGCACCGCTCGCGCGAGGACGACGCCGTCCGCGCGGTCCGTGCGGCGACGGCGATGGTCGAGTCGTTGCGCGAGGTGGCCGACGACGTCGAGCGCCGGTTCGGCGAGCGGCTGCGGATGCGGGTCGGGCTCGACACCGGCGACGTGGTGGTCAGCACCCTGGGCGAGCGACCGGGCCACGAGTTCGTGGCCGTCGGTCCGACCGTGAACCGGGCCAGCCGCCTGCAGGGCGAGGCCCCCGAGGACATGGTGCTCATCAGCGAGGACACCCGGCGCCAGGTGCGCGGCCAGTTCGGCCTGGACCCGCGACCCGGCCTGCGGCTCAAGGGGATCGACGAGCCGGTGGACGCCTACGTCGTCCTCGCCGAGCGGCCTCGGAGCTTCGAGCTGGAACGGGCGGCCGGCGTCGGCGGGGTGGAGACCAGCACGGTCGGGCGCGACCTCGAGCTGCTGGCCCTGCAGGAGCACCTGGCCGACGTCGTGGAGGAGTCGTCCTGGCGGATCACGACGCTCGTCGGCGACGCCGGCGTCGGCAAGTCCCGGCTGCTCGGGGAGCTGGACGCGTGGCTGCAGGAGCGGCCGGACCCGGTCTGGTGGTTCCGCGGCCGCGCGTCACCCTCCGGGCAGAACCGCCCGCACGCCCTGCTGCGCGACGCCGTGACCACCCGGTTCGGCATCGCCGCGAGCGACTCCCCCGCGACCGTCCTCGAGCGCTGCGAGGAGGGTTTCGCCGCGGCCTTCGGGCGGTCCGAGCGCACCCGCCGCGACGCCGGTGGTGGTCGCGCGGTGGCTCGGGTTCGAGGTCACCTACGCCGACGAGCAGGTGCCCCGCGACCCCCAGGGGCTCCGGGACGAGGCGAGCGACCTGCTCGCCCGCTACCTCGAGCACCTCGGGCAGGTGGCGCCGGTGGTGGTCCTGCTCGAGGACCTGCACTGGGCCGACGACGCCTCGCTCACCTGGTTGGACGCCGCCGATCCCGTGCTGGCCGGCGCGCCCGTGCTGGTCGTGGCCACCGCGAGGCCGACGCTGCTCGAGAGCCGCCCGCACTGGGGCGAGGGGCTGCGGCACCACGCCCGCATAGTGCTGGAACCGTTGTCGCGCAGGGAGAGCCGGCTGCTGCTGGGCCAGCTGCTGCAGCACGTCCACGACGTCCCCCGCGCACTGGTCGACCTCGTGGTGGAGGGCGCGGAGGGCAACCCGTTCTACATCGAGGAGCTGGTCACCTGGCTGGTCGACGCAGGCGTCGTCGTGCGCGGCGACGATGCGTGGGACGTGCGCCCGGACCGGATCGACCAGGTCCGGGTGCCCTCCACCCTGAAGGGGGTGCTGCAGTCGCGCCTCGACAGCCTCGAGGTGGCCGAACGCGCTGTGCTGCAACGGGCGTCGGTCGTCGGACGGGTGTTCTGGGACAACGCGGTGGCCCACCTCGGTGACGGCGCGCCGAGCTCCGGTCGGCCGGGGTGCTCGACCGGCTCCGTGGCCGCGAGCTCGTCCACCAGCGCGGCACCTCCGCGTTCGACCCCGCGCAGGAGTTCCTGTTCAAGCACGCGCTGCTGCGCGACGTCGCCTACGACGGCATGCTGCGCTCGCACCGACGTGGGTACCACGCCCTGGTCGCCGACTGGCTCACCGAGGTCACGGAGCACCACGGCCGGGTCGACGAGTACGCCGCGCTCATCGCCGAGCACACCGACCTGGCCGGCGACCCGTCCGCCGCCCGCTGGTACCTGCGGGCGGGCGCGCTGGCGGCGCGGGTGTACGCCTCCGAGGAGGCGCTGCGGCTCCTGGGCCGCGGGCTGCTGGTCGCGCCGCAGGACGACCCGGTGCTGCGGTTCGACCTGCTCCGCGAGCGCGAGCAGGTCGCCGACCGCCTGGCCGAGCGCGACCGCCAGCGCGAGGACCTCGACCTGATGGCTGCGCTGCTCGACGCCGTCGACGTGCCCCGCCGGCTGCACCACGACCTGGCCAGGGCGCGGCTGGCGTTCGACTCCAGCGACTACGACCTGTCGGTCCGGTGGGCCCGCGAGGCGGCGGCCACCGCGGGCCGGGACGGGCTGGACGACCAGGCGGCGCAGGGGCACCTGTGGGCGGGCAAGGCCCTCACCTGGGCCTCGCAGGGCGACGCGGCCCAGGACGAGCTCGCACGCGGCGCTCGCCATCGCGCAGCGAGCGGGCCTGCGGGGGACCGAGGCCGAGACCTGGCGCTACCTGTCCATGCTCGCGGGCAACGAGGGCGACTACCCCCGCGCGCTGGAGCTGGTGACGCTGGCGCGGGGGATGTTCGCCGAGGCGGGAGACGCCGAGGGCGAGGGCACCGCGCTGGTGGGCACCGCGACCGTGCACTACCAGCAGGGCAGGTACGACGAGGCCCGCGCCGCCCTGGAGCAGGCCCGGCCGGTGTTCCAGCGGTCCGGCCACCGCTACCGCGAGGCGGTCGTGCTGGGGAACCTCGGCACCATCGCCGCGGGGCAGGGCGAGCTGGCCGCGGCGCTGCGCTGGGTCGAGGACGCCGTCGCGATCACCCGGCGGATCGAGGACACCGAGGCGCTCGGGACCAACCTCGCGGTGCACGCCGAGATCGACGCGATCCTCGGGCGCACCGACGAGATGCGTCGGCACGGCACCGAGGCGCTCGCGCTCGCCCGCCGGGTCCGGCTGCGCAGCCTGGAGGCCAACACCCTCACCATGCTCGGGCTGGCCGAGCTCCTCGACGGCCGGCCGCCGCAGGCCCTGCGGCTGGTCGACGAGGCGATCGAGGTGACGCGGGACGCGCCCGTCGGAGCGGGAGCGGTCGTTCGCGCTGGTCGTCCGCGGCGACGTCCTGCTCGCGCTCGGCCGCCCGGACGAGGCCCGGACCGCCTACGAGCAGGCCGAACAGGCGTTCGGCCGGCTCGAGGTCCGCGGATCGGCGCTCGAGGCGCGCGCCAAGCGCGCCCGCGCGCTGCTCGCCGGCGGCGACGTCGCCGGGGCGCACGAGGCCGCCGCGTCGCTCGTCGTGCACCTCGAGGAGACGGAGATGGTCGGCGCGCAGGCGGACGACGTCGCGGCCGCCTGCTGGGAGGTGCTCGACGCCGCCGGGGACCCGGGCGCCCCCGCCGTGCGCGAGGCCGCCGTGCAGCGGCTGCGACGCCGAGCGCGCCCGTGCCGGCGAGGACGTGGCACCCGAGTACCTCGCGCGGCCCGCGTCCCGGCTGCTGCTCGGCGACCGGGCCTCGTCGTGAGCGAGGTGGAGCAGGTCGCGACGCCGCACGGTCCGGCCCGGCTGCACCACCACCGGCTCCCCGGGGCCCGCGCGACCCTCGTGCTCGGGCACTCCGCCGGCGGCGGCGTGCAGGACCCGGCGCTGCTGGCGGCCGTCCGCGGTGCCGCGGAGGTCGGGGTCGCCGGTGCGCTCGTGGAGCAGCCGTACCGGGTGGCCGGTCGGCGCCTCCCCGCTCCGGCCGGTCAGGTCGACGCCGCGCTGCTCGCCGTGCTGGCCCACCTGCGCGCCGGCTCCGACCTGCCGCTGGTGACGGGCGGCCGCTCGTTCGGCGGCCGGGTGGCCTGCCGCACCTCGCTGCTCGCCGACGTCCGCGGCGTGCTCTGCCTGGCGTTCCCGCTGCTGCCGGCGGGGGCCGCGCCGGAGAAGACGCGGCTGCCCGAGCTCGACGCCGTGCAGGCCCCGGTGCTGGTGGTGCAGGGCGACCGCGACCCGTTCGGCTGCCCTCCCGGCGCGCCCGGGCGGGCGCTCGTGGTGCTGGCGGCCGACCACTCGCTGCGCACGGCGCTCCCGCAGGTGCAGGACGCCGTCCGCGCCTGGCTCGGGGTCCTGCTGTCGGACGGCGGGGGCACGGTCGGGGGATGACGACGCGCACCTACCCGCTGGCGTCCCGTCCTGGATCGACCTCGTCCGCCCGACGTCGACGCCACCTGCGCCGACCCGAGGGCGCCGCCTACCTCGAGCTGCGTCGGGAGCAGGCACCACGGCGCGGTCGCTGCAGCGGCTGTTCCACCGGTACGTGGGCGTCGGACCCAAGTGGGTGCTCCAGCGGTACCGGCTGCAGGACGCCGCTGCGGCCATCGGCGCCGGCCAGGGGCATCGCCCCGGGGGGCGACCGCTCGCGGGAAGGTGTTGCCGCCGAGCCGCTCGCAGGTCAGGACCCGGCGAGCCGAACGCCGCGCCGTCGAAGCGCACCGTGTCGTCGTCGACCGCCTCGAGCGCGATCGGTCCGTACTGCCCGGCCAGCCCCGGCGCGGCGTCGTGGTCGGGGAAGCAGCGCTGGTACGCCCGGTGCCCGCCGCTGAACCCGGCCCAGCCGAAGGCCCGGTGGTCGCCGCGGTCCCACAGCGCCCAGCCGTGCGCCCAGCCGTCCGCCACGGTCGGCCCCGGCATCGGCGCCCCCGGGGCCCGGACGCCGCGGACGACGTCGGGGTCGACCAGGCCGTCGCCGTCGCGCAGGTGCAGCCGGGCCTGGTCGAGCAGCTCGTCGGCGGTCGCCCACCAGCGCGAGAGGGCCGACCACCCCGCGTTGCAGTACGACAGCCGCCCCGGCGGGTGGACCGGGGGCAGGGCGGCGGTCCGGGCGACGAAGGCCTCGATCGGCTCGCCGTCGTCGGGCAGCAGGTTCGGCGCCCCGGTCGTCTGCGCCAGGATCGAGCGCGGCGAGTGGTCCCACTGGCCCTCGCCCTGCACCGAGCAGGGGGCGTCCAGGTCGATCTCGCCGCGCCGGGCGGCGTCGAGCACCGTCAGCCCGGTGAGCGCCTTGGTGATCGACCCGGCGTGGAACGGCGCGTCCGGCTCGACCGGCCCACCTGCGCGCCCGGCACGGCGTAGGTCGCGACCAGGGCGTCGAGCTCGGCCCGCACCGCGTCGGTGTCCACCCGCGGACCAGGTCCGCGAGGCAGGAGGCGGCGAGCTGCTCGAAGGGCCGGCAGGGCCGGACGTCCTCACCGGGGGCGAGACGGTTCGCGCAGACCGATGTCACCCAGGGAGACTTCCGAGCCGCTGGTCGCCGGTTCGTATCACCGCCGGGGGGTCCGTCAGGCAGTCCCCGCGTGCCCCCGTCCTCAGGCGGGGCGTCGGAGGACCTCGCGGATCGCGGCGGGGACGGCGTCGAGCACCGCGCCGGCGCTCACCGGTCCCCCGCCCGACGCGATCGCCCCGGCCCGGCCGTGGACGAACGCCGCCATCGCGCCGGCGTCGGCCGGGTCGACGCCGCCGGCGAGCAGCGCGCCCGCGACCCCGGCCAGCACGTCGCCGGCGCCGGCGGTCGCCAGCCAGGGCGGCCCGTCCGCCTGCGAGAACACCGGCCCCTCCGGCGGGACGACCAGCGTCACCGCGCCCTTGAGCAGGACGGTCGCGCCGGTCGCCTCGGCCGCGCGCCGGGCGTGGGTCAGCGGGTCGGCCTCGACGGCGTCGCGCGCGGTGTCGTGGCCGAGGTCGGTGAGCAGCCGCGCCAGCTCGCCGGCGTGCGGGGTGAGCAGCAGCGGTGCCCGCACGTCGCCCGAGCGCAGGAGCTCGGGCAGCAGCGCCAGCGCGCCGGCGTCGACCAGGCACGGCTCCTCGCCCGCGAGCGCCGTCGCGGACGTGCTCGGCCTGGCCCTCGTCGTCGGGGTCGACGCCCGGGCCGAGCACCCAGGCCTGCACCCGCCCCGGACCGGGGACGACCTCCGGCCAGCGGGCACGCACCAGGTCGGTGGCGGCACCGGGGCCGAGGTAGCGGACCATCCCCGCACCGGTGCGGACCGCGGCGCCGGTGGAGAGCACGGCCGCGCCGGTGTACGTCGCCCCGCCGGCGACCACCCCCACGACGCCGCGGGAGTACTTGTCGTCGTCGCTGGCCCGGAACCGGCCAGAGCCAGGCCAGGTCGCGGCCCTCGAACCGGCGCAGCGCCGGTTCGCCCGGCCAGTCCGAGGCCGAGGTCGACCAGCCGCACCTCGCCCGCCGCCCGGCTCGCCGGCGGCAGGAGGAGGCACGGCTTCGGCACGCCGAACGTGACCGTGACGTCGGCCCGCACGTGCGGGCCGGGCGTGGCGCCCCGGTGTCGGGGTCCACCCCGCTCGGCAGGTCGACGGCCACCACCCGGGTCGTCGTGGCCACCTCGGCGAGGGCGGCCGCTCGCTCCCGCAGGCCCCCGCGGCCCCCGATCCCGAGCAGGCCGTCGACCGCGAGGTCGGCGCCGTGCACCGCACCCGCGGCGGCCGTCGGCGGCGACGTCGGTCCCCAGCACCCGGCCCGCCGGCGAGGCGCAGGGCGCGCAGGCCCTCGGCGTGGACCCTCCCGCTCGTCAGCACCGCCGTCACCTGCACGCCGCGCGCCGAGCAGCCGCGCCCCCGCCCAGAGCGCGTCGCCGCCGTTGTCGCCCGGCCCGACGAGCAGCACCACCCGCCGGCCGTAGACGCCGCCGGTGTGGTCGCGCAGCTCGCGCACCAGCTCGACAGCGAGGCCCGCGGCGGCCCGCTGCATCAGCGCGCCCTCGGGCAGGCCGGCCATCGCCCGCTCCTCGGCCGCCCGCACGGTGGCGACGTCGAAGGCCTCGATCACGGGTCGCGCTCCGCGACCACCACGGCGGAGGCGATGCCGGCGTCGTGGCGACAGCGAGAGGTGGAAGCGGTCGACCCCGAGCTCGGCGGCGCGGGCGGCGACGGTGCCGGTGACCTCGAGCACCGGCTGGCCGCCGTCGAGCCGGCGCACGGTGGCGTCGGTCCAGACCAGGCCCACGGGCGCGCCGAGCGCCTTGGCGGCGGCCTCCTTGGCGGCGAACCGGGCGGCGAGCGAGGCGGGCGCGAGGTGCTTCTCGGCCTCGGTGAACAGCCGGTCGCGCAGCGCCGGGACGCGCTCGAGCTGGCGGGTGAACCGCTCGACGTCGACGACGTCGATGCCCACCCCGACGATCACCCGACCGCCCTGCTCACTCGACCGTGACGGACTTGGCCAGGTTGCGCGGCTGGTCGACGTCCAGCCCCTTGGCGGTGGCGAGCTCGCACGCGAACACCTGCAGCGGCACCACGGTGAGCAGCGGCATCAGCAGCGGCGGGCAGGCCGGCACGTAGATGACCTCGTCGGCGAAGGGCAGCACGTCCTCGTCGCCCTCCTCGGCGATGACGATCGTGCGCGCGCCGCGGGCCCGGATCTCCTGGATGTTGGAGACCACCTTGCTGTGCAACGAGTTCTCGCCGTGCGGCGACGGCACCACCACGAACACCGGCTGCCCGGGCTCGATCAGCGCGATCGGGCCGTGCTTGAGCTCGCCCGCCGCGAAGCCCTCGGCGTGGATGTAGGCGAGCTCCTTGAGCTTGAGCGCGCCCTCCATCGCCACCGGGAAGCCCACGTGCCGGCCCAGGAACAGCACCGAGCGGGTGTCGGCCATCCAGCGGGCCAGCTCGCGGACGTGGTCGAGGCCGTCGAGCACGCGCTGGATCTTCTCCGGCATCACGTGCAGCTCGGCGAGCACGTCGGGCACGGCCTCGGCGCTGCGAGCCGCCGCGCAGCTCGGCGAGGTACAGCCCGAGCAGGTAGCAGGCGGTGATCTGGGCCAGGAACGCCTTGGTGGACGCGACCGCGATCTCCGGCCCGGCGTGGGTGTAGAGCACGCCCTGGCTCTCGCGCGGGATGGACGAGCCGTGGGTGTTGCAGACCGCGACGACCTGGGCGCCCTGCTCGCGGGCGTACCGCACCGCCATCAGGGTGTCCATCGTCTCGCCGGACTGCGAGATCGCCACGACCAGCGTGCGCTCGTTCACGATCGGGTCGCGGTAGCGGAACTCGTGCGACAGCTCGACCTCCACCGGGACGCGGGCCCAGTGCTCGATCGCGTACTTGGCCACGTGCCCCGCGTACGCCGAGGTGCCGCAGGCCAGCACGACCACGCGGTCGACGGCACGCAGGACGTCCTCGTCGATCCGGAGCTCGTCGAGCACCAGCCGGCCGTGCTCGTCGGTGCGGCCGAGGAGGGTGTCGGCCACCGCGTGCGGCTGGTCGTGGATCTCCTTGGCCATGAAGTTCGGGAAGCCGCCCTTCTCGGCGGCGGCGGCGTCCCAGTCGACGTGGAACGCCTTGCCCTGCACCGGCTTGCCGGCGAAGTCGATGACGGCGACCTCGTCGGGGGTGATGGTGGCGATCTGGTCCTGGCCGAGCTCGAGCGCCTCGCGGGTGTGCGAGATGAAGGCCGCGACGTCGGAGCCGAGGAAGTTCTCGCCCTCGCCGATGCCCACCACCAGCGGCGAGTTGCGGCGGGCGCCGACGACGGTGCCGGGCTGGTCGGCGTGCACGGCGAGCAGCGTGAAGGCGCCCTCGAGCCGGTTGCAGACCTGGCGCATCGCCTCGGTGAGGTCGTCGACCTCGTCGTAGGTGGCCGCCAGCAGGTGGGCCACCACCTCGGTGTCGGTCTCGGAGGCGAACTCCACGCCGTCGGCGAGCAGGCCGGCCTTGAGCGAGGCGAAGTTCTCGATGATGCCGTTGTGGATCAGAGCCAACCGGCCGCCGCCGCCCAGGTGCGGGTGGGCGTTCGGGTCGGTCGGGCCGCCGTGGGTGGCCCAGCGGGTGTGCCCGATGCCGGTGAGCGACTCCGGCAGCGGGTCGGCCTCGAGCTCGGCCACGAGGTTGACCAGCTTGCCGGCCTTCTTGCGGGTGTCGACGCCGCCCTCGGTGACCAGGGCGACCCCCGCGGAGTCGTACCCGCGGTACTCCAGCCGGGCCAGACCCTCCATCACGACGTCGAGCGCCCCACCGTGCTCCGCGGACGCCCCGCTGCCCGGGTTGCCGACGTAGCCCACGATTCCGCACATGGCCGCAGAGCCTACTCGGCGGCGGGTGCACCCCCGCCGTCCGGCATGATGCGGACCGTGCCCTCCACCCCGCCGCCGGACACGGTCGGGCTCCCCGTCGCCTCCACCCCCTACGTCGAGCTCGACCGCGCCGCGTGGAGCGCCCTGGCCGCCGCGACCCCGCTGCCGCTGACCCAGGACGACGTCACCCGGCTGCAGGGCCTCGGCGAGACGGTCGACCTGCGCGAGGTGGCCGAGGTCTACCTGCCGCTGTCGCGGCTGCTCAACCTGTACGTCGCCGCGTCCGGGCAGCTGCACTCCGCGACCACGACGTTCCTCGGCGAGGCACCGGCGCGCACGCCGTACGTCATCGGCGTGGCCGGGTCGGTCGCGGTCGGCAAGTCCACGACCTCGCGGATCCTGCGCGAGATGCTCGCGCGCTGGCCCGACACCCCGCGCGTCGAGCTCGTCACCACCGACGGCTTCCTCCACCCCAACGCCGAGCTCGAGCGCCGAGGTCTGCTGCAGCGCAAGGGTTTCCCGGAGTCGTACGACCGGCGCGCGCTGCTGCGCTTCGTCACGGCGGTGAAGTCCGGCGCCGCCGAGGTGCGCGCACCGCTCTACTCGCACCTCACCTACGACATCGTCCCCGGCGCCGACGTCGTGGTCCGCCGCCCGGACGTCCTCATCGTCGAGGGCCTCAACGTCCTGCAGCCCGCACGTCCCCGCCACGACGGCCGGCAGGGGCTCGCGGTGAGCGACTTCTTCGACTTCTCGATCTACGTCGACGCCCGCACCACCGACGTCCGCAGCTGGTACGTCGACCGGTTCCTGCGCCTGCGCGAGACCGCGTTCGCGCGGCCGGAGTCGTACTTCCACCGGTTCGCCGCGCTCTCCGACGACGACGCCCGCCGCCGCGCCGAGCAGATCTGGGCCGACATCAACGAGCGCAACCTGGTCGAGAACGTGCTGCCGACCCGCCCGCGGGCCGACCTCGTGCTGCGCAAGGGCGCCGACCACTCCGTCCGGCACGTGCGGCTGCGCAAGATCTGACGGCCCTCGTGACGACCACCGCGCCCCAGCCGCTCCCGGACGGCCTGCTCGACCCCGAGGACCTGGCCCGCTGCCTGCTCCCCCTCGGCCCGGCGCGCACCCTGCCGACCGCCGCGTACACCGACCCGCGGGTGCTGGCGTGGGAGCGCCGGAACCTGTTCGCCGGCTCCTGGACCTGCGTCGGCCGCGACGCCGGACCTGCGCGCCGACGGAGTGCGCCAGCGCGCCACCACGGTGGGCGACGTGCCGGTGCTTCTGCTCTGGGGACGACCGAGGACGGATCCGCCGCGGGCGTTCGCGAACACCTGCCGGCACCGCGGCCACGAGCTGCTCGCGGACGGCACCGGCAGCACGAACCGGTCGCTGGTCTGCCCGTACCACGCGTGGACCTACGCGCTCGACGGGTCGCTGCGCACCGCCCCCGGCTTCCGGGAGGACGCCTCGTTCGACCCGTCCGCGCACGGGCTGGTGGAGCTGCCGCTGCGCCGGTGGCGCGGCTGGCTGCTCGTGCACGCCCTCGGCGACGTGGCCGCCGGCCCCGCGGCGACGTTCGAGGCGCACCTCGGCGCCCTCGACGACGTGGTCGGCCCGTACGCGCCGGAGCGGCTGCACCTGCGCGCCCGGCACGACTACGAGGTGGCGGCGAACTGGAAGGTGCTCCTGGAGAACTACCACGAGTGCTACCACTGCCCGCTGATCCACCCCGAGCTGTGCCAGGTCTCCCCGCCGACCTCCGGCGACAACCACGACCTGCCCGGCGCGTGGGTCGGCGGGTCGATGCTGCTGCGCGAGGGCATGGCCACGATGTCGCTCACCGGCACGTCCGGCGGCGCGGCGATCGAGGGCGTCGACCCGGGTCGGGTCGAGTACGTCGGCCTGCTGCCCAACCTGCTGGTCTCGGCGCACCCCGACTACGTGATGACGCACCGCCTGACACCGCTGGATGTCGACCGCACCGCCGTCGAGTGCGCCTGGTACCTGGTCGATCCCGACGCCGACCCGACGTACGCCGTCGAGTTCTGGGACCTCACCAACCGGCAGGACTGGGCGGCGTGCGAGTCCGTCCAGCGCGGCACGTCGTCCCCGCACCACCGCCCGGGTCCGCTGGCCCCGAACGAGGACGCCGTGCACCGGCTCACCACGATGCTCGCCTCGGCCTACCTCGGCCGGCCGCTGCACGAGGCGTCCGCGGCGCCCTGACGTCGGTGGGCGGTGCCAGGGTGGAGGGCATGGACCAGCGCGTCAGCTTCATCACCCTGGCCGTCCGCGACGTCGCCGGCCTCGCGGGCGTTCTACCTCGACGGGCTCGGCTGGCGAGGCCGCGCTCGACGTCCCCGGCGAGGTGGTGATGATCCGGGTCGGGGAGCACCTCGTGCTCTCGCTGTGGGACCGCGCCGCGTTCGAGGCACGAGGTCGGCCCGTCGCCACCGGTGCCGGCGGCCGCGCCCGTTCACCCTCGCCCACGACGTGCCGTGGCCGATGGTGCGCGACAGGCCGAGGACGGCGTGCGGCCGTCCTGGTCCTCCACGCCTTACCCTGGCGACGCTGCTGGCCGCGATCGCCGTCGTGCTCGACTCCTCGGTGCTGGTGATCGGGGCGATGGTGCTCGGGCCGGAGTTCGCGCCGGTCGTCGCCGTGGCGCTCGCTGGCGCTGCGCGACCGGCTGCTGCTCGTCGACGCCGTGCGCCAGCTGCTGCTGGGCTTCCTCGTGGCGATCGGGGTCACGGTGCTGCTCGCGCTGCTGGCGCGCGCGGCCGGGTGGATCACGATCGAGGACCTGCTGGCCGACCGCCCGCAGACCACCTTCATCTGGACGCCGGACCGGTGGTCGTTCGTCGTCGCCCTGCTGGCCGGCGCCGCCGGGGTGCTCTCGCTGACCTCGGGCCGCTCGAACGTCCTGGTCGGGGTGTTCATCTCGGTGACGACCGTGCCGCCGCGGGCAACCTCGCCCTCGGGCTGGCGTTCGGGGAGGGCTCGGAGATCCGGGTCGCTGCCAGCTCGGCTCAACCTGGCCGGGCTGGTGGTCGCGGGCGTGCTGACGCTGCTGGTGCAGCGGGTGGTCTGGAAGGGCGTGCGGCGCTACCGCGGACGGACCGGGCGGGCCGGTCGAACCGCCGGCGCCGGGGTCACAGGGCCAGCCGGCCCCTGACCACCTCGGCGAGCTCGGCGGCCACCAGGTCGGCCTCCTGCTGCTCGGCCGCCTCCACCATCACCCGCACCACCGGCTCGGTGCCCGACGGCCGCAGCAGCACCCGTCCGGTGCGGCCGAGGCGCTCCTCGGCGGCCGCCACGGCGGCACCGAGCTCGTCGTCGGAGCCGGCCCGGGTCTTGTCGACGTCGCGGACGTTCACCAGCACCTGCGGGAGCCGCTCGACGTCGGACGCGAGGTCGGCGAGCGCGCGACCGGTGGTGGCCATCCGGTCCAGCAGGTGCAGCGAGGTGAGCACGCCGTCGCCGGTGGTGGCGTGGTCGGTGAGCAGCACGTGGCCGGACTGCTCGCCGCCCAGGTTGTAGCCGTCGCGGCGCATCGCCTCGAGCACGTACCGGTCGCCCACCGCGGTCTGGACGGTGCCGATGCCGGCCCGCTCCATCGCCAGCCGCAGACCGAGGTTGCTCATCACCGTGGTGACGAGGGTGGAGCGCGCGAGCAGACCCTGCTCGTGCAGCGACACCGCGAGCACGCCCATGATCTGGTCGCCGTCGACGACCCGGCCGGTGGCGTCGACCGCGAGGCACCGGTCGGCGTCGCCGTCGTAGGCCACGCCGAGCGCGGCGCCGTGCGCCACCACGGCCTCCTGCAGCGGCTGCAGGTGGGTGGACCCGCAGCCGTCGTTGATGTTGAGGCCGTCCGGCGAGGCACCGATCACCTCGACGTCGGCACCCGCCGCGCGCAGCGCCTGCGGACCGACCGCGCTGGCCGCGCCGTGGGCGCAGTCGACCACCACGCGCACGCCGTCGAGCCGCCGCCCGCCGAGGGTGCCCACGAGGTGCGCGACGTACTCGTCGGCACCGGTGCCCGCACCGCGGTTGACCCGCCCCACGGCCGCGCCGGTCGGGCGCTTCCAGGGCTCGCGCATCCGGGCCTCGATCTGGTCCTCGATCTCGTCGGCGAGCTTGTGCCCGCCGGCGGCGAAGAACTTGATCCCGTTGTCGGGCATGGCGTTGTGGGAGGCGCTCAGCATCACGCCGAGGTCGGCGCCGCGGGCGGCCACCAGGTGGGCGACGGCCGGGGTGGGCAGGACGCCGACGTCCTCGACGTCGACACCGGCGCTGGCCAGGCCGGCGGCGACGGCGGCGGACAGGAACTCGCCGGAGGCGCGCGGGTCGCGGCCCACGAGGGCGCGGGGACGGTGGCCCTCGAACTGGCCCACCTCGCCGAGCACGTGGGCGGCGGCCACCGACAGGTCGAGCGCCAGCTCGGCCGTCACGTCGACGTTGGCGAGACCCCGGACGCCGTCGGTCCCGAACAGTCGACCCACGTCAGCTCCTTCGTCGGACGGGCGCGGCGATCAGCTCGCGCGCAGGCGGGTACGCGAACGGCCCCGGGGGACAGTACCGCCGGGGCCGTTCGGTGCGCTCAGGGCGCGAAGTGCGGGTACCGCAGGATCAGCGCTTGCTGTACTGCGGAGCCTTGCGGGCCTTCTTGAGGCCGGCCTTCTTGCGCTCCTTGACCCGCGCGTCGCGGGTGAGGAAGCCGGCCTTCTTCAGACCGGCGCGGTTGGCCTCGATGTCGATCTCGTTCAGGGCCCGGGCGATGCCGAGGCGCAGGGCGCCGGCCTGGCCGGAGGGGCCGCCACCGTTGATGCGGGCGATGACGTCGAACCGGCCCTCGAGCTCGAGCAGGGTGAACGGGTCGTTGACCGACTGCTGGTGCACCTTGTTCGGGAAGTACTCGGCGAGCTGGCGGCCGTTGATCGTCCACTGGCCGGAGCCCGGGACGAGGCGCACGCGGGCCACGGCCTGCTTGCGACGACCGGTCGCACCGCCGGGGGCGGTGATCGACGTGCCGGCGCCCTGGGTGCCGGGGGTCGTGCTGGTGTAGCTGCTGGGGGCGTCCTCGACGTCCTGCAGGTCGTTCACGGTGGACTCGGCCACGGTTCTCCTCGGTTCTGCTTCTGCGTCAGCGTGCGGCTGGGCGACGGGCGGGCGGCGCGTGGGTTACTGCGCGACCTGGGTGATCTGGAAGCTCTGCGGCTGCTGGGCGGTGTGCGGGTGCTCCGGGCCCGCGTACACCTTGAGCTTGCGCAGCATCTGCCGGCCCAGGCTGTTCTTCGGGAGCATGCCGCGGACGGCCTTCTCCACGGCCTTGGCCGGGTTGTCGTTCAGCAGGTCGGTGTAGCCGATGGCCTTGAGGCCGCCCGGGTAGCCCGAGTGCCGGTAGGCGATCTTCTGCTCGCGCTTGTTGCCCGTCAGGGCGACCTTCTCGGCGTTCACGATGATGACGAAGTCGCCGGTGTCGACGTGGGGGGCGAACACCGCCTTGTGCTTGCCCCGCAGCAGCGACGCCGTGTGGCTGGCCAGACGGCCGAGGACGACGTCGGTGGCGTCGATGACGTGCCACTGGCGCTCGACGTCGGCGGGCTTCGGGGTGTACGTACGCACAGTCGTGGGCCTTCGCTCGTGGTGACTCGTGGAAAGGGTCTTCGCGGTCGTGCTGGCGGCCTGCTCGGCCGGACGGCGCGGGGAACCACGCCGTAGACGACACGCCAGGGTACCTGCGGCGCTCCGACGCGGTCAAAACGGCGGGGCGGCGACCGGGTGGGACGGGTCGGTACCTGTCCCCCGACGGTCGTGCCGACCATACTGCGCCCGTGCCGTCCGGCCTCCCGCTCGTCCTGCGCGGTCTCTGGTGGCGCCGGGGGACGTCCGCGGCGCTGCTGGTCGCCGCCACGCTCGCCGTGGCCGGTGCCGCAGCCGGGCCGCTGTGGGGGCGGGCGGCCCAGGACTCGCTGCTGACCCGGACCCTGCAGGACGCACCGGTGAGCGCCCTCGGGTTCGAGCTGTACGACAGCGTCCCCCCGCTGGACGCCGCACCGCTCGGCACGCCGCCGCCGGCGCCGTCCGTGGTCGCGGGCGCGCTGGCCGCCGACGCCGTGCTGCCCGCCGGGCTCGAGGAGCGGCTCGACGGGCCGACGACGCTCCTGGTCACCTCCCGCCGGCTCCAGGTGCTCCCCGCGGTGCCGCCGCCGGCGCCGGAGGGGGCCGACGAGGACGCCGTGCCGGCCCCGCTCGCGGCGCTGGGCGCGCTGGTGTGGCGTGATGGTGCGTGCGAGCAGGTCGAGCTCCAGGCCGGGGCGTGCCCGCAGACCGCCACGGAGCTGTTGCTGTCGGACCGGTCCGCCGCCGAGGTCGACGTGGTCGCGGGCGACCAGGTGCTGCTGCCCGACCTCGCCGACGAGCCGGCGCCTGCCGGGTCGAACGAGCCGTTCCCCGTCGCCTACACGGTGAGCGGGGTCTACCGCTCGGCCTCGGTCGACGCCGCGAGCCGGTTCTGGTTCGACAGCCAGGTCACCGAGTACGCCCCGCCCACCGTCTTCGACGGCGAGCAGCTGCCCGCTCGGCTCGACGCCGTGCTCGTCACCCGCGAGCTCGCGGGCGGGCTGCGCGTCCCCGGGACGACGGTGCGGGTGCAGCGGGCGCTGCGCACCGACGGCGTGACCCTCGACGACGTCGACCGGGTGCGCCGCGACCTCGCCGACCACGTGGCGTACCTGGAGGGGACGACCGGGCGGGTGACGGTGCAGGCGCGGCTCGTGGGCACGCTGGAGGGCACCGTGCCCGGGCGGCTGCTCGTGGACCGCACCGCGCAGCTGGTGGCGCTGCAGGTCGTCCTGGTCGGCTGGTTCGTGCTGTTCGTGCTCGTCGCGGTGGTCACCGGGACGCGCGAGGGCGAGCTCGCGCTGGCCAAGCTGCGCGGCGTGCGCGGGCCAGGGCTGCTGCGGCTGGCGCTCGCCGAGCCGGTGACCCTGCTGCTGCTCGCGGTCCCGCTCGGGCTCGCGACCGCCACGGCCGCGGCGTCGGCCGCGGCCGCCCGGGCGCTCGTGCCCGGCACCTGGGGGCGGCTCCTGGCGGGCGACCCGGGCGCGCTGTGGGGGCCGGTGGCAGCCGCCGCCGGCATCACGGTCGCCGGCGCCGCGGTGGCCTGCGTCCTGGCAGCCCGACGCGCGGTGCGGGCTCGCGTGGGCGACCAGCTGCGGCGCACCGGGGGCGAGCAGGCGGTGCTCGGGCCGGTCGCGACGGCGGTGCTCGTCACCGTCCTGGTCGTCGGCGTCGTGCTGGTGCGCACGCTCGGCTCGGGCGCAGCGGCGACGCTGCCCGCGCTGCTCGTCCCGGTGGGTGCGGGGCTGGTCACCGGCCTGTTCGCCGCCGCCGCCGTCCGCCGCGGCGCGGTGCTCGCGCGGCGCTGGACCCGCTCGGCCTCGCTCGCGCCGTTCCTCGCTGTCCGCCAGGTCGCCGCCCGCGGCGGCCTCACCCGCACCACCGCGCTGGTCACGGCGGTCACCGTGGTCGCGGGCTTCGCGGCCGCCGCGTGGACCGTCACCGGCCAGCAGCGCGACGCCCAGGCCGGCATCGACGTCGGCGCCGACCGGGTGGCCGTCGTCGCCCGCGTCGACGTCCCCGACCTGCTCGCCGCCACGGCCGTCGCCGACCCCGACGGGCGGTGGGCGATGGCCGCGGTGGAGCGCCGGGTCGACGAGCAACCCGGGTCCTCGCTGCTCGCAGTCGACTCCGAGCGGCTGGACGCCGTGGTCGCCCGGCTGCCCTCCGGCCCCGCGCTCCCGCCGGGCACCGGCGCACGGCTCGTGCCCGACGACGTCGTGGCGCCGCTGAAGGTGCGCGGGTCGCAGATCGAGGTGGTGGCGGGCCTCCTCTCCGACGCCCGGACCCTCGCCCTGAACCTGCAGGTGCGCGGGACCACGGCGGTCGGCGACTCGTTCACGGTCGATCTCGGCGAGCCGCAGCCCGATCCGGCGCCGCTCACGTCGGCCACCGGCGCCTGCGTGGACGGGTGCACGATCACCGACCTCGTCCTGGTCCGCAGCGGCGGCGTGGGCTCGGTCTCCGGCATCCTCACGCTCGGTCCGATCTCGGTCGACGGCGTCGAGGTCGACGGCCTGGCCGCCCGCGAGTGGCGGTCCGCCCGCGTCGACGAGCGTGAGCTCGACTCCTCGGCGACGGGCACGGTCGCGCGGCTCCCGGACCGGATCGCCCTGTCGTTCTCGGCGCCGCCGTCCGCCAGCCCGGGCGTCGTCCGACGCGACGTCCCGGCGGCCCTGCCGGCCGTCCTGGTCAGCGGCACCGAGCTGCCCACCACCGGGACGCGGCAGCTGGTCCGGGGCACCGGCCTCGACGGCGGCGAGGTACCCATCGAGGTGCTCGGCGACGTGACCACGGTCCCGCGGCTGGCCGCCGGAGCCGTCGTCGACCTCGACCTCGCCGACCGGGTGCAGCCGCCCCGCAGCGACCAGGTGGAGCGCCAGGTCTGGCTCGGCCCCGCCGCCCCACCGGACGCCCTGGAGCGGCTCGCGGAGGCCGGGCTGGACGTCGTGGAGGTGCGCACCCGCACCGAGCGGCGGGACGAGCTCGACCGCAGCGAGCCGGCGCAGGCGCTGCTGCTGCTGCTCGGCGCAGGCGGCTCGGCCCTCCTCGCGGGCGTGTGCGGGGTGGCCACTGCGCTCGCCTCGACCTCCCGGCGGCGTCGCGCCGAAGGCGCTGCGCTGGAGGCGATGGCGGTGAGCCCGGCGACCGTGCGCCGGGTGGCGCGGATCGAGGACGCGCTGGTGCTCCTGCCGGGCGTGCTCGTGGGCGGGCTGGTCGCCGTCGCGGTCGCGACGACGTCCGGGCCGGTGCTCGCCGCCGTCACCGGCGCCACCGCCGCGGTCGCGGGGCAGACCACCCCGGCGGCGGTGTGGTGGCCGGTCGCCGCGGTGACCGCGGTCACCGCGGTGCTGCTCGGTCTGGTCGCCGTCGTGGTGGCGGGCCGGCGGCGGGGCGACGTCGAGGGCGCGATGAGGAGCGGGACGTGACGGCGGGCGCGCTCGGGGCCGGCGCCGAGCACGGGGACGAGCACGGGGACGTGCACGCAGCCGGGCACCGGGGCGCCGACGTGCGCCTCGACGGCGTGGTGCACATCTACGCCGACGCCTCCGGTACCGACGTCGTCGCGCTGCGTGGGGTCGACCTCGAGGTCGCGCCCGGTGAGCGGGTGGCCCTGCTCGGCCCCTCGGGCGCCGGCAAGTCGACGCTGCTCACCCTGCTCGGCGGCCTGGCCCGGGCCAGCGCCGGCCGGGTCTGCCTGGACGGCGAGGACCTGCGCACCATGTCGGCGTCGCGGCTCACCCGGGTGCGAGCGGGCCGGGTCGGCACCGTGCTCCAGGGGCCGTGGCGCAACCTGCTGCCCTACGCCACACCCGCGCAGAACGTCGCCTTCGCGCAGCGTGCCGTCCCGCGCCGCCGCCGCGCGACCCTGCCCCGCCCGCTGGAGCTGCTCGACGCCCTCGACCTCGCCGACCTCGCGCACCGTCCGCTGCCCGGCCTGTCCGGCGGCCAGCTGCAGCGCGTCGCCGTGGCGGCCGCGCTGGCCAACGGGCCCGGCCTGCTGCTCGCCGACGAGCCCACCTCGCAGCTGGACGCCGAGCAGCGCACCCACGTGCTCGACCTGGTCGACGCCGCGTGCAGCCGCTGGGGCACCACCGTGCTGGTGGTCACCCACGATCCCGAGGTCGCCGCCCGGTGGGGCCGCACCGTCACGATCCGCGACGGCCGGGTGGGCGCCGAGGGCCGGCACGGACGCGACCTCGCCGTCGTGGGGGCCGACGGCTCGGTGCAGCTGCCCGACCGGCTGCGCGGGTCGTGGCCCGCCGGGACGCTGGTCGACGTCGAGGAGGACGGCGACGACCTCGTCCTGCGCCGCCACGACGGGCAGCCCGGTGGCGCGACGGACGGAGGGACCGCGTGAGCGAGCCGTGAACGAGCCCGTGAACGAGCCCGAGAACGAGCGGGCGCAGCACGGGCGCCACGGACGCCACCGCCAGGGCGGACCAGCGCCGGACCTGCGGCTCGAGGCCGCCGACGTCGTCGTGCGCCGGGCCGGCCGCCACGTGCTCGACGGCGTCTCGGCCGTGGCGTACGCCGGACGGATGCTCGTGGCCGTCGGGCCGTCCGGATCGGGCAAGACCACCCTGCTCGGGGTGATGTGCGGCCTGGTGCGTCCGGACGCCGGGCAGGTGCGGCTCGGCACCGACGTGGTCGACGGCACGACCGCCCAGCGCACCCGGTTCGGCTTCCTGCTCCAGACCCACGCCCTGCTGCCGGTGCTGACCGCTGCAGAGAACGTCGAGGTGGCGCTGCGCGCCCGAGGCGTCCGCCCGGGCGACGCGGCCGCGGCCGCCCGCGAGGCGCTCGTCGAGGTCGGGCTCGAGGCGCACGCCGACCGGCTGGTCGAGAAGCTCTCGGGCGGTCAGCAGCAGCGGGTGGCGCTCGCCCGGGCGCTGGCGCCTGTGCCCGACGTCGTCCTGGCCGACGAGCCGACCTCCGAGCTCGACGCCGCCACCCGCGACGCGATGGTCGACCTGCTGCGGGCCCACGCCCGGCGCGGCGCGGTGGTGGTGCTCGCCACCCACGACCCCGAGGTGGCCGATCGCTGCGACGACCGGCTGGACCTGCACGACGGTCGGATCGTGGACCCGGCCGGGGCCGCGACGCCCTAGCGCGTCCGGTGCAGCTCGATCTCGACGCCGTCGGGATCGGTGACCGTGAGGTGCGGCGCCACCGCGTCGCGGTCGTCGCGCACCGGGTGACCGGCGGCCGCGAGGCGATCGCCGAGCGCGTCGAGGTCCTCGGCGGTCGAGAGGCTGAGGCCGACGAGCGCCGCCGGGGAGACCGGGTCGTCCGCCGACCACGGGCCGGCCTCGGGGACGCCGTCGTGGGCGTGCAGACCCACGAGGCCGCCGTCACCGACCGCCGCGAGCGGCCACCAGCCGTCGTGCTCCGGCGGCGGCCCGGAGAAGCCGAGCCGCCCGAGGAAGGCGGCGGACCGCGCGAAGTCCGGCGTCCAGTGCACGGCGACGACGTCGACGAGCGACGCCGCCGGCTCGTGCCCCACGTAGCCGTGCAGGTCGCGCACCGGTTCGTTCAGCCAGACCCCGTGCCCGAAGGCGTCGCGCACCGCGCCCTGCTTCGCGTACGACTCGTCCCAGCAGGCCACCTCGTACCCGTCGGCAGCGAGCGACGCGGTGGCCGCGACCGCGTCGTCGACCACGAAGGCCAGCGACGTGCGGCCGGCCGGCACGCCGGTGACGGCGCCGGTCGCGGCGACGTGCACCGCGACCCGGCCGCGTCGGCCGCGCAGCACGGCGAAACCGTCTCCGGCCGTGGTGATCTCGCGACGCAGCCCGACGAGGTCGAGGAACGCGACCATCGCCGGCGGGTCGGCGCTGAAGCGGTACGGGCAGACGGTGAACGGGACGGTCATCGGATCTCCTCCGTCGACAGGTACGCACGCAGCGCGGCCTCCACCAGGGCCGACAGCGACCGCCCCTCGTCGACCGCGCGGTGCTTGACGGCGCGCACGAGGTCGGGCGGGAGGTAGACGTTGAACTGCGTCTTGGTCGCTCTCTGCTCCGGCACGCGTCGACGCTAGCGAAGTTCTAGGATGCTAGCAAGCGATCTTCTCGGGACCGGGCACGAGGCGTGCGCCGGTCGCCTGCGCGCTCGTGAAGACGTCAAGCGAAGCAGTCGAACGAGTGCGCGGGCGACCGGACGCGCCGGACGCGACCCGACGACCCGGCCCGAGGACGCGGCGTACCGACGAGGTCAGGCGAGCTCGACCCGCATCACGACCCGGCGCGGCGAGGGACGGGAGACCACCTCGAGGCCGGCGGCGGCGAAGGTCGGCACGGTGCCGACGTGCAGCTCCTCGGCGATCGCCGAGGTGGTCGTCATCGGGTAGGCCTCGAGCGCCCGCGCGCCGTGGTCGCGGGCGTGGCGCACGGCGGCGGCGGCCAGCGCCCGGCTCACCCCGCGCCGGCGGTGCCCGGCGCGCACGAACAGGCAGGTGACCGCCCAGACGCGCTCGTCCTGCCGGTCCTCGTGCCGGCCCTCCCAGGGGATCCGGTAGACCCGCAGCAGCCCGGCGTACGCGGGTCGCGGCTCGACGGCGCACCAGCCGACGGGTTCCTCCCCCGCGTACGCGACCAGGCCGCTGGTGACCTCGCCGTCCTCGAGAGCACCTCCGCCGCAGCCGGTCTGGCGCCGCAGCCGGTCGGCCCGGTCCTCGGCGGGCACCGAACCGAACGACTCGCCGCGGGCCAGCTTGTAGCGCTGGCACCAGCACCTCTGACCGGGGCCGCGCGTGCCGAACACCGTGCGCAGGTCGTCCCAGGACGCGCGGTCGGCGGGCACGACCCGGAGCGGGCCCGGCGCGCTCGTCACGGCTGCAGCAGCACCGCCACCGTGCGACCGGGGATGGTGATCGAGCCCGCCGAGGACGACCACGAGGTGGTCTTCACCACGGGGTCGGAGCCGCCCGCCTGCACCGGCGAGAGCGTGAAGGCGGAGCCGGCCAGGCCGGGCACCGACTGCGTGACCTGCGACGGCGAGGCGTTGAACACCACCAGGGCGCCCCTCAGGCGCCGGTCGACATCGCGACCGACGGTGTCGTCGATCCGCATCACCACCAGACCCGGTGCGGCAGAGGGGTCCCCGGAGAGCGGGAAGGACACCTTCTGCTGGATGAGGTCAGCGCGGCCGAGCCGCAGCAGCGGCGTCCCGGTGCGCAGGCGGAGCAGGTCCTGCGCCTGCGCGGACGCGTCCTGCACCTGGGACGCGGTCGGCTTCAGTGCCGGGTCGGCCAGCAGCGGCTGCTGGAACGACCACTTGGCCTCGTTGTCCGGGGCGGGCGGCAGGCCGTGGCCGAAGCCGTTGTCCTCGCCCGTCCAGTCCAGGGTGTTGAACCAGTCGCCGGAGTCGTAGGAGTTGCGGTCCAGCGACTTGCTCCGCAGCAGGTCCGCGCCCGCGTGCCAGAACGACGGCGTCTGCGACAGCGCCGTGGTGGCCAGCGACAGCGTGTTCATCCGGATCCGCTGGTCCATCGGCGTGCTCTGGGGGAGCTTGTAGGTCAACGCGTCCCAGAGCGTCTCGTTGTCGTGCGCGTCGACGTAGGTGACCACCTCGACCGGCTGGTCGGCGTAGCCGGCCGGGCTGCCGTTGTAGTCCACCTCGTCACCGCGGACGACCTCGCCCGCGCTGTTCGTGAAGGTGTAGGCGCGCAGGTTGCCCGCCAGCCCCAGCTCGATCAGGTCGGTGGCGCTGGCCTGCCGCGCCGCCAGCTGGTCGGCCGGGTTGGCGCCGGCGTCGCCGTTCGGGTCGCCGAACAGGCCGGAGCCGAAGCCCTGGACCCGCGGGTTCTCGTCGAACGGGCCACCGCCGCGGACGGCGTCGCGCAGCCGGTCGGAGAAGGTCCCGATGCCCGTGCCGCCGAGCTGGCCCTGCGTGGCCTGCTCGAACCGCGCGTTCGATCGCCACCTCGCCGAAGTTCCAGCCCTCGCCGTAGAGGTAGATCCCCTTGCCGTCGACGCCGTCCTTCTTCAGGGTCAGCTTGTCGAGCGCCGCGCGGACGTCGACCATGTTCTGCTTCGAGTGGTGGCCCATCAGGTCGAACCGGAAGCCGTCGACCTTGTACTGCCTGGCCCACAGCACGACCGCGTCGACCATCGCCTTGCCGGCCATGGTGTGCTCGGTGGCGATGTTCTGGCAGCAGGTGCTGGTCTCCACCGCACCCGTGGTCGGGTTCAGCCGGTGGTAGTACCCCGGCACGACCTTGTCGAGCACCGAGGTGTCCGCCTGGCCCGAGGCCGAGGTGTGGTTGTAGACCTCGTCCACCACGACCCGCAGGCCGTCGGCGTGCAGCGCACCCACCATGGTGCGGAACTCCGCCACGCGCGCCCCACCCTCGGGCGCCGTCGCGTACGAGCCCTCCGGCGCCATCCAGTGGTACGGGTCGTAGCCCCAGTTGAAGCCGTCGTCCGCGGCCACGGCCGTGACGCAGGCCTGCTGCTCGGTCGAGTCCGGGGCGAACGACGCCAGGTCGCACGCCGGCACCGCCTGGTCGGCCCGCACCTCCTCGATCGAGGTGATGTCGAACGTCGGCAGCAGGTGCACCGTGTTCAGGCCGGCGTCGGCCAGCTCGCGCAGGTGCTGGCGGCCGGCGCCCTCGTCGGCGAAGGCGAGGTAGGTGCCGCGGTGCTCGGCCGGGACGCTCTCGTCGCCGATCGAGAAGTCGCGCACGTGCAGCTCGTAGATCGAGGAGTCGACCGCCCGCGCCAGCTTCGGCGACGGCGTGGTGCGCCACTGCCGCGGCGCCAGCGCCGGGTCGGCGAGGTCGACGACCACCGAGCGGGTCGAGTTCGTCGTGAGCGCGACCGAGTACGGGTCGGTGACCTGGTTGGTCTCCACCGCCTGCGTCGACGGCGCCCACACCGTCACCTCGAACAGGTACTGCGCACCGCGCCACGACGACGTGCCGCGCGCGGTCCACACGCCGTCGGCGTCGCGCTGGGCCCGGACCCGTTGCGGCTCGCGTGCTTCCCGCCTTCCAGACCAGGACGTCGACGTCCTTGGCCGTCGGCGCCCACAGCGCCAGCGACGGCGCGCGGCCGACCCAGGTGAGGCCGAGCTGGCGCTTGGCCGCCTTCGGGTAGAGGGCGTCGAGCACCCCCGGCACCTGCACGCCGGTGGCGTCGCGCAGGCGTCCGAGGCTGTCGTACTGGCCCACGGCCAGCTGGCCGGTGAGCAGGTCGCCCGCCGTGCGCGCCGTGGCCTTGTCGAGCCGCAGCGCCAGGTAGCCCGCCAGGTGCGGGAACCGCTGCTGCACCTCGGCCGGCAGGCCCGCCGGGTCGTAGGTCAGCGGCACGCTGCGGCCGCCGGTGACGGCCTCGGCGTCGGTGCCCAGACCGCCGTCGGGCGCGTGGTGCAGGCGCCAGCGCAGCAGCTCCGGCGTGGTGCCGGGCGGCAGCGCGTCGGCGGGCCAGGCGAGCAGGTCCTTGCCCACCCAGTGGGCCTTGGCCGCCGCGAGGTCGGGGGTCGCGCCCGGCGCCGCCGAGGTGACGGTCAGGACGTGGGTGTCCATGTCGTAGGCGAACCGCACGACGGTGCCCGCCGCCACGGTGAACGGGATGTTCGCGCCGCCGGGGGCGCCGCCCGCGCCGTAGTTGACGTCCCACGACAGGCCCTCGGCGACCTTCACCTCGTAGCCGCCGGCGGGCAGCCGCGAGGTGGCGTAGGTGGCCACGCCGTCGCCGTCCGGGTCGATCAGCCAGCCGCGCATGCAGTCCGGCGCCCAGTCGGCGGAGCACCCGAGCTCGGACTGGAGGCTGCCGGCCAGCGTCATGATCGCGTGCTCGGCGTCCGACGTCACGTAGTGCCGGGAGTGCTCGTAGTAGAACGACACCGGGGTGCCGGGAGCGGTGTAGGAGATGTTGCCGCCGTTGGGCGCACCGCCCGCGCCGTAGTTCTCGTTCCAGTTGCCGTTCAGCGCCGCCTTGTAGGCGAACGACCCTGCGGGCAGGTCGAACTCGCCCTTCCAGATCTCGTCGTCGTCGTCGAGCGCGAGCTGCGCCTGGGCGCAGTCCGGCTGCCAGTCGCCCGGGCAGCCCATCTCGGAGTTGTGGTCGCCGGCCACGGCGACGCCCGCGGGCTGCTCGACCGGCTCGACGCCGCCACCGCCACCGCCGTCGCCACCGCCGACCGGCTCGCCGACCACGCCGTAGCCGCTGCTCGCGGACAGCCGGCCCCTGCGCGTCCTCGAGCACGGCGCGGTACTCCAGCAGCGTCCCGTCGGCCACGTCGCTGACGTCGTGGAAGACGCGGAACGGCGCGTTGTCGTCGGTGCCGAGGTTCGTCCAGTCCGTCGTCCCCACCGGGCGGTAGGCGAAGGAGACCTGCGCGTAGGTGTTCTCGGGCACGACCGCCGCGATCTCGGCGCGGCCGCCCACCACCGAGCCGTCCGACGGCGAGGTGAGGTGCACCGCGGGCACCTTCTTCGTGGCGTCGACGCGTGTCGGTCGCCCGCCACACCTGCACCGACAGCGGCGGCACCGTGACGGTCACACGCCCCTCGGCGTCGGTGCGCAGCCGGCTGCCGCCCCCGTAGAGCGGCTTCCACCGGTCGTCACGGCTCCAGGTCGCGAGGTCGGCCGTCTTCGGCTCGGTGGAGTTGTTGGCCACCACCAGGTACTCGACCGGCTTCCTGTCGCGCGAGACCCGGCTGAAGGCGTAGATGCCGGCCGAGTCGGACGCGTAGCGGTGCACCTGGGCGCCGTCGGCCAGCGCCGGGTACTTGTCGCGCAGCGCACCGAGCTCCGAGATCGACTGGTAGAGAGGGCCGTCGGTGCCGAAGCGGTCGCGTGAGCCGGTCGGGACGCCACCGATCATCGCGTCGTCGTTGTACGACGTCACCTGGCTCGCGAACATGTCCTGCCGGGCGTCCTTGTCGCCGCCGTCGCCGATGAAGCCCTGCTCGTCGCCGTAGTAGACGACGGGCTGGCCGCGCACCAGGTACATCAGCTGGTTCGCCAGCCGGGTGCGGGCGAGCAGGTCGTCCCCGCTCGCGGTGTCGTCCAGCATCGAGCCGATGCGACCCATGTCGTGGTTCCCGAGGAACGTCGGCAGCTGGTAGGCGTTCGAGTCGGCGTCGGTGTAGTAGTCGTCGCCGGCGAACAGGTCGCGCACGCCGGTCGTCGGCTTGCCCTCGGCGAAGCCGCGGGCGGCCGCCTGGAAGCCGAAGTCGAGGGTGGCCTGCAGGTCGCCCTCGGTCGTGTACCGGCTCATCAGCTCGGGGTTGGCGTCGAAGACCTCGCCGAACATGAAGAAGTCGTCCTTGCCCGCCTCCTTCGCGGCGTCCAGGACGGTCGGCGAGAAGTCCTGCCAGAACTCCATGTTCACGTGCTTGACGGTGTCGATCCGGAAGCCGTCGATGCCGAACTCGCTGGCCCAGTACGAGTAGATGTCGCCCATGCCCTCGCGGACCTCGGGCTGCTCGGTGAACAGGTCGTCCAGGCCGATGAAGTCGCCGTACTCGCTGGACTCGCCGGCGAAGGTCGAGTCGCCGCGGTTGTGGTAGAGCGTCGGGTCGTTCAGCCACGCCGGGACCTTGACCGTCTCGTCGGCCTCGGACCGGAACACCGGGGTGTACGGGAAGGAGGTCGCCGGGTCGAGCTCGGGGAAGGTGTCGCCGGCCGCGTACTCCTTGTCGTCGAACGCGTTGCCGGCCGCGTCGGTGTACGGCGAGGTCGCCTTGTCGATGTAGGAGTACTCGCCCTCCTCGTAGTCGACGACGTCCGCGGTGTGGTTGGTGATGATGTCGAAGAAGACCTTCATGCCCTTGTCGTGGGCGGCGTCGACGAGCTCCTCCATCTCGGCGTTCGTGCCGAGGTGCGGGTCGATCTGGGTGAAGTCGGTGATCCAGTAGCCGTGGTACCCGGCGCTGGCGTTCTCGCCCGTGCCCTGGACCGGGCCGGTTCTTGAACGACGGCGTCAGCCAGATCGCCGTGGTGCCGAGACCCTTGATGTAGTCGAGCTTCTCGGTGATCCCGGTGAGGTCACCGCCGTGGTAGAAGCCCTTGTCGGTGGGGTCCTAGCCCGGTCGCCAGCCGGTCGCCCTCGAGCCCGCCGAGGTCGTTCGTGGTGTCCCCGTTGGCGAACCGGTCGGCCATGACGAAGTAGAACTGCTCCTGCGTCAGCGGCTCGCGCAGCGAGTCCTGCGCGATCGCCGTGTCGGCACCGGTGGCCGGCCCGGACAGCGAGGTGGGGCCGAAGGTCAGCAGGTGGGTCGTGTGGTCGTAGGAGAACGCCAGCTCGGCCGGGCCCTGCAGCACCAGCGGGATGTCGCCGCCGCCGGCGACCCCGCCCGCGCCGTAGTTCTCGTCCCACGAGCCGCCCACGGTGATCTTCAGGCCGTAGCTGCCCGCGGGGACGTCGAAGGTGCCGGTGAAGACGGTGGCGTCGGCCGTTCCGCCGGCGGGCGCGAGGGCCGAGGCGGTGCAGGTCGGGTCCCAGTCGGCCGCGCAGCCGAGCTCGCTCTGCACCGAGCCGGTGAGCACCACCAGCGGCGCCTCGGCCTCGGCGGAGGCCACGGGGGGCAACGCTCCCAGGAGCCCGACGGCCAGGACGGGGGCCAGCAGCGCCGGCAGGTGCAGACGGGCGGGGCGGCGACGAGCCATGGCGCACTCCAGGGACGGCGTTGTCCAGGACCGGGGGGTGTCCGGGGATGCTGGGAAAACTACGCCCGCCACCCCTGCAAAGGGAAGACCGTGGCTGCAAGAACTTTCGTCAACTTCTTGCCTGGGCCTGCGTCAGCGCGGGCGGACCACCCGCTGCTCGTCCCAGACCGGTGCCGGCGTCTCCACCACGCTGCCGTCGGAGCGGAACACCAGGAACCGGTCGAACCCGCGCGAGAACCAGCGGTCGTGCGTCACCGCCACCACCGTGCCCTCGAAGGCGTCCAGGCCCGCCTCCAGCGCCTCGGCCGAGTCCAGGTCGAGGTTGTCGGTCGGCTCGTCGAGCAGCAGCAGGGTGGCGCCGGACAGCTCGAGCAGCAGGATCTGCAGCCGCGCCTGCTGGCCGCCGGAGAGCGTCTCGAAGGTCTGCTCGGCCTGGTCGGCGAGCTCGTAGCGGTCCAGCACCCGGCTGGCCTGCTCGCGTCCCAGCCCGTCGCGGTGCTCGTCGCCGCGGTGCAGGATCTCCAGCAGGGTGCGACCCGCGAGGTCGGGACGGGTGTGCGTCTGCGCGAACCACCCCGGCCGCACCCGGGCGCCCAGCCGCACCGACCCGGTGTGCGTCACCCGCTCCACCTGCACGTCCCCCACCGGCCGGTGCTCGAGGTCCGGGTCGGAGCCGCCGGCGGCCAGCAGCCGCAGGAAGTGCGACTTGCCGGACCCGTTGGAGCCCAGCACCGCGACCCGGTCGCCGAACCACAGCTCGGCGTCGAACGGGTGCATCAGGCCGGTCAGGCCGAGCCGGTCGGCCACGACCACCCGCTTGCCGGTGCGCCCGCCGCGCAGGCGCATGGTCACGTTCTGCTCGCGCGGACGCTCCTGCGGCGGACCGGCCTCCTCGAACTTGCGCAGCCGGGTCCGGGCGGCCTGGTACCGCGAGGCCAGGCCGTCGTTGAACGCCGACTTCGTCTTGTACATCAGCACCAGCGCCTTGAGCTTCGCGTGCTCCTCGTCCCAGCGCCGGCGCAGCTCGTCCAGGCGCTCGAACCGGGCCCGCCGCGCGTCGTGCCAGGTGGCGAACGAGCCCGGGTGCACCCACAGCGAGCTGCCCGCCGCGCCGGGCTCGAGGGCGGCGACCCGGGTCGACACCCGGTCGAGCAGCTCGCGGTCGTGGCTCACCAGCAGCACCGTCTTGCTGGACGCGACCAGCCGCTCCTCCAGCCACTGCTTGCCGGGGACGTCGAGGTAGTTGTCCGGCTCGTCGAGCAGCAGCACCTCGTCCGGCCCGCGCAGCAGCGCCTCCAGCACGAGCCGCTTCTGCTCGCCGCCGGAGAGCGTCCGCACCTCGCGCCACCGGCAGGCCTCGTACGCCACGCCCAGCGCCGCGACCGTGACGGTGTCCCACAGCGTCTCGGCCTCGTAGCCGCCGGCGTCGGCGTAGTCGGCGAGCGCGTGGGCGTACCGCATCTGCGTGGGCTCGTCGTCGGCCTCCATCATCGCCAGCTCGGCGGCGTCGACGGCGTGCACGGCCGCCCGCAGCGGCGGCGGCGACACGCCCACCAGCAGGTCGCGGACGCTGGTGCCGTCGCGCACGGACCCGATGAACTGGCGCATCACGCCGAGCCCGCCGGTGCGGGTGACCGCACCCCCGTGCGCGGCCAGGTCGCCGGCGACGATCCGCAGCAGCGTGGTCTTGCCGGCGCCGTTCGGGCCCACCAGCGCGGTGCGGCTGCCGTCGCCGACGCGGAAGGTCACCTCGTCCAGCAGCGGACGGCCGTCCGGCAGCGAGAACGAGACGGCGTTGACGTCGACGTGGCCCACGGCACCACTGTGCCGTCCCGGGGGCCCGCCGGGACAGCGGGTTCCGGCGCGGCTGCCCTGCGGTCGGCGGGCGAGGACGTCAGCGCGCGGTCCTGATCACCTGCCGGAGAGGAAGGCCAGGACGGCCGCGGCGAACAGCGGGGAGTCGGTCACGTCGTAGTGGGTCGTGCCGGGCAGGATCGCGAGCGCGTGACCGCCCTCGGGCCGGCCCTCGCCGCCCCACCCGCCGTCGCGCTGCCCACCGCCGAGGAGGCCGAACACCTCGACGTAGTGGCTCGGCGGGGCCATGTCGGCGTCCGCGGCCATCACCAGCGTCGGCACCTGCAGGCCGCGGACGTCCTCGGTGAAGTCGAACGGGACGGCCATCGCCTCGCCGATCTTGTCCAGCAGCCGCCCGAAGTCCTCGGGACGGGGCGCCACCCGCTGGTACAGCTCGTACATCGGGGTCTCCTTCATGAACGGCTCGGCCGCGGCGTCGACCTGGCCCTGCTGCGCGCGCATCTCGGCGTAGGTGGCGTCGGTGCGGATGGCCGCCGAGCACGACACCAGCCGCCCGACCACCTCGGGGTGGCGGGCGGCCACCTGCAGCGCGACGCCCCCGCCGAGCGAGAAGCCCACGACCGCAGGGCGGTCCAGCGCCAGGTGGCGGATCAGCGCGGCGACGTCGTCGGCCATCAGGCGCACGTCGAGCGGCCGGTCGACGTCGGCGGTGCGGCCGTGGCCCTGCAGGTCGACCAGGACCACCTGGTGGTGCGCGGTCAGGGCGGGCAGCACCGGGGCGAACCCCTCCCCCGACATCAGGCCGCCGTGCAGGAGCACCAGCGGGCTGCCCTCGCCGTGCACCTCGTAGTACACGTGCACGCCGTTGACGTCGGCGTACGCGCCGCGCTCCTGCGTCACGCTCTCGGTGCTGGTCATCGCGGTCTCCTCGGGTCGGTGGCACGTCGTCGTCCGTGGGTCTGACCCGGCGCGGGTCGGGAAGTCATCGGGCGCGTCTACGGTGACCCGGTGCAGGGCACCACCATCCGGACGGCCACCGCGGCGGACCTCGACGCCGTCGCGGCGATCTACGACGAGCAGGTGGCCGCCGGCGTCGCGACCTTCGACACCGAGCCGCGCGGGCCGTCGCACTTCGCCGACCGGCTCGGCGGCGACCCGCTGGGCGAGCTGCTGCTGGTGGCCGAGGTCGACGGCGTGGTGGTCGGGTACGCGGCGGCCGGTGCCTTCCGGCCGCGGCCCGCGTACGCCGCGACCCGGGAGACCTCGGTCTACGTCGCGCCCGCCGCGCAGGGGCACGGCGTCGCGCGGGCGCTGTGCACCGAGCTCCTGCGCCGGCTCGACGACGCCGGCGCCCGCACCCAGGTGGCGGTGGTCGCGCTGCCGAACCCCGCCAGCGAGGCGCTGCACCGCCGGCTCGGGTTCGTGCACGTGGGCACCCTGCGCGAGGTGGGGCGCAAGCACGGCCGCTGGGTCGACATCGCGCTCTACCAGCGCCTCGCCGACCGCTGGGCTCGGCTCCTCGGACGCCGAACCACTGCTCAGGCGCGGTCTTCCTCCACCACGTGCATCGCGGCCTCCTCGGCGCTGGCGGCGCCGCCGTCGATGCCGACGTCGGTGGCCACCAGGTCCTTCTCCTCGTCCGCGTGCGCGCCCTCGTCCGGGGCCACGAGCCGCCCGGACCGCAGGTCGCCCACCTCGTCGTCGACGAGCTCGCCGTCGGTGTCGGTCGTGTCGCCGAGCCCGTCGCCCTCCTCGCGGGTCCAGACCTCCGGCTCCTCCTCGGCGAGGCGCTCGTCGAGGGTCTCGCCCGCCTCGTCGTTGCGCGGCCGCTCCGGCGGGGAGTAGCCGGTGTCCTGGATGTCGTCGGCGTCCGGCTCCCCGAGGGCGTTGTCCAGGTCGGGGAACCGCTCGCCCTCCTGGCCGTCGGCGTCGGGCTGGTGGACCTCGTCGGAGAACTCGCTCATGCCCCCGACCGTGCCACGTGCCGGCGCGGGCCGCGACCCCGGGTCCCCCTCGTCACGTGGAGCGGCCGAGCAGCTCCTCGAGCTCGGCGAGCGCCGGGTCGCGCAGACCGGCGCCGTCGTGCCGCCACCAGAGCGTCCGGGTACACCAGCCGCCCGGTCATCCACTCCTCGTGGGCGTCGGTGAGCACCACCTGGAACGCGCGGTCCGGGGTTCGCACCGACGCCGGCGCGAACCCGAGCGCGGACGCGTGGGCGAACCCCCGCGGCCCGTAGTAGGCCGGGCTGCCTTCGAGGAACAGCGCGGGCGTCCCCAGCTCGTGGGCGCGGGCGACGGCGGCCGCCACCAGCGCGGTGCCCGCACCCCGGCCCTGGTGCGCCGGCAGCACGGCCAGCGGGCTCAGCACGAGCACGTCGACCAGCGCCCGGCGCGCGTCGACCCAGGCGTGGCTCAGGCCCACGTGCCCCACCACCTCGCCGTCGACCTCGGCCACCAGCGACGCCCGCACCAGACCCGCCGGACCCAGCGCGGACCAGATCGCGGCGACCTCGTCGCCCTCGTCGCCGAACGCCGTCCGCACCACCGCGAGCACGGCGTCGGCGTCGTCCGGTCGCTCGTCCCGCACCGGTGCGCTCATCTCAGGAGGATGGCACCTCGCGGACGGCGCGGGTCAGCGCGGCGCGGGCGGCGAGGTCGGCGTCGGGCGGGTAGGCGACCTCCTCCAGGGACAGCCCGTGCGCGGGCATCACGACGACGGCGGGGTGGCGCCGGCGTGAGGCCAGCACCTCGGCGGGCCAGCCCACCGGACGCCGGCCCTCCCCGACCGGGACCACCACGCCGACCAGGAACCGCACCATCGAGTGGCAGAACGCGTCGGCGACGACGGTGGCCTCGAGCACGCCGTCGTCGGCCCGGCGCCAGGAGTGCTCGAGCAGGGTGCGGACGGTGGTGCGGCCGTCCCGGGCCTTGCAGAACGCGGCGAAGTCGCGCAGCCCGACCAGGCGCCGAGGCTGCCCGGTGCATCGCGTCGACGTCCAGGCGGTCGCGCACCACGACCGTGTCGTGCCGGCGCAGCGGGTCGAGGTCGCCCGGCCGGTCGCAGATCCGGTAGAGGTACCGCCGGTGCACCGCCGAGAACCGTGCGTCGAACCCCGGCGGGGCCTCGCGCACCGAGCGGACCACGACGTCGTCGGGCAGGACGCCGTTCACCCGGGTCGCCGCGGCCTCGTGCGGCGGTCGGTCCGAGCGCCCGGGGACGGCCGCCCACCCGGCCGGGTCGACGTCGAGGTGGCAGACCGCACCGCGGGCGTGCACCCCGGCGTCGGTGCGGCCGGCGGTGGTCAGCGACACCCCGGGCACGCGCAGGACGGTGGCCAGCGCCGACGACAGCTCGCCCTCGACCGTGCGCCGTCCGGGCTGGGCGGCCCAGCCGGAGAACCCGGTGCCGTCGTAGGCCAGGTCGACCCGCAGCCGCACGGCCGCACCGTCAGGGGCAGCGTCGGACGCCGCGAGCCCGGCACCCCCCACGGGGGTGCCGGGCTCGTCGTGGCTCACTGGACAGAGCGGCGGTCGGACGGTCAGGCGTCGTCGTCGGACGAGCCGCCGCCGGCCTTCTCGAAGCCGGCCTTCTCGGCAGCCTCCTCGGTGGCGAACCAGACCTCGGCCTCGGTCTGGCCGTACCAGGGCGAGTCCTCGGTGTGGTACTTCATCGAGTTCGCGTTGCCCTTGATGGTGAAGCCCTCCGGCGCCGAGCCGTCCTCGAGCGGGGCGTGCGAGCCCTCGCCGTAGGACACCTCGTCGGTGGTCGCCTCGTCCGTGGCGGTCTCCTCGGCGGGAGCCTCCTCGGCCTTCGGGGCGGCGGTCTTCTGAGTGGACGGACGAGCGGCGCGCTTCGTGGCGGCCTCGGCCTCGCGGACGGTGGCCTTCTTCGCCGACAGCGGCTCCAGGACCAGCTCGATGACCGCCATCGGGGCGTTGTCGCCCTTGCGCGGACCGATCTTGGTGATCCGGGTGTAGCCGCCCTGGCGCTCGGCCATGGCCGGCGCGATCTCGGTGAACAGGAAGTGCACCACCGACTTGTCGCGGATGACGGTCATCACCCGGCGCCGCGAGGCGAGGTCGCCGCGCTTGGCGAAGGTGATCAGGCGCTCGGCCAGCGGACGCATCCGCTTCGCCTTGGCCTCGGTGGTGGTGATCGAGCGGTGGTCGAACAGCTGCGTGGCCAGGTTGGCCAGCATCAGCCGCTCGTGCGCCGGACCGCCGCCGAGCCGGGGACCCTTGGTGGGGGTAGGCATCGTGTCTCAGTCTCCTCGGTCTGGGTCCTGCCGCGCAGGACCCTGGTCACATCTGGTCGGACGGGGCGGTCAGTACTGCTCGTCCTCGGCGTACGACATGTCGTCGTCGCCGTAGTTGTCGACGACCGCGCTCGGGTCGAACCCGGGCGGGCTGTCCTTGAGCGCCAGGCCCATGCCGACCAGCTTGGCCTTGACCTCGTCGATCGACTTCGCACCGAAGTTGCGGATGTCGAGCAGGTCGGCCTCGCTGCGGGCCACGAGCTCGCCCACGGTGTGGATGCCCTCGCGCTTGAGGCAGTTGTAGGACCGGACGGTGAGGTCCAGCTCCTCGATCGGCAGCGCCAGGTCGGCGGCCAGGGCGGCGTCGGTGGGCGAGGGGCCCATGTCGATGCCCTCGGCCTCGACGTTGAGCTCGCGCGCCAGGCCGAACAGCTCGACCAGGGTCTTGCCGGCCGACGCCATGGCGTCGCGCGGCAGGGTCGACGGCTTGGTCTCGACGTCGACCACGAGGCGGTCGAAGTCGGTGCGCTGCTCGACGCGGGTGGCCTCGACCTTGTAGGTGACCTTGAGGACCGGCGAGTAGATCGAGTCGACCGGGATCCGGCCGATCTCGGCGTCGCCGGACTTGTTCTGGACGGCGGAGACGTAGCCGCGGCCGCGCTCGACGGTCAGCTCCATCTCGACCTTGCCCTTGCCGTTCAGGGTGGCCAGGTGCAGCTCGGGGTTGTGCACCTCGACGCCGGCCGGCGGGGCGATGTCGGCGGCGGTGACGGCGCCGGGGCCCTGCTTGCGCAGGTACATGACCACGGGCTCGTCGTGCTCGGAGGAGACCACGAGGCTCTTGAGGTTCAGGATGATCTCGGTGACGTCCTCCTTGACCCCGGTGAGGGAGGAGAACTCGTGGAGCACGCCGTCGATGCGGATGCTCGTGACGGAGGCACCCGGGATGGACGACAGCAGGGTGCGCCGCAGGGAGTTGCCGAGGGTGTAGCCGAAGCCGGGCTCGAGCGGCTCGATGACGAACCGTGAGCGGTGCTCGGTGAGGGACTCCTCGGACAACGAGGGGCGCTGTGCGATCAGCACGGTGTGTTCCTTTCCTGGCAGGGCCCGCTATTTGACCCTGGCAACCGACGCGGCGTCTGTCTGCTCGCGTCGGGGTGGGAGGGCAGCCGGGCGCGAGCCCGACCGCGCCTCCCGGGGAACACGGGGCGGAGCCCCGTGCCTACTTCGAGTAGAGCTCGACGATCAGCTGCTCCTGGACCGCGGTGTCGATGACCTCGCGGGCGGGGAGGGAGTGGACGAGGATGCGCATCTTGTCGGACTGCACCTCGAGCCACGCGGGGATGGTGCGCTCGCCGGCCTGGGCGCGCGCGATGACGAACGGGGTCATCTCCCAGGACTTCTCCCGGACGGTGACGATGTCGTTGTCGCTGACCCGGTAGCTGGGGATGTCGACCTTGTGGTCGTTCACCCGGATGTGGCCGTGCCGCACGAGCTGGCGGGCGGCGTCGCGCGACGGCGCCAGGCCGGAGCGGTAGACCACGTTGTCGAGGCGGGACTCCAGGATGCGGAGCAGGTTCTCGCCGGTCTTGCCCGAGCGGCGGTTCGCCTCCTCGTAGTAGCCCCGGAACTGCTTCTCCAGGACGCCGTAGATGCGGGCGCACTTCTGCTTCTCGCGCATCTGCAGGAGGTACTCGCTCTCCTTGGTGCGCGCGCGGCCGTGCTCACCCGGCGGGTAGGGACGGATCTCGATGGGGCACTTCGGCGAGTCGCACTTGCTGCCCTTGAGGTACAGCTTGACCTTCTCGCGGCGGCAGCGCTTGCAGTCGGCACCGGTGTATCGCGCCATGTCGGGTTCTCCTTCTTCTCGTCAGGCGCGGTCAGACGCGGCGACGCTTGGGCGGGCGGCAGCCGTTGTGCGGGCTGGGGGTGACGTCCTGGATGGAGCCGACCTCCAGGCCCGTGGCCTGCAGCGAGCGGATGGCGGTCTCGCGGCCGGAGCCCGGACCCTTGACGAAGACGTCGACCTTGCGCATGCCGTGCTCCTGGGCACGGCGCGCGGCGGCCTCCGCAGCCATCTGCGCGGCGAACGGCGTGGACTTGCGCGAGCCCTTGAAGCCGACCTGGCCGGCCGAGGCCCACGAGATCACCGCACCGCTGGGGTCGGTGATCGAGACGATGGTGTTGTTGAACGTGCTCTTGATGTGCGCCTGGCCGTGGGAGACGTTCTTCTTCTCCTTGCGGCGGGGGCGACGTGCTCCGGAAGCCGTGCGGCTCTTGGGGGGCATGGGCTGGTTCTCTCCTGAGGATCCGGGGTGCCCGGTCCGGCGCTGCCGGTGTCGGGCGGGAAGGGTGGGCGCGTTCGGTCTGTCTCACGCGACCTGAGATGACTTACTTGCGCGCGACCTTCTTCTTGCCGGCGACGGTGCGCTTCGGGCCCTTGCGGGTCCGGGCGTTGGTCTTGGTGCGCTGGCCCCGGACGGGCAGGCCACGACGGTGGCGCAGGCCCTCGTAGCAGCCGATCTCCACCTTGCGGCGGATGTCGGCGGCCACCTCGCGGCGCAGGTCGCCCTCGACCTTGAAGTTCTCCTCGATGTAGTCGCGCAGTGCGACCTGCTCGGCCTCGCCCATGTCCTTGACGCGGAGGTCCGGGCTGACGCCGGTGGCCGCGAGCGCCTGCTGCGCGCGGGTCCGGCCGATGCCGAAGATGTAGGTGAGCGCCACCTCGAGCCGCTTGTCGCGGGGGAGGTCGACGCCGACGATGCGTGCCATCGGGTGTGGCTGTCTCCTGTGTGCTTCTCCGGAGGTCTGGTGCGGCACCGGTCCGGGCTGCCGGCTGTGCGGCGGGGCTCGGTCCCCGGCCTCCGGGCCGGGGGTGGCGTCCCGAGCTCGCGCTCGGGGGTCGGGTGCTGCGGTGGGGGTGGTGCTGCTGCGGTGCGGGTGATCAGCCCTGGCGCTGCTTGTGGCGCAGGTTCTCGCAGATCACCATGACCCGGCCGTTGCGGCGGATCACCTTGCACTTGTCGCAGATCTTCTTGACGCTCGGCTGAACCTTCATGGCGGTGTCTGTCCCTGTTACTTGTAGCGGTAGACGATGCGGCCGCGGGTGAGGTCGTAGGGGCTGAGCTCCACCACCACGCGGTCCTCGGGGAGGATCCGGATGTAGTGCTGGCGCATCTTGCCCGAGATGTGCGCGAGGACCTTGTGCCCGTTGGACAGCTCGACCCGGAACATGGCGTTCGGGAGTGCCTCCACCACGCTGCCCTCGATCTCGATGACGCCGTCCTTCTTGGCCATGTCCTCCGCTAACTCTTCGCTGACTTCTTCTCGTGACGCATCCACCGTGCCCGCGTGGGCGTGGTGGGTCGGACCGTGGTGCCAGGAGTTGACCAGCAGCACCGGTGGAACACGTGTGACAGCCGTCCTGCCGCGCCGAACCAGCCGCGGGGCACGATGCAGGACGTAGGTGCTCGTGGACCGATGGACGAGTCTACGTCATCCCCCCGCTGAGCACGAAATCGTCGCGCGCCGCCGGCAGCCCGGCCGGCGCGGCGCTCAGAGCGGGACGGGGACCACCCCGTGCGGGGCGAGCCCGGCCGCGCCGCCGTCCCGGGCGGTGAGCACCCAGATGCCGCCGTCGTGCACGGCCACGGTGTGCTCCCAGTGCGCCCCGCGGGCGCCGTCGGCGGACACCACGGTCCAGCCGTCCGGGGCCAGGTCGGAGTCGCCGGAGCCGCGCACGCACATCGGCTCGATCGCCACGACCAGCCCGGGACGCACCTTCGGGCCCTTGTCGCGGGTGCGGTGGTTGAGCACCTCGGGGGCCTGGTGCATGGCGGTGCCGATGCCGTGCCCGGTGTAGCCGTCCAGGATGCCGAACCGCTCCCCCACGACGTCCTCGACGGCGGCGCCGACCTCGCCGAGGTGCCGGGCGCCCGCCAGCGCCGCGACGCCGGCCCACAGCGAGGCCTCGGTGGTGGCGGACAGCTCGACGTCGAGCGGGTCGGCGGCCTGCGGGCCCCCGACCACGACGGTGACGGCGGCGTCGCCGTGCCAGCCGGTGCCGGCGTCGTCGGCGACGACCGCGCCGCAGTCGATCGAGACCAGGTCGCCGTCCGCGAGCACCCGCGGGCCGGGGATGCCGTGCACGACCTCGTCGTTCACCGAGATGCAGGTGACGGCGGGGAACGGCGGGTGGCCGTAGCCGAGGAAGTTCGAGGTGGCGCCGGCAGCCTCGATCACCGCGCGGGCGGCGGCGTCGACCGCGGCGGTGGTGGCGCCGGCGACGGCGGCGGCCTGCGCGGCGTCCAGGGCGTCGGCGACGACCAGCCCGGCGCGACGCATCACCCGGACCTGCTCGACGGTCTTGTACTCGATCCGGTCGCGGCCGAACACGGGGTCCTCAGCCGGCTCAGGCGGTGGCGGTGCCCGAGGCGGCGCCGGGCTCGCGCGCCTCGAGCGCGTCGAACACCCGCTCGGAGACCTCGGAGACCTCGCCCATGCCGTCGACCTGCACCAGCAGCCCGCGCTCGCGGTAGGTGTCGACGAGCGGTGCGGTCTGCTCGGCGTACACCTGCTGGCGGGTGCGGATGACGTCCTCGGTGTCGTCGCTGCGGCCGTCGGTCTCGGCCCGCCTCAGCAGCCGGCCGACGACCTCCTCGGTGTCGACGGTCAGCTCGAGCACGTGCTGGAGCGGGTGGCCCTGCTCGTCGAGGATCGCGTCGAGCTCGTCGACCTGGGCGGCGGTGCGCGGGTAGCCGTCCAGCAGGAAGCCCTGCGCGGCGTCCGGCTCGGCCAGGCGGTCGCGCACCAGCCGGTTGGTCAGCTCGTCCGGGACGTACTCGCCGGCGTCCATGATCGTCTTGACCTCGAGCCCGAGCGGGGTCTCGTCGCGCACGTTGGCCCGGAAGATGTCGCCGGTGGAGATGGCCGGGATGCCGAAGTGCTCGGCGATCTGCTTGGCCTGGGTGCCCTTGCCCGCGCCGGGCGGGCCGAGGATGAGGAGGCGCATCAGCGCAGGAACCCTTCGTAGTGCCGCTGCTGCAGCTGGGACTCGATCTGCTTCACCGTCTCCAGTCCCACGCCCACGATGATGAGGATCGAGGTGCCGCCGAAGGGGAAGTTCTGGTTCGCGTTGACCAGGACCAGGGCGACGAGCGGGATGAGGGCGACGATGCCCAGGTACAGCGCTCCCGGCAGGGTGATCCGGGACAGGATGTAGTCCAGGTACTCGGCGGTCGGCCGTCCCGCCCGGATCCCGGGGATGAAGCCACCGACGCGCTTGATGTTGTCGGCCACCTCGTCCGGGTTGAACGTGATGGCGACGTAGAAGTACGTGAAGAACACGATCAGGGCGAAGTACAGCGCGATGTACAGCGGGTGGTCGCCGCGGGTCAGCGTGTTCTGGATCCAGGTGACCCAGCCGGTCGGGCACCTCGCCCGGGGCCGGGGCGTTGAACTGCGCCACCAGCGCCGGCAGGTACAGCAGCGACGACGCGAAGATGACCGGGATGACGCCGGCCATGTTGACCTTCATCGGGATGTACGTGCTGGAGCCGCCGTACATGCGCCGGCCGACCATCTTCTTGGCGTACTGCACCGGGACCCGGCGCTGGGACTGCTCGACGAAGATGACCATGGCGACGATGACCAGGCCGATCGCGATGACCAGGGCCATCACGCCGTAGCCGAGGTTGTCGTCCTGCCCGATCGCCCACAGCGAGCCGGGGAAGCCGGCGGCGATCGAGGTGAAGATCAGCAGCGACATGCCGTTGCCGATGCCGCGCTCGGTGATGAGCTCGCCCATCCACATGATCAGGCCGGTGCCGGCGGTCATGGTGAGCACCATCAGCCCGATGACGACGAGCGAGTCGTCGGGGATGATCGGCACCGAGCAGTTCGGGAACAGGTTGCCCGAGCGCGCCACGGCCACGTACGTCGTCGACTGCAGGATCGCCAGGCCGATGGTGAGGTACCGGGTGTACTGCGTCAGCTTCGAGGTGCCGGACTGACCCTCCTTCTTGAGGGTCTCGAAGCGCGGGATCACCACCGTCAGCAGCTGCACGATGATGCTCGCGGTGATGTACGGCATGATCCCGAGCGCGAACACCGACAGCTGCAGCAGCGCGCCGCCGGAGAACAGGTTGACCAGGCCGAGCAGGTCGTTGGACTCCCCCGACTGCGCGGGGTCCAGGCAGGTCTGCACGTTGCCGTAGTCGACGCCCGGCGTCGGGATGAACGAGCCGAGCCGGAACAGCGCCATGATGGCGAGGCTGAAGAGCAGCTTTCGCCGCAGGTCGGGCGTCTTGAACGCCCGCACGAATGCGCTGAGCACGAGTTTGTGTCCTCCTGGACGGCCGCCTGGTCAGCAGGCCTCTGTTTGCCTCAGTGACCTTACCCCGGCCGACCCGGTGTCCGGCTGCCGCTCGGTCGTGGGCCGAGCGCCCGAGGCCCGGATCGCTCTCGACGACCTCAGGCGATGCCGGTCGAGAGAGCGGTCCGGGCCTCGGGCCGCCGGGTCGGGGACGACGGTCCCTGACCGGGGTGGTTCAGAGCTCGGTCGTGGAGCCGCCGGCCGCCGCGATCTTGTCCTTGGCCGAGGCCGAGAACTTGTCCACGGTGACGTCGACCTTGACCGAGATGTCGCCGGTGCCGAGCACCTTGACCTTCTCGCCCTTGCGGACGGCGCCCTTGGCGACCAGGTCGGGCACGCCGACCGTGCCGCCGTCGGGGAACAGCTCGCCGAGCCGGTCCAGGTTCACGACCTGGTACTCGGTGCGGAACGGGTTCTTGAACCCGCGCAGCTTCGGCAGCCGCATGTGCAGCGGGGTCTGGCCGCCCTCGAACCGGCTCGGGCACCTGGTAGCGGGCGCTGGTGCCCTTGGTGCCGCGACCGGCGGTCTTGCCCTTGCTGCCCTCACCACGACCCACGCGGGTCTTGGCGGTGCGGGCGCCGGGGGCCGGGCGCAGGTGGTGGACCTTGAGGGCGTGGCCCTCGGTGGTCGCAGCCTGCTCGGCCTTCTGCGCCGCCTTCTTGGGGGCGGCGGTCTTCTTCGTCGCCATGATCAGTCGACCTCCTCGACGGCCACCAGGTGGCGGACCGTCATGACCATCCCGCGGATCTCGGGACGGTCCTCCTTGACCACCACGTCACCGATGCGCTTCAGCCCGAGGCTGCGCAGGGTGTCGCGCTGGTTCTGCTTCCCGCCGATCTCCGAGCGGGTCTGGGTCACCTTCAGTCGTGCCATCACGCACCCATCCCGGCCGCCCGGGCGCGCAGCAGCGCGGCGGGGGCGACGTGCTCGAGCGGCAGGCCGCGGCGGGCCGCGACCGACTCGGGACGCTCGAGACCCTGCAGGGCCGCGACCGTCGCGTGCACGATGTTGATGGCGTTGGACGAGCCGAGCGACTTGCTCAGGACGTCGTGGATGCCGGCGCACTCGAGCACGGCGCGCACCGGGCCACCGGCGATGACGCCGGTACCGGGCGAGGCGGGCTTGAGCATGACGACGCCGGCCGCGGCCTCACCCTGGATCGGGTGCGGGATGGTGCCCTGGATGCGGGGGACCTTGAAGAAGTTCTTCTTGGCCTCCTCGACACCCTTGGCGATCGCCGCGGGCACCTCCTTGGCCTTGCCGTAGCCGACACCGACCGTGCCGTCGCCGTCGCCCACCACGACCAGCGCGGTGAAGCTGAACCGGCGGCCGCCCTTGACGACCTTGGCGACGCGGTTGATGGTGACGACGCGCTCGACGAACTGGTTCTTGTCGCCGCCGTCGCGGCCGCCGCGGCTGTCGCGGTCGCGGCCGCCGCCCCGACGGTTGTCGCGGTCGTTGCCGCCGGCGGGACCGCTGTTCGTGGCTCCCGCACCTCGGCGCTGGGGTCCAGGCATGTTCTGTTCCCTATCTCTTGGTCTGTCAGCCGTCAGAGGGTGAGCCCGGCTCCCCGGGCCCCCTCGGCGACGGCGGCCACACGGCCGTGGTAGCGGTTGCCACCGCGGTCGAAGACCACGGTGTCGATGCCGGCGGCCTTGGCCCGCTCGGCCACGAGCTCGCCGACCTTCTTGGCCTTGGCGGTCTTGTCGCCGCCGTCGGCGCGCAGGTCGGCCTCCATGGTCGAGGCGCTGGCGATGGTCCGGCCGACGGTGTCGTCGACGACCTGGACGAACAGGTGCCGCGTGGAGCGGTTGACCACCAGGCGCGGACGGGCACCGGTGCCGGCGACCTTCTTGCGCAGGCGCAGGTGACGGCGCTGGCGGGACTTGGTGAGCCCCTTGCCCTTGACTCCGATGGCCATCACTTGCCTGCCTTCCCGACCTTGCGGCGGATCTGCTCGCCGGCGTACCGGACGCCCTTGCCCTTGTACGGGTCGGGCTTGCGCAGCTTGCGGATGTTCGCGGCGACCTCGCCCACCTGCTGCTTGTCGATGCCCTGCACCGACAGCCTGGTGGGGCCCTCGACCGCGAACGTGATGCCGTCCGGGGCGTTGACGACCACCGGGTGGCTGAAGCCGAGCGCGAACTCCAGGTTCGAGCCCTTGGCCAGGACGCGGTAACCGGTGCCCACGATCTCGAGCTTCTTCTCGTAGCCCTGCGTGACGCCGGTGACCATGTTCGCGATCAGCGAGCGGGTCAGGCCGTGCAGCGAGCGCGACTGGCGCTCGTCGTTCGGACGCTTCACCTCGAGGGTGCCGTCGTCGCCCTTGCTGACCTCGATGGGCTCGGCGACGACGTGGTTCAGGGTGCCCTTGGGACCCTTCACCGTGACCTCGCGGCCGTTGATGCTCACCTCGACACCGGACGGGACCGGCACCGGGAGCCTGCCGATGCGGCTCATGTGCTTACCTCCTCCGGTTACCAGACGTAGGCGAGGACTTCCCCGCCCACACCCTGCTTGTTGGCCTGCCTGTCGGTGAGCAGGCCGGACGACGTCGAGATGATCGCCACGCCCAGGCCGCCGAGCACGCGCGGCAGGTTCGTGGACTTCGCGTAGACCCGCAGGCCCGGCTTCGAGACCCGGCGCACGCCCGCGATCGAGCGCTCCCGGTTCGGGCCGAACTTCAGGTCGATCGTCAGCGTCTTGCCGACCTCGGCGTCCTCGACCTTCCAGCCGGCGATGTAGCCCTCGGCCTGGAGGATCTCGGCGATCCGGGACTTCAGCTTGCTGTACGGCATGGAGACCTCGTCGTGGTACGCCGAGTTGGCGTTCCTCAGACGGGTCAGCATGTCCGCGATGGGGTCGGTCATGGTCATCGGGCGCTCCTTTGCCCTTCCTCGCCGTGGTTTCCCTGCAGAGCAAGTGGACCTGCGGCGTCGGCGTTCCTGCTGGTGGTCGGTCTCGTGCTGTGCTGCTGAGCGTGCGGGCGGGTCACCAGCTGCTCTTGGTGACTCCGGGCAGCTCGCCCGCGTGCGCCATCTCGCGCAGGCAGACCCGGCAGAGCCCGAACTTGCGGTACACCGAGTGCGGGCGACCGCACTTCTGGCACCGGGTGTAGCCGCGCACCGCGAACTTCGGCTTGCGCGCGGCCTTGTTGATCAGCGCCGTCTTGGCCATCAGTTCTCCTTGAAGGGGAAGCCCAGCCGCTTGAGCAGCGCCCGGCCCTCGTCGTCGGTGGTGGCGGTGGTCACGACCGTGATGTCCATGCCGCGGACGCGGTCGATCCGGTCCTGGTCGATCTCGTGGAACATCGACTGCTCGGACAGACCGAAGGTGTAGTTGCCGTGGCCGTCGAACTGCTTGGGCGACAGGCCGCGGAAGTCGCGGATGCGGGGCAGCGCGACCGACAGCAGCCGGTCGAGGAACTCCCACATCCGGTCGCCGCGCAGCGTGGTGTGCGCGCCGATCGGCATGCCCTCGCGGAGCTTGAACTGCGCGATCGACTTGCGGGCCTTGGTGACCTGCGGCTTCTGGCCGGTGATCGCCGTGAGGTCCTTGATCGCGCCCTCGATCAGCTTGGAGTCGCGGGCGGCGTCGCCGACGCCCATGTTCACCACGACCTTGACCAGGCCGGGGATCTGCATGACGTTCGCGTAGCCGAAGTCCTCGCGCAGCGCCGGCGCGATCTCCTCGCGGTAGCGGGTGCGCAGGCGCGGGCTGCTGCCCGTCCCCTGGGTGCGCTCGATGGTGGTCTCGCTCATCAGATGTCCTTACCGGAGCGCCGGGCCACGCGCACACGGACAGTGCGCTGGCGGCCGTCACGCTCGACCGTCTCGGTGCGGGTGCCGACCCGGGTCGGCTTCTTGCTGCTCGGGTCGACCAGCATCACGTTGCTGATGTGCAGCGGCGCCTCGTGGGTCTCGATGCCGCCGGTCTTGGCGCCACGGCCGGTGGAGCCGACCTTGACGTGCTTCTTGACCCGGTTGACGCCCTCGACCAGCACGCGGCCGGTGAGGGGGAAGACCTCGATCACCTTGCCCGTCTTGCCGCGGTCGCCGCCCCGCTCGGAGGTGGCGCCGCTGACGACCTGGACGGTGTCGCCCTTCTTGATCTTCATCTTCTGCTTGCGCGCGTTCTTGGACTGCTGGGCCATCTCAGAGCACCTCCGGAGCGAGCGAGATGATCTTCATGAACCGCTTGTCGCGCAGCTCGCGACCGACGGGGCCGAAGATGCGGGTACCACGCGGGTCGCCGTCGGTCTTGAGGATGACGGCCGCGTTCTCGTCGAAGCGGATGTACGAGCCGTCCGGGCGCCGGCGCTCCTTCTTGGTGCGCACGACGACCGCCTTGACGACCTCGCCCTTCTTGACGTTGCCGCCGGGGATGGCGTCCTTGACGGTCCCGACGATGACGTCGCCGATGCCGGCGTAACGACGGCCGGAGCCACCGAGGACACGGATGCACAAGATCTCCTTGGCACCGGTGTTGTCGGCGATCTTGAGCCGCGACTCCTGCTGGATCACTTCATCACTCCTGTTGTCGCGCTGGTTCTCTTCGCGAGCCTGGCGGAACGGATGGGGCTGGCTACCCGGCCGCGGACGGCCGGGCAGGTCGCTTACTTGGCCTTCTCGAGGACCTCGACGACGCGCCAGCGCTTGGCGGACGACAGCGGCCGGGTCTCCATGATCCGGACGGTGTCGCCGATGCCGCACTGGTTCTGCTCGTCGTGCGCCTTGACCTTGCTGGTGCGGCGCATGACCTTGCCGTAGAGCGGGTGCTTGACGCGGTCCTCGACGGCGACGACGACGGTCTTGTCCATCTTGTCGCTGACGACGTAGCCGCGGCGGGTCTTGCGGTACCCGCGCTGCTCCTCGGTGGTGGTCTCGGTGGTGTCGCTGTCGGTGCTCACTGCGTCCTTCTCGTCGCTCACTTCGCGGCCTCCTTCTTCTCGGAGGGCGTGGTGGTGGCCTCGGGGGAGGTGCCGATGCCGAGCTCGTTCTCGCGCATGATCGTGTAGATCCGGGCGATGTCACGACGGACGGCCTTCAGCCGGCCGTGGCTCTCCAGCTGGCCGGTGGCCGACTGGAAGCGGAGGTTGAACAGCTCCTCCTTGGCCTTGCGCAGCTCCTCGACGAGACGCTCGGCGTCGTGGCCGCGCAGCTGCTCGGCCGCCAGGTCCTTGGAACCGACTGCCATCACCCTTCACCACCCTCGCGCCGGACGAACCGGCACTTCATCGGGAGCTTGTGGATCGCCAGGCGCAGGGCCTCGCGTGCCACGTCCTCCGGGACACCTGAGAGCTCGAACATGACGCGTCCGGGCTTGACGTTCGCGATCCACCACTCCGGCGAGCCCTTGCCGGAACCCATCCGGGTCTCGGCCGGCTTCTTGGTGATCGGGCGGTCCGGGTAGATGTTGATCCAGACCTTCCCGCCACGCTTCATGTAGCGGGTCATCGCGATACGAGCGGCCTCGATCTGCCGGTTGGTGACGTAGGCAGGCTCCAGAGCCATGATCCCGTAGTCGCCGAAGGAGATCTGCGTGCCGCCCTTGGACGCGCCGCTGCGTCCGGGGTGGTGCTGCTTGCGGTGCTTGAGCCGACGGGGAACCAGCATCTGGCTCAGCCCTCCTGTCCGGTGCTCTCGGCCGCCGGGGCGGCCGCGGGAGCGGCGGCCTCGGGAGCCTCGGTGCGCTCGGGACGACGCGCGCGGGGACGGTCGGCCCGGTCGGGACGGCCACCGGCGCGCGGACCGCGGGGAGCCTGCGCCTGCTGGGCCGCGAGCTCCTTGGCGGTCATGTCGCCCTTGTAGATCCAGACCTTCACGCCGATCCGGCCGAAGGTGGTCTTGGCCTCGTAGAAGCCGTAGTCGATCTGGGCGCGCAGCGTGTGCAGCGGCACCCGACCCTCGCGGTAGAACTCCGAGCGGCTCATCTCGGCGCCGCCGAGGCGACCCGAGCACTGCACCCGGATGCCCTTGGCGCCGGCGCGCTGGGAGGACTGCATCCCCTTGCGCATGGCGCGACGGAACGAGACGCGGCTGGAGAGCTGCTCGGCGATGCCCTGGGCGACCAGCTGCGCATCGGTCTCGGGGTTCTTCACCTCGAGGATGTTCAGCTGGACCTGCTTGCCGGTGAGCTTCTCGAGCTCGCCGCGCAGGCGGTCGGCCTCGGCGCCGCGGCGGCCGATGACGATGCCCGGACGCGCGGTGTGGATGTCGACGCGGACCCGGTCGCGGGTGCGCTCGATCTCGACCTTGGCGATGCCCGCGCGCTCCATGCCGGTGGACATCAGGCCACGGATGGCGACGTCCTCCTTCACGTAGTCGCGGTAGCGCTGGCCGGCCTTGGTGCTGTCGGCGAACCACCGCGACTTGTGGTCGGTGGTGATGCCCAGCCGGAACCCGTGCGGGTTGACCTTCTGTCCCACTAGGAGTTCCTCCCCTTCGACGCGGCCGTCTTCTTCGCAGCCGTCTTCTTCGCGGTGGTCTTCTTGGCGGCAGCCGTCTTCGCCGCCGGGCGCCGGGCGGCGCCGGTCACGGGAGCCTTGGTGGCCTTCGCGCCGTCCTCGGGTGCACCGACGACCACGGTGATGTGGCTGGTGCGCTTGCGGACCCGGAAGGCGCGACCCTGCGCGCGCGGCCGGAACCGCTTCATCGTCGGGCCCTCGTCCACGAAGGCCGTGTGCACGACGAGCTCGCGCTCGTCGAACGCCTCAGAGGCCGCGTCCGCCTTCACCCGGGCGTTGGCGATCGCGCTGGCGACCACCTTGTACACCGGCTCGCTCGCGGCCTGCGGTGCGTACTGCAGCACCGCGAGCGCGTCGCTCGCCTGGCGGCCACGGATGAGGTCGACGACGCGCCGAGCCTTCTGGGGCGTGACACGGACGTACCGCGCCTGCGCCTTGGCTTCCATCGCTTGTCCTACCTTCTCGTCTCTTCGGACCTGGGTGGTCGTCTCCGTCTGATCCCCGAGGGGGTCAGCGGCGACGGCCCTTCCGGTCGTCCTTCTCGTGACCGCGGAACGTGCGGGTCGGGGCGAACTCGCCCAGCTTGTGGCCGACCATCGACTCGGTGACGAACACCGGGACGTGCTTGCGGCCGTCGTGCACCGCGAGGGTGTGACCGAGCATCTGGGGCACGATCATCGAGCGCCGGGACCAGGTCTTGATGACGTTCTTGGTGCCCTTCTCGTTCTGGGCGTCCACCTTCTTGATCAGGTGGTCGTCGACGAAGGGGCCCTTCTTCAGGCTGCGAGGCATTCTCTACGGCTCCTGTCAGCGCTTCTTGCCGGTGCGACGACGCCGCACGATCTGTCGGTCGGAGGCCTTGCCCGGCTTGCGGGTGCGGCCCTCGGGCTGGCCCCAGGGGCTCACCGGGTGGCGGCCACCGGAGGTCTTGCCCTCACCACCACCGTGCGGGTGGTCGATCGGGTTCATGGCGACACCGCGGACGGTCGGGCGCTTGCCCTTCCAGCGCATCCGGCCGGCCTTGCCCCAGTTGATGTTCGACTGCTCGGCGTTGCCGACCTCGCCGACGGTGGCGCGGCAGCGCACGTCGACGTTGCGGATCTCGCCGGACGGCATCCGCAGCTGGGCGTTGGGGCCCTCCTTGGCGACCAGCTGCACCGAGGTGCCCGCGGAGCGGGCGATCTTGGCGCCGCCGCCGGGACGCAGCTCGATGGCGTGCACCACGGTGCCGACGGGGATGTTGCGCAGCGGCAGGTTGTTGCCGGGCTTGATGTCGGCGCCGGGGCCGTTCTCGACCATGTCGCCCTGCTTCAGCCGGGTCGGCGCGACGATGTAGCGCTTCGTGCCGTCCAGGTAGTGCAGCAGCGCGATGCGCGCGGTGCGGTTGGGGTCGTACTCGATGTGCGCGACCTTCGCCGGCACGCCGTCCTTGTCGTGACGACGGAAGTCGATCACGCGGTAGGCGCGCTTGTGGCCACCACCCTGGTGGCGGGTGGTGATCCGGCCGGTGTTGTTGCGGCCGCCCTTCTTCGTCAGGGGGCGGACCAGCGACTTCTCCGGCTCGGACCGGGTGACCTCGACGAAGTCGGCGACCGACGAGCCACGACGGCCCGGGGTCGTCGGCTTGTACTTGCGGATTCCCATGTTCAGTCCTCAGTCAGTTCGGGCGCCGGTCAGGAGACCGGGCCTCCGAAGATGTCGATGGAGCCCTCGGACAGGGTGACGATCGCGCGCTTGGTGTCCTTGCGCTTGCCCGTCCCGAACCGGGTGCGGCGGGTCTTGCCGGTCCGGTTGAGGGTGTTGACCGACGCGACCTTGACGCCGAAGACCTTCTCGACGGCGATCCGGATCTCGGTCTTGTTGGCCCGCGGGTCGACGAGGAAGGTGTACTTGCCCTCGTCGAGCAGCGAGTAGCTCTTCTCCGAGACGACCGGCGCGAGCAGGATGTCGCGCGGGTCCTTCTGGATGGCGCTCACGTCGCGTCCTCCTCGGTGGCGGTGGCCTCGTCCTCGGTGGCGACGGCCTTGACCGAGCGGCCCGTGGCCGGCCCGGACAGGAAGGCCTGCAGCGCCGCCTCGGTGAACACGACGTCGTCGGAGCACAGGACGTCGTAGGTGTTGAGCTGGTCGGTGACCAGCAGGTGCACCCGCTCGGAGTTGCGCAGGCTCTTCCAGGTGATCGCGTCCTCGCGCTCGAGGACGACCAGGACGTGCTTGCGGCTCGACAGGTTCGCCAGCGCCGCGACGGCGTCCTTGGTCGACGGCGCGTCGCCGGAGACGAACGAGCTGACGACGTGGACGCGGTCGTGGCGGGCCCGGTCGGACAGGGCCCCGCGCAGGGCGGCGGCCTTCATCTTCTTGGGCGTGCGCTGGGAGTAGTCGCGCGGCTGCGGGCCGTGGACGACGCCACCGCCGGCGAACTGCGGCGCGCGGGTCGAGCCCTGGCGGGCGCGGCCGGTGCCCTTCTGCTTGTAGGGCTTGGCGCCACCGCCGCGGACCTCGCCGCGGGTCTTGGTGGAGTGCGTGCCCTGCCGGCGGGCGGCGAGCTGCGCGACGACCACCTGGTGGATCAGCGGCACGTTGGTCTGGACGTCGAAGACCTCGGCAGGGAGCACGGCGGTGCCGCTCTTCTTGCCGGTGGCGTCGACGACGTCGACCTCGCGGCCGCCCTCGACCTGCTCCTTCTTCATGCTGGTCGCCATCTCAGGAGGCTCCCTTCACGATCTTGGCGGCGCTGCGGACGAGCACGACACCGCCGCGCGGACCCGGGACGGCGCCCTTGATCAGCAGCAGGCCCTTGTCGGCGTCGACCGCGTGCACGGTCAGGTTCTGGGTGGTCTGGCGGTCGCCGCCCATCCGGCCGGCCATCCGCATCCCCTTGAAGACCCGGCCCGGGGTGGCGCAGCCACCGATCGAGCCCGGCTTGCGGTGGTTGCGGTGCGCGCCGTGGGACGCGCCCACGCCGTGGAAGCCGTGCCGCTTCATCACACCGGCGAAGCCCTTGCCCTTGGTGGTGCCGACGACGTCGACCACCTGGCCGGCCTCGAAGGTGCCCGCGGTGATCTCCTGGCCGAGCTCGTAGGAGCCGGCGTCGGAGGTGCGGAGCTCGACGAGGTGGCGGCGGGGGGTCACGCCGGCCTTCTCGAAGTGCCCGGTGAGCGGCTTGGTGACCTTGCGGGGGTCGATGGCGCCGAAGGCGATCTGGACGGCGGGGTAGCCGTCGGTCTCGGCGGTGCGGACCTGCGTGACGACGCAGGGTCCGGCCTCGACGACGGTCACGGGCACCAGGCGGCCGTTCTCGTCCCAGACCTGGGTCATGCCCAGCTTGGTGCCGAGGATGCCGGCGACCTCGCGGGTGGCAGTGCTAGTCATGTCGGGATTCCTCTACGGATGCAGACCGTCGGGTTCAGAGCTTGATCTCGATGTTCACGTCGGCCGGCAGGTCGAGACGCATCAGCGAGTCGACGGCCTTGGGCGTGGGATCGATGATGTCGATGAGCCGCTTGTGCGTGCGCATCTCGAAGTGCTCGCGGCTGTCCTTGTACTTGTGCGGCGACCGGATGACGCAGAACACGTTCTTCTCCGTCGGCAGGGGCACGGGGCCCACCACCGTCGCGCCGGCCCGGGTCACCGTGTCGACGATCTTGCGCGCCGAGCTGTCGATGACCTCGTGGTCGTAGGACTTGAGCCGGATGCGGATCTTCTGTCCCGCCATGGCGTCGTCTGACTCTCTCTCGTCGTACCGCTGCGTGTGGGTTCCGGACCCTTCGTGGTCCGACCCCCGCTGTCGGGCGTGTCGCGCGTCTGACGCGTGGCTCGCCGTCGGCATCTTCTGCCGCTGGTCGTCGGGGTGGTCGGCCCGGAAGGATCCGGACGTCGGCGCCGGAGCACGTGCTCGCGCCGAACAACCTGTCCATAGTGCCAGAGGCGCGCGGCCTTTGGCCAATCGGCCGCTCGTGCGTCGGTGCACGGTGGCCGAGCGCGCGACGAGGGTCCGGGGGTGAGCCCCGGACCCTCGTCCGCGGTCGTGCTGGTGAGGATCCTCCGGGGGTCGTCGGGGGCGGAGCCCCCGACTGTGGTGCTACTTGAGGATCTTGGTGACCCGGCCGGCGCCCACGGTGCGGCCGCCCTCGCGGATGGCGAAGCGCAGGCCCTCCTCCATGGCGATCGGCTGGATGAGGTCGACCGTCATCTCGGTGTTGTCGCCGGGCATGACCATCTCGGTGCCCTCGGGCAGCGTGATGACGCCGGTGACGTCGGTGGTGCGGAAGTAGAACTGCGGACGGTAGTTCGCGTAGAACGGGTTGTGCCGGCCACCCTCGTCCTTGGACAGGATGTAGACGTTCGCCTCGAACTGGGTGTGCGGGGTGATCGAGCCCGGCTTGACGATGACCTGGCCGCGCTCCACCTCCTCGCGCTTGGTGCCACGCAGCAGCAGGCCGACGTTCTCGCCCGCGCGGGCCTCGTCGAGCAGCTTGCGGAACATCTCGACGCCGGTGACGGTCGTCTTCGAGGACTTCTCCTTGATGCCGACGATCTCGATCTCCTCGTTCACGTTGAGGACACCGCGCTCGACGCGGCCGGTCACGACGGTGCCGCGGCCGGTGATGGTGAAGACGTCCTCGACGGGCATCAGGAACGGCTTGTCGACGTCGCGGACCGGGTCCGGGACGCTGTTGTCGACGGCGTCCAGCAGCTCCTCGACGGACTTGACCCAGGTCGGGTCGCCCTCGAGCGCCTTGAGGCCGGAGACGCGCACGACGGGGACCTCGTCGCCGTCGAACTCGTAGGACGACAGCAGCTCGCGGACCTCGAGCTCGACGAGCTCCAGGATCTCCTCGTCGTCGACCATGTCGGCCTTGTTCAGGGCCACCAGCAGGTAGGGCACGCCGACCTGACGGGCGAGCAGCACGTGCTCGCGGGTCTGCGCCATCGGGCCGTCGGTCGCCGCGACCACCAGGATGGCGCCGTCCATCTGCGCCGCACCGGTGATCATGTTCTTGATGTAGTCGGCGTGACCGGGGGCGTCGACGTGCGCGTAGTGACGCTTCTCGGTCTGGTACTCGACGTGCGCGATGTTGATCGTGATGCCGCGCTGCTTCTCCTCCGGCGCCTTGTCGATCTCGTCGAACGGCGTGAAGGGATTCAGGTCCGGGTACTTGTCGTGCAGGACCTTGCTGATGGCGGCCGTCAGCGTCGTCTTGCCGTGGTCGACGTGACCGATGGTGCCGATGTTGACGTGCGGCTTGGTCCGCTCGAACTTCGCCTTACCCACGGTGGGGTCCTCCTTGGAGCTTGTCGGGTCCGCCTCCCGCTCCGGTCGGAGCGGCTCGGCGAGGGGGGAGTGTAGTCGTCGGCCTGGTTGGCCGGCGACGGGGTTCGGTCCGGGCTACGAGGTGGTGACCTCGTGGATCAGCCCTCACTCACCCCGCTGCTTCTTGATGATCTCCTCGGCCACCGCGCGGGGGACCTCGGCGTAGCTGTCGAACTGCATCGAGTACACCGCGCGGCCCTGGGTCTTGGACCGCAGGTCGCCGACGTAGCCGAACATCTCCGACAGCGGCACGATCGCTCGCACGACCTTGGCGCCGCTGGCGTCCTCCATGGACTGGATCTGCCCACGGCGGGAGTTCAGGTCGCCGATGACCTCGCCCATGTAGTCCTCGGGCGTGCGCACCTCGACGGCCATGATCGGCTCCAGGAGCACCGGGTCGGCCCGCTTGACGGCCTCCTTCAGCACCTGGGAACCGGCGATCTTGAACGCCATCTCCGAGGAGTCGACGTCGTGGTACGCGCCGTCGAGCAGGATCGCCTTGACGCCCACCAGCGGGTAGCCGGCGACGACGCCGAGCTCCATGGCGTCCTGGATGCCCTTGTCGATGCTGGGGATGTACTCGCGCGGGATGCGGCCGCCGGTGACCTTGTTCGAGAACTCGTACATCTCGCCGTCGGAGGTGTCCAGCGGCTCGATCGAGACCTGCACCTTGGCGAACTGGCCGGACCCACCGGTCTGCTTCTTGTGGGTGTAGTCGACCTTCTCGACCACGCGGCGGATCGTCTCGCGGTACGCGACCTGCGGCTTGCCGACGTTGGCCTCGACCTTGAACTCGCGGCGCATCCGGTCGACCAGGATGTCGAGGTGGAGCTCGCCCATCCCGGCGATGATGGTCTGGCCGGTCTCCTCGTCGAGGCGGACCTGGAAGGTCGGGTCCTCCTCGGCGAGCTTCTGGATCGCGGTGCCCAGCTTCTCCTGGTCGCCCTTGGTCTTCGGCTCGATCGCCACCGAGATGACCGGCTCGGGGAAGGTCATCGACTCCAGCACGACCTGGTCCTGCGGGTCGCAGAGGGTGTCGCCGGTGGTGGTGTCCTTGAGGCCGATCATCGCGTAGATGTGGCCCGCCTGGGCCTCCTCGACCGGGTTCTCCTTGTTGGAGTGCATCTGGAACAGCTTGCCGATGCGCTCCTTCTTGCCCTTGGTCGAGTTCACGACGTTGGAGCCCGCGGAGACCTTGCCCGAGTACACCCGGACGTAGGTCAGCTTGCCGAAGAACGGGTGCGTGGCGACCTTGAAGGCCAGCGCGGAGAACGGCTCGGACGCGTCCGGCTTGCGGACGATCTCCTTCTCCTCGTCGCGCACGTCGTGGCCGATCATCGGCGGCACGTCGAGCGGGGAGGGCAGGTAGTCGAGCACGGCGTCGAGCATGGGCTGCACGCCCTTGTTCTTGAACGCCGAGCCGCACAGCACCGGGTAGATCTCGGAGGCGACCGTGAGCTGGCGGATCGCGGCCTTGATCTCCTCGGGCGAGATCTCCTCGCCGCCCAGGTACTTCTCGAGCAGCGCGTCGTCGACCTCGGCGACGGCCTCGAGCAGCGCGGCGCGGTACTCCTCGGCCTGCTCGCGCAGGTCGGCCGGGATCTCCTCGACCTCGTACGCCTCGCCCTTGCCGGTGTCGCCGCGCCAGGTGAGGGCGCGCATGTAGACCAGGTCGACGACGCCGACGAAGGTGCTCTCGGAGCCGATCGGGATCTGGATCACCAGCGGCTTGGCGCCGAGTCGCTCGACGATCGTGCGCACGGTGAAGAAGAAGTCCGCGCCGAGCTTGTCCATCTTGTTGACGAAGCAGATGCGCGGGACGTCGTACTTGTCGGCCTGGCGCCAGACCGTCTCGGACTGGGGCTCGACACCCTCCTTGCCGTCGAAGACGGCGACGGCACCGTCGAGCACCCGCAGGGACCGCTCCACCTCGACGGTGAAGTCGACGTGCCCGGGGGTGTCGATGATGTTGATCTGGGTGCCCTCCCAGAAGCAGGTCGTGGCGGCGGAGGTGATGGTGATGCCCCGCTCCTGCTCCTGCTCCATCCAGTCCATCGTGGCGGCGCCGTCGTGCACCTCACCGATCTTGTAGTTGATCCCGGTGTAGAACAGGATCCGCTCGGTGGTGGTGGTCTTGCCGGCGTCGATGTGCGCCATGATGCCGATGTTGCGGACCTTCGTGAGGTCGGTCAGCACGTCCTGTGCCACGGTCGGCAGCCTCTTCCTGTGGTCGAGAGATTCTCGTCAGCGGTGGGCCTCTTCCGGACCCGTGTGATCGCCGCGGTGGCGGGCGCGGCCCCGGGGGGCCGCGCCGGCGTCACCAGCGGTAGTGCGCGAAGGCCTTGTTCGACTCGGCCATCTTGTGGGTGTCCTCGCGACGCTTGACCGCGGCACCGAGGCCGTTGCTCGCGTCGAGGATCTCGTTCATGAGCCGCTCGGTCATCGTCTTCTCGCGACGCGCCTGGGCGTAGCCGACCAGCCAGCGCAGCGCCAGGGTGTTCGCGCGACCGGGCTTGACCTCGATCGGCACCTGGTAGGTGGCACCGCCGACGCGGCGGCTCTTGACCTCGAGCGCCGGCTTGACGTTGTCGAGCGCGCGCTTGAGGGCGATGACGGGGTCGGCGCCGCCGGTCTTGTCGCGGGCGCCCTCGAGCGCGCCGTAGACGATGCGCTCGGCGGTGGACTTCTTGCCGTCCTTGAGCACCTTGTTGACCAGCTGGGTGACGACCTGGGAGCCGTAGACGGGGTCCACGACGAGCGGCCGCTTGGGGGCCGGGCCCTTGCGGGGCATCAGCTCTTCTCCTTCTTCGCTCCGTAGCGGCTTCGGGCCTGCTTGCGGTTCTTCACGCCCTGGGTGTCGAGCGAACCGCGCACGATCTTGTAGCGGACGCCGGGGAGGTCCTTCACCCGGCCGCCGCGCACGAGCACGATCGAGTGCTCCTGCAGGTTGTGGCCGACACCGGGGATGTACGCGGTGACCTCGACCTGGCTGGACAGGCGGACACGCGCCACCTTGCGCAGGGCCGAGTTCGGCTTCTTCGGGGTGGTCGTGTACACGCGGGTGCACACGCCGCGGCGCTGGGGGCTGCCCTTCAGGGCCGGCGTCTTCTGCTTGCCGACCTTGTCCTGGCGGCCCTTGCGCACCAGCTGCTGGATCGTAGGCACTACGTCTCCGTCTATCTCGTCGTGCTCGTCTGTCGTGCTCTGAGGTCGTGCTCGTGGAACAGGTTCCGTGCTCAGTCCGTGGTGCGGGTCCGGCGTCCCCCGCGGTCGGGCGTGTCGCCCCGCTCCGCCACTGCCGCTCCGTGATCGTCGCGGTGGTGGCCCGAGCGTCTCCCGCTGACGTGCCGCGGGCGTGGCCGTAGGCCCGGGGCGTCCCGGGCAACCTGTCGAGAATACCGCCCGTGCTCAACGAGCGTCAAAACGTCGCCGTCCTGCACGGCCGACGGCCGGTCACCCGGGGGTGACCGGCCGTCGGACCAGACGGGCTGGTCGTGCTGGCCGCCAGGATCAGCGGTAGCCGCTGTCGTACTCCTCCAGCGGGACGGCCTGGCCGGAGCCGACGCCGAAGGACTGGTAGTCCAGGTCGTCGTAGCCGGGCATGGCGTACATCGCGGCCTTCGCCTCCTCGGTCGGCTCGACCTTGACGTCGCGGTAGCGCGCCAGGCCGGTGCCGGCCGGGATGAGCTTGCCCAGGATGACGTTCTCCTTGAGGCCGAGCAGGGAGTCGCTGCGCCCGCCGAGGGCCGCCTCGGTGAGCACCCGGGTGGTCTCCTGGAAGGAGGCCGCCGAGAGCCACGAGTCGGTGGCGAGCGAGGCCTTGGTGATGCCCATCAGCTCGGGACGGCCGGCGGCCGGCTGGCCACCCTCCGCCACGACCCGACGGTTCTCGGCCTCGAACCGGGTGCGCTCGGTGAGCTCGCCCGGCAGCAGGTCGGCCTGGCCGGCGTCGATGATCGTCACCCGGCGCAGCATCTGCCGGACGATGACCTCGATGTGCTTGTCGTGGATGCCCACGCCCTGGCGGCGGTAGACCTCCTGCACCTCGTCGACCAGGTGCTTCTGCACGGCCCGCGGGCCGAGGATGCGCAGCACCTGCTTGGGGTCGACCGCACCGGCCACGAGCTGCTGGCCGACCTCGACCGCCTGGCCGTCCTCGACCAGCAGGCGCGAGCGCTTGCTGAGGGCGTACTCCAGGGCCTCGGAGCCGTCGTCCGGGGTCACGACCATCTTGCGGCCGCGGTCGGTCTCCTCGATCGTCACCCGACCGGCGACCTCCGAGATCGGCGCCATGCCCTTGGGCGTGCGCGCCTCGAACAGCTCCTGGACGCGCGGCAGACCCTGGGTGATGTCACCGCCCGCGGTCGCCGCACCACCGGTGTGGAAGGTGCGCATGGTGAGCTGCGTGCCCGGCTCGCCGATCGACTGGGCGGCGATGATGCCGACCGCCTCGCCGATGTCGACGAGCTTGCCGGTGGCCAGCGAGCGGCCGTAGCAGCGGGCGCAGGTGCCGACCTTGGACTCGCAGGTCAGGACCGAGCGGACCTTGATCTGCTCGACCCCGGCGCTCGACCAGGGCGTCGATGAGCGACGTCGCCGACGTCCGACGCCGGCCTCGGCCAGGACGGCGCCGTCGTGCTCGACCGCCGCGGCGAGGGTGCGCGAGTACACGCTGGTCTCGACGTCCTCGTGCCGACGCAGGCCCTCGGCGGTCTGCACCGCGATCGGCAGGGTCAGGCCGCGCTCGGTGCCGCAGTCCTCCTCGCGGACGATGACGTCCTGCGAGACGTCGACCAGGCGCCGGGTGAGGTACCCGGAGTTGGCCGTGCGCAGCGCGGTGTCGGCCAGGCCCTTGCGGGCGCCGTGGCTGGAGATGAAGTACTCCAGCACCGAGAAGCCCTCGCGGAAGTTGTGCTTCACCGGGCGCGGGATGATCTCGCCCTTCGGGTTGGCCACCAGGCCGCGCATGCCGGCGATCTGGCGGACCTGCATCCAGTTGCCCGACGCGCCCGAGGTGACCATGCGGTGCACCGAGTTGTCGCGCGGGGTGTCGCGCTCCAGCTCGGCGGCCACGTCGTTGGTCGCCTGGGTCCAGATGTCGATGAGCTCGCTGCGACGCTCGTCGTCGGTGGTCAGGCCCTTCTCGTACTGCTGCTGGACCTTCTCGGCCTTGGCCTCGTACTCGTCGAGGATCTTGGCCTTGCCGACGGGGGTGATGACGTCGCTGATCGAGACCGTCAGGCCGGACCGGGTGGCCCAGTGGAAGCCGGTGTCCTTCAGCGCGTCGAGGGTCGCGGCGACCTGGACCTTCGGGTACCGCTCGGCGAGCGCGTTGACGATCGTCGAGAGCCGCTTCTTGTCGACCTGGACGTTCACGTACTCGTAGTCCTCGGGCAGCGTCTCGTTGAACAGCGCGCGACCCAGGGTGGTCTCGAGCAGGAGCGGCTGACCGGCCTCCCAGCCCTCGGGCAGCTCGGTGCCGGCGGGCGGGATGACGCCGTCGAGCCGGATCCGGGCGGTGGCGTTGACGTCGAGCACGCCGGCGTCCTTGGCCATGATCGCCTCGGCGACCGAGGAGAACACCCGGCCCTCGCCCGGCGCCCCCGGCTTGTCGCCGGTGAGGTGGTACAGGCCGATGATCATGTCCTGGGTGGGCATGGTCACCGGACGGCCGTCGGCCGGCTTGAGGATGTTGTTCGAGGACAGCATCAGGATGCGGGCCTCGGCCTGGGCCTCCGCCGACAGCGGCAGGTGCACCGCCATCTGGTCGCCGTCGAAGTCGGCGTTGAACGCCGAGCAGACGAGCGGGTGGATCTGGACGGCCTTGCCCTCGACCAGCTGCGGCTCGAAGGCCTGGATGCCCAGGCGGTGCAGGGTCGGTGCGCGGTTCAGCAGCACCGGGTGCTCGGTGATGACCTCTTCCAGCACGTCCCAGACGTGGCCGTACCGGGCGTTGTTGCCGCCGGCGCGCTCCACCATCCGCTTGGCGGACTTGATGTTCTGGGCGTGGTTGAGGTCGACCAGCCGCTTCATGACGAAGGGCTTGAACAGCTCCAGCGCCATCTGCTTGGGCAGGCCGCACTGGTGCAGCTTCAGCTGCGGGCCGACGACGATGACCGAGCGGCCGGAGTAGTCGACGCGCTTGCCGAGCAGGTTCTGGCGGAACCGGCCCTGCTTGCCCTTGAGCATGTCGGACAGCGACTTCAGCGGCCGGTTGCCCGGCCCGGTGACCGGACGGCCGCGGCGGCCGTTGTCGAACAGCGAGTCGACGGCCTCCTGCAGCATCCGCTTCTCGTTGTTGACGATGATCTCGGGCGCACCGAGGTCGAGGAGCCGCTTGAGCCGGTTGTTCCGGTTGATCACGCGGCGGTACAGGTCGTTGAGGTCGGAGGTCGCGAACCGGCCGCCGTCCAGCTGCACCATCGGACGCAGGTCCGGCGGGATCACCGGGACGGCGTCGAGCACCATGCCCAGCGGGCTGTTGGTGGTGGTGAGGAAGGCCGAGACGACCTTGAGCCGCTTGAGCGCGCGGGTCTTGCGCTGCCCCTTGCCGGTGGCGATGATCTCGCGCAGCGAGGCGGCCTCGCCCTCGAGGTCGAAGGACTCCAGCCGCTTCTGGATCGCGGCGGCACCCATCGAGCCCTCGAAGTACAGGCCGTACCGCTCGCGCAGCTCGCGGTAGAGCATCTCGTCGCCCTCGAGGTCGGAGACCTTGAGGTTGGCGAACCGGTCCCAGACCTGGTCGAGGCGCTCGATCTGCTGGTCGGCCCGGCGGCGGATGGCGTTCATCTCGCGCTCGGCGCTCTCGCGCACCTTGCGGCGGGCGTCGGCCTTGGCGCCCTCGGCCTCGAGCTCGGCGAGGTCGCCCTCGAGCCGCTTGGCGCGGGTGTCGACGTCGGAGTCGCGCTTGTCGCCCAGCTCCTTCTTCTCGACGTCGATCTGCGCCTGCAGCGACGGCAGGTCGCGGTGGCGCGACTCCTCGTCGACCGAGGTGATCATGTACGCCGCGAAGTAGATGACCTTCTCGAGGTCCTTCGGGGCCAGGTCGAGCAGGTAGCCCAGCCGGCTCGGGACGCCCTTGAAGTACCAGATGTGGGTGACGGGGGCGGCCAGCTCGATGTGGCCCATCCGCTCACGACGCACCTTGGCGCGGGTGACCTCGACGCCGCAGCGCTCGCAGATGATGCCCTTGAACCGGACCCGCTTGTACTTGCCGCAGTAGCACTCCCAGTCGCGGGTCGGGCCGAAGATCTTCTCGCAGAAGAGCCCGTCCTTCTCCGGCTTGAGCGTGCGGTAGTTGATCGTCTCCGGCTTCTTGACCTCGCCGTGGGACCAGGTGCGGATGTCGTCGACCGAGGCCAGGCCGATGCGGATCTCGTCGAAGAAGTTCACGTCCAGCAAGACGTTTCCTGCTTTCTACTCTTTGGTGGAACTGCGAGTCGGGGAAGGGGTCGGGACGCCGCCGCGAGGCGGCGTCCCGTCCCGCTCACACCTCTTCGACGCTGCTCGGCTCGCGCCGGGACAGGTCGATGCCGAGCTCCTCCGCTGCGCGGAAGACGTCGTCGTCGGAGTCCTTCATCTCGATGGACGTGCCGTCGCTGGAGAGCACCTCGACGTTGAGGCACAGCGACTGCATCTCCTTGATGAGCACCTTGAACGACTCGGGGATGCCGGGCTCGGGGATGTTCTCGCCCTTGACGATCGCCTCGTAGACCTTCACGCGGCCGGCGACGTCGTCGGACTTGATGGTGAGCAGCTCCTGGAGGGCGTAGGCGGCGCCGTACGCCTCGAGCGCCCACACCTCCATCTCGCCGAACCGCTGGCCACCGAACTGGGCCTTACCGCCCAGCGGCTGCTGGGTGATCATCGAGTACGGGCCGGTCGAGCGGGCGTGGATCTTGTCGTCGACCAGGTGGTGGAGCTTCAGGATGTACATGTAGCCCACCGACACCGGCTCGGGGAACGGCTCGCCGGAGCGGCCGTCGAAGAGCCGGGCCTTGCCGTCGACGTCGACCAGCCGGACGCCGTCGCGGTTCGGGATCACCGAGCCGAGCAGGCCGGTGATCTCCTCCTCCTTGGCGCCGTCGAAGACCGGCGAGGCCACGGGCGTGTTCGCCTGCACCTCGCGGACCGTCTCGTCGATGTGCTTGGCCCAGTCGGGGTCGCCCTCGATCTTCCAGCCGCGCGAGGCGGCCCAGCCGAGGTGGACCTCGAGCACCTGCCCGATGTTCATCCGGCGGGGGACGCCGTGCGGGTTGAGGATCACGTCGACCGGGGTGCCGTCCTCGAGGAACGGCATGTCCTCCACGGGCAGGATCTTGGAGATCACGCCCTTGTTGCCGTGGCGGCCGGCCAGCTTGTCGCCGTCGGTGATCTTGCGCTTCTGGGCCACGTACACCCGGACCAGCTGGTTGACGCCCGGGGGCAGCTCGTCGCCCTCGTCGCGGTCGAACAGCTTGACGCCGATGACCGTGCCGGACTCGCCGTGCGGGACCTTGAGCGAGGTGTCGCGCACCTCGCGCGCCTTCTCGCCGAAGATCGCGCGCAGCAGCCGCTCCTCCGGGGTGAGCTCGGTCTCGCCCTTGGGCGTGACCTTGCCGACCAGGATGTCGCCGGGGACGACCTCCGCGCCGATCCGGATGATGCCCCGCTCGTCGAGGTCCGCGAGGACCTCCTCGGAGACGTTCGGGATGTCCCGGGTGATCTCCTCGGCGCCGAGCTTGGTGTCGCGGGCGTCGACCTCGTGCTCCTCGATGTGGATCGAGGACAGGACGTCGTCCTGCACCAGGCGCTGGCTCAGGATGATGGCGTCCTCGAAGTTGTGACCCTCCCAGGACATGAACGCGACCAGCAGGTTCTTGCCGAGCGCGAGCTCGCCGGCGTCGGTGGAGGGGCCGTCGGCGATGACGCCGCCCTCCTCGAGCCGGTCGCCCTCGTCGACCAGCACGCGCTGGTTGTACGAGGTGCCCTGGTTGGAGCGCTTGAACTTCGCCAGCCGGTAGCTGGAGGTGGTGCCGTCGTCGTTGGCCACGGTGACGATGTCGGCCGAGACCTCGGTGACGGCGCCGGCCTTGGTCGCGGTGAGCACGTCACCGGCGTCGACGGCCGCGTGGGCCTCCATGCCGGTGCCCACGAGCGGACGCTCGGCCTGCACCAGCGGGACCGCCTGGCGCTGCATGTTCGAGCCCATCAGGGCGCGGTTGACGTCGTCGTGCTCCAGGAACGGGATCATCGCGGTCGCGACCGACACCATCTGGCGCGCGGACACGTCCATGTAGTCGACCTCGGTGCCCGGCACGTACTCGGTCTCGCCGCCCTTGGCGCGGACCAGGACCCGCTTCTCGGCGAAGGTCATGTCGTCGGCGAGCGGCGCGTTGGCCTGCGCGATGACGTGCTCGTCCTCCTCGTCGGCCGACAGGTAGTGCACCTCGTCGGACACGACGCCGTCGGTGACCACGCGGTACGGGGTCTCGACGAAGCCGAACGGGTTGATCCGGCCGTAGCTCGACAGCGACCCGATCAGGCCGATGTTCGGGCCCTCCGGGGTCTCGATCGGGCACATCCGGCCGTAGTGCGAGGGGTGGACGTCGCGGACGTCCATCCCCGCGCGGTCGCGGGACAGACCACCGGGGCCGAGCGCCGACAGACGGCGCTTGTGGGTCAGGCCGGCCAGCGGGTTGGTCTGGTCCATGAACTGCGACAGCTGCGAGGTGCCGAAGAACTCCTTGATCGACGCCACCACGGGGCGGATGTTGATCAGGGTCTGCGGCGTGATCGCCTCGACGTCCTGGGTGGTCATCCGCTCGCGGACGACGCGCTCCATCCGGGACAGGCCCGTGCGGACCTGGTTCTGGATGAGCTCGCCGACCGAGCGCAGGCGCCGGTTGCCGAAGTGGTCGATGTCGTCGACCTCGACCCGCAGGTCGACCTCGGTGCCGCCGCGCACGCCCCGGACCGTCTCGCCGCTGGCGTGCAGCGTCACGAGGTAGCGGATGGTGGCGACGATGTCCTCGATCGACAGCACGCTGGCGCTCAGCGGCTCGTCGAGCCCGAGCTTCTTGTTCACCTTGTAGCGGCCGACCTTCGCGAGGTCGTAGCGCTTGCCGTTGAAGTAGAGGTTGTCGAGCAGGTTCTGCGCGGCCTCCTCGGTGGGGGGCTCGCCCGGACGCAGCTTGCGGTAGATGTCGAGCAGCGCCTCGCGCTGGTCGGTGGTGTGGTCCTTCTCGAGCGTGGCGCGGATCGACTCGGTGTCGCCGATCTGCTCCAGGATGTCGCTCTCGGACAGGCCGAGCGCCTTGAGCAGCACCGTGACCGACTGCTTGCGCTTGCGGTCGATGCGGACACCGACCTGGTCGCGCTTGTCGATCTCGAACTCCAGCCACGCACCGCGTGACGGGATCACCTTGGCGGTGTAGACGTCCTTGTCGGAGGTCTTGTCCGGAGTGCGCTCGAAGTACACGCCCGGCGAGCGGACGAGCTGGGAGACGACGACGCGCTCGGTGCCGTTGATGACGAAGGTGCCGCGGTCGGTCATGAGCGGGAAGTCGCCCATGAACACGGTCTGGCTCTTGATCTCACCGGTGGTGGCGTTCATGAACTCGGCGGTGACGAACAGCGGCGCCGCGTAGGTCATGTCCCGCTCCTTGCACTCCTCCAGGGAGTACTTGGCGGGCTCGAACCGGTGGTCGCGGAACGACAGGGACATCGATCCCGAGAAGTCCTCGATCGGGGAGATCTCCTCGAAGATCTCCTCGAGGCCGGACGTCGTGGGGACGTCCTGACGGCCGGCCTCCTCGGCGGCCGCCACGCGCTGCTGCCACTTCTCGTTCCCGAGCAGCCAGTCGAAGCTGTCGGTCTGGAGAGCGAGCAGGTCGGGGACGTCCAGTGGTTCGCGGATCTTCGCGAACGTCACGCGGCCGGAGGCCGTGCGAGGGGTGTTGCGGGAGTTGGAGCGGTCTGACGCGGTGCGCGAGGCGGCCAAAGAGGGGTCCTTCCACGGGCCTGCGGGCGTTACGGGCGCACGCCGAGCGACCCGTGGCTGACACGGGGGAGAACGCACGACATGGCAAAGCGGCAGCATACCCGCGCGAGGGCGCAGATGTCCAAGCGGGTCCCCCGGGGGATCGGCCGGGCCCTCCAGCGGGCACTCGGCCGACCGCGCTCTCGCGGGCCGCGTTGCCGACGATGGTGACCCTCCGCGGGCCCGTCGTCAAGGGGAACGCGCCGGGTGGCACCCCTCCGGTGGAGCGCCCGCAGCGGTCGGTGACCTGGTCAGTCGCGGCCGAGATGGCCCACCAGGACCCGGACGAACTGCTCGAACCGCTCCACCGGGTACCGCTCGGGGTCCTGCAGCATGCAGCTGCGCGGCCCCCTCGGCCAGGGTCAGCACCGAGCGGGCGAACAGGTCGACGTCGAGCCCGGCCGGGCCGCCGCGCCGGTGCAGGCCCCACTCCAGCAGCAGCCGCAGGTGCCGCAGCACCATCCGGTGCTTGGAGTCGAGGTGCTCGCGCAGCTGGGGCGGGGCTCCCTGCGGCGGCAGCAGGATCACCGTCCAGGTGCCGGGGTCGGCCCGCACCGTGCGCAGGTAGGCGGTGACGCCGGACACCATCAGCTCGTCCGGGTCGGGACCCGCGTCGTCGGGAGCCGGGACGGGCGGCAGGGCGGCGGCCAGCTGCTCCAGGGCCCGCTGCTCCGAGCGCTCGAGCAGGGCGGCGAGCAGCTCGGTGCTGCCGGCGAACTGCCCGTAGACCACGGGCCGGGTCACGCCGGTGGCGCGGGCGACGCCGTCCATCGTCACCGCGGCGAAGCCGTCGGCGAGCACCAGCGCGAGCGCGGCGTCGAGCAGCTGGGTGCGCCGCTCGGCGGCGGGCACGCGGGCCGCGTAGCGCCGGCGCGCCGGCCGGGTCCCCGGAGGGCTTGTGCGGGCCACGGCGGCGATGCTACACCTGTGTATATACAGCGCTGTAGCAATTGTTGACCCCGGAGGCGCCCGTGCCCGGCCCCGCTCCCGCCGACCCTCCCGCTGCCCGCCCACGCCCGGGTCGTGGTGGTCGGGGCCGGCTTCTCCGGCGTCGCGGCCGCGGTCGCCCTCGGGCGCTCGGGCGAGCACGACGTCGTGCTGCTCGAGCAGGCCGACGAGGTGGGCGGCACCTGGCGCGACAACGCCTACCCCGGGTGCGCCTGCGACGTGCCCAGCCACCTGTACCAGCTGTCCTACGCGCCCAACCCGGACTGGTCGCACTCCTTCGCCCGGCAGCCCGAGATCCAGCGCTACCTCGTCGACGTCGCCCGGCGGCTCGGCGTGCGCGCGAAGGTGCGGTGCGGCACCGCCCTCGAGCGGGCGGCCTGGGACCCCTCGGCCGGGCGGTGGGAGGTCGTCACCACGCGCGGGACCCTGACCGCCGACGTGCTCGTGACGGCCACCGGGGCGCTGTCCGAGCCGTCCGTGCCGGACCTGCCGGGGATCGCGTCGTTCGCCGGGCCCGCCTTCCACTCCGCCCGGTGGGACCACGACGCCGACCTGCGCGGACGCCGCGTCGCCGTCGTGGGCACCGGGGCGTCGGCCGTGCAGCTCGTCCCGGAGGTGCAGCCGGAGGCGTTGTCGCTCACCGTGTTCCAGCGCACGCCGGCCTGGGTGCTCCCACGGCGCGACCGGGCCATCACCTCGTTCGAGAAGCGGCTGTACCGGCGGGTGCCCGCCCTGCAGCGCCTCGTGCGCCGCCGCACCGACCTGTTCCGCGAGAGCTGGGTGCTCGGGTTCAGCGGCCGCACCCGGATCATGCGGCTGGCCGAGGTGCTCGCCCGCGCCCACCTGGCCCGCCAGGTGCCCGACCGCCGCCTGCGCGCGGCGCTCACGCCCGCGTTCCGGCTCGGCTGCAAGCGGGTGCTGCTGAGCAACGACTGGTACCCCGCCCTGACGGCGCCCGGCACCACCGTCGTCACCGACCGCGTGGTCGAGGTGCTGCCGCACGCGGTGGTCTCGCAGGCCGCCGACGGCGACCCGCACCGAGCATCCTGCCGACGTGCTGGTCTGGGGCACCGGCTTCCGCGTCACCGACCAGCCGGTGGCCGAGCGCGTGGTCGGCGGCGACGGCCGCACCCTGGCCGAGCACTGGTCCGGCACCGGGATGCAGGCCCACCTCGGCGTCACGGTCGCGGGCTTCCCCAACCTCGTGGTGCTGATGGGCCCCAACACCGGGCAGGGACACACCTCGGTGCTGCTGTTCGCCGAGGCCCAGGCCCGGTACCTGGCCGGGCTGGTGCGCGCCACCCGCGACCGGGGCGCGTTCGAGCCGCGGCGCGAGGTCCAGGACGCCTGGAACGCCGACCTGCAGCGCCGGCTGGCGCCCAGCGTCTGGAACAGCGGCGGCTGCCGCAGCTGGTACCTCGACGAGCAGGGCCGCAACACCGTGCTGTGGCCGTCCACCGCCGCGAGCTTCCGGCGCCGCCTCCGGGAGGTCGACCTGTCCGAGTACGTGCTGCACCCTCCCGTCCCCCGAGCCCGTCGGCGCCGCGGAGGTCGGTCGTGAGCGGGCTCGCGGGACGGGTCGTCGTCGTCACCGGCGCCGCCCGCGGGCTCGGCGCCGGGCTGGCCCGGCGCCTCACCGACCGGGGCGCACGCGTGGTGCTGCTCGGTCTCGAGGCCGACGCGCTGGCCGAGGTCGCCCGCTCGTGCGACGACGCCCTGGCCCTGCCCGTCGACGTCACCGACGGCGCGGCGCTGGCGGCCGCCGCGGCCGCGGTCCGCGAGCACCACGGGCGGGTCGACGCCGTGGTGGCCAACGCCGGCGTCGCCGCGGGCGGTCCGCTCCTGCTGGCCGACCCGGCGGCCTACGACCGGGTGATCGAGGTGAACCTGCTGGGCAGCGTCCGCACCGTCCGGGCCTTCCTGCCCGACGTCGTCGCCGCCCGCGGCTACGTGCTGCAGATCGCCTCGCTGGCCGCGATGGCGCCGGCGCCGCTGATGGGCGCGTACTGCGCGAGCAAGTCCGGCGTCGAGGCGTTCGCGCACTCGCTGCGGGGCGAGGTGCGCCACCACGGGGTCGACGTCGGCGTGGCCTACCTGTCGTGGACCGACACCGACATGGTGCGCGGCGCCGACGAGCACGACGGGCTGCGCCGGATGCGCGAGCGCATGCCCGGGCCGCTCGGGCGCACCTACCCGCTGGAGCCGGCGGTCGACCGGCTGGTCGAGGGGATCGAGCGGCGCGCGGCCCACGTCTACGGCCAGCGCTGGCTGCGCGGCGTCCAGGTGGTGCGTCCGCTGCTGCCCGCCCTGCTGGCCCGTGCGCCCGCGGCCGACCTGCGGCGGGCCGAGGAGTCGCTGCGGGCGGCCGGCCCGGCGGCGACCGGCGCGGTCGGCGCCGGCGGCGCCGCCGACTCCTCCCGCGGCTGAGGCCGCCCCCTTGCTCACCCCACCCGGCGGGCTCGCTCCTCCGCCCAGCACCGTCGCGTGCCGGCGTGTGGGCTGGGTGAGCAGGCCGGTCAGGTGCGCGGTCGGGCGGGGGTCAGAGCGCGTCGACCTGCTCGACCAGCCAGGTCGGGCCCTGGTCCGAGGTGCTGCGCACCATCGTGAGGCGGACCCGGTTCTGGTCGGTCTTCGGCCGGTCGAGGCGGTTGGAGACGGTGGTCTGGTCGACGAACACGAGCACCACGACGCGGTCGGCGGTGCCGGACACCACGCCGGCCGAGACGACGTCGGCCTTCACCTCGGCCTCGGTCTGCGTGGCCACCTCGCGCACCGCGCTCTGCGACGTGCGCTCGTAGTCGTCCTTGAACTGCCCGGTGGAGACCGCGGTGGCGGCGGCGAAGTCGTCGTCGAGGGTGCGGAAGCTGTACGAGAGCACCGTCTCGGCCGAGGTGCGGGCCTGCTCCAGCGCGGCGGAGCGCGCGTCGGCCACCCGCTGCTGGCGGCGGTCGACCGCGACCAGCACGGCCGCCGCCACGACGAGCAGCACCGCGACCACCGCCGCCACCACGAGCAGCCCGCGGCGGCGCGCGGTCGACGGGGCCGGGTCGGACGGCGCCTCCCGGACCGTCGCCGCGCTGGTGCGGGCGCGCGGCGGCACCGGTGCGGGACGGTCGGTGGGCTTGGCGAAGGAGGGGACGGCCGGTGCCCTCGGGGAGACCGGCGGGGTCGCGGGACGCTGCGCTCCCTCGGGCCGTGGGCGCCCGCGCTCGCCGGCGACGCGGCGGCGCCCGCCGCCGGACGACGGGCTCACGGCGTCGCTCCCGTGGTCGGTGCCGTCGTGGTGGGGGCGGACGTGGTGGGCGCCGACGTGGTGGGTGCCGGGGTCGCGCCCGGGTCGGCGCACGCCGCCGGGCAGCTCCACCTGGCTCGAGACGAAGGTCAGGTCGCTCACCAGCCAGGAGTCGCCGGTGCGGGTGAGGTCCATCTGGATCCGGTAGTGCCGGGGCACCGGCGTGGTGCTCGCGACGTTGGTGACCTCGGTGTCGACCACGACGAGCACCCGCGCGCTGTCGTCGTCGTCGCTCACCAGCGCCGCCTCGCGGACCGTCCCGACCGAGCGGGAACGGTTCTGCGTCACCAGCTCTCGCACGTCGTCGACCCCCGCGCGGAACTGCTCGCGGAAGGTGCCGGTGGAGCCGTCGAGCACCAGCTCGACGTCCTCGTCGAACGACTCGTAGTCGAGCGTCGTGAAGTTCACCGCGGCCTGCTTGGCCTGCTGCAGCACCTGGGTGCGGCGCTCGTCGGTCCCGCGCTGGCCGAGCACCGGACCGATCCGCGTGGCCAGCACGACCAGCGAGCCGAGCACGGCGAGGACGAGCAGCACGACCAGCGCCAGCGTCGCCGGCCCGACGACCCGGGGGGCTGACCCGGACCGTCGCCGGGGTCACGATCCTGCTCCCAGGAGCAGCAGCTCGAGGGCGTCGGCCCCGCTGGTGCCGGCGGGCGCGTGGCCGGGAACGACCGTCACCGGCGAGCCCTGCGGTGCGCCGGCGGACGAGCCGGGCCCCGACCAGGTAGCTCTGCGGCAGCCCGGACGAGCGGTCGTACGCGGGGTAGGGCGCGTTCTGCGCACCGCGGACGTTGGTGCCGCTCCCCCGCGCCGCGGTGCAGCGGGCGTCGTCGTTGGTGGGGGCGAGCCCGGAGGTCTGGTTGGGGTCGGTCTTCGTGGTGCCCTCGTACCCCTGGGTGCAGGGCGCGGGCGTGGTGCTGAGCACCAGGCCGAAGTGCGACGTGCCGTCGCCCGGGACCACCGTGAATCCGCCTGCCACCACCGCAGGATAGGTGACCAGCATCTGCTCGATGCCGTCCACGCGCGTGACGGTGACCTCGCCGACGGTGACCAGGTTGGTGAGCAGCCCGGCGAGCGCGGACCGGTTGTCCTGCAGCAGCCCGTCGAGCTCGGTGGAGGCGACGACGCCCCGGTCGAGCACGGCGCGCAGGTCGGAGTCGGTCTGCGGGCTCGCCAGCGTCTCGGACAGGTCGGCGAGGTCGGCGGCGAACGAGCGGATCGACGAGCCGGTCTCGCGCTGGGTGTCCAGGACGATCGCGCCGTCCTCGATCAGGGTGATGGTCTCGGGCAGGGCGTCGGTGGCGGCCAGGGTCAGCCGGTCGCCGGCGTCGAGCAGCCGCTGCAGGTCGCGCCCGCCGCCGGCGAACGCCTTGCCCAGCTCGGAGACCACGACCTGGAGGTCCTGCTGGTTCACCGAGTTCACCAGCCGGTCGAGGTCGAGCAGCAGCGTCTCGGTGGCCACGGGGGTGCGGGTGCGCTCGCGGGGGATGACGTCGCCGCCGGCGAGGAAGGGGGCCGAGGCCGTGGCCGGCTGCAGGTCGAGGTACTGCTCGCCCACCGCCGAGCGGTTCTCGACGACGGCGTCGGTGTCGGCGGGCACCTGCGACCCGCCGTCCATCCGCAGGTCGACGCGCACGCCGTCGCCCTCGAGCCGCAGGGCGTCGACCCGGCCGGTGGTGACGCCGCGGTAGGTGACCTCGGCGCCCTCGAAGATGCCGCCGGACTCGGCCAGGTCGACCGACACCACGTAGGACCGTCCGGAGACGATGTCGCCGAGCCCGACGTACCGCAGCGTCACGTAGGTGACGCCGACGACGGTGATGAGGGCGAAGGCGATCAGCTGGTAGACGGTGGCGCGGGTGATCACGTCAGCACCCCTCCCAGCAGGAGGGCGGCGAGCTCGGGGTCGTAACCCCGTGCCGCCGGAGGCGTTCGTCCCGTCGGTGCTGCCGTCGCCGCCCGGGCAGACCGGGATGCCGAGCACGGTCTCGCAGATGATCGGCGGGGGCGAGGTCGGCACGGTCGGGGTGACGGTCGGTACGCCGCCGGGGCACAGCGACGGGCCGAGCACCGGCACGCTGCTGCACACGTCGAGCAGCGGCGGGAGCCGGCACAGCCCGCCGGGCAGCAGCACGCCGCCGGAGGCCTCGCAGATCTCCGCCACCGGGTCGCAGACCGCGCCGCCGGCGAGCTCGTCGCAGATCTCGTCGACCGGCGGCAGCTCGCAGTCCGCCGGCAGGCCCAGCGCGCCGCACAGCTCGGGCAGCGGCAGGGTCGTCGGGATCGGCAGCGTCGGCAAGGCTGGGCAGCGTCGGCAGGGTGGGCAGGCTCGGCCCGCCGGTGGGCTGCGGCGCGAGCGAGTCGAGGTCGGACAGGTTGGCGTCCAACGTGATCCGCAGGTTCGTGTAGTCGCCCTTGATGCCGTCGACCGCGTTGTCGGGGAACGGGTAGCTGACGAAGATGTCGAGCGAGTTCGGCAGCGCGTCGCCCGCGGCGGCCAGCTGGGTCAGGATCGGGTCGAGCGCCTGCAGGTTGGCGACGGTGTCGGCCTGGGACGCGTCGATCACCCGGGTGGCGGTGACGCCGAGGTCGGACAGCGCGGTGAGCATCGCGGTGAGGTCCTCGCGCTGGTCGGCCAGCACCTCCAGCCCGCCCGGGATCGTGTCCAGCGCCGTGGCGATGTCCTGCTCCTGCGCCTCCAGGGTCGCGGCCAGCCGGTCGATCGCGTCGATCGCGCGGACGATCTCGGACTTCTGCTCGTCGAGGCCGCTGACGAAGACGTCGAGCTGCTCGAGCGCCTCCTTGACGTCGGACTCGCGACCCTCGAGGGCGTCGTTGAGCTCGCGGTTGATGGTCTGCAGCTGGGCCACGCCACCGCCGTTGAGCAGCAGCGAGAGCGCGCCGAGCACCTCCTCGACCTCGGGGTTGCGCCCGGTGCGGTCGAGCGGGATGAGGTCGCCGTCGGAGAGCCGGCCCACGCCCTCGGCGCCCGAGCCGGGGGCGCTGAGCGAGACGAACTTCTCGCCCAGCAGCGAGGTCTGGCGGAGCCTGGCGTCGGCGTTGTCGGGCAGCTCGACCGAGTCCTCGAGCCGGACGACGACCTTCGCGTGCCAGTCCTCGAGCTCGATCGACTCCACCGCACCGACCGTGACGTCGTCGACCTTGACGGCCGACTGCGGCACCAGGTCGAGGACGTCCTCGAACTCGATCGTCACGCGGTAGACGTCGGAGCCGTTGGCCGCGCCGCCGGGCAGCGGGAGGTCGTAGGCGCCCTGGCACCCGGTGAGGAGCACCGCGAGGGCGAGCAGCGCGGCCAGCCGGCGCGCGAGGCTGCGGACCATCACCGACCACCCCCCGGGAGGATGCCGCCGAGGGTGGGGTCCGGCGCCGGGACCGTGGCGTCCGTCGCCGTCAGACCGGACGTGGCGGCCGGCACGCGCGAGCCCGACGAAGGACCCTCCGGCCCCGACCGGCAGCAGGTCGAGCAGCATGCTCAGCTCGGTGAGCACGCCCTCGCAGCCACCGGGGTTCTCGCCGTCGGGGTTGCTCGCCAGCGAGCCGTTGACGAGCGAGCAGATGAAGGCGAGCGGGTCGGCCTCGATCGGGCCGAAGTTGTCGCGGGTGTCGAGCGTCCCGGACCGCGGGTTGTAGGCGTTGCCGAGGTTCGACAGCGCGGTGGGTGCGGCCACCAGGGTCTCGGCCAGGGCCTCCTGCTGCGACGCGACGCTCGCGGTGACCGACTCCAGCTGCGCGACGTCCTCGGTGAGCACGTCGCGGTTCTCCTGGACGAAGGTCGAGACCTCGGTGAGGGCGACGGCCAGGTTCTGCAGCGCCAGCGCGAGGTCGTCGCGCTCGCCGGCCAGCTGGTCCGAGACCGTGGCGAGGTTGGTGTTGAGGTCGGTGACGGCCTGGTCGTTCTCGGCCAGCGTGGTGGTGAAGGTCTGCAGGTTGCGCACCGTCTCGAACAGGTCGTCGTCGGGCGTGGCCACGGTGTCGAGGGCGGCGCCGAGGTCCTCGATCGTCGCGCCGAGCGCCTCGCCGTTGCCGTCGAGGTTGTCGGCGCCGGTGGCCAGCACGCGGCTGAGCGCGCCGTCGGAGTTGGCGCCCTCGGGGCCGAGCGCCACCGACAGCTCGTCGAGGCTGGCGAAGATGCGGTCGAGCTCGACCGGCACCGCGGTGCGCTCGACGCGGGATCTCGGCGCCCTCCGCCAGGGTCGGTCCGCCGGTGTACACCGGCAGCAGCTGCACGAACCGGTCGCTCACGACCGACGGCGAGATCACGGCCGCCTGCGCGTCGGCGGGGACGTCGTACTGCCCGTCGTACTCCAGCTCGACCCGCACGGTCTCGCCCTCGGGGACGACCTCGGTGACGACACCGACGGGGATGCCGAGGATGCGCACCTCCGACCCCGGGTAGAGGCCGACCGCGCGGGTGAAGTGGGCGGTGACGTGCTGGCGGTCCGGACCGGGCCAGAGCACGACCAGGGCGGCGAGCAGGGCCAGCACGGTGACGACGGCGACGCCCTGCACCACGCCGGACAGCCCGCGGAACCGGGCGAACCCGCCGGCCACCGCGGCACCGCCGGCGGCGGCCGCGGCACCGAGCAGCTCGCCCGCGCGCTGCACGCCGCGGCGTCCGGCCACCCGGCCGCGCCGCGCCTCGACGGCGTCGTCAGCGGTCGCCGGGACGGCCTCGTCGTCGAGCGGCTCCGGCTCGTCGTCCCAGAACCCGGTCACGGCTGCACCGCCGGTGCCGTGGGCAGCGCGAGCCCGGGGACGGGCACGATGTTCTGGATGTAGGTGTCGAACCAGCGGCCGGTGCCGAGGACGTTGGCGAACACCCGGGTGAAGGGTGCCATGTTGGCCAGCCCCTCCTCGAGGTTCGCCTTGTTCTCCTCGAGCAGCGCCAGCACCGAGTTCAGCCGGTCCAGCGTGGGCTTCAGCTCGGCCCGGTTCTCCTGCACCAGCGCGGTGACCTGCAGCGCGAGGGCGGACGTGGAGTCCAGCAGCCGGGAGATGTCCTCCTTGCGGCGCTCCAGCTCGGCCAGCAGCAGGTTCGCGTCGTTGATCAGCTGCTCCAGCTCGGCGTCGCGCGACGCCATCACCTCGGTGACCTCGCGGGTGCTGTCGAGCAGCTCGCGCAGCTGGTCGTCGCGCGAGGCGATCGTGCGCGACAGCCGGGAGAGCCCGTCGAGCGAGCCGCGGACCTCCTCGGGGGTGTCCTGGAACTCGGTGGCCATCGTGTCGAGGGCGGTGGCGAGCTGGTCGGTGTCGATGCTCTCGTTCACCTCGGCGAGGTCGCCGAAGGCCTGCACGACGTCGTACACCGAGACCGTGCGCTCCAGCGGGATCGTGCTGCCCTCGGCCAGCTGGCCGGCGCCGCGCGGCTCGAGCGAGAGGAACTTGCGGCCGAGGACGGTCTGGATCCGGATGCTCGCGCCGGTGTCCTCGCCGAACGAGGCGGGCGCGGTGACGCTGAAGTCGACCCGGACGTGGTCCTCGTCGAGCTCGACGGCCTCGACCTCGCCCACCTCGACCCCGGCGATGCGGACGTCGTCGCCGACCCGCAGGCCGCCGGCCTCGGAGAAGGAGGCGGAGTACTCGTCGCCGCCGCCGAGGAACGGCAGCGCGTCGATGTTGAAGGCGGCGACCAGGGCCAGGCCCAGCGCCAGCAGCCCGGCCGCGCCGATGGGGACGGGGTTGCGCTCGCGGAACGGGGTCATCCGGAGCACCTCGCCGTGCCGGTGTCGTAGGCCTCGATGCGCTGCGGCTGACCGGCGGGCAGCGTGATCTGGCCGTCGAAGTCGCAGAGGTAGAAGTTGAACCACGAGCCGTACGAGGCGGTGCGGGTGATCTCGTCGATCTTGCCCGGCCAGGTGGTGAGGAACTGGTCGACCACCTCGCTGTTGCGGTCGAGGTTGTCGGCGAGGTCGCCCAGCTGCTCGATGTCGTCCTCCAGCGGCGGGCGCGCCTCCTCGATGAGACCGGCGGTCGACTCGGTGAGGTCGGCGATGTTCGTCAGCGACGCCCCGATCGCCTCGCGGTCCTCGGCCAGCCCGCTGACGAACCGCTGCAGCTGCACCAGCAGCTGGTCGAGCTGGGTGCTGCGGTCGGCCACCGTCCCGAGCACCGGTTGAGGTTGTCGATCGTGCGACCGATCACCTCGTCGCGGTCGGCCAGGGTCGAGGTCAGCGACGCGGTCGAGGCGAGCAGGTGCTCGATCGTCCCGCCCTCGCCCTGCAGGGTCTGGATGATCTCGAAGGCGAGCTGGTTGACGTCGGCGGGGTTCAGGGCGGCGAACAGCGGCTTGAAGCCGTTGAACAGCGCGGTGAGGTCGAGCGCCGGCTTGGTGCGCTCCACCGGGATCTCGGCGCCGACCGGCAGCTCGCCCATGCCGCCCTGCTCCTGGGCCAGCGCGACGAACCGCTGCCCGATCAGGTTGCGGTAGCGGATCAGCGCGGTGGTGCCCTCGGTGAGCACGACGGTGCGGTCGATCCGGAACCGGACGACGGCCTGGTTGCGCTCCTCGCCCTCGTCGCCCGCGACCTCGATGCCGGTGACCTCGCCCACCCGGACGCCGGCGATCCGCACGTCGTCGCCCTCGATCAGGCCGGTGACGTCGGTGAACACCGCGGAGTAGTCGGACTTGTCGCCCCACCGGACGTTCGCGATCGTCGTGGCCAGCAGGCCGAACGCCGCGACCGTGACGACGACGAAGACCAGCAGCTTGGTCAGGTCCGGACCGATCCGCTGCGACCTGCTCACCGGCCGGGCCATCACTGGTTCACCTCGGTGCCTCGGGCGACCGGGCCGAACAGCAGGGTCGCGATGTCGGGGACCGCGTCCGGCTCCAGGCCCATCCGCGGGCCGACGAGCGAGCCGACGAGCAGCTGCTCGGCCTCGCTGCCGACCAGGCCCGTGGTGGGGCCGTCGAACGCGGTGGGGATGCCGGAGAACGCGTACCGGTTGCCGCCGCCGTTGCTGCCGTCGTCGGTGACCTTCCCCGGGTTCGGGTCCTGCTGGGAGCCGGGCGGGTTCGGCAGCCCCTCGCAGTTCGGGCCGCGCTTGTCGTCGAACTGCGGCTCCTCGCCCGGCTCGTACGCGGGGCGCTGCGGCACCACCTCGAGGGTGATGTGCAGCTCCTCGTTCGCGAACGTGTCGCGCACCCGCGGCTCCCACGCCACGAGCCCCTCGGCGAAGCACTTGTAGATCGGCGAGTACTTCGCCAGCACCTCGAGGGTGGGACGGCTCACCTCGCCGACGCGGATGATCCGGCTCTCGTTCTCGGTGAGCACCTGGTCGGTGGTCCTGGCGAATCCGGCTGTGCCGGTGAGGAACTGCGCGAGCGTGTCCTGCTTCTCGACGATCGTGGCGGTGGTGACCGACTGGGCGCGCAGGATCCGCAGCAGGTCCGGCGCCGCGTCGGCGTAGAGCGAGACGACGTCGGCCAGCGCCGAGATGTCGGACTGGATGAGGTCCATCCGCGGGTTGATCTCGGAGAAGTAGTCGCCGACCAGGGTGACGTTGTTGCCCAGCTGCTCGCCGCGTCCCTCGAGCGCGGTGGACAACCCGTTCAGGGTCAGCGCGAGGTCCTGGGGGCGCACGGCCTGCAGCAGCGGCAGCAGGTCGTCGAGCACCTCCTCGAGCTCGATCGCGGTCTCCGAGCGGTCCTGGGTGATCACGTCGCCGGCGCGGATGTGGCCGTCGGACGGCTCCTCCGGGATCACCAGCGAGACGAACTTCTCGCCGAACAGGGTCTTCGGCAGCAGCCGCGCCTCGACGTCCGCCGGGATCATCGCCGCCTGGTCGGGGTCGAGCGCCAGCTCCATCGTGGCGCCGCTGCCGTCCGAGCTGATCGAGCGGACCTCGCCGACGATCACGCCCCGGAGCTTGACGTCCGAGAGCTCCTGCATCTGGTTGCCGATCCGGCTGGTCTCCAGCGTCACCCGCACGACGGGCACGAAGACCTTGGCGTACGAGGCGATCGAGAGCCCGATCGCGGCCGCGAGCACCAGCAGGAACGCCAGCCCGAAGGCCCGGTCGGACAGACCGGTGCAGGAAGGAGGCGCGTCGCGCGCGCGACCGGGCTCATCCGGCGATCCGCACGGTCGTGGAGGTGCCCCAGATCGCCAGCGAGAGGAAGAAGTCGACGACGTTGATCGCGACGATCGAGGTGCGCACCGCGCGGCCGACCGCGACGCCGACGCCGGCCGGGCCGCCGCTCGCGGTGTACCCGTACCAGCAGTGGATCGCGATGATGACGACCGAGAAGACCATCACCTTGACGAACGACCACAGCACGTCGCCGGGCGGCAGGAACAGGTTGAAGTAGTGGTCGTAGGTGCCGGCCGACTGCCCGTAGTACCCGGTGGAGATCAGCCGGGTGGCCGCGTACGACGACAGCAGCCCCACCACGTAGAGCGGGATCACCGCGACGAAGCCGGCGACCATCCGGGTGGTGACCAGGAACGGCAGGCTCGGGATGCCCATCACCTCGAGGGCGTCGACCTCCTCGGAGATCCGCATCGCGCCGAGCTGGGCGGTGAAGCCGCAGCCGACGGTGGCCGCGAGCGCGAGACCGGCCACCAGCGGGGCGATCTCGCGGGTGTTGAAGTACGCGGAGACGAAGCCGGTGAACGCGCCGGAGCCGATCTGGTCGAGGGCCTGGTAGCCCTGCAGGCCGACCTCGGTGCCGGTGAAGAAGGCCAGGAACGCGATCACGCCGACCGTGCCGCCGATCACCGACAGCGCGCCGGTGCCGAGGGTGACCTCGGCGAGCAGCCGCAGGACCTCCTTGCGGTACCGCGACACGGTGCGCGGCACCCACCCGATCGACCGCACGTAGAACCGCAGCTGGCGGCCGAGGTCGCTGACGGCGCCGTCGGCCGCGCGCACGGGTGCGAGCAGCCGCTGGGTCGTCCGGAGGGTGTCGGTCATCGGTCAGATCTTCTGGGGGACGACCTGGAAGTACACGGCCGTCAGGACGAAGTTGACGACGAACAGGAGCATGAAGGTGATGACGACGCTCTGGTTGACGGCGTCGCCCACGCCCTTCGGCCCGCCGCCCGCGGTGAGCCCCTTGTAGCTGGCGACGATGGCCGCGATGAACCCGAACACCAGCGCCTTGACCTCGCCGGCCCACAGGTCCGACAGCTGCGCGAGGCCGGTGAACGAGGCGAGGTAGGCACCCGGGGTGCCGCCCTGCAGGACGACGTTGAAGAAGTAGCCGCCCGCGACGCCGACCACGGAGACCAGCGCGTTGAGCCCGACGGCCACGAGCATGGTGGCCAGCACGCGCGGCACGACGAGGCGCTGGATCGGCGAGATGCCGAGCACCTCCATGGCGTCGATCTCCTCGCGGATCTTGCGCGAGCCGATGTCGGCGCAGATCGCCGAGCCGCCCGCGCCCGCGATCAGCAGCGCGGTGACGATCGGGCTGGCCTCGCGGATCACGGCCAGGACGCTGGCGGCGCCGGTGAAGGACTGCGCGCCGAGCTGGCGGGTGAGGCTGCCGAGCTGCAGCGCGATGACGGCGCCGAACGGGATCGAGACCAGCGCGGTCGGCAGGATCGTCACCGACGCGATGAACCAGGACTGCTGGACGAACTCGCGGCCCTGGAACGGGCGCCGGAAGCACCATCCGCACGCGTGTCGAGCATCATCGCGAACAGCGACCCGGTCTGCCGCAGCGCGCCGGTGGCGGCACCCGTCACGACGCTCACGTCGCGGCCCTCACGCGTCGGCCCCCGCGGCGCTGAGGGTCTTCGGGCTCGTGGGGTCGCCCTCGAACGACCCGGGCGGCGGCGTCACGCCGTTGTCGCGGCACCACGCCCCCGGCTCGCGCTGGGTCGGACGGTGGCTGCCGTCGCTCGGCTCGAGCTGCATCGGGATCGGCGGCAGCGGCGGCAGCTCCTGGCCGGACTCGGCGGCGAGCTCGTCGGCGTCCTTCTCCTCGCTCATGCCGATCGGGCCGACCCGCTGGGCGTTGAGGAACTGCCGGACCACCGGCTCCTCGCTCGACAGCAGCATCTCGCGGGGCCCGAACATCGCCAGGTGCTTGTGGTACAGCAGGCCGATGTTGTCCGGCACCGTGCGGGCGGTGTTGATGTCGTGGGTGACGATCAGGCAGGTGGCGCCGGTCTGGGCGTTGAGGTCGACGATCAGCTGGTTGAGGTACGCGGTGCGCACCGGGTCCAGGCCGGAGTCGGGCTCGTCGAACAGCAGGATCTCGGGGTCGAGCACCAGCGCCCGGGCCAGGCCGGCCCGCTTGCGCATGCCGCCCGAGATCTCGCCCGGCAGCTTGTCCTCGGCGCCGGTGAGGCCCACCAGGTCCATCTTCTCGGTGACGACGGCCTCGACCTCGGACTCGGACTTCTTGGTGTGCTCGCGCAGCGGGAAGGCGATGTTGTCGTAGAGGTTCATCGAGCCGAACAGCGCGCCGTCCTGGAACAGCACGCCGAACAGCTTGCGCACCTCGTACAGGTCGGCCTCGCGCAGCCGGGTGATGTCGCGGCCGTCGATGACGATCGAGCCGCGGTCGGGCTTCAGCAGGCCGACGAGCGTCTTGAGGAACACCGACTTGCCGGTACCGGACGGGCCGAGCATCACCGAGATCTCGCCCTCGGGGAGGGTGAGCGTGACGTCGTCCCAGATCAGCTGCGACCCGAACGACTTGGTGAGGCCGTCGACGGAGATCTCGACACCCACGGCGGCCCCTCCGTCCTCGCGTCGTCGCGTGCGTGCGGTACGTGCCCGGAGCGCTCCCGGGCGGCAGGCGCAGGTCGCCCTACCCGTCAGACCAACGGGCGGGGACCGGTGAGGTTACGGCGCCGGCGGCAGGACGTTACCCCCGGGTAGGCCGCCGCGCGCGCACCTGGGACGGCGCGTCGCGCCGGTCGTCGCGCACCCGCCCGGACGGGGACGCACGAAGGGTCCGACCCCCTGGTGGGGGTCGGACCCTTCGGCGTGCGGCCGGTGGGCCGCGGTGGTGCTGGGGTCAGGCAGTCGTCACTTGACGGTGACGGTGGCGCCGGCGCCCTCGAGAGCGGCCTTGGCCTTCTCGGCGGCCTCCTTGTTGACGGCCTCCAGGATCGGCTTGGGGGCGCCGTCGACGAGGTCCTTGGCCTCCTTCAGCCCGAGGCTGGTGAGGGTGCGGACCTCCTTGATGACCTGGATCTTCTTGTCGCCCGCGGCCTCGAGGATGACGTCGAACTCGTCCTTCTCCTCCTCGGCCTCGGCGGCCGGGCCGGCAGCGGCGCCGCCGGCAGCAGCGGCCGCGACGGGGGCGGCGGCGGTGACCTCGAAGGTCTCCTCGAACTTCTTCACGAACTCGGAGAGCTCGATCAGCGTCATGTCCTTGAACGCGTCGAGCAGCTCGTCGGTGCTGAGCTTCGCCATGGTGGCGTCCTTCCTCTGTGTGGTCTGGTGCGCCGGACGGCCCACCGGTGGGGTGGGCTGTCAGCCCTCGGTGGTCGCGCCCTCGGCGGGAGCGTCCTGGTCCGCAGCCTCGGCTGCGGGTGCCTCGTCGGACGCCGGGGCGTCCTCGGCGGCGGGCGCCGGCGCGGACGCCGGACCCTCCTGCTCGACCTTGAGCCGCAGCGCGTCGATCGTGCGGGCGGCCTGCGCCAGGGGCGCGGCGAACAGGTACGCGGCGTTGGTGAGCGACGCCTTCATGGCGCCGGCCAGCTTGGCCAGCAGGACCTCGCGCGACTCGAGGTCGGCGAGCTTGGTGATCTCGGCCGGGCTGAGGGTCTTGCCCTCCAGGTACCCGCCCTTGATGACCAGGTGGGGGTTCGCCTTGGCGAAGTCGCGAAGACCCTTGGCCGCCTCCACCGGGTCACCGGTGATGAAGGCGATGGCCGACGGACCGGTGAGCTGGCCGTCGAACGCGTCGACGCCGGCCTCCTTGGCCGCGATCGACGTCAGGGTGTTCTTGACCACCGCGTACGTGGCGTTGTCCCCCAGGGAACGGCGCAGCTGCTTGAGCTGGGCCACGGTGAGCCCGCGGTACTCGGTCAGCACGCCGGCGGACGAGCCGCGGAACAACTCCGTGAGCTCGGCCACGGCAGCGGTCTTCGCAGCGTTCGCCATGGGCCCTCCTTCCGTGGTCGGGATGGTGCATCGGACTGATCTGCACCGGCGACCACGGTGGGGCCCGGCCCCGGGAACGGAAGATGCCCCGCGCAGGAGCGCGGGGCACGGGCTCGTCCGGGAGGACGGGTCTGCACTTGCGGCACCTGCGCTGGTCACCACGTGTCGTGGGCCTTCGCCCGTCCCAGGATCGGGACGGGGACCTGCGGTCTTCGGTGGGTCAAGAGTAGGCGGGACGACGCCGGTGGACCAAATCGCGCCCTAGGGTCGTCGGCATGGGGAGCAACGCCGTCCGTCCGAAGCTCGTGGTGGCCCGGCGCCGCCGCTGCCCTCGACCTGTGGGCGCGCGCGCTCGGCGCCACCGAGGTGGTGCGGTTCACCGCACGGCGCCACGGTGGTGTTCGCCGAGATCGAGGTGCTCGGCACCCGGATCACGGTCAAGGACGCCGACGAGCACGACCCGGTGCCCGACCCCGGCCCGCTGCTCGACGTCCTGGTCGACGACCCCGACGCCGTCGCCAGCGCCCTGGTGGACGCCGGCGGCAGCTGGGTGTTCGAGGTGCACGAGCGGCCCTGGGGCGGCCGGTGGGGCCGGGTCCGCGACCCGTTCGGCGTCCAGTGGCTGCTCCAGCAGCCCGACACCGTCTCCCCGGACGAGATCCAGGCCCTCCTCGACGGCTGACGACCTCCGCGGGACGGGTTCAGTCCGAGCTGCGGACCATCACGCGGATGCCGACGGCCAGACCGACGGCGGCGGTGACGAGGGCGGCGACCCAGCCCCAGGCGACGTCGGCGACGCCGATCCGGCCGGCGAACAGGGCGCGCTCGGCGTCGACCACGTACCGCAGCGGGTTCACCGACGCCACCGCCCGCATCCAGCCCGGGCCGGACTCCAGCGGCAGCAGCAGCCCGGACAGCAGCATCAGCGGGAAGATCACCGTCTGCTGCACGGCCCAGAACATCCAGTCCTGCTTGCGGACGGCGATCGCGAGCGCGTAGCTGAACGAACCGAGCCCGACGCCGAGCACCGCGAGCAGCGCCAGCCCCACGAGCGCGCCGAGCGGGTGCAGGTCGAACGAGGTCGGGCGTCATCACCGCGACGACCACCACCGCCTGCGCGGCGAGCGGCACCATCTCCTTCAGCGAGCGACCCACGAGCATCGACGGCCGCGACAGCGGTGTGACGAGCATCCGCTCGTGCGAACCGGTCTGGAGCTCGAACAGCAGGTTCGCGCCGACCGTCGAGGTCCCGAACAGGGCGACCTGGACGAGGATCGCCGGCACGAACCACTGCCACACGTCCTCCCCCAGCGCGCCGCCCTGGCCGCCGACCGAGCCGGCGAGCAGCGGTCCGAACAGGCCGAGGAAGACCAGCGGCTGGATCATGCCGAACAGCAGCGAGAACGGGTCGCGCCGCACGGGTCGCAGCTCGCGCAGCATCACCACGAGGGTGTCGCGGACGAGGCTGCGGCGCGGGACGGTCGTGGCGGCGCGGGTCGTGGGGGTGGTGCCGGCCGGGGTCGTGGTCAGGGTGCTCATGCTGCGTCCTCGTGGGTCTCGGTCGTGGCGGTGGTCTCGGTGGTCCCGGGGTGGCTCTGGCCCTCCTCGCGCAGGCTGCGGCCGGTGAGCGCGAGGAACACGTCGTCGAGCGTGGGTCGCTGCACCTGCACGGCGTCGACGCCGACGTCGCGCGCCGACGGCCTCGCGGACGAGGGCGGCGGCCACGCGCGGGCCGTCGTCCACCCGGGCGCGGACGGCGGTGCCGTCCCAGACGACCTCGCGGGCCGTGGGCACCCGCTCGACCAGCCGGACCAGCTCGGGCACCTGCACCAGGTCGGCGGCCTCGAGCACCACCAGGTCGCCGGCGAGGTCGGCCTTGAGCGCCTCGGCGGTGTCGTCGGCGATCACCTCGCCGTGGTCGACCACGACCACCCGCTCGGCCATCGAGTCGGCCTCGTCGAGGTAGTGGGTGGTGAGCACGACGGTCATCTCGTGGTCGGCCCGCATCCGCAGGATGTGCTGCCACAGGTTCGCCCGGTTCTGCGGGTCGAGGCCGGTCGACGGCTCGTCGAGGAACAGCAGCGGCGGGGCGTGCACCAGGCCCATCGCGACGTCGAGCCGGCGCCGCTGGCCGCCGGACAGCGCCGACACCTTGCGCTCCGCGAGGTCGGTGAGGTCGAGCGCGTCCACCAGCTCGGCGGCCCGGGCCCGCGCGGCCCGGCGTCCGAGGCCGTAGATGACGCCCTGCGCCACCAGCTCGTCGCCGGCGCGCTGGCTGTGGCCGGCCGCGTTGCCCTGGCCCACGTAGCCGATCCGGCGCCGCACCTGCGCGGCGTCGGCGGTCACGTCGTGAGCCGGCGACGGTGGCCGAGCCGCTGGTGGGGGCGATCAGCGTGGTGAGCATCCGCATCGTCGTGGTCTTGCCGGCGCCGTTCGGGCCGAGCACGGCCACCAGCTCGCCGGGCTCGACGTCGAGGCTGATGCCGCGCACGGCGTGCACCGTGCGCTTCTTGCTCACCACGAAGTCCTTGGTGAGGTCTCGGGTCTGGATCACGGGTTCGTCCCCTCGTCGGTCTGGTGCTTCCGGGGACGACTCTTCCGGGTGCAGAGGTCAGGTTCTGTCCTCTACCTCTGCCAGTCTGGGACGCATGCTCGAGACGTCCGCGCGGCTGCTGTCCCTGCTCTCGCTGCTCCAGGCCCGGCGCGACTGGCCCGGTCCCGCTGCTGGCCGAGCGGCTGGAGGTCAGCGCGCGCACGGTCCGCCGCGACGTCGACCGGCTGCGCGACCTCGGCTACCCCGTGCAGGCGACCAAGGGCCCGGAGGGCGGCTACCGCCTCGACGCCGGCACCGAGCTGCCGCCGCTGCTGTTCGACGACGAGCAGGCCGTCGCGGTGGCCGTGGCCCTGCAGACCGCCACCAGCACGGTCACCGGCATCGGCGAGGGCTCGGCCAGGGCGCTGGCCACGGTGCGGCAGGTGATGCCGGCCCGGCTGCGGCACCGGGTCGACGCCCTGCAGGTCACCGCGGTCGACCGGGCCGGGGGACGCCGGATGCCCAGCGTCGACACCGAGGTGCTGCTCGCGCTCGGCACCGCGGTGCGCGCCCGCGAGGTGCTGCGGTTCGACTACGAGGCCGCGTCCGGGCAGGGCGCGCGCGACGCCGCCGAGCGCGGCTGGGCGGCGCCGCGCCGGGTGGAGCCGCACCACCTGGTGACGTGGGGAGGGCGCTGGTACCTCGTCGCGTTCGACCTGGACCGCTCCGACTGGCGCACCTTCCGGGTCGACCGGGTGCGTCCGCGCACGCCCACCGGCCCGCGGTTCACCCCGCGCGCGCTGCCCGAGGGCGACGTGAGCGCGTTCGTGGCGGCGCGGTTCGAGCGGTCGTCCGCCGAGCAGTGGCCCTGCCGCGGCGAGGTGCTGCTCGACGCGCCCGCCGAGCTGGTGAGCGGTGGGTGCCGCGCGACTCGCTGGTGGAGTCGCTCGGCCCGCAGCGCTGCCGGCTCGTGCTCGGCTCGTGGTCGTGGGCCGGCCTGGCCGCCACGGCCGCCATGTTCGACGTCGACCTCGAGGTGGTCGGCCCGCCCGAGCTGCGCGAGGCCTGCGCCACCCTGTCGCAGCGGTACGCCCGCGCCGCCGCCGGCTGAGCGCCACCTGCGCCTCCGTCGACGCCCGACGTCCCGCGAGGTGTGACCCAGCGGCGCGACACGCCGCGCGCCCCTCGCGCGGTCCACACTCGCGGACGTGGGACGTCGGGACGACACGACGCCCCCGGTCGCGCGGGGCGGCCGGGGGCGTCGGGTGGTGCGAGGAGGTCGGTCAGGCGTCGGCCGGGTCCTCGATCAGCAGGTTCTTGGTCTTCGCCGGGTCGACCGGGATGCCCGGGCCCATCGTGGTGGAGATGGTCGCCTTGGCGACGTACCGGCCCTTGGAGGACGACGGCTTGAGCCGCAGCACCTCCTCGAGGGCGGCGGCGTAGTTCTCCACCAGCTTGGTCTCGTCGAAGGAGGCCTTGCCGATGATGAAGTGCAGGTTCGCGTGCTTGTCGACGCGGAACTCGATCTTGCCGCCCTTGATCTCCTCGACCGCCTTGGCGACGTCCATGGTGACCGTGCCGGTCTTCGGGTTCGGCATCAGGCCGCGCGGGCCGAGCACCTTGCCGAGCCGGCCGACCTTGCCCATCAGGTCGGGGGTGGCGACGGCGGCGTCGAAGTCGGTGAAGCCGGCGGCCACCTTCTCGATCAGGTCGTCGGACCCCACGTGGTCGGCGCCGGCCGCGCGGGCGGCGTCGGCCTTCTCGCCGTTGGCGAACACCAGGACCCGAGCGGTCTTGCCGGTGCCGTGGGGGAGGTTGACCGTGCCGCGGACCATCTGGTCGGCCTTGCGGGGGTCGACGCCGAGGCGCATGGCGACCTCGACGGTGCTGTCGTACTTCGTGGTCGCGGTCTCCTTGGCGATGCGCACGGCCTCGAGGGGCGTGTGCAGCTTGTCGCGGTCGATCTTCTCGGAGGCGGCGCGGTAGCTCTTGCTGCGCATGGTTCCTGCTCTCTGTTCTCGCGTGGGTCTGCTGGCAGTCGTGGTCGGTGGGGCCAGCGCGGGCCCTGCCACTGGTGGTGCTGGGTGGTGCTGGGTGGTGCGGTCTGCTGGTGGCGCGGGGCTCAGCCCTCGACCGTGATGCCCATCGAGCGGGCGGTGCCGGCGATGATCTTCGCCGCGGCGTCGATGTCGTTGGCGTTGAGGTCCTCGAGCTTGGTCTGCGCGATCTCGCGGACCTGCTCGTTGGTGAGCTTGGCGACCTTGGTCTTGTGCGGCTCACCCGAGCCCTTGGCGACGCCGGCGGCCTTCTTGATCAGCTCGGCGGCGGGCGGGGTCTTGGTGATGAAGGTGAAGGAACGGTCCTCGTAGACCGTGATCTCCACCGGCACGACGTTGCCGCGCTGCGACTCGGTCGCCGCGTTGTACGCCTTGCAGAACTCCATGATGTTGACGCCGTGCTGACCCAGCGCGGGGCCGATCGGCGGCGCGGGGGTCGCGGCACCGGCGTTGATCTGGAGCTTGATCAGCCCGGCGACCTTCTTCTTGGGAGGCATGTCTCTCGAGTCCTTCTGCTGGTTTCTCTGCGGTGGTGCGACCGGGCGGCGGTGGGGCGCCATCCGGGGGCTGGTGGGGTCGGATCGGATCCGATCAGATCTTGGCGACCTGGTTGAAGGCGAGCTCGACCGGCGTCTCGCGGCCGAAGATCGACACCAGGACCTTGAGCTTCTGGGAGTCGGCGTTGATCTCGGTGATCGTGGCCGGGAGGGTCTCGAACGGCGGCTCCATCACGGTGACGGACTCGCCGACCTCGAAGTCGACCACGGTGGCCTCGGCGGCCTTGGCCTGCTTGCCGCCGCCGGCGGCGCTCTCGCGCGGCTCCAGGGTCGGGGCCAGCATCGAGAACACCTCGTCGAGGCTCAGCGGCACCGGCTGGTGGGTGTGGCCCACGAACCCGGTGACGCCGGGGGTGTGCCGCACGGCGCCCCACGACTCGTCGGTGAGGTCCATCCGGACCAGGACGTACCCGGGGATCCGGACGCGGCGCACCTGCTTGCGCACGCCGTTCTTGATCTCCGTGACCTCCTCCATGGGGACCTCGACCGCGTAGATGTAGTCCTCCATGTTGAGCGAGGAGATGCGGTTCTCGAGGTTGGCCTTCACCCGGTTCTCGTACCCGGCGTAGGAGTGGATGACGAACCAGTCGCCGATCTCCGTGCGCAGCTTGGCCTTGAACTCCTCGACCGGGTCGACCTCCTCCTCCTCGGCCTCGGCCTCGTCGGAGGCCTCGGCCTCGTCGGAGGTGTCGGCCTCGTCGGCGGAGTCGGCGGAGTCGGTCGGTCGGCGGAGTCGTCAGCCACCTCGGCACCGGTCTCGGGGACGGTGAGCTCGGCGGTGTCCTCGGCGGTGTCCTCGGCCGGACCTCGGCCGTGGCCGCGTCCTGCTCGTCGGCGTCGAACGCCTCGGCGGCCTGGAGGTCGGCCTCCTGGACGGTCAGGGAGTCGCTGGCGTCCGTGGACGTCGACGACTTCTCTGCGGGCTGATCGGACACGGTGCGGACCTGCTTCCTGGTTCGGTGCGCCGGGGTGCGGCGTGGTGCTGCGGAGGTGCGGTGGCGGCGCGGGGCCGCCGGGCTCAGTCGCTGTTGCCGAAGGCCCAGCCGACGAGCTGGCGGAACCCGAAGTCCAGCGCCGACACGTAGATCATGACGACGAGCACGAACACCAGCACGACGGAGGTGTAGGTCACCAGCTCCTTGCGGGTGGGCCGGACGACCTTCTTCAGCTCGGCGACGACCTGCCGCAGGAAGAGCATCAGCCCCGCGAGGCCGCGGCGCTTGCCGGGGCTGGTCGAGGACGACGACGACCGCGTGCGGGCGGTGCTGTCGTCGCCGCCGGGCTCCCCCGTGCGGGTCTGGGTCACGTCTGGTCCTGTCGCTGTCCGTCGTCTGGTCTGGTGCCGTGCCGCGTTCCGCAGGGCAGGTGGGACTCGAACCCACAGCCGCCGGTTTTGGAGACCGGTGCGCTGCCAATTGCGCCACTGCCCTTCGGGGTCGATCTCCCCCATGCCGCGTCGTGCCCGTCGAGAGGAACTCACCCGTGGGCGTGCCGCAGCATGGCGGTCGTCAACCACCGCGGACGAGTGTACGTGGCCGGACGGGCCCGGGTCGAATGCGCTCCCGCCCCCCTCGCCGTCGCAGGAGGCGTCCACGGAGCGGGCACCGGGTCGCCGTGCCGGACCGGGGTGGGACCATGGCGGCGTGAGCGAGACCACCGCCCCCGCTGCCACCCCGTCCGCCTCCTCCACGCCCTCTGCGGCGCCCTCCACGGCGCCCGAGCCCAAGCGGCCCCGCGGCCGCGTCTCGGCCCGGATCGGCTCGATCGCCGAGTCCGCGACGCTGGCCGTCGACGCCAAGGCCAAGGCGCTCAAGGCGCAGGGCCGCCCGGTCATCGGCTTCGGTGCCGGCGAGCCCGACTTCCCGACGCCCGGCTACGTGGTGGAGGCCGCCGTCGCCGCCTGCGCCGACCCGGCGAACCACCGGTACACCCCGGCCGGCGGCCTGCCCGAGCTGAAGAAGGCGATCGCGGCCAAGACCTCGCGCGACTCCGGCTACGAGATCGCGCCCGAGCAGGTCCTGGTCACCAACGGCGGCAAGCAGGCCGTCTACGAGGCCTTCGCCACCCTGCTCGACCCGGGCGACGAGGTGCTGCTGCCCAGCCCGTACTGGACCACCTACCCCGAGGCCATCCGGCTCGCCGGCGGCGTGCCGGTCGACGTCTTCGCGGGCGAGGACGCCGGTTACCTGGTGACGGTCGAGCAGCTGGAGGCCGCGCGCACCCCGCGCACCAAGGTGCTGCTGTTCTGCTCGCCCTCCAACCCGACCGGCGCGGTGTACCCGCCCGAGCAGGTCCGCGCGATCGGGCAGTGGGCGCTGGCCAACGGGATCTGGGTCGTCACCGACGAGATCTACGAGCACCTCACCTACGACGGCGCCCGCGCCGTGTCGATGCCCGTGGAGGTGCCCGAGCTGGCCGACACCTGCGTGGTGCTGAACGGCGTCGCGAAGACGTACGCGATGACCGGCTGGCGCGTGGGCTGGCTGATCGGCCCGCGCGACGTCGTCACGGCGGCCACGAACCTGCAGTCGCACGCCACCTCGAACGTCGCGAACGTGTCCCAGCGCGCCGCGATCGCCGCCCTCACCGGCGACCTGTCCGCCGTCGAGGCGATGCGGGAGGCGTTCGACCGCCGACGCCGCGCGATGGTCGGCATGCTCAACGACATCCCCGGCGTGGTCTGCCCGGTGCCCACCGGCGCGTTCTACGCCTACCCCTCGGTCGCCGGGGTGCTGGGCACGACGATCCGCGGCCGCACGCCGATGACCTCGGCCGAGCTCGCCACCCTGATCCTCGAGGAGGTCGAGGTGGCGGTCGTGCCGGGCGAGGCGTTCGGTCCCAGCGGCTACCTGCGGCTGTCGTACGCCCTGGGCGACCAGGACCTCGCCGAGGGCGTCGGCCGGATCCAGAAGCTGCTCGCCGAGGCGCGCTGACTGCTTCCGTGCGCCGGCGCAGCGGGAACCGAGGCCCGGGCCGCTGACGGCCCCGTCCACCGGTCGGTGGACGGGCGGGTCGGTCCGCCGGTGCTCGCGGCGCGACCGTCGGCGGGCGCGAGGCTCGGCGCATGAGCGAGAAGGACGTACGGAGCACCGACCTGGCCGTGCGCGTGCGCGGCCTCACCAAGCGGTACGGCGACCACGTCGCCGTCGACGGCATCGACCTGGACGTCGAGCGCGGCGAGACCTTCGCCCTGCTCGGGCCGAACGGCGCCGGCAAGACCACCACCGTCGAGGTGCTCGAGGGGCACCGCCGCCGCGACGGCGGGGAGGTGTCGGTGCTCGGGGCCGACCCCGGTACCGCGGGGCTCGACTGGCGGGCCCGGATCGGCGTGGTGCTGCAGTCCGGGCAGGACAGCGGCGCGCTCACCGTCTCCGAGCTGGTGCGGCACCTGGCGGGCTTCTACCCCGACCCCCGCGACCCGGACGAGGTGATCGAGGCCGTCGGTCTGACCGAGAAGGCCCGCACCCGGGCCCGCGCGCTGTCCGGCGGCCAGCGCCGGCGGCTCGACGTCGCCCTCGGCATCGTCGGCCGGCCCGAGCTGCTCTTCCTGGACGAGCCGACCACCGGCTTCGACCCGCAGGCGCGGCGGCAGTTCTGGGCGCTGGTGCGGTCGCTCGCGGCCGAGGGCACCACGATCCTGCTCACCACCCACTACCTGGACGAGGCCGAGCACCTCGCCGACCGGGTCGGCGTCATCGCCCGCGGCCGGGTGGTCGAGGTGTCGACGCCGGCCACGCTGGGCGGCCGGCTGCAGGCCACCGCCACGGTGCGCTGGTCCGACGCACGACGGCCGGCACGAGGAGCGCACCGCCACCCCGACCGCGCTGGTGGCCGACCTGGTGCTGCGGCACCCGGGCGAGGAGGTCGCGGACCTCGAGGTGCTGCGACCGACGCTCGAGGACACCTACCTGGCGATGGTCGGGGAGGAGTCGCGATGACCGTGACCGCGACCACGTCGCCCCCGCGTCCGGCCCGGAGCCGTTCCGCCGCAGCCGTTCTCGCGCGCGCCTGCGTGAGCCGGGTGGGCGCCGAGCTGCGCGTGTTCTCCCGCGACGGCATGGCGATGGCGTTCATCTTCGCCTTCCCGGTCGTCATGCTGCTGATCTTCGGGTCGGTCTTCGGCGACGAGGACGCAGGCCCCGGCGGCGTCACGTTCATCCAGTACTTCCTCGCCGGGATGGTCGCCACCGGCGTGATGCTCAGCAGCTTCCAGAACCTCGCGCTGTCGATCGCGGACGAGCGCGACGAGGGCCTGCTCAAGCGGCTGCGCGGGACGCCGATGCCGCCCGCGGCCTACCTGCTCGGCAAGATCGGCCTGGTGCTGCTGGTCGGCGGCGTGCAGACGGCCCTGACCCTGCTCACCGCCGTGCTCTTCTTCGACGTCGACCTGCCGTCCGACCCCTCCCGGTGGGCGACCTTCGCCTGGGTCTACCTGCTCGGCACCGCGGCCGGCTCGGTCCTCGGGATCGGCGTCTCCGCGCTGCCGCGCTCGGCGCAGGAGGCGAACGCCGTCATCACCCCGATGGTGATCGTGCTGCAGTTCGTGTCGGGCGTGTACTTCGTGTTCTCCGACCTGCCCGGGTGGATGCAGACCGCGGCCTCGGTCTTCCCGCTGCGGTGGATGACGCTCGGCATGCGCTCGGTGTTCCTGCCCGACTCCTACGTGGTGGCCGAGCCGGGCGGCAGCTGGGAGCACGGGCTCACCGCGCTGGTGCTCCTCGTCTGGCTCGTGGTCGGGACGGCGCTGTGCCTGCGCACGTTCCGCTGGACCCGTCGCGACGCGGGCTGAGGCACGATGAGGGTCGTGGACGTCGGAGCGGGCACCGCGGGGTCCGGCTCGCGCGACCAGCCGTCGGTGGTCAGCCGCACCGTGCTCGGCTGGCACCTGACGTTCGCGGCCCTGCTCGTGGTGCTCGGCGCCGTGATCGTCGTCGGCGACGACCCGGGCGACACGGCGCCGCAGTCGCTGGCCGCCGTGGGCGTCCTCGCGCTGGCGTACCTGCTGCTCGGGCTCCCGGCAGCCACCCGGCACGACGACCGGCGGGGCGCGGCGTACCTGGTCGTCCTCGTGGTGGCGGTCGCGGTGCTGCTCGGCCTCGAGGGCGGCCGCGCCTCGCTCGTGCTGTTCGCCGCCTACCCCCAGATCTGGTTCTACGCACCGTCGTACCGCTCCGGCGTGGTCTGGGCGGTCGTGCTGAGCGTCGTGTCCGGCGCGGGCCTGCTCGTCGGCGAGGGCACCGACCCCGACACGGTCCGCGACGTCGTGGTGTCGATGGGCAGCGGCCTGGCGGTCTCGCTGGTCCTCGGGCTGTGGATCGGCCGGATCATCGAGCAGAGCGAGCAGCGCGCGGACCTGATCGCCGAGCTCGAGCGCACCCGGGCCGAGCTGGGCGTCGCGCAGCACGCCGCCGGCGTGGTGGCCGAGCGCGAGCGGATGGCGGGCGAGATCCACGACACCCTCGCGCAGGGCTTCACCAGCATCGTCGCGCTGGCCCAGGCCGAGTCGGCCCGGCTGGCGGCCGCGGGCGACGACACCACGCGGCTCGACCTGATCGAGCAGACCGCCCGCCAGAACCTGGGCGAGGCCCGCGCGCTGGTGGCGGCGTTCGCGCCGGTCGACCTGCAGGGCTCCGACGTCGACGCCGCGCTCGCCCGGGTCGCCGCGCGGTTCGGTGCCGAGACCGGGGTCGAGGTCGTGGTCGAGAGCACCTGGCCCGGCGACGCCGAGGTCGGCACCGACCGGGCGGTGGTGCTGGTGCGGGCGGTGCAGGAGGCGCTGTCGAACGTGCGGCGGCACGCCGGCGCCGGCCGGGTCGTGCTGCGGCTGACCGCCGACCCGGACCCGGTGGTCGAGGTCGTCGACGACGGCGTCGGCTTCGACCCCGCCGCGGCGGCGGGCTTCGGCCTGGACGGCATGCGCCGCCGGGTGGAGGCCGCGGGCGGACGGCTCGACGTCGACTCCGCTCCCGGCCGTGGCACCCGGCTGCGGGTGAGCCTGCCGTGACCGGCAGCGCGGGGAGGGCGCCGATCCGGGTGCTGGTGGTCGACGACCACCCGGTGGTGCGCACCGGCCTGGTCGCCCTGCTGCAGACCGACGACGGGCTGGAGGTGGTCGGCGAGGCGGGCGACGGCGCCGAGGTCGCCGACGAGGTGCGGCGGCTCCAGGCGGCCGGCAGCCGCGCCGGACGTGGTGCTGATGGACCTGCGGATGCCGCGGGTCGACGGCGCGACGGCCACCGAGGCGCTGCTGCGCGAGGCGCCCGGCACCGCGGTGCTGGTGCTGACCACCTACGACACCGACACCGACATCGTCCGGGCGATCGAGGCCGGCGCGAGCGGCTACCTGCTCAAGGACGTGCCGCGAGACCGGCTGCTCGAGGGGATCAGGGCCGCGGCGCGGGGCGAGACCGTGCTCGCGCCCTCGGTGGCCGGGCACCTGGTCCGGCGCGCGCGCGAGCCCGACCAGCCGGTGCCGACGCCGCGGGAGATCGAGGTGCTCGACCGCGTGGCGCGCGGGCTCACCAACGCCGAGATCGGACGCGAGCTGTTCATCGGCGAGTCGACGGTGAAGACGCACCTGCTGCGGCTGTTCGCCAAGCTCGGGGTCGACGACCGCACGCGTGCGGTCACCGTGGCGCTCGAGCGCGGGCTGATCTCACCACCCGGGCGCCGGTGACGACGCGGGCCGCAGCACCCCTGGGGGAGGGTGCCGCGGCCCGGTCGGTGAGGGGACCGTCAGAGCCTGGTCGCGCTGGCCGAGGCCAGGCTCGCCTTGAACGCCGCGAGCTTCGCCGACGTCTCCCACAGCAGCCAGGTGTTGCCGGAGTTGTTGTTGTGCTGGCTGTTGAAGTACGAGATCGCCGGCACCCGGCCGCTCTTGACGGCGAAGGCCCACGACGCCTTCCACCAGGCCGCCGGGTCCTGGCCCTTGAGGTCGGTGGAGCAGGCGGTCTCGCCGACGCCGACCGGCATCTGCGAGTGGCCGCTCTTGTCGAGGAAGTCGAAGATCCGTCCGAGCCGGACGTCGTAGGCCTGCCCGGAGCGGTTCTGGTAGACGTCGACGCCGCACATGTGCATCCGGTCGAGCAGCGGCCCGGTGAGGAAGTCCTGCGGGTCGACCTGCTTGTTGATCGGGTTGAACGCCCAGTCCCCGATGATCGGGGTGAAGACGACGTTCTTCAGCGCGGTCTCGGACTTGAACACGTCGAAGATGCGGATCGTGGCCTTGGCGAACTCCGCCGGGGTGCCGGTCGAGTCGTTGTGCGGCTCGTGGTTGAACGTGACGATGACCGGGCCGGCGAGGCCCGCGTACGCCCGGGCCCGGGCCCGCAGGTCGGCGTCGTTCTTGCCCGCCGCGATCGAGGCCCAGCCGCCCCGGGCGGTGGTGGCGGGCTTGAACGAGATCCACGGCATGCGCTGCGCGGCGTGATCGGCCTTGATGTTCTTGACCTCGCGGTCGACGTCGGACCACTTGTAGTAGGTCCGGCGCAGGCCCAGCGGTCCGGTGCGCGACAACGTCCCGTTCAGGTCCTGCTGGGTCGAGGCGCCGAGGTAGATCCGGCCGGGCTTGTCGCCCGCGAAGCGGGCGGACGCGGCCGAGGCCGAGGTGGTGGTCGCGAGGCTCGCGGCCGCCGTCCCGGCGACCGTGAGACCCGTGACGCGCAGGAAGCCGCGGCGGTCGAGGCCGGAGGTGAAGGACAGGCGGGGGGAGGTGGTGACGGGCGCGCGGTGGGCCGGGCGCCTGCGGGCAGGGGTGATCGACATGGGTGTGTTCCCTTCGACGCCTGCGGGGTTAGCTGTCGGGTTCGGGCCGAAGGATGGCCCGGCCGCGTGCTGCGGCTTCACCCCGAGGACACCGTGGACCACCGGTGACCGAGAGTGGGTTCCCCGCTCCTGTCGTGTGTGCTGAGGGGCCGGACGCGGGTACAGGACTCGGCGTACCGCGGCCGGGCGGCGGTGCTGCCGCCGCGGCGTAAGTAACGCATTGATCACGACGGACGACAACCTTGTCCGCGATCGTGCTGAGCCGAACGGGTGACACCGCGGATGCTCCGTCCGGGTGTGCGGCTCCACCCGGTGGGCACCTCGTGCGGCCTCGTGGTGACGCGGTCGGGTCGTGCCGCCGGATCCCCTCGGCGGCGCGCCACCCTCCGTGGTAGCCGACCGGTGCGTCAGGCCGGGTCGGGGCGGGTCAGGGCGGCTGGCAGACTCGGCGGATGCCGACGGGTGACGAGGGTCGCGACCTCGCCATCCTGCCGAAGGCGCACCTGCACCTGCACTTCACCGGGTCCATGCGGCCCTCCACCCTGGTCGAGATGGCCGACGCCCGCGGCATCCGGCTGCCCGCCTCGCTGCGCGACCAGCAGGCCGTGCAGCTCACCTCCGACGCCCGCGGCTGGTTCCGGTTCCAGCGGCTCTACGACGCCGCACGGGCGGTCGTCCGCGACGAGGCCGCGATGCGCCGGATCGTCCGGGAGGCCGCCGAGGACGACGCCGCCGAGGGCTCGCGCTGGTTGGAGATCCAGGTCGACCCGACGTCGTACGCCCCGTTCGTCGGTGGTGTCACCCCGGCGCTGGAGATCGTCCTCGACGAGGCCCGCGCAGCCACCCTCGCCACCGGTACGCAGGTCGCCGTCGTGGTGGCGGCCAGCCGGATCCGGCACCCGCTCGACGCCCGCACGCTGGCGCGGCTCGCCGTCCGGTACCAGGGCGAGGGGCCGGGCACCGTCGTCGGGTTCGGCCTGTCGAACGACGAGCGGCGCGGTTGGACCTCCGAGTTCGCCCCGGCCTTCGACCTCGCCCGACGCGCGGGCCTGGCGAGCGTGCCGCACAGCGGGGAGCTGCTCGGTCCCGACCACGTCGAGGTCACCCTGGACCACCTGTCCCCCACCAGGATCGGCCACGGCGTGCGGTCCGGCGAGGACCCCGTGGTGCTGCAGCGCGTGGTCGACGCCGGCATCGCGCTCGAGGTGTGCCCGGCGAGCAACGTCTCGCTCGGCGTGTTCGCCACGCTCGCCGACGTGCCTCTTCCCGCGCTCGTCGAGGCAGGCGCCACCATCGCCCTCGGCGCCGACGACCCGCTGCTGTTCGGGTCCCGCCTGCTCGCCCAGTACGCCTCCGCCAGAAGCGATCACGGCATGGACGACGCCGCCGTCGCCGCGCTGGCGGCGTCGTCGGTGCGCGCCAGCGTCGCGCCGGACGACGTGAAGAAGGAGCTGCTGGCGGGGGTCGACGAGTGGCTCGCGACGTGACCTCGCCGTGAGCGGGCCGGCGCTGGTGCTGTGCTCGCACGGCACGGCCGACCCCCTCGGGCAGGCGGCGGTCTCCGCCCTGGTGTCCGCGGTCCGCGCCCGGGTGACCGGTCGCGAGGTGCTCGAGACCTGGGTCGACGTGCAGCAGCCGCAGGTCGTCGCGGTCGTCGAACGTGCTCGGGCAGAAGGATTCTCGCCGATCACGATCGTGCCGCTGCTGCTGTCGGGCGGGTACCACCTGCACGTCGACATCGCGGCGGCGGTGGCGTCCGCTGCCGGGATCACAGCGGCAGCCGCCCTCGGACCCGACCCCCGGCTCGCCGAGCTGCTCGTGCAGCGCCTGCGCGAGAACGGGTCCCAGGACGGTGACGCCGTGGTGGTCGCCGCCGCAGGGTCGAGCGACGCACGGGCGGTGGCCGACGTGGCGGCGGTGGTCGACGCCGTCCGCGAGCGCTGGGACGGTCCGGTCTCGGTGGGGTTCGGCTCGATCGCCACCCCAGCAGTCGCCGGGGCCGTGGCCCGTACGCGGGCCGACCACCCGGACCGGCGGGTCGCCGTCGCGGCGTACCTGCTCGCCCCTGGGTTCTTCCACGACCGGCTCACCCGCGTCGGCGCCGACGTCGTCGGCGACCCGCTCGTCCCGGTCCGCGACGGGGTGCCCGTGGTCGACCCGCGGCTGGTCGACCTCGTGCTGGAGCGCGCCCGGACCGCTTGACGACCTGCGTGACGCTGTGCATCAATGAGTCAACTCATTGACTCATTGGAGGTCGCCGTGTTCGCAGGAGCGCTGGTCCTGGTCCCGCTGGCCCTGCTGCTGCCCGCTCGCGGTCGCCGTCCTGGTCGTGCTCGCGGTCACCAGCCGGCCCGACGGCGAGATCGGGCCCGCCACGGCGGCCGCGCGGCGGCACGCCGTCACCGGCGGGGTGCTCGGCGTCGTCGCGGCCGTGGGGGCTGTCGGCCGGCTGGGCGGCGCTGGTGCGCGCGGCCGACGGGGTGCTCGAGCGGGCGGCTCCTCGCCCTGGTCTTCCTCGTCGCCGCCGCCGTCCACACCGCGGGTGCTCGCGCTCACCGAGGTCACCTGGCCGCGGCCCACCGGTCTGCGGCGCACCGGCCTGCTCGTCCGCCGCGGCGTCGGCGACGTCGCTACCGCGCGGCCTTCTGGCCGTCGCCGCAGCCGTGGCCGGCGCGACGGTGGTGATCTGCTCCGTCGGGGCCCTCGCCGCCGACGCCGACGGCCGGACCCTGTCCCGCTCGTGGACCTTCGCCGACGGCAGCCAGGGGCACCTCGTCCGCAGGCCCCTTCCCCGGCGCCTTCTACGGCGTTCCCGTCCTGGTCGCGACGCTCGTCCTGGTCGCGGCTCTGGCCCTGCACGCTGCGGCTGGTCGTGAGCCGTCCGGCGGTCGCGGGTGCCCACGACGACGCCGACCGGGCCCTGCGGCGGGCCAGCGCGCACCGGGTCCTGCGGGGCGCGGCTGCGGGGCTGGGGCTCACGCTCGCGGGTCTCCTCGGAACCGCCGGGTCGGCGCGCGGTCGGTCGCGGGTGAGGCGGACCGCTTCACCGCCGCGGGGCTGGCGCTGCTGGTGCTGGCGTTCGTCGCCGGCCTCGGTTCCCTGGTGCCTGCTCGCCGTGCCGGCTCCGCGGGTCCCGGCCCCGCGGGTGGCCGAGCCGGTGCCGGTCCCCGCGGTCCCGGCGTGACCGGCCCGCCGCGGCTCGAGGTCGACCTCGGCTCCGCCGTGCCGCCCTACGAGCAGATCCGGGCCCAGGTGGCCGGCCACGTCGCCGCCGGGGCGCTGCGGACCGGCGACCGGCTGCCCACCGTCCGGGCGCTCGCGGCCGACCTCGGGATCGCCCCGGGGACGGTGGCACGGGCGTACCGCACGCTCGAGGCCGACGGCGTGGTCGTCGGGAGGCGCCGGCTCGGCACGGTGGTGACCGGCCCGCCCGCGCGGGTGGGCGCCGGCGTGACCCGCGCCGCCGAGGCGCTGGTGCGGCACGCGCAGGAGGAGCACCTCAGCGAGGCCGCCGTGCTGGACCTGGTGTCGGGGCTGCTGCGGGCCGCCAGGGCCTGACGCTCAGAGCTCCAGGCCCACCAGGACGGGTTCGTGCTCGAGATCGATGCCGAACCGCTCGCGCACGCCGTCGCGGACGGTGCGGGCGAGCGCGACCAGGTCGTCGGCGGACGCGGCGCCGCGGTTGGTGAGCGCGAGGGTGTGCTTGGTCGACAGCGACGCCGGGCCGGGCAGGCCGAAGCCCTTGCCGAAGCCGGCGTGCTCGATCAGCCACGCGGCGCTGGTCTTCACCGCGCCGCCGGCCGCCGGGAAGCGCGGCGCGCCCTCGGGCAGCGCGGCGTCGGCGGGCAGCACCGGGTTGGTGAAGAACGACCCGGCGCTCCAGGTGTCGTGGTCGGCGGGGTCGAGCACCATCCCCTTGCCGCGCCGCAGCCCGAGCACGGCCTCGCGGACGGCGGCGGTCGGTGGCCCGCTCGCCGACCTCCACCCCGAGGGCGCGGGCCAGCTCGGCGTAGGCCACCGGCGTCCCGAGGTCGCCGAGGGGGAGCTGGAAGGTGACGTCGAGGACGACGAAGCGTCCGGGATCGGCCTTGAACCGCGAGGTGCGGTAGCCGAACCGGCAGTCGGCCGCGGCGAAGGTGCGGACGCCGCGCAGCACCCGGTCCCAGGTGCGCACGCTCGCCACGGTCTGGGCGACCTCCTGGCCGTAGGCACCGACGTTCTGCACCGGCGTCGCGCCGGTCGAGCCCGGGATGCCGGACAGCGCCTCGACGCCGGTCCAGCCCTGCTCGACCGCGTGGGCGACGAGGTCGTCCCACGGCTCGCCGGCGGCGACCTGCACGGTCGCACCCGAGCAGTCGTCCTGGCTCAGCACCGTCACGCCGCGGGTGCGCACCTGCACGACCGTGCCCTCGAAGCCGGCGTCGGCCACCAGCAGGTTCGACCCGCCGGCCACGAGCAGCACGGGCTCGCCGGCGGCGTCGGCCGCCGAGACCGCCTCGACCAGCGCGGCCTCGTCCTCGGCGACCACGGTGCGCGTCGCCGGGCCGCCCACCCGCAGCGTGGTGAGGTCGGCCAGCCGGGTCACGGACGCGTCGGCGAGCAGGCGCACCGGATCAGGCTAGTGCCGCGTCCTCGCCCCGCTCGGAGCGGTCGGCGTCGGAGCCGGGCAGCGGCTTGGTGGCCGGGACCACGAGCAGCGCCGGGATGGTGAGGGCGACGACGACCAGGAGCGAGGGCAGCACGCCGTGGTGGTCGCCCAGGAAGCCCAGCAGCGGCGGACCGGCGAGGAACGCGCAGTAGCCGATCGAGGCGACCACGCTGACCCGCGCCGCCGCGTGGCGGGCGTCGTCGGCCGCGGCGCTCATGCCCACCGGGAACCCGAGCGAGGCGCCGACGCCCCACAGCAGCGAACCGACGAACGCGGCCACCAGGCCGATCGTCGGACCGAGGATCACCAGCAGGGCACCGACCCCGGCGAGCGCGAACGCCCCCCAGAGCACCTTGACCCGGCCGTAGGTGTCGAGCCAGCGGGTGCCGAGCACGCGACCGACCGTCATCGCGGAGACGAAGGCGGCGAAGCCGAGCACGCCGACCCAGGCCTCGGTGTCGTAGCCCTCGCGGATCGCCACCGACAGCCAGTCGTTGGCCGCCCCCTCGGTGAAGGCCGCGGCCAGGACGACCACGCCGACGAGCAGCGTGCGGGGCTCGCGGAAGTACGACAGCGGGTGCCGTGCGCGCGGCGCGGACTCGTCGTGGTCCTCGTGCGCGGCCTGCGGCAGGAAGCGCCGGGTGGCCCACAGCACCACCACGAGCGCGAGGGCGACGGCCAGGACGAGGTGCGCGACGACGGGGAACCGGGCCCACGAGGCGAGCGCCCCGAGACCGGCGGCGCCGACCGTGCCGAGGCTGAAACCCGCGTGGTAGTGCGGCATCACGGTGCGCCCGAGGTGCCGCTCGACGTCGGCACCCTCGACGTTCATCGCGACGTCCCAGCTGCCGACGCCGAGGCCCGCGAGGAAGAGCCCGGCGGCCACGAGCGGGATCGAGCCGGCCGAGGTGCCGATGCCGGCGACGGTGAGGCCGGCCGTGACGAACAGGGTCCCGCCGAGGACGGTGCGGGCGACGCCGGCGCGGTTGATCACGGCGCCGGCGGACGGCAGCGCGAGCACCGACCCGGCGCTCATCGCGATCAGCACCAGGCCCAGCCGCGACGGCGTGAGGTCGAGGGACTCCTTGACGTCCGGGATCCGCGAGGCCCAGCTGGCGAAGGTGACGCCCGCCATCACGAAGGCGGCCATCACGGCCAGGTGGGCGCTGCGCACCTGCGGGGTCGTCTCGCGACCGGTCCCGGTCGACCCTGCTTCGAGCCGAACTGCTCGGACCGACCCTCGCGCGGGCCGCACGTCGGCGCCCCCGTCTCGCGCTGCCACTGCTGCTCCTGTCCGGTGCGCGGCGGCCGCTCGGCGGCGTCCGCGACGGTCGCGTCGACGGGCCGCGGCACGCCGGATCGTCTCTGTCGAATCGATTCGCTAGTCTGCTCCCATGCGCCCGTCCGGTCAAGCCACGCTCAAGCAGGTCGCCGACCTCGCCGGGGTGTCGCTGTCGACCGCGTCGGTCGTGTTCAGCGGCACCCGGCCGGTCACCGACGCCACCCGCGACAAGGTGCTGGCCGCGGCCACCGAGCTCGGCTGGTCCGGCCCGAACCCGCTGGCCAGCTCGCTGCGCCGCGGCCGCACCGGCGTGGTGGGCGTGGTGCTGTCCGAGCGGCTGCTCTACGCCTTCCGCGACCCGTACTCGGCCGCCGTCCTCGACGGCCTCGCCGCCGCGCTCGACGCCTCGGCGTCCTCGATGCTCCTGCTCCCCCGTCCGCCCGCGGCCGGCACCGGGCTCGCGCACGACGCGGTCCACGGTCGCCCGGATGTCCGGCGCGGCCCTCGACGGCGTCGTGATCGCCGGCTGCGGCCTGGCCGACGACCCGGTCGTCACCCACCTGCACGCGCGCGGCGTCCCGATGGTGGGCCTCGGCGGCGCCCCTGACGAGCGGCTGCCCCGCGTGCTCGTCGACGACCGCACCGCCACCGCCGGGCTGGCGCGGCACCTGCGCGACCTCGGGCACACCCGGGTCGCGGTGATCGCCTTCCCGCTCGAGCTCGACGGCGCCCAGGGCCTGGTGAGCGACGAGCGGCTGCTCGGCGCCCGCGTCACCGAGGCCCGCGAGCGCGCGCTCGGCGTGCGCGACGTGCTCGGCCCGGTACCGGTGCTCGAGGTGGACGCCAACTCCCACGCCGCCGGCGAGCACGCCGCCCGCACGCTGCTCGACGTCGACCCCGCCGTGCGCCCGACCGCCGTGCTGGCCGAGAGCGACGTGCTGGCCGCCGGCGTGCTCGCAGCGGCCGCCTCGCTCGGCCTCGACGTCCCGGGCGACCTCAGCGTCACCGGCTTCGACGGCGTCTCCATCCCGTGGGCGCCCGAGCTCACCACCGTGGAGCAGCCCGGCGCCGAGAAGGGTCGGCTGGCCGGCGAGATGATCAACCGGCTGCTGGCCGGCGAGACCGTCGACGACGTCTCGATGGTCGCGACCCTGCGCATCGGCGCCACGACCGGCCCCGTCCCCCGACCTGACAGACCGTTCCCGACCTACGCGAGCCTCGTAACGACCGCGACGACCGTTCACTAGGCGTGCGAGCCTCGGGAAGGGTAGGCGGGCCCCGCGAAGTTCGTCAGACGGGGAGCTCGCCAGGACGGGCGTGGTCGAGTGGTCAGGCGGGGAGGCGGACGACCGCGCGGGCCTTGCCCAGCACCTGCACCCCGTCGCAGGTCGCGGTGAGGTCGACCCGGACGGTGCCGGCCTCGGCGTCCAGGGTGCCGACCACGCCGACGACCTCGACGACCGCGCGTCCGGGGTCGGGCACGACCACCGGCTTGGTGAACCGCACGCCGTACTCGACGACCGCGCCCGGGTCGCCGCACCAGGCCACGACCGGCTCGACCGCGCGGGCCATCGTCAGCATCCCGTGCGCGATGACGTCGGGCAGACCGACCTCCTGCGCGACCCGGCCGTTCCAGTGGATGACGTTGAAGTCGCCGCTGGCCCCGGCGTACCGCACCAGGTCGGCGCGCTCGAACGGCACCGTCGCGCGCAGCACCTCGTCGCCGACGGCGAGGGCCGTCCAGGGACGGGCTCACGCGTCACCCCGCACGACGATCGTCGACGTGGCCGTGCAGACCGCCTCACCGTCCTCGGTGGCGATCTCGCTGCGGGTGGTGACCATCGCGTGGCTGCCGTTGCCCCCGCGCACGGAGTCGACGTGCAGGGTGGCCACCAACCGGTCGCCCGCGACCACGGGCCGGTGGTGGACGAACTTCTGCTCGCCGTGCACCACCCGGCTGAAGTCGATGCCGGCCTCGGGGTCGCGCACCAGGCGGGCGTCGCTGCGCTGGGCCACGATCACCGCGAACGTGGGCGGCGCGATCACGTCCGGGTGGCCGAGCTCGCGGGCCGCCGCCGGGTCGACGTGCGCGGGGTGCACCGCGCCCTCGCCCGCGACCGCCTCGGCGAACTCGCGGATCTTCTCCCGGCCGACCTCGTACACGCCCTCGGGCGGGTAGACCCGCCCGACGAAGCTCTCGTTCACGCCCATGGCGCCCAACCTACTGCGGGCGGACGCAGAAGAGCCGCCCCCGGTGACGGGGACGGCTCCTGGTGCCGGATCGCGGTCGGCGGACGCGGTCGGCGCTGCGGTCAGCGGGTCTCGCGGTGGACCGTGTGACGGCCGTCGCGGGGGCAGAACTTCTTCATCTCGAGCCGGTCGGGGTTGTTCCGCCGGTTCTTCTTGGTGATGTAGTTGCGCTCCTTGCAGTCCACGCAGGCCAGCGTGATCTTGGGGCGGACGTCGGCGCTCTTGCTGGCCACGGGACAGCCTTCTCTCGCAGGTAGGTCTCTACGGTCGTGTGCGCGCTGGCGCACCAGCGCACCAGGGTACGGCCCGTGCTGCACGGACGCGAAATCCGTGCGGCTCGGGTGCGGTAGCGGGAGCGGGACTTGAACCCGCGACACAGCGATTATGAGCCGCTTGCTCTGCCAACTGAGCTACCCCGCCGCGGGCGCGGCATCCGCCCTGACGAGCGGGCGCCGGCGTCCGAGAGCCCCTTTACGGAATCGAACCGTAGACCTTCTCCTTACCATGGAGACGCTCTGCCGACTGAGCTAAAGGGGCGGTGCGACGGCAAGGGTACATGGCGCCGCGGGGCCGGGTGAAATCGGATCGAGACCCGGCAGCGGTGGACAGCGGCCGGTATCGGGAGCCCCCTGCCCCTACTCTGTGTCACGGCGGACGCACGTCGTCCGCCCCAGGGGGAGCACCACGTCTCGGCCGACAGCACCTCCAGGGGGGAACGACCCGGGCCGACCACACGTGCACCTCGAGAGGGATCCGACATGACCGATCCGAACACGCCTCAGCAGCCGCAGGACCCGGCGCAGACCGGCGGCGAGCAGCCGTCCGCGCCCGCCTACGGCCAGGACCCCGCGCCGCGCAGCGGCGCCCGCGTCCGACATGTTCACCAAGCAGGAGCAGCCGGCCGCCGACCAGGGCCAGTACGGCCAGCAGCAGGCCCACGGCCAGCAGGACCAGACGCCAGCAGGACCCGTACGGCCAGCAGCAGCAGGGCTACGGCCAGCAGGCCGACCAGAGCCAGTACGCGGCCGCCGGCGCCACCGCCGCCTACGGCGCGCAGCAGGGCTACGGCCAGCAGCAGGGTCAGTACGGCCAGCAGCAGGCCGGCTACCCGCAGGCCGGCTACGGCAACTACGCCCAGCAGGGCGCCGACCGGCCCGGGCAAGGGCCTGGCGATCGGCGCGCTCGTCGTCGGCATCGTCGCGCTGCTCGGCTCGTGGATCCCGTTCGTCGGCTGGTTCTTCGCGTTCCTCGGCCTCGTCGCGATCGTGCTCGGCATCATCGGCATGGTCCAGGCCAACAAGGGCCGCGCGGGCGGCAAGGGCATGGCGATCATCGGTGCGGTGCTCGGCGCCGTCTCGATCATCGTCTCGATCCTGGTCACGATCTTCGTCGTGATGGCGCTCAACAGCGCCTCCGACGAGTTCAACGAGCGGCCTGGAGTCGATCGAGGCCAGCATCTCCGAGGACGGCGGCTTCGGCTTCTCCGACGACAAGGACGCGATCCTCGCCGAGAACCTGGACGTCGAGTTCGGCACCTTCGAGGTCACCGGCGACCCGGACTTCCCCGACACCAACCTCCCCGTCACCCTCACCAACAAGGGCGACGTCGCGGCCAGCTTCCAGGTCAGCCTGTCGGCGGTGTCCGGCGGCTCCGAGGTCGACAGCGACTTCATCTTCTCCGACCCGATCCAGCCGGGCGAGAGCGTGACGGTCGACGCGTTCAACTTCGTCATCGACGCCGAGGCCGTGCAGGGCGCGACCTTCGAGGTGTCCGAGGTGTCGATGTTCGAGGAGTGATCCTCGTGCAGCGCCCCTGCTGAAACGACCGGCGCCAGGACGACGGAGGGGCGCCCCGCGGTTCGCGGGGCGCCCCTTCGCTGCGTGGCAGCTGTTGGATTCGAACCAACGAAGGCTAAGCCGACGGATTTACAGTCCGCTCCCATTGGCCACTCGGGCAAGCTGCCGTGCGTGCACGCCGTCAGGCGGGCGGATGGAAGGATAGCAAGGACGGCGGGCCGCCCGCGCACCCCTTCGGGTGCCGGCGCCGGCCCGCGACCCGCCCCCGAAGGGAGCCCACCGTGGCCAACGACTCCTCGTTCGACGTCGTCAGCAAGATCGACCGCCAGGAGGTCGACAACGCGCTGAACCAGGCGGCCAAGGAGGTCGCGCAGCGCTACGACTTCAAGAACACCGGCGCCTCGGTGGCGTGGAGCGGCGAGAGCATCGTCATCACCGCCAACTCCGAGGAGCGGGTGATGGCCGTCCTCGACGTCCTGCAGACCAAGCTGGTCAAGCGCGGCGTCTCGCTGAAGGTGCTCGACACCGGCGACACCCAGTCCTCCGGCAAGGAGTACCGCCAGGTCTCCTCGCTCAAGGAGGGGCTCGACCAGGACAACGCCAAGAAGATCTCCAAGCTGATCCGGGACGAGGCCCCCAAGGGCGTCAAGGCCCAGATCCAGGGCGACGAGCTGCGGGTGAGCGCCAAGAGCCGCGACGACCTGCAGTCGGTGATCGCGCTGCTCAAGGCGGCCGACCTCGACGTCGCGCTGCAGTTCGTCAACTACCGCTGAGCACCGGTCCGACCGTCTGCCGGGCGGCGGGCTCCGAAGCACCGGCGTGACCACGACCCGGCGGCACCTGCTCCTCGGTGCCGCGGCGTCGGCGCTGCTGGCCGGCTGCGGCGCCGCGGCCCGGCCCGACCCCGACGCCCCGGAGGCCGCTGTGCCCCAGCCCCACCCGTACGGCGACGCCGCGATCCAGGTGGCCGACCTCCACCTGCCGGCGGAGCCGCAGGGCGCCGCGGTGGTCGTCCTGGTGCACGGCGGGTTCTGGTACTCCGACTACGACCGCTCGCTCGAGGTCGACGTCGCCGCCGACCTGGTGGCTGCGGGGTACGCGGTGTGGAACCTCGACTACCGCTCGATCGGCAACGGCGGCGGCTTCCCCACCACCTTCGAGGACGTCGCCGCCGGGTGCGACGCCCTCGTCGACGCGGCGGCCGGACCGGGGCTCGACCTCGACCGGGTCGCGCTCGTCGGGCACTCGGCCGGTGGGCACCTCGCGCTCTGGGCGGCGGGCAGGTCGAGGCTGCCGGGCGACGCTCCGGGCGCCTCTCCGCGGTTGCGCCCGGCGGCCGTGGTGAGCCAGGCCGGCGTGGCCGACCTCGCGCTGTCGCAGGAGCTGCACCTCGGGGGTGACGCCGCGGCGGCGTTCCTGGGCGAGCCGGCCGACCGGCCGCTGCCCGCCGACCTGCTCGCCCGCACCTCCCCCGCCGCGATGCTGCCGCTCGGCGTCCCGACGCTGATGGTCACCGGCGACGCCGACGACAAGGTGCCCGCGCAGGTCAGCGAGGAGTACGCGGCGACGGCCGAGGCCGCGGGCGACGACGTCGTGCTGGAGGTGGTGCCCGGCGAGGGCCACTTCGAGCACCTCGACCCGGCCAGCGAGGTGTGGCGCCGCACCCGGGCGTACCTGGACGAGCGGCTGCGTCTGTAGGTCGGTCCTAGGTGGACGGCGCGTCGGCCGCCGCCGCCGCGCGGGGTGCGCGGTCGAGCGCGAACCAGACCAGCACCACGGCGCAGACGACGCTGACCAGCCAGGTCGACGGCGTCCCGGCGACGAGCTCGAGCACCCACTGCAGCGCGCCGAGCAGCAGCCCGCCGGCGGTGGCCCACGGCCACCAGGACGCCGGCCGCCACCAGGTCTGGACGCCCGCCGCGAGCAGCAGCAGGCCGTCGAGCAGCACGAGCGCGGCCAGCACACCGCCCGGCCCCGGGCGTCCGGTGAACCACGAGACCGACGCCCACAGCGCGGGCAGCGCCACCAGCACCAGCAGCGCGGCGGCCGACGACGCGGCGGCGGTCAGAGGTGGTCGGTCGGTCACGGCCCCAGTGTGCCGCCGCCGTCCTGGCGTGGCGAGCACCTACCTCGCGAGGCTCGCAGGCCAAGTGAACGTGGTGGCCGCCACGTCCACTAGGCCCGCGGGGACCAGTGCGGGGAGAGGGTGACGACGTCGCCGACGACGACGACGGCGGGGGCGCGGACGCCGACCTCGGCGGCGCGGGCGGCGATCTGGTCGAGCCGGCCGACCGTGACGCGCTGGCCGGCGCCGTAGCCGTCCTCGACGACCGCGACGGGGGTGCCGGGGTCGCGGCCGGCGTCGACCAGCCGCGCGGTGGTGGCCGGCAGGTTCGTGACGGCCATCAGCAGCACGAGGGTGTGGTCGCGCGCGGTCGGGAGCTCGCCGAGGTCGTCGTGCCCGGTGACGACGGAGAACCCGCGCGCCAGGCCGCGGTGGGTGACGGGGATGCCCGCCGCCGCCGGCACCGACACCGCGCTGGTGACGCCCGGCACGACCTCGACCGGGACGCCGGCCGCCTCGCACGCCTGCAGCTCCTCGCCGCCGCGGCCGAGCACGTACGGGTCGCCGCCCTTGAGCCGCACCACGCCTCGGCCGGCGAGGGCGTGCCGCACCAGCTCGGCCTCGATCTCGTGCTGCGGCCACGGGTGGTGGCCGGAGGTCTTGCCGACGTCGACGACGACCACGTCGGGCTCCAGCTCGTCGAGCACGCCGCGGGCGCCGAGGCGGTCGACGACCACGACGTCGGCGGCGGCGAGCAGGGTGCGGCCGCGGGTGGTCAGCAGGTCGGTGGGGCCCGGGCCGCCGCCGACCAGCGCCACCCAGCCGGTGCCGCGACGGGGTCGGCGCGAGCGCAGCGGGAGGGAGCCGTCGGTCAGGCCGGTCGCGCACGGCGTCGCGCACCGCCTGGGCGCGGCGCGGGTCGCCGTGGCCGTTGACGGCGACGGTGACCGGGCCGTCGGGGGTGCTCGACCCGGGCGACGGCCGGCACCTGCGCGGTGCCCGCAGCACCCTGCCCGGCGTCGACGCACAGCACCCGCAGCGCCTCGGCGTCGGCGCGCACGGCGGCGTCGGTGGCCGGGTCGCCGGTGGCGGTGTGGACCAGCCAGGCACCGTCGAGGTCGGCACCACCGGCGTAGTCGCGCGGCAACCAGCCGACCGCCCCGGCGGCGACGAGCTCGCTCACGCTCCTCGCACACCCACGGCGCGACGACGGTGACGCGGGCGCCGGCGTCGACCAGCCCGCCGACGCGGCGGGCGGCCACCGGGTCCGCCGCCGACGACGACGACCTGGCGGCCGGCGAGGTCGAGCAGCAGCGGGTAGGCGCTCATCAGATGTGGATCCCGCACTCGGTCTTGTCGAAGCCGACCCAGCGGCCCGGCGCGGGCGTCCTCGCCGTTGCCGACCCGCCGGGTGCACGGCGCGCAGCCGATCGACGGGTAGCCCTGCGACAGAAGCGGGTTGAGCGGCACGTCGTTGTCCCAGACGTACGCCTCGAGGTCCTGCTGGGTCCAGGCCGCGAGCGGGTTCACCTTGACCAGGGCGTTCTTGGCGTCCCAGCCGCGACCGGTGGAGGTCTCGCGCCGCGTCGGCGCGTCCTCGCGGCGCAGCCCCGTGGCCCACGCCTCGTACCGGGTCGAGCGCCTGCTTCAGCGGTGCCACCTTGCGCATCTCGCAGCACTGCACGGGGTCCCAGCTGTGCATCCGGTCGCCGAACTCCGCGTCCTGCTCCGGCACGGTGCGCCGCGGCGTGACGTCGACGACGGTGAGCGGCAGCCGCCGGGCCACCTCGTCGCGCGTCGCGATGCGTCTCGGCGAAGTGGTACCCGGTGTCGATGAAGAGCACCTCGACGCCTGGCAGCACCTTCGACACCATGTGCGGCAGAACGGCCTCGGTCATGCTGCAGGCGACCGCCAGCCGCGGTGCCGAACTGCTCGACGGCCCACTCGACCACCTGCTCGGCCGGTGCGCCCTCGAGCGTCGCGCGCCCGCCTGCGCCAGGGCGCGCAGCTCGGCGACGGGACGCAGCCGCGTCTCCTCGACGGTTCCGGTCATGTCAGCGCCTCCTCGTCGGCCCGGTGCGCCCACCGGGCGAAGGTCTCGTCGGCGTCGCGGTCGGCGGTCCACCGGCGCACGACGCGCTCCACGTAGTCGGGCAGGTCGTCCGCGGTGACCTTGAGGCCGCGGACGGTGCGGCCGAGCCCGGCCTCGCCGTCCTCGACCGACGCCAGCCCGCCGCCGAGGTGCACCTGGAAGCCGGGCACCGGCTCGCCGTCCGGGCCCGGGATGAGCTGGCCCTTGAGCCCGATGTCGGCGGTCTGGATCCGCGCGCACGAGTTCGGGCAGCCGTTGACGTTCAACGTGATCGGCGTCGTCAGCGCGACGTCGACCAGCCGCCGCTCGAGCTCGCTGATCGCGGTGGCCGCAGCCGCCTTGGTCTCGACGATCGCGAGCTTGCAGTACTCGATGCCGGTGCAGGCCATCGTCGCGCGCCGGAACGGGCTCGGGCGTGGTGGTGAGGCCGACGTCGTCGAGGCCGGCCACCAGGGTGTCGACGTGGGCGGGGTCGACGTCGAGCACGACCAGCTTCTGGTGCGGGGTGAGCGCGATGCGCTGCGAGCCCGCGGCCTCGGCGAGGTCGGCCACGGCGCGCAGCACCGTCCCGCTGACCCGGCCGACGGTCGGCGCGGCGCCGACGTACCGCCGTCCGTCCTTCTGCTCGTGCACGCCGACGTGGTCGCCGGGGCCGGTGGGCGTGGCCGGCGGCGGGCCCGTCCGCGAGCGTCGTAGCCCAGGTACTCGTCCTGCAGCACCTGCCGGAACTTCTCCGGGCCCCAGTCCGCGAGCAGGAACTTCAGCCGCGCCTTGTTGCGCAGCCGCCGGTACCCGTAGTCGCGGAACACCTGGACGACGGCGTGCCAGACGTCGGCGGCCTGGTCGGGCCGCACGAACGCGCCGAGCCGCTCGGCGAGCCGCGGGTTCGTCGACAGCCCGCCGCCGACCCAGAGGTCGTAGCCGACGCCGTGCTCCGGGTGCACCACGCCGACGAGGGAGATGTCGTTGATCTCGTGGACGACGTCGAGGCTCGGGTGCCCGGTGATGGCGGACTTGAACTTGCGCGGGAGGTTGGCGAGGTCGGGGCGTCCGATGAAGCGCTCGGTGATCTCGGCGATCGTCGGTGTGGGGTCGATGATCTCGTCGGCCGCGACGCCGGCCAGCGGTGACCCGAGGATCACCCGCGGGACGTCGCCGCAGGCCTCGGTGGTCTGCAGCCCGACGGCCTCGAGCCGGCGCCAGATCTCCGGCACGTCCTCGATCCGCACCCAGTGCAGCTGGATGTTCTGCCGGTCGGTGATGTCGGCGGTGTCGCGGGCGAGCTCGGTCGAGACGTCGGCGACCACCCGCAGCTGCTCGGTGGTCAGCGCGCCGCCGTCGATCCGCACGCGGAGCATGAAGTACTCGTCCTCGAGCTCGTGCGCCTCGAGCTGGGCGGTGCGGCCACCGTCGATGCCCGGACGGCGCTGGGTGTACAGCCCCCACCAGCGCAGCCGTCCGTGCAGGTCGTCCGCGCTGATCGACGCGAAACCCTCACGGCTGTAGACGTTCTCGACCCGCTCGCGCACGTTCAGGCCGTTGTCCTCGGCCTTGAACACCTCGTTGGGGTTCAGCGGCTCCTGCCCGTCGACCTTCCACTGCCCGTGCGAGCGTGACCGGGTCGGCCGTTCGGACGTGGGACGGCCGGGTGCGGCGCGGCCGGTGGTGGTGGACATGCGGTGCCTCCACGAGGGGGTGGGAGGAGGCGCGGCCGTCGTAGGGAGCGCGCGCCCGGGGAGCCGGAGGGCGGCGAGGGTCGGCCGGGGAGCGCGGGAGGGCGCTCAGGCCTGGCGGCGGCGACAGGTGGCCGAGTGCACGCGCTGCAGGTCCACGTGACGGCGGGTCACGAGGTGGGTGCTGCGGGCGTCGGACACGTCGTCGAGGCTACGTGATGTCCACCTGTCGGTCGCTTGCGTCCCGACAGGTGAGATCAGCGCGTCGGACGTGCTCAGGCGGGCGGGCGTCCCGCCATCGCCTGCAGCCGGGCGATCCTGTCCGCCATCGGCGGGTGCGTGGCGAACAGACGGCTGACGCCGCGGGCGCTGAACGGGTTCGCGATCATCAGGTGGCTGGTGTTGACCAGGTCACGCTGTGGCGGCAGGGGACGCTGCTTCACGCCTGCGTCGAGCTTGGCGAGCGCGGACGCGAGCGCCAACGGGTCACCGGTGAGGGTCGAGCCGTCCTCGTCGGCGTCGTACTCCCGGGTGCGCGAGATCGCCATCTGCACCAACCCCGCCGCGAGCGGGCCGAGGATGCTGATGGCGATCGCGCCGATCGGGTTCGGACGGCGCGCGTCGCCGCCGAAGTACATGGCGCCGTAGGCGAGGAAGGTGAGAACCGACGAGGCGGAGGCGGCGACCGACGACGTGAGGATGTCGCGGTTGTAGACGTGCATCAGCTCGTGGCCGAGCACCCCGCGCAGCTCGCGCTCGTCGAGGATCGCGAGGATCCCCTCGGTGCAGCAGACCGCCGCGTTCTTCGGGTTGCGGCCGGTGGCGAACGCGTTCGGGTTGGCCGTGGGCGAGACGTAGAGCGCCGGCATCGGCTGCCCGGCCGTCTGCGAGAGCTCGCGCACGATGGCGTACATCGTCGGCTGCTGCTGCTCGGTGACCGGGTAGGCGTGCATCGCCTTCAGCGCGATCGTGGACGACCGCCAGTAGGCGATCCCGTTCATCACCAGGGCGATCGCGAGCCCGATGACCAGCGCCGTCGAGCTGCGGCCGAAGAGCAACCAGCTCGCACCGATGACGACGGCGCCGAGGAGGCCGAGCAGCATGGCCGTCTTGAGGCCGTTGTAGTGGCGGTGCACGGCCACATCGTGGCAGGTCGAGGCTGGTGACGCGCCCTCTCAGGGCAGCGGGAGGAGACCTCGCACCAGTGCGCCCGTGGCGTCGTCCCCGGCGGCCACGAGGCCTTCGTCGGGGAGCACGCGCGGGTCGTACGGGTCGCCGCCGAAGAGCGTGACGTGCCCACCGGCCTCGGACAGCAGCAGCGAGCCCGGCGCGTGGTCCCACGGCAGCCCGCGGCGCTGACCGGAGACCGTGACGCCGCGGTACAGCACGTAGTCGGCAGCGCCCTCGGCGAGCCGGGCGTAGTCGATGCCGCACGAGACCCAGGTGAGCTCCAGCGGCGGCAAGCCGTCGAGCGCGAGGCCAACCCACGGCTGGTGCGAGGTGACGCCGCGCGGCGCCGCGCCCGGGTCGCGCTCGGGACGGACGAGCCGCTCGCCGTCGCGCCACGCGCCGGCACCGACTCTCGGCCACGTAGGCGACGCGGTGCTGCGGGTGCCAGATCCAGCTGCGGACGACCTCGCCGGTGCGCACCTCGGCCACCATCACCGCGTGGTCCTTGGAGCCGCGGACGAAGTTCTTCGTCCCGTCGACGGGGTCGACCGTGAACGCGTGGCGGCGCCGCCGCGTAGCGATCGAGCAGGGACGGGTCGGCCGAGGCGGCCTCCTCGCCCAGCACGAGCGCGTCGGGGTAGGCCTGGTTCAGCGCCCCGGTGAGCAGCACCTCGGCCTCGTCGGTCGGCGACGGTCACCAGGTCGCCCGGGTTCTTCTCCATCACCTCGCCGTCCTCCAGCGCGCGGAACCGGGGCTCGACGACGGCCGCCGACACCTCCCGCACGAGGTCGAGCACGGCCTGGGTGTCCACGGGCTCGAACCTACTGTGCCGCGCGGCCTCGGCCTCACCCAGCACGGCGCTAGGTGCATGCACCTGTGCACACGCCTGCGATGTGACGGACGTCGGCCTCCGCGAGCTCCGCCAAAGCGCCTCTGACCTGCTCCGCCGGGTCGAGGCGGGTGAGCAGCTCACGATCACCGTGGCCGGCCGAGCGAGCGCCCGGCTCGTCGCCGCGGCTCCTCGTCGCTGGCGGACGTGGGACGAGATCGACGACCTGTTCCGCGGTCCGGGCGACCCGGACCGGGACGAGGACCGCGAGCGGTCGGACGACACGCTGACCGATCCCTTCGAGCGGCCGTGAGGGCCGTCCTCGACACGAGCGTGATCGTCGCCGACGACACGTCGGCGCCTCGAGGGCGAGCTCGCGATCAGCGCCATCACGCCGGCCAAGCTCCACCTCAGCGTCCTCGTCGCCCGATCGGCCGCCGTCCGCGCCGAGCGTCTGCGCAGGCTGTCGGTGCTCCAACGCCAGTTGGACGCGGCTCAGGGCACGCGACCCGCGGCATGGTCGGGCTCCGCCGTACGGCGGCAAGGCGGAAGGCCGGGCAGGGGCATAGCGGACGCTTCAGGTTCGCCCAGGTCGCAGGAGTCCCAAGCAAAGTGAGGAATGGGCAACTTCTGCGTTGATGCGGGCATGGACGTCACCCCGGAACGGTGGGAGTGTCGCAAGCAGCGCTCTCCGACGGAGCGCGGGGCCGAGTCGCTAGTCGTCATTCCGCTCGAACAAGGAGATGCCCCATGAGGTTTCGGTTAACAGCCGCTGCGGCGGCGCTTGCAGCTGGTGCACTGATGGCTGGCAGCGATGTGGTGGTCGCATCGGGTGGCGGCGCATCCTCTCCGCAGGCATCGTCCTGGTCTACAACAGGCCGGCCGTGCCGAATACACACTCCACGCCGGCTACCTCGTCGTTCACTACGTGGTGCGTCTCGGATTGTGAGCCTTCGGTTTCGATGCCAGCCGTCGATGCATCCACGGGCAAGGTCCAGGGGGCCATCTACGTCTGGACGAAGAATCTCGATCTGACCGGCGGACCGCTCGCCTTCGGTGAGTTCATCTGGTTCGATCTCGACAACGGCGACATCTACGTGCACTCCGGTGAAAGCGGCACCGTAGGTGCGCTCATGGACCCATCGGTCAAGCCACCGACGCATCTCATGGTGATCCCGGAGCGTCGTCTGCGGTGTGTGACGGTGACATCGTGGGCGGGACCGGCAAGTACAAGAGTGGACTCGGACGTACACAGACCGAGATCTTCGTGGAGCTGAACTTCGCAGGTGGCGCCAACTACTACGATCAGTTGCTCTCGAGCATCAACCCGAAGTAGCCGCGTCGTATGCGCGGGATCGTCGTCCACACCGACCTGCTGTTCGGCGTCGCCGAGCATGGGGGCCGTGGCTCGGTCTATCCCACGCAAGCGGATCTGGCACGCGATGCTCCTTCCGCTCCCCTCGCACGCACGCGGACGATGAGGCCGGTGCGTGCTGGCCCGAAGAGGCCGGGAATCGCAGAGCGGGCTATGGCGTCCTCGCGCGCAAGGGAGTAAGCAGGGGATCAGCCGGCGGTGCCGGACCGGGCACTGCCCCGTCCCCGAGAGGAGTGGGCCGTGTACGCACGTTCCACCACGTTCCACGGGAGGCCCGAGAACATCGACGCGGGCATCGCGTTCGTCAAGAACGAGGCCGGGCCGATGCTCGACCAGATCGAGGGCTGTCGCGGCCTCTCGCTGCTGGTCGACCGCGAGACCGGGCAGTGCATCGCAACGAGTTCGTGGGAGAACGAGGCGGCCATGCGCGCCAGCGATGAGCAGCTTCGCCCGTTCCGCGATCGCGGGCGGGACATTCTCGGCGGCTCCATGCAGGTCGACGAGTGGGAGATCGCCGTCATGCACCGCACCCATCACGGCGAGTGCTGCCGAGTCAGCTGGCTGCAGGGTGACCTCGACGCCATGACGGAGACGTTCCGGGTCGGGATCCTTCCCGAGCTCGAGCAGACCCCTGGATTCTGCAGCGCCAGCCTGCTGATGAACCGGTCGACCGGCCTGGGTTGCGCCACCACGGCCTGGGAGACCCGCGCCGCGATGGAGGCCAGCCGCTCGGCGGCCGACGACATGCGCAGCCGGGCCGCGAGCGACGCCGGCGGCGAGATCGTCGACGTGCACGAGTTCGACCTCGCCTACGCGCACCTGCACGTCCCCGAGATGGCCTGACCACCACCGTCTTCGGCCGGGCCCGCCACCAGGTCGGGCTCGGCCGCCGCATGTAGGTGCGTCGGATAGCCGGTAGACCTCACCACGCATGCAGAGCTGCGACGTCGTCTCGGATCGCCTTGATCCCGGCGAGGTCAGCGGGGTCGGCAGCGATGGCGCGGGCCCCGGCGGTGGCGAGCTGGCGTCGTTCGTCGCGCTAGCAGCGCCGCCAAGAGCAGTGACGATGACCTGATCAGCGCTGAGGTGTCGAGAGGCGCCGATCGCGAGCAGCTGGTCCCGGGTGCTGGCTCGAACCTTGACCGTGGTCGTCGACACGAGAGGAGTCGACTTTCTGTTTACCTTCGAATCAACACGCTTCACCACCCCGTGCAACGCGAGCGCCACACTCCGCCGCGTCGAGCGCTGGTAAGCGCGCGCCGGGTCCTCGCTACCGTCGGTGCATGAGAGCGGCGTGCCGAACAGCGCGATGAGGGCGACGTGGACCCGCATCGGAAACCGCGTCGGCGTGTGGATGGAGAACCTTCGGCAGGCGACGGTTGCGCAGGTCCAGGTGCGGGATCGGCACTTCAAGGCAACGGTCCGTGAGCTGCTCGGTGACGAGCGCGATGCGATGTGGCGTGACGCGGTCCTGGCCGAGGCTCCCGAGGTCACCCGGTACGCCCGCATGGCGGGCCGGACGATCCCGGTCGCGGTGCTCGAACCGGTCTGAGGTGCGGACGCCCGTCGACGATGTCCTACCGAGGCGCGAGCGTCAGGAAGTCCGAGAGCGCCCGGGCGAGTTCTTCCGGGGCCTCCTCGGCCACGTGGTGACCGGAGTCGATGCCGTGGCCGGTGACCTGGTCGGCCCAGTCCCGCCAGATCACCAGCGGGTCGCCGTAGAGGTCTTCCAGGTCGTCGCGCTCGGACCACAGCACCAGGACCGGCTGCCGCAGCCGGCGCCCGGCACGGCGGTCGGCTCGCTCGTGGTCGGCGTCGACGCCCAGGCCGGCCCGGTAGTCCTCGAGCATGCCGCGGACCACGTCGGGGTCGTGGATCGCGGCGCGCCACTCGGCGTGGTTCTCCGCGCCCATGGACGCCGGGTCGCCGGCGTACCAGCCGTCGGGGTCGGCGTTGATGACGCGTTCGGGGAGGTCGGGTTGGGCGAAGAAGAACCAGTGCCACCACGCCGTCGCGAACCGAGCATCCGCACGATCCAGGTGCTCGCTGATCGGCAGGCAGTCCAGCAGTGCCACCCGGCGTGACCCTGGTCGGGATGATCCAGGGCCATCCGCAGCGCGTAGTAGCTGCCACGGTCGTGGCCCACGACGCTGAACTGCTCGTGACCGAGCTCGGTCATGGCTCTCAGCAGGTGTGCGGCACCGGCTCGCTTGGAGTGGGCGACGTGGTCGGGAGTCGGCGTCGGCTTCCCCGAGCGCCCGTAGCCGGGCAGGTCGGCGCAGACGACGCTCAGTCCGCTGCTCGACCAACGCGGGCGCCACCCGGTGCCAGGTCGCGGAGGTGCGCGGGTGACCGTGCAGCAGCAGCACCGCCGGACCAGATCCGCCGTGACGCACGAGCAACGAGCAGCCCGTCGGCGTCGACCATCGACTCGGTGAAGCCATCGAACACACAGGAAGTCTGGCACGACGAGATCGCGCGTGCCCTCGTGTCACATCCGCTCTCCGGCCGGTGTCTTCATGACGCGACGACCCACCCCGTCGTCAGCGCAGCCACCGACTCAGGAGGAGACATGGAGCACACCACCCGCATCCCCCCGACCGAGATCACCGGCCTCAAGGGCGCGCTCATCAAGCGCATGATCGATGAAGATGCTCGGCAAGGTGCCCGACGTCCCTCGGCGTCTTCTGGCACAACCCCAAGGTCCTGATTCGCCAGCTTCGGCCTCGGCGGCAAGACGCAGAAGTGGGACGCCTGCGACGAGAGCCTGAAGTCGTTCGCCCACATGGCCGTCGCGTCGCTGGTCGGCTGCACGTTGTGCCTGGACTTCGGCTACTTCGAGGCCCACAACAAGGGGCTCGACGTGGACGAAGGCGCGTGAGGTCCCGCTCTGGCGGGAGTCGGACGTCTTCACGCCGCTCGAGCGCGACGTCATCGAGTACGCCGAGGCGATGAGCCAGACGCCGCCGACCGTGACCGACGAGCTGGTCGACCGGCTGCTCGCCCAGCTCGGGCCGGCCGCCGTGGTCGAGCTGACCTCGTTCATCGCGTTCGCGAACTTCTAGCACGCGTGGCAACGTCGCGCTCGGCATCGAGTCCGACGGCTTCGCCGCCGCGCTGCGGGCTGAAGCCGCTGGCGAGCGCCCGGCGGTAGCGTCCGCGTCATGAGCGACGACCCGTTCGTCGCCCACCGCAGCCTGCTGTTCACCGTCGCCTACGAGATGCTCGGCTCGGCCGCCGACGCCGAGGACGTGGTGCAGGAGACCTGGCTGCGGTGGGCGGCGCTGGTCGACGCCGAGCGCAACGAGGTCGGGGACCCGCGGGCCTACCTCGTGCGGATCGTCAGCCGGCAGTCGCCTCAACCGGTTGCGCACGCTCGCGCGGCGGCGCGAGGAGTACGTGGGCGAGTGGCTGCCCGAGCCCGTGCTGACCAGCCCGGACGTGGCCGAGGACGTCGAGCTCGCGGAGAGCGTGTCGATCGCGATGCTGACCGTGCTGGAGACGCTGATGCCGACGGAGCGGGCGGTGTTCGTCCTCCGGGAGGTCTTCGACGTGCCGTACGACGAGATCGCCGAGGCGGTCGATAAGTCCCCGGCGGCGGTGCGCCAGATCGCGCACCCGGGCACGCGAGCACGTGGCGGCGCGCCGGCCGCGGATGGCGGTGAGCCGCACCGAGCAGCAGCGGGTGGTCGACCGCTTCCTCGCGGCGCTGACGACCGGCGACGTGCCCGGGCTGCTCGACGTGCTCGCGCCCGACGTGCTCGTCGTGGTCGCCGACGGCGGCGGCCTCGCCCCGACGATCCCGAAGCCCGTGCGCGGGGCCGCCAAGCGTCGCCCCGGTGATGGCCCGCTTCGCCGAGGTGGTGCCGCGACGCCACGGCTCTTCGTCGTCGACCTCAACGGCGGCATCGCGGCGCGCATCGACCCCGGCGGCGCGAACGACACCGCCGTGGCGCTTCGTCGTCGAGGACGGCCGGATCACCCGCATCTACGCGATCCGCAACCCGCACAAGCTCCAGCGGCTGGACGAGGTGGTCGAGCTGCGACGGTGAGTCCCGGCTCGCGGTCGGCGCGACAGCCGACCGACCGTGCCGGCTCGTGGACGACGGCCCCGCCGACGACAAGAATCGGCGCCACGGATACCCAGCACACCGTAGGAGGCCGCCGTGGTCCGTCACACCATCAGCACCCCCGAGGCACCGCGGTCACCGCTGTTCGCGCAAGGTGTCCGGGTCGGGAACCACATCCACGTCTCGGGGATGACCGGCACCGACACCACGACCGGTCAGCTGGCCGGCCCGAGCATCGCTGACCAGACCGAGCAGGCTCTGACGAACTGCGAACGCGGTGGTCGCCGCGGGCGGCGGGACCCGGGACGACGTCGTCGAGGTCGGAGTGCTCCTGCGCCCGGAGGACTTCGCCGACCTCAACGAGGCCTACGCGCGGCACTTCCCCGAGAACCCGCCGACGCGCTACCCTGCGCCGCCGGTCGGAGTCCTACCGAGGATCGGGCAGGACGTCGCGCCACGAGTGCTGCGGCGCGAAGCCGAGCAGCTCGCGTGCCTTGTCGATGCAGTAGAAGGTCTCGTCACGACCCATCGGACGACGCAGCTCCACGTCGCCGTAGAAGCGGTCGCGCACCTCGTCGGTCGTCAGGGCGACGGACATGTCCGCGTTGGCGACGTTGAAGACCTCGTACCCGAGCCCGTCGACCTCCAGGCAGCGCTGCACCATCTGGCCCAGGTCCCGGGTGTCGATGTAGGCGAAGACGTTCCGCCGCCGCAGCGAGGGATCGGCGAGGAAGTCCGGGAACGTCTCGGCGTACTCGTGCGGCTCGATGACGTTGTTGATCCGCAGTCCGTAGACGTCGGCGCCGGTGCGCGCCTGGAACGACCGCGCCGTCACCTCGTTCGCCACCTTGGACATCGCGTAGGAGTCCTCGGGCACGGTCGGGTGGTCCTCGTCGACCGGCAGGTACTGCGGTCGCCGCTCGCCCTGGGCGAAGCAGATCCCGTACGTCGTCTCCGACGACGCGAACACGATCTTGCGGACGCCCAGCCGGGTCGCGGCCTCGAGCACGTTGTAGGTGCTGAGCACGTTCGTCGCGTAGGTGCTGGCGTCGGGGGCGATGAGGATCGCCGGCACCGCGGCGAAGTGCACCACGGCGTCGTAACCGGGCTTGCTGTCGAGGTCCAGCTCCTCGAACCGCGCCAGACCGGCCAGCGCCGACTAGGTCTGGCCGGCGTCGGTGAGGTCGACCCTCAGGTCGGCGACGTCCGGGTGCCTCAGCGGGATGAGGTCGGCGTTGGTGACCTGGTGGCCCTGCTCGGCGAGGTGGGCCACGACGTGCTTGCCGGCCTTGCCGCTGCCCCCGGTGAAGAAGATCCGCATGGCACGATCAAACCACCGGAGCGGTAGTCCACCACCGGTGACGGCCGGGCGCTCGGAGCGCGCTCGACAGGCCCGCTCAGCCGGAGGAGCCTGGTCGACGTGATGCACGTCCCTCCTCCCGTCGTGGCGCTCGCTGCCGGCCTGGTCCAGCGTGCGCTCACGGGCGCGACGCCGAGGCCGAGCGCGGGTCGGGCTGGCGGCGACGGTCGTCGTCGCGGTGGCGTCCCTCGTCGCTGGCGGGCGGGTCGGCCCGGTCTCTTCCGGCACAGCGGGACGACGGTCGACCCGTTGCACCCCGACCGCGCGTCGGCGCTCGTCACGACCGGGCCCAACGCGATCAGCCGCAACCCCATGTACGTGGGGATGGCCGGGGTCCTGGCGGCGCACGCGATCTGGCGCGGGTCCTGGGCCGCGCTGCTCCCGGTCGCCGGGTTCGTCGCGGTCGTCGACCGGCTGCAGGTCGCGGCGGAGGAGCCCGCCCTGCTCGGACGGTTCGGAGCCGAGTACGAGTCCTACCGCGCGTCGACACCACGGTGGGTCGGCCTCAGGTCCTTGCACGTCGCGAGGACCTGAGGCCCGACCACCGCGGTCACTCGGCCGGCGTCTCCTGGAAGGCGCGGACCTCGATCCGACCGCCGAGAGCCTTCGACGCGCGGGCGGCCCAGCCGACCGCGGTCTCCTCGTCGGCGACGTCGATCACCCAGAAGCCCCCGACGTACTCGGGCGCCTCGACGAACGGGGCGTTGACGGTGCTCAGCGAGTCACCGGTGTTGTCGACGGTGATCGCGCTCGAGGGCGGCATCAGCCCGCCGGCGAAGACGAAGGCGCCGGTCGACGTCAGCTCCTCGATGATGGCGCCCGTGGCGGCCAGCGCCGCCTCGAGCTCGGCCGGGTCCATGGTCTCCATGGTCGGCTCCTCGTGGAGTCGTGGGGGACGGTCAGCAGGTACTGGGTCATGCCAGGTGGACCGCCGTCGGCGCAGGAACTCATCGCCTCCGGCCGAGAACCGCTCACGGCAGGCCTTACGTCCATCGCCGAACCCGCCCGCCCGGCACCGCTCAGAGCACCATCAGGCCGGGGACGACGCAGAACGCCACGAGCAGCACGCCGCCGAGCCCCAGCGCGGCCCCCTCGGCCGGTCGCACCTGCCAGGTGGGGGGCGGGTCACCCTCGGCAGGGCGCGCCAGGAGCAGTGCGGTCCAGCGCAGGTAGTAGGCCAGACCGAGCGCCACGTTGAGGGCCGCCGCGACCGCGACCCACCAGAGCCCGTCGTCGACCACGGGCCGCAGGGCGGCCACCTTGGCCACCAGCCCCGCGACGCCCGGCGGCAGCCCGGCCAGGCTCAGCAGGGCGAGCGCGAGGAGCAGAGCGGCCACGGGCTCGCGGCGGACCAGCCCGCGGTGGTCCTCGAGCAGGTGCGCCGGCGCCGGCGACGTGGTGCCGCGTCACCAGGACGACGACGGCGAAGGCGACCGCGGACGCCGTCCCGTAGGCGAGCAGGTACACCGCCGCCGAGCCGATCCGGGTGCCGGCGTCGCCGGTGCCGAGCAGCGGCAGCAGCACCCACCCGGCCTGGGCCACGGTCGACCAGGCGAGCAGCCGCACCGCCCCGGTCTGGGCGAGCGCCACCAGGTTGCCGATCGTCATCGTCGCGACCACGAGCACCGCGAACCACGGCTGCCACGAGGCGGAGTCGCCGGGCAGGCCGATGACGAGCAGGATCGCCGCCGCCGCGAGTCCGGCCACCTTCGACGTCGTGGACAGGAACGCCGCGACCGGCACCGGCGACCCGGCGTACACGTCGGGCACCCACAGGCCGAACGGCAGCGCGGCGACCTTGTAGCCGATCCCCGCCACGGCGAGCACCGTGCCGAGAACGACCACCGGAGAGCCGCCGTCGGCGGTGGCGGCCGCGATCACGGACAGGTGCAGCGAGCCGGTGCCCGCGTAGATCAGCGCCACGCCGAGCAGCAGCAGCCCGAGCGAGGCGACGGCCACCAGCAGCAGCTTCATCGCCGCCTGCGCGCCGTCGGCGTCGCGCCGCAGGGCCACCAGCCCCACCACCGGCAGCGACGCCGTCTCGAGCGCCACCACCAGCGTCGCGAGGTCGCGCGCGCCGGCCAGGGCCAGCGCACCGGTGACGGCCGCGAGCAGCAGCGCGTGGTGCTCCGCCCGCGTGCGTGCGTCCGGAGGCGCCGGGACCGTCGAGCGCCAGCAGCAGGGCGATCACCGCCGTCAGCAGCACCACGAGCTGCAGTGCCACCGTGACGGGATCGGCGACGAACGAGCACCGCCCGGCCCCGACGCCCTGCGCGCAGAACGTGGCGCGCGGCAGGTCGCCCGCGGCGAGCACGACCAGCGCGACCCCGGCCAGGCCGAGGCCGCCGAGCGCGACGGCGTCGAGCACCAGCCGCCGTCCCGGCAGCACCGCCTGCACGACGAGGACGACGAGCACCGCCAGGCCGGTGACGAGCACCGGTCCGGTGGCGACGACGTCGACGCGCCTGGACGCTCACCCGGCACCCGCCTCGAGCAGCAGCCGCACGGCCGGCCCGGTGAGCGAGAGCAGGAGCCACGGCAGCACGCCGAGCGCGACAGCCGCCAGCACGAGCGGCGCGAGCACCACCTGCTCGCCGCGGCGCAGGTCGTCGAGGCCCCACGGTCGCGGTGCGGCCGGCCGGCTCCTCCGCGGCCCGTGCCACACCAGGTACAGGACGCGGAGCAGGTAGGCCGCGGCGAGCGCCGTGCCGAGCGGCCGCTGCGACGGTGAACGCCACCGCGCCGGCGCCGCCCAGCCGCTCCTCGCCGCGCCAGGTGCCGACCAGCGCGAGGACCTCGCCCCAGAACCCGGCCAGTCCGGGCAGCCCCAGCCCGGCGATGCAGCCGAGCGCGAGCACCCAGCCCAGCCGCGGCGAGCGGTCGCGCAGCCCGGAGCCGAGCGAGTGCAGGTCGGCCGTGTGCGTGCGGTGCTTCAGCATCCCGACGACGAAGAACAGCAGGCCGGTGACGACGCCGTGCGCGACGCCGACGAAGAGCGCGCCCTGCAGCCCCTCGGGCGTCCCGGACGCGACGCCCAGCGCCACGAACCCCATGTGGGCCACGGACGAGAAGGCGACCAGCCGCTTGAGGTCGCGCTCCACGAGGCACACCAGTCCGCCCCAGAGCACGCCGACGACGCCGACCGCCGCCAGCGGCACCGACCAGCGCGCGAGGCCGTCCGGCACCAGCCCGGCCACCAGCCGCACGAGGCCGTAGCTGCCGAGCTTGAGCAGCACGCCGGCCAGCAGCACGGACCCCACCGTGGGCGCGATCGTGTGGGCGGGCGGCAGCCACGAGTGCAGCGGCCACACCGGCACCTTGACGCCGAGACCCACCAGCAGGAACAGGGCGACCGCCGCCTGGGTGCCGGCGTCGAGATCGGGAGCCACCCGGGCGAGCTCGAGCATGTCGGTGGTGCCGGTGCGCACCGCGAGCAGCACGAGGCCGATGAGCATCACGGCCGAGCCGGTGGCGGTGTAGAGGACGAAGCGCGTCGCTGCGGCGGAGCGGGCGGCGACGCCGTCGCGCTCCCCCGGCCGGGCCGCGTCGTCGCCGAACCTGGCGACCACGAACCACATCGGCACCAGGACGGTCTCGAACGCGACGAAGAACAGCAGCAGGTCGCGCGCGACGAAGGTGGCGACGGCGCCGGAGCCGACGAGCAGCAGAGCGGCCAGCAGCGCGGGTGGCGGGTCGTCCCGGGGCGGGCTGTGCCGGTGTCCGGTGACGGGGTCGTGGCCGTCGGACGTCCACCGCAGGTACAGCACGCAGAGGAGCACCAGCACGGCGGTCAGGACCACCAGCGGCGCGGTGATGCCGTCCCAGCCGAGCCGGAGCCGGCTGCCCAGCAGGTCGGCCCACGGCAGGTCGACGGCGACCGAGTCGCCCGCCTCGCGCCACGGCGGGGCCACGAGCAGCAGCCCGACGGCGACGAGCGCGCCGAGCACCGCCGACGCGAGCGCCACCGTGGACGGGACGCCGGGGAACCGGCGCGTGAGCAGCGTGCCCGCGGCGCCGAGCAGCGGCACGGCAGGTGCCGCCACCAGCAGCACGGCTCGTCCCTCGCCGTCGACCGCCGGCGCTCCCGATGGTTCGCTCGCTGCGCTCGTCACGGTCCCCCCCACCAGGACGGCCACCACGCCGACGGCCACGGCGACGCCGGCCACCCACGAGAGGTAGCCGGTGACCACGCCGGTCTGCACCCGCCGCAGCACGGCCGCGAGCCAGCGTGCGCCGACGGCCGGGGCGCGCACGTAGCCCTCGACGACGTCGCGGTCGCCCGCGGCGACCAGCCGCGCGAGCGCCTGCACCGGACGCACCACCAGCGCCTGCTGCGCCGCCTGGTAGCCGTAGCCCGACGCCGCTGCGGCCCGCAGCCGGGCAGGCACGCGGTCGGCCAGGTCGGTGGTGCCGCGCGGTCCGCGCGAGACGCCGATGAGAAGGCCTGCGACGGCGAGGAAACCACCGACGGCAGCGGTCAGCAGCTCGAGGTCGACCGGCACCAGCAGACCGCGCACCGGCGAGCGGGAGCGCCGCCACCGCGAGGGTGACGAGCGCGAGCACGCCGACGGTCAGACCCATCGTCGGGGCGACGTGGCGCCGGCCGCCGCCACGCGGTCGTCCTCGTCGACCCGCTCCTGCGCCGCGGCCTCCTCGTCGAGCTGCAGCTGCACCCGCTCGGCCTCCCGCCGCTCGGCCTCGCGGCGGGCCTCCTCGCGCCGGGCCCGCTCCGCGGCGAGCTGCAGCGCGCGCTCGCGCTCGGCCGGGGACGGTGCCACGTAGTCCTCGGGGTGGTACTCGGGGTCGATCGTGAACACCAGGTCGTAGTCGTCCTCGCCGGCGGCGGGCGTCGCGGCGGCCCCGTCCTCCCACACCTCCTCCCACTCCTGGTCCCAGACCGGCTCTGCAGCGCGCGGTCTGCGGACGGTGACGGCGAGCAGCCGTCCCGCGTAGGCGCCGGTGAGCACCGAGGTGAGACCGACCCCGACGAGCAGCGTGGCAGCCACCCAGGAGGGGGCGCTGCCGTCGCCGTCGAGCGCGCCGTGCTCGGCCGCCGTCAGCACGCCCTCCTTGGACAGGAACCCGGCGAACGGCGGCAGGGCGGCGAGCGAGAGCAGCCCGACGACCCAGGCCGCGGTCGTCCACGGCGCTCGACGGCCCATCGAGTGGATGCCGCTGAGCAGGGTGGTGCCCGCCAGGTGGGCCAGCACGCCGGCCGCGAGGAACAGCAACGACTTGAACGCCGCGTGCGAGAGCAGGTGAGCCAGCGCGCTCGCGCGACCGGCGTCGGAGCCGAGCGACAGCGCGCCGAGCATGATCGCGACCTGGCTGATCGTCGACCACGCCAACGCCCGCTTGATGTCGTCGGCGACGAGCGCGGCGAAGCCGGCGCCCACCATCGTCACCGTGGCGACCACCGCGAGCGCCGCGAGCGCGACCGGCGCCGCCTCCAGCAGGGCCTGCAGCCGGGCCAGGACGACGACGCCGGCGGCCACCATGGTGGCGGCGTGGATGAGCGCCGAGACCGGCGTCGGGCCCTCCATGGCGTCCGGGAGCCAGCCGTGGAACGGGAACTGGGCCGACTTGCCCATCACCCCGACGACCAGCAGCAGGGCAGCGAGAGTCGCCGTCCCCGTGCCGATCTCGTCGACCTGCGCGACGACGCGACCGATCTGGCTCGTTCCGGTGGCGGCGTAGAGCACGATGATCCCGATCACGAACGCGACGTCGCCGACCCGCGTGACCAGGAACGCCTGCACCGCAGCACGTCGCGCCGCCGGCCGCTCGCTGTGGTGGCCGACCAGCAGGTACGAGCAGATGCCCATGACCTCCCAGCCGACCAGCACGAGGAACAGGTCGTCGGCCTGCACCACGAGCAGCATCGCGGCGGTGAACAGCGAGACGGTGGCCGCGTAGGCGGGGTAGCGGGTGGGTGCCGGGTCCGCGTCGTCGGGCGCGCGTCGGAGGTACCCGGCGGAGTACACCTGGACGCCGAGCGCGACGAGCGTGACCGCCACCGCCACCAGGCCGCCGAGAGCGTCGACGCGCAGGTCGAGCGCCGAGGTGTCCGGCGCGATGCCGGTGTCGACCCGGCCGAGGAACGGCACCGCGGTGACGTACGGGTAGCCGTCCCAGGTCTCGCGGGCGAGCCAGAGCGAGGCGAGCAGCGACACCAGCGTCCCGCCGACCCCGCAGCCGACGGCGAGCCGGCGGTCGATGCGCCCGAGCGGGAGCCCGACGAGCGCGGCGAGCACCGGGGCGAGGACGAGCACCAGCACCACGTCGGTGGGGCTCACAGGGCATCACCCGCCGGGTCGACCTCACGGGCGGTCTCGCCGAGCGATCGCGCCGAGCGCAGGTCGGCGGTCCCGCGGGTGCGGAACAGCAGCAGGACGATCGCCAGCGCGAGCCCGATCTCGGCGGCTGCCACGGTGACGGCGAACAGCGCGCCCACCTGGCCGGACAGCAGCGGGTCGCGTGCGCCGACGGGTGCGACGTCGGCGGTCACCAGCAGCAGCACCGCGGCGTTGAGGAGCAGCTCGGCGCCGACCAGCACCATCACGGCGTTGCGACGGGCGATCACCCCGTACACGCCGAGCCCGGCGAGCACACCGACGAGCAGCCACGGGACGAGCAGGTGCATCAGGCACCGTCCCCGTCGTCGCGACCGCGGCTCACCGCGACGGCCGCCACCAGCGCCGCCAGCAGCAGCACCGAGAGCAGCTCGAACGGCAGCACCCAGCTGCCGAACAGGCTCTCCCCCAACGGTCGGGCGGCACCGCGGGTCGCGTCACGCTCGACGAAGGTCCCGGAACCCGACGTGGCGATCAGCGTCCCGGCGACGAGCACGGCCGTGGCGAAGCCGGTGACGGCCGCGAGCCACCGCACCGGACGCGGGGAGTCCAGGTCGTCGGTGCCACCGCTGCGCGGCGTGGGACCGGTGGGGGCGCGGGTGAGCATCAGCGCGAACAGCACGAGCACGACGACCGCGCCGACGTAGACCAGCAGCTGCACCAGCGCCACCACCTCGGCGCCGAGCAGCAGGTACACCCCTGCGAGCCCGCCGAGAGCGACGACCAGCCACAGCGCGGCGTGCACCACCCGCGGGCTGGTCACGGCCAGCGCGCCGGCCGCGGCCGTCAGCAGGGCGCAGGCACCCAGGACGACGTCGAGCGCGGTCACGCGCCGGCCTCGGGCGTCGGACGGGGGGCGACGTGGCGGACGCTCCGGACGCGCCGATCTGGCCGGCCGGGTCGCGGCCTCGGTCTCCTTGGCGGCGGGGGCCGCCGGGTCGAGCGCGGGCGGCGGCGGGACCGTCCACATCCACTCGCGCAACCGTTCCCGCTCGTGGGTGAGGTCGCCGATGTCGGTGCCGGAGTACTCGAACTGGGGCGACCAGAACAGGGCGTCGAACGGGCAGACCTCGATGCAGATGCCGCAGTACATGCACAGCGAGAAGTCGATGGCGAAGCGGTCGAGCACGTTGCGCTGCCGGTCGCGGGCGGCGCCCTCGACGACGACGGTCTCCTTGTGCGAGTCGATGTAGATGCACCAGTCGGGGCACTCGCGCGCGCAGAGCATGCAGACGGTGCAGTTCTCCTCGAACAGCGCGATCACGCCCGCGGCTGCGCGGCGGCAGGTGCGGTGCGACCTCCGGGTACTCGGCGGTGACGACCGGCTTCCCGAGCGTGCGCAGCGTGACAGCGAGCCCTCGCGCGAGACCCCTGCAGCGGCCCCACCCCCTTCTGCCCCTCGCTCACAGCGCGACCACCACCACAGCGGTCAGCGCGAGCTGACCAGCGCCACGGGGACGAGGACGACCCAGGCGAGACGCTGCAGCTGGTCCTCGCGCAGCCGCGGCCACGCCACCCGGATCCAGATCACGACGAACGAGACCAGCGCGACCTTGACCAGCGTCCACAGCCAGCCCAGCACCTCGGCGAACGGACCGCCCAGCCGCCGAGGAACAGCACGGTGAACAGCCCTGCCAGCACGACGATCCCGGCGTACTCCGCGAGCAGGAAGAACGCGAACCGCAGGCCGCCGTACTCGGTGTACGGACCCATCACCAGCTCGGCGTCGGCGATCGGCATGTCGAACGGCGGGCGCTGCAGCTCGGCCACGCCGGCCACGAGGAACACCAGCGCGGCCGGGGCCTGCCAGACCAGCCACCACCACTGCCACGACTCGGCGATCGCGCTCGAGGTTGAGCGTCCCGGCCGCCATCGCGACCGAGGTGGCCGCGAGCACGAGCGGCAGCTCGTACGCGAGAAGCTGTGCAGCCGTGCGCATCCCGCCGAGCAGCGAGTACTTGTTACCGCTGGCCCAGCCGCCCATCAGCGTCCCGAGCACGCCGACCGCCGACACGGCCAGGACGAAGAGCAGCCCGGCGTCGACGTCCGCACCCACGATCCCCGGCGCGAGCGGGATCGCCGCCAGCGCCACCAGGTACGGGACCAGCGCGACGCCGGGGGCGAGCTTGAACACCGTGCGGTCGGCCGCGGCCGGGACGGAGTCCTCCTTCTGCACGAACTTCACGCCGTCGGCGACCAGCTGGGCCCAGCCGTGGAAGCGAGCCGGCGTACATCGGGCCGAGCCGGCCCTGCATGTGCGCCATCACCTTGTGCTCGGTCTGGCCGACCAGCAGCGGCAGCACGAGGAACGCGGCCAGGACGCAGACCGCCCGCAGCACCACCTCGAGGACGTCAGCCACCGTCGCGCCCCTCGTCCGGTCGCCGTGCCCGCGGTGGTCGTCGCGGTGTCCTCGACCTCGGTGTCGACCGGCCCGGCCGGCTCGCCCGGGTCGCGCGGACCCCAGGTGGCGGCGTCCGGCACGCCGGGCGGCAGCAGCTTGCGGCGCGACGGCGAGGCGGCGTGGCCGTCGCCGCCCTCGCCCGGCTCCTTGGCCCCGGCCAGGCCTTGACCGCCCGCGACGGCGAGGACGAACGACTTGCGCAGCGGGGTGCCCTCGAAGCCGTCCGGCAGCAGGAGCGGGCGCAGCCCCAGCCCGGACCCGTCGTCGAAGCCGGTGAAGCCGATCCCGAACATCTCGTGCGTCTCGCGCTCGTGCCACGCCGCACCGGCGAAGACGCGTGTCAGGCTGGCGATCTCGGCGTCGTCGGCGGCGACGCGGGCGCGCAGGATGATCCGACGCAGCGGCCGGGGTGCGACGAGGTGCACCACCACGTCGGCTCCCGCGACGCGCTCCCCCACGGCGTCGGGCTCGTCCACAGCCGACAGCCAGTCGAAGTACGTGAAACCCGCTGCGTGGCAGGCGGTCACCGACCTCGACCCAGCGATCGGCCGGGACGTCGAAGCACGGCGTGCCGGACGCGTCCGACTCCTCGACCTGCACCCCCTCGGGCCACGCGATGCTCACGGCTCGTTCCTCGCCATGAGCAGGGGCCTGTGCCTGGTGACTCGCTCGCTGCGCTCGTTCATGCGTCCGGGCCGTACCGCCGGCCGAGGTGCTCCTCGGCGATCTTGTTCTGGAGGGTGACGATGCCGTGCAGCAGCGCCTCGGGCCGCGGCGGGCAGCCGGGCACGTAGACGTCGACCGGCACGATCTGGTCGACGCCCTTGGTGACGCAGTACGAGTCCCAGTACGGGCCGCCGGAGTTGGAGCACGCGCCGAAGGAGATGACGTACTTCGGCTCCGGCATCTGGTCGTACAGCCGGCGGATCGCGGGCGCCATCTTGTCGGTGACCGTGCCGGAGACGACCATCAGGTCGGCCTGCCGCGGGCCCGGCGCGAACGGGATGACGCCGAGCCGGATGAAGTCGTGCTTGGACATCGACGCCGCGATGAACTCGATCGCGCAGCAGGCGAGCCCGAAGTTGAAGACCCACAGGCTGTAGCGGCGTCCCCAGTTGAGGACGAAGCGCACCGGGTCGGGCGCCAGCTGCTGGGCCGGGCCGATGCTCGAGCCCTGGTGCTCCACCCGGACCAGGCCGGGGCGCGGGCCCGGCGCCGGGAGCGGGGTCAGCGCCACCGCAGCACCCCCGCCCGCCAGACGTGCAGGAGGCCGACGGCGAGGATGCCGAGGAACACGGCCATCGTCAGCACGGTGGGCCAGGCGTACAGCTCGACCACGGTGGCCCAGGGGAACAGGTAGACGGCGTCGACGGCGAACACGACGTAGAGGTACGCGTAGAGGTAGTAGCGGATGTTCGCCTGCGCCCAGCCCTCGCCGACGGGGTCGACGCCGGACTCGTACGTGGTGGCCTTGCCCGCGCTCGGCGCGCTCGGGCGCAGCATCCGGTTGGCCCCCAGCCCGCCCGCCACGAGCAGCACGCCCGGCGAGCACCACGGCGCCGACCACGACGTAGCCGCCGGGGTCCTGGCGCCGTGGCTGCGGACGCGAGCACGCGCCGAGCCTAGTGTGGCGGCACGGCGCGCCGTCCTACGAGCGCGCACCGAGCCTCGTGTTGGGTGAGCGAGGGACGGGCCGGTCAGTACCCGCCGCCGGAGCCCCCTCCGGAGCCGCCCGGGCACCCGGCCAGCAGCCACGCCGTCCCGACCGAGAGCACCACCCAGCGCATCCGTGCGAGGAACGTCCTCATGACGTCCTCCTTCCGGCACGACCATCGTCACCCCGAGGTCAAGGGTCGGTGCCTTCCCGGGCCGTCCCGGGTGACCTGCTCCGTCCACGCCCCACCGACATCACCCACGGGGATATCGCTCCCGCGGCGACCCTGCCGCACGCCGGCCGAGGTCGGGCATCATGCGGCCGTGAGCACGGACGCCTGGGGCGTGGACCGCCTCGACCTGCCCGCCTACCTCGACCGCGTGGGCGTGGACCAGCGGCCGCCCTCGAGGCGCGGGCGCTCGACGAGCTGTACCTCGCCCACGTGCGCCGGTTCACCTTCGACAACATCGACGTGCTGCTCGGCACGCACCCCGGCGTCGGCCTCGACGCGGTGCAGGGCAAGTTCGTCGGACGCGGGCGCGGCGGCTACTGCTTCGAGCACGCGACCCTGCTGGCGGCCGTGCTGCAGCGGCTCGGATACCGGGTCGAGCGCAGGCTCGCCCGCGTGGGCGACGTGAATGCCTCGCCGCGCACGCACGCCGTCGTGCTGGTCGACGTCGACGGCGAGCGGGTGCTCGCGGACCCCGGCTTCGGGATGAGCCTGCTCCGCCCGATCACGCTGGCCGACGGCGCGCAGGAGGACGCCGGCGGCTGGGCGTACCGGCTGGTGCGCGTCGAGACCCCGCAGAGCGGGCCGGCCTGGGAGCTGCAGCGGCACCGGGACGGCGCCTGGGAGCTGATGCACACCACCGACGACCTCCCGGTGCGGCCGGTGGACCTCGCGCTCGGCCACCACTGGACCAGCACGCACCCGACCACGCACTTCCGGCACGGGCTGATGCTCACGCGGTCCGGCGACGGCGTGCACACCACGGTCACCCACGACCACCTCACCGTCCGGCGCCCGGGCCGAGCCGACCGAGCACCGCCCCCTCGAGGTCGGCGAGCTGGGCGACCGGCTGGCCGAGCTGGACGTCGGGCTGACCGACGGGCGAGACCGCCACCCTGCTCGGGATCGCCCGACCGGCTGAGGGCCGACGCGTGACCTGGTGGTCCGGCCGCGCTGGACCGGTGAGGGTTGCGAGCGGACTCCTCACGCGGCGAGCGGATTCACCCAGCGCAGACCCGCGAAGCGGCCGAAGTCGGTGTCGTTGGAGTGGACCTCGCCGTCGGAGACCAGGTGCGTGCGCGGCGATCTGCGCGTCGGTCGTGAGGTTGCCGGCGACACCCGCCGTGCCGCAGCAGCCCGAGGTCACCCGCACGTGCCGTTCGTCGGAGGTCAGGTACCGGGTGACGGGTCGGTCGAGCCACCTCGCGACCGAGCCAGACGCACGATCGGTGGCCATCGGCGTCGAGAGCACGCGGCGGCTGGTCACGAGCCGGAGGAAGCCCGAGGACGGTGGCGTCGCACAGCCCGACGGCGCGGGCGCCGGACATGGCGTCCTCCCACCACGCGCGGGCTCCGCTCGTGCGGCGCGGAACGCGTCGATGTGGGCGTACAGCAGCAGGTTGACGTCCGGGACGATCATCGGCCCGGGCGACGCCGCGACCTGGGCGTCGTCGGCGAGCTCGTCCGCCAGCCCGTTCAGGCGCCGGGGTCGATGCCCGCGACGAGCGTCGGAGTGGTGCACCTCCACCGTGAACGCGTTCAGCCGTCGGCGCCGGCTCAGGGCACGCCGCAGCGCGTCGTTGACGACCTGCTTCATCGGGCGGCGTTCGCGGTGGACGGCCTCGTCGATCAGACGCGCGACGTCGTCGTCGATGGTCAGGGTGGTCCGCATCGACACATCATGATGCCTCGGTACCGAGCGCGTCAAGATGCCCCGCTCGGTCCGCCCGGTCCGCATCCCGTCCAGCCGTGGCCCTGCGCGCCCGCGCGGTAAACGGGAGCCTACGATGGCGTAGGGAGGGATGCTGGACTTTACGGCGCGACGACGGTAAGGGACGCGATGACGACGCAGGAGACAGCCGACACGACCGATCGTCCGGTCGAGGCGCTGGAACGCGTCGTGATCCGCTTCGCCGGCGACTCCGGCGACGGCATGCAGCTCACCGGCGACCGGTTCACCGCCGAGACCGCCGCGCTGGGCAACGACCTCGCCACGCTGCCGAACTTCCCGGCCGAGATCCGCGCCCCTGCCGGGACCCTCCCCGGCGTCTCCAGCTTCCAGCTGCACTTCGCCGACCACGACGTGCTGACCCCCGGCGACGCGCCCGACGTGCTGGTGGCGATGAACCCGGCGGCGCTCAAGGCCAACATCGGCGACCTGCCCCGCGGCGGCACCGTCATCGTCGACTCGGACGAGTTCACCACCCGCGCGCTGACCAAGGTCGGCTACGCGTCCAACCCGCTCGAGGACGGCTCGCTGGAGTCCTACCGGGTGCACGCGCTGCCGCTGACGTCGATGACGGTGAAGGCGCTCGAGGGCCTCGACCTCACCCGCAAGGACGCCGAGCGCAGCAAGAACATGTTCAGCCTCGGCCTGCTGTCCTGGCTGTACGACCGGCCGACCACCGGCACCGAGGCGTTCCTGGTGTCGAAGTTCGCCCGCAAGCCGCGTGATCCTCGAGGCCAACCTCACCGCGCTCAAGGCGGGCTGGGCGTACGGCGAGACGATCGAGGGCTTCGCGGTCCGCTACACCGTCGCGCCCGCGCCGAGCCCGGCCGGCACGTACCGCAACGTCACCGGCAACACCGCGCTCGCGTACGGCCTGGTCGCCGCCGCGCACCGCGCGGGGCTGCGCCTGGTGCTCGGCTCGTACCCGATCACGCCGGCGTCCGACATCCTGCACACGCTCTCCGGCCTCAAGGCGCCACGGCGTGACGACCCTGCAGGCCGAGGACGAGATCGGTGCCGTCGGCATGGCCCTCGGCGCCGCCTACGGCGGGGCCCTCGGCGTCACGTCCACGTCCGGCCCGGGCCTGGCGCTCAAGGCCGAGACGATCGGCCTGGCCGCCTCGCTCGAGCTGCCGCTCGTGGTCGTCGACGTCCAGCGCGGCGGGCCGTCGACCGGCATGCCCACCAAGACCGAGCAGGCCGACCTGCTGCAGGCGATGTTCGGCCGCAACGGCGAGGCGCCGGTGCCGGTGGTGGCGCCGCAGTCGCCGGTCGACTGCTTCGACGCCGCGGTCGAGGCCGTCCGGATCGCCATCACCTACCGCACCCCGGTGCTGCTGCTCTCGGACGGCTACCTGGCCAACGGCTCCGAGCCGTGGCACGTGCCGTCGGTGTCGTCGCTGCCCGACCTCACCGTCGAGTTCGCCAGCGAGCCCAACGCCGAGGACGCCACAGGCGTCCGCGTCTTCATGCCGTACGTGCGCGACGAGGCCACCCTGGCCCGCCCGTGGGCGCCGCCGGGAGTGGCCGGTCTGGAGCACCGGATCGGCGGCATCGAGAAGGCGCACATCACCGGCGAGATCTCGTACGACCCCGACAACCACGAGCTGATGACCCGGCTGCGTGCCGCGAAGGTCGACGGCGTGGAGGTCCCCGACCTCGAGGTCGACGACCCGGGTGCCGCCAACGGCGTCGGGCCGGCCCAGCTGCTCGTGCTCGGCTGGGGCTCCACCTACGGCCCCGTCGCGGCGGCGTGCCGGATCGCCCGCACCGAGGGCATCAGCGTGGCGCGCGCGCACCTGCGCCACCTCAACCCGTTCCCCGCCAACCTCGGCGAGGTGCTGCGCCGCTACGAGCGCGTCGTCGTCCCCGAGATGAACTCGGGCCAGCTCGCGCTGCTGCTGAGGGCGAAGTACCTGGTCGACGTCCAGAGCCACTCGCGCGTGCGCGGCGTGCCGTTCTCGTCGGCCGAGCTGGTCGAGCAGATCCAGCTGCACGCGAAGGAGATGTCGTGACGACCGGCCTGGGGCTTCCCGGCGGTCCGCACCGGCCTCGAGGGCGTGCCGACCCTGACGACGGAGAGGCGCTGTCCAAGAAGGACTTCACCGCCGGTGCCGAGGTGCGGTGGTGCCCCGGCTGCGGCGACTACGCCATCCTCGCGGCCGTCCAGGCGTTCATGCCCGAGCTCGGGATCAAGCGCGAGAACGTCGTCTGCGTCTCGGGCATCGGCTGCTCGTCGCGGTTCCCGTACTACCTCGACACCTACGGCCTGCACTCGATCCACGGTCGCGCCCCGGCGATCGCCACCGGGCTCGCGGTGTCGCGTCCCGACCTGAGCGTCTGGGTCGTCACCGGCGACGGCGACGCGCTGTCGATCGGCGGCAACCACCTCATCCACGCCATGCGGCGCAACGTGAACCTGACGATCCTGCTGTTCAACAACCGGATCTACGGCCTCACCAAGGGCCAGTACTCGCCGACGTCCGAGGTCGGCAAGGTCACCAAGTCGACGCCCGCCGGCTCGGCCGACCACCCGTTCAACCCGATCTCGCTGGCTCTCGGCGCCGAGGCCACCTTCGTCGCCCGGACGATGGACTCCGACCGCAAGCACCTGCAGCAGGTGCTGAGGAACGCTGTGGCGCACCGCGGTTCGGCGCTCGTCGAGATCTACCAGAACTGCCCGATCTTCAACGACGGCGCCTTCGACGTGCTCAAGGACCGCGACCAGGCCGAGGCCCGGCTCGTGCACCTCGACCAGGGGCAGCCGGTGCTGTTCGGCACCGAGGCCAACCGGCAGGCTGTCGTCCGGTCGGCGTCCGGCGGCGTCGAGGTCGTCCCCGTCGACGAGCTGGCCGGTCGCGAGCCGGTCGTGCACGACGCCACCGCCGACGACCCCACGCAGGCGTTCGCGATCTCGCGCCTCGACGACCCGACGATGGCCGCCGTGCCGGTCGGCGTCTTCCGCCAGGTCGAGCGGCCCGCCTACGACGACGTCGTGCGGTCGCAGATCACCGGGGCCGGTTACGCCGGTCGCCGACGAGCCGCGCACCACCGACGCCGCCCTCGACGAGCTGCTGCTCGGTCAGGACACCTGGACCGTCGCCTGACCTCCGGGTCGCCCACGAGCGGGGCCTGGGGACGCCGCGGACGGCGTCCCGACCCGATCTGATGGGATGGGGCCCGGTCCGGCGCACGGGGTGAGATGCGCGCGGACCTCCACGACGGGGAGGAACCTCAGTGCGCGCACGACAGATCCTGATGACGTCGGCCCTCGTGGCCGTGCTCGCCTCCGGCTGCAGCGGCGGGGACGAGCCGGCGGACCCGACGCCCAGCAGCACCACGAGCACGACCACGACGGCCAGCCCGACGCCGTCGCCCGTCGCCCTCGCCGACGGAGGACCCCGCGGTGGCGCTGCAGGACACGCTGTCGAAGAACCTCGGCGACACCGCCACCCTGCTCGACGAGCGCTCCGCCTGCCCGACGGGCACCGACCTGACCTGCCTCACCGAGGTCACCACCAAGGTGGCCGACCTGGCCCGCACCGACATCCCCCGCCTCGAGGCGGCGATCGCCGCGGGCGGCGTGCCGTGCCTGCAGGAGGTGGCCCGCCTCCAGATCCAGGTGCTCGCGCTGTACGTCGAGCAGGACCGGCTGTTCACCGAGGGCTCCCCCGACGGCGACCCGCTCGACGAGATCGCGGCGGCGAACAACGCCGTGGCGCCGCTGCAGGACCAGCAGGACGCGGCCCTCGGGACCTGCTGACCGCTCCACGGCCCGCTCGCCGCGCGTCAAGAGTCCTGCCGATCAAGACTCTCGGCGTCGAGATTCTCGACGCGGTACCTATCCTGGTCCGGTGACGGGACCGGCGGACGAGGTCGACCGGATCGTGGCCGCCTGGCGCCGCGAGCGGCCGGACCTCGACGTGTCCCCCCTCGAGGTGCTCTCCCGCGTCGACCGGCTCTCCCGCCACCTCGACCGGGCCCGGCGCGCGGCCTTCGCGGCGCACGGCCTGGAGTCGTGGGCGTTCGACGTGCTGGCGGCGCTGCGACGGGCCGGACGGCCCTACCAGCTCTCCCCCGGCCAGCTCGTCACGCAGACCCTGGTCACCAGCGGGACGATGACCAACCGCGTCGACCGGCTGACGGCGCAGGGGCTCGTGCAGCGCTTCCCCGACCCCGGCGACCGGCGCGGCGTCATCGTGCGGCTCACCGACGCCGGGCGCGAGCGGGTCGACTCCGCCGTCGCCGACCTCGTGCGGCGCGAGCACCAGCTGCTGGGCCAGCTCGACGACGACGAGCGCGACGCGCTGGTGGGCACGCTGCGCCGGCTGGTCGCGCCGTTCGACGGCTGACCAGGCGGCTGACCGCCCGGCGACTAGGCGGCGCCCGCACGTCGGCCGGCAGCGCACGGCGCACCGCCAGCTGCCAGGCGAACCCGACCACCACGTGCATCATCGCGAGCGTGAGCCGCGTCGACGTGTCGGCGTCGGACAGCAGCGGCAGCGCCGCGGAGATCACCCCGATGCCGAGACCCGCCCACGCCAGCAGGTTCCACGCGTGCGCTCCCCACCGCCCGGCCAGGGCGAGCACCACCGTGCCCACCACGAGGGAGCCGACCGTCAGGGCCATCACGGCGGGGACGCCGATCTCGGTCTCGGCGCCGCCCTGGGTGACGACGAGGCGCGCCCCGGTGGCGCGGGAGATCACCACGATCACGATGTTGACGACGATCGCCGTCACCAGGGCGACGACGCCCGGTCGCACGGCCGCACCGGGTGGGATCGGGCGGGAGGCCGGGTCGGTGGTGGAGCGGATGGTCATGGGTTCTCCCCTGCTTCGGCGGTCTCGAGCCACGCCTCCTCGAGCGACTCCTTCTCGGCCAGGAGCGCGCGCAGCTCCTGGTCGAGGCCGAGGACCCGCTCGTGATCGGTTGCGGCAGCGGCCATCTCGTCGTGGATGCGGGCTTCTCGCGTGGACACCTTCTCGATCGCGCGCTCCAGGCGCGCCAGCTCCTTGCGGGCCGCGCGGCTCTGCGCGGCCGTCGAGGTCGGCGGTGCCGCTGCCGCACGTCGGCCCGCAGCCCTCGCGGGTGCCGGCGTCGGGGACTGCTCCCGCCGCCCGCAGCGCCAGGTACTCCTCGACCCCGCCGGGCAGGTCGCGGATCCGCCCGTCGCCGAGCATCGCGACCTGCCGGTCGCAGACCCGCTCCAGCAGGTACCGGTCGTGCGAGACCACGACGAGCGTCCCCGCCCAGCCGTCGAGCACGTCCTCCAGCGCGGCCAGCGTGTCGGTGTCGAGGTCGTTGGTGGGCTCGTCGAGCAGCAGTACGTTCGGTTCGTGCACAAGGAGTCTCACCAGAGCGAGCCGTCGTCGCTCCCCGCCCGAGAGGTCGGCGACGGGCGTCCACGCGCGCTCACCGGTGAAGCCCAGACGCTCCACGAGCTGGGTGGCGCTGACCTCCTTGCCACCGACCTGCACCGAACCCTGGTCGCGCTGCACGGCCTCGACCACTCGCTGGTGGCCGATCTCGTCGAGCTCGCGCAGGTGCTGTGTCAGGACCCCCATCCGCACGGTGCTGCCGCGCCGTACGCGCCCCCCGTCCGGGACGACCTGGCCGGCTAGCAGCCGCAGCACCGTCGTCTTCCCGGAGCCGTTGACCCCGACCACGCCCACCCGGTCGCCCGGTGCGAGCCGCCAGGTCACGTCGGTCAGCAGCGTGCGCCGCGCGTCCCCGGTGCCGACCGCGAAGGTGACGCCCTCGAGGTCGACGACGTCCTTGCCGAGTCGTGCCGAGGCGGTGGCCAGCAGCTCGACCGAGTCGCGCGGCGGCGGCTCGTCGGCGACGAGCGCTGCGGCGGCGTCCATCCGGAACTTGGGCTTGGAGGTGCGGGCCGGCGGGCCGCGCCGCAGCCAGGCCAGCTCCTTGCGCAGCAGGTTCTCGCGCCGCTCGTTGGTGACCGTCGCGACCCGCTGCCGCTCGGCCCGCGCCAGCACGTACGCCGCGTAGCCGCCCTCGTAGGCGTCGACGACGCCGTCGTGCACCTCCCAGGTGGCGGTGCACACGGCGTCGAGGAACCAGCGGTCGTGGGTGACCACCAGCAGCGCGCCGCGGCCGGCGGGCCAGCGGGTGCGCAGGTGGGTGGCCAGCCAGTCGACGCCCTCGACGTCGAGGTGGTTGGTGGGCTCGTCGAGCACCAGCAGGTCGTGCTCGCCGAGCAGCACGGCGGCGAGCGCGACCCGGCGTCGCTGCCCGCCGGACAGCTCGGAGACCGGTGCGTCGTAGCCGCCGGGCACCGCGACCTCGATGTCGGACAGCAGCCCGGTGAGCACCGCGCGCACCGCCGGGTCGCCCGCCCAGGTGTGGGTGCCGGACGCGAGCCGCTGCGGCCCGAGCACGTTCTCCAGCACCGTGCCGTCGGGCTGGAGGTCGGCCTGGTCGAGGTAGCCGACCCGCAGGCCGCGGCTGTGCGTCACCCGCCCGCCGTCCAGCTCCTGCCGCTTCATCAGCGAGCGCAGCAGCGTGGTCTTGCCGTCGCCGTTGCGACCGACGACGCCGACCCGGTCGCCGTCGTCGAGGCCGAGGCTCACGGCGTCGAGGACGGTGCGGGCGGCGAGCACGACGGTCGCGTTCTCGGCGTTCAGGAGGTGGGCCATGGCGGTGCCCATCCTCGCAGGGCAGCCACGGCGCACCGCCGAGCGCGACCCGCGCCGCGCCGAGGAGGCGCGCGGCCGGGGCTGGTGGAGGCGTCAGCGGTGGACGACGGGCTCGACCAGGCGGGCGCCGGCGACCGGGCCGGAGGCGCGCAGCACCGAGCTGCAGGTGCCGGACGCCGACAGCGCGACGGCGAGGTCGATGCCCGCCTCGGCGTCGGGGACGAGGAACGCGACGGTCGGGCCGGAGCCGGAGACCACCGCGCCGAGCGCGCTGCTCGCCCCGCCCCACCTCGAGGGTGCGCTCGAGGTGCGGGGCCAGGCTGAGGGCGGCGGGCTGCAGGTCGTTGTGCAGCGCCCGGCCGAGCGCGGTGGCGTCGCCGGTGCGCAGCGCCTGCATCACGGCCGGCTCCACCTGCGGGGCGGGCACGTCGCGGCCCTCGCGGAGCCGGTCGCACTCCGCGTACACCGCCGGGGTCGACAGTCCCTCCTCGGCGAGGGCCAGCACCCAGTGGTACTCGCCGCGGGCCAGGGCGGGGGTCACCTGGTCGCCGCGGCCGGTGCCGACGGCGGTGCCGCCCACCAGGGAGAACGGGACGTCCGAGCCGAGCTCGCCGCACAGCTCGCGCAGCTCGTCGCGGGCCAGGCCGGTGCGCCAGAGCGCGTCGCAGGCCAGCAGCGCGGCGGCGGCGTCGGCGGACCCGCCGGCCATGCCGCCGGCGACGGGGATGCGCTTGGTGACCCGCAGCGCGACGCCCTCGGAGACGCCGGCGCGGTCGGCGAGCAGCCGGGCGGCGCGCACCGCGAGGTTGGTGCCGTCGGTGGGCACCTGGTCGGCACCGGTACCGACGACCTCGATGCCGATCTCGTCGGAGGGGGCGGCGACCAGGTCGTCGTACAGCGAGACGGCCTGGAACACGGTGGCGAGCTCGTGGAAGCCGTCGTCGCCGGGAGGCCCGACGGACAGCGCCAGGTTCACCTTCGCCGGCACCCGGACGTGCACGTCCGCGACGGCGGTCACGTCGAGGCCTCCACGTGGCAAACCTAGGGGGTCACCCCCGGGGTCGCGCACCCGCGATCGCCGCGAACTGCCCGACGGTGAGCGTCTCTCCACGCGCCTGCGGGTCGACACCCGCTGCGCGCAGGGCGGTCTCGGCGTCGGCGGGGCTGCCGGCCCAGCGGGCCAGGGCGGCCCGCAGCGTCTTGCGGCGCTGGGCGAAGGCGGCGTCGACGACGGCGAAGACCTCCTCGCGCGGGACGCTCGACGGCGGCGCCGGCCGGCGGACGAGGCGCACGAGCGCGGACTCGACGTTGGGCACCGGCCAGAACACCGACCGGCCGACGGCGCCGGCGCGGGTGACCTCGGCCCACCACGCCGCCTTGACCGACGGGACGCCGTAGGTGCGGCTGCCGGGCCCGGCGGCGAGCCGGTCGGCGACCTCGGACTGGACCATCACCAGCGCCGTGCGCAGCGACGGGAACCGCTCGAGGAACGACAGCAGCACGGGGACGGCGACGTTGTACGGCAGGTTGGCCACCAGCGCCGTCGGCTCCGGGCCGGGGAGCGCGGTGAGGTCGAGCGCGTCCGCGGCCACGACGGTGAGCGCCTCGGCCAGGTCCGGGCGGCGGGTGCGCACCGTGGTGGGCAGCTCGGCGGCCAGCACGGGGTCGATCTCGACCGCCACCACCGACCGGCAGACCTCGAGCAGGCCGAGCGTCAGCGAGCCGAGGCCCGGACCCACCTCGACCACGACGTCGTCCGCGCCCGACGCCGGAGCGCCGCACGATCGAGCGGACCGTGTTGGCGTCGACGACGAAGTTCTGCCCGAGGGTCTTGGTCGGCCGGACGCCGAGACGGCCCGCCAGGTCCCGGATGTCTCCGGGACCCAGCAGGCCGTCAGGGGTGGTGTGCTCGCTCAGCGCAGGCCGAGCTTGTCGGCGCAGGCCGGCCAGGGGTTGAAGCCCCGCTCGGCGTGCAGCCGGGTGGCCACGGCGATCTGGGTCTCCCGCGAGTTCTGGTGCGGGTACCCGGTGCCGCCGTACGGCTGCCAGGTGCCGAGGTTGAACTGCAGGCCGCCGTAGTAGCCGTTGCCGGTGTTGATCGCCCAGTTGCCGCCGGACTCGCACTGCGCGAGGCGGTCCCACACGCTGCCGGTGGGGACGGCGGGCGAACCGCTGCCGGGTCCGCTCGGATCCGCCGGACGCCGCCGGCTTGGTCGCCTTGGTGCCGACCTGGACGACCTTCGGCTTGGGCGCCACGGTCTGCTTGCTGCTGAGCTCTTGCGGCCCGCGATCACGACGCCGTCGACGGTGGTGACCCGCCAGGTCTCGACCACGGTGCCGGGGGTCACCCGCCGTGACGACCTTCTTCTCGCCCGCGTACAGCGAGTCGGACTTCGGTCTCCTGCACCGGCGGCGGGACGCGTGACGGTCTCCGTGACGTAGTCCGCGGAGATCGCGGTCGACGTCGACGACGAGGCCGTCGGCCAGCGGGACCGATGCCGGGGATCTTGATGGTGTCGTCGGCGTCGAGCACCACACCCAGCTCGTCGAGCAGGGCGGTGACGTCGCGCGCGGTGGAGGTCACGGCGCGGGTCTCGCCGTCGACGACGACGGTGACGTCCTTCGGGGTGAACAGCTCCAGCTCGAGGCCGTCGCGGCCGAGCCGGGACGAGCGGGAGGACGACATCCAGGCGCCGTCGGCGCGGATGTCGAGGTCCTCGAGCGCGTCGTCGACCGTCAGCGCGGTGGTCCAGTAGGTCTTCTCCTCGCCGTCGACCACGACGACGAGCTTGCGCGCGTACTGGACGACGACCTCGCTGCCGTCACCGACCTCGGTGTCGAGCGACGGGGCGACCAGGTCGCGCTCGCCCACCTCGACGTCGGCCTTGGCCAGGACCTCCTCGACGGAGGTGCTGCCGAACGCGCTGACCTCGGTGGTCCTGCCGTCGACGGTGAGCTGCACGGTGGAGTCGTTCGCCGCGTACGCGGCGGTGCCGCCCACGAGGACGGACAGGACGGCGGCCTGACCCGCGATGCGGGCGGCGCGTCCGGACGGGAGAGAGAACACAGGATTCCTGACGTCGAGCTCTCCGGGCATCGGTCACGGGCGACGGCAGGGCGACGCCCACGAGCGTCCCCGAACGGCTCACGTGACGACTGACGCGGCGTCGAGCGGGCCGCTCCGAGCGCACCGACGAGCGCGTCCGAGGCGGTCCGACGCAGCGTCGGATGCCGTTGCCCGAAGTCTTCCCCGACCCCGGCCAACCGGCCCACCGTAACCGAATCGAGATCAGGGCGAAACCGGGACGCCGCGGAACGAGTGGGGCACCAGCCGGTGAGGCGTCACCACGGCCCGTAGAGGGCCTCGCTCGTGCTCGCCAGGACGCCGCAGACGTCCTCCAGCGGACGCTCCGACCACCTCGGCGACCGCCCGGACCGTGATCGGGACGAGGTAGCCCGCGTTGGGGCGGCCGCGGTACGGCGCGGGGGTCAGGTACGGGGCGTCGGTCTCGACCTGCACCTGCTCCAGCGGGACCGCCTTCAGCGCCTCGCGCAGCGGCCCGGCGTTCTTGAACGTCAGCACGCCCGCGAACGACAGGTACCAGCCCTGCGACGCGCAGAACCGGGCCATCTCGGCGTCGCCGGAGAAGCAGTGGAAGACGGTGCGGTCCGGGGCGCCCTCCTCGCGCAGCACCCGCAGCACGTCGTCGTGGCTGTCGCGGTCGTGGATCTGCAGCGGCAGGTCCGAGCCGCTTGGCCAGCTCGATGTGGGCCCGGAACGAGTCCTCCTGGGCGCGGGCCGCGGCGGGGTCGTCGTGGTCGGTGCGGAACCGGTCCATCCCGGTCTCCCCGACGACCCGCACCCGCGGGTGGGCCGGCCAGCCGCTCGATCTCCGCCAGTGCGTCCTCGAGGGCGCCCTGCGCGGCCAGCCGCGGGGCCAGGTTCGGGTGGATCGCCACGCCGCCGACCAGCTGGGGGAACCGCTCGACCGCGCCGACGGTCCAGCGGGCGGCCTCGAGGTCGCAGCCGATCTGCACCGACCGCGGGACGCCGGCCCGCTCGGCCGCGAGCAGCAGCGCGGCGACCGTGGCGTCGTCGGCCTCGTGGTCGAGGTGGGTGTGGTCGTCGACCACCCCCGACCCGACGACGGGCAGCGGCTCGGGCAGGGGCGGGCGGACGTGCGAGTCCGCCCGGCGCTGGCGCTCGGCCACGGCTCAGCCGGCGTCGGCGGCCGGAGCCGGAGCCAGCCGGTCCGCCGAGCCGGGCGAGCTCCTCGTCGACCACGGACGGATCGAGCTTGCGGAACACCGGCGTCGGCTTGCCCACCGGCGTGCCGACCACCACGGCACGGGACTCCCACCGCGGGGTGGACGAGTAGTCGCCGGTGATCACCGGGTAGGTCGTCAGCCCGGCGCCCGAGCCCGGGTCGAGCTCGTCGACCTGCTCGACGACCGGCATGGGCACGAGGTCGCCCTCGCCGCCCAGCGCGCGGTGCACCGCGTTGGTGGCGTGCGGCAGGAACGGGGCCAGCAGCAGGTTGCAGTCGCTCACGCACTGCACGGCCACGTGCAGCACCGTCGCGAGCCGCTCGCGCTGCGACTCGTCCTTCATCTTGTAGGGCTCGGTGGCGGTGAGGTACTTGTTCACCTCGCCGACCACGCGCATCGCCTCGGCGATGCCGGCGCGCAGCCGGTGCCGGCCGATGAGGTCGCCGACCGAGGTGAAACCCGCTCGGACGGAGGCGATCACGTCGTCGTCGACCTGCTCGAGCGGGCCGGCGGGCGGGATCTCGCCGAAGCTCTTCGACACCATCGTCGCCGTGCGGTTGACCAGGTTGCCCCAGCCCGCCACCAGCTCGGAGTTGTTGCGGGTGACGAACTCGCCCCAGGTGAAGGCGGCGTCGGAGGTCTCCGGGCCGGCGGCGCAGATGTAGTAGCGCAGCGCGTCCGGGCCGTAGCGGTCGAGGAAGTCGCCGACGTAGAGCACGTGCCCGCGGCTGGACGAGAACTGCTGGTCGCCCATCGTGAGGAACTCCGACGAGACGACCTCGGTGGGCAGGTTGAGGACGCCGAAGGTCCCCGGCTCGCCCGCCGCGCGAGCCCTGACCGTTGTAGGCGAGCAGCTCGGCCGGCCAGATCTGGGAGTGGAAGACGATGTTGTCCTTGCCCATGAAGTAGTAGGTCAGGGCGTCGGGGTCGTTCCACCACTCCCGCCAGCGCTCCGGCGTCCCCTGCCGGCGGGCCCACTCGACCGTGGCCGACAGGTACCCGACGACGGCGTCGAACCAGACGTAGAGCCGCTTGGTGGGCTGGTCCTCCCAGCCCGGGCACCGGGATGCCCCAGTCGATGTCGCGCGTCATCGCCCGCGGGCGGATGTCACCGAGGATGTTCTTGCTGAACCGGATCACGTTCGGCCGCCAGGTGCCGGCGGCCTCCCGCCCGTCGAGCCACTCGCCGAGCGCCTCGGCGAGCGCCGGGAGGTCGAGCAGGTAGTGCTGGGTCTCGATGAACTCCGGCGTCTCCCCGTTGATCTTGCTGCGCGGGTCGATCAGGTCGGTGGCGTCGAGCTGGTTGCCGCAGTTGTCGCACTGGTCGCCGCGGGCCTCGCCGTAGCCGCAGATCGGGCAGGTGCCCTCGATGTAGCGGTCCGGCAGCGTGCGGCCGGTCGACGGCGAGATCGCGCCCTGGGTGGTCTGCTCGACCATGTACCCGTTGTCGCGCACCGTGCGGAACATCTCCTGCACGACCTCGTAGTGGTTGCCGGTGGTGGTGCGCGTGAACAGGTCGTACGACAGACCGAGCCCGACGAGGTCGCCGACGATGACCGCGTTGTTGGTGTCGGCCAGCTCGCGCGCCGACACCCCCTCCTTGTCGGCCTGGACCAGGATCGGCGTCCCGTGCTCGTCGGTGCCCGAGACCATCAGCACGTCGTGACCGGCCATCCGCATGTACCGGCTGAAGACGTCGGACGGCACGCCGAAACCGGCGACGTGGCCGATGTGGCGCGGGCCGTTGGCGTACGGCCAGGCGACGGCGGACAGGACGTGGGTCATGCCGTCAAGCCTAGTGAGCGGCGTCCAGCCGGTTCGCCCCTGCTCGCCCTCGCGACCGCACCGACAGGACGTCGCCCGGCTGGCAGCCGAGGACGTCGCAGATCGCCGTGAGGGTCGAGTACCGGACGGCCTTGGCCCGGTCGTTCTTCATCACCGACAGGTTCACCACCGTCACCCCGACGCGCTCGGCCAGCTCGGTGAGGGTCATGCCCCGGTCGGCGAGGAGGGTGTCGAGGTGGCACACCACGCGATGCGGCTCGTCGGGCGTCCCGGCCGGCGTCACACCAGTCCCTCGACGTCGTCGGCCAGCTGCTCACCGCGGCGGAACGCCTCGGCCAGGACGACCAGGCCGACCACGACCACGAACGGCAGGAGCCCGAACGTGGCGCCGTCGGGCTCGAACACCGGCGAGCTCGGACAGCCCGGTGCGGTGCAGCACCGACGAGGTGGCGGCGGCCGGCAGCAGCGGTGCCACGACCCCGTGGACCAGGACGATCCCCGCCAGGACGGCGAGCCGGCGGGCGTTGCCGCGACGGAACGGCTCCCCCGCGCTGATCGAACCCACCACCGGGACGAGCAGCAGGGCTGTCGCGCCGATCACGAGGCCGAGCAGGGCCGAGTCGCCCCGGGCGAGCAGCTGCTCCCCCACCGTGGAGCCCCACGCCGCGACGACCACGGTGCCGTCGTCCCGCACCTGGGCCTGCGCGCTGCTCGACCTGCGCCGGCGTCAGCACGTCGTCGCGCTCGAACCGCTCGAGGGTGCCGGAGGCGTCCGGCTCGTGACCCTCCGGTCGCAGCTCCGCCACCACCTCGACGTGCGCCGGCGCCTTGGGTCGCCCCGTTGATCGCGTACGCCGGCCCGGCGACCGCGGCCACCACGCCGGCCACCGCGAGCAGCCGACCCACCCACCGGAAGCCGCCGTGCCCGAGGTGCGGCCGATCGGCACGAGCGGCCTGGTTCTTATCGTTCGTCGATATGCCCATGGCTGCGAGGGTGACCCATCGACTGTCGATGCGTCAAGGGGTCGGTCAGGCGGTCCCGTCGAGGGCGGCGCCGGTGCGGGTCGGCCACCACGACGAGCCGGTCGCGGCCCTCCCGCTTGGCCCGGTACATCGCGCCGTCGGCGACCCCGACCCGGTGCCACAGCCAGCTCGCCGGGTCGACGCCCGCCGGCGGGTGGTCGACGGCGAGCCCGAGCGAGCAGGTGACCGGGACGGGGCTGCGGCTGCCGCGGACCGCCTCCTGGAGGCGCTGAGCGAGGTGCGTCGCCTGGACCAGGTCAGGGACGCCCGCGACCACGACCATCTCCTCCCCGCCGGTGCGCACGGCCAGCTCGTCGACGCGGACCGTCTCCCGCAGCGAGGCGCCGACCGCTCGCAGCACGTCGTCACCGACGGTGTGGCCGTGCTCGTCGTTCACCTGCTTGAACCGGTCGATGTCCAGGACGACCACGGCGACCATCCCGCCGCTGCGCCGCGCCCTGGCGACGAGGGACGCCGCCTGCTCGGTCAGCTGCCGGCGGTTGGGCAGGCCGGTGAGCTCGTCGGTGCGGGACAGCTCCCAGGTGCGGGCGAGCAGCTCCTCGGCCCGCCGACGCAGGACGAACACCGCCACCGCGGTGATGACGAGGACCGCGGTGTGCACCGAGACCTGGACGGCGAGCCCGAGCGGCTCGTCGGGGTAGCGCGGTGCGAGCGTGATCAGCAGCACGGGCACGAGCAGTGCGTTGTTCAGCACGAAGGCGCGCGGCTTCAGGACGAAGGCCCCGGTGACCACGCTGAACAGCAGCATCACCGGGGTCGCGTACTTGGCCGCGTCGACCACGCAGAGCACGACGACCAGGTAGATGAGGTGGCCGTTCGCCACCACCAGCCGGCATCAGCGCCAGCGCGAGCCGGCGGAGCACCAGGATGCTCCCGCCGAGCAGCACCAGCGCCACCATCACGGCCGCGTACAGGAGGGTCCACCCGCCGGGGCGCAGCACGCCGTCGACGAACAGGTTGACCGAGCCGATCAGGCCGCCGAGGAGCGCGAACGCCCCCACGAGCTCCGGGGCGCGACCGAAGCCGCCGCCCGGCGGCGGGTCGTCGGGATCGGCGGTGGGCGTGCGGCGACCCAGGGGGTCCCACACCGTCCCGGTCATCTGCGCTCCCCGCACCCGGACGATCCGGGCGGTGCTTGAACGCTAATGCACGTGGCCGGCGGGTGTCCCGGTGTTCGGGTCGCTCCCCCCGGTCGGACCTGCGGCGTCGCGCACCGTCAGCGCAGCTCGGGCAGGCCCCTGCGCAGCGAGCGGGCGGCCTGGGCGATCCGGTGCTCGTTCTCGATCAGCGCGAACCGCACGAAGCCGTCGCCCTGCGGGCCGAAGCCGACCCCGGGCGAGACGGCGACGTCGCACTCGCGCACCAGCTTGGTGGCGAAGTCGATCGACCCGAGGTGCCGGTACGGCTCGGGGATGCGCGCCCAGGCGAACATCGTCCCGCGCGGCTTGGGGATCTCCCACCCGATCCGCTGCAGGCCGTCCCAGAGGGCGTCGCGGCGTCGCTGGTAGACGTCGTTGACCTCGCAGCGGGTAGTCGACGGCCTCGTCGAGGGTGACGGTGGCGGCGATCTGGATCGGCTGGAACGTGCCGTAGTCGAGGTAGCTCTTCAGCTTGGCCAGCGCCTGCACGACCTCGGGGTTGCCCACCATGAAGGCGACCCGCCAGCCGGCCATCGAGAACGACTTGGTCATCGAGTACAGCTCGACCGCGACCTCCTTGGCACCCTCGCACTGCAGGATCGACGGCGGCAGCCAGTCGTCGAAGGCGGTCTCGGCGTAGGCGAAGTCGTGGACCAGGACGACGTCGCGCTCGCGCGCCCAGTCGACCAGCCGCTGCAGGTCGGCGAGCTCGACCGTGGTGGTCGTGGGGTTGTGCGGGAACGACAGCACGACCACGCGCGGCTTGGGCCAGCCGTACTCCCAGGCCTCCATCACGTTGCTGACGTAGTCCTCGTCGCCGCTGCCGTCGGGCTTCGGGCCGATCGCCACCTGCCGGGCGTCGGCGCCCGCGAAGTACGGCCCCCAGATGTGGATCGGGTACGACGGCGACGGGACGAGCGCGGCGTCGCCGGCCTGCAGCAGCACCCACATCAGGTGGCTGAAGCCCTCCTTGGCGCCGATCGTCGAGATCACCTCGGTGTCGGGGTCGAGCTCGACGCCGAACCGGCGGCGGTACAGGCCGGCCACGGCCTGCCGCAGCTTCGGGATGCCGCGGCTGGAGGAGTACCGGTGGTTGCGGGTGTTGTGCGCGGCCTCGGACAGCTTGTCGACGGCGATCGCCGGGGAGGGGATGTCGGGGTTGCCGAACCCGAGGTCGACGACGTCGCGGCCGGCGCGACGGGCCTCGGTCTTGAGCCCGTCGATGATCGTGAAGACGTACGGCGGAAGACCCGTGATCCGGCGGAACTCCATGCGGACCAGGTTAGTGAGGGGCCCGCACCGCGGCGTCGTAGAGCCCACGGGCCGGGACGCCGTGGGCGGCGGCCACGGCCTTGGCGGCGTCCTTGAGCCGCTCGCCCGCCTCCACCCGCCGGCGCACCTCGGCCACCAGGTCCTCGGGGTCGACGTCGGCCGGGTCGGCGCCGGCGACCACCAGGCTCACCTCGCCGCGCACCTCGCGCTCCTGCGCCCACGCGGTCAGCTCGGCGAGGGTCCCCCGCACGACCTCCTCGTAGGTCTTGGTCAGCTCGCGGCACAGCGCGGCGGGCCGGTCCGCGCCGAACGCCGCCGCCATCGCCTCGAGCGCCTGGGCGCACCGGTGCGGCGCCTCGAAGAACACCATCGTCCGGCGCTCGTCGGCCAGCGCCGCCAGCGCGCGGGCGCGCTGGCCGCCCTTGCGCGGCAGGAAGCCCTCGAAGCAGAACCGGTCCGTCGGCAGGCCGCTGACGGCGAGCGCGGCGAGCGCCGCCGACGGCCCGGGGACGGTGGTGACCAGCACGCCGGCGTCGACCATCGCGCGGGTGAGCCGGTAGCCGGGGTCGCTCACCGAGGGCATGCCGGCGTCGGTGACGAGGGCGACCGTCGCGCCCGCGAGCGCCATCGTCACGAGCTCCGGGGTGGAGGTCGCCTCGTTGTGCTCGTGGTGGCTCACCACCCGTCCGGACGGCGTGACCCCGAGCGCGGCGGTCAGCCGGCGCAGGCGGCGGGTGTCCTCGGCCGCCACGACGTCGGCCTCGGCGAGGAGCCGTGCCAGCCGGGCGGGGGCGTCGAGCGGGTCGCCGATCGGCGTGGCCGCGAGGACGAGCCGGCCGATCGGGGAGGGGTCGGCGGCCGTCATGCGGCGATCCTCCCAGCACCCGCTGCTCCGGGTGGCGGCCCGTCCGTGGTCACGGGTGGGTCGGCGACCTACGATGCCCGGGTGAGCGCACACGGGGTGGTCGACGTGCGCCGCCCCGGACCCGGTGGAACCGCCGATCCCGGCCCGTCCCGCCTCGGCACCGGCGAGGGACGTCTGCGCCGGCACCTGCTGGGGTTCACCCCGTCCGACCGGTTGTGGGGCTGGGTGGGGCCGCTGCTCGTCACCCTGCTCGCCGGGGTGATGCGGTTCTGGCACCTGCAGCACCCGCACAAGCTGGTGTTCGACGAGACGTACTACGTCAAGCAGGCGTACACGTTGTGGCAGAACGGCTACGAGAACCAGTGGCCGAAGGAGTCGGACGCCCGGTTCACCATCGGCAACACCGAGATCTACCTCGACGCCGGCGACCGCGCAGTGCACCCGCCGGTCGGCAAGTGGATGATCGCCGCCGGGGAGTGGCTGTTCGGCATCGACTCCTCCTTCGGCTGGCGGTTCGCCGCCGCGGTGATCGGCACGCTGATGGTGCTGATCATCGCCCGCACCGGCCGGCGCCTGCTCGGCTCGACGCTGCTCGGGTCGACCGCCGGGCTGCTCCTGGCCGTCGACGGCCACCACCTCGTGCACAGCCGCACCAGCCTGCTCGACATCTTCCTGTCGTTCTGGGTGCTGTGCGCCTTCTCGCTGCTCGTCCTGGACCGCGAGCGCTCGCGGACCCGGCTGGCCGCGGCGGTGGCGACGGCCCGAGAGCGGGGACGGCCCGGCGCGCTCGGCCCGTGGCTCGGCCTGCGTCCGCTGCGGCTGGCGGCGGCGGTCTGCCTGGGCCTGGCGATCGGCGTGAAGTGGTCGGGCCTCTACTTCGCGGCGGCGTTCTGCCTGATGACCGTGCTGTGGGACCTGGGCGCCCGTCGCGCGGCCGGGGTCCGCGCGCCGTGGGGCGCGGCGGTGCTGCGCGACGGCATCCCGGCCGCGCTGACGATGCTGCCGGTGATGGTGGTCGTCTACGTGCTCACCTGGACCGGCTGGATGAGCTCGGACCGCGGGTACTACCGCAACTGGGCGGCCGAGAACCCCTCCGACTCAGCCGTTCCCGGCGTCCTGCGCTCGTTGTGGCACTACCACGCCGACATGCTGGCGTTCCACACCGGACTGGCGTCGGACCACCCCTACGAGGCCAAGCCGTGGGCCTGGGTGTTCCAGAGCCGCCCCACGTCGTTCTTCTACGAGAGCCCGAAGCGCGGCGAGCACGGCTGCGCCGTCGACACCTGCTCCGAGGCGATCACCTCGGTGGGCAACCCGCTGATCTGGTGGGCCGGCGCGCTGTCGCTGGCGGTGCTGCTCGTGTGCTGGCTGCTGCGCCGCGACTGGCGGGCGGGGGCTCTGCTCGGCGCGTTCGCGGCCGGGTGGCTGCCGTGGTTCCTGTACCCCGAGCGCACCATCTACTCGTTCTACGCCGTGGCGTTCGAGCCGTTCCTCGTGCTCGGGCTCGCCTACGTGCTCGGGCTCGTGCTCGGGCCGCGCGAGGCGCCACCGTCCCGACGGCTCACCGGCGCCCTGGTGGCCGGCGGGTTCGTCGTCGTGGCCGTCCTCGTGTCGGCGTTCTTCTGGCCGGTGTGGACCGGCGAGACGATCCCGTACCAGCAGTGGCAGATGCGGATGTGGCTGCCGAGCTGGGTGTAGCGCGCGGCGCGGGCGGATAGGAGACGGGTGTGGCCACAATCGTCCGCACGGGCGTCTCCGGCTGGACGTACGCCGGCTGGCGCGGCGACTTCTACCCGCGCGGGCTGCCGCAGCGGCTCGAGCTGGAGCACCTCGCGGCCCGCGTCGGCTGCGTCGAGGTCAACGGGTCGTTCTACTCGCTGCAACGTCCGAGCAGCTGGCGGTCGTGGGCGGCCAGGACGCCGCCGGGGTTCGTCGTCGCCGTCAAGGGATCGCGGTTCGTCACGCACATGAAGCGGCTGCGGGGCGTGGAGGAGGCGCTGGCCACCTTCTTCGCCAGCGGGCCGGTGCTGCTCGGCGAGCGCCTCGGCCCGTTCCTCTGGCAGCTGCCGGAGCGCACGGCCTTCGAACCCGACGTCCTGGCCGACTTCCTCGGACGCCTGCCGCGCACCGTCGCCGAGGCGGCGGCGACGGCGCGGCACGAGACCGGACGGGTGCGCGAGCGGTTCGGCGAGGACCCGTGGCGGCGCGCGACCCCGGGGACGGCCGACAGGCCTCTGAGGCACGCGCTCGAGGTGCGGCACGAGACGTTCCGGTCGGCAGAGTTCTTCGCGCTGTGCCGCGAGCACGACGTCGCCGTCGTGGTGTCGGACGGCGCGGGCCGGTGGCCGGTGCTCGACGAGGTGACCTCCGACCACGTGTACGTGCGGCTGCACGGCGGCGAGGAGCTGTACACGAGCGGGTACCGACCGCAGGAGCTCGACCAGTGGGCCGAGCGGGTGCGCGGGTGGTGCGCCGAGCCGGCGGTGCGGCAGGTGCTGGTGCTGTTCGACAACGACGCCAAGGTGCACGCGCCGTACGACGCCGTCGCGCTCGCGGAGCGGCTCGCCGTGGATCGCCCCGGCGGACCCGACGGTGTGCTGGGGTGGGTCCGTGGCTGACACCGCACCCCCGGCGGACGACGCGCCGACGAAGGTCGAGGTCCCGGACGCCGCGGACCTGCGACGGGTGGTCGACGGCGTCCTCGCGGCGTTCGAGCGGCTGGCCGATGACGCGTGGGACGTCGTGCAGTGCCTCGACGCCACTGCTGGTCTGCTCTGTGCGGTGGTCGCCACCGCACCCCCGGAGCGGCGCGGGCTCCACCCGCGCGGCGTCGCGGACGCCTCCGGCTTCGCGGCGATGGGGGTCGTCGAGGTGGCGCTGCACGCGTTCGACGTCCTGACCGCGCACGACATGGCGCACCGGGCGGACGCCACCGCCTGCGCCCGCGCCCTCGACCGGCTGTTCCCTGACGCGTCCCGCACCGACGACCCCTGGGAGGACCTGCTCGCCGCCGGCGGACGCACCCCGGGCACGCGCGGCCGGAGCTGGACGTGGGACTCCTCGGTGCGCTCGCGGTACGGCCCCTCGTCGTGATCACGGCGCTCGGCTGGGGCGGGGTCGCTGCCCTGTCGCTGGTCCTCGGCGCCGTCCTCGCGCTGGTGCGGCCCTGGCCCGCCCGGTTGGTGGGGGTGGTGCTCGGCTTCGGCGCCGGCGCGCTCATCTCGAGCGTCGCCTTCGAGCTGGCCGAGGAGGGCCTGCGCGTCGGCAGCGCGCTGGCGGTGGCGCTCGGGCTCGCGGCCGGGGCCGTGACGTTCTTCCTCGCCGACCGCGGGGTGCAGCGGCTCGGCGGTCGTGGCGGCGGCGACTCCGCCGGCACCCCGCTCGCGCTCGGCGCCCTGCTCGACGGCATCCCGGAGCAGGCCGTGCTCGGCATCGGGCTCGCCCAGGGCGGCGGGGTCAGCCTCGCGCTCCTGGTGGCGATCTTCGTCTCCAACCTCCCGGAGGCGATCGGTTCGTCGTCCGACATGGTGGCGGCCGGGAAGCCCCGGCGGTTCGTGCTCGGGCTGTGGACGGTGGTGGCGCTGGTGTGCACGGCCGCGACCGGCGCGGGCTACCTCGCCGCCGACGTCGCCTCGCCGGACGTCCAGGCGGGGATCGACGGGTTCGCCGCCGGTGCGCTGCTGGTGATGCTGGTCGACTCGATGGTCCCCGAGGCCACGAGCAAGGCCGAGGACGTCACCGGCCTGGCCACCGTCGTCGGTTTCGCCGTCGCCGCCGGGCTCTCCCTGCTCACCTGACCCGCAGCCTTTCGGCGGCCGGCGGTGGACCTTCGGCCGTGCCGCTGCGTCCCGCCGGCTCCCTAGGTTGGCTGTGCCCGGCCACCACGGCGCGGGCCGACCGAGCGGAGGGCCACCATGACCGGAGAGAAGGCACCCCGGGTCCCGCCGCGGTGGTTCGTGGTCGGCGCCTGGAAGGTGCACCGGGCGCTGTTCGCGGTGACGCGCGGGCGGCGCGGGCTGTGGCCGGCGCGGCCCGCGAAGTGGGGGACGATGCGGCTGACCGTCGTCGGCCGGCGCAGCGGCGAGGAGCGCTCGGTCATCCTCGGCTACCTCGAGGACGGTCCGGACGTCGTCACGCTCGCGATGAACGGCTGGGCCGCTCCCGAGCCGGCCTGGTGGCTCAACCTCCAGGCCCACCCGCGGGCGCAGGTCCTGCTGCCCGACGGCGCGCGCGAGGTGGTGGCGCACCGGGCCACCGGTGGCGAGAGGGAGCGCCTGTGGGCGCGCTGGCGCGAGATCGACCACCGGCTCGACGGCTTCGCGCAGCGGCGTCCGACCGAGACCGCCGTCGTGGTGCTGTCGCCGCGTTGAGCTGGGTGCCCCGGACGCACCGAAGGCCCGGCATCAGCCGGGCCTTCGTGCCTTCAGGGTGGAGCTGAGGGGACTCGAACCCCTGACCCCCTCGATGCGAACGAGGTGCGCTACCAGCTGCGCCACAGCCCCGGTTGCTCTCCACGGAGAGCGGGAGCCAGGCTAGCACCGGGCCTCCGACCGGCTGAAATCGGAACCCCGCGTGCGGGTTCGCTCGTCCTGCCCCACCGCGTTGCCCGCGCGACCCACACGCGCCGCCCGGCTGAATCCGCCCCCTCCCCGGTGTGGGTGGGGTGAGCAACGAGGGGTCAGGCGCCGGCGGCGCGGCGCGAGGGCGGGGCGTAGAGCGGGATGTCGTCCTCGTCCACGTCGTGCCGGCGCGCGGGAGCGGCGGGCGGCGCCTGCGCGGGCTGCCAGGCCGGACGCGCGTGCGGCTTGAGCAGGTACGCAGGGAGCGGGACGGCGACGGGGGTCCACTCGCCGGGCTCGGGCTCGCGGTACGGGACGTCCGCCGCGCGCAGGGCCTCCTCGGCCAGGCGGCGGATCCGGGCCGTCTCCTCGCGCGCGGCGTGCTCGGCCTCGTCGAACAGCTCCTCGCGCGCGACCGGCACCAGGACCTCGTGCTCCGCCGCGTCGTCAGCGAGCTCGTCGGCCGGGTGCGCGACGACCGCGACGGCCGCGACGGGCACGACCGTGGTGGCGAGACGGCGACGGCGCCGGGCGGACGTCCGCAGCGCGACCAGGAGGACCAGCGCGGTGCCGACGGCCGGCGCCGCGGCCCAGGGCAGGAGCAGGCCGGCCACCGACAGCGCGCCGAGCACCGGGGTGGCGAGCAGCGAGACCAGCAGCAGGGCGCCGAGGACGCGGGCGAGCCGGCGCCGCGGTCGGCGACCGGCGGCGGGTGCGGGTCGCGCGGCCGGCTCCGTGTCGGTCTCGATCTCACCGTCGCCGGCGTCGTCGGACGCCGCCGCCTCGAGGGCACGCTGCTCGCGCGACGGCGTCAGCACGTAGGTGCTGGTGCGGGAGCGGTCGGGCAGCTCCTCGGGAGCCGGGCGCCGGGTCAGCACCCGCATCGCGGCGGAGAACCGGTCGACCGAGCGCGAGTGCGACAGGTGCTCGCGCCGCCTCAGCCAGTGCGGCACGAGGATGGCAGCCCACAACCCGATGACGACCAGGAAGATGACGCTGCTGTCCACACCCCGAACGCTAGGACGACACGCCACCGGCGTCCGGGAGCACGGGCGGTGTGTCGTGAGTGACGGGTGTGACTGGGGCCGAACGGGACCGTCAGCCGTCCTGCAGTGACCGCCACCGGGCGAGAAGGCCGCCCGGGACCTCGCCGGCGGTCAGGGCGAAGGTGCGGTGGTCGCGCCAGCCGCCGTCGATGTGCAGGTAGCTGCGGCGCAGGCCCTCGTCGCGGAACCCGAGCTTGGCCACCACGCGCAGGCTCGCGGTGTTCTCGGGGCGGATGTTGATCTCCACGCGGTGCAGGCCGACGACGTCGAAGCAGTGGTCGGTCAGCGCCGCGACGGCCGTCGGGACGATGCCGCGGCCGGCCACCGAGCGGTCGATCCAGTAGCCGATCGACCCGCCGCGCAGCGACCCCCACACCACGCCCGACAGGCTCACGACGCCCGCGAGGCGTCCGTCCACCTCGATCGCCAGCGGGAGGGCCGTGCCCTCGCGCGCGGACCGGTGCCCCTGCCGCACCATCGAGGCGAAGCCGCGCAGGGGCGTGTCCGGGTCCGGGCTGGTGGCCTCCCACGGCGCGAGCCAGGCCGCGTTGTCCGACCGCAGCCGCCGCCAGGCGCGCGCGTCGCGCAGCCGGAGGGGGCGCAGCACGACGTCGTCGAGCTCGATGCGGAGCGGCCAGGTCTGGCTCCCGGGCACGTCAGCCCTGCCTCGGGTGGTCGCCCCCGCGCACCTGGCTGACGGCGTGGGCGAGCACGGGCGCGAGCACCTCCAGGGCGTCGCGGCAGCCGCCGGCCGAGCCGGGCAGGTTGATCACGACGGTGCGGCCCGCGACACCGGCGAGCCCGCGCGACAGGGCCGCGGTCGGCACGCCCTTGGCCGTCCCGGCGGCGCGGATCGCCTCGGCGAGCCCGGGGATCTCGCGGTCGAGCACGGGACGGGTGACCTCGGGCGTCAGGTCGGTGGGCGTCAGCCCGGTGCCGCCCGTGGTCAGGACCACGTCGTACCGGTCGGCCACCGCCTGGTGCAGGGCGTCACCGACCGGGTCGCCGTCCGCGACGACGAGAGGGCCGTCGGCGCGGAAACCCATGGCGCGCAGACCCTCCACCAGCACCGGACCGGACCGGTCCTCGTAGGTGCCGGCGGCCGCCCGGGTGGACGCGACCACGACGAGCGCCCGGCCCGCGTCCTCACTCACGCCAGTCACCCGACCGTCCTCCGCTCTTGGCCACCACGCGGACGTCGGTGATCCGGGCGCCGCGGTCGATGGCCTTGACCATGTCGACCACCGCCAGACCGGCGACGGCCACCGCGGTCAGCGCCTCCATCTCGATGCCGGTGCGGTCGGCCGTGCGCACCGTGGCCGCGATCTCGACCCCGTCGTCGACGACGTCGACCACGACCTCGACCGCGTGCACGGCCACCGGGTGCGCCAGCGGCACCAGCTCGGGCGTCCGCTTGGCGGCCTGGATGCCGGCGATCCGGGCGACGGCCAGCGCGTCGCCCTTGGGCACGGTGCCGGACCGCAGCGCCGCCACGACCTCGGGGCTGCACAGCACGCGGCCCCGGGCGGTCGCCTCCCGGGCGGTGACGGGCTTGGCGCTGACGTCGACCATCCGCGCGTGGCCGGCGGCGTCGACGTGCGTGAGGCCGGAACCGCCCGTGACCTCTTCTCCCCCAGCCGGTCTCATCGTCGACCGCGCTCGAGCAGCATGCAGCGGACGATGTCGCCGGCCGCGACCTCGGTGACCTCCTCGGGCACGACGGCGAGGCCGTTGGCGACGGACAGGTCGTTGACGAGGTGCGAGCCGTGCCCGCCCACCGGCGTCACGCTGAAGCCGCCGACGGCGCCCTCGACCACGACCCGGGTGAACTGGCGCTTGCCCGGCGGGGAGGTCCACCCCCGGGTGGCGGTGGCGCGCACCAGCGGCCGGTGCAACGAGCTCTCGCCCATCATCTTCCGCAGAGCGGGGCGCACGAAGACCTCGAACGAGACGTAGGCGCTCACCGGGTTGCCGGGCAGGGTGAAGATCGGGACGCCCGCCACGCCGTCGTCGTGCACGCGGTCGCCCACGCGGCCGAGCCCCTGCGGCATCCCGGGCTGCATCGCCACCTTCTCGAAGCGACACGGTGCCGAGCCGCGACAGCACCTCCTTGACGGTGTCGTACGCGCCCGCGCTGACCCCGCCGGTGGTGATGATCGCGTCGGCCCGCATCGTCTGGTCCTCGAGGGCGTCGACGAAGGTCGCGGGCGTCGTCGGCGACCAGCGGCGCCCGGTACGCGAGGGCGCCGGTGTCGGTGACGGCGGCCGCGAGCGGCGTAGGAGTTGGACTCGAAGATCTGGCCGTCGCGCAGGGCGCGTCCCGGCTGGACCAGCTCGCTGCCGGTGGACATCACGACCACCCGCGGCCGCGGGTGAACCCGCACCCGGTCGTGCCCGGTGGCGGCGAGCAGCCCGAGGTGGCGCGCGGTGAGACGCGTCCCCGCCGCGACCAGCGCCTGGCCGGCGACGACGTCCTCGCCCACGCGGCGGATGTTCTGACCGAGCGTCGGCGCGCGCGTGATGCCGACCCGGACGGTGCCGGCGTCGGTCCACTCGACCGGGACGACGGCGTCGGCGCCCCGGGGCAGCGGAGCCCCGGTCATGATCCGGACGGCGCTGCCCTGCGACATCGCCGGCACCTCGCGGACCCCCGCGGGCAGGTCGCCGACCACGGGCAGGACCACGGGCGCGGCGTCGCTCGCCCCGGTCAGGTCGGCCGCGACCACGGCGTAGCCGTCCATGGAGGAGTTGTCGAAGCCCGGGAGCGACACTGCCGACTCGGTGGGGGCGGCCAGGACGCAGTCGAGCGCGTCCGGCAGCGCCAGGTCGATCGCGCGGACGACCCGCACCGTCGCCAGGGCCAGCGCGAGGTGGTCGTCGACCGACCTCAAGAGGACATCTCGTTCACGAACTCCTGCAACCACTTCCGCAGGTCCGGGCCGAGGTCCTCGCGCTCGCTGGCGATCCGGATCACGGCCTTGAGGTAGTCGAGCCGGTCGCCGGTGTCGTAGCGACGGCCGCGGAACACCACGCCCCGCACGCCGCCGCCCTTCGCCGCGTCGGCGCCGGCCAGCACCTGCAGCGCGTCGGTGAGCTGGATCTCGCCGCCGCGCCCGGGCTCGGTGCGCTCGAGCACCTCGAAGACCGACGGGTCGAGCACGTACCGCCCGATGATCGCGAGGTCGGACGGCGCGTCCTGCGGGTCCGGCTTCTCGACCAGGTCGGTGATGCGGACGACGTCGCCCTCGGAGTCGCCCGGGTCGAGCGCCGCGCAGCCGTACATGCTGATCTGCTCGTGCGGCACCTCGAGCAGCGCCACCACCGAGCCGCCGTGCTCCGCACGCACCTCGAGCATCTTCTGCAGCAACGGGTCCCGCGGGTCGATCAGGTCGTCGCCGAGCAGGACCGCGAACGGCTCGGACCCGACGTGGCGTTGCGCGCACAGCACCGCGTGCCCGAGGCCGCGCGGGTTGCCCTGACGCACGTAGTGGATGTCGCCGAGAGCCGTCGACTCCTGCACGCGGCTCAGCCGCTCGTCGTCGCCCTTCTCCTTCAGGGCCATCTCGAGCTCGACCGCGTGGTCGAAGTGGTCCTCCAGCGAGCGCTTGCTGCGTCCGGTGATCATCAGCACGTCGTCGAGGCCCGCCGCGACGGCCTCCTCCACGACGTACTGGATCGCCGGCTTGTCGACGACCGGCAGCATCTCCTTGGGCGTGGCCTTGGTGGCGGGCAGGAAACGGGTGCCGAGGCCCGCCACCGGGATGACGGCCTTGCGGACGGGGCGCTGGCTCATGCCCGCAGGCTATCCGGGTGGTCCGTGGCCCACACTGGCGAGATGCCCGACCCGGACGCGCGACACGTGGCCGCCGCGAAGAAGGCCTCACGCCAGCGGCTTCGTCGCGCCCGGGCAGCGGCCGCGAGCGACCCCGGCACCGCCCGGCTCCTCGACCGGGTCGCCGCCGCAGCACCCCCTGTGCGGACGCTGCTCGACGCCCGCACGGGCACGGTGCTCGCCTACGCGGCGGTACCCGGCGAGCCCGACCTGGAGCCGCTGCGACGTCGCCTGCGGGAGAACGGGATCCGGGTGCTGCTCGCGGTGGTGGCCGGACCGGGCGAGCTGGTGTGGGCGCCGGACACCGGCACGCTGCGCCCGGGGCGGGAGCTGCCCGGCGGCCTGCGCCTCCCGGAGCCGGACCCGGCGGGCGCGGTCCGCACCGCCGACCTCCGTCTCGGCCGCCGACGACGTCGTGCTCGTCCCGGCCCTCGCGGCCGGCCGCGACGGGGTCCGGCTCGGGCAGGGCGGGGGCTTCTACGACCGGGCGCTGGCCGACCTGCCGCCGCACCCGGAGGGGCCGCTGGTGGTGGCCGTGGTGCACGACGACGAGCTGCTGGCGGCCGGCGAGGTGCCGTCCGCGCCGCACGACCGCCGGGTCGACGCCGTGCTGACGCCGTCGGGCTGGGTCGTTCTCGGCTAGCCGCCCTGTGGCGTCGGTCGGAGCGTCAGGGTGTCCTCGGTCGCGTTCTCGACCTGCCGACGGCCGAACGGCCACGGGAAGGTCTCGCCGGACGCCCAGGCGTCGGTCTGGTCGCCGTAGTGGCCGCTCCAGGGGTGGCCGGAGACGCCGGTGAGGTCGACCCAGGTGGACCCGTCGAGGTCGTCGAGGTCGACCACCATCCGCATCGACGGCACCCAGTCGACGACGTACGAGCCCTGCTCGGAGGCGTCCCAGCCGGTCGCCAGGACGATGGAGGACCCGCCGCCCGTCCGGTACGTGCCCGAGTTGAACAGCGTGCGGACGGGGCCCGGGATGCTCTCCCCGCCGAGCGGCTGCTGCTCCAGCTGCAGCGTGTGGAGCTTGCCCCACTCCCACTTCGCCGGGTCCTTGCCGAGGCTCGCGGTGAGCTCGAGCCGGGCGTCCTTGAGCGCCTGCCCGATCACCTGGTCGCGAGACTCGGTGATCGTGGGGGTGCTGGCGTCGTCCCACCACGGGCTGTCCTTGTCGGCCAGCAGGGCGGTGACCACCTCGAACCAGCGGCCGCCCCCGTCGGGGTGGATGGACTCGGGCAGCTGGTCCTGGAAGGTCAGCCGCAGCAGGTTGCTCCACACCGCGTTGAAGTACGCGGCCGCGGCCGAGTCGGCCGGCTGGGTGCCGTCCCAGCACGGGTCGGCGCCGTTGACGCACGGACGCAGCAGCTGGACCGCCTCGGCCGTGAACTGCCGGGTCGCGGTGCTGTCGCCGTCGACCGGCGGGGCCGCGAGCAGGCTCGGCACGAGCACGTCGGCGAACCCGTTCGTGGTGTCGGTCTGCAGCTCGTTCATGTCGGCGGCGTCGAGCTTCTCGTCGGCCGCGATCTTCTCGGTGAGGACGTCGCGGATGCGCTGCGAGCGGTAGCCGTAGTCCCAGTCGGACGTGAGCCGGTACGCGTACCCCGCGCCGATCACCTGCTGGTTGGCGGCCACGACGAAGCCCTCGTCGGGGTTGCGCACCGACGGCAGGTCGCGGAACGGGATGTACCCCTGCCAGTCCCAGTCCGAGCTCCAGCCCGGACGCGGCCAGGTGCCGTCGGCCTGGCCGAGACCGCTCCCCGGGCGCCGGACGGGGATCTTCCCCGGTGCCTGGTAGCCGATGTTGCCATCGGTGTCGGCGTACACCAGGTTCTGAGACGGCACCTCGAACAGCTCTGCGGCAGAACGGAACTCGTCCCAGTTCGTCGCCTGGTTGAGGGCGAAGACCGCGTCGGCCGTCCGCCCGGGCGTCAGGGCCGTCCACGAGAGGGAGACGGCGTACCCCTCGGGGCTGAACGGGGCCGGGTCGGGTGTCGGCGCCTCGGCCCCGGCCTCGTCGAGGGTGTCCAGGACGTCGGAGACGATCGGTCCGTGCACGGTGGAGCGCACGGTCAACGGCACGTCGTTGCTGCCCGCGACCCGGATCGTCTCGTCGCGGGTCTCGATCGGCTCCTGCTGCCCGTCGCGCAGGTAGGTCTCGTCGGCGACGTCCTCGAGGAAGAAGTCGCTGACGTCGGGGCCGAGGTTGGTCATCCCCCAGGCGATGTCGGCGTTGTGGCCGATGACCACGCCGGGCAGCCCGGAGAAGGAGAAGCCCGCGACCTCGAACGGGCAGGCGTCGTCGACCTGGGTGCAGTGCAGGCCGACCTGGTACCAGATGCTCGGCATGCCCGGCGACAGGTGCGGGTCGTTGGCCAGCAGCGGCCGGCCGGACTCGGTGTGCGTCCCGGACACGACCCAGGAGTTCGAGCCGACGCCGTCGCCCCTGCCGAGCAGGTCGGGCACGGCGTCGAGCGCGGCCTGCGCCGACTCCAGCGCCGAGCGCCCCGCCCGGACGGCGCGCAGGGTGTCCGCGTCCGGTGCCGCCTCACCCGATGCCCCCTCGCCCGGTGCGGCGGCCGACGTCGCGTCAGCGGCCGCGGCGTCGCCCTGGGCGCGCAGCGCGCCCGCCAGCGACGCACCCGCCGGCCCGTCGCCGGGCAGGATCGGGGTGTGGGTGTCGGCCGGGTACGGCGGGTAGAGCGTGTCCACCAGCGCGACGTCGCCGACGCGGCCGTAGGCGATCGCCCGGCCCAGCTCCTCGTCGTAGTTGCTGCGCAGGTCCCAGGCCATCGCCTTGAGCCACGCCAGGGAGTCGACCGGGGTCCACGGCTCGATCTCGGGGACGTCGCCGGCGAGGTCGAGCACCGAGTAGGCGGCCGACAGGTCGGCGGGCGAACGGCCGTCCACGTAGGCGTTGACGCCGTCGGCGTAGTCCTGCAGGTACTCGCGGGTGCTCGGCGCCAGCAGAGGCAGCTCCTGCTCGGCGACCCGGCGCCAGCCGAGCGTGCGCACGACGCGATCGGCCTCGAGCGCGTCGGCGTTCTCGCCCACGAGCTCCGACAGTCGGCCGGCGGTGATGTGGCGGCGCAGGTCCATCTCGAAGAACCGGTCCTGGGCGTGGACGTAGCCCTGCGCGTAGAACAGGTCGCCCGCGGTGTCGGCGTAGATCTGCGGGACGCCGCGCGCGTCGCGCAGCACCTCCACGTCGGCCGACAGGCCGGGGACCTCGACCGCGCCGGACCAGTCCGGCAGCGGACGGCGGACGGTGACCACCACGGTGACGACGACGACGAGGACCACCGCGAGCAGCAGCGCCACGGCGGCGAAGGCGATGCGTCGGAGCCCAGGCACCCACAGAGCGTAACGACCTAGACTGTGCGGACCGCCCACCCTCCACCCGCCGCGCGTCGCGGACCCTCCGGCCACGCCGGACTGCCCACCAGCCAGCGGAGGACCACCACGTGAACGTCGACGAGCTGGGGGTCGCCGTCCTCGGCGGCTCGCTCGTCCTGCTGCTCGCGGTCGGGGCCGTCCGGCTGTCGACCCGCACCGGCACGCCGTCGCTGCTGCTCTACCTCGGGCTCGGGATCCTGCTCGGCGAGAGCGGGCTCGGCATCGCCTTCGAGAACTTCGAGCTCACCACGGTGCTCGGGTACGCCGCGCTCGCGGTGATCCTGGCCGAGGGCGGCCTGACCACCAGGTGGTCGACGATCCGGTCCGCGGTCGTGCCGGCGAGCGTGCTGGCCACCGTGGGGACGGCGGTGTCGGTGCTCGTGGTCGGCGCTCGGCGCGCACGTCCTGCTCGGGGTGGGGTGGGTGCAGGCGTTCCTGCTCGGCGCGGTCGCTCGCCTCGACCGACGCCGCGGCGGTGTTCTCGGTGCTGCGCGTGGTGCCGCTGCCGCGCCGGCTCGGCCGGCATGCTCGAGGCCGAGTCGGGGTTCAACGACGCGCCGGTCGTCATCCTCGTGGTGGCGCTGAGCGCAGCGGCGGACGGCGACGACCTGCACCACCCCGCGCTGGTGGTGCTCGAGGCCGGCGCCGAGCTGGCCGGCGGCGCCGCGATCGGGCTGGGTCTGGGCTGGCTGGGCGCCCGGATGCTCCGCAGCGTCGCCCTGCCGTCGTCGGGCCTGTACCCGATCGCCGTGCTGGCGTTCTGCGCCCTCGCGTACGGCGCCGCCGACGTCCTGCACACCAGCGGGTTCCTCGCCGTCTACCTCGCCGCGCTCGTGCTGGGCAACGCCGACCTGCCGCACCGGCCCACGGTCCGCGGCTTCGCCGAGGGGCTCGGCTGGCTCGCGCAGATCGGGCTGTTCGTGCTGCTCGGCCTGCTGGTCTCGCCCAGCGACCTGCTCGACCAGGTGGTGCCGGCGCTGGTGATCGGCACCGTGCTGCTGCTGCTCGCCCGCCCGCTGTCCGTGGTCGCCTCGGTGAGCTGGCTCGGCTACTCCTGGCGCGACCAGGCCTTCCTGTCCTGGGCGGGGCTGCGCGGGGCGGTGCCGATCGTCCTGGCCACCGTGCCGGTGCAGCTGGGCGCGCCCGGCACGGAGGGCCTGTTCGAGCTCGTCTTCGTCCTGGTCGTGGTGTTCACCCTCGTGCAGGCGCCGACGCTGCCCCGGGTGGCCCGACGCCTCCGGCTGGCCGCCGACGCCCCGCAGGACCTCGAGGTGGAGAGCTCCCCGCTCGGGGCGATCGACGCCCAGGTGCTCACCGTGGGCGTGGGGCCCGGGTCGAGGCTGCACGGGATGGAGCTGTTCGAGCTCCGGCTGCCCAAGGGCGCCGGCGTCTCCCTCGTCGTCCGCGACGGGACCTCGTTCGTGCCGCAGCAGGGCACCCGCCTGCGCCGCGGCGACCAGCTGATGGTGATCTGCCCCGGCCCGGTGCGGAAGGCCACCGAGCGGCGCCTCCACGTGCTGAGCGAGGAGGGTCGCCTGGCGCAGTGGCGCGGGCGCGCCGCCGACGCCCGTCCCCCTCGTCGCCGCCCGCGGCTGCCCTGGACCCGGGTCTCGCGGTCCGACGAGGAACAGCGACCCCCCGGCACGCGTTAGCATTGGCACTCGCGCCACCGGAGTGCCAGCCCGTCGGGCCGGCGACCGCCGGGTGCGCGGCCCGAGCGACAGACCGAAGGAGCCCACCGTGCCGACGTACGCCTACGCCTGCACCGCCTGCGACAACCGGTTCGAGGTGCACCAGTCGTTCACCGACGACGCCCTCACCGAGTGCCCCGAGTGCGAGGGGCGCGTCCGCAAGCTGTTCAGCTCGGTCGGCATCGTGTTCAAGGGCTCCGGCTTCTACCGCACCGACTCGCGCGGCGGCTCCTCGAGCACCTCGCCGGCCTCCGAGGGCTCGTCGAAGGACTCCGGCTCGAAGGACTCCGGCTCGAAGGACTCCCGCTCGAAGGACTCCGGCTCGAAGGACTCCGGCTCGTCGAGCCCGACCACCAAGGACCCCGGCTCGACGTCCGGCGCCTCGAAGGACTCCGGCTCGTCGAGCAGCACGAAGGCGTCGCTCGTCGTCCGGCTCGTCCGCGGCCTCGGGCTGACCCGACCGCCCGTCCACAGGCGCCGGCGCCGTCCACACCCCGCCGGGTCTGCGTCGACCGACGCCCCGGTCGGACGGCTAGCGTCCCCGGCATGCAGCAGCGCACCCGTCCGGCCGAGGTCGGCGTCATCGGCGGCTCGGGCTTCTACTCCTTCCTCGACGACGCGCGCGAGGTGCGGGTCGAGACCCCGTTCGGCGAGCCCAGCGAGCACCCCGTGGTCGGCACGGTCGACGGCCGTCCGGTGGCGTTCGTGCCGCGGCACGGCCGCGACCACCGGCTGCCGCCGCACCGGGTGAACTACCGCGCCAACCTGTGGGCGCTGCGCGCCGTCGGTGTCCGCCAGGTCGTCGCGCCGTGCGCGGTCGGGTCGCTGCGCCCCGAGCTCGGGCCGGGCACCGTGGTCGTCCCCGACCAGGTGGTCGACCGCACCTGGGGGCGCGAGCACACCGTCTACGACGGCGCGGACGACCGGGCGGGGCACGTCGTGCACGTCTCGTTCGCGGACCCGTTCTGCCCGCTCGGGCGCGAGGCCGTGCTGGGCGCCGCGACCTCGGGCGGCGAGCCGGCCGTCGACGGCGGGACGCTGGTGGTCGTCAACGGTCCCCGCTTCTCCAGCCGGGCCGAGTCGCGGTGGCACGCCGCGGCAGGGTGGTCGCTCGTCGGGATGACGACGATGCCCGAGGCCGCCGTGGCCCGCGAGCTCGCGGTCTGCTTCACCACGGTCGCCCTGGTCACCGACCACGACGCCGGGGTCGAGGGCGGCGAGGCGGTCACGCACGCCGAGGTGCTGGAGGTGTTCGGCCGCAACGTCGAGCGCCTCAAGGACCTCGTCCGGGCCACGGTGGCCTCCCTGCCCGACGAGGAGTCGCCGCGAGGCCGCGGCGTGCGCGTGCCGGCACGCGGTCGACGGCCAGACGCTGCCGTTCGAGCTGCCCTGACGTGCCCGCCGCCCCCACCCCGTGGCGCCGGCGGCTGCGACGGCACCGGCGCTGGGCGTCCGCGGTCCTGCTCGCCCTGGCCGCGGCGGTCGCCGTCCGCGCGGCCGTGCCCGAGCCGGCCGACGGCCTGCTGGTGACCGCCGGCCACGACCTGCCCGCCGGGCACGTGGTCGAGGCGGCCGACCTGGTCACGGTGCCCGCCCCGCGGTCCGCGGTGCCCGACGGCGCACTGGCCGCCGACCTGCTCGAGGGCGTCCGGCTGGCCTCGCCGGTGCGGGCCGGGGAGGCTCTCACCGACGTCCGGGTGGTCGGGCCGGGACTGGTCGCGGCGCTGCCGCCGGGCCAGGCGGCCGTGGCGGTGCAGCTGCCGGCGCAGGTGCGGCCGTGGCTCGCGGTCGGTCAGCGGCTCCGGCTGCACCGCGGCGGTGGACGGCGGGGCGCCCGGCGACGACCTCGGCGGGCAGCGGCGGCGCCGTTCCCGCCGTGTCCGCCGCGGTGACCGTGCTCGACGTGGCACCGGCCGACGCCGGCGGGGTGCTCGTCGGCGAGAGCGGGGACGCGGTCGCGGTGCTGGTGCAGGTCGACGAGCGCGACGCCGCGGACCTCGCCGCCGCCGGCCCCGTCGGCGCGGTGCTGCTCGGCGGGTCCTGACCGCTCCGCGGCACCCTGCGGGTCGTGCGCGGCGCGTTCCACCCGTGCTCGCGCGGCGCTAGGTTGGCCCCGACCTCGCACCCTCGGCTCGACGGAAGGGCACGACCCATGAAGGGCTTCAAGGACTTCATCATGAGGGGCAACCTCATCGAGCTCGCGGTGGCGTTCATCGTGGGCGCCGCGTTCGCGACCCTCGTGACCGCGTTCACCGCCATCATCCTCGAGCTCATCACCAAGGCCGGCGGAGCGCCGAGCTTCGACACCTGGGCGCCGGGCGGCTTCAGCACCGTCGGACCGTTCCTCACCGCCCTGGTCGCGTTCCTGCTCGTGGCCGCCGTCGTCTACTTCTTCATCGTCACCCCGTACGAGGCCGCCAAGCGCCGCTACGCCAAGGTCGAGGAGGACGCCGCGCCGCCCGAGGACGTCCAGCTCCTCAAGGAGATCCGCGACCTGCTCGCCGGCCAGGCCACCAAGGGCCTCTGACCCGACCCGCCCGCTCCACCCAGGACCCGTCCCGCACGCTGCGGTGGCGGGTCCCGCCACGTCACCAGTGGGGTGGGCGCTCCCGCTCGTACCAGTCGTCGTCGCGGTCGCCGCCGTCGCCGCGACCGCCCCAGCCCTCGTCGCGGTCGTCCGACGACCGGTCGGGGATCACCGGCGGCTCGTCGGTCTCCGCCGGGCGCTGCGGCGCTCGGCGTCCGGCTCCTGCGTCCTCGTCCGGCTCCCCGGTGCCGGCTCCTCGGCGTCGCGGCGCCACGGGGTCGCGGTCAGCCACGGCGCGCTCCGGCGGCGGCCTCGGTCAACCGGTTCCAGCGGGTGAGCAGCACCAGCAGCCCGAGCGCGGCCAGCCCGAGCAGACCCCACCAGACGACGGCCCGGCGCTGCGGCGCGGCCGGGTCGACGCACGGCCCGGCCGGCCTCGATCGTGCGCACGCCGTCCGGGGCGGGCGCGGCGACCGCACCGGGGAACGCCGGTCCGGGACGCGACGGGTCGAGCGTGAGCGTCAGCGCGGCGTACGGGCGCACCTCGCCCCACCCGGCGGTGTCGGTGCGGGCGGACTGGCGCGGCCGCTCGGCGCTGGCGAGCAGCCGGTAGGCCACCTCCTGCGCGCCCGCGCCCGGCAGGCCCGACCAGACCGCGGCCGCCGCGCCGGCCAGGTACCCGACCGCCCACTCCGAGGCCGGCTCCTCGTCGGCGGCCACCACCACGCAGTCGCGCTCGCCGGTGCCGGCCGCCACGACGTCGTCACCGGGCGCGGCGACGGCCACGTGCTCGCCGCGGGTCGGCTCCTGCACCGGCTCGCCGTCGCTGGACACCCCGGTGACGCCGAGGACGCCCGGGTACGCGGCGGGCCACCGCGGCTCGCCGTCGGTGCTGTCGCCCGCGCTCGCCACCACCAGCGCGCCGGCCTCCTGCGCCCGGGCGACGGCCGCCTCGAGCGCCGGGTCGGGCGCCGTCACCGCGTTGGGCACCACGACGACGTCGGCGCCGTCGTCGGCCGACCACGCGATCGCCTCGGCCAGCCGGGCGACGCCGGCGGACTGCTTGGACCCGCCCGGCTCCTCGGAGTCGTCCGAGACGTACCAGCGCACCGGGAGCACCGTGGCCTGCGGCGCCACGCCCACGACCCCCGAGCCGCGCACCTCGCGTCCCGCGATCACCGACGCGAGCGCCGTGCCCTCGTCGACCACCGTGCTGCGGCCGGTCGGGTCGTCGTCGCCCGGGACGAACGAGCGCCCGGGCTCCAGCGGCACCCGCCAGGTGCGGGGCGCCGCCGTCGACGCCTGCGTGCACGACGGCCACGGTGATCCCGCGGCCGAGGGCGCCGTCGGCCCACAGGTCCTGCACGGCCATCGCCCGCAGCGGCTCCGGCGAGCGCGCGATCAGCCGGGAGACGTCGTCGGTGCAGCGTGGTTCCTCGACGGGCTGCGACGCGGCGGCCGGCGAGACCACCGCGGCGGCGAGCAGCCCGGTCGACGCCAGCACGGTCGCGAGCCTCCTCGTCGCGAGGCTCCACGTCGCCGGCCGGCCGGTGCGCGCGGGCATCAGCCGCCGCCCTCCGCCACCGCCTGCGCCGCCGCGGTGCTGAGCGCGGGGCCGTCGCCGAGCGCCTCGACCCACGGCTGCGGCACGAGGGTCGGCGTCACGGTGGCGTAGCCGAGGCGTCCGCTGACGGCCTCGACGCCCGTCGGTGCCGGGGTCGAGCGCGAACCGGGTGCCGGTGGGGTCGACGAGGTAGACGGTGCCGTCCTGGCTCGACCCGGTGACGCCCCGCACGAGCGCGCCGTGGCCGCTCTGCACCGACACCGCGCCGGTGCCGTCCGGCCCGGCGCTCCTCGCCGGGGACGGCCAGCTCGACCTGCGGCGCCTCGTCGGTGCCGGCGGTGAGCACCGCGCAGGTCGAGGCGCCCTCGAACGGCGCGGGCACCTGCTCCGGCCAGGTCGTCGGGTACGGGACGGCGGCGGTGGGCACGTCGGCGAGCTCGGCCTGCGTGGCCTGCACGGCGGGCTGCGCCGAGGCCGCCTGCCGCAGCTGCCACCCCACGTCGCTGAGCTGCGCCAGCCCGTCGCGGGTCAGGACGAAGCGCTGCAGCCCGTCGCCGCTGCCGACCTCGATCACGGTGCCCACGCGGGCGCCCTGCGCACCGGCGCCGGCGTACGGCTCGCCGTCACCGGGGACGGTCAGCGGGACGAGCGGGTCGAGCTCGGGGAACAGGTCGAGCCAGCTGCCGGGCACCGGGCGCGGCTCGACGCCGTCGAGCCCGAGCGGCCGCAGGACGGCGATGCGCTGCTCGGCCGGGACGAGGAACCGCCCCTGGCCCCACAGCACCCAGGTCTGGTCGTTGACCGTGACCACCTGGGCCTGCGTGCTGCCCACCGGGGTGACGTCGGCGTCGGACGACAGGCGGAGCCGGGTCTGCTGCTCGTCGTCGATGCACGAGGTCCAGCCCGACTGCACGAGGGCGTCGGGCGCGGGCAGCGTGTCCGGTGCGCCGGCGATGCCGACGGTCTCGCCGATCCGCTTGCCCGCCAGCTCGGTCGAGGGCACGAGCAGCACCTCGAACCCGCCCTCGGGCAGCAGCAGCCGCGCCGACGCGGCGTTGAGCACGGGGTGCAGCACGCCGTCGCCGAGCACCACGTACCGCGCGGCGGTGTCCTTGCTGATGATCAGCTTGTTCTGGTCCCAGTCGTCCTCCAGCCCCGGACGGAACAGCCCCACCAGCACGGCCCCGAGCACGACGAGCACCGCCAGCGCGGCTCCGGCCACGACCGCCCGCCCCGGGCGGGCCGGCTCGACCTCGCGCCCACCGGGGGCGCCGCTGAGGAACGCCGTGACCAGCCGTCGGCGGTTGTAGGAGTGCGCCTCGACGAGGTCGCGCTTGGTGGCCACGCTCAGGTGCCCGGGAAGAACCCGAGGGCGGCGACCACGAGCGGCAGCAGGCTGACCAGGGCGAAGCCCTCGACGAGGTCGCCGAGCCGGGCGACCCGCACGCTCGGCGTGCGCGGCAGCGAGGCCACGACGAGCAGGACCGCGGCGGTGACGACGAGGACGGCAGCGAGCGGGACCCGCCAGCCCGGGTGCAGCGCCACGGCGGAGACGGTGGCGACGAGCAGCGCGAGGGTGGCCCCGCCGAAGCCGACCAGCACCTCCAGGCTGTCGCGGTACTGGCGGGTGCGCAGGGCCAGCGCGACCGCCGAGACCACCACGACGAGGAAGCCGAACAGGCCGAGCCCGACCAGCAGCCAGGTGCACGCGGCGAGCACGAGCGCGACCGTGACGGTGAGCGAGACGAGCACCGTGCGGCCCATCCGGACCTGCCGGTCGACGGCGGCGCCGTCGAGCGGGGCGGGGTCGGCGACGATCTCGGCGTCGCTGCGCGGCTGCGGCACCTGCAGCGAGGTGGTGCCCATCGCGGCCCACGGGACGACCGACCCGGCCACCACCGCCACCGCCGCGACCACGGCGGCCGACTCCGACAGCCCGACCCCCGTCGTGCTGGTGAGGGCGCCGACGGCCGCGAGCACCGCACCCAGGACCACCCCGGGCAGCAGGACGGCGCGGTCGGCGGCCAGCGCGAGCATGCCGACGCCCGAGACGACCAGCACCATCACGCCGAGCGCCGCGAGCGAGAGGGTCGCCACCTCGGCGAGGCTGCCGAGCGCGAGCCCGCACACCCCGGCGAGGACGACCGCGCCCCAGAGGGCCACGACGGCGGGCTCGTGCGCCTGCTGGCCGCGCTCGAGCACGGCGCCGGCGGTGAGCAGCAGCACCGAGAGCACCAGCGCCCGCGAGCGCGACCGGCAGCCCCTCGGCGCGCAGCGCGGCGAGCGCGGCGGCGCCGACCAGCAGGACGAGGGAGGCGACGCCCAGCGCGGTGCGGCGGCTGGAGGCGTCGCTCCACGGCCGGGTCTGCCGCTCGATCGAGTCGGCGACGGCCTCGACGACGTCGTCGTAGACCTTGGGGGCGACGTCGTCGGCGCCGACGTCGACGGTCAGCACGTGGCCGTCCTCGACGCCCTGCGCCACCAGGCCCTGGTCGGGCCGGAGCAGGACGCCGTCGCTGCGGACCAGCCGGTACCCGCCGTGCACCGTGTACGGGTCGAGCGCGCCGACGGCCGCCACGAGCTCGGGCAGCAGGTCGGCCACGGGCACCGCTCCCGGCACGGCGAGGTCGCTGCGGCGCGTGCCGCGCACCACGCTGACCCGGACCAGGCCGGTGCCCTCGTGCGTCGCCGTCACCCGGCGTCCCCCTCGCGTCGTCGGCCCCGGGCGGGGCCGGGTCGTCCCGGCAGCCGTCCACACCACCGGCGGCGGGCACAGCGTATCGATGCTCCGACCTCGCCCTGGGCCGGACAGGGCGGGGCGGACGCGACGACGGCGGGGACGCGATCTCGCGTCCCCGCCGTCGTGAGCGTGCTGGTGGTCAGCCGGCGAAGCGACCGGTGTTCTTCTTCTCGGTCTCCTCGTAGCGGATCCGCGCCTCGTGCACCGCCTGCGACAGGTCGGTCAGGATGACGTTCATCCGCTCGGTGGCGCCGTCCCACTTCTTCTTCGCGGCCCCGTACGACTCGCGCGCCTCACCGGTCCAGTCCGAGCGCAGGAAGGCGAGCTCGTTCTCCAGCCGGGTCAGGCGCGCGTCGATCCGTCCCGCGCCCTGCTTGATGTCCGTCGCGACCTGGTCCAGGTGCGCGAAGTTGACCTTCAGCTCTCCACCCACGGTGATCTCCCCCCTCACTTCTCGTTCATCTGGGACATGTACTTGTTCAGGACCGCCGACTGGTCCTCGTCCGTGGCGACGTAGCCCTCCTCGGACTTCATCAGCTCGGTCTCGAACTCGGTCAGCGCGGCGACGAGCTTGTTCTGCTCGGTCTTCCACTGCGTCAGGACGGCGTCGAAGGCGTTGGAGCCCGAGCCGCGCCACTGCTGCTTGATGTCCCCGAGCTTGTTCTCCATCGAGCGCAGCTCGGCGTTGAGGTCGCCCTGGGCCTCGTTGACCTTCTTGGCCGCGTTGATCAGCGCGGCTTCCTGCTTGCTGAGCTCACCGGACATCGGCTGGCCCCTTCCCCTCGCGTCTGCCGAGGGAGACCCCCGGTGGCGTCCCGCGGAGTGCGGGACCTCGTGCCACGAGAGTAGACACGCCCGCCGACGTGACCACCCGGTTGTCCACAGCAGCAAGGGGTCCGTGCTGACCGACCGTCAGGCGAGCCGCCCGAACCAGACGAGCGACCCCGCGAGGGTGAGCACGAGGAAGCCGAGCGCCAGCCCGACCCAGCGGTCGGTGATCTCGGACGGCACGGACTCGTAGCCGATCGAGGAGCCGATGTCGGCGTACACCTGCTCGAGCTCGGTGAGCGTCTCGGCCTCGTAGAAGCCGCCGCCGGTGGTGTCGGCGATCTGGCGCAGCTCGTCCTCGTTCACCGGCACCGGTTCCTGCTGGCCCTCGATCAGGACGGTGCCGTCCGGGGTGCCGAACGCGATGGTCGACACCGGCACCTCCTGCTCCACCGCCGCGTCCGCGGCCTCCGCGTTCGGGCGGCCCACGGTGGTCTCGCCGTCGCTGAGCACCACCAGGTGCGCCGGGACGGGCTCGCCGTCCGGGTCCGGGGGCACCTGGTCGAGGCTGGCCAGCGCGGTGAAGACGCCCTCGCCGATCGCGGTGTACGGGCCGAGCCGGATCGAGTCGATCGCCTGCTTCACCCGGGCGCGGTCGGTGGTGGGCGGGACGAGCACCGTCGCCGACCCGGCGAAGGTCACCAGGCCGAGGTTGATGCTCGACGGCAGCTCGTCGGCGAACTGACGGGCCGCCTGCTGGGCGGCCTCGAGCCGGTTGGGCGCCACGTCCTCGGCGTTCATCGACAGCGACACGTCGATGGCGAGCACCACCGTCGCCCGCTCCTTGGGCACCCGCACCTCGGCCGCCGGGCGGGCGAACGCGGTGACGAGCACCGCGAGGGTGAGCAGGGAGCCGACCGCCACCACGTGCCGGCGCCACCCGGGACGCCGGGGCGCCACCTGGCCGAGCATCGGCAGCGCGCTGAACCGCAGGGCGTAGGCGTGCCGGCGCCGGCCGCGCCACACGTACAGCCCGATCAGCACGGGGACGGCGAGCAGGAACCACAGCCGCCAGCCGTCGAGGAAGGAGTCGGGGACCACCGGGGTCACGCCCCCCGGCGCACGGCGTGGAGCTGGTGGGCGTGCACCCGGTGGGTGAGCACGAACCGCGCGGTGTCGGCGACCCAGTCGCTGTCGGTGCGCAGCACCAGGTGGCCGACGCCGGCCCGGCGCAGCACCGTCCGCACCTTCTCGCGGTGCGCGGCGGCGGCCGCGGCGAACGCCTCGCGGGTCGACGCGCGGCCGGTGTCGACCTCGAGGGTGTCGCCGGTCTCGGGGTCGACGAGGTCGACGACGCCGATGTCGGGCAGCAGCCCCTCCCGCGGGTCGACCACCTCGACGGCCAGCACCTGGTGCCGGACGGCGAGCCGGCGCAGCGGCCGCTCCCAGTCCGGCGGCGCGTCGGTAGCGGCCTTCCAGGCCAGCGTGCCGGGCTCGAGGAAGTCCGAGACCACCACGCGCAGACCGCGTCTGGGGTGGCTGGCGCCCAGAGCCGCGAGCGCGGGACCGAGCCGCACACCCGGCGTCGGACGGCCGGGGTCGACCTCGTGGCGAGGGTGCTCGGTGAGCGAGCGCAGCAGCGCGGCGAGCGCGAGCCGTCCGGAGCGCGCCGGGTGCCGCACGGTGCCGCGGTCGGAGAGCACGTACCCGCCGAACCGGTCGCCGACCCGGCCGGTGAGGACGCCGACGGTGGCGACGGCCGCCACCGCGAGGTCGCGCTTGTCGAGCGGGCGGCCACCGATGCCGACCCGGCCGCCGACGTCGCTGGTGCCGAACTGCATCGAGCCGGAGAGGTCGACCAGCGCCCAGGTCTCGAGCTCGCGGTCGGCCACCACGTCGCGCACGTGCGGGACGGTCGTGCGGGCGGTGACGGCCCAGTCCATGTGCCGGATGTCGTCCTCGCCCGGCTGGTACTCGCGCGCCTCGGCGAGCTGCGAGCCCGGGCCGGGCAGCAGGCCGAGGTGCTCGCCGCGCAGGTACCCCTCGAGCCGGCGCACGATCGTCAGCTCCAGGGCGCGCAGCGCGTCGGGCGGCGCGAGGTCGGCCATCAGCCGGCTCATCGAGGGCCGCCCGGCCCCCGTCGGCTGCGGGCGTCGGTCCCGGGACGCCGCTCACCGCAGCAGGGTCGGGACCGGGGGCGGCACCACGCGCAGGACCTGGTCGACGACGTCGCGGGTGCGCACGCCGTCCGCGACGGCGTCGAAGCCGAGCACCAGCCGGTGCGCCATGACGTCGACGGCGAGCGCCTGGACGTCGGCCGGCAGGACGTGGTCGCGGCCGTGCAGCAGCGCCAGCGACCGGGCCGCCGCGACGAGCCCGAGGGTCGCGCGCGGCGAGGCGCCCACCTCCAGGACGTGCCGCAGGTCGGCGAGGCCGTAGTCGACCGGTGCGCGGGTGGCCATCACCAGCCGCACGACGTAGTCGCCGACGAGCGGGTGGACGTAGACGTGGTCGGCCGCGTGCTGCAGCCGCAGCACCTGCTCGACGCCGAGCACCTGGTGCGCGACCGGCGGGTCGACGCTCATCCGCCGCAGGATCTCGGCCTCCTCGTGCGCCCGCGGCAGGGGCACGTCGACCTTGAGCAGGAACCGGTCGCGCTGGGCCTCCGGCAGCGGGTAGACGCCCTCGGACTCCAGCGGGTTCTGGGTGGCGATCACCGTGAACGGCTCGGGCAGCGGGTAGGACCGGCCGCCGAGGGAGACCTGGTGCTCGGCCATCAGCTCGAGCATCGCGGCCTGGACCTTGGCCGGTGCGCGGTTGATCTCGTCCGCCAGCACGAAGTTCACGAACACCGGGCCGAGCTCGGTGTCGAACGCCTCGGTGCTCGGCTTGTAGATCCGGGTGCCGACGATGTCGGACGGCACGAGGTCCGGCGTGAACTGCAGCCGGGCGAACGAACCGCCGACGACGGTCGAGAACGTCCGCACCGCGAGGGTCTTCGCGACGCCGGGCACCCCCTCGAGCAGGCAGTGGCCGCGGGCGAGCAGCGCCACCATCAGCCGCTCGACCATCTCGTGCTGGCCGACGACCACGTGCGAGACGCCGCGGACGGCCTGCTGCAGCGCGGCCACGTCGTCACGGCTCGCCGCCCGCGCGTCGCCCTGCGCGGGTGGCGCCTTGCCGAGGTCGGTCGGCGCGGCCGGGTCGTCCGTCCTGTCCGGGATCACCGCCTCATTCCACCACCTCCCGCGGGACGGCCACCCGACGAGGACCTGGGAGTCCGCTGTGAGATCGCGGCAGCGGGTGGCCCGTCCGCCGCGCTGTGGTCTGATGAGGAGGTGGACGAGAAGGGGGGCGCGGCACCGGTCGCGCGGCAGCGGCCGGCCCCGGGACCGGCGGTGCCACGGCCACGTCGCCGTCCGGCACCCCGCACGAGCTCGGTCCCTACGTCGTCACCGGGCGCTGGCACACGACCCCACCGGCCAGGTCCTCAGCGGTCGGGACGGCTCCGGCCGCGAGGTCGAGCTGGTGCTGCTCGCGCCCGGCCCCGGCTCGGACCCCGCGGCGCGCGACCGGTTCGCGGCGGCCGTCGAGGACCTCGCCCGCGAGAACCCCGGCCGCCTGGTCGAGCTCAGCCGCGGCGGACCGCTCGCGTGGGCGGCGCTCGCCTCCGGCTCGGGCCCTGCGCTCGCCCGTCCGCTGCTGGAGTCGGCCGCCCCGCCCGGCACCGGCGCCGCGCCCGCCGCCGGACCCGACTTCTCCCCGCACTGGGCCGGCGCCCGCTCGACCTACCCGGCCGTCCCGCCGCCCGCGGTACCCGCCGTGCCGACGCCGGAGCACCAGCCCTGGTGGCGGCGGTGGTGGTGGCTGGCCGTGGTCGATCGCGCTCGTCCTGCTGCTGCTCCTGCTGCTGTCGGCGTGCTGGCCCCGGTCCGGTGGCGAGGACCCCGGTCCCACGCCGTCGCCGTCCGGGTCGACGGGCACGCCGTCGCCGTCGCCCTCGGGGTCGTCGCCGACGCCGTCGCCGTCCCCGTCCGGCAGCCGGGTCGGGCCCGAGCGGGAGCGGGTCGCCCAGCCCGAGCAACAGCGCCGGCGGCGGCCCGGACACCCCGCAGCAACCGCTCGCGCAGGGACCCGGGCTCGGCGGCGAGCAGTTCGGCGAGGACGAGGCCACGACCGAGCTGCGGCTGGCGGGCCTGCCGTTCCCGTTCCGCGTGCCGGACGGCTGGCAGTGCGTGCGCTCCGTCGAGGAGCAGGAGAGCGTCCTGTACCTCTGCATGGACTTCGACGCCGTCGCCGCCGACCCGACCCGCACCGCCGCCAGCGGCCTGGTCGAGGTGACCACCTGCGACGGGGCGTGCGACGAGGCCGAGTGGGCGCTGCTGCGGTCGATGCGCAGCGACGACACCGGCTACGAGCTGGTCGACCCCGGCACCGTGCTCGCCGAGGACACCGACCCCTACCGCGTGGACTTCCAGCGGGTCCGGATGAGCCGCGTCTTCGACCCCGCCGGCGGCGAGGACCCCACCGTGCACGTCTACGCCGAGTTCACCGCCCCCGCCGAGCAGTACCCCGAGGTCCGCAAGATCGTCGACGACATCCGCGTCAACACCCCCTGACCCGGGGCCCTCGAGCACGTCCGGCGCCCGCAGCCGCGTCCGCCGCCGTCACGGAGCGTGACGGGCCGTCCGGTCCGCGGAGGGCTCGTGGACGGGTGCCCCGGGGGTCTGCGAGGCTGGGTGCGTGCAGGACGACGCGCCCCGGACCGAGGGTGCTGCCCCGGAGGGGGCAGACACCGTCGCGACCCGCGCGACCACCCTGCTGGAGCGCGCGCAGGAGATGGCCGAGCAGCTCACCCGGCAGGCCCGCCGCGACGCCGCCGACTCCGCCCAGTCGCTGCGCTGGCCCGCGACCAGCTCGAGTCCGCCACCACCGAGGCGCGGACGCTGGTGGCCGACGCCGCCGAGCAGGCCGCGCTCGTCGTCGACGGCGCGGAGCGCACCCGCGAGGAGATCCTCGGCGAGGCCAGGCGCCGACGCCGACCGGATGCGGGGCGAGGCCCGCAGCGTCCTCGAGGAGGCCACGGCCGGCGCCGAGGCGCAGCTGGCCGAGGCGCGCGCCGAGGCCGAGCGGCTGGTGGCCGAGGCGCACGAGCAGGCCGAGACCACCACTGCCGCAGCGCAAGGGGAGCGTGAGCGCCTGCGCTCCGAGGCCGCGGCGTCGGCCCAGGACGAGGTCCGACGTGCCCACGACGAGGCCGAGCACCTGCTCGCCTCGGCGCGCGCGGAGGCCGATCGCCTGACCCGCGAGGCGCGCGAGTCGGCCGACGCGCTGACCGCCCGCACCGAGTCGGAGCGGGCCGAGATCATGCAGGCCGCCGAGGCGCACCGCGCCGAGGCCGGCGCCGCCGCCGAGGCCGAGCTCGCCGCGGCGGCCGAGCAGACCCGGTGGACCCAGGAGACCGTCGCCGGTCTGCAGGACGCGGCGACCAGCGACGCCGAGCGGATCCGGATGGAGGCCCGCGACGCCGCGGCCGCCCACGTCGCCGAGATCCGGGCCACGGCGCAGGGCGTCCTGGAGCGCGCGCGCCGGGTCGCGCAGGAGCGGGAGGAGGCCGCCGCGCTCGCCGCGCAGGAGTCCGCGGGCCGCACCGCCGAGGAGGCCGAGACCGCCCGCCGACGGCTCGCCACCGAGCGTGAGCAGTTCGACGACGACCTGCGCCGGCTGCGCGAGGACACCGAGGCGCGTGCGACGGCGGCCCGCGAGCAGGCCGAGCGGCGGCTCGCCGAGGCCGAGACCGGCGCCCGGACGCTGCGCGAGCAGGCGGCCACGCTGCTCGCCACCGCCCAGCGCGAGGCCGTCCAGGCCCGGCGCGAGGCGCGCGAGGAGGCCACCGCCGAGCTCGACCACGCCCGCACCGAGTCCGAGGCCATGCGCTCCTCGGCGCGCGAGCAGGTCGACCAGGCGCAGCAGCGGGTGAGCACGCTGGCCCGCCGACGCGACACGATCGAGGCCGAGCTGCGCGGACTGAAGGGCGTGATCGAGGCGCTCGCGGTCTCCGGCAGCGGCGTCGCCCGCCGGCCTGGCCGACCTCGAGCCGGACGACGCCGCCGCGCAGGAGCCCGACGCCGCGGCCGCCGAGGCGCAGGGGGCGGACGGCACCGACGATGACGGCGACGATCACACCGACCGGCGGACGACGGCGCGACCGCCGCGCTCGACCTGCAGCACCACGACGACCGGCTGCGCGACGACGAGCAGCACGCACCACGACGAGCACGACCGGCACGAGCAGCACGCGAACGGCGGCGCCGCCGTGCAGGACGAGCACGAGATCCCCCTGACCGATCAGCACCTTCACCACCAGAGGACGACATGAGCGACAGCCCCCGATTCCGCACCGTGATGCGCGGCTACGAGCCGACCCAGGTCGACCAGCGCCTCGCCGAGCAGGAGCAGGCGCTGCACGCCCTGCGGGCCGAGCTCGAGCAGCACCGCGCCGGCGCCGGCGACCAGCAGGCGACCCTCGACCAGCTGCGCCACGAGCGCGACGAGGCCCGGGCCGCGCTCCGCGCGCAGCCGTCCGAGCCGCAGGCGCCGACCTTCGAGGACCTCGGCAGCCGGATCGCCCAGATCCTCGGGCTGGCCCGCGACGAGGCCGAGGAGATGCGCGGCTCGGCCACCGAGGAGGTCTCGGTGCTCCGGCTGGACGCCGAGACCCAGGCGGCCGCCGTCCGCGAGGAGGCCGACCGGTACGCCACCGACACCCGCTCCGCGGCCGACGTCCAGGCCGCCCGGATGATCGAGAACGTCCAGCGCCAGGTCGACGAGCTGCTCGACGGCGCCGACCGCGAGGCCTCGGCCCGCCGCGAGGAGGCCGAGGCGCTCTACGAGCAGCAGCGCGCCGCCGCGGCCGCCGCCGCCGCCGACTTCGAGACCACGCTGGCCGAGCGCCGCCAGCGCGCCGAGGCCGACTTCACCGCGCAGTCCACGTCGTCCGAGGCCCAGCTGCGCGACGCCCAGGACCGCACCGAGTCGGCCCGCGCCGAGGCCGAGCGGGTCTCGGTCGAGGCCCAGCGCGACGCCGACCAGCTGCTGGCCGACGCGCGCCAGCAGGCCGACGACCTGATCGCCTCGGCCAAGGGCCGCGCCGACCGCGTCCGCCTGGACTCCGAGCGCGAGCTCGCCGCGGCCACGGCCCGGCGCGACTCGATCAACGCCCAGCTGGCGAACGTCCGGCAGATGCTCGCGACCCTGTCCGGCGCGGCGCCGGCAGCGCTCGCGCTGCAGGTCCCCGACGTCATCGACACCGTGCAGGTCCCGGCCGACGAGCAGACCAGCACCGACGCCTCACGGCGGACGCGGGCGGCTCGGCCGCCGTCGGAGGACGTCGACGACGCCGCGACCGACGGCGCCTCGAGGACCGCGACCGACGAGGCCGCGACCGACGAGGCCACGACCGACGGCGACGACGTCGTGGACGCCACCGACGCCACCGACGCCCAGCCGGTCGGCGGCAAGCGGCGCTGACCTGCTGACCACGGCCCGGGGAGCCGGATGACGCAGGAGCGGACCCCACCGCTCGCGGAGGTCCTCGCCCGCGGCGGCTGGGCGCTGCTCGACCCGCGCCCGACCGCGGCGGCGCACCCGGACACCTTCGAGATGCCCACGGCCGCAGAGCTCGCGGCGCTGCGGCCGGGGCACCAGGTGCGGGCCATGTTCGCCGCTGGCCGACCTCGCCGACGAGGTGCGTGACGGGATCGCCCCGTACGGACCCGACGGACGACCGCAGCTCGTGGTCGAGGTCGAGCGGATGTGGTCGACGGTGCTGTCCGCCGGCACCCGGACCCGACGGCTCGCTGCCGTGCCGGCTCGGCAACCTGCCGATGTCCTCGCACAGCCGGCTGCTGCCCGGCGCGGTGCTCGACCTGCCCCGTCACCCACCTCATCGCCACCGACACCCGGTGGGAGAACGACCTCGGAGCAGCTGCGTCGACCTACCCGGCAGCGCGCTGACGCCGGAGCAGCTCATCGAGCCGGTGCGGCCCGACCACCGGCCCTCGATCCACCCCGACCAGCTGGCGGTGTGCGAGGCCCACGGCCTGCGCCCGCACCGGCCCTGGCTGTTCAGCCGCTGCCTGCTGGCGCGCGACCTGGCCACCGCCGAGGGGCCGGTGATCGGCGGGCGGTTCGAGCCGGTGCCCGACCGCGGCGACAACGGCTGGGTGGTGTGGGCCGGGTACCCCGACCTCGAGACCGCCCAGCGCGAGGCGGGTTTCGACGTCGTGGCGCTGCAGGAGCTGCACGCCCGCCGGCCCGAGGCCTGGCGTACCTCGCCCTCCCGCCCGGCTGGGGCTTCACCCACGGGCCGGTGCCCGAGGTGTACCCGATCGACATCGTCGACTGACTGCGTCAGGCCAGGGCGGCTCGCAGCGCCCGGCCCAGCCGCGCGGGCGCCTCGACCATCGCGGGCCGTACCAGGTGAGCGAGCGGCCGTCGACGAGCGCGGCGGGGCCGTCGAACGCCTCCGGGCCGTCGTCGGCCGTGAACCGGTACGGCTCGTCCGGGAGCACGACGAGGTCGAGCCCCCCCACCCGGTCCGGCTCGAACCGCGGGTAGCGCTCCTCGTGGTCGGCGAGCACGTGGTCGACACCGAGCCGCGCGAGCACGTCGCCGGCGAAGGTGTCGCTTCCCAGCGCCATCCACGGCCGCCGCCAGATCGGCACGACGGCGGTCAGCCGGCGGTCCTCCACCACGGGACCCGCTGCGGCCCAGGCGCTCTCGGCGTCGTCGAGCCACTCCGGCCGGGTCGCCCCGCAGGCGGTGAGCACGCGGTCCAGCTCGGTGAACGCCTGCGGCACGGTGCGCACGTCGGTCACGAGCACCTCGAGCCCGGCGGCGCGCAGGGCGTCGAGGTCGGCCGGCCGGTTCTCCTCCTCGTTCGCGACCACGAGGTCCGGCCGCAGCGCCACGACGGCGTCGACGTCCGGGTTCTTGGTGCCGCGCACCCGCACCACGCCGCGGGCGTCGAGGTCGGCCGGGTGCGTGCACCAGTCGGTGCACCCGACGAGCAGGTCGGGCGCCGTGACGGCCACCGCCTCGGTCAGGGACGGGACCAGGCTCACGACGCGCACGGCCCCCACCCTGCCACGGACCGGACCGACGGAACCGACCCCCCCGAGGCGCTCTCGGCGCCGGACGGCGACGCGGTTCCGTCGTCCCGGTCCGTCGTGCCGGTCCGCCTACTGGTCCGGCGGGGTGGACGGCGACGGCGAGGAGGTGGGCTGCGGCGCGGGCTCCCCTCCGGACAGCGCCGCGAGCTCCTCCGCCACCAGCCGCACGACCAGGTCGTCGAGCGACAGCTCCTCGTAGTCGGTCGAGGTGATGTCGCTGCTCGCCCCGGTCGCCGCGCCGCCGGCGCCGTACGACAGGAACACGAACCGCGACCCGGTGCCCGCGGCCACCTGCCGGAACACCGCCTCGGCCTGGTCGTCGCTCTCCGAGGACGCGATCGGGAAGACCTTGGCGCCCCGGCCCACGGCCTCGACCACGCTGGCCGGGTAGCCGCGCTCGACCTGCCGCCCCACCTGCGGCGGTGCGTCGGCGACCAGGAAGACCAGCTGGACCGTCTCGGCCGGGTCGCGCCACGACGGCTCGGCCAGGGCGTCGGCGAGGCCCTCGTCCAGCGCCTCCGGGTAGTCGCCGCCGCCGTCGGCCTGCACCTGCGCCAGCGCGGACCGGAAGGCCTCGAGGTCGTCGGTGAGGTCGTAGGTCGAGGTGACGAAGGTGTCGCCCTCGTCGCGGTAGAGGGTCATCCCGAACCGCGCGTCGGGGTGGCCCTCGAGCCCGGCCACCCGGCCGGCGACGGAGTCGATGGTGGTCTTCAGCCGGTCGATCTCGTCGCCCATCGACCCCGTGGCGTCGAGGAGGAACAGCACGTCGACGGCCACCGGCCCCTGCCGCCCGCCGGCGCGGTCGGCGGTCAGGGTCACCTCCTGGTCGGGCGCGGCCGTGGCGGTCTCCCCTGCCGCCGACAGCTCGAACCCGGCGACCCCCGCCTGTCCGTAGAGCCCCGGCCAGAACCGCACCGAGCCGTCGGCGGTGGTCCGCAGCGTCGCCACCAGCTCGCCGCCGGCGCGCACCTCGACCACCTCGCCCGGGAGCGGCAACCCGTCGCTGCCCTCGACGTGGACGAGAACCCTTCCTGCGGCGTCGAACTCGCGAGTCCCGATCCCGGACGACTCGATCCGTGCCAGGTACGCCAGGAAGCCCTCGTAGTCGGCGTTGTCGTCGACGCTGCCGGCGCGCAGCCCCTCGACGGCCGCGACCGGCGCCTCCACGTCCGACCGCGTCGCGGCGCTCGGCCCCCGGCGCCGCCGCTCCTCGGCGGAGTCGGCCATCGCCCCGCCTGCGTCCCCGCCGCTCCCACGCGGGCTCGCCGCCGACCCAGCCCGCTCCGCCTGCGTCGTCTCCCCCGCCGCACCCGGCGGCCAGCAGCGCCACCCCCAGCGCCCCCACCCACAGCACCTGCCTGCGCATCGTCATGCCGGTGGGATGCGCGGGCGCCGCGGACGGTTCCCCGCCGTCAGGTCACGATCCGGTCGCGGGCGCCCGGCGAGAGCTCAGACGGAGCGGCGGTACTGCCCGCCCACCTCGAAGAACGCGTCGGTGACCTGGCCGAGCGAGCAGACCCGGGCGGCGTCCATCAGCACGCCGAACAGGTTCTCGTCGGTGGTGGCGGCCTGCCGCAGCCGCGCCAGCGCCGCCTCGGCCTCGGTGCGGTGCCGGCCGGTGAAGTCGGCGAGCCGGTCGAGCTGCGACTGCTTCTCGGCCTCGGTGCCGCGGGCGAGCTCGATCTCGCGCGCCTCCTGCGGCGGGTGCGGGTCGAGGAAGGTGTTGACGCCGACGAGCGGCAGCGACCCGTCGTGCTTGCGCTGCTCGTACAGCATCGACTCGTCCTGGATCCGCCCGCGCTGGTAGCCGGTCTCCATCGCGCCGAGCACGCCGCCGCGCTCGGTGAGCCGGTCGAACTCGGCCAGGACGGCCTCCTCCACGAGGTCGGTGAGCTCGTCGACGACGTAGGAGCCCTGCAGCGGGTTCTCGTTCAGCGACAGCCCCCACTCGCGGTTGATGATCATCTGGATCGCGAGGGCGCGGCGGACCGAGTGGTCGGTGGGGGTGGTGACGGCCTCGTCGTAGGCGTTGGTGTGCAACGAGTTCGCGTTGTCGTAGATCGCGCAGAGCGCCTGCAGCGTCGTGCGGATGTCGTTGAAGTCCATCTCCTGCGCGTGCAGCGACCGGCCGGAGGTCTGCACGTGGTACTTCAGCTTCTGCGACCGGTCGTCGGCGCCGTAGCGGTCCCGCATCGCGACGGCCCAGATCCGGCGCGCCACCCGGCCGATGACCGTGTACTCGGCGTCCATCCCGTTGGAGAAGAAGAACGACAGGTTCGGCGCGAAGTCGTCGATGCTCATGCCGCGCGCGAGGTACGACTCCACGTAGGTGAACCCGTTGGCGAGGGTGAACGCGAGCTGGCTGATGGGGTTCGCCCCGGCCTCGGCGATGTGGTAGCCGCTGATCGAGACCGAGTAGAAGTTGCGCACCCGCTGCTGGATGAACCACTCCTGGATGTCGGCCATCATCCGCAGCGAGAACTCGGTGCTGAAGATGCAGGTGTTCTGGCCCTGGTCCTCCTTGAGGATGTCGGCCTGCACGGTGCCGCGGACGGTGGCGAGCGTCCGCGCCCGCAGCAGGTCCGCCTCCTCCGGCGACGGCGAGCGTCCTTCTGCCGCCTCGAACTTCGCCACCTCGGCGTCGATCGCGGCGTTCAGGAAGAACGCCAGGATGGTGGGCGCCGGGCCGTTGATCGTCATCGAGACCGACGTGGTGGGCGAGGTGAGGTCGAAGCCGCCGTAGAGCGCCTTCATGTCCTCGAGCGTGGCGATCGAGACGCCGGAGGTGCCGACCTTGCCGTAGATGTCGGGGCGGGTGTCCGGGTCGAAGCCGTACAGCGTCACCGAGTCGAACGCGGTCGACAGCCGGGTCGCGTCGCCGTCGCCGCGACAGGAACTGGAACCGGCGGTTGGTGCGGAAGGCGTCACCCTCGCCGGCGAACATCCGCGCCGGGTCCTCGCCCTCGCGCTTGAACGCGAAGACCCCTGCCGTGTAGGGGAAGTGACCCGGCAGGTTCTCCGAGCGCAGGAACCGGACGAGCTCGCCGTCCTCGTCGACGCGGGGCAGCGCCACCCGCCGGACCGGGTTGCCGGACAACGTCAGCCGCTGGAGCGCGGTGTGGATCTCGCGCTCGCGCACGGTCACGACCAGCTCCTCGCCGGAGTAGTCGCGCACGGTGTCGGGCCACGCCTCGAGCAGGGCCCTGGTCGCCGGGGCGACCGCCGCCTCGGCGCTGGCCAGGACGTCGTCGAGGCCACCGCGGTCGGCATCGGCCTCGTCGAGAGCCGTTGCGGCACCGCGCAGCTGGGCCACGCGCCGGGCAGCGACCACCTGCTCCTCGGTGGTGCGGTGGTAGCCGCGGACCGACTCGGCGATGTCGGACAGGTACCGCACCCGGGCCGGCGGGATGATCGCGTGCGTGCTGGTGGAGACCTTGCCGGAGACCTCGGGGAGCAGGCCGGTGTCGACGCCCAGGCCCTGACCCGCGAGCCGGTCGCGCAGGAACTGGTAGAGCGCCGTGACGCCGTCGTCGTTGAAGGTCGCGGCCGAGGTGCCGTACACGGGCATGTCGTCCGGGGCGGAGCCGAACGCCTCGCGGTTGCGCACGAGCTGGCGGGCGACGTCGCGACGGGCGTCCTCGGCGCCGCGGCGCTCGAACTTGTTGATCGCCACGGCGTCGGCGAAGTCGAGCATGTCGATCTTCTCGAGCTGCGACGAGGCGCCGTACTCCGGCGTCATCACGTAGAGGGAGGTGTCGCAGAACGGCACGATCGCGGCGTCGCCCTGGCCGATGCCCGGCGTCTCGACCACCACGAGGTCGACCCCGGACGCCTTGAGCACCGCGACGACGTCGTCGAGGTGCTCCGGGAGGCCACCGGTGGTGCCGCGCGTGGCCATCGAGCGGAAGAACACCGACGACGCACCCTCGCCGGTGATCGAGTTCATCCGGATCCGGTCGCCGAGCAGGGCGCCACCGCCCCGCCGGCGGGTCGGGTCGACCGCGAGCACCGCGATCCGCACCTTGCCGCCCTGGTCGAGCCGGAACCGGCGCAGCAGCTCGTCGGTGAGCGAGGACTTGCCGGACCCGCCGGTGCCCGTGATGCCGAGCACCGGCACCTGCCGGGTGACGCCGCCGACCAGCTCGCGCACGGCTGCGGGCAGGGCGCCGACCTCGGCCATCGTCAGGGCGCGGGCCAGGGTCAGGCGGTCGCCGGTGAGCAGGCCGTCCCACGAGGCCGGCTCGAGGTCGGCCAGCCGGGTGTCGCAGTCGGCGACCATCGTGTTCACCATCGCGGCGAGGCCGAGGCGCTGCCCGTCCTCGGGCGAGAAGATCCGCACCCCGTGCTCGCGCAGCCGCGCGATCTCGGCCGGGACGATGACCCCGCCGCCACCGCCGTAGACGTGCACGTGGCCCGCCCCGCGCTCGGCGAGCAGGTCGACCAGGTACTCGAAGTACTCGACGTGGCCGCCCTGGTACGAGGAGATGGCGACGCCCTGGACGTCCTCGCAGATCGCGGCGTCGACCACCTCGTCGACCGACCGGTTGTGCCCGAGGTGCACCACCTCGGCGCCCTGGCTCTGCAGGATCCGCCGCATGATGTTGATCGACGCGTCGTGCCCGTCGAACAGGCTCGCCGCGGTGACGAACCGCACCGGGTTGGTCGGCACGTGCAGGTCGGCCTTGCTCACTGGGGACGCTCCCTCGCGCGATTGCTAGGACGTCCTAGTGAATCACGGGACCGCGGCGACGGCCCATCCCGCCGTGCTCGCGGACGTCAGCGCTTGCGGACGTCCGAGACCTGGTCGTGGCTGGTCTCGCCCGAGCCCTTGGCCTTCTTGTCGGCCCGCTTCTCCTTGAGGGACTTGCCGGACTTCTTCGAGCTGGTGCTGCGCGGGGACTTGTCGGACATCGGGACTCCAGCGCCTGACGGGGCGCTGAGGAGGCCACCGTGCGACGTCCGCCCACGGTAGACCCCCGGGGCGCGCTCAGCCGGTGACGACGACGTCGCCGGCCCGCTCCCGCTCGGCCCGGTCCGCCTCCGCCTGGGCCGCGAGCGCCGCCGACGGGGTGACCACCCGCATCGCGAGCAGCTGGCCCACCACGATCACCGCCACCGCGCCCCAGAACACCGGCTCGAGCCCGACGGCGGCGCCGACCGCGCCACCGACCACCGCGCCGACCGGGTCGAGCCCGCGTCCGACGAACCGCCCGGCGGCCTGGACCCGCCCCATCAGGTGGTCGGGCACCATCCGCTGGCGCATCGACATCTGCATCACGTTGCCCATCACGTTGGTGGCGCCGAGCAGCACGAACGCGAGCGCCGCCGCCCAGATCTCGGGCACCAGCACGGGGACGAGCATCACCAGCGCGTTGAGGATCCAGGTGGGCTGCAGCAGGCGCACGGATCCGAACCGCTCGACGGCCCGGGTGGCCAGCACCGGCCCGGCCACGGCCCCGACCGCCAGGCACGAGACCAGCAGCCCGAAGACCTGCGGCGAGGCGCCCATCGCCGAGCCGGGTCCCACCACCCACAGCACGAAGACGGCGAAGAACGCCGAGCCGGCCGCGTTCGAGGTGCCTGCGACCAGCGTCAGCGTCCGGATGATCGGGTGCCGGACGACGAACCGCAGACCCTCGGCGATCTCGGTGCGGACGGTCGTGGGGCCCGCGCCGGGCGTGGACGCGGCCCGCGTCGCGCGGAACCGGCCCCGCACGCCGACGAGCAGCAGCGCACCGGCGAGGTACAGCAGACCGGGCACACCGAGAGCCCACCCCGCGCCGAGGGCCACGAGCGGCCCGGCCAGCGGGGCGCCGAGGAAGGAGTTGGCCACCTGCTCGGTGGTCAGCAGCCGACCGTTCGCCGCCTCGAGCCGGTCCTTCGGGACGAGCGCGGGCACCATCGCCTGGGCGCAGGTGTCGTGGAAGACCTCGCAGGTGCCGAGCACCAGGGCCAGCGCGCACAGCAGCGGCACCGACAGCGACCCGGTCACCACGACGGCGACACCGGTCGCGAGCGCGAGGACGCGGACCAGGTTGGTCACCAGCATCACCCTGCGCCGGTCGTACCGGTCGGCGACGACGCCGGCGAACAGCGTGGTCAGCAGCCACGGCAGCGTCGCCGAGGCCGAGACCAGCGAGACCTGCAGCGGCGAGCGCGTGACACCCACGGCGAGCAGCGCGGCCGCGGTCATGCAGCACGCCGTCGGCGAGGTTCACCACCCCGCGCTGGGCCCACATCCGGTGGAACGTCGGACCCAGACCACGGGTCGAGCTGCTGACCGTCACGGCTGCTCCTCGGTAGGCTGTGCAAAGAACTGTTCGCAAAGAAGACTTTGCAAAGGTAGTTTTGCATCATGAGCGCTGTCAAGCACGAGACCTCGCCCGTCCTGGACGCCGCGGCGGTCAAGGCGTTCGCGCACCCGCTGCGGGTCCGCCTCTACTACCTGCTCGACGCCGACGGGCCGGCGACGGCGTCCGGGCTCGCGGCCCGGGTCGGCGAGTCGAGCGGGTCGACGAGCTACCACCTGCGCCAGCTCGCCCGGCACGGCGTCATCGTCGAGGTCGAGGGCAGGGGCACCGCCAAGGAGCGGTGGTGGCAGACCAACCCCTCCGGCTTCACCGTCCGCGGCGACCGGCTGCTGCGCGACCCCTCCACCGCAGCCGCCGCGGACCTGCTGCTCGGCGAGTTCGTCCGCCAGCGGCTCGCGGAGTCGCAGGCCTGGCTCGAGGAGTCGGTCACCGCGGACCCCGCCTGGGTGGAGGCGAGCCGCGACCACCGGCGCGCGATGGTGCTCACCCGGCCGGAGCTGGTGCGGCTCGGCGCCGAGATCGAGGAGGTCGTGGACCGCTACCGGCTCGCAGCCACCTCGCGCGAGCTCCTCGGCGGCACCGACGCCGGCGGCGAGGCGTACGCCCGGGTGATCATGCACCTCGAGCTGTTCCCCGTCGGCGTGGGTGCGCCGGCGGAGGACGGAGCCGACCCCGAGGAGGGCACGAGATGACCGGGACCAGCCCACGCCCCGCAGCGGTTCCGTACCTGGCCGTTCGTGACGCCCGCGCCGCGATCGACTGGTACGCCACGGTTCTCGGCGCCGAGGTCGACGGCGACCCGTACGTCGGCGACGACGGCAGCATCGGCCACGCGAGCCTGCGGATCGGCGACGGCGTGATCTACCTCGCCGACGAGGCACCGTCGTACGGCGCGGTCGCTCCTACGGGCCCGGGTGCCGCGGTCAGCCTGATGCTGCCCGTCGCCGACGTCGAAGGCGTCCTGGCGCGAGCAGCCCGGCACGGCGCCGTGGCCGACGACCGCGGCGTCTACGACGGGTACGGCTCGCGCAACGCGTGGTTCGTCGACCCGTTCGGTCACCGCTGGGGGATCAGCAGCCCGTCCTGAGCCTCACTGGACGCAGAACAGGTTGCCCTCGGGGTCGGCCATGGTGGTGTGGAACGCGCCGGGCTCGTCGACCTTGTAGCGCTCGGTGGCGCCGAGCGCGGTGAGGCGCGCGACCTCGGCGTCGATGTTCTCGCGCCCCACGTTGAGGTCGAGGTGCCAGGAGTTCTTCTCGTGGTGCCGGCCCTCGACCAGCTGGAACAGGAGGCGCCGCTTGGTGCCGCGCCGGGCTCCGGTGTCGTCGGGGTGCACGATGCCGGTCCCGGTCCTCCACGCGAGCCGGCCGTCGACCTCGACGACGTCGCGCTCCCGGTCGGCGTAGCCGGCCGCGAGCACCGCCTCGACCAGGTCGTGGTTGTCCTCCAGCAGGTAGCCGAGCGCGGCGGACCAGAACGCCGCCTGGGCGTGCGGGTCGTCGCAGTCGACGGTGGTCTGGGTGAACAGGGGCGTCGCCGGCGCACCCTCGGCCGGCGGTCGGTAGGTGGCCTCGGGCCACTGCTGCTCGGTCATCGGTTCTCCTCCAGGGATTCTCGGTCGGTCGGGTCAGCTGCGCGACGCGTACAGGTCGCGGACGGTCATCAGGTCGGCCGCGTGGTGCACGAGCTCGCGGGTGTTCCACCACACGATGTCGAGCAGCGGCAGCTGCGGGTCGAGGCCGTACGGGAAGGCGCAGCGCCCCACCGTGTCGAGGTCGGCGTCGTCGAGCTGGTCGAGCGCGGTCCGCCATGCGTCCAGCCCCTCGCCCAGGAACGCCACCCCCTCGGCGGCGGTGCCGGGCCAGACCAGGTCGTCGGGCTCCAGCGCGTGCCGTCCGGTGGTCCAGTCGGCCCGCAGCAGCCCGAGCTCGGCGAGGTGGCCGGAGGTCCAGGCCAGCGTCCGCAGCGACGGCGGCCCGCCGAACCCGCCGGGCGGGTCGTGCCGCCAGCCGTCGCCCTCGCGCCGCACCGAGAAGGCGCCGGCTGCGGGCTCCCACGTCCACTCCTCGTCGCCCACCCCCTCGAGCCGGGCGAGCAGCTCGTCGGCGCTGGTGTCCCACAGCGCGAGCAGGGGTCGCAGCCGCTCCGGTCGCTCGCCGTAGTGCTGCACCAGGCGAGGGCCGTCGGCCGGTCGGTCGTCCGAGGTCGTCGGGGTGCCGGTGTCCGTCATGTCGCGCACGGTACGACCAGATGCGGACGGTTCCGGTCCGCGACCGCTGTCGCCGTGCGTCACGATGTGGTGGTGACCTCGACGACCCGGCTGCTGCGGCTGCTCGCCCTGCTGCCGGGACGCCCGGTGTGGACCGGCGCCGAGCTGGCTGAGCGGCTCGGCGTCACCGGCCGAACGGTGCGCCGCGACGTGACCCGGCTGCGCGAGCTCGGCTACCCGGTGCAGGCCGAGCCCGGGCCGGCGGGCGGGTACCGGTGGCGACGCGGGGAGGCGCTGCCACCGCTGGTGCTCGACGACGACGAGGCGGTGGCGGTCACCCTCGCCCTCCGCTCGGCCGCCGGTGGCTCGGCACCCGGGTTCGAGGCGGCCGGTGTGAGCGCACTGGCCAAGCTCCAGCAGGTGCTCCCCACCGAGCTGGCGGGCCGGGTGCGCGACGTCGACGAGGCCACCGTCCACCTCCCCGGCCCCGCGCTCGACCCGTTCGCCACCGAGGTGCTGCTCGTGCTGGCGCAGGCCTGCCGGCACCGGGCCGCCGTGCGGGTCGGCTACACCACGGCCCACGGCACCGTGATCGACCGCGAGGTCGAGCCCTTGCGCATCGTGCACGCCGGAAGACGGTGGTACCTGGTCGGTCTCGACGTGCACCGGAACGACTGGCGCACCTACCGGCTGGACCGGATCGGGACAGCGGAGGACACCGGCCGGCGGTTCCGTCACGACGACCCGCCCGACCCGCTCGACCTGGTGGCGCACGCGTCGTCGACGGGCCCGTACGAGCTGCGCGCCCTGGTGCGGGTCGACGTCGCTCCCGAGGTGGCGCGCCAGCACGTGCCGCGCACCGTCGGGCGGGTGCTGGACGACCCCGACCCGCCCGGCGACGGCCCCAGCTGCCTGCTGGAGCTGGGCGGGGCGTCGGCCCGGTGGGTGGCCGGCTACCTGGCCGGGCTACCGGTGGGGTGGGAGGTGCTCGAGCCGCCGCAGGTGCGCGCGGCGGTGGTCGAGCTGGGCACCGCCATCGCCGCCCGGCACGGCTGGTGCCTCCCGGTCGGCCCCCGGTCCTAGGGTGACGGGATGAGCGAGGCCGTGGACGCCGGGACCGACCCGCACGACGTCACCGCGGACGACCTGGTCGACCTCGACCGCATCCTCGCCGGGGAGCACCCGGACCGGGAGGAGCGCCGCGCCGCGACGGTCGCGCAGGACGGCCTGGCGACGCGGCTCCACCTCGCCCACGTGCACGGCTCCGCCGGATGAGCGGCGCCGCTGCGGACGCGCGGCCGCCCCGGCTGCCGTTCGACCCCATCGACCGTGCGGCCGAGCTCTGGGAGGAGCGGATCGGTGACGCCACCGCGATGAAGGTCGTGACGTCGGTGATGCGCGTGCAGCAGGTGCTGCTGGCACGGATCGACGCCGCGCTCAAGCCGTTCGGCATCACCTTCGCCCGGTACGAGGTGCTGGTGCTGCTCACCTTCAGCCGCACGGGGCGGCTGCCCCTGTCGAAGATCGGCGAGCGGTTGATGGTGCACCCGACGTCGGTGACGAACGCGATCGACCGGCTCGAGGCCGGCGGGCTGGTGCGCCGGGTGCCGGACGAGATCGACCGCCGCCGGACGCTCGCCGAGCTCACCGACGAGGGACGCGACGTCGTGCGCGAGGCGACGGCGGCGTTGCAGGACAACGAGTTCTTCCTCGACCGCAGCAGCGTCGAGGACGCCGACCACCTCTACGCCCTGCTGCGACGCACCCGCGCCGCCGCCGGCGACTTCACGCTGTAGCCCTGGCTCGATCGAGCGCGGGCGCTGAGCCCGCTCCCTCGCTCACAGGACGAGGACCGGCACCTCGGCGGTGCGGGTGCACAGGTCGTCGAGGTCGGCGAGCCGGGCACGAGCGGCGACGGCCCCCGAGTCGTCGCCGGTGGCGAGGGCGTGGGCGAGGTCGGCACGGGCGGCGCCGCGCTGGCGCTCGACCTCCTCGACGAACGACGGACTGATCACGGGCGTGCCTCCTCGGGTCGGTTCTGCTGGTGGATGGTCGTGCGACGTCCGAGATCGGTCGGCACCCAGACGGCCACGACGGCGGCACCCTCGGTGGTCAGGGCCTCGATGTCGGCCGCCACGGCGCAGGCTCGGTGGCTCGGGTCGGTGATCGCGGCCGTGACCGCGGTGAGGTGGGGCAGGCCGTGGTCGAGGTGCTCCAGCACGTCGGCCGAGCACAGGACGAGCAGGTCACCGGCGTCGAGCGACATCTCCTCGCGGCACGACGGCAGCTCGGGCACCAGCCGCTCCCCGGCACGACCGGACCACAGGGCGGGCGGGGCCGACAGGCACGACACGGTGACCTGGCCGTCGTGACCGAGCTGGACCGTGCTGGTGCCGCTGGTGGGGGCCACGCCGTCCGGGCACAGGTCGCCCAGCTCGACGGCCACCTCCTCGTCACGACCACGCCGTACGCCGAGGTAGCCGCGCGGCGTGCAGACCGTGAACAGCTCCCACCCACCGCCGGCCAGGGTGGGGAGCGCCTGCGGCGGCGTCAGCACCGTCACCGCGCACCTGCAGGGAGCGGGTCGTCCAGGAGCCCCGCCTTGTAGAGCATGACGTGCACGGCCGGTGCCGCGCCCCTCAGCTCGAGACGCACCCCGAGCGCGCGGCACCGGCGCTTGGCCACCAGCAGCCCGGTGAGCGTGGCCGACGACACCCGGCTCAGGTCGGTGACGTCGACGACGGCCACCCGCCCACCGGCAGCGGCGTGCTCGCGCAGCCGGGGACGCAGTGACACCAGGCCCTCGGAGGGGTCGTCGCCCACGTGCACGAGGACGTCGTCCTCGGGTCGCGTCACCGCCTCGCTGGTCATGGCGATCACTGTGCCCTCGGCATGTGACAGGACGCCCCACGGCGAGTTTGCGGTTGTGTGACGAATGGGGGCCGGTCCCGCGCAGCAGGGCGGACCGCCTCGCGGCGGGTGGCACGATGAGGTCGTGGGAGCGAAGCTGATGGTCGTCGAGGACGACGACGGCATCCGCACGGCGCTGCGCCTCGCGCTGCTCGACGAGGGGTACGACGTCGTCGCGGTGCCGAGCGCCGAGGAGGCGCTGGCGGTGCTGCGCAGCACCGAGGTCGACCTCATGCTCGTCGACCTCATGCTCGGCGGGATGGACGGCTACACCTTCATCCGCACGGCGCGGGCGTCCCACGACGTGCCGGTGATCGTGCTCAGCGCCCGTGACGACACGCACGACATCGTGGCCGCCCTCGAGGCCGGCGCCGACGACTACGTCACCAAGCCGTTCGAGCTCAAGGAAGTCACCGCGCGCCTGCGCGCGCTGCGGCGGCGCGGACCGCGGGTCGGCGCGCAGTCGCCCGACCGCCCGCCGGAGCACCAGGCCGGCCGGGTCCTCGACAGCGGTTCCAGGCTGGTCCTGGACGAGACCGCCGGACGGGTCACCCGGGGCGGGGACGACGTCCTGCTGACCGTCACCGAGTACCGGCTGCTGTGCGAGCTCGCGTCACCGCCCGGCCGCGTGCTCAGCCGCTCCGCGCTGCTGCGCAGCGTCTGGGACCGCGGGTTCTTCGGGGACGAGCGCATCGTCGACGTCCACGTCCGCCGGCTGCGCACCAAGGTCGAGCAGGACCCGTCCGAGCCGACCCTCGTCGTCACCGTCCGCGGCCTCGGCTACCGGCTGGACACCCGATGACCCGGCACCGGCCGTGACCGCGTCCACCCACCTCACCGCCGACCTCGCGTCGGGACCGGCGCTCGCCGCCCTGGGGACCGAGCAGGGCACCGCCGCCCGCCGCGCCCGACGTCCCCGGGGCCTGCGACGCACCCTCACGCTGGCGTTCGCCGTCGGAGGGCTCCTGCTCGCCGGGGTGATGTCGGTCGGGACCTACGTCACGGCCCGCGAGTACCTCGTGGACCAGCGCGAGCGCGTGGCGCGCCAGCAGGCGTTCGCGGACGCCTCGTTCGTCCGCAACGGCATGCTGACCGAGACCCGGCCGGTGAGCGAGGTGCTCGGAGCCGCGTCCCCACCCGCCGACTCGCTGATCTTCGTCCGCCGCGACGAGGAGTGGTACTCCACCTCCCTGACGCAGACCCGCGACCTCGTGCCGGCCGAGGTGCGCGAGGCCGTGCAGGCGGGACGGGTGGTGTCGCGGTGGGGGGCGGACCCCGAAGGTGCCTTCGTCGCCATCGGGGTGCCGATCCCCGCCGTGGGCGCGGACTTCTTCGAGGTGAGCCGGACCCCCGAGCTGCAGCGGACGCTGAACACCCTCGCCTGGGTGCTCGGGGCCTTCGCCGCGCTGACCGTGCTGGGCGCCACGCTGCTCGGACGCTGGGCGGCCGGCCGGGTGGTCGCACCGCTGGACGACATCGCCGGCACGGCGGCGCGGGTGGCCGGCGGGGACCTGTCCATCCGGCTGCCCACCACCGAGGACCCGGACCTGGTCACGCTGGTCGGGTCCTTCAACGCGATGGTCGACGCCCTCACCGAGAGGATCGAGCGCGACGCGAGGTTCACCGCCGACGTGAGCCACGAGCTGAGGTCCCCGTTGACGACGCTCACCACCAGCGTCCAGCTGCTGGAGCGACGCAGGAACGAGCTGCCCGAGTCCACCCGCGAGCTGGTCGACCTGCTCGGCTCGGAGGTCGTGCGGTTCCGTCAGGTGGTCGACGACCTGCTCGAGCTCGGCCGGCTGGACGCGGCCAGGGACGGCGCGGCGCGCGACCGGCAGGTCGTCGACGCCCGCGAGCTGGTGCGCGAGGCGCTCGTCACCAGCGGTCGGCCCGACCACCTCCTCGACGCCGGCACCGACGGCCCCGCGCCGGTCGCCGTCGACAAGCTCCAGCTCGCCCGCGCCCTGGTCAACCTGTTCGACAACGCCGACCGGCACGGTGCGGGGGTGACGACGGTGACGGTCCGGCGCCGCGACGGGACCGACCCCCAGGTGGAGGTGGTGGTCGAGGACGCCGGGCCGGGCGTCCCGCCGCACGAGCGGGAGCGGATCTTCGAGCGCTTCGTGCGCGGCGGCTCGCGCGGGTCGCTGCCCGGCACCGGGCTCGGTCTGAGCCTGGTCTCCGAGACGGTGCGCGCGCACGGCGGTTCGGTGCACGTCGAGGACGCCGCGCGCGGCGGCGCGCGGTTCGTGCTGCAGCTGCCCCGCGCCAGCGGAGGGCGACGGTGAGCGGACGCAGGACCGGTCGGGTGCTGGCGGTGTCGGTCGTGGTGGCGGTGTGGACCGCCGGGTGCGGCTCGCTCGGCTCGACCACGCTGACCGACATCGACCCGCAGCAGGTCCCGTACGACCTGCTCGCACCCCCTGCGGACCCGGTGGCGGCGACGTCCGAGCTGGACCTGCCGGGCACCCAGGCCCTGACCCCGGTCTTCCTGGTCGCCAGCACGGGCGGGCTGCTCGAGGCGGCGCCGACACCGGTGGAACCGGGCGCGCCGGCCGACGTGGCGCGCGAGGCGCTGGCCAGGCTCGCGGCCGGACCCACCGAGGACGAGCGCTCCCAGGGGCTCGGGACCGTGCTGGGCGCCGCGGTCGTCCTGTCCCTCGACGAGCTGCGGGGCGGCACCGCGCGGGTCGAGGTCGAGCTCACGGCGGGCGAGATCGCGGCCGACCAGCTGCCGCTCGCACTCGGACAGGTGGTGCTGACCCTCACCTCCGTGCCGGGGATCGAGCGGGTGCAGCTGGTCAGCGGTGGCGAGCCGGTCGAGATGGCCCTTCCCGGCGGCCGGCTCAGCACCGAGCCGGTCACCGCGGACGACTACGCCGAGCTCGTGGCTGCGGCCGCCCCCTGAGCGTCCTCACCGCGGCCGCGCCGTGGTCCCGTCCCACCGACCTGCCTACGGTGGGGGCGTGCTGATCCGCGACTGCCGCCCCTGGGGCGGCGAGCCCTCCGACGTCACCGTCACCGACGGCGTGATCGCCTCGATCACCTCGGCCGGAACAGCACCTCCGCCCGGCGCCGACGTCGTGGAGGGCCGCGGCCGGCTGCTGGTGCCGTCGTTCAGCGACGTGCACGTGCACCTCGACTCCACCCGCCTGGGGCTGCCGTTCCGCCCGCACACCGGCGCGCCGGGGGTCTGGGCGATGATGCTGAACGACCGGGAGAACTGGCGTCACGCCGAGGTCGGCATCACCGAGCGGGTGAGCCGCACGCTGGGGATGATGGTCGCCCGCGGCACCACCCGCGTCCGCACCTTCGCTCAGGTCGACGTCGACTGCCGCCTCGAACGGCTCGAAGCCGTTCTCGCCGCGCGAGAGGAGTTCTCCGGACGCTGCGAGGTGCAGATCATCGCGTTCCCTCAGGCCGGGCTGCTGCGCGAGGAGGGCTCGGCGCAGGTGCTGGAGGACGCGCTGCGCGCCGGGGCGGACGTCGTGGGCGGCATCGACCCGTGCACCCTCGACCGCGACCCGGTGCGCCACCTCGACATCGTGTTCGGGCTGGCCGAGAAGTACGGCAGGCCGGTCGACGTGCACCTGCACGAGCCCGGTGAGCTCGGCGCGTTCAGCGCCGACCTGATCATCGAGCGGACGACCGCGCTGGGCATGCAGGGCGAGGTGCTGATCAGCCACGGGTACGGGCTGTGGCAGACCTCCGAGGCGCAGACCCGTCGACTGGTCGAGGCGTTCGCCGGCGCCGACGTCGCCACCGCCACGGTCGCGCCCGGCGGACGGCAGAACCTCCCGCTCCAGCATCTGGTGGAAGCCGGTGTGCGAGTGGGGCTCGGCGAGGACGGTCAGCGTGACTACTGGTCGCCCTACGGCAACGCCGACCTGCTCGACCGCACCTGGCAGCTGGCCTTCACCCACGGCTTCCGCGCCGACGAGCTGGTGGAGCACTGCGCCGCCGTCGCCACCGTCGGAGGCGACTCGATCATGCACCGCGACCGGCCGCGACTGACCTCGGTGCTGACGACCGCCCCGGCCTGGCCGTCGGCGACCCGGCGCACCTGGTGCTGCTCGCCGGCGAGACCGTCACCTCCGCGGTGATGGACCGCCTGCCGGACCGGACGGTCGTCCACGGCGGCCGGGTGGTGGCCGAGGGGCTCGAGCTGGTGCTCTGACCCTCGGGAGGCTCAGCGCCGCGCGGCCTCCTCGCGGGCCGCCCACGCGGCGACGTCGCCACGACCCAGCGGGTGGCGCCGGTCGCGACCGTTTCCTCGCGACCTAGCGGAATGCCGCCTGGCCGGTCAGGGCCTGGCCGATGACGAGCGTGTGCATCTCGACGGTTCCCTCGTAGGTCAGCACCGACTCGAGGTTGTTCATGTGGCGGATCACCGGGTACTCCAGGGAGATCCCGTTGGCGCCCAGGATCGTCCGCGCCGTCCGGCAGATCTCCAGCGCCTCGCGGACGTTGTTGAGCTTGCCGTAGGAGACCTGCTCCGGCCGCAGCCGGCCGGCGTCCTTGAGCCGGCCGAGGTGCAGGGCGAGCAGCTGGCCCTTGGCGAGCTCGAGCGACATGTCGGCGAGCTTGGCCTGGGTGAGCTGGAAGCCGCCGATCGGACGCCCGAACTGCTCGCGCTCGATGGCGTACCGCCGGGCCGCCTCGAACGCCGAGCGGGCGGCGCCCATCGACCCCCACACGATCCCGAACCTGGCCTCGGACAGGCACGCCAGCGGTCCCTTGAGCCCGCGCACCCCCGGCAGGACCGCGTCGGCGGGCAGCCGCACGCCGTCCAGGACGAGCTCGCTCGTGACCGACGCGCGCATCGACATCTTGTGGTGGATCTCGGGGGCGGAGAAGCCGTCGGTGGCGGTGGGGACGACGAAGCCCCTGATGCCGTCGTCGGTCTGGGCCCACACGACGGCGACGTCGGCGATCGAGCCGTTGGTGATCCACATCTTGCGGCCGTCCAGCACCCAGTCGCCGCCGGGCTCCTGCTTCGCGCGGGTGCGCATGCCGCCGGGGTCCGAGCCGTGGTCGGGCTCGGTCAGGCCGAAGCAGCCCACCAGCTCGCCCGCAGCCATCCCGGGGAGCCACTCCTGCTTGTGCTCCTCGCTGCCGAACGCGTGGATCGGGTACATCGCGAGCGAGCCCTGCACCGAGACCATCGACCGGACGCCCGAGTCGGCGGCCTCGATCTCGGTGCACGCCAGCCCGTAGTCGACAGCCGACATCCCCGCGCAGCCGTAGCCCTCCAGGTGCATGCCCAGCACCCCGAGCGCGCCGAACTGCGCGATGAGGGAACGGATCTCGGGCACCTCGCCGTCCTCGAACCACTGGCCGACGTGCGGGGCCACGTGCTCGTCGCAGAACTGCCGGACGCTGTCGCGCACCGAGCGCTCGTCGGGCGTCAGCTGGTCGTCGAGGTCGAGCGGGTCGACCGGGTCGAACGGACCGGAGGGGCGGGCGCTGCTCATGCCGGTCACCGTATCTCCGGCGCCCGACCCTCTCGCCCGGACGGGCGGCTCGGGCCGGTCAGGCGGCCAGGAGCATGGCGAGCACGGCGGTGTCGGGGTCGTGCGCGGGGTCGACCCCCACCTGGCTGAGCAGCCGGGTCACCGTGCCGTCGGCCACGGCCTCCACCCACGCGGCGCGGTGCTCGAGGCCGAGGTGCGGCAGGCCGGGCAGCAGCACGCAGCCGGAGGCAGCCCCTGCCGACTCCGGCGTCGAGGGCACCGACTCGGCCGGCGGGTGCAGCAGGAGCAGCGCGGCCGGCTGCGGCTCGGCCAGCGCGCCGGGCGACGGTGCGCCGGACCCGAGCACCGGTCCGGCGAGCAGCACCAGGCCGACGGGGTCGGGGATCGCGCCGCTGGAGTCGGGACGGTCGTCGCTGGTGCGGAAGACCGACGTCGCCGGGACCAGCCCGGGCACCGCGGCGAGCCGGACGGCGAGGGTGAGCAGCTGCGCCCACTCGTGGGTGTTCGTGGGCCAGCGCCCCGACACCACGAAGCCCGCCAGCGGCACGCCGCCGCGGCTGAAGGGCGCGATCTCCACCGCGCGGTCCTCCCGACCCGACATCGCGACCTCCCGACCGGCTGTGGCGGACGTGGCTCCCGTGCTCCGAGGTCAGCCCATGATGCGCCTGCCGGACGGTCCGCGCGGGTCCGCACGCGGCGAGTTCACCTGATCGATACGTCGACGGGGGTGGCGCAGGGGTGCGGTGCGCACTGCTCGCGTGGAAGAGTCGTGCCGTGGACGGGGGCGTCGGGGGACTGCCGCGCGGCGTGCCGGCACTGGGCGGGCTGCCGCCGACGGGGACACCACGGCAGGGTGACGGCGCCTTCGACGCCGCCTCGCGGGCGGTGATCGGCTACCTCGACGAGCAGCTCCCCCTGCTGGCGTGGACGGTCTCGCGGATGGTGGGCGGTCGGCAGGTCTTCCTCTCGGTCACCCCCAACGACCTCGGGCTCGGCGTCGGATCAGGTCATCCGTGGGGCGACTCGCTGTGCCAGGTGATGTGGGAGGACGACGGCCCGCGGATCGCGCCGGACGTCGCCGCCGTCGCCGCGTACCGCGACCGCGAGGTCACCCGCTCGGTGCCGGTGCGCGCGTACGTCGGCATCCCGCTGGTGCTCGCCGACGGCAGCCTGTTCGGCACCGTGTGCGGGCTCGACGACCGGGCGCACCCCGACGACCTGCTCGGCCACCGCGCCCTGCTCGAGCTGCTGGGACGGCTGCTCACCGAGACGCTGCGCGCCGACCAGCTGGCGGTCTCGCTCGCCCGCCAGCTCGAGGCGAGCAGGGCCGCCGCCGACACCGACCCCCTGACCGGGCTGCTCAACCGGCGCGCGTGGAACGCCGTCTGCGCCGTGGAGCAGGGACGCCACCACCGGCTCGGCGACCACGCCAGCGTCGTCGTGATCGACCTCGACGACCTCAAGGGCGTCAACGACTCCGCGGGCCACGCCGCCGGCGACGAGCTGCTGCGCACCGCCGCGCGGGTGCTGCGCACCACGATCCGCGCCGGCGACCACCTGGCCCGGATCGGCGGCGACGAGTTCACCGTGCTCTGCCCGCAGACCACGCAGGACGAGGCCGGCCACCTCGCCACCCGCCTCACCGCGGCGCTGGCCGAGGCCGACGTGGCCGCCAGCACGGGCACCGGGACGATGACGCAGGTCACCGGCATGAGCGACGCGCAGGACGAGGCCGACCGCCGCATGTACGCGGTGAAGCGCGAACGGCGCAGGACGTCGTCGCGAGCGGGGAACGACGGCGGTCGCCCGTCGACGGGCGGCCGGCCTGCCTCGGCTCAGACCACGTCGAGGGCCGCCGACACCTGAGCGTCGGCGTCGAGGCCGTGCAGCCGGTACACCTCCTCGAGCCCGCCCGACTGACCGAACCCGCTCACCCCGAGGTGCGTCGCCCGCACGCCGCGCACCGTGGCGAGGAACGCCAGCGCGTGCGGGTGGCCGTCCAGGACCGTGACCATGGGGAAGGCGCGGTCGGCCGGCAGCGCCTGCTCCAGCACCCACCCCGAGCCCTCCGACCGTCCGGACCGCGCCTGGAGCGCCTTGAAGAGCAGGTCCGGACTGGTGACGACGACGACGTCGGCGTCCACGCCGTGCTCGGCCAGACGCCCTGCGGCAGAGAGGGTCTCGGTGACCATCGGACCCATCGTCACCAGCGTCACCGCCTGCCGGTCGGGCGCCGGCCGAGCGGTGCGCAGCCGGTAGGCACCAGCCAGGACGAGCCGGCGGCGCCGCTCGCGGGCGGCGGGGTCGGTGGGGACGTCGGCCAGGGCCTGGTCGACCGGCCGCGTCGACAGCCGCAGGTAGCTCGACCGGCCGTCGGGCCGTCCGAGGTGCGCGAGGGAGTCGAGCAGGCACCACTCGACCTCGAGGGCGAAGGCCGGCTCGTAGCTGACGCAGCCCGGCTGCTCGAGGCCGATCGAGGGCGTCGTGACCGACTGGTGCGCACCGCCTTCCGGGGCGAGCGTCACGCCGGCGGGCGTGCCGACCAGGATCGACTGGCCGCCGGCGTACATGCCGAACGACCAGGGCTCGAGGGCGCGTCCGACGAACGGGTCGTAGACCACCCCGACGGGGAGCAGCGGCTGGCCCCAACGGCTCCACGTGGTGCCGAGCTCTCCGAGCGCGCTCACCAGGTTCACCTCGGCGATGCCGAGCTCGAGGTGCTGGCCGGTGGGTCGCTCGCGCCAGTGCAGGATCGTCTCGCGGTCGTCGGCGAACCAGTCCTGCCGCTCGGTCGGCGCCCAGACGCCGACCTTGTTGACCCAGCCGCCGAGGTTGGTCGACGAGCTGACGTCCGGGCTGACGGTCACCACGCGCGCGGCGGCCTCCGGCGCCGCGCGGGTGACGTCGAGCAGGGTGCGCCCGAGCGCCGCCTGGGTGGTGGCGCGGCCGTGCGGCGTGCGACCCATGTCGGTGGGGAGCTCGTAGGACGGCAGCGGCGGTACGGGTTCACGCCGTAGCCGCTCGGCCGTGGCGCGGCACAGCTCCGCCTCCGGCGAGGCGTCGGCGAACGGCGCCCACGGGTCGTCGAGGTCGGTGCCGCAGGCGTCCGCCAGCTGCCGCATCTGCTCCTCGGTGAGCAGCGAGGAGTGGTTCTGCGGGTGGCCCTCGGTGGCCAGACCGTGGCCCTTGACCGTGTACGCGAAGATCACCGTCGGCCGGGTGTCGTCGACGGCGTCGAGGGCGGCGAGCATGCCGCCGAGGTCGTGCCCACCGAGGTTGCGGACCGCGGACCACAGCGTGCGGTCGTCCAGACCCTCGACGAGAGAGGCGATCTCGCCCGACCGGTCACCATCTCCGGGGAGCCGGAGCCGCAGCTCGGAGGCGTCGCAGCGCAGCAGCCGCTGGTACTCGGGGTTGACCATCGAGTCGATCCGCGCCCGCAGCGCGTCACCGCCCGGACGCTCGAACAGCTCGCTCAGCAACGAGCCGTACTTGAGCGTGATCACCTGCCAGCCGGCGGCCTCGAACATCCCCTGCAGCCGCGGCGTCGCGATCGCGGGGACCACGCGGTCGAGCGACTGCCGGTTGAGGTCGACCACCCACACGACCTCACCGAGGTCGGCGACGCCCGGGTCGACGATCGCCTCCCAGCAGGCGCCCTCGTCGAGCTCGGCGTCGCCGATGAGGGAGTACTGGCGCCCGGCCCACTGCCCGGACGAGCCCGGCGCGCCGTCGCCGAAGTGCTGGTCGACGTACCGGCGGGCCATGGCGCCCCACAGCGGGGCGGTCGCGCCGAGCCCGACCGAGCCGGTGGAGTAGTCGACGGGGTCGGGGTCCTTGGTGCGGCTCGGGTAGGACTGCAGGCCGCCGAGCGCCCGCAGGGTGGTGAGGTGCTCGACGTCGAGCTCGCCGAGCAGGTGGTTGATCGCGTGCAGGACGGGCGAGGCGTGCGGCTTGACCGACACCCGGTCCTGCGGACCGAGCCGGCCGAACCACAGCGCGGTCATCATCGTCACCATCGAGGCGCTGGACGCCTGGTGCCCGCCGACCTTGACGCCCGAGGTGTTGGGCCGGACCCGGTTGGCGTGGTCGACGACCGCTGCGGCCAGCCACAGGACGCGGCGCTCCACGGCCGTCATCACCGGGTCGCTCGCCGGGGGTCGCCCGATCTCCAGCGCAGTCATGGGCCAGAACGTAGCGGCCGGGCGGACCGGGTCAGCCGCCGGTCAGCCGCCGGTCAGCCGCCGGTGAGCGCCCGCTGGTGGCGCACCACGAGGGGGAGCACGAGCCACAGCAGGACGAGCCCGGCGAGCACGGCGCCCGCGAGCAGCGCGGCGGCGCCCGTCGACATGATCACGCTCATCACCAGCAGCACCACGCCGGCGACGGCGAGGCCCAGCACGGCGAGACCGGCGAGCGCCAGCCGGTGCCCCCAGCGCACCAGGTCGTCCCTGCGGCGCTGCCGGAACAGGTGGCGGTGCAGGCTCACCGGGGCGATCAGCAGGCCGGTGGCGGTCGCCGCGAGCAGCACGACGACGACGAACAGGTTCACGTGCACCTGGTCGAGCTCGGCGAAGCGCTGGGTGAACGGCAGCGTCAGCAGGAACGCGGTGAGCAGCTGGACACCGGTCTGCACCACGCGCAGCTCCTGGAGCATCTCGTTCCAGTGCCGGTCCGCGCGTTCGAGCGGCGTCTCGTCCCGACCCTCGGCGCGGTCGTCGTCCTGCTGCTCGTTCCGCGTCCTGGCGCCCATCGCGCGAGCGTGGCACAGCCCCTCCGTCGACCGCGCGGGAACACTGCTCGACGTTGCTGGCGTTACGTGTAATGATGTAATCGTCGAAAGGAGAACATCATGAGGTTCCTCATCGAGGACGCAGAGCCCGGCGACGGCGGGCGCGGCCCGTCCAAGGCCGGACGACCCCGTGGCCGCTCCGGCCACCACGGCGGCCGCGGGCGACGGGGCGAGGGCTCCGGCCAGGGCTTCGGCGCCGGGTTCGGTGCCGGCTTCGGTGCCGGGTTCGGGCCCGGCGGGTTCGGGCCGCGCGGTCGTGGCCGCGGGCGCGAGCGCGACGTGCCGCCGGTGAGCGAGGCGGACCTGCAGGCCTGGTTCGGCGGGCGGCTGCCCGACGACTGGTTCACCGGTCCCGCCCAGATCACCGTCGACCGCGACGAGATCCTGGTCGTGGGCACGCTGCCCGACGACGGCACCGCCGTCGAGGGCGACGAGAGCGCCACCGTGGCGGCCCGGCTCGGCCGGATCGCCCGCTGGCGCGAGCAGACCCGCGAGCAGCGGATCGCCGTCGCCGAGGAGGCCGAGCCCCGTTACGGGCGCAAGGTCGCCTGGGGCGCGCAGATCGCGGACACCCGCGAGGTGTTCACGTCGCTGGCCGTGCCGGTGATGACGCGCCTGCGCCAGCCCGAGCGCGAGGTCCTGGACACCCTGATCGACTCGGGCGTCGCCCGCAGCCGGTCCGAGGCCCTGGCCTGGTGCGTCGCGCTGGTGGCGCAGAACGCCGACGAGTGGCTGGGTCAGCTGCGCGAGGCGCTGGAGAACGTCCAGCGGCTCCGCGAGCAGGGCCCGGCCGCCGAGCAGCGGCCCGCAGCCCGACCAGGGCTGACCCCTTCCGCCGCAACCCCGCGAGTGTGAACGAGGCGCGCGACCCGCCGGCGCGGCCCCAGCGCCTGCGCTCACACTCGCGGCGGCCGGCCAGCGACGTGCCACCGACAGGTTCCGGGCGCGATGCGCGATGATCGCGGCATGACGCGCGTGCTGGTGCTCAACGGGCCCAACCTCGGACGCCTCGGCACCCGCGAGCCGCAGACGTACGGCACCACCACCCACGACGAGCTCGCCGCCGCCTGCCGTGCACACGGCGCGGAGCTCGGGCTCGAGGTGGAGGTGCGCCAGACCGACGCCGAGCACGAGATGCTCGGCTGGTTGCACGAGGCCGCCGACGCCTCGACCCCGGTCGTGCTCAACCCCGGCGGGTGGACGCACACCTCCGTCGCGCTGCGCGACGCCTGCGCCGCCCTCCGCGCCCCGCTGGTCGAGGTGCACATCTCGAACGTGCACGCGCGCGAGGAGTTCCGGCGCCACTCCTACGTCTCCCCCGTCGCCACCGGCGTCGTCGCCGGCCTGGGGGTCGAGGGCTACGGGCTCGCGCTGCGCTGGCTCGCCGGCCGGGCTCAGCCGTCGAGCTGAGCGGCCGCCGCCACCAGGGTCGCCACGACCGCCGTGCTGAAGCGCGGGTCGCTCACCGCCCGCCACGTCGGCGAGGCGTCGTCGACCGTCTGCGAGCCGAGCAGCGCCGCGTAGGTCTCGGCGCCGGTCTGCCGCTCCCCCGGGGCCGGGTGGGCCCGCCCGTCCACGCCGTGCAGGACGAACCGCTCCTGCGGCGCGGTGCTCGCCACCGAGAGCGCGCGTGCGCGCGGTCGCGCCGCCCGGGTGCGTCGTCTCCAGCACGGTCTCGTGGTCGGCGCGCCGGGCCGTCACGGCGGTGGTCGGGCCCAGGACGAGGTGCAACCAGGCGAGGGCGTGCGGCCCGAGGTCCCACAGCGCACCGAGCGGTTCGCGACGCCACGGAGAGCGTCCGAAGGGGTCGTCGCCGAGCGTCGCGCCGTTGGTCAGCACCACCTCGGCGCCGTCCCAGCGCCCCGCTGACGCCGCGTCGAGCCACTCCCGCAGGTGCTCGTCGACGAGCCGGGCGTAGTGGACCCGGACCGCCGCGGCGCCGTGCAGCACCTCGGCCTCGCCGACGGTGCGCGCCACCGGCTTCTCCAGGAGCAGTGCCGCCCCGGACGCGACGGCCTCGGGCAGGAGCGAGGCCTGGACGTCGGGCGGCACGCACAGGGCGACGACGTCGACCCCGGACATCGCCTCCTGCGGCGAGGCCACGACGCTCGCACCGGCGCGGTCGGCGACGGCGGCCGCCGCCTCGGGTCGTCGGGCCCAGACCCGGTCGAGCCGCACGCCGGGCGCCGCGGCGAGGGCCGGCACCACCGCCAGGTCGACCCACGGTCCCGCCCCGACCAGACCCACGCTGCTCCACGCCATCGCCGCAGTCTGCTCCACCGCCCGGCGCACGCCGACGCGCGACGGCGCCCCTCCCCGAGAGGGAGGGGCGCCGCCGGCGCTCCGGCCGCCGGTGCGCAGCCGCGGCGGGTCAGCTCGCCATCGTCCAGCGCTGCATGTTCCAGGTGACCTGGGTCTGCGAGGGCTGGAAGGTGACGTTCTCCAGGTCGGACTCGTACGCGACGATCCCCGGGTGGGCGAACAGCGGGACGGTCGCCAGGTCGTCCCACAGGATGGCGTCGACGTCGGTGATGATCCGGACCTGCTCGTCGGCGTCCGGCGTGACGTCGAGCGAGGCCATCAGGGTGTCGACCTCCGGGTTGGTGTAGTTGCCGTTGTTGTTGCCGCCGTCGGTGCTGTAGGTCGCACCGCTGCCGGAGACGAGCGGCGAACCGGCCCAGGCGAAGAGGGCGACGTCGAAGTTGCCGTTGTCCAGGCCGTTGCCGAAGAAGTCCTCCTGTCCCGCGTCCTCGACCTTGAAGCCGGCCTGGTCGCACGAGGCGCGGATCAGGTCGACGGTGTTGGTGCGGCGCTGGTTCGGCGTCTGGTAGCCGATCCGCACCACCGTGCCGGCGGCCGCGGCCCCGTCGACGAGGGCCTTGGCAGCGGCGACGTCGGCGGTGTCGTAGCTGCCGTCCTGCACCTCGGTCGACTCGTCCGCGTACGCCGGCTGGAACGGCAGCAGGAACCGCGACTGCAGCACCTCGGCGTTGGCGTTGACCGGCTTGACCAGGTTCTCGACGATCTGGTCCCGCGGCACGCACAGCGCGAAGGCCTTGCGCAGGTTCGGGTCCGAGAAGAACGTGTCGAAGTTGAAGTCGAGGTGCTCGAAGGTGAACTCGTCGCCCTGCTCCACGGTGACCGTGTCGCCGATCCCCTCGAGCTGGTCGAGGACGTCGGGGTTGGGCTGCGGCTCGGCGATCTGGATGTCACCGTTCTGCAGCGCCTGCGCCTGCGACTCCTGCTCGATGAACCGCACCACGATCGTCCTCGCGGCGGCGGGGGTGCCCCAGTACTCCTCGTTGGCCGTCAGCGTGATCGACTGCCCCGGCTCCCAGGTCGCCAGGCTGTAGGGCCCGGACGACGGTGTGGTCGCCGGGTCGAACTCGCCCGGGTTGAAGTGCCACCCGGTGTTCCAGAACGTCGAGACCGCGGTCATCGCCGCGGCGTCGTCGGCCTGCACCGCCGCGATGATGTCGGCGACACCGGACTCCTGCTCCACCACGTGCGCCGGCAGGAAGGTGCCGATGCCGGCGATCCAGTCCGAGAAGGTGTCCTCGTAGACGACGGTGAACTCCTTGTCACCGTCCTGGCAGGTCGGCTTCTCCATCAGGTCGTAGCCGGTGGTCGCCGCCGGGTCGAAGCCCTCGTAGACACCGGCCTGCGCGGCCCAGTCCAGCACGACGTCGTCGCAGTCGATCGGCTCGCCGTCGGACCACGACGCGTCCGGGTTGATCGTGTACGTCACGGTCAGCGGGTCGTCGGCGGTCTTCTCGTACGTGCCGAACTCCTCGTTCGGCTGCACGGTTCCGTCGGGGCCGTACTCCCAGAACGTGGTGAGCACCTGGTTGAGGACGACCGCGTTCTTGGTCGCGTTGTCCGCCCCCGTCCCGTTGTTGTACGCGTTGAACTCCTGCTCGTGCGCGACGGTGATCGTGATGTCCTGCGTGACGGGCTCGGACGAGCTCTCGGACGCCGACGGGTCGTCGGTCCCGCCCGTCGAGCACGCCGCGAGGGCGAGCGTGGCGGCCAGGCCTGTGACGAGCGCGGCCGACCTGCGTGAAGTCCGCACGGGTTCCTCCTTGTTCGGGTTCCAGGGGCATCCGAGCAGCGTGTGGCGGCACCGGACCGGCTCCTACCGTCGTGCGTCACCGGCGGCACGACAAGCGAAGCGCCGGACGTGTTACCTCGCCGAGATAGGTTGATGCTCAACGCATCTGAAATCCCTATCGCACCTTCGCCGTTCGCGATGGTCGTGGCGGTCCGCGCGTGACGGGGCGCAGCATGGTCATACCTCCTGGGGTCCCTGCCTAGGTCGCAGGAGCAACGGATCGGCGCCCGGCGCCGCCCACCCGCGTTGGCGGTGCCGGGCGCCGGCCGGGTGGCCACCCGATCAGGCCCCGTGGATTCGACTCTGCCCGAATGGTTGTGGCGCCGACCTCGGCGCCACGACCCTCGGTGCATGACCGCACAGCCGATCGAGTCGTCGTTCGAGGCCGCCCTGCAGCGCGTCTCGCGCCGCGCGGCCGGTATCTCGCTGGGCGAGGTCGTGGTCTTCCTCGCCATCGTGCAGGAGGGCAGCTTCACGGCCGCGGCGCGCCTCCTGCACCTGTCGCAGCCCGGAGTCAGCGGGCGGGTCAGCCGGCTGGAGCACACCCTCGGGTTCCGGCTGCTCGACCGCTCGCGCCGCCAGGTGTCGCTGACGCCCGACGGCTACCGGTTCGTCCACGCGGCGCAGTCGATGGTGCGCACCGTCGACGACGTGATGCACCCCCACCTCCCGCAGCACCCGTTCAACCTGCGGTGATGCGGGCGGGACCGCCGGTGCCGCCGCGGCTGCCGTCCGTTCGGCCCTGACCGAATGCTCCGACGGCGCGGCTCGTCTCGCCTAACCTGCGACGGGTGATCGTGCTCGACCTGAACGTGGACGTCCTGGGGAACACCAGGTTCGCGTTCTCGCCGCTGTCCGAGCTCGCGTGCAGCGTCGCCGCGCTGACGTGCGCCGGACGTTCCGACCCGCACGCCGCGTGGGCGCGGTGGGCGCGGCCGCGGGTGGGTCACGTCGACGTGCCGCTGCTGCAGGCCGTCCACCCACCCGGTCGCTGGGCACCGGACTTCCTGTTCCCGGACGTCGACGGTCCCGACGTCTCCCTGCCCGACCAGCTCGACGCCCTGGCCGAGGTCGACGACGGCGAGGTCGAGAAGGAGCTCGCCGGCGTCTGGGACCAGCGGCCACTGCCCGACGTCGCCCGCCGTGCGCTGGACGGGCCGCTCCGGTTCGGCGAGGTGCTCGCCACCGAGCTGCGGACCTACTGGGACGCCGCCCTGGCCCCGCACTGGCCGCGCGTGCGGGGAGCGCTCGAGGAGGACGTCGCCCACCGCGCCGGGCAGACCCTGCGCGGCGGCCTGTTCGACCTGCTCGCCGACCTGCACCACGAGGTCAGCGTCGACGGCGCGGTGCTGCGGATCGACAAGCCGCACCACGACGACGTGAGGTACGAGGGCGCGCGCCTGACCCTGGTCCCCGCCGTCTTCATCTGGCCGCACCTCCTGCTGGCCCACTCCTCCCCGGGCGCGTTCCAGCTCACCTACCCGGCGCGGGGCGTCGGACGGCTGTGGGAGGGGATCGCCGGCGAGCGCACCCCGCGCGACGACCTCGGGTCGCTCCTCGGCCGCACCCGCGCCACCGTGCTGACCAGCCTCGCGGCACCGATGTCGACCACCTCGCTGTCGCGCGAGCTCGGCCAGAGCCCGGCGACGATCAGCCAGCACCTCGCCGTCCTGCGCGAGTGCGGGATGGTGCGTTCGTGGCGGTCCGGGCGGTCGGTGCTCTACCAGCAGACCGCGCTCGCCGCCTCGCTGGTCGGTGCCGCCCGCCACTAGGTCACGAAACGAGATCGGTTCGGCGACAGGACGACACCGACGGCCCCCCACCTGCGTGCGGGAGCCCTACGTTCGGGCGCGTGATCGAGCTGCACCTCACCTCTGCCGCGTTCGGCGGCGTGCGGTTCGGCTTCTCGCCGTTGGGAGAAGCCGCTCGCAGCATCGTCACGCTGACCCGGGGTGACCCTCGGCACCACACGCCCTGGCGCGACTGGGCGTGGCCGCGCCTCGACCGCGTCGACCTCGGGCTGCTGCTCACGCTCCTGCCGCCAGGACGCTGGTTCCCCGACCTGCTCTCGCCTGCCGTCGTCGGCACCGACGTGAGCATGGACGACCAGCTCGAGCAGCTGTCGCGGGTCGAGCCCGACGACGCGCGGGCCCAGCTGGAGGACACGTGGGACGGACGTCCGCTGCCCGACATCCTGCTGCTGGCCCTCAGCGAGCCGGGCTTCGGCGCCCGGGTGGCCGACGAGATCGATCAGTACTGGCGCCTGGTCGTCGAGCCGCACTGGGACCGGGTGCGGGGCACGCTCGAGCTCGACGTGTCGGCGCGTGTGCACCGGATGCTCGCCGAGGGGATCGGTGCGATGTTCACCGACATGCACCCCGAGGTGCGGATGGACGGCGAGGTGCTGCGCGTCGACAAGCCCTCCCACGACGAGGTCACGGCGGTCGCCGAGCGGCTGACGCTGGTGCCGTCGGTGTTCGCCCGTCCCGCGCTGGCGCTCGCGTACACCCCGCCCGCCACCTTCGAGATCGTCTACCCCGTGGCGGGTTCGGACGAGGTGTGGGACCACCTGGCCGCCGACGCCGGTCCCACCGACGGGCTGGGCGTCCTGCTCGGTCGGACCCGGGCCGGCGTCCTCGCGCTGCTCGCCGTCCCGATGTCGACGACGGCACTGGCGCGACGGCTCGGTCAGAGCCCCGCGACGATCAGCGAGCACCTCGCGGTCCTGCGCGACTGCGAGCTGGTGCGGTCGTGGCGGTCCGGGCGCCAGGTGCTCTACGTCCGCACCGCGCTCGGTGCGAGCCTGCTCGGCACGGCCGCCGCCGGCGCCGGCGCCGGGGTGGCCGGCGCCTGACGCCTCCCCCCCCGCACCCCGCGAGTGTGAACGGGGCGCGCGACTCGCCGGGGTGTCGCGCGCCCAGGTCACAGTCGCGGTGGGTCAGGCCGCGTGCTCGAGGTCGAGCAGCACGCGCTTGGCGGCCGTCCCGCCGCGGTAGGCGCCGATCGCGCCGTCGGACCGCACCACCCGGTGGCACGGCACGACGACCGGCACGGGGTTGGTGGCGCAGGCCGTCCCGACGGCCCGCACCGCGCGGGGGCTGCCCGCTGCGGCGGCGAGGGTCGCGTAGCTGGCGGTGCTGCCGTACGGCACCTCGCGCAGCCGGTCGAGCACCGAGCGGCGGAAACCGCCGGCCAGGCGCAGGTCGACGGGCAGGTCGAAGTCGTGGCGGCGGCCGGTGAAGTACTCGTCGAGCTCGCGGGCCACGGCGTCGAGCCGGCCCGGCGAGCGCAGCACCCGCGGGCTGATCCGTCGGGCGAGCTCGTCGAGCACGGCGTCGTGGCCCTCGGTCTCGAACGCCACGCGCACCAGCCCCTCGGTGGTGGCGGCCAGCAGCAGCGTCCCGACCGGGCTGTCGACGGTGGTGACGGCGACCTCGAGCAGCGAGGCGGACGTCGCGTCGTCCTCGAGCCGCCGGTGCAGCGCCGCGAGCAGGTCGTCGTCACCGGGGTCGGTGAACGAGGTGGTCAGGGAAGTGGTCAGGGAGGTGGTCAGGTCGTTCACCGCAGGGCTCCGCTCGTCGTGAGGTCCGGCGCCAGGTAGGTCCGGCGCAGGGTGGCGATGCCGTCCGAGGCGGCCTTGCGGGCAGCAGCGGGAGTGCCTCCGAGGAGACCGGCGACCTCGGCGTGCGGGAGGCCGGCGAGGTGGTGGTAGGCCACGGCCAGCCGCTGCTTGTCGGGCAGCGCCAGCAGCGCCTCCCAGAGGTCGTCCTGCCACCCACCCGGCACGGGCTCGCGCGCGGGGCGGTCGGGCAGGTCCTCGCTCGGTACCGGGCGCCGCGCCCGCGACCGCGCCTGGTCCACCGCCCGGCGGTGCGCGATCGTGACCAGCCAGGCCCGCACGTCGCTGCCCTCCGGCAGCGACGGGTAGGCCTTCAGCGCGGACAGGAAGGTCTCGGACCAGGCGTCCTGCGCGGCGTCCGGGCCGACCACGGCCCGGCACACGCGCAGCACGGTGGCGCCGTGCTGCTGCACGACCGCCTCGAACGGTTGCATCGTCACACCCTGTGGTCGTCGCGGACCGCCGATGTGTGAGGTCGCCCGCGACGACGCACGTTAGCCCGTGCCGGCCCGCGGGCCCGGCGGGTCGGGGTCGCCGTCGCTCGGGGTCGCTGTCCCTCGGGGCGTGCGCCAGCGCAGGCCGGTGGCGCGGGTTGCCTAAACGGTCTGGTGGAAGGTGTTGCGCCGCAGCCGGCGGTCGGGGTCGAGCCGGTCGGGTGGTCGGAACCAGGGGAGTCCGTCGCGCATCACCATCATCCAGGCGTCGCCTGGTCGGTCGTCGTGGTCGGGTTGGGCGTGGACCTGGGTGTGGTGGCGGTGGCAGAGCAGGGCGAGGTTGTCGATGGTGGTGGGTTCGCTGCGGGACCCCTTCCTCCCCCGCGGTGTCCCCCCCGTCGCGGTCCGCCAGGGCGACCTGCTGGGCGGCGGTCGCCAGCCGGCCGACGGTGTCCATCGCCAGTACCCGACCTGCGGGGTCGAGGACCACGCGGTCGATGACCGCGTCGCGGCCGATCCGGGTCAGGGCGCCGCGGCCGACCAGGTCACCGTCGGTCATCACCGCAGCGCCCGCACCGGGCGTGCCGGCGAGCTGCTCAGGCGTGGTCACGACCAGCACGCGCGGCACGGCGCGGGCCGGACGCGGACGCGCCACCGGCACGTCCCCGGACGTCGGAGGCTCCACTCCCGAAGCGGTCGTCGGGCGGGTCGTCGGGCGGGTCGTCGGGCCGGTCGTCGCTGACCACGCGTCCGCAGGTCCAACCTCGGCCCCGTCCGCACCTCCGGCGGAGCGGTCGCTCTCCATCACGTGGTCCAGCACCGCGCGGTAGCTTCAGACCGGTGACCGGGTCGAGCTGACCGTTGATCAGGACCATCCCGGTCTGGTCGGTCGCCAGCGTCAGGTGCCGGGACAGCGTCTCCGTGGTTCCCGGGTCGAACGTCCGGGCGTGCTCGGTCAGCAGGTGGTCGACCTCGTCCCGCCGGTCGTGCACCAACCGGCAGGGCAGCCGGTTCAGCGCGGACCGGGCGACGTCGACGTGCTCACGCGAGACCGCACCCTCCGCGAGCGCCGCACCCAGCTCGCGCGCGGTGCCGGTGTCGGGGCAGGTCAGCTCGGCGTTCTTCACGCCCGCCCCGGCCCGCCGCGGAGAGACCCGGCACCGGGACTTCAGCAGGTTCACCGTCCGCGCGCCCTGCTCACCGCGGGTGTCCGGGGTCTCCCGCGACACCGACTCCCGCAGCAACGCAGAGCCTCGAACCGGCCGCCCAGTGATGCGGTGGCGACCAGCGCCTGGCCCCGCTCGACCGCCGACAACGACCAGGTCGGCTCCCCCAGGGCGGCCTCGACGACCTCGTCCAGCCGGGCCAGCGCGACCAGGACCGGGTGCCCCGACCCCGCACCCACCGTCTCCGCCGCCATCCCCCAAGACTAGGCGCGACCACCGACAACCGCTGTCCCGCAACGACTTCTGTGGACGAGGGGGCCGAGAAGAGAGGCGAGCTGCGGACGACGCACCGCGTCAGCCCACCAGCGACGGTGTCGTGGCCGGGGCGGGGCCCTGCGCCGGGGCCGGGAGGGCGTCGCGCTGCGTCCGGCCGCGACCCTCGCGCTTGGCGGCGTACATCCGCACGTCGGCGGTGTGCACCAGCTCGGCGTAGGTGTCGCCGTCGACGGGCCAGCAGGCCGTGCCCACCGAGGCGCCGATACCGACGTCGTAGGCCACGGCCAGGTCGGCCACGGCCAGGACGACCTGCTCGCACACCCGCTCGGCGCCCGCCGGTGAGGCGAGCAGCACCGCGAACTCGTCGCCGCCCAGGCGACCCACCACGTCGCCGGCGCGCACGATCGCGCGCAGGTGGTCGGCCACGGCGACCAGGAGCGCGTCGCCGGCCTGGTGACCGAGGGAGTCGTTGACCTCCTTGAAGTGGTCGAGGTCGACCACCAGCAGGGCGCATGGCTGGTCGTCCTCGACCCGCAGGTCGAACGCGGCGCGGAACGCCTCGCGGTTGGCGAGACCGGTGAGGGCGTCCTGGGCCGCGCGGACGGCGCTCACCGCGGCGGAGGCGGCCAGCCGCCGGTGCTTGCGCACCAGCGTCCACCAGCAGGCGGCCAGCGCGACCGCGCCGAGGAACGTCCCGCTCGGCACCAGCCACAGCATGCGCCCGGTCCGCTCGGCCTGGTCGGCCCGGGCCTGCGTCGCACGCTCCCGGTGCCCCAGTACCGCGTCCGCGAGCGCGTCGGACATCGCGTCGAGCGCCGGGCCCGCCACCGGGTCCTCGCCGCTGGCGGCCGGTGGGTCGTCGAGCGTGCGGCGCACCTCGGCGACGTAGCGCTCGTTCAGGACGGTGACCTGGCTGAGGGTCGCGGAGTCGCGGGCGTCGCCGACCTCGCGCGCGGCGGCCACCCTCGCGGGGACGGCGGCCGCGGCCCGGTCCAGCCGCTCGCGCGCGTCCTCGGAGGGCGCCCGGCGGTAACCCGCCTCGGCGAAGGCCTCCTCCGAGACGGCGAGCTGCAGGTCGCGCCACACCGTGACGACCGCCGACAGGCGCTCGACCTCGCGCTGGGAGTCGCGGATCGAGGTCACCGTGGTGGCGGCGACGGCGGTCAGCACGACCAGCACGGCGGCGACCACCGCGCTGGCGACCGCGACCGTGCGGCTGGTCCCGCCACGCGTCACGCTGCTGCCCTCCTTCTCGAGGCACCACTGGTTGATCCCCACTGGCCTCGGCACGAATCCGCCGTTCCTTGAGCCGTTCAGGTGAATGCCAGGTGTGCCGGTGGACCGGACACGCGGCCGCGATCGACGGACGCACGCGTCACCCGGTCGGCCGATCCCTGGCTGGAACATCGAGGCCACGAGCACACTCCAACCTGCAGCACGGCCCCACGACGGGGTCACCGGCAGCGCGAGGGAAGGCAGTGGCCATGAGCGAGTACACCTGGTCCGACACCGACGGCAACGGCACGCTGGACTCGGGCCTGGCAGACCTCGACGGCGACGGCTACTGGGACACCGCCGCGGTCGACATCAACTCCGACGGCGTCATCGACACCTACCAGCTCGACGCGGACAGGGACGGCGTCATCGGCGACGAGACGCGGTACGACCTGAACCAGGACGGGCTGTCCGACGCCATCACCTACGACCACGACGAGAACCTGGTCGTGGACGGTCTCGCGTCCGACGCGACCGGCTGGCAGGTCGTCGCCCCGGAACCGGCTACCGGCTTCACCACCACCATGCCGATGCAGGGCTCCTACTCCGAGCCGCCGTCGGACTCCATCTTCACGACCACGATGCCCATGCAGGGCGCCTACTCCACCGGCCCGACGGGTGAGTCGCCGCAGACGACCTTCGCCCGGCTGCTGGAGACCGAGACGAACCCGCAGACCCAGGTGCAGCTCGCCAACGCGATCGCGCTGGGCAACCTGATCGACGCCCACGACCCGTGGACCTGGTGAGCCCTCGGGCCGGACGGGGGGACCAGGGCGCCCGCGTGACGCCGTGGGACGGCGAGGCCGTCGGGTTCACCTCCGAGGCGAACCCCGCCGACCCCGCCGCCATGCGGCTCGACGGGTACCGGGGGACGCACCAGTGGGCCCTGAGCGACCCCAGTGGCGCGGGCCTGCGGTGGACGTTCGACGCAGCAGGCAGGGAGCAGCACGAGGCCCCGATCCTGCGCGCGGGACCGGTCAGCCCGCTCACCGTGTGCGGCGCGACCGTGACCGAGCGGTTGTGGACGTCGGTCCTGACCGGTGACGTCGTCACGCAGGGGCGGGTCACCCCCGTCGCGGTGCTGGTCTCGGACCTGGCGGTCACGCTGCCCGTCTGGGAACCGGGCCGCACCGTCCCCGTCTGGCTGTCGTTGTGGCCGCGGTACCTCGCCGTCGTCGACCCGCCCGGTCGTGGCGACGACCAGGTGCCCGGCGGGTGGACGGGCCCTGCCGTCGACGGCTCCGGGACGGAGCCGCTCACGGTCGTGACCGGACGGGTCAGCTCGGTGACCGTGCACAGCAGCGCGTACTGCGACGCCACGTTCGGTCTGGCTGTGCTCGACGCCGGCGGCGGCCACCCGCAGGTCGTCGTGCCGCTGTCCGGCCCGGACCTCGCGACGGCCGACCTCGCGCCCGGCGCTCTCCTGCGCGTGAGCGGGGTGCTGCGCGCGGCGTACGCCGGAGCACCTGGACGCACCGTGCCGTGGCGGGCGACGCTGCCGTGGATGGCCGAGCGGCTGAACCTCGGCCGGGCCCCTTCCCCTGCCCCGGTTCGACCGCCGGAAGAGCCACTGGTGCCTCTGGTGCCGCCGGTGCCGCCGGTGCCGCCGGTCGGACCGGCCCCGGCAGCGCGTCCGTCCCGCCTGCTGCTGGAGTGGACGCCGGTGCCGGGGGCGGCGGCCGCGACCTTGCCCGGTCTGAGCGCCTGCGCGTACGTCGACGACGAGGGCGAGGTCGGACTCGCCGGCGTCGGTCGTGCCGGGGAGGTCTGGAACGATGACGTCGGGGCGCCGGTCACCGGGTTCGCCGTCGGCGGGGGTGCCGTGCTCGTGGCGACCGCGGAGCACGTGAGCGTGGTCGACGCCGGCAGCGGTGACTTCGGTCTGCACGCAGGTGCGCCGCCGCCGCACGAGAGCGTGCAGTGGGTGGTCTCGCCGGCAGCCGTGTGGGCGCTGGTCGGCACCCGCGGACCGGCGCGCGGACCCTGGACCCTGCTCCGCCTCCCGCGCGAGCGCTGGACCCGCGACGCGCCGTCCTTCGTCGAGGCCGCGGACCGGTGGGAGCTGCCGGCCGCGTCCGGCGACGGCGCCGCGTACCAGCGCCCGACGCTGCGAGCGGCCGACGTCGCGCACGCGTCCGTGGTCGCGCTGGTCCCCGACGGCCCGGACGGCGGGTACCTCGTGCGGGTCGGCACGACCGGGCCGCCGGAGGAGGTGCGGCACGGCGGAGGCCGGCTGCCGCTCGCGGTCCTCGACACCGCGGCGGGTGAGCTCGTCACCGGCCGGTCGGGCGTCGTCCTGGACGGACGTCCCCTTCCCGACCTGACCCTGCCGATCGACCCGCACACCAGGTGGACACCCGTGGCCGGCGACGTCCTCGCGGCCGAGGTCGTGCCCGCGTACGAGTACGCCGACGAGATGCAGCCGATCCGCCTCGGCGTGCTGACGTTCGCCGCGGGACCGCGGTGGCACGAGGTCGAGCGGCGCCCCGGTGTCTCGGACGTCCGCTGGGTCCGCGACGCCCACGACCAGGGACTGGTCTGGTGGAGCTCGTGCGTCGCGACGGGCACGCGCATCGGGCACCTCGACCTGCGGACGGGCCGGGTGCGGAGCCACGACTACCCGGAGGTCACGATGAACCTGCTGGCAGCAGAAGCCGTCTCGCGGCGGTGCGCGGTGCTCGTGCACCCGCCGCGAGCCCACCACGACGACCTCGTCGCCGGCCGGACGCTGCCGGTGGTCGCACCGACGGTGGAGTGGCTGGAGGTGCACCTCGCATGAGCGACCTGAACGCGCCGCCCGTCCTCGTCCGGCCGATGGCCCCGGCCGGGTGGTACACCAAGCAGTCCTGGACCCTGCTGTCGCCGGACGGCGCCAGCAACGTCATCGTGTCGTGCGAACCGCTGGCGCCCGACCAGGACACGGCCACCTACGCCGCGGTGCAGGGTGAGCTGCTGCAGCGGGAGTTCCCCGGGTACGCCCAGCTCGGGATGACCGAGATCATGACCCCGCAGGGGCCGATCCCGCTGCGGATGTTCGAGTGGTCGCCACCGGACGGCGTCCGTGTGCGGCAGCACCAGGTCTACTGGGTGCAGCGGGAGGCGTTCGCCCCCACCTCCGGCCCTCCGGTCCCCGCCGTGGGCTACACCGCGACCGGGACGTGCGTCGCGGCGCGCGCCGCGGAGTTCGAGGACGTCTGGTTCGAGGTGCTGACCGCCACCCTCCTCGGTCACCGTGCGTGGACCTTCAAGGGCTGAGCGGGAACCGGCAGGATCGTGGACGTCGAACGAGGTCGGCTGCTGCTCGCGGCGGGCCGGTACCGCCAGGCCCTCGAGGCGGCACGGGCCGCGCTGGTCGACGACCCCCACGACGACGACGCGCTGCTGCTGCTCGCCCGCGCGACCCTGCGTCTCGGCGACTTCCACGAGGCGCTCCGGGCGGCCGAGGCGGTGTCGGGCGGTGCGAGTCCTGCCGACGTCCACGTCGTGCGCGCCCTCTCGCTCGACGGCCTGGGACGTCGTCGCCAGGCCCTGGCCGCCGCGCTCGAGGCGACCCGCGCCGCGCCGGAGTGGGCGGGTGCGCACATCGTCGTGGCCGAGGTGGCCCGCTCGTCCCGCCGTCACCGGCGGACGGCCTGGGACGCCGCGGCCCACGCGTGCCGCCTCGCCCCGGACGACGCCGACGCGCACGCCACGATGGGATCGGTGGCCCTGACCCGTCGCCGGTCCGACGTCGCCGAGCGCGCCTTCCGGGAGGCGCTGCGGCTCGACCCGTCCCACGCCGGCGCCCGGCACGGCCTGGGCGTCGTCCAGACCGAGCGGGGCGCGTTCGGGCCCGCCGCGGACAGCTTCGTGGCGGTCCTGCGGACCGATCCGTCGGCGTCGGGGTCCCGGACCAACCTGCACGCGCTGGTGCTGCGGTGGGTGCAGCGCACCCACACCGGCACCTGGTTCACGTCCCTGACCCTGGTCGTGCTGTACGGCGCTGTCCCGCAGTGGTACTGGCTGCGGGCACTGGTCACGGGGGCGGCCGTCGCGGTGCTGGTGTGGTGGACCCGCCGCGCCCTGGCGACGCTCAGCACCGGCACGGGGGCGGTGCTGTGGCGGGCGGTCCGCGGTTCGTGGTTCGCGAGCGTCTGGTCCGGATGCGTCGCGGTGGCCGTCGTCGCGACGGCTCTGGCCGGGTTGCTGCCGCCGGTGGGGGTTCTGCTGAACGTGGCGGCGACCTGCCTGCTGCTGGCGGTCGCGGTGCTGCTGATCGGGTGCGCGTCGAGCTGGATCGGCGCCGGCCTGGGTCGGCTCACCGGCGGCCGCACCTGACCCGGCGCGCCCGCCTCAGCCGCCGGACGCTTGCCGGCGGGCGAGCTCGGCGGCGACCCGCTCGACCAGGTCGTACGGCACGCCGTCGCGGTAGACGAACCGCACGGTGTCCTTGTGCGTCCGGTACGGCTCGAGCTCGGCCTCGAGACCGGGGTCGAGCCGCGCCACCGGGTACAGGCCCACGTGGTTCTTCCAGCCCGCGACGTGGATCCCGTACCGTGCGCCGCCGAACATGAACGCCGGCATGCCGTAGCGGATCGTCTCCTCGCACCCGGGCAGGGCGCGGCGGACGGCAGCCACCACCTGCTCGAGCACCTCGCGGGTCCCGTCCGGGAAGCCGGCGAGGTACGACTCCACCGACGTCGGCGCGGTGGTCACGACGCGACCGTGCCGGCGCGGCGGCGCAGGTGGGCCTCGATCCGCTCGAACGCGCCGACCCACACGTGGGTGGAGAAGAAGTCGCGCATCTGCGGGACGGGGAACCCGCTCTGGACGACCGTCACCAGCGTCCCGTCGCCGTCCGCCTCGAACGTGATGTCGATCGTCGTGGTCATCTGCTCGCCGTCCGGCGTGCTGCCGGTGGACTCGGTGACGAGCCGGTGCGGGCGGTCGACGACCAGGAAGGTCTGCACCTCACGGAACAGCTGGTCCGGACCCGGCCCCCAGACGGCGGTCTGGGTCCCGCCGACGCGCAGGTCGACCTCGATCTCGACCACACCGGGCCTCTCGTCGAGGATGCTGAACCAGGTCTTCTGCTGCTCGGCGTCGGTGTAGGCCTCGAACACCTCCTCCGGCGTGGCCGGCAGGTGGCGGGTCAGCTTCAGCGTGAGGTCGTCGGTGGTCATCGTCCTGTCTCCTTCGTGCCGCGCCGCAGGGTGAAGTACGCCTCGAGACCGTCGAGCCGACGTTCCCAGAGCCGTTGGTAGAAGCCGATCCACGCCATCGCGTCCTCCAGACGCTCCTCGCCGAGCCGGCACTGCCGGACCCGGCCCACCTTCTCGGTGACGACCAGGCCGGTGTCCTCCAGCACGCGTACGTGCTTGCTCATGCCGGTGACCGTCATCCCGGCCGGGGCGGCGAGCTCGCCGAGGGTGGCCGGGCCCGAGCCGAGGCGGGCGAGGACGTCGCGGCGGGTGCCGTCGGCGAGAGCGGCGAACACCCGGTCGAGGGTCGGTCGGTCGAGTTGCTGAACCATGTGGTTCACCATAGGACGCTGAACCGAGAAGTTCAACGTCTGGGCACGAGGACCTCGGACCCGGTCACCGCGCGAGGGGCGGGTGCGATGCTGGACCCGTGACGTCCACCCGCTCCGACCTGCCGGCCGGGCCGTCCGGCGCCGCCGAGGACGGCACGGCCGCCGCGTCGCACGCCGACCCCGCCCGACGCTGGAAGGTGCTGGTGACGGTGCTGACCCTCGCGCTGGCGGTCACGCTCCTGCTCCTGCTGGTGCGGGTGCCGTGGCCCGGAGCGCGGCCCGCCGACACCTCGCCCGAGGTCGGCTTCTCCCGCGACATGCTCGTGCACCACGAGCAGGCGGTGACGATGTCGTTCCTGGTCCGCGACGCCACCGACGACCCGGACGTCGACACCCTGGCGCTGGACATGATCAAGAGCCAGGCCGAGCAGCAGGGCATGTTCCTGGCCTGGTTGCGCGCCCACGACGTCCCGGCCACCACCGACGTCCCGCTGATGGCCTGGATGGAGCAGGGCGGCCAGCACGCGGGCGCGGGCCACTCTGTGGACCCCGACGCCGGGCAGGGCGCCGGCACGCCGGCCGAGCAACGCGCTGCGCTGCAGCAGGCGATGGGCATGGCCACCGACGACGAGCTCGCCCGGCTCACCACGCTCACCGGACGGGACGCCGAGGTGGTGTTCCTGCAGCTGATGACACGTCACCACCAGGGCGGTGTCGTGATGGCCGAGGAGTTCGTGCAGCGCAGCGACGACCCCGAGCTGCGGTCCGTCGCCGACGCCGTCCTCGCCGGGCAGAACCGCGAGCTCGGCATCATGGCCGCCCTGCTGGAGGAGCGCGGCGCGAGCGCCGAGGTGCCCTGACGGGACCTCAGCCGCCCGTCCGCCAGAACGGCCGGTGGCCGCCGTACCTGGCACGCTCGAGGTCCAGGCCCCGGCCCGGTCCGTCGGCCACATCAGGGTCGGCGACGCCAGCTCTCGGCGGGGCCAGCCGGCAGCGGGTCGCCCGGGGGTCGGCCGACGAGCAAGTGCGCGAGCCAGGCCGCCGCGACGTCGGCGAGCGGGGTCAGGACCACGTCCGGACCCTACGTCGGCCCCGATCCCCTCACCAGTGAGATCGCCGCGCGCTCGATGTCGTCCTCCGACAGCAGCACGGTCAGCGCCGCGTCACCGAGCGGCACGAAGCTGTCCTGGCTGGTCACGCGCGCGACCGGCCGGCGAACCCGGCGTCGACCAGCGCGGTGACGACCCCCTCCGACACCCCGCCGGTGCGCCGGGTCTCGTCGACCACGAGGACCGCGCCGGTGGCGCGCGCCTCGCGCAGGACGTCGTCGACCGGCAGCGGCGCGAGCCAGCGCAGGTCGACGACGCGGACGCCGATCCCCCTGCTGCCGCAACCGCTCTGCCACACGCAGGCTCATCGGCACGCCGTTGGCGAAGGTGACGACGGTGAGGTCGGCACCGTCGCCGTGCGTGCGCGCCGAGCCGATCGGCACGTGCCCCGCCGCCCACCCGTCCGGGCCGGCGTACGGCGCCGTCCAGAGCCCGTCGCCGTCCTCGTGCAGGTCGCGCGAGTGGTACAGCGCGATCGGCTCGAGGAACACGCAGACCGTGCCGTCGACGCGTCCGGCCGCGCGACGCAGGTGCGCAGCATCGCGGCCGCGTCGTCCGGGCGCGACGGCGAGGCGACCACCAGGCCGGGGACGTCGCGCAGCACGGCGACGGCGTTGTCGTTGTGGAAGTGACCGCCGAAGCCCTTCTGGTAGCCGTAGCCGGCGACCCGCACGACCATCGGGTTGCGGTACCGGCCGCCGGAGAAGAACGGCAGCGTCGCCGCCTCGCCGCGCAGCTGGTCCTCGGCGTTGTGCAGGTAGGCCAGGTACTGGATCTCCGGGATCGGCAGCAGCCCGGACAGCGCCCGCGCCGAGCGCCGAGCCCGAGGATCGTCTGCTCGTCGAGCAGCGTGTCGAACACCCGGGCCGGCGCCGACCGTGCGCTGCAGGCCGCGGGTCACGCCGTAGACGCCGCCCTTGCGCGGCGACGTCCTCGCCGAACACCAGCGCGCCCGGGTCGCCGCGCGAGCAGGTCGAGCAGCGCCCGGTTGATCTGCTGCGCGAGCGTCAGCGGGCCGTCGTCCTCGGGCAGCGTCGCCGCCGAAGACCGCGCGCCGCCGGTCGGGCGACGCGGCGACGGCGGCCGCACGCGCGACCTCGTCCGGGCGGCGCGGCGCGAGCGGCGCCATCACCGCCTCGGCGCGACGTCAGCCGCGGCACGTCGGCGACCTCCTCGCGCGACCGTCGCGCACCCGCGCGCCGACGTCGCGTCGTAGCGCGCCAGCACCTCCGTCGGCGGTGAGCGTCCCGCTGCCGACGAGCAGCCGCGCGGTGGCCAGCAGCGGGTCGCGCGCGAGGTCGGCCGCGATCTCGGCGGGACGGCGGTAGGCGCTCTCGAGGTCGGTGCCGGCGTGGCCCATCAGCCGCACCGTGCGCAGGTGCAGGAACGCCGGCCGGCGGTGCGGCGCGCACCCAGTCGGCCAGCTCGCGTGGCCGCCTCGACGCACGGCGACGCAGGTCGGTGCCGTCGGCGGCGAGGTAGCGCAGGCCGGGCCGGTGGCCGTAGGCCTGCTGCGACCCAGCCCGGCGGCGTCGGCACGCTGATCCCGAGCCCGTTGTCCTCGCACACCAGCAGCAGCGGCACCGGGATGCCCCGGCTCGACGACCTGCACCGCGGCGTTGATCGCGCCCGCCGCGGTCGAGTGGTTCGCCGAGGCGTCGCCGAAGCTGCAGACCACGACCGCGTCGCGCGGGCCAGGCGCTCGCCACGCCGAGCTTGGCGGCGCGGTCGATCGCGAACGCGACGCCGAGCGCGCGCGGCAGGTGCGAGGCGATCGTCGAGGTCTGCGGGATCACCGCGAGGTCGTGGCTGCCCGAACACCTTGTGCCGCCCGCCGGCGATCGGCTCGTCGGCGGCGGCGACCAGGCCGAGCAGCACGTCGCGGACGGCGTCGGCGCCCGGCACCTGCTGCGCCCGCGCGAGGTAGAAGCCGCCCGAGCGGTAGTGCAGCAGCGCCGGATCGGTCGGACGCAGCGCCGCCGCGACGGCCGCGTTGCCCTCGTGGCCGGACGACCCGATCGTGTAGAAGCCCTTGCCCTGCGAGCGCAGCCAGCGGGCGGCGAGGTCGAGGTGGCGGCTGGTGACCTGCGCCTCGAACAGGTCGACCGCCCGCTGCGCGGTGAGGTGCTCGCCCAGGCTCGCCGGTGCCACGCCGTCCTCGGCCATCGCCCCCACGCCGGCCACGAAGGCGGCATCGACCTGCTCGGTCACGGCGGCCCCTCCACGCCGGGGAGTCTCCCCCACTGCGCCCGCCACGGCGGCCACCATCGACCACGGCGCGGACGCCGGCGCACGGTGCTCGACCGGGGGCGCCCCGGCCGTGCAGGATGCGCACCAGGCCCGCGTGGGCGCGGGCCCTGCGTCGGTCGTGGGCGGGCGGCGCGTCAGGTCCGCTCCTCACGGTCGTGCTGTGCTGCTCGCCGTCGCGGCCGCGGCGCCGCTGTTCACGGAGGCGGCCGCCAACGCCGCCCTCGCCACACGATCGACGCCGTGCCGCCCACCGCGCGCGCCGCGGACTCCCCCGTGGTGCGGCTGAACGGCGGCACCGCCCCGAGCCAGCCGCGCCAGCGCGTGCTGCTGCGCCAGCTCGACCGGGTCAGCGGCACGGACCCCCGCGCGCTGGCCTTCTCGGTGGGCCAGGAGCTGATCCCGCGCTCGGTCCGCCGCCCGGTCGTGGTCCACGGCGCCCGGTCCGCCCGGGCGCGCCGGCAGGCGTCGACGACCCCGCCGCCGCCTCGAGCTGTCGAGGCCGACGTCGACTCCACCGGGGTCTGGCTGCCCGTCCGGTCGCGGACGACCTCGGGGTGGTGCCGGGCGACCCCGTCGACCTGGCGGTCGAGACGACGGACGGGCGGCCGCCGGTGCCCACGCGGGTCGCCGGCACCTACGCGGTCGGGCCTGACGGCACAGCGACGGCGATCCAGGGGTCTCGGCTCTGCCTCGCGTCGTGGCGGGCTCCCGGAGACACCGACGGCACCACCATCGGTGCGTACCTCGCCGTCACCGACCCGGAGACGGCCGCCGTCCTCGCCCGGAGTCGGTGACGAGCTGTTCTGGACCGCCGAGGTCCGGCTCGATCCCACCCACCCCACGCTGGCGGAGGCCCGCGCGACCGTGGTCGATATCGAGGAGCTGCGCCGCGACGCCGTCAACCCCGACCGGGTCGACGTCGACGACGGTCCGCTGCGGCTCGGCGTCACCAGCGGGGTCGAGCGCATCGTCGGCGAGGCGGACGAGCTCGCCGCCGCCACCGAGGAGGGCACGCGGACCGTCGGCCAGGGCGGGGTCCTGGTCGGCCTGGCAGCGGTCCTGGTGGCGTGCGTCCTGACCCTGCGGCTGCGCGCCGGCGAGCTCCATGCCCTCGCGGCGCTGGGCGTCCCGGCGCGTCGCACCGCGGCGCTCGCCGCCGCGGAGCTGGTCCCGCCGGCGCTGCTGGCGCTGCCCCTCGGCACCGCGGTCGCGTACGGCGTGGTCGTCGTCTGGGGACCGGCCGGCCGGATCACCGCGAGCGGGCGCGACGACGCGCTGGTCGCAGCCGGGACGGCGCTGCTGGTGGCCCTCGGGCTCGTCGTCCTGACGACCGCGGCGGCCGCCGCGCTGGCCGCCCGCCCGCAGCGGGCGGGCGCACCCCTGCGCCGGGTGCCGTGGCGGCTGGGCCTGGTGGTGCTGGCGACCGCCGGCGTGGCCGGGGTAGCGGGGCGCCCCGAGCGCGGGCTCGGCCTCGGTCCGCTCGACCTGCTGGTGCCGCTCGTCGTCGCAGCCGCCGCCGGCGCCCCCGGGTCGGCCCTGCTCGTGCTGCTGGCGCGCCGGGCCGCGCGGCGCTCCGCCCTGTCGCCCGGGACCCGCCGGCTCGCTGCCCGTCGTGCCGCCGTCTCCCTCGCCGTGCGCCGTGCCGGTTCCACCGGTGACGAGCGTGGCGTCGTCCTCACCGTCGTCACCACCGGCCTGGCCGTGCTGTTCTGGGCCCTGGTGTCGGTCGGCTCGGTGGGGGCGACCATCGAGGACCGCGTGGCCGTCGCATCGGGTGCGACTGCCGTCGCCGAGCTGCGCGGCGCCTGGGAGCTCGACCCGGGCGCGCCCGAGCAGCTCTCGAACGAGGAGGCTGCGCAGATCGCCGGCCCCGCTGACATGCCCGTGCACGCCCGCACGCCGGAGCTCCCGCGCGGGCAGACCGTGGTCTGGCGCGCGCAGACCGACATCCCCGGACGCACGGGTGGCGTCGACGTGCTGCTCGTCGACGCCGACAGCTTCGCGGCGGCGGCGAGCTGGGGCAGCAGCGGTGCCCTGGACGGGTTGCGCGAGCGCCTGCCCGAGCTGGCGGCCGGGGAGAAGGCAGCCGGTGAGACCCTGCGCGCCGGCGGGATCGTCTCGCGGCTGCCGGTGGTGGTGGTCGGCGACGTGGGGCTCGAGCCGGGCCGCGCGGCGAGCGTCAGCAGCGACTTCGTCACGATGGACGTCGAGATCCTCGACGTCGTGGAGGTCGCACCCGGACGTCGCAGCAACCGGCCGATGATCGTCGTCCCGGCCGACCCGTTCCTCCTCGCCCACACGAACCTCGACCCCCGCCTGCACCCGAGACCCGACGCCCGGACGGCCCGCGTCGACCAGTTCCGCGCCGAGCTGTGGGTCGCCGGCGGCGAGGCGGAGCTCGACGGGGTGCTGGAGGCCGGCGGGATCGAGCCCCGGAAGGTGACCACCGCCGAGTCCGCGCGGTCGGTCCCGGAGGTCGTGGCAACCACCCTCGGCGGCTCGTACCAGGTGGCGGTGGGCGTGATCCTGGCGCTGATGGCAGCGGGAGCGCTCGCCTTCCACGCCGACCGCACCGCCGCCGAGCACCGCGCCGCCGACGTCCTGCTCGCCCGGGCCGGGATCGGTGCGCGGGGCATCCGTCGCGCCCGCACCTTGGAGGTGCTCGTGATCGGTTCGGCGGCAGCGCTTCTCGCGGCCCTGACCGTCCTCGTCCTCACCCCGCTCGCCGACCGGCTGCTCGACCCCGGCGACGGCGGGCTGCCCGACCTGCGCCTCGTGGTCGACCTGACCGACGTCGCGGTGCTCGTGCTGGGCACGGTCGTGGCGACGACGGTCGCCGCCGCCGCGGCCGCCGCGCGCGGGCGCCGACCCTCGGACGCGGAGGTGGTCCGCGATGCCTGAGACGGGAGCGCCCCGCCTCGTCCGCTGCGTCGGGGTGGTGCGGATCTACACCACGGCCACAGGCGAGACCCACGCGCTGCGCGGGGTCGACGCCGAGTTCCGCGGCGGCACCTTCACCGCCGTGACCGGGCCGTCGGGCAGCGGGAAGTCGAGCCTGCTGCAGCTCCTCGCGCTGCGTGAACGACCCAGCGGAGGTGAGGTGGAGGTGCTCGGTGAGGATCTCGCGACGTCCTCCGCCGCGGCCGTGCGGCGGCTGCGCCGGCGCGACCTCGCGTGGGTGCCCCAGCGGCCGTCGCACGCCGTCCTCGGCCACCTCACCGCGGCCGAGCACCTCGACGTCGTGCGCCGCCAGCGCGACGCGGGGGCCGAGGACGTCGCGCAGGTGATGGAGGCGGTCGACCTGACCGACCGCGCTCGCGTCCGCGCGTCGCTGCTGTCCGGGGGCGAGCAGCAGCGGCTCGCGGTGGCGGCCGCGTGCCTCGGCGGTCCGTCGGCGGTGGTGGCGGACGAGCCGACCGCCGAGCTCGACGACGACAGCGCCGCCCGGGTGGGCAGCCTCCTCGCCGCCCGCGCGGCCGCCGGCGGGCTGGTCGTCGTCGCCACCCACGACGCCCGGCTCGTGGCGCGCGCCGACCGGGTGCTGCACCTGCGCCACGGCGTGCTCTCGAGCGAGAGCAGCGGTGGCCGTGCAGCTCTGGCGGCGATCGACCCGACCGGACGGGTCCAGCTGCCCCCCGAGGCGCTGGCCCTGTTCCCCACCCACCGGGCCTCGGTCGTGGTCGAGGACGGCGTCGTCCGCCTGGTACCGCCGACGGACGAGATCGACGAGGACGCACTGTGAGCGAGGAAGCGGGCGCGGCGACGTCTGGACCGAGGAACGCGCCGACGCAGTCGCTGCGCGGGCCGAGGGAGAGACCGAGGAACGCGCCGACGCAGTCGCTGCGCGGGCCGAGGAGAGACGTCGCCCTCAGCGCCCGCGCCCGAGCGAACGGATGTCACGGTGAGCACGGCGGTCGGCGGACGCGCCGCGGCGGCGCTCTCTCTGCAGAACGTCACCCACGGGCGGCGGGAGCACGGGCGGCCGGTGCTCGACGACGTCACGCTGCAGGTGGCCGCCGGGGAGGTCGTCGCGCTGGTCGGCCGGTCCGGCTCGGGCAAGTCGACCGTGTGCCAGCTCGCCTTCGGGCTGGAGCGGCCCGACCACGGGGACGTGCTCGTCGACGGCTCGCCCGTGCAGCCCTCCGCGCCGTGGTCGCTCGTGGCCTTCCAGCCGCAGCGGCTGGGGCTCGCGGCCGAGCTCGGGGTCGAGGAGAACGCGCTGCTCCCGTGCTGGCTCGCCGGTGTCGCGCCTCCCACCGACCTGCTCGACTCACTGGCGCTCGACCAGATCGCCTCCCGCCCAGCGGGTCTCACCTCGCTCGGCGAGCAGCAGCGCACCGGCGTCGCCCGCGCCCTCTGCCTGCGCCCGCGTCTGGTCCTGCTCGACGAGCCGACCGCCCACCAGGACGACGACAACGTCGACCGGGTCCTGGCCGCGGTCACCGAGGCTGCGCGCGAGGGCAGTGCCGTGCTGGTCGCGACCCACGACCCGCGGGTGGTCGCGACGGCCGACCGGGCCGTCCACCTCGACGGCGGCCGGGTCGTGGCCGCGCCGGCGTAGACGCGGCCCACCGCAGTTCCGACGCGCGCGACGCGGCTCGCCGTTGCACCGTGGTGGGGAACCCCACGGCGACGACAGGAGCTGATCACGTGCGCGCACTGACCTGGCAGGGCAAGCGGGACGTCCGGGTGGAGGACGTGCCCGACCCGGTGCTGCAGGAGCCGACCGACGCGATCGTGCGGATCACCTCGACGGCGATCTGCGGCTCCGACCTGCACCTGTACGAGGTGCTCGGGCCGTTCCTCGACCCGGGCGACGTCCTCGGCCACGAGCCGATGGGCGTCGTCGAGGAGGTCGGCGCGGAGGTCACGCACATCCGTCCGGGCGACCGGGTGGTGGTGCCGTTCAACATCTCCTGCGGTCGCTGCTGGATGTGCGAGCGCAAGCTGTTCGCGCAGTGCGAGACCACGCAGGTGCGCGACCAGGGCAAGGGCGCCTCCCTGCTCGGCTACACCAAGCTCTACGGCCAGGTGCCGGGCGGCCAGGCCGAGTACCTGCGCGTCCCGCAGGCGCACTTCGGACCCATCCCGGTGCCGTCGGACCACCCGGACGAGCGGTTCCTCTTCCTCTCCGACGTGCTGCCGACGGCGTGGCAGGCCGTGCAGTACGCCGACGTCCCGGCCGGCGGGACCCTGGCCGTGCTCGGGCTCGGTCCGATCGGCCAGATGTGCGCACGGATCGGTCTGCACCTCGGGGCCTCCCGCGTGATCGGGGTGGACGACGTCCCCGAGCGGCTGGCGCTCGCCGCCAAGCACGGCATCGAGCCGTTCGACCTCGGTGAGCACGACGACGTCGCCGCCGACCTGATCGAGGCGACGGGCGGACGCGGGCCTGACGCCGTCATCGACGCGGTCGGCATGGAGGCCGGCGGCTCGCCCTTCGGGAAGGCCGCCCACGCGCTCGTGGGCCTGCTGCCCGATGCGATCGCCAAACCGATGACGGACAGGATGGCGATCGACCGGCTGGCCGCGCTGCACACCGCGCTGAAGGCGGTGCGCCGCGGCGGGACCGTCTCGGTGAGCGGCGTCTACGGCGGGGAGATGGACCCGATGCCGATGATGGAGATGTTCGACCGCGGCGTGCAGCTGCGGATGGGGCAGGCCCACGTCAAGCGCTGGATCGACGACATCATGCCCCTGGTGCTGGACGATGCCGACCCGCTCGGCACGCTGGACCTCACCACCCACCAGGTGCCGCTCGAGCAGGCGGCGGAGGCGTACGAGATCTTCCAGAAGAAGCAGGACGGCTGCATCAAGGTCGTGCTCAAGCCGTGACAGCCGCCGACGGCGACCAGGTCGTCCTGGTCGTCGGCGCGTCGAGCGGGATCGGTCGCGCCACCGCGCACGCCTACGCGGCGCGGGGGGCCCACCTGGTGCTGGCCTCGCGCAGCCGCGACGCCCTCGAGGAGGCCGCGCGGGAGTGCCTGGACCGCGGCGCGGCGTCGGCGACCGTCGAGGTGCTCGACGTCGGCGACGGTCCCGCGGTGACCGCCGCCGTGGACCGCGTGGTCGCCGAGCACGGCCGGGTCGACGTCTGCGTGCACTCCGCGGCGCTGATCGCCTTCGGCGAGTTCCTGGACGTGCCGCCGGAGGTGTTCGACCACGTGGTCACCACCAACGTGCTCGGCACGGCGAACGTGGCGCGTGCCGTCCTGCCCGGCATGCGCGAGCGCGACGCCGGGGTGCTCGTGGTGATCGGGTCGGTGCTCGGCCGGATCTCGGTGCCGCAGCTGATCACCTACTGCACGGGCAAGTGGGCGGTGCGCGGCCTGACCCGGATGCTGTCGCAGTCGGTGCGCGACCGCCGGGGCGTCCGCGTCGTCGGCGTCGCCCCCGGTGCCACCAACACCCCGGTGTACGCGCAGGCGGCCAACGTCACCGGCCGCGCCGCCCGGCCGCCGGTGCCCGTCGACCCGCCCGAGAAGGTGGCCCGCGCGGTCCTGCGCGCGGCCGACGGACGCCGTCGCGGGGAGACCTCCGTCGGTCTCGCCAACCCGGTGATGGTGCTCGGGCACGAGCTCCTGCCCGCGGTGTTCGACGTCCTGGTCGGTCCGTTGATGGGACTGCTCGCGCTCACCCGCGAGCCGATGGCGCCGCATCCCGGCAACGTGCCGGCACCGGTCACCGACGGCGAGGCGACGCACGGCCCGTGGTCCGGTGCCGGTCTCCTCGGCCTGGACCGCCGGCGCCACTGACCTCCGCCGGGACGAAGGGGCTCAGTGACCCTTCGCGCGTCCCTCCGCGACCAGGCAGAGACGGCGCAGCGCCTCGGTGTTGCGCGGGACGATCGCGAGCTGGCGCACCGGTGACGGCACCAGCCGGCCGGGGCCGCGGGTGGCGTCCTCCCGGATCTCGACCCGCGTGCCGCCGCCCTCGGGCGTCAGCGTGATGTCGACGGTGGCCTCGCCCATCGGGTCGCCCTCGGCCTGCAGCCGCAGGTGCCGCTCGGTGTCGGACTCCAGCACCGTGGAGACGTCGTTCAGCAGCACCGGCCAGAGCCCGAACGAGTGGTGGATCCGGCTGCCCGGCGCCGGCCAGGTGGCGTCGACCTCGCGCACCCTCGAGGCGCCGACGACCCAGGTCGCGTAGCTCCACCCGTCGCTGAGCACCGCCCAGACCTGCGCGGGGGTCGCGGTCGTCGTGCGGGTGACGGTGCGGGTGGTCGCAGGCAGGTCAGGCATCGTCCGACGCTAGCCCCGCGCCCGTCCGGACGCACCGCGACAAGGCGTCCGGAGCCGGGCGGTCACGCAGCGAGGACCGGTCCGGCACGCGCCCACGCACGTCCGGCCGGTGTCGCCGGGGGACAGTTCACTCGCACGGCTCAGGACAGGTCACCATCTGCGCGCTCAAGCCCGGGTCCGGACGCGTCGAACATCACCGACGTGGCACCTGCTCCCGAGACCAGCGACCGCTGGCAGTCGCACCCCGTGCGCGCAGCACTGCTCCGCGCTGCCGCCGTGGTGATCCCCGTGCTGGCCTCCGTGGCCGCCGGGCTGGCCGTCAGCGGGGCACTTCCCGCACCGCGGACCTTCGGCGGGGTCGTCACCCAGTGGACCGTCGTGCTGACGGTGTCGACGGTGGTCGCCCTGCTGGTCGAGCGGCTGACCCGCCGCCTGCTGCCGCTGGCCACCCTGCTCAAGCTGTCGATGCTGTTCCCGGACAAGGCGCCGTCGCGCTTCAAGGTGGCTCGCACGGTCGCCGGGACCAAGGCGCTGGCGGCCGAGCTCGAACGCGCTCGCCGGGCCGGCGTGCACGGCGATCGACAGCAGGCCGCCGAGACGATCCTGTCCCTGGTCGGGATGCTGGGCGACTACGACAGCCGCACCCGGGGGCACTCCGAGCGCACCCAGCTGTTCGTCACGATGCTCGCCGACGAGATGAAGCTGAAGGCGGACGACCGCGACAAGCTCGTCTGGGCGGCGCTGGTGCACGACATCGGCAAGCTGCGGGTGCCCACCGACGTGCTCAACAAGCCGGGAGCGCCGGACGACGCCGAGTGGCGCCGGCTGCGCGAGCACCCCGCCGCCGGCGCCACCATCTGCTCGCCGCTGCAGGAGTGGCTGGGCCCGTGGTGGCACGCCATCGAGCAGCACCACGAGCGCTACGACGGCGGCGGCTACCCGTACGGGCTCGCCGGTCAGCAGATCAGCCTCGCCGCCCGGATCGTGGCGGTCGCCGACTCCTACGAGGTGATGACCGCGGCCCGGCCGTACAAGCGGGCGATGTCTGCCACCGCCGCGCGGGCCGAGCTCGCGCGCTGCGCCGGCACGCAGTTCGACCCCGTCATCGTGCGCGCGTTCCTCAACATCTCGCTCGGACGACTGCGCTGGGCCGCCGGCCCCCTCTCCTGGCTCGCCCAGCTGCCGATCCTGCAGCCGATCTCGAACCTGGGGCCGCACGTCGCGCCGGTGCTCGGCCAGGTCGCCGGCGCGGCTGTCGGCGCCGCCGCTGCGGCCGGGGTCCTGCTCGGGCTCGGGCTGGCTCCCGTGGCGGCCGACGAGGCCGAGGTGGTCGCCGCCCAGGAGGAGCAGCCTGTGCAGCAGGACGACGCCCCGTCGCCCGCGCCGACCGGCGCCCCGACGCCGGCTCCTGCCCCGACCACGTCACCGACCACCTCACCGACCACCTCACCGACCACGGTGCCGTCGACCACGACCGCCCCGGCGCCCGTGCGCCCGGGTCCGTCGGTGACGGAGCCCGTGCCCGTGGGAAGCACCCCGTCGCCGACGCCCGTCGCCACCGCGACCCCGGAGCCGACCCCGACCAACCGCGCCCCGGTCGCCCGTGACGACGCCGCCAGCACGTCGGAGGACACGGGCGTCGACGTCGACGTGCTCGCGAACGACGCCGACGAGGACGGCGACCAGGTGACCGCAGCGCTCGCGGGGACGCCGGCGCACGGGACCGCGTCGCTCGCGACGGGGGTGCTCAGCTACGTCCCGGACCCGGACTGGTCGGGCACCGACACCGTCGGCTACACCGCCACCGACCCCGACGGCGACACCTCCACCGCGACCGTCACCATCACCGTCACCCCCGTCAATGACGCCCCCACCGCTGCCGACGACACCGCCACCACCACCGAGGACACCGGCGCCGACGTCGACGTGCTCACCAACGACACCGACCCCGACGGCGACACCCTCACCACGACCATCACCACCGCACCGGCCCACGGCACCGCCACCATGGCCGGCGGCACCCTGACCTACACCCCCGACCCGGACTGGAACGGCACCGACACCGTCGGCTACACCGTCACCGACCCCGACGGCGACACCTCCACCGCCACCGCCACCCTCACCGTCACGCCGGTCAACGACGCCCCGGTCGCCGGTGACGACGCCGCCGCCACGCCCGAGGACACAGCTCTCGACCTCGCGGTCCTGGCCAACGACACCGACCCCGACGGCGACACCCTCACCGCGACCATCACCACCGCACCGGCCCACGGCACCGCCACCATGGCCGGCGGCACCCTGACCTACACCCCCGACCCGGACTGGAACGGCACCGACACCGTCGGCTACACCGTCACCGACCCCGACGGCGACACCTCCACCGCCACCGCCACCCTCACCGTCACCCCCGTCAACGACGCCCCGACCGCCGCCGACGACACCGCCACCACCACCGAGGACACCCCCGTCGACGTCGACGTGCTCACCAACGACACCGACCCCGACGGCGACACCCTCACCACCACCATCACCACCGCACCCACCGGCGGCACCGCCACCCTCACCGGCGGCACCCTGACCTACACCCCCGCCTCGGACCTGAACGGCACCGACACCGTCGGCTACACCGTCACCGACCCCGACGGCGACACCTCCACCGCGACCGTCACCATCACCGTCACCCCCGTCAACGACGCCCCGACCGCCGCCGACGACGGCTTCACCGTGGTGGCGGGCCAACCGCTCACCGGCGACCTGCTGGCCAACGACGGCGACGAGGACGGCGACGTCCTCACGGTCACGGCCGACGACTCGCCCGAGGTGACGGTGGCGAGCGACGGCACCTTCACCTGGACGCCTCCGAGCCCCGGGGTGCGGACCTTCACCTACACCGTCTCGGACGGCGCCGCGTCCGAGCACCGGCACCGTCGTCATCACGGTGACCGCCGCGCCGCCGACACAGCAGGCGCTGTTCCTGATCGGCAGCCGGAAGGGGACGCCCGGGGCGCTCTCACCGACTGCGCCCGGTGCGGCCGGGGACTGGGACGGCGACGGGGCACCGGGGCTGACCATCGAGAAGAGCAGCATGGACGAGGACGAGGACCAGGTCGAGCGGTTCCACGACTGGGACTACACGGTGCCCGCCGGAGGACTGGCGCTCGACGGACCGGTGCGGCTGGAGCTGTCGAGCCGGACGGCGAAGTTCGACCTCGGCGGTGAGCACGTGGACTACTCGATCTGGCTGTACAGCTGCAACGCGGCCGGAACGTCGTGCGTCCGGCTGGCCACCGCCGACGACGTGCACGTCGACCGCTGGAGCCCCGGGCTCGGTTGGGAGGACCGCACGCTGCAGGTCGGCACCGTCAACCAGACCATCCCCGCCGGGCGGGTGCTGAGGGTCCGGCTGGCGTTCGAGCACAACGACGTCTGGGTCGCCCTGGACGGCGCCCACGCGTCCCGGCTGGTCTGGTCGACGACCGGCTGACCGGCCCGCCTCGGCGGTCAGCGGTGCGCGAGCACCCGGACGACGACCCCGTCGTCCGTCGACCGGATCCGGACCAGGTCGGTGAGCTGGTGGGCGAGCCAGACCCCTCGGCCGCCCGGCGCGCCCGGCTCCGGACGGCGGCGCCCGACGAGCAGGTCGTGGATCCGGCCCGCGTCGCGCACCTCGACGACGAGCGACCCGGGCTGCTCCCACCACCGCAGCACACCGCCTCCGCCTCCGTGCCGGACGCTGTTCGTCGCGAGCTCGGTCGCCACCAGAGCGAGGTCGGCGGCGCGCTCCTCGTCCAGACCCGCAGCGGCCGCGAGGTCGACCACGGTGCGCCGGACGCGGGCGAGGTCGTCCCGCCCGAAGGCCACCTCGACGGCTCCGGGCGGGGGGTCGGGCAGCGGCGCCGAGAAGATGGCCGTCGCGTGATGGACCCCGCCATAGCTCCTGCTGCCACGCAGGTCGCCGTCCTGCACGACGGCGGGATGGCTGCAGGACGCCTCCTCCAGCACCTCCGCCGGGAGTGCGTCGGCGTCGTAGGGGCACAGCAGCCACAGCGGGGTGTCGGGGTCGATCGCCAGGTTGAGCAGCGCCTCGTGGAGCTGCGACTCCTCGATCTCCTCCGCGCCACGGCCGGCCCAGATCGGCTCGCCGATGCCCCGCACCCGCCGTCCGGACCCGGCGTGAGCGGACACGAAGTCCTGCCACGCGGGGATGATCCGCGCCGGGTTGGCCCCCAGCTCAGCCATGTCGGCCAGATCCACCCGGTCGGCATCTCGGCCGAGCGCGTCGCGCAGCAGCTCCAGCCGGGGTGCCGCCACGGCCACCATGACCGGCTCGCCGCCGGCGAGGCCGTCGCGCACGAAGTCGGCGGCGCGGCCCACGAACTCGTCGACGCCGCGGTAGACCAGGGCCTCGTGGCGGTAGCCGCCTGCGGCGGGACGGCTCGTGCGCACCGGCATCCTCCGGACAGGCTCGACTCGCGTGTGGCAGGTCGGACGACCCACTCCCCGAGCGACCAGCAGCCCACGGTACTCCCGCCACCGGGTGCGTGGGCGGCCGACGTCGTCGCGGTGGGCGTCCTCCACCATTCCCCCGCAGCACCCTCACCCCGGATGTCACATCCGGGGCGTCAGCGGTGCTCTGATGGTGTGGACGTCATCGGGCGAGGAGCGGACGCACCGGTCGTCGCGCTGCCCGTCCCGCCGACCGCGGCCCGGCGCGGCGCCGGGCGGGTCGAGCGGAGGGACGGGACGCACGTGGGCGCTGCCAGGGGGCACGACGCGGTGCGCGCCGACCTCGAGCAGGTGTTCCGCGCCACCTACCCGCGGGTCGTCGCGGTGGCGGCCCGGGTCCTCGGCTCGCAGGACGAGGCGGAGGACGTCGCGCAGGAGGTCTTCGTGGCCTTCGGACGCACCACCGTCCCGGCGGCGGAGGCCCGCGGCTGGCTCGCCGTGGCCGCCGCCCACACCGCGCTCAACCACCTGCGCACCGGACGCCGACGGAGCTCGCGCGAGGAGGCCGTCCACACCGAGCGGGTCGTGCCCGACGTGGCCGACACCGTCCTCGCCCTCGACGAGCGGCGCCGCGTGCGCGCCGCGCTGGCGCGGCTGCCCCACCGCCAGGCCGTCGCGCTCGTCCTGCGGCACAGCGGCCTCAGCTACGCCGAGGTCGCCGCCGCGCTCGACCTGTCCCCCGGGAGCGTCGGTACGACCGTGCGACGCGCCGAGAACGCCCTACGCGAGGAGATGGACCGCCATGCGTCATCCCACTGACGGCACCCTGCGCCGCCTGGTCGACGAGCCCGTGGGCGTCGCCGACGCCGACCGCCGGCACGTCGCCGGCTGCCCCGACTGCCTGACGACGCTCGCTGCCGTCCGCGCCGACGCCGAGCACGTGCACGCCGCGCTCGGGGGTGCGCCCTGGCGCCGGCGACGCCGACGTGGAGACCGCGTGGCGACGGCTGTCCGCGACGCTCGCCCGCACCGACCGGGGCGGCGCCGCCGTCCCACCGCCGTCGACGCGACCGCGGCGCTGGCGCGCCGTGCTGCGCAGCCCCGCCGTGGCGGTCGTCGGCGCGGCCGCCCTGCTCGCCGGCGCGGGCACCGCGGCGGCCAACGACTGGTTCCAGGTGTTCTCCACCGAGCAGGTCGCGGCGGTGTCGATCACCGACGTCGACCTCGTCGAGCTGCCCGACCTGTCTGCCTACGGCGACGTCGAGGTCACCGAGCAGCCCGACGTGCGCCAGGTCGCCGACGCCGCGGAGGCGGCCGAGGCCTCCGGCCTCGACGTGCCCGAGGTCACCGCCCTGCCCCGGGGCGTCACCGGCGAGCCGTCGTACGCCGTCGGCGGGCGCGCCACCGTCGAGTTCACCTTCTCCGCCGAGCAGGCCGCGCAGGCGGCCGCGGCGACGGGGCAGACGCTCCCCGCGCCGCCGGACGGCCTGGACGGCAACACCTTCCGGCTGACCGCCGGTCCCGGTGTGGCGACGGTCTGGCAGGGCTCGCAGGACGTGCCCGCCCTGGTGGTCGCCCGCGCCGTCGCCCCCACGGCGTTCTCGTCCGGTCTGTCGTTCGACGCCGCCCGCGACTACCTGCTGTCGGTGCCCGGCATCCCCGCCGACCTCGCCGACCAGCTGCGCGACTTCTCCTCCGACGGCAGCACGCTGCCGCTGCCCGTGCCGGCCGGCCAGGTGAGCACCACCACGGCCGACGTCGACGGCGTGCAGGGCACCGTCATCACCTCCCGCGACGGGACGATGGCCGGCGTGGTCTGGGTCCGCGACGGCGAGGTCACCGCGGTGGCCGGGTCGCTCTCCGCCGACGAGGTGCTGACGGTCGCCCGCGGGCTGCGATGAGCGGAGCGCCCGGATCGGTCGAGGACGCCCGCCAGCTCCTCGCCGACCTGCCGGAGCCGGCCGCGGCGTGGTGCTCGGGGCTGCGCAAGCGGTACGGCCGGCAGACCGCGGTCGAGGACGTCTCGCTGACGGTGCGACGCGGCGAGGTGGTGGGCCTGCTCGGGCCCAACGGCGCCGGCAAGACGAGCGTGATCAAGATGCTGCTCGGCCTCGTGCGCCCGGACGCGGGCGAGGTGCTGCTGCTCGGCCGCCCGTCGACCGACCCGCGCTCGCGCGAGCGGGTGGGCTACCTCCCGGAGCTGTTCCGCTACCAGCCCTGGCTCACGCCGACCGAGGTGCTGACCCTGCACGTGCGCCTCGCGGGTGCCGACGTCCCGCCCGACGAGCGGCAGGACGCGCTCGCGCTCGTGGGTCTGGCCGACCGCGCGGGCGACCGCGTGGGCGGCTTCTCCAAGGGCATGCAGCAGCGGCTCGGCCTGGCGGTGGCGCTGGTGGCCCGGCCCGACCTCGTCGTGCTCGACGAGCCCACCAGTGCGCTCGACCCGCTCGGACGGGCCGACGTGCGCGACATCGTGCTCTCGCTCAAGGCCCGTGGCGTCGCCGTGCTGCTCAACTCGCACCTCATCGGCGAGGTCGAGCGGGTCTGCGACCGGGTGGTGATCCTCGACCGCGGGCGGGTGGCCGCGTCCGGGTCGCTCGCCGAGCTGCTCGGGCGGCGCGAGGTGCAGCTGCGCCTCGACGGCGTCGGGGCGGCGGCGCGCGCACGGCTGGAGCGGGACGGCGAGGTGTCGCACCAGGGCGAGGTCTGGACGCTGGTCCTGCCGGCCGACCTCGAGGAGGACGCGGACGCAGGCGGTCTCGTCACCGGCGACGTCGTGCCCGAGCTGGTGGCCGACCTGGTCGGGCTCGGCGTGCGGGTGCACTCCGTCGAGCCGGGTCACGTCAGCCTGGAGGAGCGGTTGCTCGCCATCCTGCGCGCGGGAGGGGACCGCCCGTGACCGTCCGCACCGTCCTGACGATGGCGGCCCTCACCCTCCGGGAGGCCTCGCGCCGCAAGGTGCTCCGCGCGCTCGCGGGGCTCACTCTCGTGCTGCTCGCCCTGAGCGCCTGGGGCTTCTCCCAGCTGGTGGCCCTCGACCCCGACGGGCAGGGCCTCACCAGCGGCGAGGGCCGCTTCGTCGCCTCGTTCGTGCTGAACCTGGTGATGTTCGGCTTCAGCCTCATCGCGGCGCTCGGCACCGCGTTCCTGGCCGGTCCGACGCTGGCCGGCGAGGTCGAGTCCGGTCTCGTGCTCTCGGTGCTGGCGCGCCCGGTCAAGCGGTCGGCGGTCCTGGTGGGCAAGTGGCTCGGCCTGGTCGTGTTCGGCAGCGGCTTCGTCCTGCTCGCCGGCCTGGCGCAGTTCGCGGTCGTCCGGGTCACCGTCGGCTACTGGCCACCGGACCCGCTGACGGGCCTGGGCCTGCTGGCTCTCCAGACCACCACCCTGCTCACGCTCGGGCTCCTGCTGTCGACGGTGATCTCGCCGATGGCGTCCGGCATCGTCGCGGTCGGGCTGTTCGGCGCCACCTGGATCGCAGGAGTCGTCGGCGGCATCGGCGCCGCGTTCGACAACGCCGCCGTCGCCGCGGTCGGCTCGGTGTCGCGGATGATCCTGCCGACCGACGGGTTGTGGCGGGGCGCGATGCACGCGTTCCAGGACCCGCTCGCGATCACCCAGATGGGCGACGAGGCAGGCGGTTTCCCGTTCCTCGGCGTCGCCGGCCTCACCCCTGCGTACCTCGCGTGGGTGCTGGTCTGGATCGCCGTCGTCCTCGGGCTGTCCGCCCTGTCGTTCCAGCGCCGCGACCTCTGAGGGGGCCGGTCAGCGGGTGACGAGGGCGTCGAGGCCGGCCAGGGGCACCAGTCCCTCGGCCCTCGCGGCGAGGTGTTGGTCACCCGCGACGAGGGCGTCCGCCTGCAGCCGGGTGACCGCCACGTACTCGGCGTCGACCGTGTCGTCCCAGCCCTGCTCGGTGGCGACCTTCCACGCCGTGGCGCGGCTCACCCGGTCGTTGAGCAGCCGGACCTTCATCACGGTGAGCCCGTCGAGCACGGCGCGCGCCTCTGCGTCGGTCGTCGCGCCGTCGCGCACCTCGCGGAACAGGATGCTCATCACCTGCGAGCGCAGGGCTCCCGGGGCCACGAGGCGGTGGACGTCGGGGACCTCGACCCCGTCGCGAAGCAGGCGGATCGTGGTCGTCGGGTCGATCACGTAGCGGGTCACGTCCGAGAACCCTTCACAGGCCGTAGGTCTCGAGCAGGCGCAGCCACACCTCGCTCGTCGTCGGGTAGCTCGGCACGGCGTGCCAGAGCCGGTGCAGCGGCACCTCGCCCACGACCGCGACCGTCGCGGAGTGCAGCAGCTCGGCGACGTCGGGACCGACGAACGTGACGCCGACGACCACCTGCCGGCTCTCGTCGACCAGCATCTGCGCCCAGCCGGTGTAGCTCGTCGTCGTGCACCGAGGCCCCGGCCACGTTCGCGATGTCGTACTCCACCACCCGCAGGTCCGGGTAGCCCTGCCGCGCCTGCTCGAGCCCTGGCCCGACCCAGGCGACCTGCGGGTCGGTGAACACCACCTGCGGGACCGCCCCGACGTCCGCGGAGGCGACCTCGGGCGACCAGCGCTCCGGCACCTCGTCCGCACCGAGGTCGCCGCGGTGCGCGGGCCAGCACGGCGGCGCCGACGGCGCGCGCGGCGTACTTGCCCTGGTGGGTCAGCGGCGCCCGGCCGGTGACGTCGCCAGCGGCGTAGAGCCACGTGGTGCCCTCCGCCAGGCCCGGTGTCGTCGACCCGCACGGGCTGGCCCGCCCCGAAGCCCCACTGCTCCAGGCCGAGGCCGCCGGTGGCGGGCCGCCGTCCGGTCGCCACGAGCAGGCGGTCGGCGCGCACGGTGGTGCCGTCGGCGAGCTCGACCACCGCGGCGCCGTCGTCGCCGTCCGCTGCCACGGAGGCCACCTCGGTGTGCTGGTGCAGCGCCACGCCGTCCTGCTGCAGCGCGGTGGCGACCAGCTCGGCGGCGCGGGGCTCGGCGTGGGCGAGCAGCCGCCCGCGGCTGACCAGCGTGACCCGGCTGCCGAGACGCGAGTACGCCTGCGCCATCTCGACACCGACCACCCCGCCGCCGAGGACGCAGAGCGACTCCGGCACCGCCTGCGCCGATGTGGCGTCGCGGCTCGACCAGGTCGCGACGTCGGCGAGGCCCGGCAGGTCGGGCGCCGAGGGCTCGGAGCCGGTGCAGACCACGACCGCGACCTCGGCCCGCAGCGTCACGGTGCCGTCGTCCGAGGTGACCTCGACGGCGCGCTCGCCGGTCACCCGGGCGCGGCCGCGCACGAGGTCGATGCCGGCCGAGCGCACCCAGTCGACCTGGCTGGAGTCGTCCCAGCCGTGGGTCACCTTGTCGCGGCGGGCGAGCACGGCGGCGACGTCGACGGTCCCGGTGACGGCCTGCGAGGCGCCGGCCACCCGCTGCGCCTCCGCGATCCCCTGGGTCGGACGCAGCAGCGCCTTGCTCGGCATGCAGGCCCAGTAGGAGCACTCGCCGCCCACGAGCTCCCGCTCCACCAGCACGGTCCGGAGCCCGCCGGCGGCCACCCGGCCCGCCACGTTCTCCCCCACGGCGCCGCCGCCGATGACGACGACGTCGTACCCGCCGTCGGGTGCCTCGGCCGGTGCGGTGGTGGTGCGGGTCGGCTCGCTCACGCGGTGCTCCTCGGTGGGTCAGGTGCCTCGGGGGAGGCCTGGGTGCAGCCGATCACGGCGGGCCCGCCGCCGCAACGCCTCGTCCTAGCCGGTGGGGCCGAACTGCTCGATCCGGGTGCTCGCGGCCGGGAAGCCGTGCTCCGCCAGAAGTCCGGTCGCCAGGGTCGCGAAACGCGCTGAGCCGCAGACGAAAGCGAGGCCGGCGCCGTCCGCGACGGCGGCGACCTCGGCCGCCGTGGGCGGTCCGGCCGGGCGATCGGGCAGGGCGTGCCGCGTGAACGCCAGCGTTCCGCCCCGGTCGCGCAGCTCCTCGGCGTACGGCAGCTCGAGCTCGTCGCCGACCTCGGCGTCGTCGGCGAGGAACGTGGACACCTCGCCGTCCTCGAGCCGCTCGACCAGCAGCTCCAGCTCGTCGTCGTCGGGGTCCGAGGCGATCGAGTAGGCGCGCTGCGCCGTGTACCCGTCGGGCGCCCGGAGCCGGACGACGTCGAGCTGCCCCGGCAGGTGGCGCGAGTGCTCGCCCGGGGCCAGTCGCAGCCGCACCAGGCGCGGACCCGGGACGTCCTTGCCGGTGATCCGCCCGGTCGTCCACCGGGTCACCGGACGCGGGACCGAGCCGCGGTCCGGCGCTGGAGCCACGGGTGAAGGCCATCGGCCACCGTCCTCTCGCTCGTCCCTCCCGACCCTGCGGGTGCGGACGGGCAGGTCCGCTCGCAAGGCCGGCGCGGTCGCGCACTGACCGATGAGCGATCCGAGCTCCAGCGAGGGAGCCGAGGAGGGAAGGCGCTACCACCCTGCGCCGGCCGCAAGAGCGGACCATTCAGTACAGGTCCGGCAGACGCAGGCCCGGGCCGCCGACCTGGCGGCCGAGCGGGACGGCGCGGCCGGCCGGCTCCTCCCACACCTCCTGCCGGCCCAGCGCGGTGAGGTCGAGGTAGGGGTAGTTGTGGTGGAACTCCTCGATCCCGCGGCCGAACGTCGAGTAGGTGTGGAAGACCTCGTCGCCGCCGCGCAGGAACGCGCTGATGCCCGGCACCTCGGTGCCGCGCAGGTCGGACTCGCCGCGGTGGTGCAGCTCCACCGGGACGACCCGGTCGTCGAGGGTCGCGTGGAAGTCGTCATTGAAGGTGCTGCCGGACGAGGAGTACCAGGGGAAGGTCCACCCCATCCGGTCCCCGAACGCGGCGAGCTTCGGGTAGGGCGCGCGGGAGACGGCCACGAGGGTCGTGCGCCGCGCGTGCAGCTGGCGCAGCCCGCCGATCACGTCGGCGGCGGACGAGCAGCTGGCGCAGGCGGTGTCCCAGTCGGGCGCGAACATGAAGTGGTGCACCACGAGCTGCTCGCGCCCGTCGAACAGGTCGAGCAGGCTCGCCGGTCCGTCCGGGCCGTCGAAGACGTAGTCCTCCTCGATCCGCACCATCGGCAGGCGCCGGCGCTGCGCGTTCACCCGGTCGCGCTCGCGCGTCAGCCGCTTCTCCTCCGCCAGCAGCCCGGCGCGGGCGGTGCGCCACTCCTCGCGTGACACCACGTCCGGCAGGTTCGTCGTCATCGTCTGTCTCCCAGGGATCTCGGGGACGGGGTCATCCGTCCAGGCTGAGCTTCAGGGCGGCCAGCGGACCGTCCCAGTCCCGCGCGAGCGCGGCGAGGAACTGCTGCGCGACCGTCATCGGCGCGGAGTCGAGCCGGTAGCGCACCCGGCGCCCCTCCCCCGGCTCGGCCACCACCAGACCGGTCTCGGCGAGCAGCACGAGGTGCTTCGCCACGGCCTGGCGCGAGATCGGCAGCCGGGCCGCGAGGTCGGTGGCGGTGGCGGGGCCGCCGGACGCGAGCGCGGCCAGGAGGCTGCGCCGGGTCGGGTCGGCCAGGGCGGTGAAGACCTCCTGCGCGACGGCTTCGGCGTCAGGCCGCGGCATCGAGGTACGCCACCAGCTCGCCGAGCTCGTTCGTCCACCCGGTGGTGTTGCCGCGGAACGCGACGTCGTGCTCGCCCTCCGGGAGCTGGGCGAACCCCGTCTCGACCATCGTCAGGGTCGTCCCGCTGCTCGTCGGGACGAGCGTGAACTCGACCCGGGTCCGGCGCGGATCGTCCTGGGGCAGGCCGTAGATCGCCCACGACCAGGTCAGGACGGTCGGCGGCTCGAGCCGCTCGAGGGTCAGGGTGGCGGTGTCGCCGCTGTCCCAGGCGAGGCGGATCTCCCCGCCGACCCGCAGGTCGACCTCGGCCCGGTTCCCGAACCAGGTGCCGAGGCCCTCGGCCGTGGTGAGCGCGGCCCAGACCCGCTCCGGCGGCTGGGCCAGCTCGAGGGTCCGTTCGATCGTGTCGGGGAACGTCATGTCGACTCCTTGTCGCAACCTGTTGGTTGCATCAAGGTAGTAGCAACCGAATGGTTGCGTCAAGGGTCGGTGACAGGAATCGAACCCGCGACCCTTCGCTGACGAGGCGGACGCCCCGATCCGGAGCCGGTGACAGGAATCGAACCCGCGACCCTTCGCTGACGAGGCGGACGCCCCGATCCGGAGCCGGTGACAGGAATCGAACCCGCGACCCTTCGCTTACAAGGCGAACGCTCTACCAACTGAGCTACACCGGCGGCGCTCTCACACCGAGCGCGATGCTAGCCGCTCCACCGCAATCGACCGCCCCGGTGTCAGCCGACGGCGCTACGGTCCCCCCATGGTGCGGTTCGTCGACGACGACCTGTCCGGCAGCGAGTTCCGCGAGGTGGTGCTGAACCGCTCGCGATTCGTCGGGGTGGTGATGCAGCACGCCGAGATCGACGGCCTGGTCACGGATCTCGTGGTCAACGGCGTCGAGGTCACCGGCTTCGTGCAGGCCGAGCTCGACCGGCGACACCCCGTCCGGCTCCTGATCCGGTCCGACGACTCCGCCGACCTGCGCCAGGGGTGGGCCACGTTGCGCGCGGACTGGGCGGCCACGCTCGACCGGCTCGCGGCACTGCCGTCCGAGCGCGCCCACGCGTCCGTCGACGGCGAGTGGTCGGCGGTGCAGACGCTGCGGCACCTGCTGTTCGTCCACGACAGCTGGTTCGCCCGCGCGGTCCTCGGGCGCTCGCACGCGTTCCACCCATGGGGCCTCGCGTCGGACTTCGTCCCCCACCAGGACGCCATGGGTCTCGACGACGCAGCGGGGCCCGCGCTCGCCGACGTGGTCGCCGCCCGGCGCCGCCGCGAGGACGTGCTCACCGAGTTCCTCGCGAGCGCGACGTCTGAGGAGCTGGCCCGCCAGACCACCCCGCCGGACGACCGGGGCTGGCCGCCGGAGACGGGGACGGTCGCCCGGTGCCTGCGGGTGGTGCTCGACGAGGAGTGGGCCCACCACGGCTTCTGCGTGCGCGACCTCGACCGGCTCGACGCCGCCGAGGGCCCGGAGGTCAGTTCTTCGCGTTGATGAGGTCGACCAGCCCCTGCTTCGACAGGTCGTCCAGGAAGGTCCCGTTCACCAGCACCGTGGGTGTGCCCTGCACGCCGGCCTTCGACGCCTTGTCGGTGACGGCCGCCGCGTAGCCGTCGTAGGTGCCGTCGCTGATGCACGTCAGAGCAGCGTCGCCCGCCCCGGCCACCTGGGCGATCTGCCCGATCACCTCGGTCGACAGGCCGGTCGAGTTCTCCTCGGGCTGGTTCTCGTACATGGCCGAGGTGAACAGCGGCATCACGTCAGGGTCGTGCTCGGCGACGCAGTAGGCCGCACCGGCGGACCGGGTCGAGTACCTCGTCCCCTGCGAGAACCGGTCGAGGATCGCGATCGGGACGTACTCCACCTTGACCTCGCCCTCGCCGCGGAGTTCGTCCAGCAGCGCCGCGTTCTCGGTCTCGAACTGGTTGCACGCCGGGCACATGTAGTCGACGTAGGTCGTCACCGTCACCGGCGCGTCCTCCTCGCCCAGCACCAGGCCGCCGTTCGCCGACAGCCCGGGCGGGCCGGCCGCGTCGAGCGCGGCCTGGCTGCGGGCGCGCTGGACGAAGACACCCACGCCGACCACCAGCGCCACGACGACGAGGGCCGTGAGGCCCACGATCAGCGCGCGCTGGCGGCGTGCCTTCCGCTCCGACTCCAGCCGCATCGCCTCGGCCCTGGCGCGGGCCTCGGCGCGCTTGTCACCCTTGGACCGGTTCTGCGAGTCGCTCCGACTGCTCACTTCACTGCCTCTCCCACGGATCTCACGGACTCGTCCTCGGTGCCGGCGGCCACGCGCTGCGGCCCGCGCAGCCACGCGTCGACCGACCACCGCGACCGCGGCCAGCGGGCCAGCACCAGGGCGCCGACCAGCAGGACGAGGTCGCGGACGATCTCCTCGGTGTACTTCGTCTGCCCCTCCGCCACCTCGCCGCCACCGCCGAAGCAACCGCAGTCGATGGACAGCCCGCGGGCGGCCGCCGAGGCGACGCCGACCACGAACGCCACCAGCAGGACGGCCGACACGACGGCGGAGGCGCGGGTCACGACGCCCACCAGCAGCGCGAGCGCGAGCAGCACCTCGAACACCGGCAGCCCGTACCCCACGAACGGCACCACGGCCTCGGGCAGCAGCCGGTAGGCCCGGACGGCGCGCACGCTCTCGTCCGGGTCGGGCAGCTTGAGCGCGCCCGCGACGGCGAAGACGCCGGCGAGCACCAGCCGCAGGAGGGTCGAGACCCACGGCTGGACGGCGGCCCAGCGGCTCACTCGTGCGCCCCCGGCCCGCCACCACGACGGCGCAGCACGACCGCCGCGACCCCCGCGGCGCCGAGGAGGGCGACCGGGACGCCCACCCAGACCGGCAGGCTCGCTGCGCCGGTCGGGTCCGCGGCGCTCGCGGCGGTGGACGGTTCCTCGGACGTGGCGCTGGTCGTCGTCGACGACGTGCTGCTGGTCGTGCTCGGGCTCGGTCGTCGTGCTCGTGGGCACCGTCGCGGTGGACGTGAAGGAGAAGGTCCCCTCGATCGGGTGGCCGTCGCCGGACGCCGCCCGCCAGCTGACCGTGTAGACGCCCGGCGGCAGGTCGGCCGGCAGCGGCTGCACCAGCGTGCGGTCGGCGACCTGGAGGGGCTCGAGCGTCAGCGCGCCGGACGGCCCGGTGACCGACACCGCGTTGCCCACCTCGAGCAGGGCGTCGGAGTAGGTCAGCTGCACCTCGGTGGGCGCTGTGGCCACCTGCTCGTCGGCGGCCGGCACCGTCCCGGTCAGGGAGACGTGGGCGCTGGCCGGTCCGGCCAGCAGCGCAACCGCGCCGAGCAGCAGGGCGACCGCTGCCAGAGCCCGCGCGAGCAGGACCGGACGTGGGGCGGCGGCGTGCACGCCGATCACTGTACGGACGGTTCCTGAGAGGTTCCTGGACGGTCCGGACCCGTCGTCACGGGCCCTCGCGGGCCGCATCAGGGCACGAACGTCGGCTGCTCCGGCAGCGGCACCCACTGCGGGGTCCACCCGGCCGCACCGAGCAGCACCACCACGGTGGTCGCGACGGCGAGCAGCACCACCACGGCCACGGTGGCTCCGGTGCGCCCGGGAGCGAGCCCGCGCGCCAGCTGCCGCGACCCGCGACGCAGCGCGCCGCCACCCAGCCCCCACCACGCGGTGAGGCAGCCGGCGAAGGCCGCGACGGCGAGCGTGGCCGCCGTCCCCCACGGCCAGTCCGACACCGCCACGAACAGTCCCGGGATGAAGGCCGCGCTCGCTCCCACCAGCGCGGGCAGCAGCAGCACCGGGATCGCGAGCAGCACCTGCACCAGCAGGTGCCACGGCGAGGACAGCACCATGAGGGCCCGGTCGCCGCGACGTGCGCCGCGCTCGTAGCGCCGTCGCAGCAACGAGCCGCTGGCGGCGTCGACGGTGCGCGCCAGCACGAGCCACACGACCCCGAGCGCCACCGCGACCACGGGCGCCGCCGCGGCCACGCACACCAGCAGCAGCAACCCGGTGAGGGCGGTGCCGGTGCGGTTCGACCGGCTCGCCGGCGCGGGTGCGGCCTCGGCGTCGAACGGCAGGAGACCCGCGAACGGGTCGTGCGGCGACCGGGCCTGCACGGGCACCGGCGGGAACGGGTGCGGAACCGGCTGCTGGTACGGCTGGTGGCGCTGCTGGAACGGCTGCTGGACGGGGGCGTGCGGCGCCGACCCGCACGTCGGCCGGCGGCGCAGCGACCGGGGCGGCGGCGACAGGGGCAGCCGGGGCGGCCGCCGCGGCCGGAGGCACCTGGGTCGGGCCGGGCTGCGGGACGGCCCTGGTCGGCGGCACGAACGGCACCACCTCGGTGGCGCCCTCGGGCGGGGCGGGCGGCGGCGGCACCGGGACGGCGGCCCGCACCGTCGGCGGCGTGCGCACGTCGACGACCGGCAGCACCTGGGTCCGCAGGTCGCGCGGCGCCGGTGCCGGGTGCGCGCGGGCGTCGGCGCGCAGCCGCTCGGACGCGCGGCGCAGGGCGCCGGGCTTGGGCCGCTCGGACGGGACCGGCGACAGCGCCGCGGCCAGCACGGGCACGAGCACGTCCGGGACGCCGTCCAGGTCGGGGGCGCCGCGGCGCACGCGGTCGAGGACGACTTCGAGCGGGCCGCGCCCGAACGGCGGCCGGCCGGTGGCGGCGTAGGTCATCGTCGCGGCCCAGCCCCACCAGTCGGCAGCCTCGCGGACGGCCGCGCCCTCGATGAGCTCGGGCGAGAGGTAGCCGGGCGTGCCCATCACCAGACCGGTGCTGGTGAGCCGGATGTCGTCGGCGACGTGCGCGATGCCGAAGTCGATCACCACCGGGTCGCCCTCGAGCATGAGGACGTTGCCGGGCTTGAGGTCGCGGTGCACGACGTCGACGGCGTGGATGGCCGCGAGCGCCTCCCCGAGCCCGAGCCCCAGCCGCGCCAGCGCCTCGCCCGCCAGGGGCCCGCGCTCGGTGACCAGGTGGTCCAGCGGCGGGGCGGGCACGTACCGCGTCACGACGTACGGGGTGTCGCAGTCGACGTCGGCGTCCAGCACCTCGGCCACCCGGGGGCTGCGGACCCGGGTGAGGGTGTCGACCTCGCGGGCGAGCCGCTCCCGCGCGTCGGGGTCGCCGGCCACGTGCGGGCGCAGGACCTTGACCGCCACGGCCCGCCCCTGCGCGTCGAGGGCGAGGTGGACCACACCCATGCCGCCCTGCCCGATCACCTGGGCAAGGCGGTACCGGCCGAGCCTGCGGCCGGTCTGGACGGTCTCGCTCACCCGGTCACGGTACGTGAGCGGACGTCAAGGACAGCGTCACCGCGGGTCAAGACTCGGTCACGTCGCCCCTGCGTCCCCCGGGCGGAGCAGCGCCGCCCGTCTTCGCGGGGCCGAAGACCACCTCGCGAGGCTCGCTCGCCTAGTGAACGTGGTGGTCGCCACGTTCACTAGGCCAGCGAGAGCAGCGAGGTGTCACCACGCCCAGCGGGGACGAGCGGGCGGTCAGCTCTGGATGTACGCGGAGAGCTGGTCGCGCTCGCTGGTGAGCTCGTCGATGCGGTACTTGACGACGTCGCCGATGCTGACGATGCCGGCGAGCCGGTCGTCGACGAGCACGGGGATGTGCCGGACGCGGCGGTCGGTCATCTGCCGCATCAGGTCGTCGATGGCGTCGTCGGGGGAGCAGGTGTGGACCTCGGCGGTCATGATGTCGCCGACGGTGCGCTCGAGCAGGCCCGGGCCGTGCTCCTGCAGGTGCCGGACGACGTCGCGCTCGCTCACGATCCCCTGCACCGTGGTGCCGTCGGTGGAGACCACCATGGCACCGATCCGGTGCTCGGCCAGCAGACCCAGCAGGGCCGTCACGGTCTCGTCGGGCCGCACGGTGACGACCGTGTCCCCCTTGCTGCGCAGCACGTCGTGGATCCGCATCAGGCACCTCCGAGCATCGGCGTCCGGGGTCCCGACCGTAGCGTCAGCAGGCCCGGGCCGGTAGACCTGCGGCGCGCCGGACCCCGCGGTCCCCGATAGGCTCGGCGGCTGCACGGGGAACCCCGGAAGCCTTCCCCGGGGAGACCTGACAGGAGCGAGGAGCACAGTGCCGAGCACGTCCCGACGCCGAAGCGCCGGGGGTCACGACTTCGTCGTGGTCGCCAACCGCCTGCCCGTCGACCTGGTCTCCGGACCCGGCGAGGAGCCGCGCTGGACCCGCTCGCCCGGCGGCCTCGTCACCGCCCTCGAGCCCGTGATGCAGCAGCACGGCGGCGCCTGGATCGGGTGGAACGGCGCGTCCGGCCCCGCCCCCGACCCGTTCGACGCCGACGGCATGCACCTGGTGCCCGTGCCGCTGTCGTCGGAGGAGGTCGCCGACTACTACGAGGGCTTCTCCAACGGCACCCTCTGGCCGCTGTACCACGACGTCATCGCCACGCCGGAGTACCACCGCGAGTGGTGGGACGCCTACGTCGCCGTCAACGACCGGTTCGCCGAGGCCGCCGCCGGCGAGGCCGCGAAGGGCGCCACCGTCTGGGTGCACGACTACCAGCTGCAGCTGGTCCCGGCCATGCTGCGCCGCCGACGTCCGGACCTGCGGATCGGGTTCTTCAACCACATCCCGTTCCCGCCGTACGAGATCTTCGCCCAGCTCCCCTGGCGCAAGCAGGTCCTCGAGGGCCTGCTCGGGGCCGACCTGCTCGGCTTCCAGCGCGAGCAGGACGCCGGCAACCTCCTGCGCGCCGCCCGCCGTGCCGTCCGCCTCGGCTCGGTGCGCAACCAGATCACGATCGACGGCGACGCCGGTGCCGACGCCCGCACCGTCACCGCCCGCGCGTACCCGATCTCGATCGACTCCTCCGGGCTGGACGAGCTGGCCCGCAGCGAGGAGGTCCGGCAGCGGGCCGTGCAGGTCCGCGACGAGCTCGGGTCGCCCGAGAACGTGCTCCTCGGCGTCGACCGGCTCGACTACACCAAGGGCATCATGCACCGGCTCAAGGCGTTCGGTGAGCTGCTCGACGACGGCCGGCTCGACCCGGCCGACACCGTCCTGGTGATGGTGGCGACGCCCAGCCGCGAGCGGGTGGAGCAGTACCGCCGGCTCAAGGACGAGATCGAGCTGGCGGTCGGCCGGATCAACGGCAAGCACGGCTCGCTGGGCCGTCCGCCCGTGGTCTACCTGCACCACTCCTACCCGCGCCCGGAGATGGCGGCGATGTTCCAGGCCGCCGACGTCATGCTCGTCACCTCGCTGCGCGACGGCATGAACCTGGTGGCCAAGGAGTACGTGGCGTGCCGGCACGACAACGGCGGGGTGCTCGTCCTCAGCGAGTTCACCGGCGCCGCCGGCGAGCTCGGCCAGTCCCTCCTGGTGAACCCGCACGACATCGAGGGGCTGAAGGACGCGATCATGCAGGCTGTGGGCATGGAGCCGAAGGAGCAGGCGCGACGGATGCGGTCGCTGCGCCGGCGCGTGATGGAGAACGACGTCAACGCGTGGGCGAGGCGGTTCCTCGCCGAGCTGGAGGATCCCTCATGACCCCCCGACGCCCCGGTGCCGACCCGAGCAAGTCGGCCACCGTCGACCCGCTGTCCCTCGAGGCCGCCCTGCGCCGGTTCGCCGGAACGCGGCCGCGGCTGGTCGTCCTCGACTTCGACGGCACCCTGGCGCCGCTGGTCGACGACCCCAGCGACAGCCGGATGTCGCCGGTCGCGCGCACCGCGCTGCGCAGCCTGGTGGCGACGCCGGGCGTCACGGTCGCGCTGCTGAGCGGACGCGCGATGGACGACCTGCGGAACGTCGCGCAGCCGCCGCCCGGCACCCTGCTCGTCGCCAGCCACGGCGCCGAGGTCGAGGGCGCCGACCAGGCCGTCGACGGCCCCACGGCTGAGCTGCTGGGACGGGTGCACGACGAGCTGAAGCAGCTGGCGACCGAGCACCCGGGCACCCGGGTGGAGGTCAAGCCGACCGGCGTGGTGCTGCACACCCGGCAGGCCCGGGGCGGCACCGCCGCCCGGGCCACGTCGTCCGCGCTCAAGGGGCCGGGCAGCCACGAGGGCGTCACGGTCCTGCGGGGCAAGGACGTCGTCGAGCTCACCGTCGTCGACGCGGACAAGGGCCAGGCGATCGACGCCCTGCGAGAGCAGACCGGCGCCGCAGCCGTCCTGTTCGCCGGCGACGACGTCACCGACGAGGACGCCTTCGTCAGGCTCTGGCCCGCCAACGGCGACATCGGGGTGAAGGTCGGCGAGGGCGAGACCGCCGCGGAGTTCCGCGTCGGCACCAGCGAGGAGTTCGCCTACCTGCTCGACGACCTGGCCGACCTGCTCGCCCAGCCCTGATCGTCAGCGGCGGACGGCCGCGGTCGAGCCGCGCACCACCAGCTCGGGCCGGAAGACGTACTCCGCCCGCGGCGCCGGGGTGCCGTTGATCTCGTCGAGCAGGGCCCGCACCGCGGCCGCTCCCATCGCAGGGACGGCCTGCCGCACGGTGGTGAGGGGCGGGTCCGTGAAGGCGATGAGCGGCGAGTCGTCGTAGCCGACGACCGAGACGTCCTCGGGGACGCGGAGCCCCTTCTCCCGGATCGCCCGGATCGCACCGAGCGCCATCAGGTCGGACCCGCAGATGATCGCCGTGCAGCCCCGGTCCGCGAGCCGCGACGCCGCGGCGGCGCCGCCCTCCACCGAGAACAGCGAGTACTCGATCAGGTCGTCGACCGCGGCGGCGTCCAGACCGAGCTGGTTGCGGACCGCGGCGGAGAACCCGGTGACCTTGCGGATCACCGGCACGAACCGGGACGGCCCGAGGGCGAGCCCGATCCGGCTCGTGCCCCTGCGAGACCAGGTGCGAGACGGCGATGTCCATCGACGCGACGTCGTCGTTGCTGATGAACGGGGCGTCGATGCCCTCGGCGTACCCGTTGACCAGGACGATCGGCAGCCCGCGCTCGCGCAGGGCGGCGTACCGGGTGGTGTCCGCGGTGGTGTCGGCGTGCAGGCCGCTGACGAAGACGATGCCCGAGACCCCGCGCTCCAGCAGCATCGTCGTGTAGTCGTCCTCGTGCACGCCGCCGGGTGTCTGGGTGCACAGCACGGGCGTGTAGTCGTGCTGGGCCAGCGCCGACTCGATCACCTGGGCGAAGGCCGGGAAGATCGGGTTCTCCAGCTCCGGGGTGATCAGCCCGACCAGGCCGGCCGACCGCTTGCGCAGGCGCGACGGACGCTCGTACCCGAGCACGTCCAGGGCGGTGAGGACCGCCTGGCGGGTACCGTCGGCGACACCGGGCTTGCCGTTGAGGACGCGGCTGACCGTCGCCTCGCTCACACCCGCGTGAGTGGCGATGTCCGCGAGTCTTGCGCGCATGGCCGGACGATAGCGCATGCCCCTGAAATCTTGCAGCAAGTTCCGCTACCGCTTTCTGCAAGATCTTGCTACGGTCGTCGCACCCACTCGACCGGTCAGCGCCGACCCCTCTCCAGCGGCAGGCTGGGACGCACCGTCCCGCAGCTCCCGCCCGGGGCCGGAACCTGGCCACTGGCAAGGAGATCCGATGTCCGTCACCACCCGGGCCCTGACCCGCGCGATCGCCGTCGGAGCAGGTATCACCCTGCTGCTGACCGGTTGCGGCGGTTCCGAGGAGCCCACCGCCTCCCCGTCCGAGACCAGCACCTCCGAGCCCGCGCCCAGCGAGTCCGAGACCGGCGCCCCCGAGCGCGCCGACGCCGACCTGGTGATCTGGGCCGACCAGAAGCGCGCCGACGCCCTCACCGACATCGCCGAGGCCTTCGGCGAGGAGAACGGCATCACCGTCGCCGTCCAGGTCGTCAGCCAGGACCTGCAGACCAACTTCGTCACGGCCAACACCGCGAAGAACGGCCCCGACATCGTCATCGGCGCGCACGACTGGATCGGCAACCTGGTGCAGAACAGCGCCATCGAGGCGATCAACCTGCCCGAGGCGGACCAGTCCCAGTACTCCGACATCGCGCTGAAGGGCGTGACGTACGAGGGCAACATCTACGGCCTGCCCTACGCCGTGGAGTCGATCGGGCTGTACCGCAACACCGACCTGGTGCCGGACGAGCCGGCCGACCTCGACGCCGCCATCGCGGCGGCCACCGCGTCGGGCGCGACGAACCCGCTCTGCCTGCAGGTGGGCGAGAACGGCGACGCGTACCACATGCAGCCGCTGTACTCCTCGGCCGGCGGTTACCTCTTCGGCACCAACGCCGCAGGTGACTACGACCCGGCCGACCTCGGTGTCGGCAAGCCGGGCTCGGTCGCTGCCGCCGCCAAGATCAGCGAGCTGGGCAAGGCCGGCGTGCTGAAGACCTCGATCACCGGCGACAACTCCATCTCCACCTTCACCGCGGGTGAGTGCGCGATGCTGGTCTCCGGCCCCTGGGCCCTGGCCGACATCCAGAAGGCCGGCATCAACTACGCGCTCGGCCCGGTGCCCGGGTTCGCGGGCATGGCCCCGGCCCAGCCGTTCACCGGCGTCCAGGCCTTCTACGTCGCGAGCAACGGCAAGAACAAGTCGTTCGCCGAGTCCTTCGTCCTCGACTCCGCCAACACGCCGGAGACGATGAAGGCGCTGTACGACGCCGAGGCCCGCCCGCCGGCCATGACCTCCGTCCTCGACGAGGTCTCCGGTTCGGACCCCGACACCGCCGCCTTCGCCGAGGCCGCCGCCGGTGGTCAGATCCTCCCGGCCATCCCGCAGATGGCCGCCATCTGGGAGCCCCTGGGCAAGGCCGAGTCCGCCATCGTCGGTGGCGCCGACCCGACCTCGACGATGACGACCGCCGGCACCACGATCGCCGGCAACCTCTAGGAACCCCGCGGCGCGGGCCCGACGGCACCAGCACGGTGCCGTCGGGTCCGCCCCCGCTCGGCGCACGACCCGTCCGACCCGCGCTCGACCTCTGACGAGGGGGCCCCTGGTGGCGACCACGACGACCTCGACCGGCACCACCTCCGCACCCGAGCCGCCACCGCTGCGGCGCACGTCCGGCTTCGCCGGGCGCGGGACCGACTCGATCATCGGCGTCCTGGTCAAGGTGATCGGGCTGGGCGCCGTCGCCGGCCTGGTGCTCTACCTGACGCCGGTGCTCCTGGCGGGGGAGAAGTACACGGGCCTGGTGCTGGTCTGGTTGGCCGCCCTGGGCCTGTTCGCGGTCTACGCGACCCGGCGTCTGGTACCCCTGAAGTACCTGCTGCCCGGCACCCTCTTCCTGCTCGCGATGATCGTGTACCCGATCATCGCGACGTTCGGGATCTCGTTCACCAACTTCGGTGACGGCAAGCGGCTGTCGAAGAACGAGGCGATCGCCTCGATCGTCGGCTCCTCGGTGACGCAGGCCCCGGACTCGACGCTCTACAACCTCACGGTCGGCACCACCGGCAGCGTCACCGAGGGACCGTTCACGTTCTTCCTGGTGCAGCCGGAGTCCGGGACGGTCTACGAGGGCACGCCCGAGGACGGGCTGACCGAGCTCGACGGCGCCACCGTCGAGGAGGACTTCGTCACCGCCGTCGACGGCTTCACGCTGCTGACGCCGAAGCAGGTGAACGACGCCGGCACCGCGGTCAGCGATCTGGCCGTACCCACCGACGACGGCGCCATCCGGTCGCAGGGCGTCCGGTCGGCGTTCGAGGGCGTCACCAACCTGGTCTACGACGAGACGTCCGACACGATCACGAACGCGGAGACGGGAGAGACGTTCTCGATCGGCAAGGTCGGCGACAGCGACTTCTTCGTCGACGAGGACGGCAAGCCCGCCTTCTCCCAGTCCTGGAAGCAGAACGTCGGGACCGCGAACTACGAGCGCGTCGTCACCAACGACCGGATCGCCACCGACTTCCTGCGGATCTTCCTGTGGACCCTGGCGTTCGCGATCCTCAACGTGGGCCTGACCTTCGCCCTGGGCCTCGCGCTCGCGGTGACGCTGAACGACCCACGCATCCGCGGTCAGCGCCTCTACCGCTCGCTCCTGCTGCTGCCGTACGCGATCCCGGGTGTCATCGCGCTGCTGGTCTGGAGCAACTTCTACAACCGCGACTTCGGGCTGATCAACACCACCCTCGGCCTCGACATCAACTGGTTCGGCAACACCTGGTGGGCCAAGGTCGCGGTGCTGCTCACCCAGCTCTGGATGGGCTTCCCCTACATGTTCGTGGTGTGCACCGGTGCGCTGCAGGCGATCCCGTCCGACCTCAAGGAGGCGGCGAGCATCGACGGCGCCAACGGGCTGACGGCGTTCCGCAAGGTCGTGTTCCCGCTGCTGCTGGTGGCGGTCGCGCCGCTGCTCGTGGCGTCGTTCGCCTTCAACTTCAACAACTTCAACGCGATCCAGCTGCTCACCGAGGGCGGGCCGTTCAGTGCCGACAACCCCTCGGCCGGCGGCACCGACATCCTGATCAGCTACACCTTCCGGCTGGCGTTCGGCGGGTCGGGTGCCCAGTTCGGCTTCGCCGCAGCCATCTCGGTGCTGCTGTTCGTGATCACGACGATCATCGCCGCCTCGCAGTTCCGAGCGACGCGCGCGCTCGAGGAGGTGGGCTGAGCCATGACGAACCAGACAGGTGCGCCGAATGCCGCGGCTGCGGTCGTCACGGACGCCGTCGGACCGGCGAAGGCCGCGGGCGGACGTCGGCGCAAGGTCCAGCAGTACGACAAGGTCCGAGGCGCCCGCTGGTGGCGCGAGATCGGCTGGCGCCACGTCGTCGGCGTCCTCGCGGTGCTGTTCGCGCTGTTCCCGATCCTGTTCGTCGTCTCGGCGTCGCTGAACCCGCTCGGGACGCTCGCGAGCACCGAGCTGGTGCCCACCACGATCAGCTTCGACAACTACACCCGGCTCATCGACGGCGAGCGCGGCCCGTTCACCACCTGGTTCGTCAACACCCTGATGGTGTGCGGAGCCGTCTGCGTCGGGCAGGTCTTCTTCAGCTCGCTCGCCGCGTACGCGTTCTCGCGGTTCCGGTTCACCGGTCGCCGCGGCGGGCTGCTGACCCTGCTGCTGATCCAGATGTTCCCGCAGTTCCTCGCGATCATCGCGCTGTTCACCCTCTTCGCCTCGATCGGCGACGTCCTGCCCGCGATCGGCCTCAACACGCTCCTCGGGTACGGCCTGCTGCTCATGGGTGGAGCGCTCGGGAACGTGTGGCTGATCAAGGGGTTCTTCGACTCGATCCCGCGCGAGCTGGACGAGGCGGCGAAGATCGACGGCGCCACCCACGCCCAGACCTTCTTCCGCGTCATCCTCCCCCTCGTCACCCCGATCCTCGCCACGACCGCGCTGATCAGCTTCGTGGGCGTGATCAACGAGTTCCTCATCGCCGGGATCTTCCTCACCGACAACGACGTGAAGACGCTGGCCACCGGGCTCTACGGGATCATCGACGGCGACCGCAGCAACAACCTCGGCATCTTCGCCGCCGGTGCGGTGCTCACCTCGATCCCGGTCGTGCTGCTGTTCCAGTTCCTGCAGCGCTACATCACCGGCGGGGTCACGGCGGGCGCCGTCAAGGGATGACGGGGCGCCACTCGTCCGGACCAGCGGTGGCGCACCTGCTGGACCTCCCGCACCACGACGGCTCGCCGCTGTACGTCTCGACGCGCTCTCCCGCACCGGGTTCCACCGTCACGCTGCGCGTGCGGGTGCCGCACGCCCACCGCGCCCGGCAGGTCGTGCTGCGCGCCGTCCGCGACGGCGAGCCGGCCCTGGTGCCCGCGGCGGTCGAGCGGGAGGACGCGCACGAGACCTGGTGGAGCGTCGAGGTGCTGCTCCACAACCCGGTCACGAGCTACCGCTTCTTCCTCGACGGCGCTCGCAGGATCGCCGGTGCCGTACGGCTGGCTCAACGCCACGGGGCTGCACGCGCGCGACGTGCCCGACGCCGCCGACTTCGTGCTGTCGACGTACGCCTCGGCGCCGCAGTGGGTCGAGGACGCCGTGGTCTACCAGGTCTTCCCCGACCGGTTCGCGCGCTCGTCGTCGGCGCCGCCGGTCGACGCCGAGGGGGTCGCGCCGGCGTGGGCCGTCCCCGCCGCGTGGGACGAGCCGGTGCTGCCGCGCGACCAGCACGGCCGCGAGGTGGCCCGCCAGTGGTTCGGTGGCGACCTCGACGGCGTGGTCGAGCACCTGGACCACCTCGTGGGGCTCGGGGTCACCTGCCTGTACCTCACGCCGGTCTTCGAGGGCCTGTCCAACCACCGCTACGACGCGTCGTCGTTCGACCACGTCGACCCCGCGCTCGGCGGCACCGAGGCGCTCGCCCGGCTCACGGCCGCCGCGCACGAGCGCGGGCTGCGGGTGATCGGCGACCTCACCACCAACCACACCGGCGTCGGCCACGAGTGGTTCCGGGCCGCCCAGGCCGACCCCGCGGCGCCGAGCGCGTCGTACTACCGCTTCCGCGACCACCCGCACGACTACGTGTCGTGGCTCGACGTGCCGAGCCTGCCCAAGCTCGACCACTCCTCGGACGCCCTGCGCGAGGCGCTGTACCGCGGCCGCGGCTCGGTCGTCGGCCGCTGGCTCTACGACCCGGTGGCGCTGGACGGCTGGCGGATCGACGTCGCCAACATGACCGGCCGCTACGCCGACGCCGACGACGCGCACTCGGTGGCCCGCGACCTGCGCTCGACCATGCGGGAGGCCGAGGCCGAGACCGGCCGCGAGACCTGGCTGCTGGCCGAGCACGGCCACGACGCCGGCGCCGACCTCGTGGGCGACGGCTGGCACGGGACGATGAACTACACCGGCTTCACCCGTCCGGTGTGGACCTGGTTGCGGCCGGACCCGGCACCGCCCGCCTCGGCGGAGATCGAGCGGATCACCTTCCTCGGGCTGCCGATCGAGGTGCCACGGCTGCCGGGCGTCGCGACCGCCCGCACCATGGACGACTTCCGCTCCGGCATGCCCTGGCGCGCGTGGCAGGCGTCCTCGACCCAGCTCGGCTCGCACGACACCGCCCGGGTGCGCACCGTGCTCGGTGGCGGCGAGGGGTACCCGGCCGACGGCGGCCCGTCGGGTGCGGCCCACGCCGGTGCCGACGCGGAGCGGGCGCGGGCGCTGCACCACGTGGCGCTCGCGCTGCTGATGACGCTGCCGGGCGTGCCGACGGTCTTCGCCGGCGACGAGATCGGCCTCACCGGGGTCAACGGCGAGCACGCCCGCACCCCGTTCCCGTGGACCGACCCGCAGGCCTGGGACGGCGCCACCCTCGAGGCCTACCGCGCGTGGATCGCACTGCGCCGCGAGCACGTCGCGCTGCGCCGCGGCGGCTTCCGCTGGGTCGCCGTCCAGGACGACGCCCTGACCTTCCTGCGCGAGCACGAGGAGGAGTCGCTCCTGGTCCACGTCGCCCGTGCGGCTCATCCGCAGGTCGAGATCGACGTCTCGGCACTCGGACACCGTTCGGCCCGTGCCCTTGTGGAGGGGGGCGGTGTGCGGCAGAGTGAGCCCGCGCTCACGCTGTCGTGCGCTGGCCCGGCTGCGTGCGTGTACTCGCTCGGGATCGACTGATCCCGGGTCCACCTTTCACGACGGATCGTCCGGCACGTACCTGCCGGTGAAGGGATCGATGCACCATGGCTACGGTCACGTTCGACAAGGCCACCCGGGTCTACCCCGGGGCCGACAAGCCCTCGGTCGACAAGCTCGACCTGCACGTCGAGGACGGCGAGTTCCTCGTCCTCGTCGGACCCTCGGGCTGCGGGAAGTCCACCTCCCTGCGGATGCTCGCGGGTCTCGAGGACGTCAACGAGGGTCGCATCCTCATCGGCGACCGCGACGTCACCAACATGCAGCCCAAGGACCGGGACATCGCGATGGTGTTCCAGAACTACGCGCTGTACCCGCACATGACCGTGGCCGACAACATGGGCTTCGCCCTGAAGATCGCCGGCGAGCCGAAGGACAAGATCCGCGCGCGGGTCGAGGAGGCCGCCAAGATCCTCGACCTCACCGAGTACCTCGACCGCAAGCCGAAGGCGCTCTCCGGCGGTCAGCGCCAGCGCGTCGCGATGGGCCGCGCGATCGTCCGCGAGCCGCAGGTGTTCCTCATGGACGAGCCGCTGTCGAACCTCGACGCCAAGCTGCGCGTGCAGACCCGCACCCAGATCGCCCAGCTGCAGCGACGGCTCGGCGTCACCACGGTGTACGTGACGCACGACCAGGTCGAGGCCATGACGATGGGCGACCGCGTCGCGGTGCTCAAGGACGGTCTGCTCCAGCAGGTCGACACCCCGCGCCGGATGTACGACCACCCCGACAACGTCTTCGTGGCCGGCTTCATCGGCTCGCCCGGCGATGAACCTGCTGCAGCTGCAGACCACCGACGGCGGCGTGAAGTTCGGCGACGCCACCGTGCCGGTGCCCCGCGACGCCCTCGGTGAGGCCTCGGCCGACAAGATCACGGTGGGGGTGCGGCCCGAGGACCTCGAGCTGTCCACCACCGGGATCGCGGTGGAGGTCGACGTCGTCGAGGAGCTCGGCGCCGACGCCTACATCTACGGCCGCACCGACCAGAACGGCGAGGAGCACCAGATCATCGCCCGCGTCGACGGCCGGCGTCCCCCGGCCAAGGGCGAGACGGTGCACCTGACCGCCAAGCCGGGCCACACCCACCTGTTCGACGTCGCCGACGGCCACCGCCTCGGCGGGCAGGTGGGGACGCACGCGTCGTCCGTCGGCCGCACCGAGACCGCCGCCGACGCCCCGGCGGCCGAGGACGGGCCCACCCTCACCAAGTGAGACGCACGGTCGGCTGATCGTCGGCTGACCTCCACGACGCCCCCGCCACCGACCCGGTGCCGGGGGCGTCGTGCGTGCGGGCCGGTCACGCCGGCCAGGTGCGCGTCCCCGCAGCCAGCACACCGACCTCCGCGCGCACGGCCAGCGCGATCGCCTCCGGCCGGGTGGTACCCAGCCGGCCCAGCAGGCTGCCGACGTAGTCCTTGACGGTGGACACGGCCAGGTGCAGCTCGGCCGCGATCTCGGCGTTGGACGACCCGCGCGCCACCAGGGCGAGCAGCCGCAGGTCGGACTCCCCGAGGCCCTGCAGCCTGGCCCGGGCCGCGACCCGGCGGCGGTGGTACGGGACGAGGTCGCGCACCAGCACCGGGACGAGCTCCGGGCACAGCCACCCGCGCCCGGCCGCGACGTGCCGCACCGCCGCCACCAGGTCGGCACCCGCGGTGCGGTCGCTGAACAGCCCGCCGGCCCCGGCGAGCAGGACCTCGGCGACCAGCTCGGCCTCGCGCGCGCTCACCTGCACCACCCACCGGCCGCCCGCCCCGGCCAGCGCCCGGCGCAGCGGGCCCTGCACCGCGCGCCGCGCGTCGGTGACCACGACGTCGACCGGACCGCCGCGCGCCACGTGCACCGCCTCCGCCGCCGTCCCCGCGGCCAGCAGCACCAGACCCGGCTCGCCGCCCAGCGCGTCCTCCAGCGCGCTCCTCACCAAGCCCTCGTCGTGCAGCACCAGAACCGTGATCACGCCCCACCCCTGTCGTCCTCCCGCACACCGGCCCCTCGGTTGCGGACGCTAACCGACGACCACCGCCGGGCCTGCTCCCCGGCGTCGTCGGAGCGTCGTCGAACACCTGTTCGACCTCCGGTCTACCATCACTCACCGACAACGAGTTCCACCGGTGTCATTCGGCCCTGGAACGGCCCCAGGACCTCCTCAGGGCGGTCAAGGTGACGCCTCCGGTCGGTCGGCGGACCTCCCTGGGGAGGGCGCACCCGCGGCCGCCGTCTGCCAGGCTGGTCACCTTCCCCCGACCCACCGGGAGCGCCCGTGGCACTGCAGATCATGGCCGTCCGGCCCGACCCCGCCCTGCTCGACCTCCCGTGGTCGGTCCCGCTGGAGCAGTGGCCCGCCGAGCACCTCGCCGCGCTGCCCCGCGGCCTGTCCCGCCACGTCGTGCGGTTCGTCCGCCTCAGCGGCGAGGTCATCGCCATCAAGGAGATCAACCAGACCCTGGCCCAGCACGAGTACGGCATGCTGCGCGCCCTCGGTCCGGCTGAGCATCCCCTGCGTCGACCCCCTCGGCGTGGTCACCGGACGGGTCGACGCCGACGGCGAGGAGCTCGAGCCGTGCCTCATCACGCGGCACCTGCGCTTCTCCCTCCCCTACCGCGCGCTGTTCAGCCAGTCGCTGCGTCCTGACACCGCCGAGCGCGCGATCGACGCCCTGGCCGCGCTCCTCGTGCGCCTGCACCTCACCGGCTTCTGGTGGGGCGACGTGTCGCTGTCCAACACCCTGTTCCGCCGCGACGCCGGCGCGTTCGCCGCCTGGCTCGTCGACGCCGAGACCGGCCAGCTGCGCGAGCGGCTCTCGGACGGCCAGCGCGAGCACGACCTGGAGATCGCCCGGATCAACATCGCCGGCGAGATGATGGACCTGCAGGCCGGCGAGCTGCTCGACGAGGAGTACGACGTCGTCGTGGCCTCCGACCTGATCGTGCAGCGGTACCGGTCGCTGTGGTCCCAGCTGACCGCGTCGGAGTCGTTCGAGGCCGGCGAGCGCTGGCGGGTCTCGGCCCGGATCGAGCGGCTCAACGAGCTCGGCTTCGACGTCGACGAGCTCGAGATCTCCACCGACGTCGACGGCACCCGGGTGCAGATCCAGCCCAAGGTCGTCGACGCCGGCCACCACCAGCGCCGGCTGCTGCGCCTCACCGGGCTCGACGTGCAGGACAACCAGGCCCGGCGGCTGCTCAACGACCTCGACTCCTACCGGGCGGCCACCGACCAGCAGAACGAGGACGAGGAGATCGTCGCCCACGAGTGGGTGCAGCAGTGCTTCGAGCCGGTGGTGCGGGCCATCCCGAAGAACCTGCGGGCCAAGCTCGAGCCGGCCGAGGTGTTCCACGAGGTGCTCGAGCACCGCTGGTACCTCGCCGAGCAGCGCCAGCACGACGTCCCGCTCACCGAGGCCGTCGACAGCTACCTGGCGAACGTGCTGCCGCTCAAGCCCGACGAGGCCTCGGTGCTCGGCGTCGACACCGCCGCGCTGCCGGTGATCGCCCGCGACGACCTCTCGCCCTAGTCCCGATCCCCGGGTCGTCGGCCTCGTGAACGTGGCGATCACCTCGTTCACTGGGCTCGCGAGCCTCGTGAACGTGGCGATCACCTCGTTCACGAGGCGTGCGAGCCTCGCGAACGGGGGTGCGGGCCTCGCCAGGTCGGGTCAGTCCCGGTCGGGCCGGCGGGCGAGGACGTAGAGCCGCTCGGTGCGCGCCTCGACCTCCTCGTACGGGCCGCGCACGTACCACTCGACGTCGACCAGCCCGGCGGCGCGGACCGCGGCCAGCACCTGCTCGCGGTCGTGCAGGACGAAGTCCATCGAGACGGCCTCGCCGCACAGCGTCTCGACCCGACGCACCTCCGTCGCCGACGTGGAGCGGCGAGCGCCAGCCAGCCGTCGTCGTCGAGCACGCGGGCCAGGGCGCCGACCGCGTCCGGCAGCTCGGAGCCGGCGAGGTGCACCAGCGAGTACCAGGCCACGACCGCGCCCCAGCCGGGGGCGGTCGGCGGCCGCAGCAGCCGGGTGAGGTCGCCGACCTCGAACCCGATGTCCGGGAACCGGTCCCGCGCCTGCGCCACCATCCCGGGCGACAGGTCGACGCCGGAGACGTCGGCGCCCAGCTCGGCCAGGTGCGCCGCCACGTGGCCCGGCCCGCAGCCGGCGTCGACCACCGGACGCCTGCGCGCCAGGCCGGCCACCTGCTCGAGCACCCAGCGGTCGAACGGCTTGTGCATCAGCTCCTCGCCGAGCTGCTCGACGTAGGCGGCGGCCACGTGGTCGTAGCCGGCGACCACCCGCGCGTCGCGCTCCGCCGCGCCGTCGGCCAGGACGGCGTCGCGGTCGACGCCCGGGAGGGCAGCGGCCACCTCGGTCGGCACGGGCACCGGGCCGAGCAGGTGCACCCAGCGGGTGTCCTTGTGGCCCGGGGCGCGCGGCAGCTCGCGCACCAGCGGCCGCTCGCCCGCCGCCAGCTCGCGCAGCGCGGCCTCGGCCGCCTCCTTGTCGGCGAACGCCGTGCAGGCGGTCGGTGCGGGTGCGCAGCTCGCCGGCGGTCTGGGCCCCGCGCAGCAGCAGGACGGTGAGCAGCGCGCGCGCCGCCTCGTCGAGGTCGAGGGCCTCGTCGAGCCGCTGGTGGTACTTCAGCACGCGCGACCCGGTGCCTGCCCACACCGGCCGCACCAGCTCGCGGGCCTTGAGCCGCGCGATCGCGTCGAGCACGGTGCGCTGGTCGTACTCGACGACGGGGTCGCGGCTGCTGCTCTGGTTGCAGGCCGAGCGCAACGCGTTCTCGCTCAGCGGGTAGCTGCCGGGGACGGTGCGCTGCTTCTCCAGCAGGCAGCCCAGCACCCGCTGCTCGACGTCGTCCAGCTCGATCTCGTCGGCCACGGGGCGAGCGTAGCCAGGGACGCGGCGACAGCGACGGAACTCGGGTGACGCCGCGCGCCGGGTCTGGTGTGCTGACGTCCGTGCAGGTCGACTTCAGCAAGCGGCCGCGACGGCGGCTCGCTCGCCACGATCGAGCGGGACGACGGCGTGCGGCTGCTGCTGCGGTCCTACGACCGGACCGGCGAGGTCCCGCACGACGCCGTGCACCTCGTCGGCGAGCAGGAGCTCGGCTGGACGCCAGGGCCTGTGGGGGTCGCTCGCCGCCGGAGCGGTGTTCGCCTCCGTCGAGGTCGTCGACGGCAGGCTGCGGCACGACTGGCGCAGGCGCTCGGACGACGTGCGACGGCAGAACGCCGACCAGCTCGCCCTGGCCGAGACCGTCGTCGGGGTCCTGCAGCACGCCGTCGACCAGGACGGCGCGCAGGTCGAAGAACGCCCTGGACGCCGCCTGGGGGATCACCCGCACCGGGACGAGCCCGTTCACCGCCGAGCAGGCCGGCGCGGCCGTCGACCGGGATCCGCGCGCTGCGGTCGCAGTGGCGCGACCTCAGCGGCGACGCGACGGTCGACCTTCACCTGGACGGCCGGCGCCCCCGACCGCCGGGCACCGCGCCGGCGGCGCTGAGCCTCAGGCCCGGCCGGGCGGCAGCAGCTCGCGGACGGCGCCGATCGTGTCGGCCTCGTCCGGCGGTCTTGTCGTCGCGGTACCGCACCACCCGGGCGAACCGCAGGGCCGCGCCGCCGGGGTAGCGCGGCGAGCGCTGCGCGCCGTCGAGCGCGATCTCGACCACCTGCTCCGGACGGACCCAGACCGTGCCGGCCGTGCGCCGCACCTCGATCTCCTGCAGCGCCTCGGTCTGCCAGGTCAGGACGGCGTCGGTCATCCCCTTGAACGTCTTGCCGACCATGACGTAGCCGCCGGGCTCGCCGTAGGTGCCCTCGGGGTCGCGGGCGCCGAGGTGCAGGTTCGACAGCCAGCCCTGCCGGCGCCCGTGGCCCCACTCGGCCGCCAGCACCACGAGGTCGAGCGTCCGCACCGGCTTGACCTTCTGCCAGGCGCTCCCCCGCCGTCCGGCCGCGTACGGCGCGCCGAGCGCCTTGACCATCACGCCCTCCTGCCCCGCCTCACCGGCAGCGACCGAGAACGCCTCTGCCTCAGCAGGATCCGAGGTGACGATCCACCGCACCCGGTAGTCGCCGGCCACCCGCTCGCAGCTCGGCGAGGCGGGTCTCCAGCGGCTCGTCGAGCAGGTCGCGGCCGTCGACGTGCAGCAGGTCGAAGAAGTACGGACGCACGACCGCCTCCCGCGGGGCGTCGGCGCCGAACCTGCTCATCGTGTCGGCGAAGGCGCGCGGTCGGCCGTCGTCGGCCAGGACCATCGACTCGCCGTCGAGCACCAGCCGCTCGGCGGGCAGCGCGAGGACCGCCTCGACCACCTCGGGCAGCCGGTGCGTGACCTCCTTGAGCGAGCGCGTGAAGACGCGCACCTGGTCGCCGTCGCGGTGCACCTGGATCCGCGCGCCGTCGAGCTTCTCGTCCACGTACACGCGGTCGGCACCGGCGAACGCCTTGTCGCTCAACGCCTCTGCCACCGACTTCGCGCTGGCCGCGAGCATCGGCCGCACCGCGCGCAGCACCTGCAGGCCCACGGCGGACAGCCCGGCCTCGCCCTCGGTGCGGGCCAGCAGCGCGGCCTCGGCCAGCGAGCCGGTGAGCATCCAGGCCCGTCGCACGGCGGCCGACGGCACCTCCGAGGCCACCGCCACGGCCTCCGCGAGCGCGGCGTCGAGCGCACCCTGCCGCACCTCGCCCAGGAGCACGCCGGAGAGGAACCAGCGCTCGTCGGACGACGCCCGCGCCAGCAGGGTCGACAGCACGGCGCGCCGGTCGCCCGCCGTGGAGGCCGCGGCGAGGCCGTCGAAGGCGGTGTCGACGTCGGCGACGCCGAGCGGCTCGCCGGTCGGCCGGCGCGGTGCCCTCGGCCACCGCCTCCAGCGCGTCGGTGACGCCGGACAGCGTGCTCCAGCCGACGCCCGGTGCGGCCCTGCCGGGGCGAGGCGGTGAGCAGACCGATGACGACGCCGAGCTCGTCGTCCGGCGCGCGGCGCAGCAGCGCCTGCAGCAGCTCGGTCTTGGCCAGCCGCGAGCGGGTGGCCGCCACGGCGGCGGAGGTCTCGACCAGGTCGCTCAGCAGCACGCCGCCAGTCTGCCCGCCACCCCTGTCAGACGCAGGCCGGTCGCCGACCCGGGTCGCGGTTCTGACAGGCGGTCCGGTCGGCAGGCGGCAGAGCAGGTCAGAGCAGGCGGGCGCGGTCCATCCAGGCCTCGCCGACCGCACCGAAGGGCCCGGTGGCGTCCCGGACGTGCCCGAGCACCCACCGGCACGACTCCTCGGCCAGCTCGACCACCTCGGGCGGGTAGCCGAACGAGACCCGGTGCTCGGCGAACTCGTCCTCGTCGTCGACGTAGACGGTGCCGTCGGTGCGGCGGACGACGTCGAGGTCGAGGTCGACCGCCGTCATCCGGGTCGGCGTCTCCCACACCGGCACGGTGGTCATGTCGACGTACACCGCGGCGCCCGGGTCGTCGTCGGCCCGCGCGTTGAAGCTCGCCACGTAGCCGCGGTCGCGCGGCACCAGCAGCGCCCACGGGAACGCCAGCACCACGCTGAGCCCGGGCCGCGAGACCTCCTGGTCGGGCGGCGACCCGAACCAGAGGCCGTGCTCGTCCTCGCCGAGGGGCTGGGCCCACATCGTCCAGTGCGGGCGTCCGTCGTACTTGCTGAAGAGCAGGTCGACGGCGTCCGCCGGACGCTCAGGCACGCCGCTGGCGCGCGATCTCGTAGAGCGCGACCCCTGCTGCCACACCGGCGTTCAGCGACTCGGTGGCGGCGTCCATCGGGATCGACACGATCTGGTCGCAGTGCTCGCGGACGAGGCGGGACAGCCCCTTGCCCTCCGACCCCACGACCAGGACCACCGGGTCGGCCGCCAGGGCCAGGCCGGGCAGCTGGACGTCGCCGTCGGCGTCGAGCCCGAGCACGAAGCAGCCGGCCTTCTTCAACGCGTCCAGCGCGCGGTTGAGGTTGGTGACCTGCGCGACCCGCACCCGCGCCGCGGCACCGGCCGAGGTCTTCCAGGCCGACGCCGTCATGCCGGCCGCCCGCCGCTCCGGGACGATCACGCCGTGCGCCCCGAACGCCGCGGCCGACCGCACCACGGCGCCGAGGTTGCGCGGGTCGGTGATGTTGTCGAGGACGACGAGCAGCGGCGCGTCGCCGGACCGCGCCGCGACCTCCAGCAGGTCGTCGAGGTCCGCGTACTTGTACGCCGGCACCTGGAGCGCGAGGCCCTGGTGGATCGCGCCGTCGGTGAGCCGGTCGAGGTCGAGCTTGGACGACTCCATCAGCGGCAGGCCCCGCTCGCCCGCGGCCTTGAGCGCCTCCTTGACCCGCTCGTCGGAGTCGATCCGCGACGCGATGTACAGCGCGGAGGCGGGGATGTCGGCCCGCAGCGCCTCGACCACGGAGTTGCGGCCGGCGACGAACTCGGTGCCGGCGCGGCTGCCCGCGCGCCGCGGCCGCCCGCCCGGACCCGTGGCCGGCGCGCGCTTGTCCGCGGCCTTCTTCTTCTTGTGCGCGGCGTGGTACTCGCGGTCCTCCGCCTTGGGCGTGGGGCCCCTGCCCTCCAGCCCGCGGCGGATCCGCCCGCCCGACCCCGCGGTCGGCTTGCTCGTCTTGCGCACGGCACCCCGGCGCTGGGAGTTGCCCGGCATCAGCCACGCTCCTTCGGTTCGGACAGCTGCCACGTGGTGCCGTCGGCGTCGTCGACCAGCACGACACCGGCCGCGGCGAGCCGGTCGCGGACGGCGTCGGCCGCCGCCCAGTCCTTGGCGGCCCGGGCCCGGGCGCGCTCGTCGATCTGCAGGCGCACGAGGGCGTCGAGCGTCGTGGACCACCGGTCGTCGGCGCGGGTGGCGCTGGACCACGGCTCCTCGTGCGGGTTGATCCCCAGCACGGAGGTCATCGCCGCTGACGGCGCCGAAGGCGGCGCTCAGCGCCGTCGTGGTCGCGGTGCGTCGAGCGCGGTGTTGCCGTCGCCGCACGGTGTCGTGGACGACGGCCAGGGCTGCCGAGACGTTGAGGTCGTCGTCCATCGCCCGGTCGAAGGCCTCCGGTCGCGCAGGCGTCTGTCGGCCGATCCAGCCGTCCGTCCCGGCCGAGAGCCACTGCGCCGCACGCGTCATGAACCCCTCGATGCGTCCCATCGCCGAGGCCGCCTCGGTGAGCGAGGACTCGTGGAACTCGATGTTCGAGCGGTAGTGCGCGGACCCCAGGTAGTAGCGCAGGTCGATCGGCCGCACCCGCTCCAGGATCGAGGTGACCAGCAGGGAGTTGCCGAGCGACTTGCTCATCTTCTCGCCGCCGGTGGTGACCCAGGCGTTGTGCAGCCAGTAGCGGGCGAAGCCCCAGCCCACGGCCTGCGACTGCGCCTGCTCGTTCTCGTGGTGCGGGAACCGCAGGTCGATGCCGCCGGCGTGGATGTCGAACTCCTCGCCGAGGTAGCGCCGGATCATCGCCGAGCACTCCAGGTGCCAGCCCGGTCGACCCACCCCGTACGGCGTCGGCCAGGACGCCGTCGCCGGCTCGTCCGGCTTCACCGACTTCCACAGCGCGAAGTCGCGCGGGTCGCGCTTGCCGCGCGGGTCGGCGTCGCCCGCGGGGGCCATGTCGTCGAGCTGCTGGTGGGTCAGGCTCCCGTAGCCCTCCCACGACCGGACGTCGAAGTACACGTCGCTCGAGCCGTCCTCGGCCCGGTAGGCGTGGCCGCGCTCCTCGAGCCGCTGCATCAGCTCGACCATCTCGGTGACGTGCCCGGTGGCCCGCGGCTCGTAGGTGGGGCGGCGCAGGCCGACGGCGTCGTAGGCCGCGGTGAAGGCGCGCTCGTGCTGCAGCGCCCAGGCCCACCACTCGACGCCGGCCTCCTGGCTCTTGGCGAGGATCTTGTCGTCGATGTCGGTGACGTTGCGGACGAACGTGACGTCGTACCCGTGGCCGGTCTCGAGCCAGCGCCACAGCTGGTCGAACGCGACGGCCGAGCGCAGGTGCCCGATGTGCGGCTCGCTCTGCACCGTGGCGCCGCACAGGTACAGACCCACCCGTCCGTCCTGGAGCGGGACGAAGTCCCGCACCGAGGCGGTGGCGGTGTCGTACAGGCGCAGGCTCACCGCGCCCAGGCTACCGAGGTCGGACGCCCCTCCCCGCACGCGATCGGGGCCGGCCGCTCCGGGCACGTCGTGGGCGCTCCGGGCGTTGTGCGGGGAGGACGCCGCGGCCGACCCGCGTCCCGGGGTCCGGCTCAGGGCCGCCCCAGGGTCGTCCCCGATACGGGGGCCGGATCGCAGCGCCCGTAGCGTCGCTGGTGCAGCCAGAGGGTGGACGACGACCGATCGAGGGATGGACCCGTGACCGAGCAGACCCGCACCATCGACGACATGGCCAGGCACGCAGCCCCCGGCGGGACCGACGACGCAGGTGGACCCGGCGGCACCGGCCGCCGCGCGTGCCGTCGACGTGCACCGGCACTACGGCGCGGGCGACAACCTGGTCCGCGCCCTCGACGGCGTCAGCGTCGCGTTCCCGCAGGGCGGGTTCACCGCGATCATGGGCCCGTCCGGCTCGGGCAAGTCGACGCTGATGCACTGCCTCGCCGGGCTCGACCGGGCCACGTCCGGGCAGGTGCTGGTCGGCGACGTCGACCTGTCGACCCTGAACGACAAGGCGATGACCAAGCTGCGGCGCGACCGGCTCGGGTTCGTCTTCCAGTCCTTCAACCTGGTGCCGACGCTCACCGCGATCGAGAACATCACGCTGCCGCTGGACATCGCCGGCCGCAAGCCCGACCAGGAGTGGCTCGACCAGGTGGTCGACACCCTCGGCATCCGCGACCGGCTGGGGCACCGGCCGTCCGAGCTGTCCGGCGGCCAGCAGCAGCGGGTCGCCTGCGCCCGCGCCCTCGCCAGCCGTCCCGCGGTGATCTTCGGCGACGAGCCGACCGGCAACCTCGACTCCCGCTCCAGCGGCGAGGTGCTCGGCATCCTGCGCTCGAGCGTCGACGAGATGGGCCAGACCGTCGTCATCGTCACCCACGACCCGCGCGCCGCGTCGACCGCGGACCGGGTCGTGTTCCTGGCCGACGGCCGCATCGCCGGCGAGATGACCGACCCCACGCAGGAGTCGGTCCTCGACGCGATGAAGTCGATGGAGGGCTGACCCGTGTCGTCCGCCATGCGCAAGGTCTCCTTGCGCGGTCTCGCCGCGCACAAGGTGCGCTTCAGCCTCACCGTCCTGTCCGTCGTCCTCGGCACCGCGTTCATCGCGGCGTCGTTCGTCTTCACCCAGATGCTGGGCAAGAGCTTCGACGACATCGTCGAGCTGTCGACCGACGGCGTCGCCGTCCAGGTGCAGCCGACGGAGGAGCTGAGCGCAGGCGTCCCGCTGGCGCTCGTCGACACCGTGCGCGAGGTCGACGGCGTCCGCGCGGTCGAGCCGAGCACCTCCGGCCCGGTCACCCTCATCGGCGCGGACGGCAAGGCCGTCGGCAGCGGTGGAGCACCCTCGGTCGGCTTCGGCTGGGTCAGCGGCGACGACGCCGTGAGCGACGCCGGCCGGATCACCGAGGGCCGCGCCCCCGAGGCGGCGGACGAGGTCGTCGTCAACGCCTCCGCCGCCGAGAAGGCCGGCCTCGAGGTCGGTGACGACACCCAGGTCATCCCCCAGACGGGCAGCCCGCTCGACGTCGAGGTGGTCGGCATCCACGACTCCGACGTCGCGGGTCTCGGCGGCTTCATCGGGATCGGCTTCAGCCCGGACACCGCCGTCGACCTGTTCACCGACGGCGTCAACGCCTCCGACCTGCTGGTGGCGGCCGAGGACGGCGTCGACGAGCAGGTGCTCACCGAGCGCGTCCTGGCCGTCCTGCCCGACGGCACCACCGCCCGGGCGGGCTCGGAGCTGCGCGAGGAGAGCGCCACCGAGTTCCAGTCGGCGCTGAGCTTCATCAACGGCATCCTGTTCGCCTTCGGGTTCATCGCGCTGCTGGTCGGCTCGTTCCTCATCGCCAACACGTTCTCGATGGTGGTCGCCCAGCGGTCGCGGGAGATGGCCCTGCTGCGCGCCGTCGGGGCCAGCCGCAGCCAGGTGACGCGGTCGGTCGCCCTCGAGGCGCTGCTGATCGGGCTGTTCGGCTCCGCGCTCGGGCTGGCCGGCGGGTTCGGGCTGTCCAAGGCGCTGTCGTCGATCCTGTCCGCCATCGGCAGCGGGATCCCCGTCAGCGGCCAGAGCCTCAGCCTGTCGACCGTGCTCGATCACGATGGGCTGCGGCACGGTCATCACCCTCCTCGCGGCGCTGCTGCCGGCCCGTCGCGCCGGCAGGATCGCCCCGGTCGAGGCGATGCGCGGGCGTGTTCGCCTCGCCGAGCAAGGACCACACCCTGCGCCTGGTGCTGAGCTTCTTCGCCTTCACCCTCGGCGCGTTCGCCACCTGGGTCGGCGTCGCGAGCACCGACCAGGTCTGGATCGGCATCGGCTTCGTGGGGGTCGGCGCCGCCGTGGTGCTGATGTCGCCGCTCATCGCGCCGGCCGTCTTCGCCGTCATCGGTCCGGTGCTGGCCAGGCCGTTCGGGTCGATCGGCCGGATGGCGCGCGGCAACGCCTCGCGCAACCCGCGCCGCACCGCGGCCACCGGGCTCGCGCTGGCGATCGGCCTGGCGCTGGTGACCGCCGTCGCGATCATCGGGGCGTCCGCCAAGGCGAGCCTGACCCAGATCGCGAGCTCGGGCATGACGTGGGACTACGTGGTCGGCGGCCCGCAGGGGCAGCCGGTCCCGGAAGGCGTCCTGGACGCGCTGGGCACGGTGCCCGACGTGGACACCGTCGTCGCCGTCCGCGCGGCGCCGGCGGTCGTCGACGGCGAGGCCGCCTTCGGGTTCGGCCTGTCCGGCGACGTCTCCGCCGCGATCGACCTCGACGTCGTCGACGGCGAGGCCACCGTGTCCGACTCGACCATCCTCATCACCACCGACACCGCCGGGGAGAACGGCTGGGACCTCGGCGACGAGGTCGTCCTGGCCGTCCCGGGCCAGGCCGAGGTGCCGCTGCGGGTGGCCGGCATCTACGACAGCGAGTACTTCTCCGGCTGGATCGTCAGCGACGCGACGGCCGAGAAGCTCGTGCCCGTCCAGCAGCAGGCGGTCTTCCAGGTCTTCGTCGTCGGAGCCGACGGCGTCGACCAGGGGCAGCTGCGCGACGACCTGCGCGAGGCCGTGGCGCCCTACGTCACGACCACGGTCGACGACCTCGACGCCTTCACCGCCTCGCTGACCTCGCAGGTCGACATCCTGCTCGGCATCCTCTACGGCCTGCTCGCGCTGGCCGTGGTGATCTCGATCCTCGGCATCGTCAACACCCTCGGCCTGTCCGTGGTGGAGCGCCGGCGCGAGATCGGGATGCTGCGGGCGGTGGGCATGCTGCGCAGCCAGGTGCGCCGCGTGATCTACGTGGAGTCCGTGCTGATCTCGGTCTACGGGGCGCTGCTCGGTCTCGTGGTCGGGCTGGTGTTCGGCTACCTGTTCGCCCGCAGCCTGGTGCCGGACGGCCTCGACATCACCGTCGTGCCGTGGGGCCAGGTCGCGCTGTTCCTCGTCGTCGCCGCGGTCGTCGGCGTGCTGGCCGCGCTCTGGCCGGGGCACCGGGCCGCGCGGACCCGTCCGCTCGAGGCGATCGCCGCCGAGTGAGCCCGACGCGCGGCCGGTAGGTTCGGCGGTGGGCCCGCAGCCGGGGCCCACCGCCGTCCCCGTCCCCGGAGGTCGCAGTGCCGCAGACCGTCAAGGCCGTCATCGCCCGCAGCAAGGGTGCGCCCGTCGAGATCACCGACGTCGTCGTCCCGGACCCCGGCCCCGGCGAGGCGGTGGTGGCGATCCGCAGCTGCGGCGTGTGCCACACCGACCTGCACTACCGCGAGGGCGGGATCAACGACGAGTTCCCGTTCCTGCTCGGCCACGAGGCGGCCGGCGTGGTCGAGGCGGTCGGCGAGGGCGTCACGAACGTGGCGCCGGGCGACTTCGTGGTGCTGAACTGGCGCGCGGTGTGCGGCACCTGCCGGGCCTGCCTGAAGGGCAGGCCCTGGTACTGCTTCAGCACCCACAACGCGACGCAGCGGATGACGCTCACCGACGGCACCGAGCTGTCGCCCGCGCTCGGCATCGGCGCCTTCGCCGAGAAGACGCTGGTGCACAGCGGGCAGTGCACGATCGTCGACAGCGAGGCGTCGGCCGCCGCCGTCGGCCTGCTCGGCTGCGGCGTGATGGCGGGCTTCGGCGCCGCCGTGAACACCGGGAACGTCGGCCGGGGCGACTCGGTGGCCGTGATCGGGTGCGGCGGCGTGGGCAACGCGGCGATCGCGGGCTCCCGGATCGCCGGCGCCACGACGATCATCGCCGTCGACGTCGACGACCGGAAGCTGCAGTGGGCCAAGGACTTCGGCGCGACCCACACCATCAACTCCCGAGAGGTCGAGCGACGTCGTCGAGGCGGTCCGCGACCTCACCGGCGGCCACGGGGCCGACGTCGTGGTCGAGGCGGTCGGGCGTCCGGAGACCTACGAGCAGGCCTTCTACATGCGCGACCTCGCCGGCACCGTCGTGCTGGTCGGCGTCCCGACGCCCGACATGACGATCGAGCTCCCGCTGATCGAGGTGTTCGGCCGCGGCGGGGCGCTGAAGTCGTCCTGGTACGGCGACTGCCTGCCGTCCCGCGACTTCCCGATGCTGGTCGACCTCTACCGCCAGGGCCGGTTCGACCTCGACGCGTTCGTCTCCGAGACGATCGGGCTGGGGGACGTCGAGGCCGCGTTCGACAAGATGCACCAGGGCGAGGTCCTGCGCTCGGTCGTGGTCCTGTGAGCGCTGCGCATCGATCGCGTCGTCACGTCCGGGCAGTTCAGCCTCGACGGCGGCACCTGGGACGTCGACAACAACGTCTGGGTGCTCGGCGACGACGACGAGTGCGTGGTGGTCGACGCCGCGCACGACGCCGCGAAGATCCTCGAGGCCGTCGGGGGCTCGCACGGTGCGCGCGGTGCTGTGCACCCACGCCCACAACGACCACGTCAACGCGGTCGCCGGCCTGGTCGAGGCCACGGGCGCCACGGTCGCGCTGCACCCCGACGACCGGGTGCTGTGGGACGCCGAGCACCCCGACCGCGCCCCCGACGCCGCGCTGGCCCACGGCGACGTCGTCCGCGTCGCCGGCACCGACCTGCACGTGCTGCACACGCCCGGCCACTCCCCCGGCGCCGTCTGCTTCTACGTGCCGGCGCTCGGGGTGGTGCTCACCGGCGACACGCTGTTCCAGGGCGGCCCCGGCGCCACCGGCCGCTCCTACAGCGACTTCCCGACGATCGTGGACTCGATCCGCGACCGCCTGCTCGCCGCTGCCGGCCGAGACCCGGGTCCTCACCGGCCACGGCGACGAGACCACGATCGGCGACGAGGCTCCCCACCTGCAGGAGTGGATCGACCGCGGCCACTGACGTCGGGACGCCGAGGCGCGCTCAGCCCAGCGGGTCGGCGAGGTCCCAGCCGCGGGACAGCAGCGCGTCCACGTGGACCGAGCGCCGTGGCGAGCCGTTCGTCCGGCGTGCCGGTGATCTCGACCCACGGCGCCGGCTGCGCCGCGAGCACCTCGCGGAACCGGCCCGTCATCCACGCCGCGCAGGTGCTCGCCGTCGCGCATGCCGTCCTGCACGAACGGGATCTCGTCGCCCGTCAGCAGGTACAGGTCGGGCACCCGCTGCTTCGCCAGCGCCGTCACCGACGCCGACGCCGACCCGACGTAGCGCTCGTGCCAGACCGTGGTGGCGAGCACGTCGGTGTCGCACACCAGCACCGGACGCGGTGACGTCCGCGCCGCCTCGTCCTCCCGTCGCGCCTGCTCGCGCGCGACGAGGTCGAACTCGGCGGTGTGCCACGGCGCGGCCAGCCCGCCGGGGCGGATCTCGCTCCACTCCCGGCCGAACTCCGGCACCCAGCCGTGCGCCGAGGTGGTCCGCGAGCGCGTGCGACAGCGTCGTGGTGCCGGTCGACTCGGCGCCGACCACCACGACGCGTCGGACGAACCAGGCCCGCACCGGGGACGGCAGTGCCCACCAGTGGCCGGCGACGTCGGCGCGCACCGCGGTCCCCGACACCGGCGTGCCGACCCGTCCCGGGTCGACCTGCACCCAGCTCGCGTCGAGCCGCCGGGCGAGCTCCTCGCCGTACGGGTCGGAGGTCAGCACGGCGTCGACCGGTTCGTCGAGCAGGTCGTGGATCAGCGGCATGTGCGCGTCCCACGCTGCGGGAGAGTCGAAGTCGACCTCCGCGTCGTCCATCGCGGCGACCACGCGGACGTCCGGGTGCTCCTCCCGCACCCACGCGGCCCGTACGTCGAGCGGGATGCTCTCGACCGACGACCCGAGCACCTGGACCGTGACCCGTTCGCAGCGCGCCGCCGCCGCCCGCACCAGGGCCTGGTGGCCGGCGTGGAACGGGTAGAACTTGCCGAGCACCAAGCCGTGGCGGAACTCCTTCACGGACGGGCCATCTCACGCGTCCGCTTCGGGTCCGAGCGCCTCCGCGTCGGCGCGCGCCGCCGCGCGCCACTCGATCAACCCGCGGACGCAGAGTCCGATGAACAGCAGGTAGAGCAGCGCGGTGAGGTGGAGGCCCTTGTACGCGTAGAGGCCCACGTAGAGGACGTCGACGGCGATCCAGACCCACCAGCTCCCGATCCACTTGCGGTTCAGCATCAGCTGCGCCGTGAGCGACATCGCGGTGGTCAGCGCGTCGGCCGCGGCGACGGTGGAGTCGGTGTACGTCGTCAGCAGCCAGGTGAGCAGCACCGTCGTCGCGACCAGCCCGACCGCGAGCGCCGGCCACATCGCCCGCGGCGTGCGAGCCACGGCCAGCCGGGTGCGCTCGGGGCCGCCGCGCAGCCACCAGTACCACCCGAGCGCGCCGAGACCGATGTACACGACCTGCAGCCCGGCGTCGGCGTACAGCCCGGCCTGGACGAACAGCACGATGAAGAACACGTTGTTCGCGATCCCCACCGGGAAGGTCCACACGTTCTGCCGCACCACGAGCCACACGCACAGCGCCCCCGTGACGAACCCCGCCACCTCGGTCCACGTCATCGTCCAGCCGTCCACGTCCGCCTCCCCTATTCGTGTAGGGGTGACATTAGAACGGGTAGCGTTTGGTTGTCAATGTGACTCAACGTCGGCGGCGGGTCGCGCCGAGCCGCACCCAGCTGGCCAGGCACCCGACGAGCAGCGCGAGCCCGGCCACCACCAGTCCGGTGACCGCCACCGCGAGGACCGGGACGAGCGCCGCCGCCGTGGTCGCGACGGCGGCCACCGCCACGCAGCCGAACCACAGCGACGCCAGCCACGACGAGCGCAGCACCCGCCACAGCACCACCCGCAGGTCGCCGGTCATCGACACGACCGTGCGGCGGGTCCACCAGACCAGGAGCCCGGCGCCGAGCGCCCACACGACCACGGCACCCACCTGCGCCTCGACCGAGACGAAGATCCGGACCAGGAACCACACGCCCCACATGCCGAGGTGGGTGCGCTGGATCCAGCGCAGGACGACGCCCTCGAGGTTCTGCCGGGCCACCGTCTGCGACGGGTCGTCGCGCAGCGTCGACACGAAACCCGCCGCCGCCTCCCCGTAGCTGCCGCCGCGGAAGCGGACGACCCCGAGGTCGTGCCGGGCCTCGACGTGCTGGGGGTCCAGCCGCAGCGCCTCCAGCAGCGCCTGCTCGGCGACGTCGAGCCGGTTCCACGTCAGGGCGACCGAGCCCATCATCGCGTGGGTGTCGGGGTCGAGCGGCGCCAGCGTGCAGGCGTAGCTCGCTGCGTCCCAGGCGATCTGCTGCTTCCCGGGGACGCGGTCGGCGACGGTGGCCACGGTCAGGTGCGCGCGGCGCCCAGTCCGGTGCCAGGCGCGTGGTCTCGATCGCCGCCGCCATCGCCTCCTCGTGCCGGCCCGTCTCCAGCAGCGCCGCGGCACGCACGGCGTGCGCCTGGACGAGCGACGGCTCCTGCCGCAGCGCCTGCCCGGCGTCTCGCAGGGCGTCGTCGTGGCGGCCGAGGCGCAGCAGGGCGCGCGAGCGCAGGAGCAGCGCGTCGACGTCGTACGGGTCGGACGCGAGCGCGGCGCCGGCCGCCTGCTCGGCCTCGGCGAAACGGCCCGACTCCAGGAGCAGCTCGGCGCGGGCGAGCTCCGTGCGCTCCCTCACAGCAGCTTGTTCTTCTTCATCCAGGTGCGCAGGTCGGCGTAGCTGCCGTCGGTGTCGGCGAACATCACCACGTTGCGGGCGGTGTCGAACCACGCCCGCGTCGACGGTCGCACCTGCCCGACCGCCCACTCCAGGTCCTTCATGCCGATCAGCCGGGCGTCACCGGTGCGGACGCCGGCGAGCAGGGCGCGCTCGGCCGCCGACTCGCAGACGTGGGCGAGGTCGGCGCCGGAGTACCCGTTGGTGGCCTTGGCGATCCGGCGGACGTCGATGCCCTCCACGGGTCGGTCCTTGAGGTGGTGCCGGACGATCGACTCGCGCGCCTCCTGGTCGGGCGGGAGCACCAGCAGGGTGCGGTCGAGCCGCCCGGGGCGCCGCAGCGCGGGGTCGACGTCCCACGGCTGGTTGGTGGCGGCCAGCACGAAGACGCCCTCGTTGTCGGACTGCACGCCGTCGAGCTCGGCCAGCAGCTGGTTGACCGTGCCGCGCATCGACGACGAGCGGGTCTGGGACCGCTTCTGCCCCAACGCGTCGATCTCGTCGAGGAAGAGCACCACCGGCGCGCTGCGGCGGGCCAGCTGGAACAGCTCGTGGACGTTCTTCTCGCTGCTGCCGATCCACATGTCCAGGACGTCGGACATCCCGACCGAGATGAACTTGGCGCCCATCTCGCCGGCCACCGCGCGCGCGACGAAGGTCTTGCCGCAGCCGGGCGGCCCGTAGAGCATCAGCCCGCCGCGCAGGGACTTGCCGTACAGCTTGCGCAGCTCGGGGTTGCGCAGCGGCGCCAGGAACGCCGCCTCGAGCCGGTCCTTCACCTCGGTGAGCCCGCCGACGTCGGCCAGCGTGATCTCGGCCTTCTCGACGTCCCACGCCCCGACGTCGGGCTCGGCCAGCCCGCTCTCGTCGACGAACATCGGCTCCGCGACGTCGCCGACCTGCTCCTCGGCGGCGTGCCAGTCGAAGCCGCCCGCCCCGGCGCGCGGTGGCGCGGCTGCTCGGGCACCTCGCCGGGCGAGACCTCCGGCGCCGTCTCGTCCGGCTGCGCGGTCGGTGCCGGGGCCAGCGCGCGGGCCATCAGCGTCCGCGCCTCGACGCTGGACGGCTCGCGCTGCAGCGCCGTGGCGCACTCGGCCACGGCCTCGTCCGACCGTCCCGCCGCCAGCAGCGTCTCGGCCAGGTGCAGCCGCAGCGCGGTGTCGTCCGGCACCGCCTCCAGCGCGCGTCGCAGCGCGTCGATCACCCCGTCGGTCATGCGTCCATGATGACGGTCCGCCGGCTCCCCCACCCCCCGCTCGCACACACTCCCCCGTGCCGGCGCACACGCACAGGCTCGACGCACGTCTGCCGACGGCATGCGTCGCACCTCGTGCTGTGCGTGGCCGATGACGGCGCAGCCCACCGTCCGCCGCCGTCCCAGGTGCGCTCTCCCCTCGGGTCGTCCACACCCGGGCGCCGGAGCAGGCGGCCGACGCACTCGCGGCGCCCACCACTGCCGGCGTGGATCGCGTCCGTGTACTCACCCGCTCCGCTCTTCTCGCCGCAGGATGGGAGCCGTCGCGAGGTGCGGCGGCTCAGGGAGACATCGCAGCTGACGCCGCTGCGCCGCGGCGCCTACGCGCCCTCCGGCCCGCAGCTGTCCGATCCGCGGGTCCTGCACGAAGCACGCGTCTCGTGCCGCGGCGCAGGCGATGTCGGACCAGGCGGTCGTCAGCCACGTCTCCGCGGCCGTGCTGCACGGCTTCGAGCTCTGGCGTCCCGACCTCGCACGCGTCCACGTCACGCGCGACCGCGGCCGCGGCGGCCGGCATCGGCGCGGACGTCCACGTCACGCCCGCACCGCTGGACGCCGAGGAGGTCGTCCTCGTCGACGGCGCTGTCCGTGACCTCCGCCGGCACGCACGCTGGTCGACCTCGCTGCGTGCAGTCCGGCTTCGAGCAGGGCGTGGTCGCGGCCGACTTCGCGCTCCGCGTCGGGGCTCGTCGACGTCGCCGGTCTGCGCGTGGCGCTCGAGCCGGGCGCGCGGCTGGCCCGGGGTCCCGCGGGCACGTCGGGTCGCCGCGTTCGCGGACGCGCGCAGCGAGAGCGTCGGCGAGTCCCGCAGCCGGGTGGCCATCGCGCGCGCCGGCCTACCGGCGCCGCGGCCCCAGCTCGAGGTCGTGGACCACCGGCACGTCGTGGTCGGCCGCTGCGACTTCGGGTGGGAGGAGGAGCGCACGGTCGGCGAGTTCGACGGCCGGATCAAGTACGGGCGCGACCTCGGCCCCGGACCAGGACCCTGGCGAGGCGGTGTTCGCCGAGAAGGTGCGAGAGGACGACCTGCGCGACTGCGGGCTCGAGGTCGCCCGCTGGATCTGGGCCGAGCTGGCGCGGTTCGGTCCGGTGGCCGACCGGATCCGGCGTGCGCACGCGCGCGGACGGCGCCGCTCCCGCTGACGCACACCGCCGGGCGCGACGCACACCGTCGACGGGGTGCGTGACGCCCGAGGGTGTGCGTGAGCAGCCCGTCGCGGCCGAGCGGGCGGTCAGGGGGAGGGGACGGGGGAGCGACGAGGGCGGTGGCGATCGCGGCGACGCCCTCGCCGCGACCGGTGAGGCCGAGGCCGTCGGTGGTGGTGCCGCTGACCGACACCGGGGCCCCGCACGCGGCCGACAGCGCCGCCTCGGCCTCGGCCCGGCGGGTGCCGACCTTGGGGGCGTCGCCGATCACCTGCACCGCGACGTTGCCGATCTCGAAGCCGGCCGCGCGCACCAGCCGGGCCGCCTCGGCCAGCAGCGTGACCCCGGAGGCGCCGGACCACTGCGGCCGCGAGGTGCCGAAGTGCGCGCCGAGGTCGCCGATGCCGGCGGCGGAGAACAGGGCGTCGCAGCAGGCGTGGGCGGCGACGTCGGCGTCGGAGTGGCCGTCCAGCCCGCGCTCGCCGGGCCAGTGCAGGCCGGCGACCCAGAGCTCGCGGTCCGACCCGTGCGGCGCGAGCGCGTGGACGTCGACGCCGACGCCCGTCCGCGGGAGGGGGAGCGGCCCGGTCACGGGACGCTCCGGGACGCGCACCAGCGCCTCGGCCAGCAGGACGTCGAGCGGACGGGTCACCTTGAAGCCCTCCTCGGAGCCGGGCACGACGTGGACGTGGATCCCGAGCCGCTCGACCAGCCCGGCGTCGTCGGTGGCCTGGCCGTCGCCGCTCGCGTGCGCACGCTCGAGCACGTCGCGGCGGAACCCCTGCGGGGTCTGGACGGCCACGACGCGGGCCCGGTCGACCGGGCCGTCCTCGAGGTGGCGCAGCGTGTCGGCGGGCGGGACCGCGGGCACCACCGCCTGCTCGCCCGCCTGCAGCGCGGCCACCACGGCGGCGAACACCGTCGGCGGGACGAACGCCCGGGCGGCGTCGTGCACCAGCACCAGCTCGCCGGGCGGCAGCGCGGCCAGGCCGGCTGCGACGGACGCCTGGCGGGTGTCGCCGCCGGGCACCACCACCGCGCCCGGCGCGAGCGCGCGCACCTCGTCCAGGGCGTCGGCCGGGGCGACCACGACGACGTCGGTCAGGCCCGCGGCGGCGGCGCCCTCGAGGGCCCAGCCAGCAGCGGACGTCCGGCGACCTCCACCAGCGCCTTCGGCCGGCCGGCGCCCAGCCGCTCGCCGCGACCGGCCGCGACGACGACGAGCCCGACCCCCGGGACGGGAGTCGGGCTCATCGTGCGGTGTGCGTGCGCCGGAGGGGCGGCACGGTCAGGACGCGAGGACCTCGTCGAGGATGGCCTCGGCCTTGATCTCCTCGGTCTTCTCCGCCAGCGCGAGCTCGGAGACGAGGATCTGACGGGCCTTGGCGAGCATGCGCTTCTCGCCGGCCGACAGGCCGCGGTCCTGGTCGCGGCGCCACAGGTCGCGGACGACCTCGGCGACCTTGATGACGTCGCCGGAGGCGAGCTTCTCCAGGTTGGCCTTGTAGCGGCGCGACCAGTTGGTCGGCTCCTCCACGTGCGGGGCCCGCAGGACCGCGAACACGCGGTCGAGACCCTGCTGGTCGACGACGTCGCGGACACCCACGAGGTCGCAGTTCTCGGCCGGGACCTGGATCGTCAGGTCTCCCTGGGCCACCTTGAGCTTGAGGTAGAGCTTCTCCTCGCCCTTGATCGTGCGCTTCATGATCTCTTCGATGAGAGCCGCTCCGTGGTGCGGGTACACGACCGTCTCGCCGACCTTGAATGCCATCTGGTGTTTTCCCCTTTCGCGGCCTCAAGAGTACCACGCCGCGCCGGTCCGGCGACACGCGTCTCGGGACGTTTGTGCAGGTCAGAGGCTTGCCGGAGGGTCGAAGGGACCCCCGGAAGGGGTTGACAGGACGGCGTGCGCCGTGGCACGCGCGGGGTGGGAACGGTGCCGGTCGCGCGCAGGTCGGGTGCGCGCGGGCACGGCGCAGCCGGGGCGCCGGGTCGGGCGGCGGCGGCTCCGGTCGGTACAGTTCGTGCTGCGCGTCCGACCCCCGTCGCCGAGGAGCCTGCCGTGACCGTCCCGCACCCGTCCCGCCCCGTGCGGCTGGCCGCTGCCGCGGCGATCGCCGGGCTCGCGCTCGGCGGCTGCTCGATGTTCAGCCCCCAGACCACCACCAACGTCACCTACGCGCCGTCCGACGGCGTGCAGGGCGAGGTCGGGCCGGTCGGCGTCCGCAACCTGATGGTGCTGACGGCCGAGCAGGGCGCCGAGGCCGAGCTCGTCGGCGCGCTGTTCAACTCCTCCGACGACGACGTCTCGATCGTCATCGACGTCGAGTCCGGCGCCGCGAGCCAGACCATCGACCTCGAGCCGGGCCAGAGCGTCTCGATCGGCCCCGAGGCCGACGAGCAGGTGACGATCGAGACCCTCGACGTCGTGCCCGGCCGCACGGTCGAGGTCAGCCTGATCGGCGGGGAGGCGAACCTCAACCTGCAGGCCCCCGTGCTCGACGGCACGCTGCCCGAGTACGCCTCCCTGATCGGCGAAGAGGGCTGATCGGCGAGGGACGCCCCCGCCGGCTGAGCGCCGCTCAGGGGTCGAGCTTGTAGCCCAGGCCGCGCACCGTCACCAGGTGCCGCGGCTCCTTGGGGTCGACCTCGATCTTGCTCCGCAGCCGCTTCACGTGGACGTCGAGCGTCTTGGTGTCGCCGACGTAGTCCGATCCCCACACCCGGTCGATCAGCTGTCCCCGGGTGAGCACCCGGCCGGCGTTGCGCAGCAGCATCTCCAGCAGCTCGAACTCCTTGAGCGGCATGGACATCGGCTCCCCGCGCACGGTCACCACGTGCCGCTCGACGTCCATCCGCACCGGCCCGGCCTCGATCGTCGCCGGCAGCAGGTCGTCCGGCTCCCCCTTGCGGCGCAGCACCGCTCGGATCCGCGCCACGAGCTCGCGCGAGGAGTACGGCTTGGTCACGTAGTCGTCGGCGCCGATCTCGAGGCCGACGACCTTGTCGATCTCGCTGTCCTTGGCCGTCAGCATGATCACCGGGACGCTGCTGCGGGCGCGCAGGGCGCGGCAGACCTCGGTGCCGGGGATGCCGGGCAGCATCAGGTCGAGGAGGACGAGATCGGCTCCGCCACGGTCGAACTCGTCGAGCGCGGCGTGCCCGTCGGCCGCCACAGCGACCTCGAAGCCCTCCCGCTCGAGCAGGTAGGACAACGGGTCCGAGAGCGACTCCTCGTCCTCGACGACCAGGATGCGGGTCACGTGCGGCTCCTCCTCGTGCTGGGCGGCACGGGATCCCCCGTGCCGTCGGACGCGGCCACGGGCAGGCGGACGGTGAACGTCGAGCCGGAGTGCGGCTGGCTCCACACCGTCACCTCGCCGCCGTGGTTGGCCACGACGTGCTTGACGATGCTGAGCCCGAGACCGGTGCCGCCGGTCGTGCGCGAGCGCGCGGGGTCGACCCGGTAGAACCGCTCGAACACCCGCTCCTGATCGGCCTCGGGGATCCCGACGCCCTGGTCGGCGACCGCGATCTCGACCAGGTCGTCCTTGCGCGGACAACCCGATCCCGATCCGGGTGCCCTCGTCGGAGTAGCGCACCGCGTTGTCGACCAGGTTGCGCACGGCGGTGACGAGCAGGTCGTGGTCGCCGTAGACCTTGACGCCCGTGGCCGGGGCGACGTCGAGGGCGATCCGCTTGCCGTCGGCGGCCAGCCGCGCGCGGTCGACCGCCTCGGAGACCACCTGGTCGACGTCGACGAGCTCGGGCTCGGCGAGCGCGGACGAGGTCTGCAGCCGCGACAGGTCGACGATCTCCTGCACCAGCGCGGCGAGCCGGTCGGCCTCGCGGTGCATCCGGCCGGCGAACCGGCGCACGGCGGTGGGGTCGTCGGCGGCGGCCTCCATCGTCTCGGCCAGCAGCGAGATCGCGCCCACGGGCGTCTTCAGCTCGTGCGACACGTTCACGACGAAGTCGCGGCGCACCTCCTCGACCCGGCGGGCCTCGGTGCGGTCCTCGACCAGGACGAGCACGTGCAGGCTGCCGAGCGCGGCGACCCGCGCCAGCACGCACGAGCGTGCCGCGACCGAGCGGACCGCGCGGCAGCTCCAGCTCGCGCTCGACCACCAGCCCGTCGCGGCGCACCGACCGCACCATGTCGACCAGCTCGGGGTGCGCCAGCTCGTGGCCGCGCACCAGCCCGAGCGCGTACGACGGAGGCGTCGCCCGCACCACGGCGTCGGCGACGTCGACCACGACGGCGGCCGACCGCAGCGCGGCCAGCACGTCGGTGACGCCGCGGGGGAGCTCGGGGCGGGGCTCCTCCACCGTGGTGCTCTCGCGCTCGCTCCACCGGAACGCCAGCAGCGCGACGACCAGCACCAGGACGGTGAGGGCCGCAGCGACGAGCGCGACGGACGGCTGCTCCACGCCCACCAGGGTAGGGCCGCGGGGTGCGCCTCCCGGCCGTCGTCGGCGCCGGACGCGGGGCGGTCCCCAGATGTTCACCTGGGCACCGACAGGCGTTCACCCCGGCACCCGACAGTGAGGTCCGCGGTCCGTGCGACGTACCGTCAGGCAACCTGATCCGAGAGGGAACCCGATGCGCCAGCAGTTCCACACCGAGCTCGAGCACCTCGACGGGCAGCTCGTCGAGATGACCGCGCTCGCCGCTGCGGCGCTGGGCGACGCCACCCGCGCCCTGCTCGAGGCCGACCTGTCGCTCGCCGAGGCCGTCATCGCCGGCGACGACCGGATCGACGCCATCCAGCGCCAGGTCGACGAGCGCGCGGTCGAGCTGCTGGCCCGGCAGGCGCCGGTGGCCACCGACCTGCGCGTGGTCGTCGCCGGGCTGCGGATGAGCAGCACGATCGAGCGGATGGGCGACCTGGCCCGCCACGTCGCGAAGCTGGTCCGGCTGCGCTTCCCGCACCACGTGATCCCGGACGACCTCGTGCCGCTGTTCGCCGAGATGGGCGCCACCGGCGTGCGGCTGGCGGAGAAGGCCGGCCAGGTGATCGCCACCCGCGACCTCACCGTGGCCGCCGAGATGGGTCCCGGACGACGACGCCCTGGACGCCCTGCACCGCCGCGTGTTCGACGAGCTCGCCTCGCCGACCTGGTCGCACCCGGTGCAGGCCGCCGTCGACGTGACGCTGGGCAGCCGCTACTTCGAGCGGTTCGGCGACCACGCGGTCTCCCTGTCCGAGCGGGTGCAGTTCCTCGTCACCGGCCAGTGGGACCTCGCCGCCGAGGCCACCGCCACCCCGCACCCCTCCTAGCGGATCCCTCCAGCGACACCCGACCGGCAGCAGGCGCAGCGGGTACGGTCCCGCTGTGCCCCGCCGCCTCGTCCCGTCCGCGACGGGCCTGGTCGTGCCGCTGGTCGTGCCGCTGATCGGGGCGCTCGTCGTGACGGCCCTGGCGGCCTGCACCTCCGAGCCCGAGGACGCGCCCGTCGAGGCGCCTCCGCCGGGGTTCGACTGCGAGGCCGTGGCGCAGGCGAGCGCCGACCTGGACGCGCGCGGAGCGGCCGAGCTGCAGCGGCTGGGGCTCGCCGCCGACGACCCGCAGGCCCTGACGGTGACGATCGTCGCCGCCGGCACGGGCGCCCCCGCCTACTGGGACGCCGTGCAGCAGGCGCTCACCGACGACGCGCCCGCCTCGGTGGTCGCCGACGTCGAGCTGGTGCGCGACTACTGGGCCGGCCTGGAGCCGCAGCTGGCCGCGATCACGCTGGCCGACGCCGAGCCGGCCACCGTCCAGGCCGCGGGCGCCCGGTTGTCCGAGCTCGCCGGGCGGTCACCCGACGAGTCGCTCGCCCCTGCCCAGGAGCGGGTCGACGACGCCCTGTCTGCCACCTGCGGCTGAGGGCCTCAGCGCCCCTGGTCGGCGACCGCCGCCGCGGCCTCGGCAGCGGCCTCGGGGTCGAGGTACCGCCCGCCGCGCTCCACCGGCACGAGGTCGTCGTCGAGCTCGTAGACCAGCGGCATGCCGGTGGGGATGTTGAGGCCGGCGATGTCGTCGTCGCTGATGCCGTCGAGGTGCTTGACCAGCGCGCGCAGCGAGTTGCCGTGCGCGGCCAGCAGCACGACCTTGCCGGCCCGCAGGTCCGGCACGACGTCGGACTCCCAGTACGGGAGCATCCGCGCCACGACGTCGGCGAGGCACTCGCTCTCGGGCATGTCCGCACCGAGACCGGCGTAGCGCGGGTCGGACGCCTGGCTGAACTCGGCGTCGGCCTCGATCGGCGGCGGCGGGGTGTCGAACGAGCGGCGCCAGAGCATGAACTGCTCCTCGCCGTACTCCGCCAGGGTCTGCTTCTTGTCCTTGCCCTGCAGCGCGCCGTAGTGCCGCTCGTTCAGCCGCCACGACCGCTTGGTCTCGATCCAGTGCCGGTCGGCGACGTCGAGCGCGAGGTGCGCGGTGGTGATCGCACGACGCAGCAGCGAGGTGTGGACGACGTCGGGCAGGACACCGGCCGCCGTGAGCAGCTCGCCGCCCCGCAGCGCCTCGGCCGTCCCCTTCTCCGACAACGGGACGTCGACCCAGCCGGTGAACAGGTTCTTGGCGTTCCACTCGCTCTCGCCGTGGCGGAGGATGACCAGGGTGTACGACATGCCGCCAGCGTACTGAGCACCCGTGCCGCGGCCCGACGGAGGATGATGGCCGGCGATGAGCCCGGGCACGCAGGTCTCGCGCGGCGGCGTGGTCGCCCGCCAGGTGCTGGCGCACGCGGTGATCAGCACCGGCGTGGTCGGCGGCCTCGGGCTCGCCCTCCTGATCGCCGCGCCCGTCCTCGCACCACCCGCCCAGGACGAGCCGCCCGTCGCGGCCGCACCGGTCCCGCGCGGCGCCGGCACGCTCGAGCCGCCGGAGGACGAGCCGTTGCCCGCGCTGGCGGGCCGCGTGGTCGCAGGGAGCCGTGCCTTCCCGGTGGCCGGCGACGCCGAGTACGCGACCCAGCACCACGACTACCCGGCCACCGACGTCTTCGTCGCCTGCGGCACACCGGTTCTCGCGGTGGCCGCGGGCACCGTCAGCGAGACGACCACCGTCGACGCGTGGGACCGGGAGACCAACCTCGGACCCGACCGCGGCGGCCTGTCGGTGACCCTGCTCGGCGAGGACGGCGTCCGGTACTACGGGTCGCACCTGGCCACCGTGCTGGTGCAGCCCGACCAGGAGGTGCGGGCCGGCGAGGTGATCGGCACCGTCGGCGAGACCGGGTCGGCCGCGGGCACCGGCTGCCACCTGCACCTCGGGCTCAGCCCGGCGTCCTGCGGGCCCGGTGACTGGTTCACCCGGCGCGGCGTCGTCAGCCCCTACCCGTTCCTGGACAGCTGGCGCACCGGCCAGGACGCCGACCCCTCGCCCGCCGTCCGCTCCTGGCGCCGCGTGCACGGCTGCCCGACGGCGCCGGACGTCTACCCCTGACAGCCGGGAGAGGTCAGTCCTGCAGCAGGTGCCTGAACGCCTCGAGGTTGCGGGTCGACTCGCCGCGCGAGACCCGCCAGGCCCACTCCTTGCGCATCGAGGTGAGGAAGCCGAGCGCGAGCAGCTCGTTGAACGAGCCGTCCGCCACCTCCAGCACCTCGCCGAGGATCCCGTCCAGCGACTGCTGCGAGACCGCCTCCAGCGGAAGGCGTCCGCGCAGGTAGACGTCGCCGGACCGGTCGATCGCGAAGGCGACCTGCCGCAGCCGGGTGTTGCGCTCGAGGAGCCAGCGGTGCACGCCGGCGTGGTTCTCGTCGGGGTTGCGCACGACGAACGCGGACACCGACAGCGAGTGGTCGCCGACCAGCACCGACACCGGCGTGCGGAGCTTGCGCTCCCCGGGCAGCTGGACGACGTACTCCCCCGGACGCGCCCCCAGCTCGTGCTCCACCCGCGCGGGACCGTGCGGCCCCTCGGCGGGCTCGGCGTCGGCCGCCTCGGCCAGCCACCCCTCCAGCTCCTGGATCGCTCGGGCGCGGGCGCTCAGGGCGACGCCTTCCTCGCTCACGGCGCACCTCGACCGCACCGGCGGGAGCGGGCTGCGGCACGGGCGAGCGGCGCACGACGAGCCGGGCGAGGCGCTCGGCCCGGGCCGCCGCGTAGACGGCGAGCGTGGCGTCGACGGTGGCGTCCCAACCGAACCGGAGCGAGTGGGCCCGAGCACCCTCCCGCAGCCGCGCCATCCGGTCCGGGTCCGAGAGCAGGGCGCCGATCACCCTGGCCCACTCCGCCGGGTCGTGCCCGTCGACCAGCTCTCCCGAGATCCCGTGCGCGACAGCGGTCTCCAGCCCGCCGACCCGGGCGGCGACGACCGGCGTCCCGCACGCCTGCGCCTCGATGGCCACGAGGCCGAACGACTCGTTGTAGCTCGGGACGACGACGAGGTCGGCAGCCCGGAACCACTGGGAGAGAACCTCTCTGGGCGCAGGTGGCTCGAAGCGGACGACGTCGGGGACGCCGGGCACCCCGTGCAGGCCGAGCCGGGCGGCGAGCTCCTCGAGCTCCTCCGGGTGCTCGAGACCGGAACCGCTCGGGCCGCCGAGGACGACGACGACCAGCCGCGAGCGCATCGACGGCGCCGAGCGCAGCAGGTGGGCCGCGGCGCGGACGAGGACGTCGGGCGCCTTGAGCGGCTGGATCCGCCCCGCGAACAGCAGCACCTGCGCGTCCTGGGCGAGCCCGAGCGCGGCGCGGGCGGCGTCACGACCGTCGGCAGGGGAGAAGACGTCGAGGTCGACACCGGGCGGTACGACCGCGACCCGCTCCGGCGGTGCGCCGTACAGCTCGACCAGCTCGCGCCCCTCGGCCTCGGTGCTCGCCACCAGCCGGTCGGCCGCCGCCACGACCTGCTCCTCGCCGATCTCGCGGCCGGCGGGCTCGGGCGAGTCACCCTCGGCCAGGTGGGCGTTCTTCACCTTCGCCATCGTGTGCATGCTGTGGACGAGCGGCACGTTCCACCGGTCGGCCACGAGCCACCCGACCTGGCCGGACAGCCAGTAGTGGGAGTGCACGACGTCGTACCAGCCGGCGTCCTGCGCGGCCTCGGCCCGCATCACGCCGGCGGTGAAGGCGCACAGCTGACCCGGCAGGTCGTTCTTCCCGAGGCCGGCCAGCGGGCCGGCCACCACGTGGCGCACCGACACCCCCGGCGCGAGCTCGACGTCGGCGTCGGCGAGGCCGGAGGTGGACGACGAGGTGGCCCGGGTGAACACCTCGACCTCGGTGCCGCGCTGCGCCAGCCGCGTGGCCAGCTCGACGACGTAGACGTTGAGGCCGCCGGCGTCACCGGTGCCCGGCTGCTCGAGCGGGGAGGTGTGCACGGACAGCATCGCGACCCGGCGCGGTGCCGCGTCGTCCGGTGCGGCGGAGCTCACCCGGCGACGCTAACCCATGCCCGACGCCCCGGCTCACGGGGTCGGTGGAGGGGTCGGTGGAGGGCGGTCGGCGATGATGGGGCGGTGACGCCGACGCCGCGCCCCGTGGGCACCGTGACGCGCGGCACCACGAACCCGAACCGGCTGCGCCGCGTGGACCGCTGGCTCGCCGGACCGGCTGCGACGGCGCTGCGGGCGGCCGCCGACCCCGCTGGTCGTCGACCTCGGCTACGGCGCCTCTCCCGTGACCACGATCGAGCTGGCCGACCGGCTCCTGCGGGTCCGGCCCGACGTCGAGGTCGTGGGCCTGGAGATCGACCCGGAGCGGGTGCGTGCCGCCCAGCCGCTGGCGCGCGCGGGCGTGCGCTTCGCCCACGGCGGGTTCGAGCTCGGGCCGCTCGGCGCCAGGCGTCCCGCGCTCGTGCGGGCGGCGAACGTGCTGCGGCAGTACGGCGAGCACGAGGTGGCCGCCGCGTGGGAGCGAGGTCGTGCGCCGCCTCGCGCCCGACGGGCTCCTGGTCGACGCCACCTGCGACGAGCTCGGCAGGCGCGCCGCCTGGATCGCGGTGGGCGCCGACGGACCTCGTCAGCCTCACCGTGTCGCTGCGGCTGCGGGCGCTCGAGCGTCCCGGCTCGGTGGCGGAGCGGCTGCCGAAGGCCCTGATCCACCGGAACGTCCCGGGCGAGCCGGTGCACGCGTGGCTCGCCGCCCTGGACGACGCCTGGGAGCGCAGCGCACCGCTGGCGTCCTTCGGTGTGCGGCAGCGGTTCCTCGCGACGTGCCGGTCCGTCCGAGACGCCGGCTGGCCGGTGCTGGAGGGCCCGGCCAGGTGGCGGCTCGGCGAGGTGGGCGTCGCCTGGGACGCGGTCGCCCCTCGCTGAGCGGTGCTACCAGCCGCCGGACGAGGGGCCGTTCCCGGTGATCGACCGGATCGCCGGGCGCACCCGGGTCAGGTACACGCCGGCCGCGACGACAGCCAGCAGGTTGAAGATGTTCAGCGGACCGAACACCGACACGACGCCGATCGCGAGGGCGATGCCGAGGATCGCCAGCCAGATGGTCTTGGTCTGGTTGCTCGTCGCCGGGTAGGCGTCGGCGCGCTGGCGGATGGCGTCGACCAGGGCGAAACCCTGGAACGCCAGGGCGAGCAGACCGAGGACGAGCTCGACGATGCTCTGGAAGGCGAAGACGGAGTTCACCCGCTGATCGTACGGGTCAGGCCTCGATCAGCACCGTCACCGGGCCGTCGCCCACCAGGTGCACCTGCATGTCCGCGCCGAACCGGCCGGTCGCCACCTCGAGCCCGCGCTCCCGCAGCGCCGCGGCGAACGCCTCGACCAGCGGCTCGGCCACCGGCCCGGGCGCCGCCGCCGACCAGGACGGCCGCCGGCCCTTGCGGGTGTCGGCGTACAGCGTGAACTGGCTGACCACGAGCACCGGGGCACCGACGTCGACCGCCGACCGCTCGCCGTCGAGCACCCGCAGCTCCGCCACCTTGCGGGCCAGGGCCCCGACCTGCTCCGGACCGTCGTCGTGGGTGACGCCGACGAGCGCGACCAGCGCCTGGCCGGACGGGTTCGCCCCGCCGTCGACGGCGCCGACGACCTCGCCGGCCACCTCGACCCGTGCGGTGGTGACGCGCTGGAGGACGACCCTCACCGCAGGGCCGGCAGCACGGCCTCGATCGCACCGACCGGCACCCCGTGGCCGAGCACCGGCGCCGTCCCGACCTCGTCGAGCACCGGCGCCTCGACCCCGAGCGCGCGCAGCACCGCGGCCATCACCACCGGTCGGGCCCGCTGCGAGCCGTCGAGCACCTTGAGCGCCACGCCCCGACCGTCCGGGAGGCCGACGGCGTACACGCCCTCGGCGCCGTCCTTGGCCACCAGGCCGGGCACGCCGGCCATCAGGGCGGTGACGTCGCGCCCGGTGCCGCCGACCATGTGCGGGTGGGCGTTCATCGCCCGACCCACGCGGGCCGAGCTCGTCGTCGCCGTCACCGGCCGCCGCGGCGGCGATCGTGCCGAACGCCCGGGCCAGCCCGGTGAGCGTGGACGAGAACAGCGGCGCGCCGCACCCGTCGACGGTGACGTGCTGGGCCTCGCCGCCGGTCAGCTCCGCCACCGTCTCGCGGACGGCCTGCTGCAGCGCGTGCTGGAGGTCCCGGTACGTCGCGGTGTCCCACCCGGCGGCGACGCACGTCGCCAGCATGGCGGCGTGCTTGCCCGAGCAGTTCTGCGCCACAGGCTCTTTCGGCGAACCTGCGCTGCGCCAGGCCAGAGCGGCGGCGTCGTCGAGCGGGTAGTCGGGGGTGTTCTGCAGGGCGGACTCGTCGAGGCCCTGCGGCGCCGAGGATGCTGCGGGCGCCCTCGAGGTGGTGCGGCTCGCCGTTGTGGCTGGCGCACGCGAGCGCGAGCAGCGGGCCGTCGAGCTGCAGCCCGGCGCGCAGCATCGCGACGGCCTGGAGCGGCTTGAGGGAGGAGCGGGCGAAGACCTGGCCGTCCGGATCGCCTGCGGACAGCAGGATCTCGCCGGACGGGCCGGTCGCGACGACGTGCCCGAGGTGCACGGACTCGACCACGCCACCGCGCACGACGTCGGCGATCCGCACCGCCGTGCCGCCCACGTCGGCCGCGCTCACGCGTGCGCCCCGCGACCGAGCGCCCGGTAGCTCCAGCCGGCCGCGCGCCAGGCCTCGCCGTCGAGGGCGTTGCGGCCGTCGAGCACGCGCTTCTCGCGCACCAGCTCGCCGGCCGCCACCGGGTCGAGCGCCTTGTACTCGGCCCACTCGGTGGCCAGCAGGACGACGTCGGCGTCCTCCAGGGCCTCTTCGGGCGTCTCGACGAAGGTGACGTCCGGCCAGAGCCGGCGGCCGTTCTCGACCGCCCGCGGGTCGGTGACCACGACCTCGGCGCCCTGCAGCCGCATCTGGGCGGCGACGTTCAGCGCCGGCGAGTCGCGGATGTCGTCGCTGTCGGGCTTGAAGGCCGCTCCCAGCACGGCCACCCGCTTGCCGACGAACGAGCCGCCGAGCGCGTCGCGCGCGAGCTCGACCATCTTGGAGCGACGCCGCAGGTTGATGGCGTCGACCTCCCGCAGGAACGTGAGCGCCTGGTCGGCGCCGAGCTCCCCCGCCCGCGCCATGAACGCGCGGATGTCCTTGGGCAGGCACCCGCCGCCGAAACCCAGTCCGGCGCCGAGGAACTTGCGGCCGATCCGGTCGTCGTGGCCGAGGGCGTCGGCGAGCTGGACGACGTCGGCGCCGGTGGCCTCGCACACCTCGGACATGGCGTTGATGAACGAGATCTTCGTGGCGAGGAAGGCGTTGGCCGCCACCTTGACCAGCTCGGCCGTCTCGAAGTCGGTGACCACGACGGGGGTCCCGGCCGCCAGCGGGGTGGCGTAGACCTGGCGCAGCAGGCCCTCGGCCCACGGCGACCGGACGCCGAAGACGAACCGGTCGGGCTCGAGGGTGTCCTTGACGGCCAGCCCCTCCCGCAGGAACTCGGGGTTCCACGCGAGCTCGACGTGCGGCGCGACCGCGGCCAGGTGCGAGGCCAGGTGGCTCGCCGTGCCCACCGGCACGGTCGACTTCCCGACGACGAGCACCTCGTCCGCGACGTTGGCGGCCACCGCCTCGACCGCGTCGTGGACGAAGGAGGTGTCGGCGGCGAGCTCGCCCTTGCGCTGCGGCGTGCCCACGCAGACGAACACGACGTCGCGGTCCGCGAGCGCGGCGGGGTCGGTGGTGAAGGTCAGGCGCCCGGTGGCGAGCGTGCGCGCCAGCAGGTCGTCCAGACCGGGCTCGTAGAACGTCGCGTGGCCCGCGGCCAGCGCGGCCACCTTGTCCGGGTCGACGTCGACACCGACGACGTCGTGCCCCAGCTCGGTCATGCAGGCCGCGTGCACCGCCCCGAGGTACCCGCACCCGACCACACCGATCCGCACGCTCATGCCCTGCATCCTGCCGTAGCGCGTGGCGGACAGAGCGAAGGGCCCCCGGGATGCTCCCGGGGGCCCTTCGAGGTGTGCCAGGTGTCAGCTGCCGACCTTGTCGGCAGCGGCAGAGGCGGCCTTGACGGCCTTGGTGGCGGTCTTGCGCGCGCTGGTGCCGGCGCCCTTGGCGGCGGACTGCGACGCGGCGGTGCGCTTCCTGGCCGTGGTGGCGGTGCGCTTGGCGGCCGGGGTGGTGCGCTTCGCGGTGGCCTTCTTGGCCGTCTTCTTCGCGGCCTGCACGGTGGTGCCGGCGTCCTTGCGGGCGCTGGTGACGGTGCCCTTGGCGGCGACCTCGGTGTCCTTGGCGCCACGACGCACGGTGGTGACCGCGGCCTTGGTGCGGGTCAGCGTGGCCTTGCCCTGCTGGACGAGGTCCTGGGTGGCCCGCTGCTGGCGGATGCGCTCGACCAGCTTCTTGCCGCGGCCCGCGAGGTCGTCGAAGCCCTCCTCGACCTTGCCGGCGGCCTCGAGGCCCTTGCTCACGGCGGTGGTGGGCAGGGTGCGCGCCTGCGCCGGGATGGTCGCCAGCGCGGAGACGCGCTCCTGGAGCCTGTCGGCGGCGAGCTCGGTGCGGACCTCGTCGCGCACCTGCACGAGCTGGGCCTGGGCGCCACGGGCGCGCTCGACGGCCAGGTCGGTGATGCCGACGACGACGTAGCCGGCGTCCACAGCGGTCTTCTTCAGGTCCTCGGTCAGGGTTGCCATCTCACTGTCCTCCAGTGTTCTTGGTGCTCTTGGTGGTCTTGCTCGGGGTGGTCTTCGTGGTGCGGGCCGCGCGCGGTCGTGCCGCGGTGCCGGCCTTGCGGGCGGTCGTGCGGGAGGCGGACGCCTTCCGGCGGGAGGTCCGGGGCGTCGTCGCCGCCGGCTGGTCGGTCTGCTCCACCGCTGCGAGGTCGGCCTCTCGGGCGTTCTCGGAGCGGAAGGAGGCGTAGATGTCCAGCAGGACGCGGCGCTGGCGCTCGGTGAGGTGCGGGTCGGCCATCACGGACGTCTCCACCTCGGCCCGGCCGGAGCCCTCCTCGAGGATCCCGGCGCGCACGTAGAGCACCTCGGCGGAGATCCGCAGCCCCTTGGCGATCTGCTGCAGCACCTCGGCGCTCGGCTTGCGCAGTCCGCGCTCCACCTGGCTCAGGTAGGGGTTCGAGACCCCCGCGGCCTCCGCGAGCTGGCGCAGGGAGAGCTTGGCTCCCTGCCGCTGCTCGCGCAGGAACTCACCGAGCTCGGTGACCTTCAGCGTGGACATGCCTCCACTGTGCTTGCTGCTGCTAGCAGATGCAAGCGCTAGCAGCAGCAAGCGCACGTGTCGTCCGTCACCTCGTGGCGACGGGACCCGGGATCAGTCGGGGAAGCGCTGCCCGCGCTCCTTGGCCGGCACGCCGGCCACCACGGTGTTCTCGCGGACGTTGCGCAGCACCACGGCGCCGATGCCGACCAGGGCGCGGTCGCCGATGGTGATCTTGTTGATCACGGTGGCCTCCGGCGAGATCCACACGTCCTTGCCGATCGTGACGCTGCCGCTGATCTCGGCGCCGGCGATGATGAAGGTGTTGTCGCCCACCACCACGTTGTGCGCGATGAAGACGGTGTCGTCGATCTTCACGTGCTCGCCGATGCGGGTGTCGACGATGGTGCCGCGCGCGATCGAGACGTGGTTGCCGATCTCGGTGCCGGAGCCGATCTGCACGCCGCCGAGGTGCAGGATCCGCAGCGGACGGCCGTCGTCGTCGTGCTCGAAGCCGAAGCCCGCCCCGCCGATCGAGCAGTGCGTCCCGACGCTCACGCCCTCGGCGAGGGTGACGCCCTTGGCGATGACGCTGTGGTGGCCGACCACGCACCCGTCGCCGATCGTGGCGCCGTCCTCGATCACGCTGAAGTGGCCGAGCGTCACGTTCGAGCCCACGACGGCGTCGGGTCCGACGACGGCGGTGGGGGCGACGTGACCGGCCGCCGACTCGGCGAAGTGGGCGCGCAGCGCCTGGGCGAACGCGAGCCGCGGCTTCGGGTGGCGCACGACGTTGGCGAGCGGCGGCGCCTGCGGCGGGACGATGAACGAGGTCTCCGGGAGGGCCCGCACGGTCGCCTCCACGTACTGGTCCCAGCCGGTGGAGAACGACAGGGTGCGCGGACGCGGGTCGCCGAGGGTGGACACGCCCTCGAGCGGCTGGTCGGAGACGGGCTCCTCGCGCGGGTCGCTGCCGAGGGTGTCGCAGATCTCGCGGAAGGTCGTCATCGCTCGTCCCATGTCATCGTGATCACCTCGTAGGCCTCGGCGAAGTCGAGCCTGGCCTGGAAGCCGCGGAACCGCGCGGCGCTGTCGACGTAGGACCGGTCCATGTACGACCGGCCCAGGATCCGCTGGCTCTCGTACGCGGCGAGCATCTGCACCTTGCGCTCGACGTCGTCCTCGGACACCCCGACGAACAGGTTCGTCACGTTCTGCTGCTGGTTCCAGGGGGTCTCGTACCCGATCAGGCTGCGACCGCGGAACGCCCGGACGCTCTCCTCGTGCAGGACCTGGTGGTCCTGGTGGGAGTCCTGGCTGTTCATCGTGATCACCAGGTCGGGGTCGTAGGAGCGGGCCGCCGCGACCAGCTCCTCCAGCACGTCCTGGCGGTGCTGCGGGAAGTGGCGGACCGGTACGCGACCGACCCACACGTCGTCGATGCCGATCACCGCCATGGCGGCGGCGAACTCGTGCTCGAGGGTGTCCGGCGCCATGCCCGGGCCGAGGCTGGCCTCGGCGCGGGAGAAGGCCATCACCTTGACCTGCACGCCCTCGCGCCGCAGCCGGCTGAGGAACGCCCCGCAGCCGAGCTCGATGTCGTCGATGTGCGCGCCGAGCGCGAGCACGCGCCGATAAGCCTTCATCCTGGCGAGAAGCCCCTCGTGGTCTCCGGGTGCCCGGTGGTGGGCACCGGAGGACCGTACCGAACCCCCGTGACCGGGGAGACCGGTCAGGGGGCGACGACGACCTCCTGGGCGGCGGCGACGCCGTCCACGGTGAGGGGCGCGTCGACCGGCGTGGACCGCTTCACCAGCGCGAGCGCGACGGGCCCGAGCTCGTGGTGGCGGACCACGCTGGTGAGGTGGCCGACCGGGCGCTGCGGCCCGACGACCTCGGCGCCGCGCTCCGGCAGCTGGTGGCCGGAGCCGTCGAGGTGGAGCTGCACGAGCCGCCGCGGAGGGCGGCCGAGGTTGTGCACGCGCGCCACCGTCTCCTGCCCGCGGTAGCAGCCCTTCTGCAGGTGCACCGCGGTGCGCAGCCAGTCGACCTCGTGCGGGATCGTGCGGTGGTCGCTCTCGTGCCCGAACCGCGGGCGCCACGCGGCCACCCGGAGGGCCTCGCTGGCCCAGGTGCCCGCCACCGGGCGGTCGGCGACCGCGGCGGCCAGACCCTGCCGCGGCAGCAGCACCTCGCGCCAGGCCCGCTCCGCGCCGGGGTGCTCGTCGTCCGGGGCCAGGCAGTACCGGACGCCGCCGTCGGCCGTCCGCGGCCACGGGTCGTCCCAGACCGGCAGGGGCGAGTCGACGTCCGCACCGGACCCGGCCACGGGCACGTGCCCCACCACGGCCCAGTCGGCGGTGGCGTCGGCGACCTCGACCCGGAGCATGAACCGCATCCGCTCCAGGTGGGCCACCAGCGCCGCCTGGGCCCCGGGCTCGACCGTGATCCAGGTGGTGGTGCCGTCGTCGACGACGTGCAGCGCGTGCTCGACGTGCCCGTGGGGGCTCAGCACGAGCGCCTCGCGCGCCTGTCCCGGCGCGAGGTCGCGCAGCCACTGGGTGGTGAGGGTGTCGAGCCAGGTGAGCCGGTCCGGGCCGCTGACGGTGACGACGCCCCGGTGCGACAGGTCGGCCACCGCCTCGCCGGCCAGCAGCAGCCGCTGCTCGCGCACCGGGTCGCCGTGGTGCCAGGCGACGCCGGCGTCCGGGCCGTCGGCCGCGACGGCGCCCTCGCGCGCCAGCAGCGGGGACGGGGCGACCTCGTGCGAGGTGGTGGTCATGCCCACCTCAGCGCCCGCGGGGCGCCGATCCTTCCCGCGCGGGGCGCCGAGCACGGCGTGCTCACAGGCCGGCGACGACCTCGGCGACCGCGGCGAGCGGGGCGAGCGCCGCCTCGGCGCGCGCCATCGCGTCGAGGACCTGCGACCGCGCGTCCTCGACCGGCCCGAGCAGGCCGTGGGCGGGCAGCGCCTCGACCCGGTCGCGGGAGGAGGCCAGTGCCGTCGAGGCGGAGTCGACCTGGGCGGCGGCCGGCTGCACGGCGGCCGGGTCGATCGCCGCCGGGTCGACCCCGGACAGGTCCCCCAGCGGACCGAGCACGGCCGCGGCCTCGACCACCGGACCGAGGACGTCGGTCGAGACCGTGTGCAGCTCGGCCGTCAGGGTGCTGACGGCGTGCAGGTCGTCGCCGATCCAGGGCAGCACGGACGCCGCCCGCCAGACGACGTCGTCGGTGCGGTCCTCGGCGCGCCCGGTGCGCTCCTGCATCGACGCCACCGACGCGCGCGCCTGCTCGAGGTCGCCGGACGAGACCGCCTGCTCGACGGCCCGGGCGTCGTCGGCCGCGGCCACGAGGTCGGCACGCGCCTGGTTGCCCGTCCACGCGATCCAGCCGGCCGCCGCCACCAGCAGCACGAGCAGCAGCAGGACGAGCCGCAGCAGCGCCTTCACGGCACCCGCTTCAGCCGCGCCGAGGCGTGCGGGGTGAGGGGCTGCCCCACGGCGGCCATGTCCATCGCCCACAGCAGGTCGCCCTCGACGTGCCCGTAGAGCCGGGTCGCCGCGGTGTACTCCTTGGCCGTCGTGGTGCGGGCCACGACGTCGGTGGTCAGGTCGACGCGGCCGGCGAGGGCCCGGCCGGTGTAGATCTCGACGAAGCCGGTGGGGTGGGCGAGCAGGAGCTCGACGTCGACGCCGGCGGCCTCGCGGGCGGCGGCCTCCGGGTCGGCCGGCACCACCACGCGCCAGAAGCCGGTCTCGGTCGCCAGCGGGCGGACGATGGCGCCGTCGTCGTCGAGCAGGTGCGCCTGCGAGCGGTAGTGCAGGAACGGACGGCCGTCGTGGCGCAGCTCGACCTCCTGGCCGAACCGGTGCTCGTCCATGGTCGGGTACCCGACCACGCCGACGCCCTCCCAGCGGCCGATCATCCAGGCGAGCGGGACGAGCGGCGGGGGCAGGTCGGCAGGGATCTCCAGCGGCGCGGCGGGCACGGCGGCCGCCTCAGCGCTGGCCGGAGAACAGCTTGTAGAGGACCAGCAGCGCGAAGCCGCCGATCGCCAGCGTGCTGAGCAGCAGCAGCGTCAGGTAGAAGATCTCCAGGGCGCCCATGGCAGGAGGTTACCGTCAGCCC
>CAVVQA010000002.1:0-286545 GCA_963750285.1 uncultured Actinomycetota bacterium | reverse complement strand
TGTCGACGAGGCACACCGGCGGCTCGACGCCGCGGTCAGCGCGCCGCACCCCTACCAGCGGTGGGTCGTGACGCTGGCGCTGTCCGGCATGGCGGCCGCCGTCGGCTTCCTCCTCGGCGGCGGCTGGCTGGTGGCCCTGGTCGCCGCGGCGAGCACCGCCGGGGTCGACCAGCTGATGCGCCAGCTCGGACGCTGGGGCCTGCCGCAGTTCTTCCAGCAGGTCGCCGGTGCGGCGCTCGCGACCGGCGTCGCGGTCCTCATGGTCGTGCTCGACGTCCCGGTGCGGACCTCGTTCGTCGTCGCCGCCGGGATCGTCGTGCTGCTCGCCGGCCTCGGGCTCGTCGGAGCGGCCGAGGACGCGATCAGCGGCTTCCACGTCACCGCGGCCGCGCGCGGCGCCGAGGTGCTGACGCTCACCGCCGGCATCGTCGTCGGCATCGCCGCGCTGCTCGACCTCGCCCGCCGGCTGAAGGTGCCGCTGTCGGTGCTCGGCCCCGGCGAGCCGACCGCGTCCGTGCTCGTCCAGATCCCCGCTGCCGCAGCGATCTCCGGCTGCTTCGCGCTGGCCGCGTACGCCCGCCCGCGTGCCGCGCTGGTCGCCGCCCTGGCCGGCGCCCTCGGCTGGACCACGTTCGAGGCGGCCTCGGGGCTGCAGGTCTCGGCCGCCGTCGCCGGCGCGCTGGCGGCCGCCGTCGTCGGGTTCGTGGGCGAGGTGATGACCGACCGGCTCCGCATCCCGCCCGTGCTCGTCGCGGTCTGCGGGATCATCGCACTGCTCCCGGGACTGGCGATCTACCGAGGGCTCTACTGGATCATCGTCGAGGGCAACCTCCAGGCCGGCCTCGGCAGCCTGACCTCGGCCCTCGCCGTCGGCCTCGGCCTGGCCGCCGGCGTCACCCTCGGCGAGTTCCTCGCCACCCCGGTGCGCACCGGCGTCGACCGGTTCGAGCGGTCCGTCCGGCGGCACGCCGCCCCGCCGGAGTGAGAACCCTGCCTCGCTCGCCGGCCTAGTGAACGTGGGGATCGCCGAGTTCACTTGGCGCGCAGGCCTAGTGAACGTGGTGCGTGCCCACGTTCACTAGGACGACGACCGCAGCGGGGCGCGTCGCGCCTCAGCGGCGGCTGGCTGCGTGGGCGGGCGCGTAGGGGTCCTCGGTGACGCCGACGCCGGACGCGTCGTCGAAGTGGTAGACCTCCTGGCCGCCGATGAAGACCGTGAGGGCGCGCTGCATGACGTCGAGCGGGTCGCCGGACCAGATCACGACGTCGGCGTCCTTGCCCTTGGCGAGCGAGCCGACCCGGTCGTCCAGACCCATGATCCGCGCGGGGTTGATCGTCAGGGCGCGCAGCGCCTCGTCGCGGTCGAGGCCCTCCTTGACCGCCAGGGTCGCCTGGTGGACGAGGAAGTGGATCGGCACGACCGGGTGGTCGGTCGTGATCGCGATCGTCACGCCGGCGTTGGCCAGCAGGCCGGGGTTGCGCAGCGAGCGGTGGCGCAGCTCGACCTTGCTGCGGGTGGTGAACAGCGGGCCGATGACGACGGGGATGCCCTTGCTCGCCAGCACGTCGGCGATGAGGTGTCCCTCGGTGCCGTGGTTGACGATCAGCCGGTAGCCGAACTCCTCCGACAACCGGATCGCGGTCGCGATGTCGTCGGCGCGGTGCGAGTGCTGCGACCACGGCAGCTCGCCGTCGAGGACGCGGACGAGCACCTCCATCGTGGTGTCGCGGTCGAACGGCTCGCGGGCCTTGGACGCCTTGTCGCGCTTGGCCTTGTAGTCCTGCGCCTTGGTGAACGCGTCGCGGATGACGGCGGCCACGCCCTGCCGGGTCGACGGCAGCTTCTTCTGGTCGCCGTAGACCCGCTTCGGGTTCTCGCCCAGGGCGCTCTTCACGCTGGCGGGCTGCTTGACGACCATCTCGTCGACGATCCGGCCCCACATCTTCAGCGCGACGGTCTGGCCACCGATCGGGTTGCCCGACCCGGGCTTCACCACCGCGGTCGTGACGCCTCCGGACAGCGCGTCGCGGAAGCCCTCCTCGGCCGGGTTGATCGCGTCGAGCGCGCGCATCCGGGCGCCGTTGGGGTCGGTCATCTCGTTGGTGTCCTGGCCGGCCCAGCCCTCGGCCTCCTCGTGGACGCCCATGTGCGCGTGCGCCTCGACGAAGCCCGGGAGCACCCAGCGACCGGTGGCGTCGACGACGCGGGCGCCCTTCGGGACCCGGACCTTCGTGCCGATCGCGGCGACCTTCCCGTCGCGCAGCAGCACCGTCCCGCCCTCGATCGGGTCACCCTCGACCGGGACCACGTACCCACCGGTGATCGCCACGACCTCTGCCACGTCAAGCCTCGTTCCTCGTGCCGCGCAGGCACGCGTCGTCGTCGTGCGGGACCCTCCGACCCAACCACAGTGTCTGACTTGCTGCGCTCGCAGCCGGCGCTCGACGTCGCGTCCTTCCTCCTCGGCTCGTTCGCTGCGCTCACATCGCTCGTCGCTCAGGACGTGACGGCGCCGGCCCTCGCTCCGCGGGTCCGCTCGGTCTCCACGTGCTCGGGTGCCTCGGTCGCGTCCAAGGCCTCGATCAGCGCAGGACGGACGGTCCCGCCTCGTCCTCGCCGAACCAGTCGTCCTCGACCGCCCAGTGGTCGGCCGCCGAGGTCTCGCCGCGCTCGTCGCGGCCGACGGCACCGGTGACCGGCACGCCGCGACCTCCAGCCGCACCGCGACCGCCACCTCGACCGGCGTCCCGTGCCGGTGGTCCGGCCATGCCGGTGACCGGCACGATGCCGCCACGGCCTCCACGACCCCCGCCGGCGGCACCGCCCGTGCCCGCGCTCCCAGCCGTCCCACGACGTCCGGGGTCGGAGCGGCCACCGGCGCCGCGGCCGTCGCCGCGCGCACCGGCGGCGGACGCGAGCAGCCCGCCCGGGGTCTGCCGGTCGCCCCGTCCTCGTGCCATCCCGACACCCAGGCCGACCGCCCCGACCGCCGCCACGCCGGCGCCGATCCCGAGCCCGGTGGCGAGGCCGCTGCGACCGCCCTCGCCGTCACCGTCGTCGCGCCGGGTCGTCGTCCGAGCCCGTGCCCGTGCCGGAGTCGTCGGTCGCCCAGCGACAGGTCGGGGACGTCGTCGCCCGTGCCGCCCCAGCCGACCTCGGTCGTCCCGCCGACTGCCCGAGCCCCCCAGCACGCCGCCCGTCGACCCGTCCGACGACCCGTCCGGCGCGCCGCCGACGACGCCAGGACGCCAGCCGTCCGCGGGCGGCGGGGTGTACGCGCCGGGCGACCAGGGCGTGACGGAGGTGTCGACGGGCTGCGGCTGCGGGCCCGCGGTCCGGGAGGGTGCGGGCGAGGTCGTCGGCGGCCGCGGTCATGCTCGCGCTGTACTGCCGGTAGTGCCGCGCCGACTCCTTCTCCCGCTCCTCCGCGAGGGCCGCCCGCTGCGCCTGCACCCACGCGTCCATCGACTCGCGGTCCTGGAAGCCGCCGTCGCCGACCAGACCGGGGTTCGCCCGCACCCCCGACGGGTCGGGGAGGGTGTCGTACGCCTCGCGGCTTCGGGTGATCGCCCGGGCCGCTTCCCGCATCGGCTTCGCGGCCTCCTCGAAGGTCCGTCCCGCGGGTCTCGGTCTCGGCCGCGAGCGCGAGGAACGCCGCGCGCGCCTCGTCGGCACCGGGCCCGGTCCACATCGTCGTGGAGCCCTCGACGAGCTTGCGCCGGATCCGGCGGGAGATCCGCTGCATCGACGCCCCCACCTCGGCGACGACGTCGGCGTCCTCGTGCAGCGGGCGCACGCGTCCCTGCATCGCCTCGAGCAGCCTGTCCTCCGCCCTGCGGCCCACGGCTCAGCGCCCCCCGTCGCGGTGGCGGTCCAGCGCCTCGCGACCGGTGTCCTCGACGGCGTCGAGCCGGCCGTCGCCGTCACGGTCGACCGGGACGTGGACGCGCTCGGCGAACAGTGCGGTCGAGCGGCGCCGCAGGTCGATCTCGGAGGCGTCGTCGGCGCCACGCCACTCGGTGGCCGCGGCGACCATGCCGTCCTGGAAGTCCTGCAGCAGCCGCTCGATCTCGCCCGACCAGGCGAGGTACACCTGCAGCGCCTCGGCGACCACGCCGCTCAGCCGCCGCGCGTGCTCGTCCGGGCCGATCTCGCGGTCCTCGCGGGCGAGGTCGCGCAGCCGGGTGCGGGCGCGCTCGGCGTCCTGGTGCAGGTGGTGGATCACGCTGCCGGCGAGGTCGACCAGGCCGTCCGGGTCGACCACGACCGACCGGCCGCCCGGGGTGTCGAGCGGGCCGTCGTCGGGGACGCGGCCGGGCAGGTTCTGCCGCACGACGTCGCCGAACCGGTCCACCGCCACCATCCGCCGCTCCCGTCTGCGCACAGGTCCGCGCGCGCACGGCCGGCCGCACGCGTCCGCCTGCCACGCTACGTCGCGGGCCGGGTCACCCCGTCCCGTCGTCCACAGGGACGCGGGCGACGGACCGCTACGCGGGGAGCTGGCGGAACCACTCCCAGCCGCCGGCCGCGAGCAGCGCGGCAGGTGCCGCGAGCGCGACGCAGAGCCCCTCGAGGGCGTCGGCCACCCGGGCCCAGCGGACCGACCGCCAGCCGCGGCCGAGGGCGTGGGCGACGAGCACGGCGGCCAGGCCGCCCACCGCGAGCGCGGTCCCCACGACCAGCCCCGCTCGGAGGGTCCCGCCGGCGCTGTCGAGCCCGAGCGCCGTGGCAGCGGACGCGCACACCCCCGCCCCGACCAGGAGCGCGGTCTTCGGGGTGCGGTGGCGCACGGTCCGCGAGAGCAGGGCCATGCCGACGGCGAGCAGTCCGGTCAGCGCGACCGCGCCCGGCGCGGCCAGTCCCCTCGGCTCGGGCAGCAGCACGAACGCGACGCCGCTCGCCGCCGCCGTGGTGGCACCGACCACGACCACGACCGAGTGCAGGAGGGTGCCGCGGCGCAGGGTGCCGCGCACGTCGTCGTCGCGCAGCCGGGTGCGGCTGCGCCGCCGGTCGCGGTCGTGCGCGGTCCAGGCGGTGACCGAGAGCCGGTCGAGCTCGAGCAGCACGTCGTCGGGGACGTCGACCACGGCGCCGGGCACCAGCCGCACCACCGGGAGCACCAGCGCGCCGAGCAGCGCCCAGCCGACGGCGGCGGACGCCCCGGCGAGCAGCACCGACCCGAGCACCAGCGCCGCCACGACGCCCGTCCCCACCAGCACGAGCAGCGGCTCGTCGCGGCCGTGTCCGCCGGTGCGGGCGAGCGCGGCGAGCACCGCGAGGGCGAGGGAGCCCGCGGTCAGCGCGAGCAGTCCCTGACCCGGCTCCCCGCCGGCCTGCAGCAGCGCCGTCGCCCCGGCCCCGACGACGGCGCCGGTCACCCGCACCACCTCCGCCCGCTCGCCGCCGCCGGCGAGCAGGACGGCGGCGGCGCAGGCCAGCAGCAGCGCGAGGCACCAGGCCCGGCGTCCGGCCGGGTCGGCCGAGGCCAGCACGAGCAGCGCCATCGCCCCGACGACCACGGCGCCGACGGTGACGACCCAGGGTGCGCGTCTCGGTGAGCGGGACGTCCGCGACCGCGCGGCGCGGACGCAGCGCGGCGGCCCTGCTGCGCGTGCGGGTGGGGGCGACGACCAGCAGGTCGCCGTCGCGGACGCCCTGGTCGCCGACGGGCAGGTCGGGGTCGAGCACCAGGCCGGAGCGGGTGAGGACGGCGGGCGCGTCGCCGCCGGTGTCGCCGAGGACGGCGTCGACGACCGGGACGACGAGGTCGCCGGCGAGCAGGTCGGGGGTGACGACGAGGTCGTGCCGACCGGTGGGTCCCTGCAGGCGTGACCCGCAGCGCGCCCGCGGCGGTGGCAGCACGGCCTGCAGCACGGCCGGCGGCACGGGGCGCGGCGGGGTCGGCCGTCCGGTCCGCCACGCGCCCCACCACCCGTCCCCGTCGTCCTGTGCCGCCCGGTGCCGCCCTGTGCGCGGGCGCCCCGGGCCGTCGCCGGGTCGGGCCTATCATCCCCCAGACGGGGCGGCCGACGCCCGACCCGTCCACGACCGGGGTGCACGAGCCGAGGCAGCGCCAGACCGTCCGCGAACAGTCCACAGGTCCGACAGGGGGAACGACACCGGTGGTCACGACGCTGCGCCGCGGCCCGCGCCTCGAGGCGCCCCGGGTGCCGCAGGGCGACCTGGTGCTGCAGCCCCCGCCCGAGACCGAGCCCAACGACGGCGCGAGCAACGTCCTGATGCAGGCGCTGCCGATGCTGGGCAGCCTCGGCTCGATCGGCTTCGTCGCCTCCACCGGCGGGGGCCGCGCCCTGGTGTCGGCCGGCATGTTCCTCGTCGCCTCGCTCGGCTTCGTCGTCGTCAGCATCTGGCGCCAGCGCGCGCAGAAGCACACCAAGACCTCCGGCGCGCGACGCGAGTACCTGCGCTACATCGCCCAGGTGCGCGGGCAGGTCCGCGACGTCGCCGGCCGTCAGCGCACGGCGCTGGTCTGGGAGCACCCGGACCCCGCCTCGCTGCCCGCCCTGGCCGAGGAGCGCACCCGGGTCTGGGAGCGCGGTCCGGACGACGACGACTTCCTGCACGTGCGCTACGGCGTGTCACCGCAACCGCTCTCGACCGCGCTGGTGGCTCCCGAGACCGCGCCGATCGACCAGCTCGACCCGGTCGCGGCGTCGGCCCTGCACCGGCTGCTGGCCACGCACGCCGTGCAGCCCGACCTGCCGGGCGCCCTCGACCTCACCTCGTTCCCGTGGGTCGAGGTCACCGGCGCCGAGCAGCACGCCCGCGCGTTCGCCCGCGCGCTGGTGGCGTCCGCGTGCGCCTTCCACTCCCCCGACCACCTGCGGGTCGCCGTCGTCACCGACGAGGACTCGCTGGTGCACTGGGAGTGGCTGAAGTGGATGCCGCACGCGGGCAGCCCGCACGAGCGCGACGGCGCCGGCCCCGCGCGGATGGTCACCGCCTACTGGGAGGACCTGCTCCCCCTGCTGCCCGCCGAGATCGCCGACCGGCCGCGGTTCGGGCCGCAGCAGAAGGGCCGCCTCGCGCTGCCGCACCTGCTCGTCGTGGTCGACGGCGGCCGGGTGCCCCCCGGCAACCACGTGGTCACCGCGGACGGCGTGCAGGGCGTCACGGTGCTCGACCTCCCGGCCGGCTGGGGCGAGCTCGAGGACGACCAGCGGCTGCGCCTCGCGCTCGGCGAGGCACCCCGCGCCGACGGCCGCGTGCCGGTGCGCGCGCTGCGCGTGAGGGCAGAGCCCGCACCGGGTTTCGCCGACCAGCTCGACCTCGCCAGCGCCGAGGCGCTGGCCCGCCGGCTGACGCCGCTGCACGCCGGCGACGACGTCGCGACGGGCGCGTCGAGCGCGAGCACCGACGCCGTGCAGGGCGACGCCGAGCTGCTCGACCTGCTGGGCCTGCCCGACGTCCGCGACCTCGACGTCGACCGCGCCTGGCGACCGCGGCCGCCGCGCGACCGGCTCCGGGTGCCGATCGGTCTCGGCTCCGACGGCGCACCCGTGCAGCTCGACATCAAGGAGTCGGCGCAGCAGGGCATGGGACCGCACGGCCTGGTCATCGGCGCGACGGGCTCCGGCAAGTCCGAGTTCCTGCGGACGCTGGTGCTCGGGCAGGTGCTCACCCACTCCCCCGAGCAGCTCAACCTGGTGCTCGTCGACTTCAAGGGCGGCGCGACGTTCGCGGGCATGGCGTCGATGCCCCACGTCTCGGCGGTGATCACCAACCTCGAGAACGAGCTGGTGCTGGTCGACCGCATGCAGGACGCGCTGAGCGGCGAGATGGTGCGGCGCCAGGAGCTGTTGCGCGCCAGCGGGAACTACTCGTCCGTCAAGGAGTACGAGCGCGCCCGCGCGTCCGGCGAGCCGCTCGAGCCGCTGCCGTCGTTGTTCATCGTCGTCGACGAGTTCTCCGAGCTGCTCAGCGCGAAGCCGGACTTCATCGACCTGTTCGTCGCCATCGGCCGGCTCGGCCGCTCGCTCGGCCTGCACCTGCTGCTGGCCTCGCAGCGGCTGGAGGAGGGCCGGCTGCGCGGGCTCGACTCGCACCTGTCGTACCGCGTCGGCCTGCGGACGTTCTCGGCCGCCGAGTCGCGCACGGTGCTCGGCGCCCCGGACGCCTACGAGCTCCCGCCCGTGCCGGGCCTCGGCTACCTCAAGCCGGACCCGTCGACCCTGGTGCGGTTCAAGGCGTCCTACGTGTCCGGCCCCCCACCTGCCCGCCGAGCAGGCCGGACCACGGGCGACGGATCGGCGGCCGCGGCCGTCGCCGAGGTGCTGCCCTTCACGCTCGGCCCGGTCCTGCGCACCGAGGACCTGCTCGGCCCGCGGACGGACGAGCCGGCCGCCGTGGTCACCCCCAGCGGTGCTGGTGAGACGCGGTCGGTGCTCGACCTCGCGGTCGCGGCGATGGAGGGCAAGGGCCCTCGGGCGCACCAGGTCTGGCTGCCGCCGCTCGACGAGCCGGCCACGCTCGACGAGCTGATGCCCGACCTCGCCGAGGACCCCGAGCTCGGTCTGGTGAGCCGCCGGTGGCGCGAGCGCGGCGCGCTGGTCGTGCCGCTCGGCATCGTCGACCGCCCGCTCGACCAGCGCCGCGACGTGCTCGAGGTCGACCTCGGCGGCGCGGGCGGCCACGTCGCGGTCGTCGGCGGACCGCGCTCGGGCAAGTCGACGCTCGCGCGCACCCTCGTCGCCGCCCTCGCCCTGGTGCGCACGCCGCGCGAGGTGCAGGTCTACGTCATGGACTTCGGCGGCGGCACCTTCGCCGGGATGGCGGGGTTGCCGCACGTCGCGGGCACCGCGTCGCGCGCGGAGCCGGACGTCGTCCGCCGCGTGGTGGCCGAGGTGCAGGGCGTGGTCACCGCGCGGGAGGCGTACTTCCGCTCGCAGGGGATCGACTCGATCGACACCTACCGCGCCCGGCGCGCGGCCGGCACGGCCGACGACGGCTACGGCGACGTGTTCCTCGTCGTCGACGGCTGGAGCACGCTGCGCGCGGAGTTCGACAGCCTCGAGCTCGAGCTGCAGGACCTCGCCCAGCGCGGGCTGACGTTCGGCGTCCACCTCGTCGCCACCGCCAACCGCTGGTCCGACCTGCGTTCTGCCGTCAGGGACGTCATCGGCACGCGCCTCGAGCTGCGGCTCGGTGACCCGCTCGACTCCGAGATCGACCGCAAGGTCGCGGTGAACGTCCCCGCCGGTCGGCCGGGACGCGGCATCCTGCCCGGCCGCCTGCACTACCTGTCCGCCCTGCCGCGGGTCGACGGCGTCACCGACGGCGCCACGGTCGGCGACGGCGTGACCGACCTCGTCACGAGGGTCGCTGCCGCCCAGCGCGGACCCGCCGGTCCGCGGCTGCGGCTGCTGCCCTCGAAGGTCGAGCTCGCCGACGTGCGGCGCCAGCACCTCTCCCGCGCAGGCGACGACTCACGCGCCCTGGTGCTGGGCATCGACGAGAAGGCCCTCGCAGCCAGTGGTTCTCGACGTCGACGCCGATCCGCACCTGCTGCTGTTCGGCGACGGCGGCTCCGGCAAGTCGGCGGTGCTGCGCACGTACGTCCACGAGGTGATGCGCACCCGCACCGCCCGCGAGGCGCAGCTGTTCGTGCTCGACTACCGCCGCAGCCTGCTGGGCGAGGTGGCCGACGACTACCGGATCGAGTACCTCACCAGCTCGGCGCAGGCGGCGCCGGCGGTGGCGGAGATGACCGAGTTCCTGCGCTCGCGCGTCCCGGGGCCGGACGTCACCGCCGACGAGCTGCGCAACCGGTCGTGGTGGAAGGGTCCGGACCTGTTCGTCGTGGTCGACGACTACGACCTCGTGGTGTCGTCCCAGGGCAGCCCGCTCGCGCCGCTGGTCGACCTGATCCCCCAGGCCCGCGACATCGGCCTGCACGTGGTGCTGGCCCGCCGGTCCGGCGGCGCCTCACGGGCGCTGTACGAGCCGGTGATCCAGTCGCTGCGCGACCTGTCGATGCCCGGCCTGCTCCTGTCCGGCAGCCCGGACGAGGGCCAGCTGATCGGGTCGCTCAAGCCGGTGCCCGCGGTACCGGGCCGCGGCCGCCTGCTGACCCGGGCCGCGGGCGTCCAGGTCGTCCAGACCGCCTGGACCGACCCCGTCGGCTGAGACTGCGGCTACGACCGGCCCAGCACCCTGCGGACGACGCCGTCGAGGTCGCGGGCGAGCCGGTCGGCGCCGACCTCGACGACGTCCCACCCGAACCGCGCGAGGGCGACGGCGAGGCGCTGCTGCTCGCGCACCAGCGCGACGGCTGCCGCCGGGTCGTCACCCGGGACCTCGGCGCCGTCCCACAGCACCGCGGCGCGTGAGCCGTCCGCACGCGTGACCTCGAGATCGGCTGACGACCAGCCGTTCTCGCGCTCGGGCGGACCGGGGACGGCAACGGTCGCGCCGGCGGACCCCAGCGCGTCGGCGAGGCGGGCGAGCAGCGGGTCCGCGGACTGCTCCGAGGGCGCCGGCGTGGCGGCGTCGCCCTCGTCGTCCCAGGCGGCGACGTCGAGCAGCTCGCGCAGCAGGCGCGCGCCGTCGGTGCCGAGCCGGTCCGGGTCGAGGTCGGAGGCGAGCAGGCTGGAGACCACGGTGAGCCGGTGGCGCGCCCGGCTGGCGCCCACCCGCAGCAGCCGGTCGCCCGCGGTCGCGTCGAGCGGGCCGAACCGGTGCAGCACCCGGCCGTGCGGCGTGCGTCCGGTACCCGTCGCCAGCACCACGTGGTCGCGCACGGCGTCGTCGGCGTTCCACAGGTCGGTGACGACGAACGGCTCCGGGGCGCCGCGCGAGACCCACCGGGCCAGGTCGGCGTCCTCGCGCAGCGTCAGCCGCAGCCGGTCGGCCACCGCGAGCGCCTCGGCCCGGGTGACGGTCAGGACGGCGAGCGACCGCTCGGGCTGCGTGCGGGCGTGCTCGGCCACGAGCTCGGCCACCCGGGCCACCTCGGCGGCCGGGGGCTGGTCGTTCTCCTCGGCGGTCACCGGCACGGTGCCGTCGGCGACGTGCTCGAGCGAGGGCCCCGCACCCAGTGCGGACGGCACGGCGTCGAGGGGTTCCGGGCCGGCCAGCACGCGGGCGAGCCGGGCCGGGCGACGGTGCGAACGGTCCAGGACGAGCGTGGGCAGCCGTCCCGCGGTGGCGTCCAGCAGGCTGGTGCGGGTGGTGCGCGTGGCGGCGCCGGGCGCGCCGACGCCGAGGTCGATCGCCACCGGCGGCAGGCCGCCGGGGTCGCCGACCACCACGACCTGGCGGGCGCGGCTCACGGCCAGCACGCCCTCCGCCTCTCCCACCCGGTGCGCGCCGAGGACCACGAGCAGGTCGACGGGCTCCGTCGGGCCGGCCGGGCACGGCGAGCGCGGTGACGGCGTCGAGGTCGGCGGACGCGCTGCCGGCCACCCGCTCCACGGGGTCGGGGGAGCTCTCCCAGCCCGATCCGGAGGCATCCATCTCGTCCAGGACGCCTCGGTACCAGGCGATCTCGAGCTCGTCGCCGACGCGCGCACGGTCCGCGCCCTCGGCGGCGAGGCGGTCGACGAGTGCGGTCAGGCCCAGGGAGTCGAGGTCGGCGAGCAGGCCGTTGCGCTCGGGCAGCACCTGCAGGTCGGCGCCCGCGGCCGCCAGGGCCGCGAGGCGTGCGTCGAGGTCGTCGAGGTCGAGCTCGTCGAGAGCGGCGCCCTCCGCCGTGCCCACCAGCACCGGGTCGAGCACCTGCAGCAGCGAGAGCACGCGGTGGTGGGCGGCGTCGGCCTCGGCGAGCGCGGCCGGGACGCTCGGGCCGCGGGTGTCCCCGGACAGCGCCTGCCACTCCTCGCGCTCGGTGCGGGCGCGCACCAGCGCCGAGTGCAGGTCGGGCACGCGCATCCCGGGACGGACGAGCCGCTCGCCCTCCTGCTTCCAGCGCCGCCGCTCCAGCATCGACATGTCGACGTCGTTCGCCCGCCGCCACGACGCCGCGCCGGTGGCCCGGATCACCTCGGTGTGCTCGCGCTCGTAGACGGCCGGGGTGAACACGTCGAGGGTGTCGCGCACCGACACCATCAGGTCGAGCTGGCGCCCCCAGTCGGCGACCCGCTGCCCCGGCGCGAGGCCGGTCTCGGCGGAGGTGCGGCCGAGCAGCTCGCGGGCCACCGGCAGGGCGTCGGACTGCAGCTCGCGGGCCGCCTCGAGCGCGGCCTCGGCGTCCTCGACGGTGGTGAGGTCGGCGCCCGACCACGGACTGGTGCGGGCGACCTGCTCGTAGGCGTCCACCTCCCCCGCCTGCACCATCAGGTCCTCCGCCTGCGAGCGGGCGCGGTCCGAGGCCAGCGCGCGCAGCGTCCGCGCCCCGAGCTCGTCGCCCGGACGCGACCCGCCCTCGGGCGCCGCGCCGAGCTCGACCAGCCGGCGCAGCACGTCGAGCCGGCTGCGTCCCCACGGGTGCTGGTGCCGGTGCAGCTCGGCGCGGGCGGTGACGGCGGCGCCGACGTCCGAGGCCGGGACCGGCTCGTCCAGCCGCTCGCGCAGCGCGTCGAGGTCGGCCCGGTGCGGCGCGACCACCAGCAGCGAACGGCCCTCGGCGACGGCCTGCTCGACCAGTGCCGCGGCGACCTCCGTCGCTCCCGACCCCGGTGCCGCCTCCACCCGCAGGTCGGCCCCCGCCGACGCGGCGTCGAGCACGGCCGACTGGGAGGGTCGAGGCGCTCGGCCCGCGCGCTGCGTGCCGACGTGGCCGGCGTCGGCAGCGGACCGACCTGCGGCTCCTGCGCCAGCAGCCGGTGCACGAGCGGGTGGTCGGCGAGCGCCTGCTGCCGGGCGCGCAGGTCGGCGACCAGACCGGGTCCGACGGCCGCGAAGGCCCCGAGCAGGGTGCGGTCGTGGATCCGCGCGCCCGGCAGGCCGGCGAGCACCGACGCCGCCTGCGCGGGGTCGGCCAGCCGCTCGGCCGGCACCGCGGGGTGGCCGGCGAGCAGCCGCAGCAGCGCGGGGTTCACCTGCGGGGCGCCGTCGACGACGAGCTCGAAGTCCGACCCGCCGCGCGGCGCGAGCGTCAGCGGCTGGAGCACGACCGGCGCGCAGACGGGCGCCCCGGCGGGCGGCGACCAGGTGAGGATCCCGGTGGCCAGGTGGCTCCCGGGCAGGCCGAGGTCGTCGGTCAGGCGGGCGCTGGCGACCCGGATCGCGCGGGCCCGGCGCAGGGCGGCGCTGAGGTGGCTCGGCTCGCGGAACAGGGTCGAGAGCCGGGTCTCGCGGCGGGCGAGGAACCCGGCGAGGCCGGACGGGTGGGAGGTGCCGAGGTCGAGCAGCAGGGGCGAGTCGTCGTCGAGGTCGAGCAGGTCGTCGCGCCCGGCGATCCCCAGCAGGTCCTGCTCCCACCTGACGAGCGCTGCGTCGAGGTGCGCGGGCGCGACGACGGGTCCGGACGGGGGCAGGGGCACGCCGACACGCTAACCGGTGGGGCGCTGAGCGAGGTCGGACACCACCTGGACGATCGCGACCGGATCGACCACGGGGTACAGGTGTCGGTCGTCCCGCAGCCGGCCGACGACGAACGCCGTCACGGCTGCGTCGACCGCCCGTGCACGGTCAGCAGGAGCACGCAGACGTCGTCGAGCGCGTGGGTCGGGCCGAGCATCCGGCTCTCGAGCTCGTGCAGCTGGTCCTCGGACCCGAGGTCGGAGGTGGCCGCCAGCGCCTGCGCGAGCTCGTCGAACCGCCGTCCGAGCGAGACGTCGCGGCGCTCGACCAGGCCGTCGGTGTAGAGCAGGAGGCGCGACCCGGGTGCCAGCTCGATCGTGGCCTCGTCGCGCTCCAGGTGCGGCGTGACGCCGAGAGGCAGCGACCGGCCACCCCAGAGCGTGCTCGCGCTGCCGTCCGGCTCGAGCAGCATCGGGGGCGGGTGGCCGGCGCAGGCGTAGGTGAGCGTGCCGGTGCGCAGATCGAGCACCGCGGTCACCACGGTCGAGCAGGTGGCCGCCGGCACGGACTCCACGAACCGGTCGAGCCGGCTCAGCAGATCGGCCGGACCGGCCGAGGTGGGTGCGAGGGCGCGGGCGGCGCTGCGCAGCTGGCCCATCGTCGCCGCGGCGTGGATCCCGCGACCGACCACGTCGCCGACGACCAGCGCGAGCCGGTTCCCGTCGAGCGGGTAGGCGTCGTAGAAGTCACCGCCCGCCTCGGTCCCGAGCTGGCCGGCCACGTACACCCGGGCGAGCGAGAAGTCCGGCGACCCCGGCAGGGCGGCGGGTAGCAGGCTGTGCTGGAGCGTCTCGGCCATCTCGCGGTGCTGCTCGTACAGCCGGGCGCGGGCGAGCGCTGCCGCGACCTGCCGCACCGTCGTGGTGAGGGCGGCCGCCGCCTCCGCGTCGAGCGCGTCGGTGCGGTCGAGCCGGCACGCGAGCAGCCCCACCTGACGCTGGCCGTCCCGCAGGACGCTGACCACGACGACGCGCGGCACCCCCGCCTGAGCGGGCTCGTCGGGCGAGGCGAGCACGGCGGTGAGCCCGGGCGCGTCGAGGAGCACCCGCTCCCAGGGCAGGACGACGTGCTCACCCTCGGCGGCGAGCAGCTCCGACGGCACCGTCGCCCATCCGTACCGGCCGTCGTCCTCGGCCGGCACGGAGCTGTCGACCGGGCGCTCGACGTCGGACGCCGCTGCCCGGCTGCGCAGCACCAGCCGGTCCGGGTCGTCGCCGACCAGCCACGTGGCTGCGACCGCGGCCCCGACGAGCTCGACGGCGGACCGAGCGGCGACCCCTGCCGTCTGGGCGACCCCTGTCGACAACGCGATGCGCACGGAGACGCGCTGCATCGCCGCGAGCCGCTCGCGCGCATCCTCCGCGCGACGACGGGCGAGCAGCAGCTCCTCCTCGTACGAGCGCCTGTTGGTGGCGTCGAACACGCTCGTCAGCACGACGTCGGGCTCCCCGGTCGGGCGGTCCCGGAGCACCCGCGAGCTCACCAGCACCGGGAAGCGTGAGCCGTCGCGACGCGTCATCGTGAAGGCGATCTCGCGGGCGCCCTGCTGCATCCGCAGCAACGGCGCGTAGTGCGTCTCGTGGTAGATCCGGCTGCCGGGCGTCAGGAGGTCGACGAACCGCACCCGGCCGAGCAGCTCCTCACGGCGGTGGCCGGTCCACCCGAGCAGCGTGGCGTTGACCCGGACCACGAGACCGTCGGGGTCGGTGGACAGGTACCCGCACGGCGCCTGCTCGTACAGCTCGTCGGCGTCGGTGGGGAGGGCGACGAGTCCCGCCGTGCCCTCGGGCGGGTGCGGGTCCGCCACTAGCCACCCCGCAGGAACGCCTCGATGGCGGCGACGGTCTCCTCGGGCGCGCTGAGGTTCGGGCAGTGTCCGGTGGCGTCGAGGACCTGGAGCACCGCGGACGGGATCTCGCGCGCGACGAGCTCGCCGACCGACACCGGTGCGATGACGTCGTCGCGGCACTGCAGCACCAGCGTGGGGACGGTGACACGCGCCAGGTCGGCGCGGTTGTCGGACAGGAAGGTGACCCGCGCGAACCGGCGCGCGATCTCCGGGTCGGTGCGGCAGAAGCTGTCGGTGAGCTCGGCCGCCAGCTCCGGCCGGTCGGGCCTGCCCATGATCGCGGGCGCCATCGCGCTGGACCACCCCAGGTAGTTGCTGTCGAGGGAGCCGAGCAGCTCGTCGATGTCCTGACGGGAGAACCCGCCCACGTAGCCGGTGTCGTCGACGTAGCGGGGCGACGGGCTCACCAGCACGAGGGTCGAGACCCGTCGCGGCTCGCGGATGCTCGCCAGCACGGCGATCATCGCGCTCACCGAGTGCCCGACGAGCACGACGTCGTGCAGGTCGAGCTCGTCGCAGAGGGCGAGGACGTCGTCCGCGTACGCGTCGAGCGAGGAGTACCGGTCGGGGTCGTACGCGGACAGGTCCGAGCGTCCGGCGCCGACGTGGTCGAACAGCACCACCCGGTAGCGGTCCTCGAACGCGGGAGCGACGAAGCGCCACATCGCCTGGTCGCAGCCGAACCCGTGCGCGAAGACCATGGGGCGGCCGTGCGCGACACCGGACTCGGTGACGTGGTGCCGTGACGCGACCGGGCTCATGGCGTCAGCCTACGACCGCGGGCGGCCCTGGGAGGGCCGTACGTCCCGCCGGCACGCACGGCGCGGGGGCGAAAGGAAGGACCTGGGTGCGGACACCATGGTGTCGTGCACCCTGCGGGTCCGGACGAGCGCCGACGACGCCTCGAGGAGGTGGTCGCCGAGGTCGGCGTGCCCGTGCAGCGGTACCTCGCCCGGCGGGCGGACCCCGGGACGGCCGACGACGTCCTGGGCGACGTGCTGCTCGTGCTCTGGCGGCGCATCGACGAGGTGCCGGACGACGCGTGGCTGGCGTGGAGCTACGGCGTCGCCCGCCGGTGCCTGGCCAACCAGGTGCGCGGGGCCCAGCGGCACAGGCAGCTGGTCGCCCGGCTGGCGCGCACTGCGCCCGGACGGACCGCCGTCCCCGCCCGACGGCGACGACGACCTGCACGCGGCCCTCGCCGCGCTGCCGGCGACCGACGCGGAGGTGCTGCGGCTGTGGGCGTGGGAGGAGCTGGCGCCCCGCGAGATCGCGGTCGTCCTCGGCACGACGCCGAACGCCGTGAGCATCCGGCTGCACCGCGCCAAGGCAGAGGCTTCGCGCCGAGCTCGCGCGAAAGGATCCGGCGCGGGCCGGACACCTCCAGCAGCGACAGGGAAGGAGGACCCCCGATGGACGCTGACGACGACCTGCGGCGCAGGCTGCACGACGCCGACCCCTTGCGCGGCAACGGGTCCGGCGTCCCGCGGCAGAGCCCGAGGGCTCACGAGATCCTGGAGCGCGCGATGCGGATCGCAGACCAGCACGACCCGAGCACCACCACCGTCCCCGAGCCCCTGCCGGACGCCGACGACCCCCGCCGTCGTGGCGGCCGGTGGCCCGCACTCGTCGCCGTCGCCGCCGCGGCGGTCGTCGCCGTCGGAGCCGGAGCGGCCCTGTCGGGCGTGCTCACCGACGACGAGACCGGTTCCCCCGCCTCGACTCTCGCCCTCACCGCGGCCCCTGCCGACGCGATGTCGTCCTGCATGATGTTCGACGTCGCGGTCCTGTCCGGGATGCAGACGGCACTCGCGGGGACGGTGACCTCGGTCGACGGCACCACGGCGACGGTCGACGTGGAGCGTTGGTACCGCGGCGGTCCCGCCGACGTCGTGACGGTCACCAGCGACCAGCGGGGCGTGGCGCTCGACGGCGTCGAGCTGGTGGCGGGCGAGGAGTACCTGCTGACGGCGACCGACGGCGTGGTCAACGGCTGCGGCTTCAGCGGACCCGCGACCCCCGAGCTCGAGGCGGCGTTCGACGAGGCGTTCGGCGGCTGAGCCGGCCGCGCGGATGCGGGTGACGGTCCGGCGGGCCACGCTGGGGCGATGACGCAGAGCGAACGCCCGAGCCAGGCCGACTCCCCGATGCTCGACGCGTCCGAGGGCGATCCCGCGCGCGACGTCCTCGGTGCGGACCTCGACGACTCGGGCACCGACGGGCGGCCCGGGCCCGAGGACCGCGACGACGTGCCCCGTGCTCCCGCCGACCCGCAGGACGAGCCGGTCGACCCCGACGAGCCGGTCAACCCGGCCTGACGCGCCGGTGGATCAGGGCGTCTCGGTGGCGCCCGGCGCCGAGGGCGTGACCGTCGGCTCCGCGGGCGCGCTCGTGCTCGGTGGCGTGCTGGGTGACGTGCTGGGTGAGCTGCTCGTTGCCGGCTCGGTCGTGGGCGGGTCGGTGGCCGTCGGGCTCGCGGCGACGGTGGTCGTCACGGGCGGCACCGTCACGGTCACGACGCGGGTCCGCACGACCACTGGTGCCGGGGACGACGTGAGGTCCTGTGCCGGCGGGCCGGTCGGCGCTCCGGTGGGGACGACCGGAGCCGGTGAGGTGGCACCGGTCTCGGAGACCCCCACGTCGCCGGCGCCGGCGGTGGCGCGGTCGGCGACGACGAGGCCGGCGGCGAACAGGGCCGCGGCGACGGCGAACAGGACGGCCGAAGCACGGACCAGCCCTGTGGTGGTGACGTCCATCCCCGTGCCTTCGCTACGTCCCCCGACGCGGGTGCGGTTGGCGGAGCCGTCTGGTGAGATCGGCTCCTGCACCATGGATACAGGGTCGCGGCGCGCTCCGCTCGTCGAACCTCGCCCGATCAGCGGCCGAGCAGACCGCCGATGATCCCACCCACGGCTCCGCCCACTCCCGTCGGCGGCGCCGGCGAGGGGCTGGGCGCGGGCGTCGGGCCCCCGCCGAGAAGGCCACCGACCACGCCGGTCACGCCGTCGAGCACCTCGTCCGTCGCCCCGGTGACCGGTGCCACCACGCCGTCGACCACGTCCGCGACCGCCTGTCCCGTCCCGTCGACGACGCTCCCCACCGGGCCGCCGACCGCGCCGCCGACCGCGCCGGTGACGCCGGTGACCAGGCCACCCGTCCCGGCACCCACCGACCCCACGGCTCCTCCGACCGCGCCGCCGACCGTCCCTGTCGTCGTGCCCGTCGCCCGGCGTCGCGTGACGTCGCCGGGTGCGGTGCCCGTCGCGCCGTCGACGAGGTCACCGACCACCGGCGTCGCCGTCCCCGCCCGACGCGCCCGCGACCGGCACGAGGTCGGCGCCGCGCGGCGAGCTCGGCGGGACCTCGACCGGCTGGGGCGCGGTGGCGCCGAGCTGGACGTCGGCCTCGCTGCCGCCTCGGACGACCTGCTGCGCGACCGGCGCGCGAGGAGGCGACGACCTCCTGCGCGACCGTCGTGGCGTCGACCGCACCGATCCCCTGGACGGCCTGTGCCGCAACGGGTCCGCCGGCGACGAGCGCAGCCGTGCCGATCGCCTGCACGAGCGTCGCGGCGGGGACGGTCTGGCGTGGCGAGCACCGGCACCTCGGACAGCCAGGCGACCACGCCCTGCGCCCGGCGCAGCCGCGGCGCCGACACCGAGATCATCGCCCGCACGACAGCGGGGTCGAACTGGTTGCCCGAGCAGCGCACCAGCTCGCGGCGGGCCGCCGCGCGGCTGACCGGTCGCCGGTAGGCGCGCGCCGCGGTCATCACGTCGAAGGCGTCGGCCACCGAGACGATGCGTGCGCCGTAGGAGATCTGCTCGCCCTGGAGCCCGTACGGGTAGCCGCTGCCGTCGTACATCTCGTGGTGCTGGACGATGACGTCGCCCCACTCCCCCAACCAGTCCAGCAGGGGAGAAGCCAGCTCGGCGCCGGCGAGCGGGTGCCGGCGCAGCTCGGCCCACTCCTCCTCGGTCGGCTTGGCCGGCTTGTTCAGCAGGCCGGAGGCGATGGTCAGCTTGCCGATGTCGTGCAGCAGCGAGGCCCACATCAGCCGGTCGCTGACCCGCCTGCGGCACCCCGAGCTCGCGGGCGACCATCTCGGTGAGCAGTCGGACCCGCTCGGCGTGGCCCGCGCGTCGGCCGGTCGTGGTGGTCGAGCGCCGCCACCAGCACGAGGATCTCGCGCGCCACCGCCTGCGGGTCCTGGCCGGCGCCGCGCAGGTGGCGCACGTGGTCGTCCACGCTGCGGCGGCGGACGGCGTCACGCGCCACCCGCATCCGGGACGGCGCGCGGTCCGGGAAGAGCAGGGTCAGGTCGAGCAGGGTGCTGAGCGGCAGCAGCCGGCGTGCCACCCGGTCGGTCAGCACCAGGGTCGCCGTGGCGGTCGCCAGGACCGCGACGACGAGCACCAGACGGTCGAGCAGGCCGTCGACCGGGAGGAGGAGGTTCGCGACGGCGCGACCCGCTGCGACGGCGGCCACGACGGGGAGCAGGAAGACGACGGCGCGCAGGGCGGCCGCGAGCCGCGGTCGCCCCTCCCACCGGTCACTGCCGTCGTCCACGTCAGCCTTCCGTCCCAGCCGTCACGGCCCCCCGGTCGTACCGGCCCCCGGCCGGTCGTCCCTCACGTTCATCGGCCGTGGACGGGCACGCCACGAGGGGCCGGACGGGTGGTCCCGGTTGCCCGTCCGGTCACTGATCGGGCCGGTCCTGGTGCGGTACGGGGCAGATGGATGAACACGTCCCGATGGCTCCAGGTCGCACCGGATGGGGTCGAATGTCCGGCTGCTCGCCTCAGGTGGCGGGCCACGACGGTTCCCTGCCCCGCGGGTGGACCGCCCCTCCCACCACGGACGGACCTCGATGACCCGCGCTCCACGCCTCGCCCGCCTGGGGGCCTCCGCCCTCGCCGCCGGCGTCCTGCTCGCCCCGGCCGTCGTGCTCGCCCCGGCCGGTGCGGCTCCGAGCCCGCACAGCAGCTGCGCCGCGGTCCTGGCCGCCACCCCGGGCGCGCCCGACGGCGAGTACGACATCACCTCCTACGGACGCACTCTCAGCGTGTGGTGCGCCGACATGGCCGGCACACCGGTCGAGTACCTCACCCTGCAGCGCGGCGGCCCCGGCGTGAACGTGGCGACGTCGAACAACCACTACGCGCCCTACCAGCAGACGCAGTTCACCCGGATCGGCCTGGACCTCCCGACCAGCGCGGCCGGCTCCTTCACGTTCCGACCCGCGGACTTCCGGTTCTCGACCACCACCGGCGGTGGCGGCCAGATCGAGTACGGCACCGGCGGCAGCTGCGGCTTCTGGCCCGGGCCGTTCAACATCGACCTGCGCGGCACCCCGTTCGCCGTCGCCCCCGAGGCGCTGGAGAGCACCGGCTGGATGGGCCACGGAGACGTCATCAGCACCGACGACCAGCAGGTGCTGGCGTCGCCGAACGCCCGTGGCGACTGCGGCGGCCTGCGGGTGAAGGCGCCGTACGCCCTCACCTGGATCGCGGCCGTCCTGCCCGTGGTGGGCACCTCGCCGGCCGACACCGCCGTCGCCTCCGGCGACGACGCCGTGTTCACCGCCGCCTCCACCGGCGGCCCCGGCACCACCGTCGTGTGGCAGACGTCCCCGGACGGCACCACCTGGAGCGACGTGGCCGGCGCGACGACCAGCACGCTCACGCTGCCGGACGTGACCCGCTCGATGAACGGGCTCCGCGTCCGCGCGACGTACTCCAACGCGGAGGGCAGCGACACCACCGACGTCGCCACCCTGGCCGTGTCCGCCGCGGCACCGGTCGTCAGCGACCCGTCCGCCGCGTCCGTGACCTCGGGCGACGACGCGACCTTCTCGGTGACCGTCACCGGTGACCCGGCACCGACCCTGCAGTGGCAGACCTCGGACGACGACGGCCTCAGCTGGGACGACGTGACCGGCGCCACCGCGGCCACCCTCACCCTGCCCGCCGTCACGACCGCGCAGGACGGCCGCCTCGTGCGGGTCGTCGGCACCAACGAGGCCGGCACCGACACCAGCGCGAGCGCGCTGCTGACCGTGGCCGCCTCGCTGCCCACCGTCACCGACCCGCAGGACCTCACCGATCACCGCGGGGGACGACGTCGCCTTCAGCGTCGCGGTCACCGGTGACCCGGCGCCGACGGTGCGCTGGCAGGTCTCCCAGGGCGGGACCGGCTGGATCGAGACGTCGTTCACCGGCACCACGCTCACCCTGCCGGCCGCGCCGTACCTGGCCGACGGTCTCGCCGTCCGCGCCGTGGCGACCAACGACGCCGGAGAGGTGTTCTCGGACGCCGCGGTGCTCACCGTGGAGGCGCTCGCCCCCGAGGTGCTCACCGCGCCCGAGCCGGTGACGGTCGACGAGGGCCAGGACGCGACCTTCTCGGTCGAGGTCTCCGGCGACCCCGAGCCCACGATCCAGTGGCAGACGTCCACCGACGGCGCCGCCTGGACCGACGTCGACGGCGAGACCGCCGAGAGCATCACCTTCGCGGACGCGGGCACCGAGCTCGACGGTCTTCTCGTCCGCGCCCTGGTGGAGAACCCGGGCGGCACGGTGACGACCGACGGCGTCGTCCTCGGCGTCGAGGCCGTGGTCATCCCCGCCCCGGTGGTGCCGGGCGTGCCCGTCCTGACGCCGCAGGCGCCCGATCGCCCCGGCCACCGTGGCGGTCGTGGCGGCACGCGCCGTGCCGTCGCTGGCACGGACCGGCACCGACGCGGTCGACCTCGCCCTCCTCGCCGGCCTGCTCGTGGCCGGTGGTGGAGCCGTCACCGTGGCGTCGCGTCGGCGGGCCACCACCCGCTGACTGCTCACGCACCACGACGGCGGGTCATCCTCGGGTGGCCCGCCGTCGGCGTCTCCGGCACCGGAACCGCGCGCGGCCGGCGCCGTCCCGTCCGCTAGCCTTCAGGCCACGTGGACGACGCGCTCAGCGCACGACCCACGCCCCGCCCCCGTAGCTCAGGGGATAGAGCAACGGTTTCCTAAACCGTGAGTCGGAGGTTCGAATCCTCTCGGGGGCACCACGCTGTCGCGCCGGTAGAGGTCAACGAGCGGGAACCGTCACGATGCGGGCCGACGGCGGTCGGCGTGACCTCGTCGTCGTAGCCACCGGCCACCAGGACGCGACGATCCCCCACGACCGTGGCGGTCACGAACGACCTTCGGGGCTGGGCCGTCTCGCTGACCGTCGTCATCGACCCGTCGGCAGGGTCGAAGACCTCCACCCTGGGCCCTCCCGCGATGACGACGCGCCCGTCCGGGAGCGCCACCACGGCGCCGTCCAGCTTGTACTGCGCGGCAGCGAGGTCCGGGCCCGGGACGCGTCGCCCCGACCGCGTCCGCCGAGGGCGGGGTGACGATCTCCGTCGAGCGGAGCAGCTCGCGTCCCTCGACCGTCGTCGAGCCGCCGACCACGAGCGACCCGCCCGTCGGCGAGTGCGACAGCAGCGTGCTTCACCCGCGGCACCGCCAGGCGCGGCCCGTCGGTCCACGACGTCCCGTCCAGGACCTGCGTCGTCCGCACGGCGGCACCGCCGCGAGTCGTGCCGCCGACCACGAGCAGGCGGTCGCCGACCGCCACCGCCGCGTGAGCGGCGCGGGGCTCGGGGAGCGCGGGAGCCGGAGGTGACGGCACCCGAGACCGGGTCGACGAGCTCGACGGAGGCCAGTGCCTCGCCGTCGGCCCCGAAGCCGCCGACGACCAGGACACGACCGTCGGGCAGCAGCGTCGCGGTGTGGTCGGCGCGGCCGACCCGCAACGTGCCCGACCGGCGCGAAGGTGCCGGCTGCCGGGTCGAACACCTCCAGTGCCCGCGGTCGGCGCCCCGCCCTCTCCCGGGTAGCCGCCGACCATCAGCACCCGACCGTCGGGCAGGAGGGTCGCGGTGCCGCTCGCACGCGGCTCGGTCATCGCCGGTCCGGGCCGTGCCGTCCCGGTCCGCGGGTCGACGACCTCGCTCGTGCGTGCTTCAGCGAAGCCGCCGCACCCCCGGGTGGCGCAGCCCCCCACCAGGAGGACGGACCCGTCCCGCAGCGGGACGGCCCGGTGCACCGCTCGCGGCAGCGACAGCACGATCACCTCGCCCACCCGCGCGGGGGCCGCGTCGTCGCGACCCGGCGCGCCGGGCGTGCACCCGACCAGCAGGAGCGACACCGCGACGACGACGGGTCGGATCGGCCCACGGGTCACGGTGCGACGTTACGCCCGGGACCACCGGCCCGGTGTCGACGCGACGCAGCGGACAATCGCGGGATGACGCGGACCCACCCCTTCGGGACGATGCCGGACGGACGCCCGGTGAGCCGGCTGGTCCTCGGCGCCGCGCCGGGGCTCGAGCTGCACCTGCTCGACCTCGGCGCCACCATCCACCGCCTGCTCGTCACCGGGGCCGACGGCGTCCGCCGCGACGTCGCGCTCGGGCACCCGACCGTCGCCGACTACCTGGCCTCCGACGCGTACCTCGGGGCCACGGTCGGCCGGTACGCCAACCGGATCCGCGCAGGGTCGGTTCGAGGTCGACGGCCGACCCGTCGAGGTCGGCACGAACGACCGCGGCAACGCCCTGCACGGCGGCCCCGAGGGCTTCGACGCCCGCCTCTGGGACGTGGTCGAGCTCTCGGCGGGCACCGCGGTGCTCGGCCTGCGGAGCCCTGCGGGAGACCAGGGCTTCCCGGGCGCGGTCGAGGTGCGGGCGCGGTTCGAGGTCAGCAGCGACACCGTCGCCCTGACCCTCACGGCGCGCACCGACGCGCCGACGGTGGTCAACCTGACCCAGCACGTGTACCTCAACCTCGACGGCGAGGGATCGGGGACGGTCGACGACCACGAGCTCCGGGTGGCCGCGTCGCGCTTCACGCCGGTCGACGACGGCGGCATCCCCCTCGACGGCCACGAGCCGGTCGACGGCACCCCGTTCGACCTGCGCGCGCCGCGCCGGGTCGGCGACGTCGTCCGCAGCACCCACCCCCAGGTGGCGGCCGCCCGGGGGGTCGACCACGACCTCGTCCCGGACGGGACCGGCCTGCGCGAGGTGGCCTGGCTGACCGCGCCGGTGAGCGGGACGACCCTCACGCTGTCGACCGACCAGCCGGGCCTGCAGGTCTACACCGGCAACTTCCTCGACGGCACGCTGCCGTCGCTGCACGGCGGCACCTACCGGCAGGGCGACGGGATCGCCCTCGAGCCGCAGCTCCCGCCCGACACCCCCAACCGCCCGGCGTTCGGCAGCGCGGTCCTGCGCCCCGGCGAGGAGTACCGATGGTCCTGCTCGTGGCGGTTCGACCACTCCGTGCCGTAGGTCCGTCCGAGGGTCGGAGCCCGCCGGCCCGGTTGCCCTGCCGCACGGGGCGTGGTTGTGTCGTCCCGTCACGCCGCCCCGGACCCCGGTGGCGCTGCACAGCGGTCTGCGGGGTCCGTCGTCGTCTCCGGGCGCCCGCGCTCACGAGCGAAGGAGATGTCCATGACCGGCACCCTCGACCCGCTGGTCGGCGACCCCGTCCTCGCTCGTCGGACCCGCGGGTCCGACGCCACCAGCCTGTACACCGCCCTGGCCGCCGAGATCCGCGAGAGCGGTCTGCTGCGCCGGCGCCACGCCTACTACTGGACCCGGATGTCGCTGGCGCTCGGGGCGTTCGCGGCGCTCTGGTGGGGTTTCGCCTGGCTGGGCGACTCCTGGCACCAGCTGCTGCTGGCCGGTGCCATGGGGGTCGCCATGACCCAGCTCGGCTTCCTCGGGCACGACGCCGCGCACCGTCAGATCTTCCGATCGGGGCCCTGGAACCTGTGGGCCGCCCGGGTCCTCGCCATGGCCGCCGGGCTGAGCCACGAGTGGTGGAGGAACAAGCACAACACCCACCACGCCGCGCCGAACCAGGAGGGACGCGACCCGGACATCGCCCCCGGCGCCCTCGCCTTCACCCGTGCCGCCGTCGAGGGCCGGCGCACCGCCCTGACCCGCTGGCTCGCCCGCCACCAGGGCTGGTACTTCTTCCCGCTGCTGACCCTGGAGGGCCTGAACCTGCACGTCGCCAGCATGCGGCCGCTCGTGGTCCGCGGGTCGTCCCGCGCCCAGCGGACCGAGGCCGGGCTCGTCGTGCTGCGGCTGGCGGCGTACGTCGCGGCCGTGCTGCTCGTCCTGCCGCCCGGCAAGGCCGTCGCGTTCCTCGCGGTCCAGTCGGCCGTCTTCGGGTTGTGCCTGGGCGGGTCGTTCGCCCCCAACCACATCGGCATGCCCATCGTCCCGGCCGGCTCCCGGATCGACTTCCTCAGCCGTCAGGTGCTGATGTCCCGCAACGTCCGTGGCGGCCTCTGGGTCGACTTCGCCCTGGGCGGCCTCAACTACCAGATCGAGCACCACCTGTTCCCGAGCATGCCGCGCCCCAACCTGCGGCTGGCCAGGCCGCTCGTGCGGGCCTACTGCGACGCCCACAAGGTGGCCTACACCGAGGTGGGGCTGTTCAGCGCCTACCGGATCATCGTCGGGTACCTGAACGACGTCGGCCTGCGTGCCCGGGGCCCGTTCGAGTGCCCGGTCAGGATGCAGTACCGCGGCTGAGCGCTGCAGGCGGTCGCCACCCCGGGTCAGGTGTGGTGCTGCACCAGGTTCAGGACGTTGCCGGCGGGGTCGCGGACGAAGAACCGCCGCACGCCCCACTCCTCCGTCGTCAGCGGGTGCACGATCTCGTAGCCGCGACGGACCGCGTCCTCGTAGGCGGCGTCCACGTCGTCGACCTTGACCGAGAGCACCGGGTCCTGCGCGGCGGTCGCGTCGCGCGTCACGACCTGGACCGTGGCGCCGGTGTCCGGCGAGGTGAACCGCGCGACCCAGCCGAGGTCGAACTCGGTCGTGCCGAGGCCGAGGAAGCCGGCGTAGAACTCTCTCGCAGCGCCGATGTCGGCCACGTGCAGATCCGCGATGACCTCGACGACCCGTGCCACGGCGCCCCCCTCCGACCGGTGTGCACCCACCCTCGCACCCAGCCGCCCTGACGACCAGGGGACGAGGGCGCCGGATCGCGGTCTCCGTCACCCCGGCGCCGCCTCCGCCTGGTGCTGGCGGCGTGCGCGGCTGCCGTCGTCGTCGTGGTGGTCGTCGGCGCTCTCGTCGGTGACCGGGTGCTCCTGTTCGGCGACCTCGGCGTCTGGCTCCCGGGCCGGGCGGGGCCGGTGGTCGGCGGCGTCATGGACAACCGGCTCCCCCGCGTGGTCGCGGCGCTGCTCGCCACCGGTTGCGCGGAGCGGCTACCAGGTCACCTCGTCGCAGCCCCGGTGGTCCGCCGGCTCCACCTGGAGCGTCGCGTGCGCGATGCCGAACCGCGTCTTCAGCTCCTGCCGGGCCCGGTCCAGGACCTCGTGCGTGGTGCCGTGCTCGGACGTCACGAGGTGCGCCGTCGCCACGTTCATGCCGGACGTCAGCTGCCACACGTGCAGGTCGTGCACGTCGCCCACGCCGGGCAGCGCGGCCAGGGCGGCGGTGATCTCGGTGGGCTCGACGCCCGCCGGCGCGTGCTGCCCCAGGACGGCCAGGACCTCACGGGCCAGCGCCACCGCGCGGACGACGACGAACACCGCGATGGCGAGCGCGATGGCGGTGTCCCACCAGGTCCGCCGCGTCCAGGTCACCAGCGCGCCGGCGACGACCACGCCGAGCGAGCCCACGGTGTCGGCGACCACCTCGAGGTAGGCGCCCTTGACGTTCAGGCTCTCCTTCGCGCCGGCCCGCAGCAGCACCAGCGCGACCAGGTTGACCACGAGGCCGACGGCCCCGACCGCGAGCATCGCCCCGCCGGCCACCTCGGCCTCCGCGCCGATCCGCCGCACCGCCTCGACCGCGATGAAGACCGCCACCCCGAGCATCACCAGCACGGCGAGGCCGGACGCGAACACCTCGGCGCGGAACGAGCCGTAGGTCCGGCGGCCGGTCCGGTCGGGGCGGGTGGCCATCCGGGTGGCCACCAGCGCGGCGCCCAGCGTGACGACGTCGGCCGCCATGTGACCGGCGTCGGACAGCAGGGCCAGCGACCCCGAGACCAGGCCGGCGACGAGCTCGACGACGAAGAAGCCCGCCACCAGGACGAACGAGACGGCCAGGCGCCACCGGTGCCTGCCGCCCGCGCTGGTCGCGACCGCCGTGGCCGTGCCCGGTGCTCATCGCGGCGTCCCCGGCTCGTCCACGTCCACGACGCTAGGTGCACGCGCGAGCGGGCCACAACCGGGGCTCGGTCACACCTAGGGTCGGGGACGGACTCCGACGTCGGCCGAGCGATGACTTCGCTGCCGGCGCGAGGTCCAACGCCTGACGACGACCGCTCCTGGAAGGACCTCCACGATGGCCAAGCTCATCTCCACCCTGTTCATCTCCGCCGACGGCGTGGCCGAGATCGACCCGGCGTGGCACTTCCCCTACTTCGACGAGAACATGGGCCGCGCCGTCACCGAGGACTACGCCACCAGCGACGTCCTGCTGCTCGGGCGCGAGACCTACGACAGCTTCGCCGGCGCGTGGCCGGACCGCGAGGAGGCGGGCGAGGAGGACGCGCCGATGGCCAAGCAGCTCGGCGACCTGCGCAAGGTCGTCGTCTCGCGCCAGCCGCTCGAGCTCACCTGGCGCAACTCCGAGCTGCTCGACGGCGACCTCGTCGAGGCGTCGCGGCGCTCAAGGCCGACCCGGACGTCAAGGGCGTCCTCGTCCCCGGCTCGATCTCCGTCATCCAGCAGCTGCTCGCGGCGGGCCTGGTCGACGAGCTGCGGCTGCTGGTGCACCCGGTGGCCGCGCGCACGGGACGCCGGCTGTTCGACGAGGGCGGCGACGCCTACCACCTGTCGGTCGTGGCCAGCGAGGTCTTCCCCACCGGGGTGATCCGGGTGATCTACGCGCCGACCGCGCCGCCGGCCCCCGCCGGCGACGACGACGTCAAGGACCAGGTGCCCGACCTGGGCTGACCCCGGCCTGGTCGTGGGCCGCCTCCAGCACGTTCCGCAGCGGCGCCGGCACGCGGTCGAGGACGACCTGCTCGGCCAGCGCCGCCGCGAACCGGGCCTTGCGTCCCGACGTGGTGCCGGCGAAGCGGTGCAGCTGGTCGTGCAGCGAGCGGGCGCGCTGGGCGGGCTGGCGCCGGAACGTGTCGAGGCGCGGGAGCTCACCCAGGGTGGCCACCACGTCGACCACCTCGTCGACGCCGACCGCCCGGATCAGCTCGTCCTCCAGGTCGTCGTCGCACACGTGGAAGCCGTGCACCGCCAGGTCGTCCCTGCTCGCGACGTCGTGGCCGCGCCGGCGCAGGGCGCCCAGCGACGAACCGCACCTCGGGTGCGTCGCACAGACCGACGACCGCGGCGCCGCCGGGTCGGCGGCGATCGCCGCCAGGTGGTGCCCCACGTTGGTGACGCCCTCCATCGAGACCACCTCGATCGACGGGGAGCCGAGGCTCGAGCCGTGCGACCCAGCACGCGCAGCGCCGCCACGTCGCTGCGGCCCTCGACCAGGACGACGCAGCGGGCACCCGCGCTGCCCTCGGCGTCCACGCCCTCGATCCTCGGTGCCGGCCGCCGCCGGGGCAACGGCATTGCCGCGCCACGGATGGCGCCGCGCGCGTCAGCGGGTGAGGATCACGAGGTGGCCGGTGGTGGTGCAGGGAGCAGCGAGGGCCCGGAGATCGACCGACGACGGCCGCTATCTGGTGATCGACGGCCGCCGGTGGCGCGCCACCGACCCCGCGATCCCGCGAGGACCGGCGCCGCAGCTCACGAACGTGCTGATGGCGTGGCGGCGCGAGGTGGGGCGGTCCAAGGGCACCGACGGCGAGCGGACGGCCCGGGACGGCGTCCAGGCCGCCAAGGTCGCCCTCGGCGAGCGCGGTACCCCGTGGTGGGAGCAGTCGGACGACGAGCGCCGGGCGCGCTGGGAGACCGATCCGCCCGCGCCACCCGGCTGAACGCAGGATCCCCCTGAGGCCTCGTGCATCCGTCCGGCCGCAGCGGGCAGGAAGTGCGGGCATGGACGAGCACGGCTCCCCCTCGGCGGTCCTCACCCTGTACACCCTCGACGGCACCGGCGACCTGCTGGCGCTGCGGCGCGCGTTCCGGCACCGCGACGCCGGCGGCGCCTGGCTGCCGGCGCTGCACGCCCACCAGGGCCCGACGAGGACCCTGTCGACGCCGCGCGGCGGATCGCCCTGTCCAGCCTGGGCATCCGGCTGCACCGCGTCCGCGTCGTCGAGGAGGCCGCGACCCGCGCGACGCCCTGGTGCCGGCGGTCGACCGAGGAGGTGGGACCCGGTCCTGGTCGGCTCCACCGGACGTCGCGTCGTGACCCCGGACCCCACGCTGTACGACGACGCCGACTGGGTCGGCGGCGCGACGGTGATGCCACCCGTGCCCGCGCCGGGCCTCGCGGCGCTGTGGCGGACGGCGTCCGTCGACGTCCGCGACGGCGGTCGCTGACCGGGTCGGGGTCAGGTCTCCTGACGCACCAGCGCCAGCACCTCGTCGCGCACCGACCCCATCGTCGCGACGTCGACGGCCTCGACGTTGAGCCGCAGCAGGGGCTCGGTGTTGGAGCCGCGCAGGTTGAACCACCACACCGGACGGTCGCGTCCTCCCGGGCGGGACCGGTGACGGTGAGCCCGTCGAGGCCGTCGAAGCTGCCGCGGCTCGTCGAACGCAGCGCGGACGCGAGCCACCGCGGACGGCACGTCCTCGACGCGGGAGTTGATCTCGCCGCTGCCGGCGTAGCGCTCGTACCCGGCCGCGAGCTGCGAGATCGGGACGTCCGACTCCTGCATCGCCGCCAGCACGTGCAGCGCCGCGAGCATGCCGGTGTCGGCGCCCCAGAACTCGCGGAAGTAGTAGTGGGCGGAGTGCTCGCCGCCGAAGACGGCTCCGCTGGAAGCCATCTCGGCCTTGATGAACGAGTGGCCGACGCGGGTGCGGAGCGGCGTGCCGCCCGCCTCGGTCACCATCTCCGGCACCGCGAGCGACGTGATCAGGTTGTGGATCACCACCGGCTCGACGCCCGGCGGCCAGCTCCTTGGCCACCTCGCGCACCGCCACCATCGCCGTCACGGCGCTCGGGCTCACCGGTCCGCCCAGCTCGTCCACCACGAAGCAGCGGTCGGCGTCGCCGTCGAAGGCCAGCCCGACGTCGGCGCCGTGCTCGACCACCGCGGCCTGCAGGTCGCGCAGGTTCTCCGGCTCGAGCGGGTTGGCCTCGTGGTTCGGGAAGCTGCCGTCGAGCTCGAAGTACAGCGGCACCAGCTCGATCGGCAGCGGGTCGAGACCGGCGGCGCGTCCGAGCACCGCGGGGACGGTGTGGCCGGCCATCCCGTTGCCGGCGTCGACGACGACCTTGAGACGGCGTCCGGCCGAGACGTCGACGAGGCCGCGGAGGTGCTCGGCGTAGCCCCGCAGCAGGTCCCGCTCCTCGCGAGCGCCGCGGTGCTCGGCCTCCGGCACGCCGTCGGCGAGGTAGCGCTCCGCCCGCTCGCGCACGGCGGCGAGGCCGGTGTCCTGGCCGACGGCCCGCGCACCCGGTCGGCAGACCTTGATGCCGTTGTACCGCGCGGGATTGTGCGAGGCGGTGAACATCGCTCCGGGGCAGTCCAGGACGCCGCTCGCGTAGTAGAGCCCGTCGGTCGACGCGAGGCCGATCAGCACGACCTCGCCCCCACGGGCGGTGACGCCGTCGGCGAAGGCGTCGACCAGAGCGCCCGAGGACGGTCGCATGTCGTGCCCGATGACGAAGGGGCGTCCGGCGACGCCGAGCACGTCGGCGCACGCGGCGCCGAGAGCGGTCGCCTCGCGCGGACCCCACTCGTCCGGCACCACGCCGCGCACGTCGTAGGCCTTGACCACCGCGCTCAGGTCGGCGCGTCCGTCGGTCGGCATGAGCCGCAGGCTATCCGTGCCGGCGCCCGAGGTGGTGTGCGGAGGGTGACGACACCCGAGGACCCCACCCGCGGTGGCACCATCGACGCGTGCACCCTCACCACCACGGCTCCTTCGACCAGCCGTTGCGCGCCCAGCTGGAGGCGTTCGTCGACCTGCACCGGGAGTCGTTGCAGCGCTGCCTCGACGGCCTCACCGACGAGCAGGCGCGTCGCTCGCTCGTGCCGTCGCGCACGACGCTCCTCGGCCTGGTGAAGCACGCCACGTTCGTCGAGAGGGTGTGGTTCGACGAGGCGGTGACCGGCCGGTCGCGCGAGCAGATCGGGATCCCCGCGACCCCGGACGAGTCGTTCGTCCTCGACGACGACGACACCGTCGCCTCGGTGCAGCAGGCGCACCGCGAGGCGTGCGAGGACTCGCGCCGGGCGGTCGCCGGGCTCGCGCCCGACGACACCCTCGACGGCAACCGGCGCGGGCCGCTGCCGCTGCGGTGGGTCCTCCTGCACGTGGTGGGCGAGCTGGCCCAGCACGCCGGCCACGCCGACATCCTGCGCGAGCAGGTGCTCGCGGCCGACGCCGGTCGCTGAGCTCCCGTCGACCCCCGGACGCACCCGCGGGCTCAGGGCACCAGCACGACCTTGCCGCGAGCCGTTCCCGACGCGAGGTGCGCGTGCGCGGCGCGCACGTCGTCCAGCGCGAACGTCCGGTCGACGCGGACGGTGAGCCGTCCCTCGTCCGCGAGGGCCACCAGCGCGGCACGGGCTGCTGACCGGACCTGCGTGCCGGGATCGGCACCGGGTCCGCCGCCGAGCAGCCGGATGCCGAGCCCGGGCGCCCGGGCGAACGCCGCCACCGTGGCGATCCGGTCGCGGTCGGCCACCAGGGCCAGGCTGACGTCGACCGCCTCGTCGGTGCCCACCGTGTCGAGAGCGACGTCGACGCCGTCGGGAGCGAGGTCCCGGACCCGCTCCAGCAGGCCGTCCCCGTACGGCACCGGTTCGCCGCCGAGCGCGCGCACGTCGTCCTGGCGCCCGCGACCGGCCGTGCCGATGACGCGGGCGCCGCGCTCGACGAGCAGCTGGACCACCGCGCTCCCCACGCCGCCCGATGCCCCGTGCAGGAGGACCGTGTCACCCGCCGCGACGGAGGTGGCGTGCAGCAGGTGCGCGGCGGTCGCACCCGTGAGCAGCAGGCCCGCGGCCTGCTCCACGGTGAGCGCCCGGGGCCGGAGGAAGACGTCGGCCGCGCCGGCCAGCACCTGGTCGGCGTAGCCGCCGGTGACGCGGTAGGCGATCACCTCGTCCCCGACGGCGAGCCGCTCGACGTCCGACCCCACCGCCGACACGATCCCCGCGACCTCGGAGCCCAGCCTCTTCGGCAGGGCGGCGGGGTCGGTACCGAAGGTGCCGTCGTAGGACTTGCGGTCGGCCGGGTTCACCCCGGCGGCGCGGACGTCGACGACCACCTCGCGCGGGTCCCGGGTCCGGCGTCGCGACCTCGACCACCTCCAGGACCTCGGGCCCGCCGTACCCCGTCGCCAGCACCGCTCTGCCCATGCCGGGCCAACCCCGCTGCGGGGAGAGGCATTCCGCGCACCGACCGGACGTCGGGCAGACTCGGACCGTGGATCACGAGACGGGCGAGCACGGGCTGGACCCCACCTGGTGGGAGGACCGCTACCGCTCGCAGGGCGCCGGCACGGCCCACCCGCCCAACCCGTACCTCGTGGAGGTGGCGAGCGGGCTCGAGCCCGGCCGTGCGCTCGACGCCGGGTGCGGCGAGGGGGCGGAGACGCTCTGGCTGGCCGAGAACGATTGGCACGTCACCGCTCTCGACGTCGCGCAGACCGCGCTCGACCGTGCCCGCGGGCGTGCGGAGGTGCTCGGGTCGCAGGTCGCCGGGCGGATCACCTGGGTCCGGTCCGAGCTCGCCGCCTGGTCGCCGCCCACCGGTCGCTTCGACCTGGTCTGCTCCCACTACGCGCACCCCACCGGACCAGCCGGTCGGATGGTCGAGCAGCTCGGTGCCGCGGTCGCCCCGGGCGGCACGCTGCTCGTCGTCGGGCACCAGCACACCGGCGGGCACGGTCACCACGGGACCCACGGCCACGGCGAGGGGCACGGCCCGGCAGCGGGCACGACGTTCACCCCCGAGGTGGTGACGGCGGCGCTCGACCCGGACGTCTGGGAGGTGCTGGTCGCGGAGCACCGCACGCGTCGGACGGGCACAGCCGGGAGCCCCCGGCGGGACGCTGGACGACGCCGTCGTGGTAGCCCGCCGGCGCTGACACCCGATCGTGCGCGTCGTCCACAGCTCGGCCTCTCCCGCGGGGTTCTGTCCACAGGAACCGTTGCGGGACAGCGGTTGTCGGTGGTCGCACCTAGTCTTGTGGGTATGGCGGCTGAGACGGTAGGCGCGGGGTCGGGGCACCCGGCGTTCGTCGGTCTGGCGCTGATCCAGCAGGGTCTGGACCAGGTCCTGGAGGCATCGACCTGGTCGTTGGACGACAGCCAGCTCGACCGACCCTCGTCGTCGGGACTCACCGAGGTCGGCGCGCGCACCGAGGCGGCACGCGGTACGGCGCTGCGGGAGTCGGTGTCCCGGGAGACCCCGGACGCCCGCGGTGAGCAGGGCGCGCGGACGGTGAGCCTGCTGAAGTCCCGGTGCCGGGTCTCCGCCAGGCGGGCGTCGGCCGATGTGGAGAACGCGAAGCTGACCTGCCCCGACACCGGCGACCCTGCGCGAGCTCGGCGGGGCGCTCGCGGCCGGTGCGGTGTCCCGTGAGCACGTCGACGTCGCGCGGTCGGCCGCTGAAGCGGCTGCCGGTCCGGCTGGTGCGGGAGCGACGGGACGAGGTCGACGGTCTGCTGACCGAGCACGCCCGCGGGTTCGACCCCGGCCGGCGCCGACTACCTGGCGCGGCACCTGCTGTCGGTGATCACCCCGGACAGGGCGGACCGGTACGACGAGAACGCCCTGGACCGGCGGCACCTCGCGATCGCGACCGACCAGACCGGGATGGTCCTGCTCAGCGGCCAGCTCGACCAGGCCGGCGGGCTCACCGTCGCCACCGTGCTGGACCACTTCGTCGAGAAGGACCGTGCCGCCGCGACCGAGCCCAGCAGCGGTGCCGATCCTGCGGCGGACGTGCGGACGCGGGGTCAGCGCCGCGCGGACGCACTGGTGCAGATGGCGCGTGCGGCGGCCGAGCACGACGGCCTCGGCACCGCCGCCCGCGCGGTCCCGCGGGTCGTGGTCGTGACGACCCCGGAGCAGCTCGCCGGCACGCAGGGTGCGGGCGCCGCGGTGACGACCGACGGCGCCCTGGTCGGCCGGGGTGCGCTGACCCGGATCGCGTGCGACGCCGTCGTCGACCGCGTCGTCCTGGACAAGGCAGGTCGGGTGCTGGCGATGGACACGATCGGCCGGCTCGCCACCGCCGCCCAGCAGACCGCCCTGGCCGCCCGCGACCAGGGCTGCGTCTGGCCCGGCTGCACCACCCCACCCTCGCTGTGCGAGGCGCACCACGTGATCTGGTGGTCCCGCGGCGGACCCACCACCATCGACAACCTCGCCCTGCTCTGCCACCGCCACCACAGCCAGATCCACGCCCAGCCCGACGACACGACCGAGGACGCCTGGGTGATGGTGATGCGCGACGGCCTCCCCTGGTTCCGACCACCCGACCGGCTCGACCCCGACCGCCGCCTTGCGGCGCAACACCTTCCACCAGACCGTCCAGGCCACCCGCGCCACCGGCCTGCGCTGGCGCACGCCCCGGACGGCCCGCGACCTCGACCCGCCGTGAGGCGGTCTCGGCGCACGCCGTCAGCAGGTGGTCAGCATGTCCCGTCTGTCCCGCCATCCCGGAACCGTCAGACCGGCACGGGCTCCTGCTCGACCGGGGCGGCCGGACGCGCCCTGGTGACCGCCAGCGGGATCACGGCCGCCACGACGCACAGACCTGCTGCGGAGAACCACGCGAGGGCGTAGTCGCCGGTCACGTCGCGCACGAAGCCCGCAGCCACCGACGCGGCCGCCGCACCGAGCTGGTGGGCGGCGAACACCCAGCCGAACACGATCGTCCCGGCGTCGCCGAACGCCTGCCGGCACAAGGCGACCGTCGGCGGCACGGTGGCCACCCAGTCCAGGCCGTACACGACGACGAAGGCGATCATGCTCGGGTGCACGCTGTCGCCGAGCAGCGCCGGCAGCAGCGCCAGCCCCACCCCGCGGCCCGCGTAGTACACGGCGAGCAGGATCCGCGGGTCGAAGCGGTCGGTGAGCCAGCCCGAGGCGATCGTGCCCACGATGTCGAACACACCCACCACCGCGAGCGGGCCAGCGGCGGTCGTCTGGGCCATCCCGTGGTCGTGGGCCGCCGGCACGAAGTGCGTCCCGATCAGCCCGTTGGTGGTCGCCCCGCAGATCGCGAAGCCGGCGAACAGCGCCCAGAAGGTGCGGGTGCGCGCCGCGGTGACGCGCTGTGGGGCGAGAAGCAGACGCCCGCAACGGGTCCCGGACGGCTCGAGCTGCTGCACGAGGTCTGCGGCCGCACGAGCGACGACCCCTCCACCTGCTCCGCCTGCGGCACCGCGCTGACAGCGGCCACCACCAGCTGGGTACGGCTGTGGCGCGACCAGCCGGTCACCCCGCTGGTGCGCTGACCCGCGGGCGGGCGTCGGGGCGTGCGCCTCGTCGAACGAGGGGCAGCGGCGGCCACCGGGACGCGGCGGGCGGTGGTCGCGCGCACACGGTGCCGTGAGGAGTGCGTCCGGCCGGGCGGCGCCCGGCGGAGCGCCCCCGGACCGCGGCGTCGCGCGGGTAGGTTTGGCCCGACCGCGCACGGCTACCGCAGCCGCGACCCCGGAGGGACGACCCAGTGACCCAGCTGACCAAGGGCGGCAACGCGCCGCTGACCACCCACCAGGTGGTGCTCACCGTCGACGTGGGCGCGCCCGCCGACCTGTCGGCGCTGCTCGTCACCGAGAGCGGCAAGGTGCGGTCCGACGCCGACTTCGTGTTCTACAACCAGCCCACCGGGCCCGGGCGTCCGCTGCGTGCAGCCCGCCGGCGGGCAGGGCTGGAAGGTCGAGGTCGACCTCGGGCAGGTCCCCGCCGACGTGCACGCCGTCCGCCTGGTGACCTCCCTCGACGACCCGAACGGGCGCTTCGGCGCCGTCGGCCAGCCGGTGGCGCGCGTCACCGACGGCGCCGGCGGCCAGCAGGCGGAGTTCACCATGACCGGGCCTCGACAGCGAGAGCATCGTCGTGGCGCTCGAGCTGTACCGCCGCCAGGGGTCGTGGAAGGTCCGCGCGGTGGGCCAGGGCTACGCCGGCGGCCTCGCCGACCTGATCAAGGACCACGGCGTCTCCGTGGACGACGCGGCCCCGGCCGCTGCGGCTCCCCCGGCACCCGCCGCGCCGCCCGCCCGTCCCGCGCCGCGCCGCGCCGTCCCGCCCGCACCGGCCGCGCCCCCCGCCGCACCGTCCTACGGCCAGCCCGCCCCGCCGCGCCAGCCCGTCCGGTCCGCCCGCCGCGCCGTCCTACGGCCAGCCGGCACCGGCGGCGCCGTCGTACGGCCAGGCGCCGCCTCCGCCGCCGGCCCCGCCCCAGAGCGCGCCGCCCGCGCCCCCGTCGTACGGCCAGCCCGCGCCGGCTCCGTCGTACGGCCAGCCGGCTCCGGCTCCGTCGTACGGCCAGCCCGCCGCCCCGCCCCCGCCGCAGCAGCCGGCCAGCAGCCGCAGGGCCAGGGCAGGGCAGGGCGAGGTCAGCCTGATGAAGGGCCGCACGGTCAGCCTGTCCAAGGGCCAGAAGGTCTCGCTGTCCAAGGACGGCGGCGTCGCCCTCACGATGATCCGGATGGGACTGGGCTGGGACCCGATCAAGAAGGGCGGGTTCTTCGGCTCGCGCGAGGTCGACATCGACCTGGACGCCTCCTGCGTGCTGTTCGCGGACGAGCAGGCCGTCGACGTCGCGTTCTACAACCAGCTGCGCACCAAGGACGGCTCGATCCAGCACATGGGCGACAACCGCACCGGTGAGGGCGACGGCGACGACGAGGTGGTGATGGTCGACCTCACCCGCGTGCCGGTGCACGTCAGCACGCTGTTCTTCGTCGTCACGTCGTACGAGGGCCAGACCTTCGAGCAGGTGCAGAACGCGTTCTGCCGCCTGGTCGACCAGACCACCGGTGCCGAGCTCGCGCGCTACACGCTCGCAGGCGGCATGCCCTCCACCGGGATGATCATGGCCAAGGTCTACCGCGAGGGCGGCGGCTGGAAGCTGCAGGCGATCGGCGAGGGCATCCAGGCGCGGGTGCCCACCGAGGCGATCCAGCAGCTGCCCCGGTTCCTCAAGCGGTCCTGAGCCGGCGGCCCCGGGCGCGAGCGTGACCACCGACCTGGTCAAGGGCCAGAACCTCCCCTGGCCCGACCCCGTCGTCACGGTCCGGGTGCACCACCCCGGCGACGTGTCGGCGCTGCTGCTCGGCGCGGACGAGAAGGTCCGCAGCAGTGCGGATCTGGCCTTCTACAACCAGCCTGTGGCCGGCGCCGCCACCTGGTCGCCGGGCCCGCCGCAGCAGGTGCACGTGGCGCTGGACCGCGTCGACCCCGACGTCGCCACCGTCCTCGTCGTGGTCAGCACCGACCCCGGGGCGCCGCCGCTCGGCAGCGGACCCGCGCCGCGGATCGAGCTGGTCGGAGCCGCGCAGGCCGCTGGCCGGCTTCACGCCCACCGGGCTGACGTCCGAGCGGGCGCTGGTGGCCTGCGAGCTCTACCGGCGGGCGGGCGCCTGGAAGGTGCGCGCGGTGGGGCAGGGCTACGACGGCGGGCTCGCCGAGGTCGTCACGCGGCACGGTGTCGAGGTCGAGGACCCGGCGCCGGCGCCCGCGCCACCCGTCACCGCCGCTCCCGCGCCGCCGTCGTCGGTGCCGCGGCCGCCGGCGTCCACCGCGCCCGCACCGGCGCCGCCCGGGACGTCGGTGCAGGAGCGGCTCGCCCGCCAGGCGGCCGGCATCCTCGAGGACGCCTCCCGGTCGACCGCCTCGCTCCGCTCGACGCTGGAGTACGCGGCGTCCCGGCTCGAGCGCGCGCTCGAGCAGGTGGTGGCCGACCCGCGCACGCGCTCCGGGCCGGCGGGCGAGGCCGCCCGCGCCGCCGCCGAGCGCGACCACGACGCGATGGTCGCCACCGCCCGGGCGAACCACGCCCGCGACACGGCCCAGCTGCGCGAGGAGCTCGCGGGGCTGGAGTCCACGCTGCCGGCGCCGATGGCGGAGTGGACCTCGGCGGCCTGGCGGTCGTGGCAGCCCGCCACCGAACGGGCGGCCGCGGTGCGGATCGGCACCCTCGGCGTCGACGACGCGCCGGGCCTGGCCGTGCCGATGCTGATCGGCCTGCCCCTGCACCTGCCGGTGCGGGTCGACGGCGCCACCGGCGGGCCGCTCGCGGCCGCGCACGTGCTGCGGGCGATCGCCACCCGGGTGCTGGCGGCCGCCCCGCCCGGGACGTTCGCGGTCACGGTCGTCGACGTCGGCGGCACGAACCCCGCGCCGATGCCCGCCCTCGGGCCCGTCGCCACCGACCCGGGCGCCGCCACGGCGGCGCTGGCCGATCTCGTGCGCCACCTCGACCTGGTCGAGATGGCTTACCAGGCAGGCCATCCCGAGGCCCTGGACGAGCTCGACGCGCGCCCGCGGCTGCTCGTCGTGCACGACGTGCCCACCGGTCTCGACGACCACGCGCTCGGCCTGCTGCACCAGGTCGTCGACCGCGGGCCCGAGCTCGGGGTGCAGGTGGTGCTGTCCGCCACCGAGAGCGAGGCGGTGCCGGTGCCGCACCTGTCGGTGCTGCTGCGCGCCTGCCGCACGGTGCCGGCGGGCGACGGCGGCGTGCTCACCGACGGCTACGGCGGCACGTCGTGGGACTTCACCCCCGACCTCGGGCCGGCCGACCAGGACCTGCTCCCGCGCCTGCTCCCGCGGCTGTCGGTCCCCGGCCCGACCGCCTGAGCGCCTGACCACCTGGCGTCGCTCAGACCGCGACGACCTTGCCGGGGTTGAGGATGCCGTGCGGGTCGAGCGCGCGCCGCAGCGCGCGGTGCATCTCGGCGACCACGGGGTCGAGCTCGGCCGCCAGGCCGTCGCGCTTGAGCAGGCCCACGCCGTGCTCGCCGGTGACGGTGCCGCCCAGATCCAGTGCGGCGGTGATGATCTCGTCGAAGGCGGCCTGGGCGCGGGCGCGGGCCGCGTCGTCGCCGGGCGGGGTGATGAGCAGCGGGTGCAGGTTGCCGTCGCCGGCGTGGGCGATGTTGGCGATCAGCACGTCGTGCCGTCGGCCGATCTCCTCGATCCGCTCGAGCATCGCCGGCACCGCCCGACCGGGACGCAGACGTCCTCGGTGAGCACCGGGCCGAGCCGCTCCAGCGCGGGGTAGGCGAGGCGGCGGGCGCCGAACAGGGCGTCGGCCTCCTCGGGGTCCGCCGAGCGCGCCGCCCAGGTGGCGCCGGCCGCCTCGAAGGCGGCGAGCACGGCGTCGGCCTCGGCCTCGCCGGCAGAGCCGGGGGCGTCGACGCGGGCCAGCAGGATCGCCGCGGCGTCCGCCGACAGGCCCATGTTCTTCCACTCGTCCACGGCGGCGAGGCAGTGGCGGTCGAGCAGCTCGAGCGCCGACGGGACGACACCGGTCGCGCGCGACGGCGGCGACGGCCTCGCCGGCCGCGACCAGCGAGCCGAAGTAGCCCGACGACCGTGTGCTCGGCCGGGCGCGCCGGGCGCAGCCGCACGGTGATCTCGGTGACGATGCCCGAGGGTGCCCTCGGACCCGACCAGCAGGCCGACCAGGTCGTAGCCCGCGACACCCTTGGCGGTGCGTCGGCCGACGCGGACCAGCTCGCCGGTGCCCGGTGACGACCTGCGAGCTCCAGCACGTAGTCGCGGGTGACGCCGTACTTGACGCAGCAGACGCCGCCGGCGTTGGTGGCGACGTTGCCGCCGATCGTCGACCAGGGCGAGCTGGCCGGGTCCGGCGGGTACCAGAGGCCGACGCTCGGCGACCGCGGCCCGCAGGTCGTCGTTGACCACGCCCGGCTGCACCACGGCGTAGCGCTCGAGGGTGTTCGACCTCGACGACGGCGTCCATCCGCTCGAGGCTGACGACCACGCAGCCCTCGACGGCGTTGGCGCCGCCGGAGAGCCCGGTGCCGGCCCCGCGGGCCACGACGGGCGCGCCGTGCTCGAGGCACAGCCGCACCACGTCGCGGACCTGCTCGGCGGTGGTCGGCCGCACCACCGCGACCGGGAGGGCCGGACGGCGCCCACTCGGCCTCGTCGTGGCGGTACCGCTCGCCGCGACTCGCGGCGACGGTGACGACCGTCGCCCGCGGGGAGCAGCGTCGAGCCAGGGCCGCGCGCAGGGCGTCCGTCGGGCTGCTCCTGCTCGACCTCGGTCACGAGGTCGAGCCTGCTCATCGGTCGCCGGTCATCGGACCGACTTGATCGGCAGGACGGCGATCGCGCCGACGCATGACGAACACGATGCCGGCGACGAACAGCACCGGGTAGCCGCCGGTGAGGCCGACCAGGCCCGCGGCGATCGACGGGCTCAGCGCCTGCGGCAGCGTGGTGGCCAGGCCGAGGATGGCGAGGTCGCGGCCCGCGGCTGCTCTGCGCGCTCGCCAGCCGTGGCCGGCAGCACCTCGGTCATCAGGGCGAGGTCGATGGAGATGTAGGTGCCGAAGCCCAGGCCGAGCAGGAAGCTGTAGACCAGCACGCCGGTGACGGTCGGCACGAACAGCGGGACGGCCAGGGCGATCGGCCATGACGACCGAGGACCAGACGATGAAGGGCTTGCGCCGACCGACCTTGTCCGACAGCACAGCCGCTGGCCGAGGGCGGAGATCAGCACGCCGACGAGCAGCACGACGCCGATCTGCGCGGCGACGGCGGTCGACTCGGTGTCGGACAGGCCGACGTAGTCGCGCAGGATGTACAGGCCGTAGGTCTGGGCGCCGTAGAAGCCGATCACCATCAGGAAGCGCGAGGCGAAGGCCCAGGCGAAGTCGGGGTGGCGACGGGGGTTGACCCAGAAGCCGCGCGAGGAACGCCGCTGAGCGAGAACGGGCTCCCGCACCTCGTCGGCGGCGGCGACGCTGGACGAGTCGCGGTTGACCACGACGAAGGTGCCGACGACCACGACCATCAGGACGGCCAGGACGAGGTAGGGCAGCGCGCCCTGGGCGGCGAGGGAGCCGGCGACGATCGCGCCGACGGCGTTGCCGACGGTGATGCCGAGGCCGACCATGCCGGAGACGCCGCCGCGGCGGGCGGGCGGGTAGCGGTCGGGGACGAGCGCGGTGGCCGCGGCCTGCAGGGCGTTGACGCCGAGCTGGACGGCCAGCCAGACGATCGCGACGGTGACGACCGAGCCGGCCATCGGCAGCCCGACCATGAAGCCGGCGGCCACGAGCCCGCCGCCGACCATCCACGGCGTCCGGCGGCCGAACCGCGAGCGGGTGGCGTCGGACAGGGCGCCGGCGATCGGCTGGGCGAAGACGTTGGCCAGGAACGCGACGGTGGAGACGATCGCGAGGTTGCCGACCTTGTTCGGCCTCGTCGAGGCGGGCCACCAGGTCGGGGATCAGGATGCCGAGGCCGCCGGAGTTGATGGCGAGGATGGCCACGTAGACCATCAGCAGCCCGAACGACAGGCGGCGCAGCCCGGACGGCTTCGCCTCCTCGACCGGGTCGGCGCTCGGGACGGTCGGCGGCGGGCGGTCGGGAGGTCGGTGCCGGCCGTGGGGGGCGACGGGATCGTGCTGGTCATGGCGTCTCCTGGCGTGAGCTGGCGGCGCTGCCGCTCGGGGTCGCACCCAGGGTCCGGCGCCGCGGCACCGCGCCGGACAACGGACGAAACCTCTGCCGTCGTCCCGTTCTGGTGGGAGGATCCTCCACATGGGAGCCGGGACCGACTGGGTCGACCTGCTGGCCGGGCAGGCGCCGGTCGAGGCGCTGGAGGCGCACCGGCGCGCGCTGGTCGCCGCCGGGACGCCGGCGGAGCAGGCCGACGCCCAGGCCCGCGCCGCGCTCGAGGTGGCGGCGCTGCTCGCCGAGCGCCGCCAGCGGCGCGGTCGAGCTGGCCGCGCTCAACGACGTGGCCGAGCGGCTCGCCGTGGTGCGCGACCCGCAGGACCTGCTGGAGGAGGTGGTCGGCGCAGGCGCGGCGCCTGCTCGGCGTCGACCTGACCTACCTGGCGCTGGTCGAGGACGACGCGTTGCGGATCGTGGTGGCCGACGGCGCCCGCAGCCCGCGGCTGGTGGGCATCCGGCTGCCGCGCGGCGGCGGGCTGATCGGCCGGGTGGTCGACTCGGGCGAGGCGATGTGGACCCGCGACTACGGCTCGGAGACCGCGGATCGCGCACGAGGAGACGGCCGACCGCGCGGCGTCGGCCGAGGGCCTGCGCGGGCTGCTCGGCGTCCCGCTCGCCGTGCGCGGCCGGGTGCTCGGGGCGCTGCTGGCCGCGAAGCGGCAGGAGCGGCGCCTTCGACGACGACGAGGTCCGGCTGCTGTCCGGCCTGGCCGCCCACGCCGCCGTCGCCATCGACAACGCCCGTTCGCGCCAGCAGCTGGCCGAGTCGGAGGCCGCGCTGCAGGACACGCTGCGCCTGGACGCCGCGCTCACCGCCGCGGTGCTCGAGGGCGGCGACCTCGACTCGCTGCTCGAGCGGGTGCGGGCGATGACGCCGACCCGGCTGGACTGGCTCGACCCCGACGCCGCGCAGCAGCCGCACCCCGGCACCGTCCAACCCGTCGTGGCCGCCGGCGACCTGCTCGGGGCGCTCGCCGTCGACGACCGACGGACCCGCCGGCCGACGTCGTGCTGCTCATGGAGCGCGCCGCGCCCGTGCTCGCGCTGACCCTGGCCGGTCGCCGGGCCGCCGAGCGCGCCGACCGGCTGGGCCGCGACATCGCGACCGTCGACCTGCTGACCCGCGCCGAGGCGGACCCCGCGGCGGAGCGGCGCCGGTTCCGCGGCGCCGGGCTCGACCCGCGCCGCGAGCACCTCGTCGTGGTGGCCGACGGCGACCCGGAGGCGGCGCGGCGGTGGGCGGCCGGCCTGCCCGGCGGCACCGGGTGCCGCGGCGGCGCTGCGCGGGCCAGCTGGTGCTCGTCCGACCTGCCGACGGGACGGACCTGGACGACGCCTGGCGACGGCCCGGGCGCGCCGACGGCCGGGCTCGCCGGGCCGGTGCCCGCGGACGGCTGCGCCGCGCCTACGCCGACGCCGGCCGCACCGCCCGGGCGCTCACCGCCCTCGGCCGCGACGGCGACCTGGCCCGCGCCGGGCGACCTCGGGGTGTTCGCCGTCCTGCTCAGCCGCACCGGACGCCAGGAGCTCGCCGACCAGGTGCAGCGCGAGCTCGGCCGGGTGCTCGCCGAGGAGCGGGTGCGCCAGGTGCCGCTGGTCGACACCCTGCGCACCTACCTCGAGCAGGGGCGCCGGCCCACCGCCACCGCCGCCGCCCTCGGCGTCCACGTCAACACGCTCTACCAGCGGCTCGCGACCCTCGACCGGCTGCTCGGCGAGGGCTGGCGGTCGCGGGCGCTCGACCTGCAGGTGCTGCTCGTCCTGCACCGCGCGTCCGGTCGCCTCGACGGCTGACCGGCCGCTCCGTCCGGACGCGGGCCCGCGCGTACCGGCGGGAAGCGTCCCGTCCGGGCCGGTGTTGTGCCCGGCATGAGGATCGACATCTGGTCGGACGTGGTGTGCCCGTGGTGCTCGGTGGGACGGGCGCGGTTCGAGCGCGCTCTGGCCGGGTTCGAGCACCGGGACGAGGTCGAGGTGGTCTGGCGCTCGTTCGAGCTCGACCCCGGCGCCGAGCCGTCGACGCAGCGGAACGGCACCCAGGCCGAGCTGCTCGCCGCCAAGTACGGCCGCACCCCCGAGCAGGCGCAGGAGATGCTCGACCAGATGACGGCCACCGCCGCCGCCGAGGACCTGGAGTTCCGGTTCGACCGCGTGCGAGGCGGCAACACCTTCGACGCCCACCGGCTGCTGCACCTCGCCCGCGAGCGCGGCGTCCAGCAGCAGGTCAAGGAGGCGCTCGACCTCGGTACGTTCCGCGACGGCCTGTCGGTCTCCGACCCCGACGAGCTGACCGCGGTGGTGGTGGCTGCCGGTCTCGACGAGGCCGAGGTCCGCGAGGTCCTCGCCGGCGACCGCTACGCCGCCGACGTGCGGGCCGACGAGCAGCAGGCCCGGGCGTTCGGCATCACCGGCGTCCCGTTCTTCGTCCTCGACGGGAAGTTCGGGGTCTCGGGCGCGCAGCCCACCGAGCACGTCGCCCGCGTCCTCGACCACGCGTGGGCCGAGCGCAGCCCGGTGACCGTGCTGGCCGGCGCACCCGACGCCGAGTCGTGCGAGGGCGACTCCTGCGCGGTCTGATCCCGGCCGATCGGGCTCAGTTCAGCGGGCGGGTGCCCTCCGGCAGCGCGCCGCCGCCGAGCAGGTCGGCGGTGAGGTCGGCGAGCGCGGTGAGCGCCACCCGCTGCGTCCACGGCCCGTAGGAGATCCGCGCGACACCGAGCCGCCTGCTGGTCCGCCGGGGACGGCGTCCCCCGCACCCCGATCGTCGACAACCGCCGCTCGCCGAACGCCTCGACGAGCGCGCCGATGGTGTCCAGGTCGAGCTTGCCGGGCACGAAGACGCACGCCGCACCGGCGTCGAGGAAGGCCTTGCCGCGCTCGATCGCGTCGGCCAGCACCTCGGCGGGGTCGCGGTCGGCACCGCGCAGGAAGGCGTCGGTGCGGGCGTTGAGGACGAACGGCACGCCCTCGGCCTCGCCCGCAGCGACCACCGCGGCGACGGCGGCGACCGCCTGGTCCAGCGGCTTCATCTGGTCCTCGAGGTTGGCGCCCACCACGCCGACGGCGATGGCCCGACGGATGGTGTCGCCCGGGTCGCCGTACCCGGCCTCCAGGTCGGCCGACACCGGCAGGTGCGTCGCCGCGACGATCCGGCCGCACATGTCGATCATCTCGGCGACCGGGATGTTCTCGCCGTCCGCGTAGCCGAGGGTCGCGGCGATGGAGTGGCTCGCCGTCGCCAGCGCCGTCGTGCCGGGGACGTCGGTGACCACCTTGGCGGTGATGGCGTCCCAGACGTTGACGACCTGGAGCAGCTCGGGGTCGGTGTGCAGGCGCAGCAGCTCGGCGGCGCGGGTGGCGGTGGTGTCGTCGCTCATGGGCGCGACGCTAGGTGCGGACGCGCTCCGGTGCCACCCGCGGTGGCCCGGCCACCGCCGGTGCACCTGCACCGCCAGATCGCCCACGGTGAGGTCGGCCTCGACCTCGGCGCGCTGCTGCAGCCCGGTCTTCTCCCCGAGCGGCACCTCCCGCAGGAACACGATCGCCACCAGCGCGACGACGCGCGAGCGGGATCGAGGCGAGGAACAGGTCGGCGATCCCTGCGGCGTACGCGTGCTCGACACCCCCCGCGCGGGCAGGGGCAGCTCGTCGATCCGCGGCACCGAGCCCGACGCCTGGTCGGCGGGGAGCGCGGTCCCGAGGTCGGCCAGGCCCGAGGCGATCTCGTCCTGCACCCGGTGCGCAAGCACCGCACCGAGCGCGGCCACGCCGACGGCGCCGCCCAGGCTGCGGAAGAAGGCGACAGTGGCCGTGGCAGAACCCATCTGCGCGGACGTCCACGGTGTTCTGCGTGGCCAGCACCAGGGTCTGCATGCACGCAACCCATGCCGATACCGATCAGCGCCATGTAGAGCGAAGAGCAGCCAGAAGAGCCGTGATCTTCGTCGATCGTGCCCATCAGCCCCATGCCGACGACGAGCAGCGACGGCGCCACCGACCATGTAGGACTTGTAGCGACCGGTGCGGCTGACCAGCTGGCCGATCACGGTCGACGACACCAGCGAGTCCGATGATCGATCGGCGTCGGTGTGCAGTCCCGACGCCGTCGGCGAGAAGGCCGCGCGCGAGCTGCATGTACTCGGCTGAGGAAGACCGAGGCGCCGAACATCGCGACGCCCACGCCGGCGCTGGCGACCACGGACAGGGTCAGCGTCCGGTTGCGGAACAGGTGCAGCGGGATCACCCGCTCGTCGGCGCGCTGTCTCCACGAGCGACGGCCACCGACCAGCATGACGACCGCCGCCGACCAGCAGCGGCGCTCTTCCAGCGTCGACCCAGTCGAACTGCTCGCCCGCGAGCGAGACCCAGACCAGCAGCGTCGCTCACGCCGGACGCGATGAGCAACGCTCCGAGCGTAGTCGATCCTGACTATCTTGCGCGCAGACCAGGCGAGCAGCCGCAGCGTGCGCTGCAGCACGACCATCGCGCGACTACCGCGAGCTGCAGCGCCGACGTAGAACGTTCCAGCGCCAGCCCAGCGCTGTCAGTGATGACGCCGCCGAGCAGCGGGCCACCGACGTCCCGATTCCACATCACGCCACCCATGATTCCCACGTACCGGCCGCGGTCGCGCGGGCTGATGATGTCGGTGATCACGACCATCGCACAGCGCCATCACGCCGCCGGCGGCCATGCCCTGCGACCGCGCTGCGCGATGAGCATGCCGGTCTCCTGCGAGAGGCCGGCGACCGCCGACGACGCCCACGAAGGCCACCAGGCCACCTCGATCAGCGCCTTGCGGTCGACCAGGTCGGCCAGCTTGCCCCACAGCGGGTGCTCGACCGTTCATCGCCAGCAGCGACGACGCTGACCACCCAGGTGTACGCGGACTGGTGCCGCCGAGGTCGGCGACGATCACCGGCAGGCGGTGCCGACCACGGTCGTCGACAGGATCGTGTTGAGCAGGCCGAGCAGGATGCCGGACAGGGCCTCGAGCACCTGGCGGTGGCTCATCGCGACGCCGGCTGGGCAGCGGCGGCAGCGCTCTCCTTCGGCAGGCGCGAGGACACGGTGGTCATGCGGTGACGGTATGGTCCTATGCGTGGTGGTGCTCCTCACGAGGTGCGTCCGGTCGGACGGGGTGCGGGGTGGCGGTGTGGTCGTCGGCACCAGGTCCGAGACCATCCGCCGCATCGCTCCCGCTTTCCGTTGCCTGCGGCAACCATAACCTTGTCATCGTTGCTCCCAGCAACTGGTTCTCGCGCACGAGGGCGGCCTCCTGCGATCGCCCCGACCCTCACGGCCTCACCTCGGCGGCCTCCTGCCGATCGTCCCGTCAGGCGCCCAGGTCGTTGAAGCGGTGCAGCAGGTCGCCGAGGGTGCGCACGTCGGTGTCGGGCCAGGCGTCGAGCAGCCCCCGGAACCGGGCGCGCGGCGGTGCGCGCCGCGCCGAGCCGGCGGGAGCCGAGTCGGTGAGCGAGAGCAGCTGGGCGCGGGCGTCCTCGGGGTCCTCGACCCGGGCGACAGCTCGAGCCGCTCGAGCACCGCCACCTGGCGCGACATCGTCGCTTGCCGACGCCGAACCAGCCGGCCAGGTCGGTGAGCCGGACGCCACCGGTGTCGGCGAGCGCACCAGGATCGCGTAGGCGCCGGGCTCGAGGTCGGGTGCACCTCGCGGGCGAGCTGCCCGGAGAACGAGCGGGCCCGCGCATCAGCACGCCGAGCTCGCGCTCGAGGTGCTCCACCGCGTCGTCGTCCACCCGCGGAGGCTCCTGGTCGCTGCTCGCGCCGGGGGCGTCGTCAGCCGAGGACGCGCAGCCGCACCGTCTCGGGCATCGCCCGCAGCTCGGCGAGCAGCTCGTCCTCCAGCGCCGACGCGACGTCGGTGACCACGTACCCGGTGGTGCCGGACGTCGCCAGCAGCTGCCCCTCGATGTTGACGCCGTGCTCGGCCAGGATCCGGTTCACCGTCGCCAGCACGCCGGGGGTGTTGAGGTGCACGTGCGCGATCCGGTGCTGCCCGGGGTGCGGCTCGAGCGCCAGGCCGGGGACGTTCACCGACAGCGTGGTGCTCCCCCGCTCGACGAAGTCGCGCAGCTTCGTGGCCACGAACCGGCCGATGTCCTCCTGCGCCTCCTCGGTGGACCCGCCGATGTGCGGGGTCAGCACCACGTTCGGGATGCCCCGCAGCGAGGAGTGGAACGGGTCGCCCTTGGCCTTGGGCTCGTCCGGGAAGACGTCGACGGCCGCACCGGCGATGTGCCCGGAGACCAGGTGCTCGCGCAGCACGTCGTAGTCGACGACGAACCCGCGCGACAGGTTGAGGAACAGCGAGCGGGGACGCATCCGCGCGAACTGCTCGGTGCCGAAGAACCCGGCGTTGCCCGGACGGCCGTCGACGTGCAGCGTGACCGCCTCGGCCACCTCCAGCAGCTCGTCGAGCGACGAGCAGCGGCGCGCGTTGCCGAGCGCGAGCTTGTCGGCGGTGTCGTAGAAGTAGACCTGCATGCCGAGCGCCTCGGCGACGACCGACAGCTGGCTGCCGATGTTGCCGTAGCCGACGATGCCGAGCCGCCGGCCGCGGATCTCGTGGCTCCCGGTGGCCGACTTCTCCCACCGCCCCTCGTGCAGAGCACGGTCCTTCTCGGTGAGACGCCTTGCCATCACGATGATCTCGGCGATGGCGAGCTCGACCACGGAGCGGGTGTTGGAGAACGGGGCGTTGAAGACCGCGACGCCGCGCGACGCCGCGGCGACCAGGTCGACCTGGTTGGTGCCGATGCAGAACGCGCCGACGGCGAGCAGGTCGGGCGCGTTCTCGAGCACCTTCTGCGTCACCTCGGTCTTGGACCGGATGCCGAGCAGGTGGACGCCGTCCAGCGCCGCGACCAGCTCGTCGGTGTCCATCGCACCGGCGTGGGTGACGACCTCGACGCCGGCCTCCGCGAGCAGCGACGACGCGAGCGGGTGGAGGTTCTCGAGCAGCAGGGCCTTCAGCACGTCCACCATGGTCGCAGCCCGCGCGCGGGCCACGGTGCGGTGTCCAGCCTGCGAGCACGCCGGTCCACGGACCGGACGCTCGCGCCGAGGGGGGCGACGGTCAGAGCAGGCCGAGGGTGGCGAGCCGGTTCGACAGCGCGGCGCCGTCGGTGCCGCTCACCCAGGGCGTGCCGGGGACGGACTTGGCCTGGTCCATCGGCACGGGCAGGCCGCTGGCGAGCACCTGCTCGGTGGGCGACAGGTGCCGGATCGCGACGGCGGCCACGTTCTGCGGGTGGCTGCGGGCGAACTCGGAGTACAGGTCGGGGTCGTGCTGGCCGTCGTCGCCGACGAGCAGCCAGCGGACGTCGGGGAACTCCTCCGCCAGCCGCACCAGCGTCGTGCGCTTGTGCGCCTGCCCGCTGCGGAACCAGCCGTCCTTGGTCGGTCCCCAGTCGGTGAGCAGGATCGGCCCGCGCGGGTAGAGGTGCCGCGACAGGAACCGGGTGAGCGTGGGCGCCACGTTCCACGCGCCGGTGGACAGGTAGATCACCGGCGCGCCGGGGTTGGCGTTCACCAGCCGCTCGTAGAGCACCGCCATGCCCGGGACGGGACGCCGCGCGTGCTCGTTCAGCACGAACGTGTTCCAGGCGGCGAGCATCGCGCGGGGCAGCGAGGTGACCATCACGGTGTCGTCGATGTCGCTGACCAGGCCGATGTCGGTGCCGGGACCGATCACGAGCACCGGCGCGCGCACCCCGCCCTCGGGCGTCTGTTCCGGCCGGTCGTCGGTGGGCTCGTCGACGGACTCGACCTCGCCGCCGGCGTCCGGACCGACCACCTCGAGCTCGACCTCCTGCCAGCCCGCCGGCAGCTCGCACTCCATCCGCAGGTCGAGGTACCCGCCGCGGTCGGTGGTCACCACCGTCTCGGCGTCACCGGCACGCACCCGCACGCCGACGCCCACGGCGGGGACGGTGACGAACTGGTGCCAGCCGCGGCGCAGCTCGTCCGGGCGGCGGTTGCGCGGCTCCGGCCGCGACAGCAGGACGCGCGCCATCACCCGTACCCAGCCCGGGGCGCCGTAGCCGGTGTACGCGGTGACCTGGGGGCGCCAGCCCCGCTCGGAGAGGCGGTCCTCGAGCCGGGCGTGGAAGGCGTCCTCGAGCTTGGCGGCCCGGTGGAGTCCGCGGGACTGCGCGCGGGTCGTGCTCGCCACCGTCGCCCTCCCGCTGCTCGTCCGTGCTGCCGTTCGTGCAGTCGGGCAACTCTCGCACATACGCTCGCCGGATGACGGACGAGCAGCGCACCCTGCACCACCGCGCGCTGATGGGCGCCGCCACGGTCGTGGCGCTCGTCACCGACGCCGACCTGGTGCGGCCGACGCCCTGCGCCGCCTGGGACCTCGCCGACCTGCTGGCGCACATGGTCGGTCAGCACCGCGGCTTCGCCGCCTGCGCCCGCGACGGCGACGCGCCGGAGTCGGCCTACGCGCCCGTCCCGTTCCACCCGGAGACGTGGGACGCCTCCGTGGAGGAGCTGTTCGACGCGTTCGCCGCGCTCGACCCCGAGGCCCGGTTGGTCGAGGTGGAGCTCTCGCCGCACCCGCTGCCGGCGCAGGTCGTCGTGGGCGCGCAGCTGCTCGACAGCGCGGTGCACGCCTGGGACGTCGCCCGCACGCTGGGGCTGGACCACGTCCCCGACCCGGACGTCGTGGCCGTCACGCTGGCCGTGGCCGAGGGGATCCCGGACGACGAGCGCCGCGAGCGGGAGGGCTCGGCCTTCGCGCGCTCGCTGCCCGACGACGGCGACGACCCGTGGGCGCGGTCGCTCGCGCTCCTCGGCCGCGACCCCGCCTGGGTGCGGCCGGGACCGGCTCCTATCGTGGGCGGGTGACGGCAGGGGAGGCACCGACCGAGGGCTCCACGACGGAGCCCTCCACGACGCCGACCGACGGGGCCGGCGCCGCCGGCGGACGGCCAGCGCGTCGGCGTGCTGATGGGCCTGGCCGCCTACGGCCTGTGGGGCGTCTTCCCGCTCTACTTCACCGTCCTCGACCCGGCCGGGCCGGTCGAGATCCTCCTGCACCGCGTCGTGTGGACGCTCCTGGTGTGCGCCGTGCTGCTCACCGTCACCCGCGCGTGGGGCGGCGTGCGCCCGGTCGTCCGATCCGGTCGGGCGCTCGCGATGCTCTCTGCCGCAGCGGTTCTCATCGCCACCAACTGGCTGGTCTACATCTTCGGCGTGCTGTCGGAGCAGGTCGTGCAGACCGCGCTCGGCTACTACATCAACCCGCTCGTCACGGTGCTGCTCGGCGTCGTCGTGCTGCGCGAGCGGTTGCGTCCGGCGCAGTGGGTGGCGGTGGGCATCGGCGCCGCCGCGGTCGCGGTGCTCTGCGTGGCCTACGGCGGGGTCCCCTGGATCGCGCTGACCCTCGCCGCCAGCTTCGGCCTGTACGGCCTGCTGAAGAACCGGGTCGGCCGCAGCGTCGGGGCGGTGCACAGCCTGTCGGTCGAGACCGCCGTCCTCGCTCCCGCCTCGCTCGCCGCGATGGTGTGGATCGGCGTCGACGGCACGGCGACCTTCACCGACCTCGGAGTCGGCCACGCCCTGCTCCTGGCCAGCACCGGCATCGTCACGGCGATCCCGCTGCTGCTGTTCGCGTCGTCGGCGCGTCGGGTCCCGCTGTCGACGATCGGCCTGCTGCAGTACCTCACGCCCACCCTGCAGCTCGTCATCGGCGTCACCGTGCTCGGCGAGCCGATGCCCCTCGTCCGCTGGATCGGGTTCGGCCTGGTGTGGCTGGCGCTCGTGGTGCTGACGATCGACATGCTGCGCGCCGGACGCCGACGGCTCACCGAGACTTCACCTGCCGGTCACGCCGTCGTCGACTGCTAGGCCCACCTCGCCTCGTAGCGTCGCGAGCGGCCCCGCGTCCGGGGTCTCGTGCCCTGACGAGCCTCCACGAGAGCGAGCCCACCCCGTGACCATCGCGCCCGAACGACGTCCCCTGCTGCCCATGTGGGGCCTCACCCACGGCCGGCGCAGCGCGGTGACCTGCCACCTGCGCTGCGGCGACGCCTGCGCCCAGCCGGTGCCCAACACCAGCAGCAACGAGCACTTCCGCGACGTCGCCTCGGCCGCGCTCACCCGCCGCGCCCTGCTCGGCGGTGCCGGCGCCCTCACCCTCGCCCTGGCCGCCGGTGGCTCGCTCGGCACCAGCCCCGCGGTCGCCGCCGGCGCGGGAGCCGGTGGCAGCCGCAAGCTGCCGTTCACGCCGATCGCACCGGTCGGCGCCGCGGTCGACGGCATGACCGTCCCCGCCGGGTACGTCGCGCACACCGTGATCCGTTGGGGCGACCCGGTTCTCGCCGGCGCACCCGTGTTCGACCCGGCGCACCCCTCCGCCCAGGCGCAGGCGCTGCAGTTCGGCTACAACTGCGACTACCTCGACGTGATCGAGGTGGACGGCGACGGCACCAAGGGCCTGCTCGTGGCCAACCACGAGTACACCAACGAGAACATCATGTTCCCGCCCGGCACCCCCGCCGAGACCGTCGTGCGGACGGCGTGGGCGGCGCACGGCCTGTCGGTGGTGGAGGTCCGTCGCAAGCGCCGCGGCCAGGTGTGGGAGCCGCAGCCCGGCGCGCGCCGCAACCGCCGGATCACCCTCGACACCGTCTTCACCTTCGACGGCCCGGCCCGCGGCAGCGACCTGCTGAAGACCGTCGAGGACCCGCGCGGCGTCCGCGTCCGCGGGACGATGAACAACTGCGCCGGCGGCACCACGCCGTGGGGCACGGTGCTGTCCGGCGAGGAGAACTTCAACCAGTACTTCTACGCCACCGGCACGGACCCGAAGGAGACCCGCTACGGCCTGGGCGCGCAGGACTCGCGCGGCTGGCGCGCGATCGACCCGCGCTGGGACGCCACGCGTCCCGAGTACGCCAACGAGCCCAACCGGTTCGGCTGGATCGTCGAGATCGACCCGTTGAAGCCGAACGCGACACCGGTGAAGCACACGGCGATGGGCCGGTTCAAGCACGAGGGCGCCAACGTCGTGGTGGCGAAGAACGGGCACCTGGTGGCGTACATGGGCGACGACGAGCGGTTCGACTACGTCTACCGGTTCGTCTCGGCGGGGACGGTGAGGAAGGGCAGCAGCGACAAGGCCCGCGAGCACAACAAGACGCTGCTCTCGGCCGGCGACCTCTCGGTGGCCCGCTTCACCGGCGACGGCCTCGACGACGGCGTCAGCGACGGTGGCGGCGAGTGGATCCCGCTGACCCAGGGCGGCCGCTCGATGGTGCCCGGCTTCTCGCTCGAGGAGGTGCTGGTCTACACCCGGCTGGCCGCGGACGCCGTCCAGCCGACGAAGATGGACCGCCCCGAGGACGTCGAGGTCAACCTGGTGAACGGCCGCGTCTACGTGGCGTGCACGAACAACACCGACCGCGGCAAGCCCGGCAAGGAGGGCCCGACCGAGCCCAACCCGCGGGCGGCCAACAAGGACGGCCACGTCGTGGAGCTGGTGCCTGCCGGCGGCGACCACACCGCTTCGACCTTCGCGTGGAACCTGGTGCTCGTGTGCGGCCTGCCCGGCACGGCCGGCACCTACTTCGGCGGGTACTCCGGCCCGGTGTCGCCGATCTCGTGCCCGGACAACGTCGCGTTCGACTCGGTGGGGAACCTGTGGGTCTCCACCGACGGCCAGCCGTCGGCCATCGCGCTGTCGGACGGCCTGTTCAAGGTGCCGCTCTCCGGTCCGGAGCGGGGCCGGGTGCAGCAGTTCCTCGCCGTGCCCGCGGGCGCCGAGACCTGCGGGCCGGTCGTCCGCGACGCCGAGGGCAGCGTCCTGGTCGCCGTGCAGCACCCGGGCGAGAACGGCAGCTGGGACGTCCCGCAGTCGCGCTTCCCCGACTTCGTCCCCGCCGGCTCCGCAGCCGCCCCCGGAGACTTCGCCGGCCCCCGCCCGTCGGTCGTCCAGGTCGTCCGCGGCTGACGGGCGCTGTCCCGCAGGCGTCCTGGCGAGGCGTGCACCTACCTCGCTGGGCTCGCACGCCTAGTGAACGTGGTGGTCGCCACGTTCACTAGGCCAGCGGGCCCAGGGTGACGGTCAGGCGGTGCGGGCGGCGACCTCGCCGGCGAAGTCGGCCAGGGCGGCCTTGACCTCGCCGTCGGGGAGGGGCTCGAGGGCGGCGACGGCCTCGTCGGCCCAGCGCCGGGCGTGCTCGCGGGCGACACCGGTGACGGGGTGCTCGCGCAGCAGCCGGACGGCGTCGGCGAGGGCGGCGTCGTCGGACAGGTCGCCGTCGACGACCTCGACCACCTTGACGGCGTCGGCGTCGCCCTCGGCGGCGGCCCGGCGGGCCAGCAGCACCGGCAGCGTGGGGACGCCCTCGCGCAGGTCGGTGCCGGGGGTCTTGCCGGTGACGGCGGGGTCGGAGCTGAGGTCGATGACGTCGTCGGCGAGCTGGAAGGCGACGCCGACCTTCTCGCCGTAGTCGACCAGCACGTCGGTGACCTCGCGCGAGCAGCCGGCGAACATCGCACCGAACCGGCCGGAGGTGGCGATCAGGGAGCCGGTCTTGTCGGCCAGCACGCCGAGGTAGTGCTCGACCGGGTCCTCGCCGGGCCGCGGGCCGACGGTCTCGTGCAGCTGGCCGAGGCAGAGCCGCTCGAAGGTGGCGGCCTGGATCCGCACGGCCTGCGGCCCGAGGCCGGCGACCACCCGCGAGGCGCGGGCGAACAGCAGGTCGCCGGTGAGGATGGCGACGCTGTTGCCCCACAGCGCGTGCACGGACGGTGCGCCGCGCCGCGTGGGCGCGGAGTCCATCACGTCGTCGTGGTACAGCGTGGCCAGGTGGGTCAGCTCGACCACCACGGCGGCGTCGAGGACCTCGGGACGGGTGGGGTCGCCGAGGTGCGCGGCGAGCAGCGCCAGCATCGGGCGCACCCGCTTGCCGCCGGCCTCGACCAGGTGCCGCGAGACGGTGTCGGCCAGCTCGTCGCTGTGCGCGACGGCCTCGCGCAGCCGGAGCTCGACCTCGTCCAGACCCTGCGCGACGGCGTCGGTCACCGTGGTCCGCTGCTCTCGACCGGCCACCACTGCCCCGTCGGTCAGGGCGCGGCGGCCGTGATGGCCCCCGCGAGGTCGAGGAACGGCTGCGGGAAGACGCCCAGCACCAGGGTGGCGACGACGCCGATGCCCACCGCCGTGCCGGTGAGCCAGCCGCCGGCGACCACGGTGGGACGCTCGGTCGACGGCTCGGTGAAGTACATCAGCACGACGACCCGCAGGTAGAAGAACGCGGCCGCCGCGCTGGCGAGCACGCCGATCACGGCCAGCCAGGCGATGCCGCCGGTGACGGCCGCGGAGAACACGCCGACCTTGGCGATGAAGCCGCTGGTGAGCGGGATCCCGGCCAGCGCGAGCAGCAGGAAGGTGAACGCGGCCGCGAGCACCGGCGAGCGGCGGCCGAGGCCGGCCCACTGCGACAGGTGCGTGGCCTCGCCGCCGACGCCGCCGTCCTCGTCGCTCTCGCGGACCAGGGTGACGATGCCGAACGCGGCGACGGTGCTGAGCCCGTAGGCGAGCACGTAGAACAGGACGCCGACCACGCCGGCCTGCTGCACCGTCACCAGGCCGGTGAGGATGAAGCCGGCGTGCGCGATCGAGCTGTAGGCGAGCATCCGCTTGACGTCGGTCTGGCGGATCGCGACCAGCGACCCGACCACCATGGTGAGGGCGGCGATGACCCACAGCGCGGGCTGCAGGACCTCCTCCAGCGCCGGCAGCGACAGGTACAGCACCCGGATCAGCGCACCGAACGCCGCGACCTTCGTGCAGGCGGCCATGAACCCGGTGACCGACGTGGGCGCGCCGGTGTAGACGTCGGGGGTCCACGCGTGGAACGGGACGGCGCCGACCTTGAACAGCAGCCCGACGACGATCAGGAACGCGCCGACCACGATCAGCGGGATCCGGCTGGTCCAGTCGATCCCGGGCTGCGACAGCGCCTGGCCGATCGCGCCCAGGTTGATGGTGCCCGTGACGCCGTACACCAGCGCCAGGCCGAACAGGAACAGCGCGGACGAGAACGCCCCCAGCAGGAAGTACTTCAGCGAGGCCTCCTGCGACAGCAGGCGCCGGCGTCGGGCCAGGCCGGCCATGATGTAGAGCGGGAGCGAGAGCACCTCGAGCGCGACGAACATCGTCAGCAGGTCGGCGGCCGAGGAGAAGACCATCATGCCGCCGGCGGCGAACATCGCCAGCGGGAAGACGTCGGTGGTCTCCCGGCCGGCCCTCTCGGCGGCGGCCTCCTCGGCGGAGCCGGGCCCGGTGGCCGGCTGCGCCGCGAACGCCTCGAGCCGGCGGTCGGTGCCCTTCTCCCCCAGCACCAGCAGCGACAGCGCGGTGAGGACGACGAGCGAGCCCTGCAGGAACAGGGCGATCCGGTCGAGCACCATCGCCGAGGCCTGCGGTGTCGGTGGCCGACAGCAGCACCTGGTGCGTCACGTCGTCGCGCCAGAGGACGACGAGCAGCGACATCGACACCAGCAGGCCGAGGCCGGCGACCAGCATCTGGGTGACCCGGCGCGCCCCGCGCGGCACGAACGCCTCGACCAGGACGCCGACCACGGCGGCGGCCAGGACGGCGACGACCGGTCCGGCCGCGAGCCAGTCGACGTCGGGCGCGGTGAAGGTGCTCGACCGCCGCCGTCGGGAACCAGCTGGGCGGGCAGGGCCGCCGAGCAGGCAGCGCCGCCATCGACGTCTCGTGCAGCGCGCTCACTGGTCGGCTCCGTCCGGGGTGGGGATGGTCACGAGCGAGTCCGGGTCGGTGACCCCGACGTCGCTCATGGTGCGCTCGATCGCGGGGTTGATGACGTCGAGCACCGGCCGCGGGAAGAACCCGAGGGCGACGATGACGAGCAGCACCGGTGCGAGCACCCAGATCTCGCGCGCCCTCAGGTCCGGGCGGCCCTTCATGTTCTCCGGCACCGGCCCGGTGGCCATCCGCTGGTAGGTCATCAGGATGTACAGCGCGGCGAGCACGATGCCGAGCGTGGCCAGCACGGCCGCCACCGGGTAGCGCACGAACGTGCCCACCAGCACGAGGAACTCGCTGACGAAGCTGGACAGGCCGGGCAGCGCCAGCGACGACAGGCCCGCCACCAGGAACGAGCCGGCGAGCAGCGGCGTGACCCGCTGCAGTCCGCCGTAGTCGGCGATCCGCGAGGTGCCGTACCGGGCGATGAACATGCCCGCCGCGAGGAACAGCGCCGCGGTGGAGAAGCCGTGGTTGACCATGTAGAGCACCGAGCCGGCCTGGCCCGACGACGTCATGGCGAAGACGCCGAGCACGATGAAGCCGAAGTGCGAGATCGACGTGAACGCGATCAGGCGCTTGAGGTCGCTCTGGCCGATGGCCAGCAGCGCGCCGTAGAGGATCGAGATCACGGCCAGCACCACGATCACCGGTGCGGCCCAGCGGCTCGCGCCCGGGAACAGCGGCAGGCAGAGCGTGATCATGCCGAAGGTGCCGACCTTGTCGAGCACGCCGACCAGCAGCACCGCGCCGCCCGGGGTGGCGGACGCGGCGGCGTCGGGCAGCCAGGTGTGCACCGGCCACATCGGCGCCTTGATCGCGAACGCGATGAAGAACCCGACGAAGATCCAGCGCTCCAGGCCGACCGAGCCGAAGTCGAGCCCGGTGAGGTTGGAGGTGAGGAACGCGTCGGGGGCCAGACCGCCGTCGGCGCCGCGCAGGGCGACCAGCGCCAGCCCGATCAGCGCCACCAGCATGAGCAGCCCGCCGGCGAGGGAGAACAGCAGGAACTTCATCGCCGCGAACTTGCCCTGCACCCCGCCGAACGACCCGATGAGGAAGTACATCGGGATCAGCATCGCCTCGAAGAACACGTAGAACAGGAAGACGTCGCGGGCGGCGAAGACGCCGATCATCATCGTCTCGAGCACCAGCACCAGCGCGAAGAACAGCCGCATCCGCTGCGGGTCCTCACCGGCGTCGTGCCACGAGGCGAGCACGCAGACGGGCACCAGGACGGTGGCCAGCAGGAGCATCACCAGGCCGATGCCGTTGACGCCCAGCGCGTACGAGACACCGAACTGCGGGATCCAGCCGGCGGTCTCGGCGAACTGGTACTCCCCGCCGGCGCCGACGTCGAACTGGGACGCCATCGCCACGACGGCCGCGAGCGTCAGCAGCGAGACGCCGAGGGCGATCTCGCGGGAGAGGCGGCGCAGGCCCGCGGGCAGGGCGGCGAGCAGCAGCGACCCCACGAGGGGCAGCAGGCCGATCGTCGTCAGCCAGGGGAAGTTCTCCACGTCGATCTCCACTGTCACCTCACCACCAGGACGGCGCCGAGCAGGACGACCACGCCGACGAGCATCAGGGACGCGTACGAGCGCACGAAACCGTTCTGCCACTTGGCCAACCAGCCGCCGAAGCCGGAGGTGAGCCGCGCGCCGCCGCTGACCGCGCCGTCGACGCCTGCCTGGTCGACGTAGACCAGCGACCGGGTCAGGTACAGGCCGGGACGCTCGAACGCGGACTGGTTGACGACCTCCTGGTAGAGGTCGGCGCGCGCGGCCCGCGACGCGAGCGAGGTGCTCGGCGCGCCCACGTCCATCAGGTGGTACTGGCGCCAGGCCAGCCCGACGCCGATGGCCACGAGGGCGAGGGTGAGGCCCGTGATCACCGGGACGGGCAGCACGGGCTCGACGTGGGCCTCGGGCACCACCGGCTCGAGCCAGTGGACGAAGGAGCTGTTGAGGGCGAGCAGGCCACCGAGCAGGACCGAGCCGGCGGCCAGCACGACCATCGGGACGGTCATCAGCAGCGGCGACTCGTGCGGGTGCGCCTTGTCGGCCCAGCGCTTGCGGCCGTGGAAGGTCATGAAGAACAGCCGCGACATGTAGAACGCGGTGAGGCCGGCGGCCAGCAGCGTGACCGAGCCGAACAGCCAGGCGCGCCACTCCGACTCGACCGGCATGAACGCCGCCTCGATGATCTTGTCCTTGCTCCAGAAGCCGGACAGCAGCGGGAAGCCGATGATGGCGAGCCAGCCGGCGCCGAAGGTCAGCCAGGTGGTGCGCATCGACCCGGCGAGCTGGCCGAACCGGCGCATGTCGACGACGTCGTCCATGCCGTGCATGACCGAGCCGGCGCCGAGGAACATGCCGGCCTTGAAGAAGCCGTGCGTCACCAGGTGGAAGATCGCGAACACGTAGCCCACCGGGCCGAGGCCGGCGGCGAGCATCATGTAGCCGATCTGCGACATCGTCGAGGCGGCCAGCGCCTTCTTGATGTCGTCCTTGGCGCAGCCGACGATCGCCCCGAACACCAGCGTGATCGCGCCGACGACGACCACGGCGAGCTGCGCGGTGGGCGCGCCCTCGAAGACCGCGCCGGAGCGCACGACGAGGTAGACGCCGGCGGTGACCATCGTCGCGGCGTGGATGAGGGCGGAGACCGGCGTCGGGCCGGCCATCGCGTCACCGAGCCAGGACTGCAGCGGGAACTGCGCCGACTTGCCGCAGGCGGCGAGCAGCAGCATCAGCCCGATGAAGGTGAGCCACCCCTCGGACGCCTCGGGCGCGCCGGTGAGCACCGTGTCGAAGTCGACCGCGCCGAACACGACGAACATCGCCATGATCGCCAGGCCGAGCCCGACGTCGCCGATCCGGTTGAGCACGAACGCCTTCTTGGCGGCGGTGGCGTACTCGGGGCGGTGGTTCCAGAACCCGATCAGCAGGTACGACGCGAGGCCGACGCCCTCCCAGCCGACGTACAGCAGCAGGAAGCTGTCGGCCAGCACCAGCAGCAGCATCGCCGCGATGAACAGGTTGAGGTAGGCGAAGAACCGGCGGCGGTCGGGGTCGTGCTCCATGTACGCGACCGAGTACACGTGGATGAGCGACCCGACGAAGGTCACCAGCAGGACGAAGGTCAGCGACAGCGGGTCGAGCCGCATGCCGGCGTCGACCTGGAAGCTCCCGGCCGGCACCCACGAGTACAGGTGCAGGTCCTGGACGCGCTGCTCGCCGCCGACGAGGGCGAGGAAGACGGCGGCGCCGAGGACGAACGCCCCCCACGAGAGGGCGACCGCGAGCCAGTGGCCCCACCGGTCGGTGCGCCGCCCCCCGAGCAGGAGGACGAACGCGCCCGCGAGCGGGAGGGCGACCAGCAGCCACGACGAGGCCACGACGCCCTCGGCGGCCACGGCGGCGCCGTGCGCTGCCTCTCCGGCGGTCTCGCCGGTGAGCACTGCGGACAGGGGGTTCACCTGGTCGGTCCCTTCCTCTGCATGTCGGGCGTCAGTACTTCAGCAGGTTCACGTCGTCGACCGACGCGGACCTGCGGCTGCGGAAGATGGACACGATGATCGCCAGACCGACCACGACCTCGGCCGCGGCGACGACCATCACGAAGAAGGCGATCACCTGGCCCTCGAGGTCGCCGCGGGCGCGCGAGAACGTCACCAGCAGCAGGTTCGCGGCGTTGAGCATCAGCTCGACACCCATGAACACCACGATGGCGTTGCGGCGCACCAGCACCGTGGCCGCGCCGATCGAGAACAGCAGCGACGCCAGGATGATGTACCACTCGATCGTCATCGCCCACCTCCGGCGTCCGGACCGGTCCCCGTGGTCGCGGCCCCGGGCGTGCCCGCCTCGCTCGCGGGGTCGCCCGGGTCGCCGGGCGGCGACCCGACGGCGTCCTCGCCGACCTCGGGGCTCGCGTTGCCGGTGTCGCGGCCGGCCTCGTGGCCCCCGCGCGGCCGGTCGCGGCCGCTGATCTCCTCGCGGATGACGGCCACCTGCCCGGCCAGGGCGTCGGCCGACCTGTTCTGCCCGCGCACGCGCAGCACGCGCGAGACCGACAGCTCGCTCGGGGTGCCGTCGGGGAGCAGGGCCGGGGTGTCGACCGCGTTGTGCCGGGCGAAGACACCGGGGGCCGGCAGCGGCGGCACCTGGCCGCCGTCGCGGACCCGCTGCTCCGACAGCGTGCGCTGGGTCGGCCGCGGGGTGAGCCGCTCGCGGTGGGTCATCAGGATCGCGCCGACCGCGGCGATGATCAGCAGCGTGCCGACCAGCTCGAAGGTGAAGACGTAGCGGCCGAAGACCTGCCGGGCCACGCCGACCGGGTTGCCGTCGGCGTTGGCGACCTCGAGCCCGAGCGGGGCGGGGAACTCGAACGGGTCGGTCTCGAGCCGCTGGAGGACCGGGGTGTCCTGCAGGAACGTGATCGAGATGCCGGTGACGGCGGTGATGAGCAGCAGCGCCATCCCCGCGCCGGCGACCAGGCCGATCCAGCGCTGGCCGCGGATCGTCTCGGCGAGCGAGTCGGCGGAGTCGACGCCGACGAGCATGAGCACGAACAGGAACAGCATCATGACCGCGCCGGTGTAGACCACGATCTGCGCCGCGAACAGGAACTGCGCGTCCTGCGCGGCGTACATGACCGCGAGGCAGATCATCACGAACGCGACGAGCACGGCGGCGTGCACGGCCTTCTTCACGAACAGCAGGCCGAGCGACGCGATCACCATCAGCGGGGCCAGCACCATGAACAGGATCGTCTCGCCGCCGCCGAGGGTCGGGTCGGGCGCCACCGGCGCGGCCGACGAGATCGCCTGTGCGAGCGCGGTGGTTCACGACTCACCGCCGGCGGCCGGCGTGGGCTCGGCGGCGGTCGGCGTGACGCCGAAGGCCGACAGCGAGGTCTCCTCCGGGCGGTACTTCTCCACCCAGTCGACCTGCTCCGGCGTGGCGCGGGTGACCTCGCCGCGGTAGTAGCTGGTGTCCTCGGTGCCCTCGACCATCGGGTGCGGGGCGCCGAGCATGCCGGGCAGCATCGGGCCGAGGAGGTCCTGCTTCTCGTAGATCAGCCCGGCGCGCGACGGCCCGGCCAGCTCGTACTCGTTCGTCATCGTCAGCGCGCGGGTGGGGCACGCCTCGATGCACAGGCCGCAGAAGATGCAGCGCAGGTAGTTGATCTGGTAGACGCGGCCGTAGCGCTCGCCCGGCGAGAACTGCGCGTCCGGGGTGTTCGAGGCGCCCTCGACGTAGATCGCGTCGGCGGGGCAGGCCCAGGCGCACAGCTCGCAGCCGATGCACTTCTCCAGGCCGTCCGGGTGCCGGTTCAGCTGGTGCCGGCCGTGGTAGCGGGGCTGGGTCGGCACCTTCTGCTCGGGGTACTGCTCGGTCTGCACCTTGCGGAACATGGTGCGGAACGAGACCCCGAAGCCGGCGACGGGTGCCAGCAGGTCGGTGACCCAGTTGCCCTTCTGCGGGCGGCTGCCCTCGGGCAGCGCCGGGGTCTGGTCAGCCACGGGTGTCCTCCTGCGGGGAGACGTCTGGGGTGGTGCCGTCGGGGCGGTCGGCGGTCGGGCCGTCGGCAGGGCGCACGGCGTCCGCCAGCCGGTCCTCGGCGCCCTTGGTGAGCGTGGGGGCGCCGACCGTCACCGGCTCGCGCGCCTCCCTGGCCACCCGGCGGCGCGAGGGCGGCAGCTGCTGCCCCGGCATCGGGGGCACCGGGTGCCCGCCGGCGAACGGGTCGAACGCGGCGCCGTCGCCGCTCGGACGCCGGTTCGGCCTTCTGCGGCCAGAACCAGCTGGCGATCGCGATCACGAGGATCACCGCGGCGGCCGGCACCAGGTAGCTGCGCAGGTCCACGTCGGCGAACAGCTGGATGCCGCGCACCGCGCCGATGAGGACGATGAACGCCAGCGCGGCCGGGATCAGCACCTTCCAGCCGAACTTCATGAACTGGTCGTACCGCAGCCGCGGCAGCGAGCCGCGCAGCCAGATGAACAGGAACATGAACAGCCAGACCTTGGCGGTGAACCACAGCAGCGGCCACCAGCCCTCGTTGAACATGCCGTCGTTGATCGCCGACAGCGGCCACGGGGCGCGCCAGCCGCCGAGGAACAGCGTGGTGGCCAGGGCCGAGACGGTGACCATGTTGACGTACTCGGCCAGGAAGAACATCGCGAACTTCAGCGCGGAGTACTCGGTGTGGAAGCCGCCGACCAGCTCGCCCTCGGCCTCGGGCAGGTCGAACGGGAGCCGGTTGGTCTCCCCCACCATCGAGATCACGTAGATGACGAACGCCGGGAACAGCGGGATGCCCCACCAGAGGCGTTCCTGGGTGTCGACGATCTGCGAGGTCGACATCGCGCCGGACATCACGAAGACGCTGACGAGGGACAGGCCCATCGCGAGCTCGTAGGAGATGACCTGCGCCGTGGAGCGCACGCCGCCGAGCAGCGGGTAGGTGGAGCCGGACGACCAGCCCGCGAGCACCAGCCCGTACACGCCGATGCTGGTGACGGCGAGGATGTACAGCACCGCGACCGGCAGGTCGGTCATCTGCAGCGGGGTCGAGATGTCGGTGAACGGGATCCGCACGTTCGGACCCATCGGGATCACCGCGAACGACAGGAAGCACGGGATCGCCGCGATCGCCGGGGCCGCGATGTACATCACGCGGTCGGCGCCCTTGGGGATGATGTCTTCCTTCAGCATCAGCTTGACGCCGTCGGCGAGCGACTGGATCGCGCCGCCGGGACCGGCCCGGTTGGGGCCCGGGCGGTTCTGCATCCGGCCGATGATCTTGCGCTCGAGCAGGATCGCCGCGAGCACGGTGACCACGAGGAACCCGAAGACGAACAGCATCTTGCCGGCGATCACCCAGCCGTTGTCCTGGCTGAAGTCGGCGGCCGCCAGCACGGTCGAGCCGGTCATGCCCCGCTCCTCTCACCGGCGGCGACCGCCGGGGCGGCGGCTCCGGCGGACACCCGCACGAGGCTCCCGTGGCCGGTGCGCAGCACCCGTCGCACGTCGCTGCCCTGGCCGCTGCCGGCCAGCCAGACCGCGTGGTCCGGCATCTCGGTGACGACGGCCGGGAGGGTGACGGTGCCGGCGGCGGTGCTGACGGCGACGCTGCCGCCGTCGGCGACCCCGGCCGCGGCGGCGGTGGCCGCGGACAGCCGGGCGTGCGAGCGGTGCGCGGTGCCGGCGAGGAACGGCTCGCCGTCCTGCAGCCGGCCGGTGCCGAGCAGGAGGTCCCAGGTGGCCAGCACCGCCTCGCCCGGGCCGGGCTCCGGCGGCTCCTGCGCGGAGACCGTCGGCGCGGCGACGTCGGTGCCCTCCCAGGCGCCGAGCTCGGTGAGCTCGGCCCGGGCGGAGACGGCGTCGCGCACGCCGAGGTCGACGTCGAGCTGGTCGGCCAGCGCGTGCAGGACGCGCAGGTCGCTCATCGCGCGGGAGTCGAGCACGGCGTCGAAGGGCCGCGGGCGGCCCTCCCAGTCGAGGTAGGTGCCGGCCTTCTCGGCCACCGGCGCCACCGGCAGCACGACGTCGGCGTACGCGGTGACGGCGCTCTCGCGCACCTCGAGGCTGACCACGAACGGCACGGTCTCGAGCGCGCGGCGGGCGAGCAGCCCGTCCGGCAGGTCGTCGGGGTCGACGCCGCCCACGACGAGCGCGCCGAGGCGACCCTCGCGCCGCGGCCAGCAGCATCGCCGTGGCGTCGCGGCCGGGCTCGGCCGGCAGCGACCCGACGCCCCAGGCGGCGGCGACGTCGACCCGGGCCTCGGCGTCGGCGACCGGGCGGCCGCCGGGGAGCAGGCCCGGCAGCGTGCCGGCCTCGACCGCGCCGCGCTCGCCGGCGCGACGGGGGATCCAGGCCAGGCGGGCGCCGGTGGCGGCGGCGACGCGCGAGGGCGGCGGACAGCGCGCCGGGGACGGCCGCGGCCCGCTCGCCGACGAGCACGACCGCGCCCGGCGACCTGCAGGGCGTCGGTGGTGGCGTGCACGCCGACGTCACCACGCGGCGACGGCGGCGAGGACCTCGGCCTCGGTGCCCGGGGCGGCCGGCAGCAGCGTGCCGCGCAGCTTGGTGAGTCCGCGGGTGGCGAACGGGGCGATCGCGTGGACCGCGGTGCGGTTCTTGCGGACCGCCTTGCGCAGCCGCAGGAAGACGATCGGCGACTCCTCCTCGGGCTCGAACGCCACCAGCAGCACGGCCGGCGCCTTCTCGAGGTCGTGGTAGGTCACGGCGCCGGGCGAGGCCAGCGAACGGCCCGCCACGTGGTGCGCGAGGAACTGGCCCTCCTCCTCGGAGTGCACCCGGGAGCGGTGGTCGACGTCGTTGGTGCCGAGGGCGACGCGGGCGAACTTCGCGTAGCCGTAGGCGTCCTCGAGCGTCAGGCGCCCTCCGGGCAGCACCCCGACGCCGGTCGGCGTGCTGGTTCGCGGCACCCAGGGTGCCGATCCGTCCCTCGCGCGCCGCCTGCAGCCCGCGGGCCGCCGCCTCGAGCGCGACCGGCCACGAGACGGCCTCGAGCTCGCCGTCCTCGCCGCGCACCATCGGCGTGGTGAGGCGGTCGGTGCCGCTGGACCAGGTGAAGGCGAAACGGCCCTTGTCGCAGTTCCACTCCTCGTTCACCGCCGGGTCGTCGCCGGCGAGCCGGCGCAGCACCGAGCCGCGGCGGTGGTCGGTGCGCTGGGCGCACCCGCTCGCGCAGTGCTCGCACACCGACGGGGTCGACACCAGGTCGAACGGACGGGAGCGGAACCGGTACGCCGCGCTGGTGAGCGCGCCGACCGGGCAGATCTGGATCGTGTTGCCGGAGAAGTACGACGCGAACGGCACGCCCGACTCGTCGAGCATCTGCTCGCCCTGGGTGGCGATGCCCAGCACGCCCGGGGAGAAGGTGCCGATCTGCTGCTGGATGCCGCGGTGCTGCAGGTCGATGAACGGGTCGCCCGCGATCTCCTGGGAGAAGCGGGTGCAGCGCTGGCACAGCACGCACCGCTCGCGGTCGAGCAGCACCTGGCTGGAGATCTTGATCGGCTTGGGGAAGGTGCGCTTGACGTCGAGGAAGCGGGACCGGGCCCGGCCGTCGCTCATCGCCTGGTTCTGCAGCGGGCACTCGCCGCCCTTGTCGCACACCGGGCAGTCGAGCGGGTGGTTGATGAGCAGGAGCTCCATCACGCCGTGCTGGGCCTTCTCGGCCACCGGCGAGGTCGCCTGCGTCTTGCACCTGCATGCCCTCGGTGAGCTCGATCGCGCAGGAGGGCTGCGGCTTCGGCATCGGGCGCAGGGTGCCGTCCGGGCCGGGCGTGGCGATGTCGACCAGGCACTGGCGGCAGGCGCCGACCGGGTCGAGCAGCGGGTGGTCGCAGAACCGCGGGACGTGCACGCCCATCTGCTCGGCGGCGCGGATCACCAGGGTGCCCTTGGGCACCGAGACGCTGACGCCGTCGATGGTGGCGGTGACGAGCTGCGGCGCCTGCGTGGCGCTGCCCCTCTCCGTCGTGGCGGTCATCAGGCCTGCACCTCCGCGAACACGGTGGACCGCTCGTACGGGAAGAGCTCCCACGCGGGCGTGGTCATGCCGGCCTCGAACTCGGACCGGAAGTACTGGATCGCGCTGGTGACCGGGCTGGTGGCACCGTCACCGAGCGCGCAGAACGAGCGGCCCAGGATGTTGTCGCAGGTGTCGAGCAGCGTGTCGATGTCCTCCGCGGTGCCCTTGCCCGCCTCGATCCGCCGCAGCACCTGCTTCATCCAGAACGTGCCCTCGCGGCAGGGCGTGCACTTGCCGCACGACTCGTGCGCGTAGAACTCGGTCCAGCGCAGCACGGCCCGCACCACCGACGTGGTCTCGTCGAAGATCTGCAGCGCGCGGGTGCCGAGCATCGAGCCCGCGGCGCCCACCGCCTCGAAGTCGAGCGGGACGTCGAGGTGCTCGGCGGTGAAGATCGGGGTGGACGACCCGCCCGGGGTCCAGAACTTCAGCTCGTGGCCGTCGCGGACGCCGCCCGCCATGTCGAGCAGCTCGCGCAGGGTGATGCCGAGCGGCGCCTCGAACTGCCCGGGCCGCGTCACGTGGCCGGACAGCGAGAAGAACCCGAAGCCGGTGGAGCGCTCGGTGCCCATGTCGGCGAACCAGCTGGGTCCGTTGCGCACGATCTCGGGGACGGACGCGATCGACTCGACGTTGTTGACCACGGTGGGACGCGCGTACAGCCCGGCGACGGCCGGGAACGGCGGCTTCAGCCGCGGCTGGCCGCGCCGTCCCTCGAGCGAGTCGAGCAGCGCGGTCTCCTCGCCGCAGATGTACGCGCCGGCGCCGGCGTGCACGGTGACCTCGAGGTCGAACCCGCTGCCGTGGACGTTCTTCCCGAGGTGGCCGGCGGCGTACGCGTCGGCCACGGCCTTGAGCAGCCGCCGGTAGACGTGCACGACCTCGCCGCGCACGTAGATGAAGGCGTGGTGGCAGCCGATCGCGAACGAGGTGATCGCGACGCCCTCGATCAGCGAGTGCGGGTTCGCGAACATCAGCGGGACGTCCTTGCACGTGCCCGGCTCGGACTCGTCGGCGTTGACCACGAGGTAGCGCGGGCCGCCGTCGGGCTTGGGCAGGAAGCCCCACTTCATGCCCGTGGGGAAGCCGGCGCCGCCGCGGCCGCGCAGGCCCGAGTCCTTCACGGTCTGCACCAGCACGTCGGGGGTGAGACCCAGCGCCTTCTCGAGCGCCTGGTACCCGTGGGCGTGCTCGCGGTACGCCTCGAGGGTCCAGCTGCGGTCCTTGTCCCAGATGTCGCTGAGGATCGGGGTGAGCGTCGTGGCCACGGGTCAGCCCTCCTTGCCTGCGCCGGCCGGCTGGCCGGAGTGGTCGCCCGGAACCGGTGCGCGCCAGTCCTTCTCACGCGCGAGCCGCAGCCCCTCGAGGCTGGCGCCGTTGGCGCCGGTGCCCTCGTCGGCCAGTCCGTCGTCGAAGCCCGCCAGCGTGCGCGAGACCTGCTTGAAGGTGCACACGCGGGCCGCCCCGCGGGTCGGCATGACGTCGCGGCCGGCGGCGATGTCGTCGGCGAGAGCCTTGGCGCTGGAAGGGGTCTGGTTGTCGAAGAACTCCCAGTTGACCATCACCACGGGGGCGAAGTCGCACGCGGCGTTGCACTCGAGCCGCTCCAGCGTGATCCGGCCGTCGTCGGTGGTCTCGTCGTGCCCCACGCCGAGGTGCTCGGACAGCTCGGACCAGATCTGGTCGCCGCCCATGACCGCGCACAGCGTGTTGGTGCACACGCCCACCGTGTACTCGCCGTTCGGGTGGCGCTTGTACTGCGTGTAGAACGTCGCCACGGCCGACACCTCGGCGGCGGTGAGGTCGAGCAGCTCGGCGCACAGCGTGATGCCGTCCGGGCTGACGTAACCGTCCTCGGACTGCACCAGGTGCAGCATCGGCAGCAGCGCCGAGCGCGGCTGCGGGTACCGCGCGATGATCTGCTGCGCGTCGGCGGTCAGGCGCTCGCGCACCTGCGGGTCGTACGCCACTCATCGGTCCACCCCTCCCATGACGGGGTCGATGGACGCCACGGCGACGATGACGTCGGCGACCGAGCCGCCCTCGCACATCGCGGCGACGGCCTGCAGGTTGTTGAACGACGGGTCGCGGAAGTGCGCCCGGTACGGCGTGGTGCCGCCGTCGCTGACCAGGTGCACGCCGAGCTCGCCCTTGGCCGACTCGGTGGCCTGGTAGACCTGGCCGGCCGGGACCCGGAAGCCCTCGGTGACCAGCTTGAAGTGGTGGATCAGCGACTCCATCGAGGTGCCCATGATCTCGCGGATGTGGTCCTTGCTGTTGCCCATGCCGTCGCCGCCGAGGGCGAGCTGCGCGGGCCACGCGACCTTCTTGTCGGCCACCATCACCGGGCCCGGCGCCATCCGCTGGAGCCGGTCGGCGCACTGGCTGACGATCCGCAGCGACTCGTACATCTCGTCGACCCGGATCCGGAACCGGCCGTAGGCGTCGCAGCTCTCGCGGACCGGCACGTCGAAGTCGTAGGTCTCGTAGCCGCAGTAGGGCTGGGACTTGCGCAGGTCGTGCGGCAGGCCCGTGGACCGCAGGATCGGGCCGGTGATGCCCGAGCGCCATGCAGCCGGCGAGGTCGAGGTAGCCGACGTCGACCAGACGGGCCTTGACGATCGGGTTCTCGTTCGCGAGCGCCTCGAGGTCGCCGATGTAGCGGTGCAGCTCGGGGATCGCCTCGCGCACCGAGTCGAGCGCGCCGGGCGGGATGTCCTGCGCGAGACCGCCGGGGCGGACGTACGCGTGGTTCATCCGCAGGCCGGTGATCATCTCGAGCAGGGTCAGCACGACCTCACGGGCGCCGAACCCGTTGGTCATCATCGTGGTCGCGCCCATCTCCATGCCGCCGGTGGCGAGGAAGACCAGGTGCGAGGAGATGCGCTGCAGCTCCATCATCATCACCCGGATGACGGTGGCCCGCTCCGGGATCTCGTCGGTGATGCCGAGCAGCTTCTCGACCGCGAGGCAGTACGTGGTCTCGTTCATCAGCGGCATCACGTAGTCCATCCGCGTGCAGAAGGTGACCCCCTGCGTCCACGTCCGGAACTCCATGTTCTTCTCGATGCCGGTGTGCAGGTAGCCGATGCCGGCCCGCGCCTCGGTGACCGTCTCGCCGTCGATCTCGAGGATCAGGCGCAGCACCCCGTGCGTGGACGGGTGCTGCGGGCCCATGTTCACGACGATGCGCTCCTCGCGCAGCGAGGAGGCCTCTTCGGTCACCTGCTCCCAGTCGCCGCCGTGGACGGTGAACACCCGCTCGCCGGCGGTGCTCTCGTCCGTCGCCTTCCCGGTGGACCGGGGGATCGTGCTCTCGCTCATCAGCTGCCTCCCCGGGTCACCGGTAGCGCCGGCGGGTGTCCGGCGGCGGGATGGTCGCGCCCTTGTACTCCACCGGGATGCCGCCCAGCGGGTAGTCCTTGCGCTGCGGGTGGCCCGGCCAGTCGTCGGGCATCTGGATCCGGGTCAGGGCGGTGTGGCCGTCGAAGACCACGCCGAAGAAGTCCCAGACCTCGCGCTCGTGCCAGTCGTTGGACGGGTACACCGGCGTGATCGACGGGACGTGCGGGTCGGAGTCGGGGGCCACGACCTCGAGCCGCACCCGCCGGTTGTGGGTGACCGAGAGCATCGGGTACACCACGTGCAGCTCGCGGCCGATCTCCTCGGGGTAGTGCACGCCGCTGGCGCCCATGCACATCTCGAACCGCAGGTCGTCGTCGTCGCGCAGCACCTGCGCCACGTGCAGCAGGTGCTCGCGGCGGACGAACAGCGTCAGCTCGCCGCGGTCGACCACGACCTTCTCGATGGCGGCGTCCCAGCCCGGGCCGTCGGCGCCCTCGGCGGTCGGCTCGGACAGCACCTCGGCCAGGATGTCGGCCAGCTCGTCGAACCAGCCGCCGTACGGGCGCGTGGTGGCGCCGGGCATGACGATCGGCGCGCTGCAGCCCGCCGTAGCCGGAGGTGTCGCCGGTGCCGCGGACGCCGAACATGCCCTCGCGCACCGCGATGACCTCGGGGTCGGGCACGCCGCGTCGACCCACCTCGCCGCCGACCTGGGCCCCGGTGGGCGCGGCCTCGGGGGCGTCGGGGGTGGACGTGGGGTCGGGCGCGCCCGTGCCGGGCGTCGTGCGGTCCTTCTCCTCCGTCATGCCAGGAGGCCCTTCATCCGCGAGGTCGGCACCGCCTGCAGCGCCGCCGCCTCGGCGGCCTCGGCGGCCCGGGTGCGGTTGACGCCGAACGGCATCGACTGGATCTGCTGGTGCAGCTCGATGATCGCGTTGAGCAGCATCTCCGGACGCGGCGGGCAGCCGGGCAGGTAGATGTCGACCGGCACGACGTGGTCGACGCCCTGGACGATCGCGTAGTTGTTGAACATCCCGCCGGACGACGAGCACACGCCCATGGCGATGACCCACTTCGGCTCGGCCATCTGGTCGTAGATCTGGCGCAGCACCGGGGCCATCTTCTGGCTGACCCGGCCGGCCACGATCATCAGGTCGGCCTGGCGCGGGGTCGCGCGAGAACCGCTCCATGCCGAACCGCGCGATGTCGTACTTCGGGCCGCCGACCGCCATCATCTCGATCGCGCAGCAGGCCAGGCCGAAGGTGGCCGGCCACACCGAGTTCTTGCGCATGTAGCCGATGACGTTCTCGACCGTGTCGAGCAGGAAGCCGCTCGGCAGCTTCTCCTCCAGACCCATCAGGCCCGCCCTCCTCGTCGGTGCGCGCAGGTGCGCTCGTGGTGGTTGCCGGTCAGTCCCACTCCAGGCCTCCCCGGCGCCACTCGTAGACGAACGGCACGGTGATGAGGAACAGGAAGCCGAGCATCGCCACGAGCCCGAAGACGCGCAGCTCCTCGAACGCGACGGCCCACGGGTAGAGGAAGACCACCTCGATGTCGAAGACGATGAACGTCATCGCGACCAGGTAGTACTTCACCGGGAACCGGCCGCCGCCCGCCGCCTGCGGGGTGGGCTCGATGCCGCACTCGTAGGCGTCGAGCTTGGCGCGGTTGTAGCGCTTCGGACCGACCAACGAGTTGGTGATCAACGAGAAGGCCACGAACCCGACCGACAGGGCCAGCATGGCCAGGATCGGGATGTACGGGTTGAACGGCTGCTCCACCCTCATGCTCCCTTCTGCGCTGCGGTGCCGGCCGCGAGTCGTCGAGCGCCGCCCATCCTAGGGGTGGCGCAGATCACGTCGTGGGAGGCCCGGTTCATGCCGCCGGGGCCATCTTCTGGAGCCCGTTGACGAGCCGGTCGAGCGCGTCGCCGCCGCGGGGGTCGGACAGGTTCGCCAGCAGCTTCAGGGTGAACTTCATCAGCAGCGGACGGGGCAGGCCGTGCTGGGTGGCCAGCTTCATCACCGTGGGGTTGCCGATCAGCCGGACGAAGACCCGGCCGAGCGTGTAGTACCCGCCGAGCGCGTCCTTCATCACCTGCGGGTAGGCCTGCAGCGCCCGCTCGCGGGAGGCCTCGTCCGGACGCGAGAGCGCCTGCACGACGACGTCGGCGGCCAGCCGGGCCGACTCCATCGCGTACGCGATGCCCTCGCCGTTGAACGGGTTGACCATGCCGCCGGCGTCGCCGAGCAGCAGCACGCCGCGGGTGTAGTGCGGCGTGCGGTTGAAGCCCATCGGCAGCGCGGCGCCGCGGATCTCGCCGACCTGGTGCTCGGGGGTGTACTGCCACTCCGCGGGCATCGTGGCGCACCAGCGCTCGAGCAGCTCCTTGTAGTCGACCTTGCCGAAGGCGTCGGAGCTGTTGAGGATCCCGAGCCCCACGTTCGACGTGCCGTCGCCGACACCGAACACCCAGCCGTAGCCCGGCAGCAGGTTCGAGCGCTGCGGCTCGCCGTCCCACAGCTCGAGCCAGCTCTCCAGCCAGTCGTCGTCGTGCCGGGGGCTCTCGAAGTAGGTGCGGACCGCGACGCCGAGCGGGCGGTCGTCGCGCTTGGCGACGCCGAGCTGGAGCGCGAGCCGGGCGGAGACGCCGTCGGCCGCGAGCACCACGGGGGCGCGGAAGGTGCGCTCGTCGCCGACGCGACGGCCCTTCTCGTCGACCGGTCGGGCACGGACGCCGACCACGCGGGGCGTGCCGGAGGTGTCGGACTCGTCCAGCACCGGCCCGGTGACGTTCATCAGCTGCAGGATCCGGGCACCGGACTTCTCGGCGTGCCGGGCCAGGACCTCGTCGAAGTCCTTGCGCGGCCGCACCAGGCCGTAGTCGGGGAAGCTGGCGAGGTCGGGCCACGGCAGCTCGAGCCGCATGCCGCCGCCGATGATCCGCAGCCCCTGGTTGCGGATCCAGCCGTCCTCCTCGCGGGTGCTGACGCCCATCGTCACCAGCTCGCGCACCGCGCGGGGGGTGAGGCCGTCGCCGCAGACCTTCTCGCGGGGGAACGCCGTCTTCTCCAGCACCAGCACGTCGAGCCCGGCGCGGGCGAGGTAGTGGGCCGCGGTCGCGCCGGCCGGACCTGCGCCGACCACGAGGACGTCGGCGTCGCGCTCGACCACGTGCACCTCCCGGACCGCTTGTGAACCCGTTCACTAACTGCGGCGGCCACTCTACGCAGCCGACCGCGGGGTCGTCCGGTGAGGTGGACCTAACCTCCGCCGGACAGACCGGGGGCCCGGACCGTGCGACGGCCCGGGCCCCGGCCCTCGTGCTCAGTTCTTGAAAGCGTCCTTGACCTTCTCGCCGGCCTGCTTGAGATCGGCCTCGCTCTGGTCGGCGCGGCCCTCGGACTCGAGGCGCTCGTCGTCGGAGGCCTTCCCGGCGCCCTCCTTGACCTTGCCGGCGGCGTCCTGGGCGGTGTTCTTCATCTTGTCGTCGAGTCCCACGTCCAACCCCTCTCGTCGTGCCCCCGGTCGTGCCGGGGACTGCTCCGAGCACACCACCGATGCCGGTCCCCCGCACCTCGGAGAGCGCTCGGGAGCGCTGCTCAGGGAGCGGTGGCCCGGTGCAGCGCGACGATGCCGCCGGAGAGGTTGCGCCACTCGACGCCGGTCCAGCCGGCCTCGCGCACCTGCTCGGCGAGCGCGGCCTGGTCGGGCCAGGCCCGGATCGACTCGGCGAGGTAGACGTAGGCGTCGGGGTTGGAGCTGACCGTGCGGGCCACCGGCGGCAGCGCGCGCATCAGGTACTCGGTGTAGACGGTGCGGAACGGCCCGAACGTCGGGTGCGAGAACTCGCACACCACCAGCCGGCCGCCCGGACGCGTCACCCGCAGCATCTCGGCCAGGCCGGCCCGGTGGTCGACGATGTTGCGCAGGCCGAACGAGATCGTCACGGCGTCGAAGGAGTCGTCGGCGAACGGCAGCCGGGTGCCGTCGCCGGCCACCAGCGACAGGTCCGGGCGGCGCCGGCGTCCGACCCGCAGCATCCCGAGGGAGAAGTCGCTGGCCACCGTGAGCACGCCGGCGTCGGCGAACGGCTCGGACGAGGTGGCGGTGCCGGCGGCGAGGTCGAGCACCCGCTCGCCCGGCCGCGCGTCGACGGCGCGCACGACGGCACGGCGCCAGCGGCGGTCCTGCCCGAGGGACAGCACGTCGTTGGTGAGGTCGTAGCGCTCGGCGACGTCGTCGAACATCGACGCGACGTCGCCCGGCTGCTTCTCCAGCGATGCCCTCACGGCTCGTCCCTCGCCGTGGCGTCGCAGTGTCCGATGGCTCGCTCGCTCCGCTCCCTCACAGGTGCGATCCTGCCACCGCTTAGGCTGAGCGCGATGTCGACCGGCTCCCTGGCGTCCGACCCGGACGTGCCCGCGGCGGCCCCGCACCCGGGGCCGCTGGTCAGCCGCACCGTCGAGGTCGACGACCCGGGACCGCTGCTGGGGCTGCTGCCGCCCGGCGAGGTGCAGGCGTGGGTGCGCCGCGGCGAGGGCCTGGTCGGCGTCGGCGAGTGCCTGCGCGTCGACCTGCCGTCCGGCCGGCGCCGTGCACGCCGCCGCCGACGCGTGGACCGAGATCGGCCGGCACGCCGTCGTCCGCGACGAGGTGGGCCTGCCCGGCTCCGGCCCGGTCGCGTTCGTCTCCTTCCCCTTCTCGCCCGGCTCGCGGGCGGGCGGCGTGCTGGTCGTCCCGCGCACGGTCGTGGGCCACCGCGGCGGCCGCTGGTGGGTCACCGCCACCACCCGCGGCGAGGAGCTGCCCGCCCCGGCCGCCCCCGTCGCGCCGGGCGCGGCACCCGACGGGCCCGGGCCAGGTGCAGCTACGCCGACGGCGCGCGGTCCGGGCCGCGCTGGATGTCGGCGGTCGCCGAGGCGGTCGCGCGGATCACCGCCGGCGAGCTCGACAAGGTGGTGCTGGCGCGCGACCTGGACGCCCGCACCGAGCGCCCGGTCGACGTGCGCTGGGTGCTCGACCGGCTGGGCGAGGGCTACCCGTCGTGCTGGACGTTCGGGGTCGACGGCCTGGTCGGCGCCACGCCGGAGCTGCTCGTGCGCTCCGAGCGCGGCCTGGTCACCTCCCGGGTGCTCGCCGGCACCATCCGCCGCACCGGCGACGACGACCACGACCTCGCGCTCGCGGCCTCGCTCGCCCGCAGCAGCAAGGACCTCGAGGAGCACGAGTACGCGGTGCGCTCGGTGGCCGACTCGCTCGGCCGCCACTGCGCCGGCATGAACCTGCCCGAGGCGCCGTTCGTGCTGCACCTGCCGAACGTCATGCACCTGGCGACCGACGTCACCGGCGTGCTGCCGCGGCCGGAGGCGGGTGGCACCGGTCCGTCCGTGCTCGACCTCGTGGAGACCCTGCACCCCTCGGCGGCGGTGTGCGGCACCCCGACCGCCGTCGCGGCGCGGGTGATCGACGAGCTCGAGGGGATGGACCGCGACCGCTACGCCGGACCGGTCGGGTGGGTCGACGCGCGCGGCGACGGCGAGATCGGGATCGCGCTGCGCTCGGCCCGGCTCGACCACGAGAACCCCTCTCGGCATCAGGCTCTTCGCCGGCTGCGGCATCGTCGCGGGCTCCGACCCCGAGGCCGAGCTGGCCGAGTCGGACGCCAAGCTGGTGCCGATGCGCGACGCCCTCGGCTGAGCCCGGGCCACGCGGCGGTCGCACGCGCGCACCCCGGTCCGACTCGTCCCCTTGACCCGATCGGGTGACGCCGACAGGGTGTGAGCACCCCGGCACCCGTGCTCCGCTGCACGACGGCGCCCCGGCACGCCCGGGCAGGTGGGCAACGTCGCCCGCCGCAGGACCGGAAGGACCTCGATGCACCGCTCACCCAGCCCGCGTCGCCTCGCCGTGGCCGCCCTCGGCGCCGCAGCGCTCGTCGCGTCGCTCGCCGTGCCCGCCACCGCGGCACCGGCCGACCCGGAGTGGCTGGCCAACCGGCTCGTCCGCCAGGCCGACGCCGCGGACGCCAACCGCCACCTGATCGCGTTCCAGCGGATCGCCGACCGCAACGGCGGCAACCGCGCCGCCAACACCCCGGGCTACGACGCCAGCGTCGACTACGTCGCCGGCAAGCTCACCGCCGCCGGCTTCCTCGTCAGCACCCCGGAGTTCCAGTACACCGAGGAGGTCGCGGTCGCCAACCAGGTGACGGTCGGCGGCACCTCGTACCAGGCGGACAAGCTGGAGGAGAGTCCCGCAGACGCCGGTGGGCGGCATCACCGCGCCGCTGGTCGCCGTCGCGGACGCGCCTGGCGACGCCACCCCCGGCTGCGAGGCCACCGACTTCGCCGGGCAGGACTTCACCGGGAAGATCGCGGTGATCCGCCGCGGCGCGTGCACCTTCGAGATCAAGGCGAACAACGCCGCCGCCGCCGGCGCCGTCGGGGCGCTCATCGCCAACAACACCGCCGGTCCGCTGACGAACGTGACGCTGGGCAACCCCGGCGCCATCCCCGTCGGCGGGGTGAGCCAGGCCGACGGCACCACGCTGATCGCCGCCGCCGGGCAGACCGCGACGCTCGAGCTGGTCTACGAGGACGTCACGCGCACCCAGCGCAACGTCATCGCCCAGACCCGCACCGGTCGCACCGACAACGTCGTGATGGCGGGCGCGCACCTCGACGCCGTCGAGGCGGGCATCAACGACAACGGCACCGGCTCGGCCGGCCTGCTCGAGGTCGCGCTGGCGATGGGCAGCCGCCCGAACACCAAGAACGCGGTGCGGTTCGGCTGGTGGGGCGCGGAGGAGCTCGGTCTGATCGGCTCCACGGAGTACGTCCAGTCGCTCACGTTCGAGCAGCAGCTCGACATCGCGCTCTACCTGAACTTCGACATGATCGGCTCGCCGAACGCGGCGTACTTCGTCTACGACGGCGACGACTCCGACGCCGTCGGCGCGGGGCCCGGCCCGTACGGGTCGGCGCAGATCGAGAAGACGTTCACCGACTTCTTCGCCCAGCGCCTGCAGGTGCCCACCGAGGGCACGGACTTCTCGGGTCGCTCGGACTACGGCGAGTTCATCGCCCAGGGCATCCCCGCCGGTGGCCTGTTCACCGGCGCCGAGGGCGTGAAGACCGCTGAGCAGGCGGCCAAGTGGGGTGGCACGGCCGGTGTCGCCTACGACCCTTGCTACCACGCCGCGTGCGACAACCTGGGCAACGTCGACCGGACGGCGTTCGACCGCAACATCGACGCCGTGGCCTACTCCGTCGGCAAGTACGCGCTGTCGACGGCCGACGTCAACGGCGTCGAGGGACGCAAGCAGAAGGCTGCCGCTCGAGCCGCCGCGGCGAAGACGGCCGCCACGGTCGTGCCGCACCTGCACGCCGAGACCGCCTGAGCCGCCGGCGATCCGGCACTCTTGCACGAGGCCCCCGCACCGGTCACGGTGCGGGGGCCTCTGCGCCGTGACGGCGGGTCGGCCGCCGCCGGCGTCAGGGCGTGCAGGGGACGGCGTCGAGCACGGCGCGGCGGAGCTCGGCGTGCAGCGGAGCCAGCGCGGTCCGGTCCGCAGGGACGACCACGACCGAGATGCCCTGCGGCACAGTCGCTGTCGTAGCTACGGAGCTCGGCACGGTCGACGGCCCGTGCGGCCGGGACGCCCAGGCCCGCGGCTGCCTGCGCCAGGTCGGCGCCGTGCGGCGTCCCGAAGACCCGCTCGAAGGACAGCGGGTGCTGCGCGTGCTCGAGCAGCCCGAAGATGCCGCCGCCGTCGTCGTCGAGGACGACCACCTGCAGGCGCAGCCGGGACCGCTCGGGCTCCGGGACCACGAGCCCGCCGAGGTCGTGCAGCGCCGCGAGGTCGCCCACCAGCAGCCGGGTGGGGCGACCGGACGCGGCGGCGGCCCCGACCGCGGTCGAGATGGTGCCGTCGATGCCCGCGAGGCCGCGGTTGGCCAGCACCCGCGCCCCGTCGGGCGGCGGCGCCACCAGGTCGAGGTCGCGCACGGGGTTCGACGACGCCACGACCAGCACGTCGTCCGGCCTTGTCGCGCAGGCGATCTCGCGGGCGAGCCACGGCCCCGACAGGTCGGTGCGCGCGTCCAGCACGGCGTCGACGGCCTGCTCGGCCCGGCGTCCCGCCTCCGTCCAGCGGCGCAGCCAGCCGTCCTCGTCCGCGGGCGGCGCCGTCACGGCACCGACCACCCGACGCACCTCGCGGTCCGGGCCCGACGTCGTCGGGGTGGCCGACCACCTGCACCAGCCCGAGGTCGGGCCGGGCCAGCAGCCGGGTCACCGGGCGGGAGAGGGTCGGCCGTCCGAGCACGACGACGCGCTCGACATCGGCTGCGAGCGAGGGGTTCTCGAGCAGGAGCCGGTAGGCGCCCACCCGGTTCGGGCCACCCTTCGCCCCGGACGACGGCTCGGCGAGCAGCGGCCAGCCGGCCCGCTCCGCGAGGGCGCGCGCGCCCGCTCCCGCTCCGGCGCCGGCCACCACCAGGGTGCGCGGGCCCTGCTCCAGGGTGGTCACGTCCGGGCCCGACGGTGGCGCGACCGGCTGATGCGGGACGGGATCCGGCGCGGGCGGCTCGTCCGCCGCCGGCACGAGCGGCTCGTCGTAGCCGAGGTCGAGGTGCACCGGGCCGGGCCGGCCGGGGGCACCCGTCGCGGCGGCCACCACCTCGTCGGCGAGCGCCGCCCAGTCGGCGACGTCGCCCGCCTCGACCACGACGGTGCGCCGGGTCGCACGGCCGAACACCTCGGGCTGCAGGTCGGTGGTCTGGTTGGCCCAGGTGCCGCGCAGCCGCGCAGGTCGGTCGGCCGTCAGCAGGAGCAGCGGCAGGCCGGCGTGGTGGGCCTCCAGCACGGCCGGGTGCAGGTTCGCCACCGCGGTGCCCGAGGTGGTGACCACCGCGGCGGGCACCGACGGGTCGGCGGCGGCGCAGCCGAGCGCGACGAAGGCGGCGGTGCGCTCGTCGTGGCGCACGTGCAGGCGCACCGTGCCGGCCCGCTCCGCGTCCGCGAGCGCGTAGGCGAGCGGCGCCGACCGCGATCCCGGGCAGAGGACGACGTCGCGCACGCCGCGCGCGAGCAGTGCGTGCACGAGCGCGGTCGCCGACGCCGCCGAGGAGCCGCTCACGCGCCCGTCACGAGCCCGCCGTGGGCAGCACCGACCACCGGTCCTGCAGCACCTCGTGGCAGCGGCGCACCCGCTCGCGCCACCACTGCTGCCGCTCGGGAGCGGCAGCGAGCGAGGCCAGCAGGTCGCCGTCCGGCTCGACCGTCCCCACCGGCAGCCGGCCGTCCACCGGCAGCAGCGGGTGCGCGGTCACGTCGGACGCGAGGAGGCCGATGGTGCCGAGGCCGCAGGCGAGCTGCTCCCCCACCAGCGGCAGCGCGGCCGCGGCGGCCACGCCCGCGCTGATGCCGACGGAGGTGTCGAGCGCGCTCGACACGACCACGTCGACCTCGAACCGCGCCAGCTCGGCCGCGATCGCGAGCGTGCGCCGCACCCCTCCGAGCGGGGCGACCTTCACCACGGCGACGTCGACGGCGCCCGTCGCCGCGACCGCGAACGGGTCGTCGGCGCGCCGGATGCCCTCGTCGACCGCCAGCGCCACCCCGATGCCCGCGTCGTCGAGCCGGGCCCGCAGCTCGACCAGCTCCTCGAGGGTGCGGCACGGCTGCTCGACGTACTGCAGGTCGTAGTGCCCGAGGACGGCGAGCGCGCGCACCGCGGTGTCGACGTCCCAGGCGCCGTTGGCGTCGATCCGCACGGCGACGTCGCTGCCGAGCGCCATCCGCACCCGGTCGACGCGGCCGATGTCGTCGGCGAGGGTCTGGCCCTGCTCGGCGACCTTGATCTTCACCGTGCGGCAGCCCGGGAAGCGCGCCAGCACCGCCCTCGACCTCGTCCGGCCCGACGGCCGGCACGGTGGCGTTCACCGGCACGTCGGTCGCGCAGGGGCTCCGGCCACCCGGACCAGGCGCTCTCCAGCGCGCTGGCCAGCCACCACGACGACTCGCGGTCGTCGTACTCCACGAACGGGCTGAACTCGCCCCAGCCCCGCGGTCCCTGCAGCAGCACCACCTCGCGGTGGTCGACGCCCCGGAACCGCACGTGCATGGGCACGTCCACGACGACCATCGCGGCCAGGACGTCGTCCAGCGGGACGTCGGCCGGGTCCAGCGTCCGGTCCGGCGTCGGGTCCAGCGTCGGGTCCGGGGTCACCGTCCTATCCTCGCCCAGGTGACGACAGACGACGCAGCCGCACCGGCCGGGCGACCGGCAGCGAGGTCTCGGAGATCTTCGACCCGGCCGCGTGGGAGCAGGTCGAGGGATTCGCGTTCACCGACATCACGTACCACCGCTGCGTGCTCGACGGACCGAGGCGGGCCACGGTGCGGATCGCGTTCCACCGTCCGGAGGTACGCAACGCGTTCCGCCCGCACACCGTCGACGAGCTGTACCGCGCCCTCGACCACGCCCGCAGGTCGCCCGACGTCGGCACCGTGCTGCTCACCGGCAACGGCCCGTCGCCGCGCGACGGCGGCTGGGCGTTCTGCTCCGGCGGCGACCAGCGCATCCGCGGGCGCTCGGGCTACCAGTACGCCGCAGGGCGAGACGGCCGAGACCGTCGACGCCGCGCGGGTGGCGGCCGAGGGCGGGCGGCTGCACGTGCTCGAGGTGCAGCGGCTGATCCGCACCATGCCCAAGGTCGTCGTCTGCGTCGTCCCGGGCTGGGCCGCCGGCGGCGGGCACTCGCTGCACGTGGTCTGCGACCTGACCATCGCGAGCCGCGAGCACGCGCGGTTCAAGCAGACCGACGCCGACGTCGGCTCGTTCGACGGCGGCTACGGCTCGGCGTACCTGGCCAAGATGGTCGGCCAGAAGTTCGCCCGGGAGATCTTCTTCCTCGGCCGCACCTACTCGGCCGACGACATGCACCGGATGGGCGCGGTGAACCTGGTCGCCGACCACGCCGAGCTCGAGCAGGTGGCCCTGGAGGTGGCCGGCGAGATCAACGCGAAGTCGCCCACCGCGCAGCGGATGCTGAAGTTCGCCTTCAACCTGCTCGACGACGGCCTGGTGGGCCAGCAGGTCTTCGCCGGCGAGGCCACCCGGCTCGCCTACATGACCGACGAGGCCGTCGAGGGACGTGACGCCTTCCTCGAGAAGCGCGACCCCGACTGGAGCCCCTTCCCCCGCTACTACTGAGAGGCCGGCCCATGAGCGACCCCGCCCGTCCCTGCTCCGTCGTCCCGGTGGGCGACCTCGGCCCGGCCGACCCGACGCCCGGCATGACCCGGCAGGTGGCCCGGCACGGCGACGGCATGTGGAGCGGGACGGTCGACACCGAGCCGCGCGCCGTCTCCGGGTGGCACCACCACGGCGACCACGACACCACGCTCTACGTGGTGAGCGGCCGGATGCGGCTGGAGTCGGGGCCGGGCGGCGAGGTCGTCGTCGAGGCCGGGCCGGGCGACTTCCTGCACGTGCCGGCCGGCGCCGTGCACCGCGAGTCGAACCCGTCGGACGAGCCCGCCCGGGCCGTGATCGTGCGCTGCGGCACCGGCGACCCGACCACGAACGTCGACGGCCCGGCACCGCCGCTAGACGTCGAGCTGCGCCACCAGGGTCTTCGGGGCGACGGCGCGGTAGGCGTCCTCGACGTGCTGGGCGACGGCGTCCCAGTCGACCTCGCCCTCGCCGCGGTCGGCCAGGTCGAGCCGGACGCCGAGCCAGCCGCGGGTGCCCACGTACGGCGGGACGAAGTAGCGCACCGGGTCGGCGGCCACGAGCGAGCGCTGGGCGCCCTCGGGGGCGGCGCACCAGAGGCCGAGCCGGTCGTCGTGGTGGTGGTCGGCGAGCATGACGAACGACTTCTTCCCGCGGACGAACCACGTCGGCTCGCCGTGGCTCAGCCGCTCCTCGACCTCGGGCAGCGCCGTGCACAGCGCCCGCACCCGCTGCGCCTGCTCGCCCTCGCCCCGTGCCACGCCCGCATCCTGCCGTCGTCCCGGCGCCGCGTACAGGCACGCTCGGACCGGGGCCGCGGTGCGGGCCGGACGAGCGCGGTGGGCCGGGCCTGCTCCGAGCGCCGCGCCCGGCCTAGCCTGAGGGCATGCGAGCGGAGGCGGTGCCGGTCGACGGCCCGGCCGCCCCACCGCTCGCCGAGCTGATCGACCGGCTGCGGGCGGCGCTGGACGGCACCGGGCCGGCGCTGCTCCCCCTCGCCGCGGGCGGGCCCGGCCGGGTCGTGCGGGAGGCCGCCCACCTCGACCGACCGCTCCGGGACGGGACGGCGCTGCTGCTGCCGACCTCGGGCTCCACCGGCACGCCGAAGGTGGTGGAGCTGTCCGCCGAGGCGCTGCGCGCCGGCGCGGCCGCGACGCACGCCCGGGTCGGGCCGCCGGGACGCTGGCTGCTGGCGCTCCCGCTCACCCACGTCGCGGGCTGGCAGGTGCTGGTGCGCGGGCTGCTCGCCGCACCGGGCGAGCACGATCCGCAGACGCTCCCCGCCGGCACCTTCACCGCCGGCGCGTTCGCCGAGGCCCTGCAGCGCCGCGAGCCCGCCGGTCGCGTTCGCCTCCCTGGTCCCCACCCAGCTCGCGCGCGTGCTCGACGACCCCGACGCCGCGGCCGCCGCCGGCCGGCTGCGCGCCGTGCTGCTCGGTGGCGCGGCCGCACCCGGTCGACTGCTCGAGCGGGCCGCCGCCGCAGGGATCCGCGTGGTCACCACCTACGGCTCCACCGAGACCTCCGGCGGCTGCGTGTACGACGGCGTGCCGCTCGACGGCGTCGTGGCCGCCCTCACCGTCGACGGCCGGCTGCGCCTCGAGCGGACCGGTGCTCGCCTCCGGGTACCGCGACGGCTCCGCCGGCTTCGACGACGAGGACGGCACCCGCTGGTTCACCACGTCCGACCTCGCCCGGCTCGACGACGGCCGGGTCGAGGTCCTCGGCCGCGCCGACGACGTCGTGGTCACCGGCGGCGAGAACGTCTCTCCTGCAGCGGTGGAGCGTGTGCTGCTCGCCGAGCCGGGTGTCGAGGACGCCGTGGTCGTCGGGGTGCCCGACCCCGAGTGGGGAGCGGCGGTGGTCGCGCTCGTCGTGGCGGACCCGACCACCTCCGACACCCGGCTGCGGGCCGCCGTGGCCGACCGGCTCGGGCGCCACCACGCCCCGCGCCACGTGCTGCGGGTCGACGCCCTGCCCCGCCTCGGCATCGGCAAGCCGGACCGGCGCGCTGCCGCCGAGCTGGCCGCTCGTACCCTCTCGGGGTGACCACGACCACGGCGACGCCCGGCGTCCGCGACTGGGTGGCCGGGGCGCGTCCGCGCACCCTGCCCGCCGCCGTGGCCCCCGTCCTCGCCGGCACCGGTGCGGCGCTCGACCTCGGTGCGGTCCAGCCGGTGAGAGCCCTTCTCGCGCTGGTGGTCTCGCTCGCGCTGCAGGTGGGCGTCAACTACGCCAACGACTACTCCGACGGGATCCGCGGCACCGACGCCGAGCGGGTCGGCCCGGTGCGCCTCGTGGGGCAGGGCATCGCGGCCCCGGCCGCGGTCCGGCGGGCGGCGTTCCTCGCCTTCGCGGTGGCGTCCGTGGCGGGGGTCGTGCTGGTGGCGCTGTGCGGGGCGTGGTGGCTGCTCGCCGTCGGCGCGGCCTCGGTCGTCGCGGCCTGGTACTACACCGGCGGCTCGAACCCCTACGGCTACCAGGGCCTCGGTGAGCTGTTCGTCTTCGTCTTCTTCGGCCTGGTCGCGGTGCTGGGCACCACCTACACGCAGGCGCTGCGGATCAGCCCCGCCGCCGTGCTCGCCGCCGTGGCCGTCGGGTTCCTCGCCTGCGCGATCCTGGTGGCCAACAACCTGCGCGACGTCCCCACCGACACGGTGAGCGGCAAGCGGACGCTGGCCGTGCGGATCGGCGAGCGCCGCACCCGGTGGCTCTACGCCGCCCTGGTCGCCGGCGCCTTCCTCTGCGCCGTGGTCACCGCCGTCGCGGGGGCGCCGGAGCACCTGCCCGCGCTGGCCGTGCTGGCCGCGGCGCCGCTCGCGGTGCTGCCGGTGCAGGCGGTGCTGCGCGGCGCCTGGGGACCCGGCCTGGTGCCGGTGCTCGGCGCCACGGGCCGGCTCGAGCTGCTCTTCGCGCTCCTGCTGGCCCTCGGGCTGGCAGCATGACCTCCATGCCGAGCCGTGCACGCCTCGAACCCGACATCCGCGTGGTCGACGAGCACGTCTACGCCGTCGACGTCACCCGCGAGGACGCGGACGAGACCGTCTCCGAGCACACCGTGCGCGTGCCGGCCGACCTGTCCGAGAGCTGGGGCGTCGACCTCACCCACGAGCCGCCGCTGGTGCGCGCGGCGCTCGAGCTGCTGGTGGACCACCACGGCGCGGACCTGCCCGCCGACTTCACCCTCACCGACACCGGCGTCGCCTACGACGGCTTCCTCGACGCAGCTGCGGCTGCGCCTGACCACCGCCCCCTGACCGGGTCCGACCGGGCGCGGTCTAGCGGTCGTCCTCGGCGTCCTCGTCGGCGGCGTCCCGGTCGAGCGCTCGTCCAGGCCCGACCGCTTGCGCCCCGACACCCGGTCGTCGAGCGCGGCGGCCGCCTGCTCGCGCGGGAGCCGCAGCAGCACGTACGACAGCGCCAGCGAGACCAGCGCGGTGAGCAGCAGCCACAACCAGCCGCGGGCGCCGACGAGCCACAGCACCGCACCCACGGCGACGAGCAGGGTGAGGCGCAGGATCGAGTACCGGACGAACGGGCCCACGGTGCCAGCCTAGGCAGGCCCGGACGGCGGCAGCGGACCGGGCCGGCGCTCCCAGCGCGTCGAGAGCACGACCGTGGTGCGGGTGCGGGCCACGCCGCGCAGCCGCCGGATCTTCGCGATGACGTGCTCGAGCGCAGCGGTGTCGGCCGCCCGGACGAAGATCACGAACTCCTCCTCGCCGGCGACGAACCAGCAGTCCTCCACCTCGGGCACCTCGCGCAGCCGCCGGGCGACGTCGTCGGACTCGGCGTTGTCGCTGGAGTAGATGCCCACCAGCGCGCTGGTGCCGAGACCGACCGCCCGCGGGTCGACGGCGGCGTGGAAGCCGGTGACGACGCCCCGCTCCTCCAGCCGGCGCACCCGCTCCTGCACGCTCGGACCGGACAGCCCGACCTGGCGCCCCAGCTCGGCGAACGGCGCCCGCCCGTTGCTCCGCAGCGCGGTGACCAGCGCCCGGTCGATCTCGTCCACGGCGTCAGTCTGGCGCAGCCGCCCCGGACGAGCGGCCGGGCCACCGAGGCTGCGACGCGTGGACGGGTGCTGACCTCCGGGACCGCCGACCCCGACCGAGCTGCCCGGCCTCACCGGCTGGGTGGCCTCGGTGATGGAGGCGATGGGCGAGGTGGGCGTGGGCGCGCTGACCGCCCTGGAGACGGTGTTCCCGCCGATCCCCAGCGAGGTGGTGCTCCCCCTCGGCGGGTTCCTCACCCGGCAGGGCGACCTGTCGCTGCCGTGGGTGCTGGTCGCGGCCACCGCCGGCTCCCTGCTCGGGGCGCTGGTCCTGTACGGGCTCGGCGCCTGGCTCGGCCGCCAGCGCGCGACCGCGGTGCTCGCCCGGATCCCCCTCGTCGACCGCGAGGACGTCGAGCGCGCCTCGGCCTGGTTCGACCGGCACGGCCGCGCCGCGGTCTTCTTCGGCCGGCTCGTGCCGGGCGTGCGCAGCCTGATCTCGCTGCCGGCCGGGGCGAGCCGGATGCCGCTCGGCCGGTTCGCCGCGTACACGACGGCCGGCTCGCTGGTGTGGAACGGGCTGCTGGTCGGTGCCGGCGTGTGGCTCGGCGACCGGTGGGAGCAGGTCGAGTCCTACGCCGGGTGGCTGGACCGCGTCTTCGTGGCGGCCCTGGCGGTCGTCGTGGTGTGGGCCGCCTGGCGCCGGGTGCGCTCACGCCGGGCGGCCCGCGACGACGACCGGTCGGACGTCCCGGCCTGACGTCGTCGGTCCGGCCCGGGCCGTGACCTCCACCACATCCGCTTCAGAATCACCTCAAACGGACGAGGAATCTAAGGCCTGCAAACGTTGTTCCCTTAGAATCAACGCAACACCACCGTTCCCACCAAGGAGATGAAGTCCAGATGGCTCCCGCCGTCGAGATGGCCACCACCCACGCGGCCGACCTGCGCCGCAGCGCCGAGGTCTGGCGCACCGCTCGCGACGCCCGCCGCGGCCGCCGCAGCAGCTGACCCACCGGCCCGCCCTGCGGGCCGCGACGACCGAGGACCCTGCCCGAGCGGCGGGGTCTTCGTGCGTCCCGGGGTCCTTCGTCCGCGCGTCTCGCGCGTTCCGGGACCGGCCTCGTACGATGGGGGCGTGCGCACCCTGCTGCTCTACGTGCTGCCCCTCGCACTGACCCTCTACGCCCTGATCGACTGCATCCGCACCGACGAGAGCCTGGTCAAGGGCCTGCCCAAGATCGTCTGGGTGCTGCTCATCATCCTGATCTGGGTGATCGGCCCGCTGGCGTGGATCATCGCCGGCCGCGAGCGCACCTGGGAGGTCCCCGAGCGCCCGGCGCCGCCGCGTCCGATGGCCCCCGACGACGACCCGGACTTCCTGCGCGACCTCGACCTGGACGTCAAGCGCGAGAAGCCGCGCAGCGAGGACGACCCCGCCTGACCCGCCTGCGCAGGGCGGGGTCAGCCGATGCCGGCGTAGGAGTGCTCGCCGGAGAAGAAGATGTTGACCACGCCGAAGTTCAGCAGCACGCAGACGAAGCCGGCGATCGCCAGGTAGGTGGCGCGGCGGCCGTCCCACCCGCGGGTGGCGCGGGCGTGCAGGTACGCGGCGTAGACCACCCAGATCACGAAGGTCCAGACCTCCTTGGGGTCCCAGCCCCAGTACCGGCCCCAGGCCTTCTCGGCCCAGATCGCGCCGGCGACGAGGGTGAAGGTCCACAGCGGGAACGACAGCGCCACCAGCCGGTAGCCGAGCGCCTCGAGGTCGGCCGACCGCGGCAGCCGGTCCATGAACCGGCCGCGCAGCGGGGGCGTCCCGGCCGCCCGGGCCTTCTCGCGCCGGTCCTGCACCAGCTGCAGCACGTGCACCGAGAAGGCGAGGGTGAACAGCGCGCTGGAGATGAACGCGATCGAGACGTGCACCACGAGGAACGGGCTCTGCAGGGCCGGCACCAGCTGGGCCGACTCGGTGTAGAGCACGGTGACGGCGAGCCCGAGCGTCAGCAGCACCGGACCGATGGCGAACACGCCGAGCCAGCGCAGGTCGCGCCGCCACACGACGAGCCCGAGGAACACCAGGCTCACCACGAGCGAGCCGGTGAGCGAGAACTCGTACATGTTGCCCCAGGGCACCCGGCCGGCCGACAGGCCGCGGGTGAGGACCGCGACCAGGTGCAGGCCCGCGGCGAGCCAGGTGAGGGACGTGGCGATGCCGACGGCGCGACCGGTACCGGCGCGGTCGTGGCCGCAGCGGCCGGCCGGAGCGGCGGCGGGACCTCGGACCGCCGCCGGCGCACCGGACCCGACGAGCACCTTGTCCTCGGCCGCCTCGGCTGACGCGGCGCGGCGGCCGTGCGGCCGCGGCCGGACAGGTCCGTCGCGTAGCCGAGCAGGGCGCCGGCGTACGCGGCCATCGAGGAGTAGACGAGCACGTTGCTCATCTGGGCGAGGGTGGTGTCGACCGACATCTACGCTCCTGCTCCCTGGGTCGGCCCGGGCGCTGACCCGAGCCGTTCGCGCAGCTGCGCGGCGAGCTGCTGGACCTCCGTCTGCAGCCGCGGGTCCTCGCTGCGCGCGAGCGCCGCGACCTCCACCACGATAGACCGCGGTCCGGCGTCCGGCCCGGGCGCCTCCGGGCGGCCGACGCGCACCCACACCCGCCGCCGCGGGACGAACAGCGAGGCGACCAGACCCGCCGTCGCGAGGGCGGAGAACCCCAGCGCCCACACCTTCGCCGGGTCGTGCCGGACGCCGAACGCCGCGAACCGGTCGACCCGCTCGAGCGTGACGCTGCCCGCCGTCGGGCAGGTCGACGCTCTCCCCGATGCCGAGCCCGACGGCGAACGGCGTGCCGTCCTCGTTCGTGAGCTGGGTCATGCCGGTGGTGTCGAGCTCGTACACCGACTGCGGGCGCCCGTCGTCCAGGCCGAGGTCGCCGGAGTAGACCGTGAAGAACCAGCGCGGGTCGAGCGCGTCGGGGAACACCGACACCGGGCCGCGCTCGGGGTCCATCTCCCAGGTGGGCAGGAAGATGCCCTGCAGCCCGAGCTGCGGCGGTCGGTCTCGAGCACCTTCACCACGCCGGGCGACTCGTAGAAGCGTCCCTGCGGGACGAACACCACGGGCCCGGACGCCACCACGACGCCCGTCGGCGTCCCGCACCGTGACGACCGGGCGCGTAGCCGTTGCCCTGCAGGTACACGTTGGTGCCCTGCACCGGCAGCGGCTCGTTCACCCGGATCGTGCTGCGCCGCGGCTCGGCCCCGGGCTCGTCGACGACCGTCACCGCCGCCGCGAAGTCGCGGGGCGCGGCGAACTGGTTGCCGGCGGCAGCGGTCTCGAACGCCACGGTCAGGTCGTCGAGGGTGAGCTGGAACGGCGGCAGGTCGCCCTCGTCGACCCAGGTGCCGGGGTCGAAGGTGTCGTACTCCGACAGCGTGTTCGCGAAGCCGGTGCCCGTGGTCAGCAGGAACTGGCCGCGGTACCCGTACAGGGAGCCGACGGCGACGGCGACGAGCAGGCCGAGCAGCGCGACGTGGAACACCAGGTTGCCGGTCTCGCGCAGGTAGCCGCGCTCGGCGCACACGGCGCCGTCGCGCACGTCGACGCGGTACCGCTTGCGCCGCAGCAGGTCTCGCGCCGCGGCCACGACGTCGGCCTCGTCGGCCGCGACCTCGACGACCTCGTGCGCCGGCATCCGGCCCAGCCGCGACGGCGCGCGCGGCGGCCGGGCGCGCATCGCGGCCAGGTGCACGCGGGTGCGGGGGACGACGCAGCCCACGAGCGAGACGAACAGCAGCAGGTACACCGCCGAGAACCACGGCGAGGAGTAGACGTCGAACAGCCCGAGCCGGTCGAGCCAGGGCGACAGGTCCGGGTGCTCGGCCCGGTACCGCGTCGACCGCCGTGGCGTCGACGCCGCGCTGCGGGAACACCGACCCGGGCACCGCCCCGACCGCCAGCAGCATCAGCAGGAACAGGGCGGTGCGCATGCTGGTGAGCTGGCGCCAGGCCCAGCGCAGCATCCCGACGCGCGCCGAGCGAGGGCAGCGTCGGGCCGTCGCCGCGGCCGCCGCCGCCGCCCGGGACCGACGTCGGGCGGGACGTCGTCGCCCCCGCCGGAGCCGCGGGTGGCGACCAGGTCCTCCGGCCCGCGCGCGGTCGCCATCAGATCACCGTCCTGAAGCCCGAGTCGCCCTCGATCCAGATCCGGACGGCGTCGACCCAGGAGGTCCACAGCCCGCTCACCAGGAGCACGCCGACCACGACGAGCATCGCGCCGCCGAAGCGGGCGATGCCGAGGCGGTGCCGGCGCAGCACGTCGAGGAACCGCTTGCTGCGGCCGAGACCGGCCGCCACCAGGACGAACGGCAGACCGAGCCCGAGGCAGTACGCCGTCGCGAGCAGCGCGCCGCGCCCGGCGCCGCCGGTCTGCAGGCTGAGCAGCGCCACCGCGCTGAAGACCGGGCCGATGCACGGCGCCCAGCCGAGGCCGAACACCACGCCGAGCAGCGGCGCGCCCGCCAGCCCGGCCGCGGGCCGCCACGACAGCCGCCGCTGCGTCGGTCCCGCCCGGCACCCAGCCGAGGAAGACCAGGCCCATCACCACCACGACCACGCCGAGGACCCGCGCGATCGTCTCGCTCCAGCGGAACAGCAGCGAGCCGAGCCCGCCGGCGGTGAACCCGACCAGGACGAAGACGAGGCTGAAGCCGAGCACGAACAGCACCGCGCCGAGCGAGCACCCGCCACCGGCGCTGCCGGTCGAGGTCGACGCCGGACAGGCCCGTGACGTAGCCGAGGTACCCGGGCACGAGCGGCAGCACGCAGGGCGAGGCGAACGACACCAGCCCGGCGAGCGCGGCGATGGGCAGGGCCGCCAGCAGCGACCCCGACAGCACCTGCTCGCTCAGCCCCTCGCCCACGTCAGCCGTCCTGCTCGTCGACCACGTCGCCGATCAGCGTCGCGCAGCACCGAGGCGTCGGCGCGGCCGGAGATCCGGGCGGCCACCCGGCCCTCGCGGTCGACCACGAGGGTGGTCGGCACCGCGTTGGGCACCAGCTGCCCGCGCAGCGCGAGCACCGCCGTCCCCTGCCGGTCGACGATCGTCGGGTACGGGACGTCGAAGGTCTCCTGGAACGCCAGCGCGCCGGCGGCGTCGTCGCGGGTGTTGATGCCGACGAAGCGCACGCCGTCGGCCTCGGTCTCGCGTGGCGATGTCGGCCAGGTCGCCCGCCTCCTCGCGGCACGGCCCGCAGGCGGCGTACCAGAGGTTGAGCACCACGACCTCGCCGCGCAGGTCCGCGAGCGCCAGGTCGTCGCCCTCGGCGGTCGTGCCCGCGACCTCGACCGGGTCGGCGCGCGACCCCGGCCCGAGCTCGACCACCGAGCCGTCGCCGGCGACGTAGTTCTTCGAGTCGCCCGCCCGGGCCTGGTCGTCGACCGAGCCCAGGGCGGTGCACCCGGCGAGGGCGGACCCGGCGAGCGCGAGCACGAGGACAGCGGACCAGGCGCCGCGGCCCGGCGCAGGCGTGCGGCTCACGCGCCGGACACCTGGTCGCGGGCGGGGACGAGGTCGCGGGCCGGCTCGGCGTAGCGGACGTCGACGAGGCGGTCGTCGTCGTAGACCAGGGAGGTGAGCGAGGCCAGGTCGCACTCGCGCTCGCGCGGGTCGTGCCAGAGCCGGCGGCCCTCGGCCCGGCGGCGCGCGGTCCAGACCGGCAGCTGGTGGCTGACCACGACGGCCTCGGCCCCCCGGGCGGCGTCGCGGGCGTCGCGGGCCGCGGCGTGCATCCGGTCGGCGACCGCCCCGTACGGCTCGCCCCACGACGGTCGGAGCGGGTTGCGCAGGTGCCACCAGTGCCGCGGGTGCCGCAGCACGCCGGCCCCGACGCCGAACTGCAGGCCCTCGAAGTGGTTGCCCGACTCGATCACCCGCTCGTCGGTGACGATCGACAGCCCGAACGCCTCGGCCACCGGCGCCGCGGTCTCCTGCGCGCGCTCCAGCGGCGAGGCGACCAGGTGCACGACCCGGTGCCCGTTCGCCTTGAGGTGGTCGGCGACGCACTGCGCCATCAGCTGCCCGAGCTCGGACAGGTGGTAGTCCGGCAGCCGTCCGTACAGCACGCCGTGCGGGTTGAAGACCTCTCCGTGCCGCAGCAGGTGGACGGTGGTCAGGGCCATGGCACCAGTGTCTCAGGGGCGGTTCAGCGCCCGGTGGTGGGGACCTTCGAGGGCGGCCGCCGCCGCGGCCGCCGCGTGCGGGAGGGCATCGAGCACCTGGCCGACGGCCTCGTCGTCGTGGGCGGCCGAGACGAACCACGACTCGAACGCCGACGGCGGCAGGTACACCCCGCGCGCGAGCATCTCGTGGAAGAACGCGCGGAAGGCGTCGGTGTCCTGGTGCCGGGCGTCGTCGTAGTCGCGGACGGGTCCGCCGTCGGGGCCGTGGCCGAAGAACACCGAGAACATCGAGCCGGCGCGGCCGACGGTGTGCGGGACCCCGACGGCGGCCAGGCAGGCCGAGGCCGAGCCCGCGATGGTCGAGGCCACGTGGTCGACCCGGGCGTAGACGGCGTCGTCGGCGTGCTGCAGGGTGGCGAGCCCGGCGGCGGTGGCCACGGGGTTCCCGCTCAGCGTCCCCGCCTGGTAGACGGGCCCGGCCGGCGCCAGCCGCTGCATCACCTCGGCCCGGCCGCCGAAGGCCGCGGCCGGGAAGCCGCCGCCCATCACCTTGCCGAAGGTGAACAGGTCCGGCGCCCCGCCGGTGGAGGCGCCCTGCGGCCCCTCGAGCCCGAACCACCCGGAGCGCGAGAGCCGGAAGCCGGTCATCACCTCGTCGCTGACCAGCAGCGCGCCGTACCCGGCGGTGACGTCGCGCAGCCGCGCGGTGAAGCCCGGCGCCGGCGGGACGACGCCCATGTTGCCGGCGGCCGCCTCGGTGATGACGCAGGCGATCTGCTCGCCGTGCAGGTCGAACGCGGCGTCGAGGGCGGCGGCGTCGTTGTACGGCAGGACGATCGTGTCGGCGGTGGTGCCGGCGGTGACGCCGGGGGTGCCCGGCAGGCCGAGCGTGGCCACCCCGGAGCCGGCCTGGGCCAGCAGCGAGTCGACGTGCCCGTGGTAGTGCCCGGCGAACTTCACCACCTTGTCGCGGCCGGTGAACCCGCGGGCGAGCCGCACCGCGGTCATCGTCGCCTCGGTGCCGGAGGAGACCAGCCGCACCTGCTCCACCGGCTCCACCCGGGCCGCGATCTCCTCGGCGAGCGCCACCTCGGTCTCGCACGGGGTGCCGAACGAGGTGCCGTGCGACACCGCCCGCTGCACCGCCTCGACGACGGCGGGGTGGGCGTGGCCCAGCAGCAGCGGACCCCACGAGCAGACCAGGTCGACGTAGCGCCGGCCGTCGGCGTCGGTGAGGTACGGGCCGCTGCCCCGACGGCCATGAAGCGGGGGGTGCCGCCGACCGCCTGGAAGGCGCGGACGGGCGAGTTGACGCCGCCCGGCGAGATCGCCTTCGCCCGCGCGAACAGGGCCTCGGACGCGGGGGCGGAGTGCGGGTGGTTCACGCCCCCAGCCTGGCACGGCGCTCGTCGACGACCCCGCGCACGTCGCGCAGGTGCCCGGACACCCGGCCCAGCACCCGGCCCAGCACCTCCACCTCCGCAGGGGTCATCTGGTCGAACAGGTGCTCGCGGACGCCGGTGACGTGCACGTCGGCGTGCTCGCGCAGCGCGTCCAGACCCGGCCTCGGTGACCGCCGCGAGCACGCCCCGGCCGTCGTCGTCGCTGCGCAGCCGGGTGACCAGGCCGCGCTCCTGCATCCGCGCGACGGTGTGGGTGAGCCGGCTGCGTGAGTGCGACAGCGCGTCGGCCAGCTCGCTCATCCGCAACCGCCCCTGCGGGGCCTCGGACAGCCGCACCAGCACCTCGTACTCCGCGAGCGGGAGGTCGCCGCAGTCGTCGAGCTCGCGGGTGAGCTGCTCCCACAGCCGCTGGGTCACCTCGAGGTAGCTCCGCCACACGGCCTGCTCGTCGTCGGACAACCAGCGGGTGGGAGCCATGGCCGACGATCCTAGGGCGAGCGGAATATTTGAACTCTCACCAAAGTTGTGGTGGCATGAGAGGACGCAGCAGCAGACGTCCACCCGTCACCAGGAGGAACCCCATGACCGAGACCACCACCACCACCGCCACCGCCCTGCCCCAGGGCCTCGTCGCCGGCACCTACGCCATCGACGCCTCCCACAGCGAGGTCGGCTTCGTCGCCCGCCACGCCATGGTCACCAAGGTCCGCGGCCGCTTCACCGACGTCGAGGGCACGCTGACGATCGGCGACACCGTCGAGGCGTCGACCGCGACCGCCACGATCAGGACCGCGTCGGTGAGCACCGGCTCCGCCGACCGCGACGGCCACCTGACCAGCCCCGACTTCTTCGACGCCGCCACCTACCCGGAGATCACCTTCGTGGCCACCGGCGTGCAGACCGTCGGCGGCGAGCACGTCCTGACCGGCGACCTCACCATCAAGGACGTCACCAAGCCCGTCTCCCTGCCCGTCGAGTTCGAGGGCGTGGCCACCGACCCGTTCGGCAACCAGCGCGCCGGCTTCTCCGCCTCGACCGACGTCGAGCGCGAGGAGTGGGGCCTCACCTGGAACGCCGCGCTCGAGACCGGCGGCGTCCTGGTCAGCAAGAAGATCAAGCTGCAGCTCGACATCTCCGCGATCAAGCAGGCCTGACCCAGGCCCGCCTGAGGGGACGCCGCGCGGGATCAGTTGTCCCGCAACGTCTCCAGCGCGACCGCCACGTGGCCGTCGCCGCCCTCCAGGGCGGCGGCGGCCTCGTGCGTCCCGGCCCCCGACAGCATCGCGACCAGCGCCACCCGCAGCTCGCCGGCGGCGTCCTCGAGCGCGGCGCGGCACGCGTCCGGCGTCCGCCCCCGTCGCCTCGACCAGGATCCGCACCGACCGCTCGCGCAGCTTGTCGTTGGTGGCGACCAGGGCGACCATCAGGTTCGACCAGGTACGACCCATCCGCACCATGACGGCGGTGGACACCGCGTTCAGCACCAGCTTCTGCGCCGTGCCGGCCTTCATCCGGGTCGAGCCGGTGAGCACCTCGGGCCCCGTCCCGATGCCGACCAGCACGTCCACCTCGGCGGTGGCCGCCGGGATCGGCGCACACCAGCGCCGTCGCGGCGCCCGCCTGCCGGGCCACCCGCAGCCCGGCGAGCACCCACGGCGTGCGACCGCTCGCCGCCACCCCGACCACCAGGTCCCCCGCCCGTACCGAGTCCGCGCGGCCACCCTCTCGCCGTCCTCGACGTCGTCCTCCGCCCCCTCGATCGCGCGCGTCATCGCGGCCTCGCCCCCGGCCAGGTGGGGCACGAACCAGCCCGGCGGGACGTCGAAGGTCGGGCGCAGCTCGACGGCGTCGAGCACGGCCAGCCGTCCGGACGTGCCGCTGCCGAGGTAGTGCACGGCGCCGCCCCCGCGCAGCGCCGCGACCGCGAGGTCGACCAGCCGCTCGAGCTGCGGGAGCACCGCCCCCACCGCCTCGGCCACGAGCCGGTCCTCGACGTTGATCGCCGCCAGCACCTCGCCGCTGGTCATCCGGTCGAGGTCGGTCGTGCGGGGGTTGCGCTCCTCGGTGGGCGGCAGGGTCGCCGTCACGGCTCGTCCCTCGCCGTGCGCGGACGCTGCGCCGATGGTTCGCTCGCAGGCTCGCTCACGGTGCCGGCCGCCGGGCGTCGCGGCGCGGCTGCACCGCCTCCCAGGTGGCCTCCAGCGCCTCGACGGTGGCGTCGAAGCTGCGGCTCGCCACGGCGACGAACAGGCAGTCGACCACCGTGAGCTGGGCGATCCGGCTGGCCATCGCCCCGGACCGGAACGTGGTCTCGTGCGCTGCGGTGGTGAGCACGTGGTCGGCCACCAGCGCCAGCGGCGAGCGCGGGAAGTTGGTGAGGGCCACCGTCACCGCGCCGCGGCGCCCGGCCAGCTCGAGGGCGTCGACCACCTCGGACGTCGTGCCGGAGTGCGACACCCCGAGGGCGACGTCGCCCGGCCCGAGCAGCGCGGCCGAGGTGAGCATCACGTGGGCGTCGGACCAGGTCTGCACCAGCCGGCCGATCCGGTGGAACTTCTGCTGCAGGTCGAGCCCCACCACGGCGCCGGCGCCCACGCCGTAGACGTCGATCCGCGCGGCCCCGTCGACGGCCCCGACCACCCGGGTGAGCACCTCGACGTCGAGCTGGCTGACGGTGTCCTCCACCGCGCGCGCGTCGGCGTACGCCACCTTGCGGACCAGGGTGGCGACGTCCTCGTCCGCCGTGACGTCGCCGGGGACGAGGTGGCCGTGCGCGGCCCGCGGCGCCTGCCCCGCGAGCGCCAGCCGCAGCGCCGGGTACCCCGACAGGCCCACCGACCGGCAGAACCGGCTCACCGAGGCCTGCGAGACGCCGACCGCCGACGCGAGCTCGCTGATCGTCAGGTGCGCGCTGTCGGAGGGGTGGTCGAGGAGGTAGCCCGCCACCGCCCGCTCCGACGGCGGCAGCGACGGGAGCAGGGAGCGGACCCGGACCAGGAGGTCCGCAGGCGCGCGGGCGGGGGTCACCGCACCATCCTCGCGCCCGCCGGCGGTGACCGGAACCGGGCTCACCGGTAGAGCAGGAACGGCCGCCGGTGCCGGCGGAAGGCGTCGAGCTCGGCCCGCCACGCGGCGACGACCTCGTCGGTGCCGGCGCCGGCGTCGACCATCTCGCGCAGCCGCGTGCTGCCGGACAGCTTGTCCACCCAGTACGGGCGCGGGTCGGCGTCGACCCGCCACGCGAAGTCGTCGTACGTCCGCGCGGTGACGAGCATCGCGACGGCGGTGCGGATCGCCTCGAACCGGTCCGGCGCGGTGACGTGCACCTGCACCCCGGCGCAGGCGACCCCGGTGTGCTTGGAGAAGCTCGGCACGAAGTGCGCCTCGCGGAACCGGACGCCCGGGCAGGCCCTCCGCGTTCAGCGCGTCCGCCCACCGGAAGTCGAGGTACGGCGCACCGACCCACTCGAACGGGCGGGTCGTGCCGCGCCCCTCCGACAGGTTGGTGCCCTCGAACAGGCCGGTCCCCGGGTACACCAGCGCCGTGTCCGGCGTCGGCATGTTCGGGCTCGGGGCCACCCACGGCAGGCCGGTGCCGGCGTAGAGGGTGCTGCGGCGCCAGCCCCGCACCTGCTCCACCTCGACGCCGACGGACCTGCCCGCCTCCTGCGGCACGAACGTCGCGTCGAACATCCGGGCCAGCTCGCCGACGGTCATCCCGTGCTGCTGGACGACCTCCTTCAGCCCGACACCGGACGTGAACGCGCTGGTCATCATCGGCCCGTAGGCGTTGCCGCCCAGCGGGTTCGGACGATCGAGCACGAGGAACCGCACGCCGCGAAGGGCCGCACCCACCATGGCGTGGTACATCGTCCAGACGTAGGTGTAGAAGCGCGCGCCCACGTCCTGGATGTCGAACACCACGACCTCGACCGCGGCACGCTCGTAGAGCGCGGCGAAGTCCGCCCCGTCGGCGCCGTAGGCGTCGTACACGGTCAGGCCCGTGCGCTCGTCGATGCCGGTGCCCTCCGAGCCGCCCGCCTGCGCCGAGCCGCGGAAGCCGTGCTCCGGACCGAAGACGCCGCCGATCTCGAGACCCGCGGCGTGCATGGCGTCGACGACGTGGGTGAGGTCGGGCAGCACCCCGGTCGGGTTGCTGACGATCCCCACCCGGACTCCGCGCAGATCGCGGAAACGCCTCTGCGCCAGCGCCTCGGCGCCGGTGACCACGCGCCTGCCGTGGCCGTTCCCGCCCGACGCCGAGGCTGTCGGCGCGACCGCGCCCGAGGCCAGGACGGCCGCCGGGGCGGCCGCGCCGGCCGCGAGGAAGCCCCGCCGGCCGATCCCGCCGGTCACCACGACAGCCCTGCGCCGAACGGCATCAGCACCTCGTCCGGCGCTCCGGCGACCGGCACGTCGACGGGCAGCCGGCCGGACGGCGAGATCTCGCCGGTGAGCACCCGGGCGACCGACTCCATCGACACGGCGGTCGAGGAGTACGTCGCCAGGAAGGGGAGCGTGTCCGGCACGTACGCCACGTCGTACGGGTCGCGCACGGCGATCGACGACGACGGGCTGCCCGGTGGCCTGGAGGTCCGAGACCAGCTGCTGCTGAGCGGGGTTCGACCAGGCCTTGTTGGTCAGGACGACGACGAGGTCGCTCGCGGCGGCAGCCGCGACCGCTGCCGCCCGCTTGTCGTCCGCCGGCGCCAGGCCCGTCTCCAGCACCGTGGTCGAGGCACCGCGCGCGCCCAGCGCCGCGCCGAGCGCGCCGGTCGGGCACCGCCCCCGCGCCGGTGACGAGCACGTCGGCGCCGTCGACGGCGGTCGGGAGCGCGGCGTCCGGGTTGCGCAGCGCGGTGACCGTGCGGTCGGTGACCGCCTGCGCCTTCCGCGCGTGGGCCGCCGTCCCGACCACCTGGTCGACCTTCCGCTCGTCGACGTACGGGTCGCGCACGACCCCGCGCTCGTACTTCATCCGCAGGATGCGGGAGACGCTCTGGTCCAGCCGGTCCCGGCTGATCCGGCCGCTCTCGACGGCCTCGGTGACGGCGCCGACCGCGAGGTCGAGGTCCGGCGGCATCAGGAGCATGTCGACCCCGGCCTCGATCGCCCGGACGGCCACCTCGTCGTCGCCGTACTTCTCCCGCACGCCCTCCATCGCCAGCGAGTCGGTGACGACGACGCCGTCGTAGCCCAGCCGCTCGCGCAGCAGGCCGGTGACGATCGGCTCGGAGAGCGTGGCGGGGTCGCCCGACGGGTCGAGCGAGGGGACGACGATGTGGGCGGTCATGATCGAGTCGATGCCCTCGTCGACGGCCGCGGCGAACGGCGGCTCGTCGACCGCCTCCCACTCCTCGCGGGTGTGGTCGATCACCGGGATGCCGGTGTGGCTGTCGACCGCGGTGTCGCCGTGGCCCGGGAAGTGCTTGGCCGTGGCCGAGACGCCCGCGGCGCCCGGGCTGCTCGTAGCCGCGCACCTGCGCGCGCACCATGTCGGCTCACCAGGCCCGGGTCGGACGAGAAGCTGCGGACGCCGATCACCGGGTTCTGCGGCGTTCACGTTCACGTCGGCGTCGGGGGCGTAGTCGGTGTTGATGCCGATCGCCCGCAGCTCGCGGCCCGGTGATGTCGGCGGCGACCCGGGCGTCGCGGGTGCTGCGACCGGCCCCGAGCGCCATGCTCCCCGGCAGCTGCGTGGCCGGCGGGCCGACCCGGACCACCACGCCCATCTCCTGGTCGGTGCTCACCAGCAGCGGCGGGTCGACGAGCGTGCCGTCGCGGTCGGCGGCCGCGCGCTGCAGCCCGTTGGACAGGCGCGCGATCTGGCCCGGTGCCTGGACGTTGTTCGACCAGGCGAAGTAGATGACGCCGCCCAGCCCGTACCGTGTCCACGACCTCGGCCGGCGTCCGCACCCCGTAGAGCGCGAGGTTCTGCGCGGCGTCGGCCTCGGAGACGGTGGTCGCGTCGGTGCCGTAGGCGTAGGTGACGAACAGCTGCCCGATCTTCTGCGACTGCGTCATCTGCGCGAGGGTCGCGCGGACGTACCGGTCGGCCCCCCTCGCGGCGCCGTCGGCCGAGGCGGGCGGCACGAGCGAGAGGGCGAGCGCCGCGACCACCCCCAGCACCAGCGTTCCCCTGTCCCGCTGGTGCCGCCGGCGTCCGGTCCGGTCCGGTCGGGTCCTGCGCGTGCCCGGCGGGCGGTCCTCGACGGCGGGTGGTTGCGGCGCTGCCACGGCTCCTCCTGGTGGAAGTTGTTTCCGAGATTCGGGCCGTGATTGAAAGTATGTCCCGACGTGTCCCGACGTCAACGGTTCGGCCACGATGGGGTCGTGGACCTGGACGAGGCGGCCGAGGAGCTCTACGCCGAGGCGCCCGAGGACTTCCTCGCCGCGCGCGGCGCGCTGGTCGCGCGGGCCCGCGAGGACGGCGACAAGGCGCTCGCCGCGGCGATCGGGAAGCTGCGCAAGCCGTCGACGGCCGCGTGGCTGGTGAACCTGCTCGCCTACGAGGCCGCCGACGACCTCGCCGCCCTGCTCGACCTCGGCGCGGCGATGCGGCACGCGCAGTCGCGCCTGTCCGGTGCCGAGCTGCGGCGCCTGACCCAGCAGCGCCACCAGGTGGTGCGCGCGCTGGCCACCCAGGCGCACCACCTGGCCGCCGACCGCGGCGAGCGCGTCAGCCGCACCGTCCTCGACCAGGTCACCGACACGCTGCTGGCCGCACTCGCCGATCCCGAGGCCGCCGAGCAGGTGCGGGCCGGCCACCTGACGACGCCGTTGTCCTACAGCGGTTTCGGGCCTGCCGGGCCTCGCCTCCGTCCCGGCGCCGGTCGAGCCCGAGCCCGCACGAGCGGCCGACGAGCCGGACGAGGAGCCGGACGCCGACGCCGAGCGCGAGCGGGCCGAGGCCGAGCGGCGGCGACGGCTCGAGGAGGCCCGCACCGAGCGCTCCCGCGCCGAGAGCGCGCTGGCCACGGCGCGCCGCAAGGTGGTGCGGTCCGAGCGGTCGGTGGAGACCTCGGCGGCCGAGAGCGAGCGCGGCCAGGAGCGCCTGACCCAGGCCGAGGAGACCCTGGCGCGGGCCCGCGCCGACCGCGACCGCCTCGCGGCCGCGGCGCAGGAGGCCGAGCGGACCCTCGCCGGGCACCGCGAGGCCGAGCAGGACGCCCAGCGCGAGCTCGACCGTGCCGCCGCGTCCTCGCCGAGCTCGAGGACCATCCTAAAGAAGTCTTGCGCAAGAACTCTTTAGCGTGGCACCCTCGCTGCCGTGACCGAGGAGCGGACCGTCCACGACCCCCGCGCCATGCGCGACCCGCAGGCGATCCGGGCCCTGAGCCACCCGCTGCGGCTGCGGCTGATCGAGCTGCTCGGCACCCGGCAGCAGGCCACCGCCACCGACTGCGCGGCCGTCACCGGGGAGTCGGTGGCGAGCTGCTCGTTCCACCTGCGGCAGCTGGAGCGGTACGGCTTCGCCGAGCGGGCCGAGGCCAGCGGGCGCGAGCGGCCCTGGCGGCTGACGAGCATCACCCAGAACCTCGACACCGCGCACCTCGACGACGAGGGCCGGCTCGCGTCCCAGGCGTTCGAGCAGGCGTTCCTGGAGTGGGAGTTCGCCCGCCTGCGCGCCCGCCACACCCGGCCCTCGCCGGACGGGTGGGACGGCACCCAGAACAGCAGCGGGTCGACGACGTGGCTCACCCGCGACGAGCTGGTGCAGATCAACCGCGAGATGGGCGAGCTGCTCACCCGCTTCCTCGGCCGGGTCGACGGCTCCGAACCGCGGCCCGCCGAGGGCCGCTGGGTGCGGCTGTTCGTGGCGAGCACCGTGCTCACCGACCTCGACCCCGCCGAGACCGCCCGCCGAACCGCCCGCCGGGGACCGGTCGTGAGCGCCGGACCCGCTCCGGTGCAGGCGGTCTCGGCCTTCCGGGTCCCCGCCTTCCGCCGCCTCCTCGCCGGGTGGACGGTGAGCAACTTCGGCGACAGCGCGCTCTTCCTCACCCTGGCGATCTGGGCCAAGGACCTCACCGGCTCCAGCTCGGCCGCCGGACTGGTGTTCTTCTTCCTCGCCGCGCCCGTGCTCGCCTCGCCGCTGTTCGGGCACCTGGCCGACCGGGTCCGCCGCCGGCCGCTGCTGGTGACGGTGAACGCGCTGGCCGGCGTCGGCGTGCTGTGCCTGCTGCTGGTGCGCGACGCCGGCGACCTCTGGCTGCTGTACGTGGTGGCGGCCGGGTACGGGGTCGTCGGGTACGTCACCGCGGCGGCCCGCTCGGGCCTGCTGCGCGACCTGCTCACCGACGACCAGCTCGACACCGCCAACGGCACCCTGATGACGATCGACCAGGGTCTGCGGATCATGAGCCCGCTGGTCGGGGCCGGGCTCTACGCCGCCTTCGGCGGTCCGGCGCTGGCGGTCCTGGCCGCCGCGTCCTTCGGCGCGGCCGTCGTGGCCCTGCTCTCGGTGCGGGTCACCGAGTCCGAGCCGACCCCGCCGCAGGAGCGGGAGTCGTTCGGCCGCGAGCTGTCGGCGGGCTTCCGGCACGTGCGCGCCGTCCCCGCGGTCCTGCGCATCACCGCGGCGCTGGCCGTCAGCATGCTCGTGATCGGCCTCGCCGACTCCGCCCTGTTCAGCGTCGTCGACGACGGTCTCGGGCTCGACCCGGAGTTCTTCGGGGTGCTGATGAGCGCGCAGGGCGCGGGCAGCATCGTCGGCGGCCTGGTGTCGGTGTGGCTGCTGCGGCGGCTCGGCGGGCAGCGCCTGGTCGGGGTCGGCCTGGCCGTGCTGGCCGTCGGCGGCCTGATGCTGCTGGCGCCGACCCCGTCGGTGGTGCTGGTCGGCTGCGCGCTGTCCGGCGTCGCGATCCCCTGGATGTTCGTGCCGGCGGCGACGGTGCGGCAGCGGATGACCCCGTCGCGGCTGCAGGGCCGTACCTCGTCCGCGGTGAACCTGGCCGTGACCCTGCCGCAGACGGTCTCGATCGCCGCGGGCGCGGCCCTCGTGGCCGCCGTCGACTTCCGCTGGCTGCTGGGGGCGATGGCACTGGTCCCCGTGCTGTGCGCGCTGCCGCTGCTGCTGCGCCCACCCGCCCCCGAGACGCTGGCGGACGAGGCGCCCCGGGCCGCGCCCGGCCTGACCGGAATGCCGGGAGCGGACGGCCCGTTGGCACCGGCATGACGACGATCACCGGCGAGTACGCCCCGTCCACCTCCGCGTGGGTCCGCAAGCAGGTCGACACCATCGAGGAGACGGGGACGACGACGTCGGTGCACATCCAGCACCGCCCGGTGGTGCTGCTGACGATGCACGGCAAGGCGTCCGGCAAGGTGCGCAAGGTCCCGCTCATGCGGGTCGAGCACGAGGGCGTCTACGCGGCCGTGGCCAGCAAGGGCGGCGCGCCGGACCACCCGCAGTGGTACTTCAACCTGCTGGCCCACCCCGACCTCGACCTGCAGGACGGCACCGAGGTGACGGCCGGTGCGGGCCCGCGAGATCTCCGGCGCCGAGCGCGAGCAGTGGTGGCCCCGCTGCGTCGAGGCGTTCCCGCCCTACGCCGACTACCAGGAGAAGACCGACCGGCTGATCCCGGTCTTCCTGCTCGAGCCCCGCTGACCCGCCGCATCCGACGGCACAGGTCCAGGCCGGCGGGTCCGTCCGGACGAGGCGTCCGGACGGCCCACAGCCGTCCCGTCCGAGCGGATGAACCGGCGCCGAACCCGGCACACCGGACGGCGGGCGTCCCTAGCCTCGAGGATGTGGCGAGGGTGCAGGTGTTCCGGTACGAGGACGGCGAGGCCGCCACCTCGTTCGCCGAGGTGGCCGTGCGCGCCGACGACGTGGCGCACGCCCTGGAGGCGCTGGCCCGGCACGGCATGCACGCCGAGCAGCTGTGGGACCGCGGCCGCACCCCGTGCGGCGCCGGTGACGAGCCGCTCCCGCTCCTCGAGGACGACCGGCCGGACGGCGCGATCGCCGTGCGGCGGCACCGGCAGGACGGCTCGGTGACGGCCTGGCAGGTGCCGCGCGCCAGCCTGGACCGCAGGCGTCAGGCGCGCAGCCGCACGGCGGCCTCGACCGCCCAGTAGGTCAGCACGGCGTCGGCGCCGGCGCGCGCGAACGCCGTCAGCGTCTCGTCGATCGTCCGCTCGCGGTCGATCCAGCCGTTCGCGGCGGCGGCCTCGACCATCGCGTACTCGCCGGACACCTGGTAGGCCCACACCGGCACGTCGACCTGCTGCGCCACGCGGGCGAGCACGTCCAGGTACGGCAGGCCGGGCTTGACCATCACGACGTCGGCGCCCTCGGCGAGGTCGAGGCGCACCTCGCGGTCGGCCTCGCGCCCGTTGGCCGGGTCCTGCTGGTAGGTGCGGCGGTCCCCGGTGAGCTGGGAGTCGACCGCCTCGCGGAACGGGCCGTAGAACGCCGAGGCGTACTTCGCCGCGTACGCCAGCAGCACGACGTCGTGACGGCCGGCGGCGTCGAGCGCGATCCGCACGGCGCCGACCTGTCCGTCCATCATCCCCGACAACCCGAGAACCGTTGCGCCGGAGTCTGCCTGGGCCAGCGCCATGCTGACGTACCGCTCGAGGGTGGCGTCGTTGTCGACCCCGCCACGCTCGTCGAGCACGCCGCAGTGGCCGTGGTCGGTGAACTCGTCGAGGCACAGGTCGGCCATCACCACGGTGCGGTCCCCGACCGCCGCCACGACGTCGCGCAGCGCGAGGTTGAGGATGCCGTCGGGGTCGTCGGCGCCGGACCCGACGGCGTCGCGCACCGCGGGCACGCCGAACAGCATCAGCCCGCCGACCCCGGCGTCGACCGCCTCGACGGCGGCCTGCACCAGCGACTCCCGGGTGTGCTGCACGACGCCCGGCATCGACGAGACCGGCTGCGGCGCAGCGATCCCCTCCCGGACGAACATCGGCAGCACCAGCTGGGCCGGGTGCAGCCGGTGCTCGGCCGTCAGCCGCCGCAGCGCGGGGGTCGCCCGCAGCCGCCGCGGCCGCTCCGTCGGGTACGCCATCGGGTCAGCGACCGGGTCAGCGCGCGCGACGCCGCGCGGACGGCCGCTTCTGGCTCGGCCGCAGCACCGGCTCGCCGGCCTCGACCGCCGCCACCCGCAGGCCCGCGCCGTACTCGGCCAGGGCGTCGACCACGGACGCGGCGCTCGGCTCGGCCGCGAGGACGTCGACCCGCAGGCCGTGCTCCTCGGCGGTCTTCGCCGTCGCCGGGCCGATGCAGGCCACGACCGTGGACGGGTGCGGCTTGCCCGCGATGCCCACGAGGTTGCGCACGGTGGACGACGAGGTGAAGACGACCGCGTCGAACGAGCCGTTCTTGATCGCGTCGCGCACCGGTGCCGCCGGCGGCGCCGCGCGGACCGTGCGGTACGCGGTGACGTCGTCGACCTCCCAGCCGATCTCGACCAGACCCGCCACCAGGGTGTCGGTGGCGATGTCGGCCCGCGGCAGGAAGACCCGGTTGATCGGGTCGAGCACCTGGTCGAACGGCGGCCACTCCTCGAGCAGGCCGTGCGCCGACTGCTCCTCGGCCGGCACCAGGTCGGGCTCGATCCCCCACTCGCGCAGGGCGTCGGCGGTGACCCCGCCCACCGCGGCGACCTTGAGGCCGGCGAAGGCGCGGGCGTCGAGGCCGTACTCGGTGAACTTCTCGCGCACCGCGCGCACGGCGTTGACGGAGGTGAAGCCGATCCACTCGTAGCGACCGGTCACCAGGCCGGTGACGGCCTTCTCCATCTGGTGCGGGGTGCGCGGCGGCTCCACCGAGATGGTGGGGACGACGTCGGGCACCGCGCCGTAGGTGGCGAGCCGGTCGGTCATCGGGCCGGACTGCGCCTGCGTGCGCGGCACCAGCACCCGCCAGCCGAACAGCGGCTTGGTCTCGAACCACGAGACCCGCTCGCGCAGCGCGACGGTCGGGCCCGTGACCGCGACGAGAGGACGCGGGAACTCGTCGTCGTCGGCGGCCTCGAGGACGTCGGCCGCGGCGGCCAGCGTGGAGTCGAGCGAGGCCTGGCTGGTGGTCGAGCCCTGCGTCGTCACCACGACGGGCGCGTCGGCGGTGCGGCCGGCGTCGACCAGCGCGCGCAGCGCCGAGGCGAGGTCGGCCCGCTGGCCGAGCAGCACCACGGTGGCCTTCTCGTCCAGCAGCGACGAGGTCTCCAGCCGCCCGGCGGCGTCGACGACGTGCACCGCCGACACCGAGCTGGACGTGGTGGGGACGCCCGCGTACACCGGCACCGCCGTGTGCAGCGCGACGCCCGGGACCACCTCGAACGGCACGCCCGCCTTCTGGCAGGCCAACAGCTCCTCGGCCAGGCCGGAGAAGGTGCCGGCGTCGCCGTCGAGCAGCCGGACGACGCGCTGCCCGGCCTTGGCGGCCCGGGTGATGACCTTGGCGCGCCCGGCGTGGGTGAGCGGCTGCCCGTTCTCGCCGAACCCGGCGTCGAGCAGCTCGATCTCCTGCGGGCACCAGCGCGCCACGATCGCGTCGCGCTGGTCGTCGTTGATGCCGCGGTCGAGGACGACCGCCTCGGCGCCGGCGAGCACCTCGGTGGCCCGCACCGTCAGCAGGCCCGGGTCACCCGGGCCCGTACCGACGAAGGCCACCTGGCCGACGGGCTTGTTCTTGCTGCTCACTGCTCACTCTCCTGCGCTGCTGAACCGGTACGAGCAAAGGTCTGTTCCCGCGCCGACGCGTCGTCACCGGCGGCGCGTGGCGCGGGCGGTGGTGCGTCGGGTCGTGCGTCCGGCGGCTCTGGTCGGGCGCCCGGTGGTGCGTCGGGCTGCGGGTCGTCCGGTCGCGGGTCGTCCGCGCCGCGCGCGGCCTGGACGAGGTCGGCGGCGCCGTCCTCGAGCAGCACCTGCGCGAGCCGGCGGCCGACCCCCTCGGCGTCGTCGGCGGGGCCGGTGGCCGAGCGCCGCAGGTCGACCGAGCCGTCGGCCGCCAGGGCGACGGCGCGCAGGTAGAGCTCGGCGCCGGTGCCGCCGTCCGGGTCGGCCTCGACGAAGTCGGCCAGGGCGCCGACCGGCGCGGAGCAGCCGCCCTCGAGGGTGGCGAGCAGGGTCCGCTCGGCGACCACGCAGGCGCGGGTGGCGGGGTCGTCGAGCACCGCGAGCGCGGCCAGCGTGGCGGCGTCGTCGGCACGGCACTCCACCGCGAGCGCACCCTGGCCCGGTGCCGGCAGCACCTGGATCGGGTCGAGCACCTCGGTGACCTCGTCGGCGCGGCCGAGTCCGCAGCAGGCCGGCACGGGCCAGCACCACGGCGTCCAGCGCCCCGGACGAGACCATCCGCAGCCGGGTGTCGACGTTGCCCCGCACCGCGACCACCTCGAGGCCGAGGCCGAGCGCGCGCAGCTGCGCGGCACGGCGCGGCGAGCCGGTGCCGACGACGGCACCCTCGCCGAGCTCGCCGAGGGTCAGCCCGTCGCGCGCCACCAGGGCGTCGCGGGGGTCCTCCCGCGGCGGCACGGCCGCGAGCGCGATCCCGTCGGCCGGCGCGGTGGGCAGGTCCTTGAGCGAGTGGACGGCGAGGTCGACCTCGCCGCGCAGCAGCGCCTCGCGCAGCGCCGAGACGAACACGCCCGTCCCGCCGATCTGCGTGAGGGGCGCGTCGGAGCGGTCGCCGTGGGTGCTGATCTCGACCAGCTCGACGTCGTGGCCGTGCCCGCGCAGCGCGTCGGCCACGCGCTCGCTCTGGGTGCGGGCGAGCAGGCTGGCGCGGGTGCCCAGCCGCAGCGTCGTCCCCGTCACCGCACACCCCCCGGCGCCTCGCCCGGGACGACGGCCAGGACCTCGGCGACGTCGGTGATCGTGGCGCCGCCGGTGACGGCGTCGATGTCGAGGTCGAACAGCTCGCGCAGCGCGGCGGCGTAGTGCGTCCCGGCGCCGTCGTCGCCCGCCGCGAGGGTCTTCACCCGCACGGTCGGGGTGTGCAGGATCTTCTCCACCACGCGGTGCACGCTGTGCTCGACCTCGGCGGCCACGCGGGGGTCGATCTCGGTGCCGAGCCGGGCGCGCAGGCGGGAGAGCTCGGCCTCGACCACCTGGCGGGCGTAGGACCGCAGCGCCACGACGGTGGGCGCCACCTCGTCGGCCCGCTGGGCCTGCAGGTAGGAGGCGACCTCGTCCTCGACGATCCGGCGGGCGGCCTCGATCTCGGCGCCCATCTCCTGCTCGGCGAGCTCGGCGCCGAGCGTGGCGAGGTCGACCACGTGCACGCCCGGCAGCGAGGCGACCGCCGGGTCGACGTCGCGCGGCAGGGCGAGGTCGACCACGAGCTGGTCGGCGGGGGTGGTGCCCGCCCGGGCGGCGTCGGCGGCGCGCAGCTCGCGGGCCGCGCCCATCCGCTCGACGGTCAGCACGTGCCCCACGGCGCCGGTGCACGAGACCAGCACGTCGGCCCGGGCCAGCGCGGCCACCAGCGCCTGCTCGTCGTCGAGGGTCAGCCAGCTGCCCTCGACCGCCTCGGCGAGCCGCTGCGCCCGCTCGGCCGAGCGGTTGGCCACCACGACCGACCGCACGCCGACGCGGTGCAGCGTCGCGGCCGCCAGGCCGCTCATCGCCCCGGCGCCGACGACCACGGCGGACGCGGAGCCCAGCTCGACGCCGGCCTGCGGCGCGTGCGCCAGCGCGGCCTCGCACGAGCGAGTGCCCGGCGCGGTCGAGCCCGGTCTCGGTGTGCGCGCGCTTGCCGGTGCGCAGGCTCTGCTGCAGCAGCGGGTCGAGGACGCGGCCGACGGTGCCGTCCTCCTGCGCGCGGCGCAGGGTGGCGCGCACCTGCCCCAGCACCTGGGTCTCGCCGACCGCCATCGAGTCGAGCCCGGCGGCCACGCCGAACAGGTGGGTGACGGCGTGCTCGGCGTACCGCACGTACAGGTGCGGGGTGAGGTCGGCGAGGTCGAGGCCGGAGCGCTCGACCAGCCGGCGGCCCACCTCGGCGAGCCCGCCGTGGAAGGTCGTGACGTCGGCGTACACCTCGAGCCGGTTGCAGGTGGCCAGGACGGCCACCTCACGCACCTGGTCCGAGCCGGTGAGCTCGCCCGCGAGGGCGCGGGTGGAGTCGGCGTCGAGCGCCAGGCGCTCGAGCACCTCGAGCGGGGCGGTGTGGTGCGAGATCCCCACGGCGAGAAGGCTCATCGCGCCGCCCTCAGGTCGCTGACCGCCCCGGAGACGGCGTCGTCGACGTCGGCCTCGAGCTCGGCGACCTCGCCGGCCAGGGCGCCACCGGCGCGCAGCTGGCGCTCGGCCAGCCGCCGCTGCTCGTGGAAGGCGAGGATCTGCAGCTCGGTCGAGAGGTCGACGCGGCGCACCACGACGTCCTCGGGCACCTGGAGCACGGTGGGGGCGAAGTTGAGGATGCTCGTGACGCCGCCCGCGACCAGCCGGTCGCAGACGTCCTGGGCGGCCGGCCCGGGCGTGGCGATGACGCCGATCGACACCTCGCGCTCGGACACCACCCGCTCGAGGTCGGACATCGGCGCGACGGCCAGCCCCGCGACCTTCTCGCCGACGACGTCGGAGTCGTTGTCGAGCAGCGCGACCACGCTGACGCCGCGGGAGGCGAAGCCGCCGTAGTTCGCGAGCGCGTGGCCGAGGTTGCCGATGCCGACGATGGCGACCCGCCAGTCCTCGGCCAGCCCCAGCTCGCGGCTGATCTGGTAGACGAGGTACTCGCAGTCGTAGCCCACGCCGCGGGTGCCGTAGGAGCCCAGGTGCGACAGGTCCTTGCGCAGCTTGGCGGAGTTGACGCCCGCCTCGGTGGCGAGCTCCTCGGACGACACGGTGGCGACACCGCGCTCGACCAGCGAGGCGAGGGTGCGCAGGTACACCGGCAGCCGCGCCACGGTGGCCTCGGGCACGGCCCGTCCGGTCATCGTCCGACCGGCGCGTCGGGTGCGGGACGCCGCCCGGCCTGCCTGCTCGGCGGCGCGGGGCAGGTCGTCGCGCGGGGCGTTCACGGTGGTGGCCGCCTCCTCGCCGGGACGAATCGGGGCGGTGGGACCGGCTGGCCCGCCGCGCTGACCACAGCAGAGTAGGCACTTGTGAACGAACGCACAAAGTCGACGGAGCAGGCGTGACCGGGACGGGTGAGCAGGGTCACCCCGGCAGGCGCGCCGCGTGCTCAGCGACGCAGCCAGCGCAGCGCGCCGGAGCGTCCCGAGCGCAGCGCACGCGCCAGCCGCTCGGCGTCCACCGTGAACGCGCTGTGGCGCGCGCCGTCGACCAGGACCACCGGCACCTCGTCGCCGTAGGCGGCCCGCAGCGCCTCGTCGGCGTCGACGTCGCGCTCGGTCCACGCCACGTCGTGCTCGGCGGCCACGGCCGCCACGACCGGTCGGGCGGCGTCGCACAGGTGGCACCCCTGCCGGGTGAGCAGCTCGATCCGCGGTGCCGACGTCACCGCACCAGGGTAGGCACGGCCACGCGCAGGGCCATCCCGGAACGGCCCGAACGGGCCATGGGTCAGCCGGCGCCGACGTCCTAGGGTCGGACCGCGGGAGGAGCCCGCGAGAGGGGAGGCAGCCGTGCGCCGTCGGTCCACGTCCCTGGTCGCCGGGCTGGTGCTGGCCGCGGTCCTGGCCGCAGCCGCGCCGGGGTCGGCCGTCGGTCCCCCCGCGCCGCAGGCCGGGCTGGTGCTGCACTACCCGATGGAGTCGATCACGCAGGGGACGGTCGCCGACGCCTCGGGCCAGGGCTCACCGGCCGGCTCGTCGCGGTGTCCGGCGCTGCGCGGCTGACGCCCTCGCTCGGCGGCTACGGCCGCGCCCTCGAGCTCGTGGGCGCCCGGCACCAGTACGTCGACGTCCCGCGCTCCACGGCCCTCGACGTCGACCGCTACACGCTCTCGGCGTGGGTCCGGTACACCGGCGTCCAGAACGACCAGACGCTCGGACGCTGGGAGGTGCTGGAGAAGGCCGGCGCCTACTGGATGAACGTGCGCACCGACGGACGGGTCCGGGTCGGCGGGTTCTACGGCGGCTGCACCAACCCGAGCTGGCAGTTCCTCGACAGCACCGTCGCGCTCCCCACCGGCCGGTGGAAGCACGTGGCGTCCACCTACGACGGCACGACCCTGCGGATCTTCGTCGACGGTCGCGCCGTGGGGTCGAAGCCGGTGAGCGGACGCACCTGCGCCAGCAGCGAGCCGCTCGCCGTCGGCGCGAAGAACAACCCCACCAAGGGGCTGCTCGAGGCGTTCTGGGACGGCCGCCTGGACGACGTCCGGGTCTACGACCGCGCCCTCACGCCCGCGGAGGTGCGGCAGCTGGCCGTGCGGCCCTGACCCTCGCGCACGGGCGGACGTGACCTGCGTCACCTACCATCGGTCCTCGGGCGTGCTTGACTTCCGGGCAGGCCCGGGGCGCCCGCGCGACCGGGCGCGGGGTGCGACCGACGGACCGGGGTGGACATGCCAGCACCGAGGGCGAGCACGTGGTGCGCCACGGCGCCCGCGTCGGCGCACGCCCTCGCCCGCCCCACCGTCCCGCTGCTGCCCGCCGGTGCGCTCGACCGCCTGGCGGCGGCGGTCCTGGCGATGGCGACCACCGCCTCCCCCGCCGGGCCGGCCACGGGCGGGCGCGGCGGCTCCCGCGACGACGCGCACGCCGACCGGGTCACGGCGCTGGTGACGCTGGCCCAGGCCGGCGACGCCGAGGCCTTCGGCCAGATCTACGAGCTCTACGTCGACACCGTCTACCGGTACGTCTACGTGCGGGTCGGGTCCCACCAGCAGGCCGAGGACATCACCGCGGAGACGTTCGTCCGCGCGCTGCGCCGGCTCGACTCGTTCACCTGGCAGGGCAAGGACATCGCCGCGTGGTTCATCACCATCGCCCGCAACCTGGTCACCGACCTGCGCCGCTCCAGCCGGTTCCGGCTCGAGGTGACCACCGACGAGATCGTCGGCGCCGAGCAGGCGGTCGGCACCTCGCGCACCGGCGTGCCCGGCTCGACGCCCACCCCCACGCCCGAGCAGCAGGTGCTCACCCGCGCCCGCGACCACCGGCTGGTCGAGGCGGTGCGGACGCTGCGCCCGGACCAGCAGGAGTGCCTGGTGCTGCGGTTCTTCCAGGAGCTGTCCGTGGCCGAGACGGCCAAGGCCCTCGGACGCAGCGAGGGTGCGGTCAAGCAGCTGCAGCTGCGGGCCGTGCGCCAGCTCGCCGCCCTGCTCGGAGAGCTGCCGTGAACCGGGCCGTCGTCGTTACCGACCGGTACCGGGACCTGGTGCGGCACACCGTAACCGCGACCCCGCCCGCCCGTTGGTCGGGTGAGTGCGCACGCTCGCTGCGCGCACCGGGGGCTCTGGACGGGGAGGTGTGGGCGATGAGGACCAGCGCGTCGGAGGAGTTCCGGACGCGGTTGGAGCGCGCCCTGGCCCCCGGCGCCGGCGCACCAGCCCTCGGCACCGGGTACGGCTCGGGCAGCGACGGGGGCGGCTCGGACGGTGGCGACGAGCTCGCGGCACTGGTGCGGGTGGCGGTGGACCTGCGCGACGCGGGACGTCCGCTGCTCGCCGTGGTGCCCCGGCAGGAGTTCCGCACCGCGCTGGCGCAGCGGCTGGCCGACGAGGCCACCGAGCTCGCGCCCGCGCGGCGGCGAGGCGGCCGCCGACGCAGGTGGCGGCCCGGCGCGCGGGCGAGGGCGTCCGCACCCACCAGCCGCGCGGCTCGGAGAAGCGACGCCGGGTCCGTGGCGTCGTGGCCGGGCTGGTCGCGCTCGTGGTCGCGGCCGGTGCCGGTGCGGCGGTGGCCAGCGAGAACGCGCTGCCCGGTGGCGTCCTCTACCCGCTCAAGCGCCAGGTCGAGGACCTGCGCCTGCAGCTGTCGTCGCCCGGGTCGGCCCGCGGCGGCACCGAGCTGGCGCTGGCCCGCGAGCGGCTGGTCGAGGCCGAGGACCTCGCGCTGGCCTCCGGCGGCGCCGACGTCCCGGCCACCGACACCCCGCAGCTGCGGAGCACGCTCGACGACTTCGGCGACAGCGCGTCGGCGGGCATCGAGTCGCTCACCGACGACTACGCGCGCACCGGCGACGCCACGTCGCTCGCGGCGGTGAACACCTTCCTGGACGAGACCGTGCCGCTGCTCGAGCGGCTGCGGGAGATGACGCCGCCGAGCCTGCACCCGGTGATCGACGAGCTGCTGGCCGAGCTCGGCGACCACCGCACCGAGCTGGCCGACACCGTCGCCAGCTGCGCCTCGTGCCGCGACCTCGGCCTCGTGGTCGCCGATCCCGTCCGCGCCGTCCGGCGCCGGCCCGGACCTGCCCGACGCCACCGCCGGTCCGCTGCCGGGCGCTCCCGTCACGGTCCCGCCGGTGGCCGGCGGCGCCGGGCGGCACCGGCGGCGGCGCGCTCGACCCGGTGCTCGACCCGCTCGACCCCGTGCTCGACCCGCTCGACCCGGTGCTCGGGCCGGTGGAGACCGTGATCGGCGGCATCCTGCCCACCCCGTCGTCCAACCCGACCAGCACCCCGCTGCTGCCCCCGCTGCCGCTCCCGACGCTGAGCCTGCCGCCCCTGCTGCCGCCGGGCACCAGCAGCACGACCCCGAGCGCCTCGAACACCTGCCTCCTCGGAATCCTCTGTCCTTAGCGCTCCGCTCCTCGGCGCGCTGGGTCGAGATCCGCCTCTCCTCGGCTCGGATCGCTGGCGCTCCCTCGCTCGTCGGTCGGACCTCGACGCGCGCGTCGTCGCGGAACGCGTTGAGAAGAGCCCTGCCGCGCGCTCCTGAGGACGCGGGTTCGCTCCAGAAGAAGACAGATCGCCGCTGCATCAGCAGGGAGTAGAGGGTCTGCTGGATGGTCTCGCGGACCTGGTCGGTGACGTCGAAGATCATCATCGGGTCGTCGGCGGCGCCCTCGCCGGCGTCGTCGGTGGGGATGGGCTCGCCGAACTCGATCAGCCACTTCGACGGCAGCGGCACCAGCCCGAGCGGGCCGAGCAGCGGCCAGGTCGGGGTGATCGGCGCGTAGGGCAGGCCGAGCAGCCGGGCGACGGTCTTGGAGCTGTGCAGGATCGGGTAGATCTCCTCGGCCCCGACGATCGCGCACGGCACGATCGGCACGCCGGTGCGCAGGGCGGCCGAGACGAACCCGCCGCGACCGAAGCGCTGCAGCTTGTAGCGCTCGCTGAACGGCTTGCCGATGCCCTTGAAGCCCTCGGGCCACACGCCCACGAGGTGGCCGTCGGCCAGCAGGCGCTCGGCGTCGGTGTTGGCGGCGAGGGTGGAGCCGGACTTGCGGGCGATGTCGCCCACCACCGGGGTGGAGAAGACCAGGTCGGCGCCGAGCATCCGCAGGTGGCGGCCGGCGGGGTGCTCGTCGCGCACCGCCACCTGGGTCATCAGGGCGTCGAAAGCGACTGTGCCGGAGTGGTTCGCGACCACGAGCGCACCACCCTGCGACGGGATGTTCTCGATGCCGCGCACCTGCACGCGGAACCAGTGCCGGTACAGCGGGCGCAGCACGGCGAGCAGCACGGAGTCGGTGAGCTCGGGGTCGAAGCCGTACTCGTCGACCTCGTAGTCGCCGGTGAGCCGGCGGCGCACGAACGCCAGGGCCTCGGCGACGCGGCGCTCGAGCTCGCTCGGCGAGACGTCGGCGGGCAGGTCCTCGACCAGCCGGCGCCCGACCTCGTCGGCCTCGCCCTGCGCGGTCCGGTGGTCCTCGGCGCCGAGGGTGGTCCGGTCCGGACGCGCGGACGTGCGCGCCGCGGCCGTGGGTGCCGCGGCGGCCTTCCGGGTGCCCGCCGCCCGGGCGGTCCTCTTTCCGGGCCGGCGTCGCGGGGGCGTCGGCACCGGCGGGCCGAGCGGCGCGGGACGGCGCGCTGGCGCCGGGCTGCTGGTCGGCCTCGGCCTGCTCGAGCAGCGGCGTCGTGCGCCGCCGACGCCGCTCGCGCTCGCCGCCCGCACGCGTGGCGCCGGCGTCGAGGGCGGCCTGGGCCCGCGCGGAGGGACGCCGCGGCGGGCGCTGGCCGTCGATGGGGATGATCCGTGCGTCGGCCATCAGCCCGCCCTCCGGGTGAGGGCCGCGAGGCCGGCTCCCGCGCCGTGCAGCACGCGGTCGATCCCGCCGGCGAGCGCGACCACGTGCTCGGTGGCGGCGTCCAGCACCGAGGCCTGCACCGGGCCGGACAGCCGGCGGGAGCGCACGTACGACGCGAACGCCGACCGGGTCGTGTACGACGGGCTCGAGGCCGAGCGCCGTCCGCATCCGGGTGGTGTCGAGGCCGCGGCCGTAGGTGAGCAGCGAGGTGACGTCGGGGCCGAGGTCGACCCGGAACAGCCGGCTCACGGCCTGCGCGACGGCATCCGTGGCGGGCCCGGGCACCGGCAGCGCGGGCCGACCGATCATGCCGAGCGCCTGGCTGAGGGTCAGCACGCCGTCGCCGGCGACGTTGACCTGCCCGGTGACCTCGCCGACGGTGGCCAGCCGCATCGCCTCGACCAGGTCGTCCTCGTGCACGAACTGCAGGCGCGGGTCGAAGCCGAGGACGGTGGGCGCGACGGGCAGCTCGAAGTAGTCGGTGAGCGCGGTGCGGGTGCCGGGACCGACCGCGTTGGCGAACCGGAGCACGGCGACGTCGACGTCCGGGCGGCGCCGGGAGAACCCGCGCACGTACCCCTCGACCTCGACCGAGTCCTTGCCCCACCCGGCGCGCGGCAGCACCTTGGCCGGGGTGTCCTCGGTGAACCGGGCCGGGTCCTTGGGGCTCGCGCCGTAGACCGACGACGTCGACTTGACCACCAGCCGCTGCACGCCCGCCGACTTCTGGCAGGCGGCGAGCAGCTGCATCGTCCCGATGACGTTGATCTCCTTCATCGACACCCGCCCGCCGGCGTGCACGGGGGTGGCGATGACGTTCATGTGCACGACGGTGTCGACGCCGGCCCGCTCGATCACCTTGGCGATCACGGGGTTGCGGATGTCGGCGCGGACGAACTCGGTGCCGCCGATGTCGTGGGTCGGCGGGACGACGTCGACGCCGATCACCTGCCGGACCTCGCCGCTGGTCGAGAGCATCCGCGCGAACCGCCCGCCGAGGTAGCGGGACACACCCGTCACCAGCACCACCTCGGCCATGCGCCCGAGCCTAACCGGCTGCGGCCGCGCGCGGGCGGCCCGGAGGTCGGATCGGATCTCCCGGACGCGACGGACCCGCCCTGCTCCGGGTGGGAGGGGCGGGTCCTGGTGCAGCCGTCAGCCGGTGGCGACGGTGCGACTCACTTCTTGTTGCGACGCTGGTGGCGCGTCTTGCGCAGCAGCTTGCGGTGCTTCTTCTTGGCCATCCGCTTGCGGCGCTTCTTGATGACTGAACCCATGAGGCCTCATTCGATCGTGGTGGGCACGTGCGGTCGAGCGCACGTGCGCCCTACTCGTCCCCCAGGGTAGCCGTCACCGAGCGGGGGCGACCAATCAGTCCTCGGCCCAGGTCGGCCACGACGCCGCGCAGGCGGTCAGGCGGTGTCGACGAACGACCCGCGCAGGTAGGCGTCGACGGCGTCCTCCGGGACGCGGAACGACCGCCCCACGCGCACGGCCGGCATCTCGCCGGAGTGCACCAGCCGGTACACCGTCATCTTGGACACGCGCATGATCGAGGCCACCTCGGCGACGGTGAGGAACCGCACCTCGCTCAGGTCCCGCTCTGCTGCCATCTGCACCCTGCCTCAGCCGTGCGGGTGCGGGACAGGCCCCCCGGCCGGCCGCGATGTCCGCGTGATAGCGGTCAGGGTAGGGGCTGGTGTGGCTCGTGGGGAAGTGGTGACTCCTGAGCGGAGTAATCACGCTGGTGTCGTTCGCACCGGGCTGTCACCACCGCACCCCGCTAGTCGAAGTACGGGTCGAGACCCGTGCAGCGGGAAGACCGCCTTCCGGGTGGCCATCACGGCCCGGTCGAGGGCGTCGGCGGGGTCGTAGCCGACCTCCCAGGAGCGCCACCAGGTGTCGGCGCCGTCGGTCATCCGCTGCGGCCCGGTGCGGCCGAAGGCGGAGCGCACGTGGTCGCGCCAGGCCTCGGGGACGGCGGTCGACGGCGCGACCGGGGCGTGCGCGGCGATGCCGACGAGGTGCGACCACGAGCGCGGGACGACGTCGACGATCTCGTACCCGCCGCCGCCGGTGGCCACCCAGCGGCCGTCGCAGACCTCGTGCGACAGGTCGTGCAGCATCTCGGCGACCAGCCGCTGGGCGTCGAGCGAGACGGCGAGGTGGGCCAGCGGGTCGAGGGCGTGGGTGTCGCAGCCGTGCTGGGTCACCAGCGCGTCCGGGGCGAACGCCCGCACCAGCGCGGGGACGACGGCGTGCACGGCGCGCAGCCAGTCGCGGTCGCCGGTGCCGGGCGGCAGGGCCACGTTGACGGCGGAGCCCTCGGCGCCGGTGCCCCCGGTCTCGTCCGGGAAGCCGGTGCCGGGGAACAGCACCCGGCCGGTCTCGTGCAGGGAGACGGTGAGGACCCGCGGGTCGTCCCAGAACAGCGCCTGCGTCCCGTCGCCGTGGTGCACGTCGACGTCGACGTAGGCGACCTTCGTGGCGCCGGCGTCGAGCAGCCGCTGCACGGCCGCGGCGACGTCGTTGTAGACGCAGAAGCCGGCCGCCCGGTCGCGGAACGCGTGGTGCAGCCCGCCGCAGAAGTTCACCGCGTGCCGCACCTCGCCGGACCACACCTGGTCGGCGCAGTCGACGCTGGCCTGCAGCACCCGGGCGCTGGCGTCGTGCATGCCGGGGAAGGCGGGGTCGTCGGTGGTGCCGAGCCCGCGCGCCTCGTCGGCGTCGTCGGGGTGCTCGGAGGCGTGCTGCACCGCGCGGACGTAGTCCAGGTCGTGGACGGTGCCGAGCAGGTCGTCCGACGCGACGCCCGCGCCAGCCACCTGCACCCCCGGCAGGTCGAACAACCCGAGCTGGTCGGCGAGGCGGGCGGTGAGGTCGAGGCGCACCGGCGCCATCGGGTGGCTGGGCCCGAAGTCGTAGCGGTTGAAGTCGGGGTCCCACACGACCCGGGTGCCGGAAGCCATCCCCTGACGCTAGCGTCAGCGCAGATCGAGGAGCACGCGGCGGCCGCACGACGGCCGGGACCGCCCGGACGCGGAGGTGGCGATGGCGCAGGTCGGTGCGCCGCGTCCGACGTACGTGCCCGCCGGCGCCGAGCGCCTTCGCCCGCGCCCGCGCCCGCGTCGACGAGATCGGCCGCAACTCCCCCGCGCGTCTGGCCATCACCGTGTTCGCGAGCGTGATCGCGCTCGTGACCGGTTTCCTGTCGCTCCCGGTCGCCACCGCGAGCGGGCAGCGCGCCCCCTTCGTCGACGCCCTGTTCACCGCCGTGTCGGCCGTCTGCGTCACCGGGCTGGTCACCGTCGACACCGCGACCTACTGGTCCGGGTTCGGCCAGGTGGTCATCCTGGTCGCGATCAAGGTCGGTGGCCTCGGCGTCATCACGCTGGCCGCGCTGCTCGGTCTGGCCGTCTCGCGGCGGCTCGGGCTCACCGGGAAGCTGTTGGCGCAGAACGAGACCAAGGCGCAGCGGCTCGGCGAGGTCGGCACGCTGCTGCGCGTCGTCATCGGCACCTCGCTGGTCATCGAGGCCGTCCTGACCCTCGTGCTGTTCCCCCGGTTCCTCGTCCTGCGAGGAGACCGTCGGCGAGGCGGCCTGGCACGCGGTCTTCTACGCCATCAGCGCCTTCAACAACGCCGGGTTCCTCTCGCACCCCGGCGGGCTGCCCGGCGACGCGGTCGGCGACTGGTGGCTGTGCGTGCCGCTCGCCGTCGGCGTGCTGGTCGGCAGCGTCGGCTTCCCCGTGCTGGTCGCCGTCGGGCGGGCCTGGCGGTCGCCGCGGCGAGTGGGGCCTGCACGCCCAGCTCACCGTCACGACCACGCTGCTGCTGCTGGTGGTGTCGGTGCTCGTCCTCGGCTGGTTCGAGTGGACCAACCCGCGCACGCTCGGTCCGCTCTCCGCTCGACGAGAAGGTGCTGGCCACGCTGTTCATGGCGGTGATGCCCCGCTCCGGCGGCTTCGCCACGCTCGACGTCGGCGCGATGCGCGGCGAGACCTGGCTGGCCACCGACATGCTGATGTTCATCGGCGGCGGCAGCGCGTCGACGGCCGGCGGCATCAAGGTCACCACGCTGGCCGTGCTCTTCCTGGCGGTGGTCGCCGAGGCCCGCGGCGACAGCGACGTCGAGGCGTTCGGCCGGCGGATCCCCGCCGCGACGATGCGGCTGTCGGTCACCGTCCTGCTCGTCGGGTCGACCCTGGTCGCGGTCGTCGACGATGGCGCTGCAGGCCATCACCGGCCGCGAGCTCGACGTCGTCCTGTTCGAGGTGCTGTCGGCGTTCGCCACCTGCGGGCTGTCGCACGGGCTCACCGCCGACCTGCCCGGACGCGGGCAAGTACCTGCTCGCCGCGCTGATGTTCCTCGGCAGGACGGGCACCATGTCCCTGGCGGCCGCGCTCGCGCTGCGCGAGCGCCCCAAGCAGTTCCGGCTCGCGGAAGAGAGGCCCATCGTTGGGTGACAAGAACCTGCACGAGGACGCCGTCCTGGTCATCGGTCTCGGCCGGTTCGGCGCCTCGATCGCCGACGCGCTGAACCGGCTCGGGCACGACGTCCTGGCCATCGAGAAGAACCCGAAGATCGTCCAGGAGTGGGCCGGCCGGCTCACCCACGTGGTCGAGGCCGACGGCACGAACATCGACGCCCTCGAGCAGCTCGGCGTGCAAGGAGTTCAAGATCGCCGTGGTCGGCATCGGCACGTCGATCGAGGCCAGCGTGCTGGCCACGGCCAACCTGGTCGACCTCGGCAACAAGCAGGTGTGGGCCAAGGCGATCACGCCGTCGCACGGCCGGATCCTGGAGCGGATCGGCGCGCACCGGGTCGTCTACCCCGAGGCCGACGCCGGCGAGAAGGTCGCGCACCTGGTGTCCGGCAAGCTGCTCGACTACATCGAGTTCGACGACGGCTTCGCGATCGTCAAGATGCGCCCGCCGCTGGAGACCCAGGGCTTCACGCTGGCGCAGTCGTCGGTGCGCAGGAAGTACGGCGTCACGGTGGTCGGCCTGAAGTCGCCGGGCGAGGACTTCACCTACGCGGTCCCCGACACCATGGTCACCCGGCACGACATGCTCATCGTCGCCGGCAACTCCCAGCTGCTGGAGCGCTTCGCCGCCCGCCCCTGACTCCCGCACGCGTACCGGGACGACGGAACGGACGGCGTCACCGCTCCGTGATCGCTCGTACCGGCCGCCGGTTCCTTCGATCCGGTACGCCGCCACGGAGCCGCAGCACGTCCTCGACGGTGTCGCCGACCCACGTCCGGTCGAACATCACCTGGTCCCACGAGAAGCGCAGCACCAGCCAGCCCGCGCGGACGAGCTCGTCGTACCGCCGGCAGTCGCGGTCGAACGCCGAGCGCGATCCGTGGAACTCGTACCCCTCCGCCTCCAGGGCGATCCGTCGGTGCCGGATCGCCCAGGTCGACGAAGCCGCGCAGCCGGGTTGTCCGGAACGGCAGCTGCAGGCCGGAACCCGAACATGCCGCGCTCCAGGACGATCCCCCGGAGACCGGACTCCAGCGGACTCATCGACCGGTGGTCGGCCGCTTCCGCGACCCGCCGCGCGGCGCCCGCGCCCGGCCCGCGCACCGAACGGGCTGCGTGCACCAGCTCGTCCTTCTCGACCGCGCGACGTCGCAGGGCCGAGTCGGCGACGGTCAGGGCCTCGGCGAAGGGCATGGTGCGGGCGCAGTCGACCACGGTGCGCAGCGGGCTCGTCACCCGGCCCCGCACCTCGTCAGCCTCGAGGTCGGTCCAGTGCAGCCGGGTCCCGCTCGCCACCGGTCGCGAGGTGGCGCCCCGCGGCACGGTCACGTCGGTCGTGACCGGTTCGTGCAGGGTCTCGAGGAACCACAACCGCGCCGCGGCCGCGTGCGACACCACGCCGCGGTGGACCAGCGCCTGACGCAACGGGTCGGGGGTGTTCGGGAGCGACAGCCTGCCGCGCCCGACCCGGACCAGCAGACCGGCGTCGACCGCCGCCTCGATCCGTCGTCGCGGGTGCTCGGACAGCAGCTGGCCCCAGGTCACCACACCCTGGGACCTCTGGGCGGTACGCAGCACGGGTTCGAGGTCCATACGGCGAACCTGGTCCCGTCGCCGACGCCGCCGTCGCCGTTCCTCGCCCACCTGTGGACCGGGCCGACGGAACCGAGGCTGTGGACGGCGGGAGGTGGCACCTTTCGCGCCTCCGTTCCGTCGCTCCGGCACACGCTCCTCGCCTAGCCTGGCCCGCATGATGATCCGGCCGGTCGAGCTCAAGGCCATCGAGGCCGGGACGATCGACCTCGCGTTCCGGCGGTGGGACCGGCCGCGGGTGGTCGTGGGCACCCGGATGCGGACGATGGTGGGCCTGGTGGAGGTGACCTCGGTCGACCAGGTGGCGCCGTCGCGGATCACCGCCGCCGACGCCCGGCGCGCAGGGGCGCCGTCGCTCACGGCGCTCAAGGGACTGCTGGCGGCGAAGGCGGACCGCCCGGTGTTCCGGGTGGGGCTGCGGTTCGCCGGTCCCGACCCGCGGGTGGCGCTGCGGTCGGCCGTCCCGACCGAGCAGGAGGTCGCCGAGCTGACGGCGCGGCTCGCCCGGCTCGACGCCGCCTCGCCGATCGGTCCGTGGACCCGGCAGACCCTGGAGATCATCGACCGCCGGCCGACGGTGCGGGCGCCCGACCTCGCCGCCGAGCTCGGCCGCGAGACCCCGGACTTCAAGAAGGACGTGCGCAAGCTCAAGGAGCTGGGTCTCACCGAGTCGCTCGACATCGGCTACCGGATCTCCCCGCGCGGCATCGCGGTCCTCGACGCCGACGGCGTCACCCGCACCCGCGAGCCCGCGCCCGAGGGCAGCTCGTGGCCGCGGATCGGCGCACCGGCCACCCGGGCGCTGCGCGCGGCGGGCTACACCACGCTCGAGAGCCTCGACGGCGCCAGCGAGTCCGCGCTGCGCGCCCTGCACGGGTTCGGACCGATCGCGCTCGACCGGCTGCGCGACGGGCTCGCCCGGGCGGGCTTGTCGCTCGCGCCCTGACACTGCGTCGGGCAGGTCCGGTGGGCCGGACGGGGTAGGTGCGGGTACCCGACCGGGGCCGAACCGAGGACGGGGACGCCCGCCGGCTGCGACCGTCACGGCATGACCACGGTCCTCCCGAGGGCGCCACCGTCGTCCCCGTCCGACGCACCTGCGACCCGCGGCGGCTGGCGCCGGAGCGTCGCTGCCGGCGTGGTGTTCGCGAGACCTCAGCCAGACGGCCGCAGGACCAGCCGGCGCTGGTGCTCGGTGACGTGCTCGCGGGGCGGCGCGAAGGCCCCGGTGCGGCCGGTGGGCTCGAAACCGGCTGCGGCGTAGAGCCTCACGGCGGCCTCGTTCGCGTCGGCGACCTCCAGGGTGAGTGCCGGTGCGTCCAGCGCCCGCGCCTCCCGCACGAGGGCGTCGAGGAGCACCCGGCCCACGCCGCGCCCCCGAGCCCGCGGGTCGACCCAGAACGTGATCACCGCGAGCTCCTCGGGGACGTGCCGGTCGGGCACCAGCCCGCCGATCCCGACGTCGCGCCCCTCGTCCACCGCCACGAGCAGCACGGTCCCCGGCCGGGCGAGCCACGCGCTCCAGAACTCCGCCGGCTGGTCGACCTCCTCGGCGTGCGTGCGGTAGAACGCGTCCGGGTCCGCCTGCAGCGCAGTCAGTCTCAGCTCGCGCAGGCGCGCCTCGTCGCCGGCCGCGAGCCGTTCGGTCCGCACCGCCATCAGGCGAGGTGCACCGGGTCGCCCTCGGTGACCACGCCGGGCCGCACCACCTCGGCGAGCACCCCGAAGTCGGCACCCGCGTGCTCGGTGAGGCCGCGCAGGACGGCCTTGTCCTCCGGGAGCCGCGCCTGGGCCATCGTCGTCATCACGCAGCGCGGCATCGGCATCACCACGCGCAGCACCACCTCGCCGACCTGCACCTCGCGACCGACCCAGTCCTGCTCCACGGGTCCCTGCAGGTCGCCGGTACCGACCACGAGGTTGGGGCGGAAGCGCGCCGGGGGTGCGGGGTGCCCGAGGATGCCCGCCAGCCAGTCCAGCGACGCCGTGGTGACCAGGTGCACCGGGCCGTCGTCGTGGTGGTCGACCTCGCCCTCGCGGAGCACGGACGCGCGGCGGCCGGCCAGGTCGGTCAGCGCGGCGTCGAGGTCGGGGTCGCCGACCGGCAGCACCCGGCCGTCGCTCCAGGTGACCTCGGGCGCCGCCGCCCCCTCCGGCAGCGCGGCCGTCAGGTCGAGCAGACCCTCGAGCCGACGGAACCGCTTGGAGCTCTTGCCGCTGCCGAGCTTGCCGTCGTCGTCGACGACCGCCCACAGCCGGTCGCCGAAGAGACCGCGCCGATCGACGTCCGCACGTGAGATCCGTTCTCCCAGCATCGACTTCACGGGGTAGCGCCACAGCTGGTCCAGCGTCCCGACCTGGGTCACCTCAGGCCTGCCCGGACGAGAGCTCGCGGGACCGGTCGCGCGCGGCCTCCATCGCGGTGAGGAACGCGGCGCGGACCTTGTGGTCGTCGAGCTGGCGCAGGGCGGCCATCGTGGTCCCGGCCGGGCTGGAGACCTGCTCGCGCAGCACCGTGGGGTGCTCGCCGGTCTCGCGCAGCATCGTCGCAGCGCCGTAGAGCGTCTGCACCACCAGCTCGGTGGAGGTCGTGCGCGGCAGGCCGAGCAGCACGCCGGCCTCGATCATCGCCTCGACCACGTAGAAGATGTACGCCGGCCCGGAGCCGGAGATCGCCGTCACGGCGTCCTGGTAGCTCTCGGGGACGGTGAGGACCTTGCCGGTGGCGGCCAGCAGCGCGCGGGCGCGCTCGAGGTGGTCCGGGTCGCAGTGCGAGCCGGCCGAGATCGCTGCCATGCCCTCGTCGACCAGCGCCGGGGTGTTGGGCATGACCCGCACCACGGCGACGCCGTCCGGCAGCCGCTTCTCGACGTACTCGGTGCTGATCCCGGCGGCGATGCAGACGACCAGCGCGCCGGGACGCAGCGTCTCGGCGACCTCGCGCAGCAGGCCGTCCATGTCCTGCGGCTTGACCACCAGGACGACGGTGTCGGCCGACCCGGTGGCCTCGGCGTTGCCGGTGACCTCCACGCCGTACTTCTCGGCCAGCTCGGCCGCGCGCTCCGGCCGGCGCTCGGTGACCACCAGGTCGCCGGGCAGCCAGCCGGCCCGCAGCAGCCCGGACAGCAGCGTCTCGCCCATCACGCCCGCGCCGAGGACGGCGACCCGCTCGCGGCTGCCCGGCCTGCTCGGTCACGGCTCAGCCCCTCGTCGCCAGGGCCCGCAGGAAGAACGCCACGTTGGCGGGCTTCTCGGCCATCCGGCGCATCAGGTAGCCGTACCACTCCTCGCCGTAGGGGAGGTAGACGCGCACGGTCTCGCCCAGCTCGGCCAGGCGCTTCTGCTCGTCGGGCCGGATGCCGTAGAGCATCTGGAACTCGTAGGTGCCGGCCTCGCGCTCGGCCTTCACCGCGAGCGCCCCGCCGATGTCGACCAGCCGCGGGTCGTGGGTGGCGAGCATCGGGTAGCCCTTACCGTTCATCAGCACCTTGGTGCAGCGCACGTAGCTGCGGTCGACCTCGGACTTGTCGACGTACGCGACCGACGACGGCTCGTCGTACGCGCCCTTGCACAACCGCACCCGCGAGCCCTCGCCCGCCAGGTCGCGGCAGTCGCCCTCGGTACGACGCAGGTACGACTGCAGCACCGCGCCGACCCACGGGAAGTCCTCGCGCAGCGCGACGACCGACTCCAGCGTCGCGTCGGTGGTGGTGTGGTCCTCCATGTCGACCGTGACGGTGGTGCCGGCGGCGCCGGCCGCCTCGCAGATCGTCCGGGCGTGGTCGGTGCTGACCTTCGGGCCGTCCGGCGCCGAGCGCCTGGCCGATCGCCGACAGCTTCACCGACACCTCGGCCCGCCCGCCCTGCGTCAGACCGGCGTCCGACAGCCGGGTCAGCAGGGTCAGGTACGCGTCGCGCACCTGCTCGGCCTGGGCCGGCTCGGTGGTGTCCTCGCCGAGGTGGTCGATGGTGACCGTGAGGCCGTCCTCGACCAGCGTGGTCGTGTCGCGGACGGCGTCGTCGGTGTGCGCGCCGGAGACGAACCGGGCGACGACGTCGCGCGAGACGGGGGCCGTCTCCACGAGGTCGCGCAGCCGGTGGCTCTTGGCGGCCTGCAGGATCGGCGCCCGCAGCAGTGAGCTCAGCATGGCCGCAGCCTACGCGGCGCGCGGGCGTCGTCCGGTCCCCCGCCGGGACCGCCGGTCAGGGCGTGCGGCGGGGCAGCGTGGCCGCGCCGAGGACCAGCGCGGCGACGACGAAACCGGCGATGACGGCGAGCTCGCCGCCGATGCCCGGCCACGGCTCCGCGGTCTGCGCGACCTCGGTGAGCGCGTCGACGGCGTAGGACAGCGGGAGGACGTCGGACACCCGCTCCAGGACGGTGGGCAGGTCGTCGCGCGGCACCAGCAGGCCGCAGAGCAGGAACTGCGGCAGGACGATGGCCGGCATCAGCTGCACGGCCTGGAACTCGGTGCGCGCGAACGAGCTCGCCGCCAGCCCGGTGGTGGTGCCGAGCAGCGCCACCGCCACCGCGATGACCACGAGCCACCACAGCGGACCCTGCACGTCGAGACCGCAGACGTAGTGCGCGAACAGCGACGCCACCACCGCCTGGACGACGGCGGCGAGGCCGATCGCCAGGGCGTAGCCGAGGACGACGTCGGCCCGGTGCACCGGCAGCGTCATCAGCCGCTCCAGCGTCCCGGACTGCCGCTCGCGCAGCGTGGCCACGCTCGTCACGAGGAACATCACGACGAACGGGAAGACGCCCAGCAGCTGGGCACCGATCCGGTCGAAGACCGGCGTGCCGTCGAACACCCACGCCAGCAGCCCGATCAGGACGCACGGCAGCACGACGACGAGCGCGACGGTGCGGTGGTCGTGCCGCAGCTGCGCCAGGACGCGCCCCGCGCAGGCCAGGGTCAGGCGGGGGTTCATGCGACCTCCCCCGTTGCGGCGTCGTCGACCAGGGCGAGGAAGGCGTCCTCGGCGTCGGCGGTGCCGGTGCGCGCCAGCAGGTTCTCGCAGGGTGTCGTCGGCCAGCACGTCGCCGGACCGCATCAGCACCAGCCGGTCGCAGCGGGTGGCCTCGTCCATCACGTGGCTCGACACCAGCAGCGAGGTGCCCGCGGCCGCGAGCCGCGCGAACAGCTCCCACAGGTCGCGGCGCAGCACCGGGTCGAGGCCGACGGTCGGCTCGTCCAGCACCAGCAGGCTCGGCGAGCCGACCATCGCCGCGGCCAGCGAGACCCGGGAGCGCTGCCCGCCGGAGAGCCGGTCGACGACCGAGTCGCGGCGGTCCGCCAGGTCGACCTCGCCCAGCACCCGCTCGACGTCGTCGCGGCCGGCGCCGACCAGGGTCGCGAAGTAGCGCAGGTTCTGCTCGACGGTCAGGTCGGCGTAGACGCTCGGGCTCTGGGTCACGTAGCCGACCCGGTGCCGCAGCGACGGGTGCCCGGCCGGCCGGCCCAGCACCTCGACGGTGCCGCCGGCGACCTTCTGCACGCCGACCAGCGCGCGCATCAGCGTGGTCTTGCCCGACCCGCTCGGCCCGAGCAGCCCGACCACCTGGCCGGTGGGCACCACCAGGTCGAGCCCACCGATCACCTCGCGGCCGCCGCGGACCACCCGCAGCCCGCGCACCTCGATCGCCGCACCGTGTTTCCCCATGCGGGGAAATGTACGCCGCCGCGCGGAGTTGTCACCACCCCACCAGGCTCGGAGCCGGCTGTGGTGGTGACAGGTGGCGTCAGGTGGTGAGGTACCGCTGCAGGGTCGGGCCGTACCAGGCGACCAGCTCGTCGATCTCGGCCGAGGCGACCGGCTCGAGCTCCAGGACGTAGCGCAGCAGGGCCATGCCGGCGACCTGGCTGACCACGAGCGCCGCCGCACGCGCCGGGTCCGACGCTCCCCCGGCGGTGGCCATCTGCCGCACCAGGTGGCCCGCCACGAAACCGGGGATGCTGGTGGCGACGTCCCCGCCCGCCACGATCGTGCGCAGGACGGCCACCAGCCGCTCGCGGTGCTCGGGCGGGTCCCACAGCCCGCAGAAGGCGCGCACCAGTCGCTCCCCGATGCCGTCCGGCCCGCCCTCCACGACCGTCCCGAGGATGCTCGACGGGTCGAAGGGCAGCTCCAGCGAGGCCGCGAAGAGCGCCTCCTTGCCGCCGAAGTAGTGCCGCACCAGAGCGGGGTCGACCTCGGCGCGACGCGCGACGGCTCGGACGGAGGCGCCCTCGAAACCGTTGGCGGAGAACTCCTCTCGCGCCGCGGCCACGATGGCGGCGCGGGTGTCGACCTCCGGGCGAGGTCCGCGGCGGGCGCTCGTCATCGCCACCGCCCGCTCACGGCGTGCGCCGGGTCGGCGCCCCCACGGCCAGGTGCGTGCGGGCGAAGGACAGCGACTCGAGCAGGTCGCGGTCGCGGTCGGCGGCGGTGCGGCACCGGCGGGTGTTCACCTCGAGGACGACGACGCCCGTCCAGCCCGAGGTGGTGAGGTGCTGCAGCACCTCGGCGCACGGCTGGCCACCGCGTCCGGGGACGAGGTGCTCGTCCTTGGGGGAGCCGGTGCCGTCCGCGAGGTGCAGGTGCCGCAGCCGCGGACCGAGCCGGCGCACCATGTCGAGCGGGTCGGAGCCGGCCGTCGCCGAGTGCGACAGGTCGACGGTGACGTGGTCGTAGTCCTCGTCGGTGGGGTCCCAGTCCGGCAGGTACGCCGGGATCTCGCGCTGGCGCACCCGCCACGGGTACATGTTCTCGACCGACGACCACGACGCCGCTCTCCTGGCTGATCCGGCGCACGCCCTCGACGAAGCCCTCGGCGTACTCGCGCTGCCAGCGGAACGGCGGGTGGGCGACGACGGTGTCGGCGCCGAGCTCCTGCGCGAGGTCGACGGCGCCGGTGATCTTGGCCCAGGCCTCCTTGCCCCACACCCGCTGCGTGATGAGCAGCGTCGGCGCGTGGATCGCCACCACCGGCACCCCGTAGTGGCGGCTGAGCGAGGCCAGCGCGTCGGCGTCCTGGCTGAGGGGGTCGGTCCAGACCATCACCTCGAGGCCGTCGTAGCCGAGGCGGGCAGCGGTCTCGAACGCCACCGGGATGCCCACCGGGTAGGTGGACGACGTCGAGAGCGCGACGTCGATCCCCTCGGGACGCGGCAGCGGCTGGACCACGCCTCCACAGTAGGCGGCTGCCCGCCGCGCGCCCGCCGGCGGCCCGCTCCGCCTCTACGGGTCCGGACTCAGCCGGCGCTGATCCAGTCCAGCCGCCGCAGGATGATGCCCTCGCGCAGCGCCCAGGGGCAGACCTGCAGCTCGGCGACGTCGAGCAGCTCCATCACGGCGTGGGCCACGAGCGCGCCGGCGAGGAGCTGGCGGGCGCGGCCGGGCGAGACCCCCGGCAGCCCGGCCCGCTCGGCCGCGCTCGTCCTGGCCAGCCGCGGGACCCACTCGGCCAGGTCGTCGCGGCGCAGCGCCCGGGCGACGTAGGCGCCCTCGCTGCTCGGCGCGGCCCCCGCGACCCGGGCGAGCGAGCGCATCGTCTTGCTCGACCCCACCACCAGGTCGGGGACGCCGCCGCGGGTCAGCCCGCGCACCGCCTTGGCGACCTCGACCCGCACCAGCTTGCGCAGCGCCTTCACCTCGCCGTCGCGCGGCGGGTCGTGCGGCAGGTGCTCGCGGGTCAGCCGGCCGGCGCCGAGCGGCAGGCTCAGGGCGGCCTCGGGGTCCTCGTCGGCGCCGACGGCCAGCTCCAGCGACCCGCCGCCGATGTCGACCACCAGCAGCCGCCCGGCCGACCAGCCGAACCAGCGGCGGACGGCGAGGAACGTCAGCCGCGCCTCGGCGTCACCGGTGAGCACCTGCAGGTCGACGCCGGTCTCGGCGCGCACCCGCTCGAGCACCTGCTGCCCGTTCGGTGCCTCGCGGACCGCCGAGGTGGCGAACGGGAGGATGTCCTCGCAGCCGGTGTCCTCGGCCACCCGCAGCGCCTCGGCGACGAACCGCACCAGCCGGTCGGCGCCGGACGGGCCGATGGTGCCGTCGTCGCGCAGGTGCTCCGCCAGCCGCAGCTCCTCCTTGTGCGAGGTGGCGGGCCACGGCCGCGCGCCGGGGTGGGCGTCGACCACGAGCAGGTGCACCGTGTTCGAGCCGACGTCGAGCACGCCCAGCCGCATGCCGCGACGCTACCGCTCGCCTGCGGGACATAGGGTTCACCCGTGCCGACCCCTCCCGAGACCGACCTCGACGCGACCCGCGTCTGGGTCGAGCTGGCCGACCCCGAGACGCCGGACGGGGAGGTCGCGACCCAGGTCTTCCGGGTCGACGTCACCTGGCTCACGTCGTCGTGGACCTGCATCTTCGGCCGCGGGTGCCACGGCATCTACGCCGACCGCCCGCTCGACGGCTGCTGCACCCTCGGCGCGCACTTCGCCGACGCCGACGACGAGAAGCGGGTGCGCGGGCACGTCAAGAAGCTGAGCGCCGACACCTGGCAGCGCGCCCCGCGGGCGCGCAAGAAGGACGGCGGCTGGGTCGAGCTCGACCCGGACGGCGCGCGCAAGACCCGGGTGCTCGACGGCGCCTGCATCTTCCTCAACGACCCCGGCTTCACCGACTCCTCCGGCAGCGAGCGGGCCGGCTGCGCGCTGCACCACCTGGCCGAGGACGAGGGCGTCTCGTTCGTGCAGACCAAGCCGGACGTGTGCTGGCAGCTCCCGCTGCGCCGCACCTACCGCACGGTCGAGCGGCCGGACGGCACCAGCTACCTCGAGGTCAGCATCGGCGAGTACGACCGCCGCGGCTGGGGCGAGGGCGGGCACGACCTCGACTGGTACTGCACCGGCAACCCGGAGGCGCACATCGGCACCCAGCCGGTGTACCTCAGCAACCGCGACGAGCTGGTCGAGCTGGTGGGACTGCCTGCGTACGAGGCGATCTCACGCGTCTGCGACCAGGCCCTCGGCGTGCACAAGCGGCTGCCGCTGTTCGTCCACCCGGCGACGGCGGCGGCCCGGGCCGGCGCGGCGACGGGCACCGCGCACCACCCAGAGGCCGAGCAGCAGCAAGCAGGCCAGGACCACCACGTAGCCCGCCCCGACCGCTACCGTTCGCGGGTGCCCGACGCGTCCTCCGACGAGCTGCCCGACCGACGACTGCCGGGCGTCATCCCCAGCCCCAACATCTGGCAGTGGCCGGACGTCTACGAGCTGGAGAACCGCGGCGTCGACCCGGACGGCGTGATCGAGCGGGCGATGCGCGAGGTGCACGACTGGACCGGTGCGCACCTGCTCGACGTCGGCTGCGGCACCGGGTTCCACCTGCCGCGGTTCGCCGCCGACGCTGCGCACGTCACCGGGGTCGAGCCCCACCCGCCGCTGCTGGCCGCGGCCCGGCGCCGCGTGGCCGGGCTGGCACCGGCGCTGCGCGAGCGCGTCACGGTGCTGCGCGGCTCCGCCGAGCGGCTGCCGCTGCCGGACGCCTCGGTCGACGTCGTCCACGCGCGGTGGGCGTACTTCTTCGGGCCGGGGTGCGAGCCCGGGCTGGCCGAGCTGCGGCGGGTGCTGCGTCCGGGCGGCACCGCCTTCGTGGTCGACAACGACGCGACCCGCTCGACGTTCGGCTCGTGGTTCCGCCGCGCGCTGCCGTCGTACGACCCGCCGGCGGTCGACCGGTTCTGGCGCCGGCAGGGATTCACCCAGGTGCCGCTCGACATCCGGTGGGAGCTGCCCGACCGGCCCACCTTCGCGCGGGTGGTGAAGATCGAGTTCAGCGCCGGCGATGGCCGACACGATCCTGGCCGAGCACCCGGGCACGAGCGTCGACTACGCGGTCGTCCTGCGCTGGCGCCGGTACTGAGAGGCGCTGCGGGTCAACGGAAGTCGCGCGACGACTGCCGGGCCTGCAGCACCGAGCCGGCGCCCGGGATCGCGTCGTCGAGGCTGCTGACGCGGTCGGCGATCAGGTTCGTGGCGCCCTCGTGCCGCTCGAGGATGCCGCGCACCACCACGGCCACGCGGTTGCGCGCCGCCCGCCGGTGGGCCTTCATCACGCCGACCGAGCACACCACGTTGAGCATGCCCGTCTCGTCCTCGAGGTTGAGGAAGGTGGTGCCGCGCGCCGTCCCGGGCCGCTGCCGGTGGGTGATGAGGCCGGCGACGTGCACCCGTCGGCCCGGCTCGGTGGTGGCGAGGTCCTCCACGGACCGGATGCCGAACCCGTGCAGCCGCTCGCGCAGGTGCTCCACCGGGTGCCGCTCGGGCGAGACCCGGGTGGCCCACAGGTCGGCGAGGGTGAGCTCGACCTCGGTCATCGGCGGCAGCGCGGGGGCGGCCGCGGCGGGGGTGGTGCCGGCCACCTGGTCGGCGCTCTCGGCGGCGCCCGGCGCCCCACAGCGCCTGCCGCCGGTCGAGCCCGAAGCGACTCGAACGCGCCGGCCGTCGCCAGCGCCTCCATCTGCGCCACCGTGAGACCGGCCCGCCGGGACAGGTCGGTGGCGTCGGCGAACGGCGCCTCCTCGCGCGCGACGACGATCCGCCGGGCGACCTCCAGCCCGATCCCGCGGACGGCGTCGAGGCCCATCCGGACGGCGAGGCCGCCGTCACGACGGTGCGTCAGCGTGGGATCCGGTCGTGCCGTGGCTGAACTCGGTGCGCGCGTACCGCGGCTCGCCGCAGCCGTCGAGCCCGGTGGGCGCGACCCGTCCGGGCGGGCCCGTCGCACCGGCTCGAGCCCGGCCTGTGCACCGGACCGCAGCAGGTCGGGACGCCGCACCTCGACGCCGTGCCGTCGCGCGTCGCCCACCAGCGACTGCGGCGAGTAGAACCCCATCGGCTGGTTGCGGAGCAGTCCCGCCAGGAAGGCCGCGGGGTGGTGCAGCTTGAACCACGACGACGGCGTACACCAGCAGGGCGAAGCTCAGCGCGTGCGACTCCGCGAAGCCGAAGTTGGCGAACGACAGGATCTTCACGTAGATCGCGTCGGCGGCCGCACCCTCCAGCCCGCGTCGCGCCATGCCGGCGTAGAGCGTGTCGCGGATGCTCTCGATCCGCTCGACCCCGCGCTTGGACCCCATCGCGCGGCGCAGCAGGTCGGCGTCGTCGCGGCTGCAGTCGCCGAGCGCCACCGCCATCGCCATCAGCTGCTCCTGGAACAGCGGGACGCCGCGGGTGCGCTCGAGCACCGGCACGAGGTCGGGGTGGTCGTAGGTGACCGGCTCCTGGCCCGGTGGCCCGGCGGACGTACGGGTGCACGGCACCGCCCTGGATCGGACCCGGCCGGATCAGGGCGATCTCGATCGCCAGGTCGTAGAACTCGCGCGGACGCAGCCGGGGCAGGGTGCCGATCTGGGCCCGGCTCTCGACCTGGAAGACGCCCACGGAGTCGGCGCGGCAGAGCATGTCGTAGACCGCGGGCTCCTCCTTGGGCAGCGTCGCGAGGGTCCACCGCTCGCCCAGGTGCTCGTCGACCAGCCGGATCATGTGGTCGAGCGCGCCGAGCATCCCGAGCCCGAGCAGGTCGAACTTCACCAGTCCCATCGACTCGCAGGCGTCCTTGTCCCACTGCAGCACCGTGCGCCGGTCCATCCGCGCCCGCTCGATCGGGCAGACCTCCCCGATGGGCCGCTCGGTGAGCACCATCCCCCCGGAGTGGATGCCGAGGTGGCGGGGTGCGCCCAGCAGCTTGCCGGCGAGATCGACCACGGCGGAGGGGATGTCGTGCGCGGTGTCGTCCCCGGTGTCGCCGGTGACCACCGGTTGCCAGCCGTCGACCTGCTTGGACCAGGCGTCCTGCTGCCCCTGCGAGTGACCCAGCGCCTTGGCGGCGTCGCGCACCGCCATCCGCGGCCGGTAGCTGATCACGTTGGCCACCTGCGCGGCGTTGTGCCGTCCGTAGGTGTCGTAGACCCACTGGATCACCTCCTCGCGCCGGTCGGAGTCGAAGTCGACGTCGATGTCGGGCTCCTCGTCGCGGTGCGCGGAGATGAAGCGCTCGAACGGCAGCCGGTAGAAGACGGCGTCGACCGCCGTGATCCCCAGGGCGTAGCAGACGGCCGAGCTCGCGGCCGAACCCCTTCCCTGGCAGAGGATCCCGCGGCTGCGGGCGAAGTCGACGATGTCGTGGACGATGACGAAGTAGCCGGCGAAGTCCTTCTCGGCGATCACCCGCAGCTCGTGGTCGATCCGCGCCCGGGCCTCGTCGGCGTGCGGGGTGCCGGCGTAGCGCTCGGCGAACCCGCGGTCGGCCAGCTCGCGCAGCCACTCGTCGGCGGTGCGGCCGGCGGGGATGCGGTGCTTCGGCAGGCGGGGCGAGGCCTTGCGCAGGTCGAACGCGAGCTCGTCGGCCAGGGCCACGCTGCGCGGGACGGCGTCCGGGTACCGCTCGAGCGCGGCGGCCACCTCGGCGCCGGCGCGCAGGTGCGCCACCGCCGACAGGTCGAGCCAGCCGTCCATCTCGGCCAGGCTGCGGCGTGCGCGCACCGCGGCCATCGTCGCCGAGAGCCGTCCGCCCGCCGGGGTGGCGTGGTGCACGTTGCCCGGCCGCGACGACCGGCAGCCCGTGCACCCGCGCCAGCTCGGCCAGCGCCTCGTTGGTGGCGTCGACGTCGGGCAGGCGGTGCGGCGACAGCTCGACCACCACGTGGTCGAGGCCGAACCGCGCGGTCAGCCGGTCGAGCTCCTCGGCCGCGGCGGCCGGGCCCTGCTGCGCCAGCGCCCGGCGCACCGACCCCTTGCGGCACCCGGTGAGCACCACCCAGTGGCCGCGTCCGCGGTCGGCCAGCTCGTCGAGGTCGTAGACGGGGCGCCCCTTCTCGTCGCCGCGCAGGTGCGCCTCGGTCATCGCCGCCGCGAGCCGGTGGTACCCCTCCACGCCACGGGCCAGGACGAGCAGGTGGTCGCCCTCGGGGTCGGGCACCCCGTTCTGCGGACCGCCCAGCCCGAGCGAGAGCTCGGCGCCGTAGACGGTGAGCAGGTCGTAGGCGGCCGCCGCCTCGGCGAGCGCGGGCGCGCCGTAGAAGCCGTCGTGGTCGGTGACGGCGAGCGCGTGCAGGCCCAGCCGGACGGCCTCCTCCACCAGCTCGGACGGGGAGCTGGCGCCGTCGAGGAAGCTGAAGTGGCTGTGGCAGTGCAGCTCCGCGTACGGCGTCACCTGCTCCGGGCGCTCGATGTCGCGGACGGCCGCCCGCGCGCGCTTGCGCCGCGAGATCGGGGCGTCGTCGGCGCCGGGGAGGCCGGAGAGCCTGCGCTCCAGCTCCTTCCACGGCATCGTCGGGTTGTTCCAGCCCATCAGTCCGTCCATCAGTCGGGACGTGCCATCAGTCGTAGCCCATCAGTCGTAGCCCGCCTCGACCTGCCAGCCGTCGTCGCCGCAGACCACCAGCCACGCGCGGCCGTCGACCCCCACCAGCTGGAACCGCGCCTGCGGTCCGCGGCCCTCGGACCACCAGGACTCGTCGACCGGCCACGGCCCGGCCCAGGCCTGCACCGGCGACCACCCGGACCCGGCGTCGGCGCCCTCGACCCGGAACCGCGCAGGCGGGGCGGTGACGGCTCCGCGCGCGGTGACGCCCACGTCGCGTCCCCGGTCGTCGAGCACCTGCGCCGGCAGGGCAGGCGCGAACACCCGCACCGGCGCGGGTCCGGGCAGCCGTCCCGGCCAGGGCCGGTCGAGCGGACGCAGGCCGACCGCCCGCTCGCCCCACGGGACGAACGCCTGCCGCGCCGCCGGCGAGCGCCCGCCCTGCAGCACCGGTCGGACCACGGCGTCGAAGCCCACCACCGCCTGCACCCGGGCGACGCCGCGCTGCACCAGCTCGTCGCCACCACCGCCCCAGAGCCCGTCCGCGTGGGCAGCGGCCGCCTCCACGGTGTCGGGCAGGAACCGCACCCGCTCCACCGGCGCCCGCACGTCGGCGCCCGCACGGCGGGAGCGCAGCGACGCACCGCCGGCGGCCTGCAGCTGCCAGTGCACGCGGTCGACCAGGTCGCGGGAGCCGAAGTACCGCGGGTGCAGCCAGGTGCGGGCCGAGGCCACCTCGCCGTCGCAGACGGCCTCGACCCGGACCCCGGTGGCCACGAGCTGGCGGTCGGCCAGCTCGGCGACGAACCGCTCGGCCGTGGTGCGGACGCTGAAGCAGACCGCCTCCACCGAGTCCAGCGGCGGCTCGAACGCGATCTCGGCGGCGAGGTCGGGCGGCGGGGTGCGCGGCCCGAACGGGGTGGGGTCCTCGCCGCGGGCCCGCCGACGCACCCGCTCGCCGTACCGGCCGAAGCGCTGCAGCACGGCGTCGGCGGGCAGGGCCGCGAGGTCGGCCAGGGTGCGCAGCCCGAGCCGGCGCAGCAGGCTCACCGCCTCGCGACCCTCGGGTCCGTCGGCCTCGAGCACCTCCACCGGCAGCGGCCCGAGGTACGCGGCCGCGCCGCCGGGCGGCACGACCTCCCAGCCCTGCACGTCGGCCCGCCGGGCGGCCTGCTCGGCGGTGAACAGGTCGTCGGCCACCCCGAGCCGGCAGTCCCAGACCCCGGCCTCCACCAGGGTCTGCGCGACGGTGGCGGCGGCGTTCTCCTCGCCGCCGTACCAGCGCCCGGGCGCCCGGACGGCGAGCAGCCCGGGACGCAACGAGGCCGCGCCCGGGACGCAGCGCCTCCACCGCCTCGAGCACCGGCTCGAAGGCCCGCGCGTCGCGCTCCGGCGAGGCCGGCAGCAGCACGAGCTCGGGGCAGCGGGCCTGCGCGTCGCGACGGCGCTGGCCGCGGCGCACGCCCTCCTCGCGGGCCGGGCCGTTGCAGACCTCCACCACCCCGGACGCGAGCACCGCCGCCGGGGTGGAGCCCGCCAGTCCCTCCTCCTCGAGCGCGGCGACCACCGACCAGTCCGGGCACCAGACCACGAGCACCCTCATCCGGACGACCTCAGCCGCACCGGTTCGGCGAGGTCCGGCGCACGAGCAGGGGTGAGCGCGCCGTCCTCGCCGGGCAGGAGGAGGTCGGCCCTGGTCGGCGGCGCCGTCCCGCGCCGGACGGCCAGTCGCGCCGACCGGGACCGCAGCCGCCCGCGACCGGCGTCCGGCCCGGTCCAGCGGGACTCCTCGAGCGTCAGCCGCGCCTCGCAGCGCGGCCACGGGCCCCAGACCACCAGCGCGCACGAGCGCGACCGCAGCCGCGCGTCGATCACCGCCGCCGAGCGCGCGTCGACCTGCGAGCCCGGACGCAGCACCACCACGCGCAGGACGTCGACCAGCGCCGCGGTGACCTCCAGCCAGTGCTCGCCGGGGTCGGGCACCAGCACGGTGCGCGGCAGGTCGACGCCGAGCCCGGCCGCCGCCTCGGCGCCGAAGTCGGGCCACCCGGCGAAGCCCACCCACTCCCCCGCCGCGGACGCGCCGGCCGCCAGCGCGAGGGCGAGCGAGGCGGAGTCGACGCCGTAGGTGGCGCCGGTGCGCAGCCGGAGCAGGTCGGCCACCGCGGGCGGGGTCGGCACCGGCAGCCTGGTTCGGGCCGCCCTGCATCGCCGACACCCGCTCGCGCAGCTGGTCGACCACCGGACGGGCGGGGTCGAGGACGGGTGCGGGCACCGCCTCATCGTCGAACACCTGTTCGAACAGGTCAAGGCCGGGTCGCGCGGATCGGCCGTCCGGGCGACGCCGCGACCCACCTGTCACCACCAGGAGCGACCCGGGCCCGGCGTGGTGGTGACGATCGGCCGCCGCGGTGCGGGCAGCAGCGCGTTGTCGGGGTCCGACCCTAGGGTCTGCTGCGTGAGGTCCACCAGGTGAGCGGCAAGGCCGCGCGGCCCGCCCGCCCGACGCGTCCGGGCTACCGGTGCGTCGAGTGCGGCTGGGTCACGGGCAAGTGGGTCGGGCGCTGCGGCGAGTGCCAGGCGTGGGGCAGCGTCGAGGAGGTCGGCGCGCCCACCGTGCGCACCACCCGGGCCGCCCACGTCACCACCCCGGCGCGGCCGATCGACCAGGTCGACGTCGAGACGGCGCGCGCCGTCCCCACCCGGGTCGACGAGCTCGACCGCGTCCTCGGGGGCGGGCTCGTGCCGGGCGCGGTGGTGCTCGTCGCCGGCGAGCCCGGGGTCGGCAAGTCCACCCTGCTGCTCGACGTCGCGGGCCAGACCGCCGCCTCGGGGCGCACGGTCCTCTACGTCACCGGCGAGGAGTCCGCGTCGCAGGTGCGGCTGCGGGCCGAGCGCATCGGCGCGATGCGGCCCAAGCTGTTCCTCGCGGCCGAGACCGACCTCGCCACCGTGCTCGGGCACATCGACCAGGTCCAGCCCGACCTGCTCGTGGTCGACTCGGTGCAGACCATCAGCTCCGGCGAGGTCGAGGGGCAGGCGGGCAACGTCTCGCAGGTGCGCGAGGTGGCGGCGGCGCTGATCCGGGTGGCCAAGGAGCGCGACATGGCGACCCTGCTGGTCGGGCACGTCACCAAGGACGGCTCGATCGCCGGCCCGCGCACGCTCGAGCACCTGGTCGACGTCGTCTGCCAGTTCGAGGGCGAGCGGCACTCCCGGCTGCGCCTGGTCCGCGCGGTGAAGAACCGGTACGGCCCCACCGACGAGGTCGGGTGCTTCGACCTGTCGGAGGACGGCATCGTCGGGCTCACCGACCCCAGCGGGTTGTTCCTGTCCCGCACCGACCTGCACGCCCCGGGGTCGTGCGTCACCGTCACGCTCGAGGGACGCCGCCCGCTCGTCGCCGAGGTGCAGGCGCTGGTGGCGCCCACCGAGGCGAAGAACCCGCGCCGCGCCACCAGCGGGCTCGACTCGTCCCGGGTCTCGATGATCCAGGCCGTGATCAGCGCCCGGATGCGGATCGCCCTGATGGGCCAGGACGTCTTCGTGTCGACCGTCGGCGGGGTGAGGATCGGCGAGCCCGCGGCCGACCTCGCGATCACCCTGGCGCTGGCGTCCGCCGCGCTCGAGACGCCGCTGCCGCCGCGGATGGTGGCGTTCGGCGAGGTCGGGCTGTCCGGCGAGGTGCGTCCCGTCCCCGGTCTCGGTCGGCGGCTGGCCGAGGCGGCCCGGCTGGGCTTCACCACCGCGGCGGTCCCGCTCGGGCGGCACCGTGTCGGTCCCCGTCCCGGCCGGGCTGAAGGTCGTCGAGATCGGGCAGGTGGTCGAGGCCGTGCGGCTCGGCGTGCTGCGCGGCGGGCGCGGGCGCGACTGAACCGGACCGATCCGGACCGTGACCGGGGTGTGACCTGCCAGGGCCCTGCCGAGCGGGTGGTGCCCGTTAGCATTCGGCCGTGGTGAGCGAGCGCAACGAGGACGAGCTGCTGCGCGCGACTCTCGCCGCAGCCGCCCCGGGCACCGAGCTGCGCGACGGCCTCGAGCGCATCCTGCGCGGCCGCACCGGCGCCCTGATCGTGCTCGGCGTCGACCGCACCGTCGAGCAGATCAGCACCGGCGGCTTCGTCCTCGACGTCGACTTCTCCTCCACCCGGCTGCGCGAGCTGGCGAAGATGGACGGCGCGATCGTCCTGGACCGCGAGGCCACCAAGATCCTGCGCGCCGCGGTGCAGCTCGTCCCCGACCCGACGATCGAGACCACCGAGTCCGGCACCCGGCACCGCACCGCCGAGCGGGTCGCGAAGCAGACCGGGCTGCCGGTGATCTCGGTGAGCCAGTCGATGCACATCGTCGCCCTGTACGTGGGCGACCGCCGGTACGTGCTGGAGGGCTCGGAGGCGATCCTCGGCCGCGCCAACCAGGCGCTGGCCACCCTCGAGCGCTACAAGGCCCGCCTCGACGAGGTCACCGGCACGCTGTCGGCGCTGGAGATCGAGGACCTCGTCACGGTCCGCGACGTCGCCGCCGTGGTCCAGCGGCTGGAGATGGTGCGCCGGATCAGCGACGAGATCGCCAGCTACGTGATCGAGCTCGGCGCCGACGGGCGACTGCTGTCGCTGCAGCTCGAGGAGCTGATCGGCGGCGTCGGCCCCGACCGCGAGCTGGTCATCTCCGACTACCTCGAGCAGACCCGCCACGACCGCACCGTCCAGCAGGTGCTCGACGACCTCGGCGAGCTCGACCCCACCGAGCTGGTCGACCTCGGCCAGGTGGCGCGGGTGCTCGGTCTCACCGCCGTCGGCGAGTCGCTCGACGGCGCCGCCAGCCCGCGCGGCCTGCGGCTGCTGCACAAGATCCCCCGCCTGCCCGGCGCCATCGTCGAGCGGCTGGTCGAGCACTTCGACGGCCTGCAGAAGCTGCTGGCGGCGGGCATCGACGACCTGATGACGGTCGACGGCGTCGGCGAGCAGCGCGCACGCGCCGTCCGGGAGGGCCTGTCCCGGCTCGCCGAGTCGAGCATCCTCGAGCGCTACGTCTGACCGAGCCCGCCTGCTCCGGGGTCAGCCGGTCAGCTGCAGGACGAGCGGCGCGCTGGTGATCTCGCCGGCCCGGGCGGTCAGCTGGTAGGTGCCGGCCTTGAGCGCCGGCAGGTCCTTCGCGCAGCCCTTCCCCGAACGCACCAGCGTCCACTCGACGCTGGACGCGAGCATCCCGGCCTCGCCGGGCTCGACCGTGGTCGGCCGGCTCTCGGCGTTCTCCTGGCAGTCGTCGGACGACCAGATCCGGTCCTCGCCGGAGACCACCAGCAGCTCCAGCGCGGCCGAGCCGGCGTCGAGGGTGCAGGCGGCGGCGCCGGAGTTGGTGATCGTCATGCCGATCGTCGCGGTGGCGCCGAGGGCGTACGAGGCGGCGTCGGCGGTGGCGACGACGGCGGTGGTCTCGGCCGCGCAGCCGGGCACCTCGCCCTCGGCGGCGGCGGTGGTGGCGGTCCCCGCCGCGGCCGGGTCCTGCGACGCGCCCTGGTCGGCGGCCGGTGTCGGCGGTCTGGTCCGTCGTCGCGCCGGCAGCGTCCGCGTCGTCCCCGCGCAGCGCGCCGACGAGGGCGCTGGCACCCCACACGACCAGGGCCACCACGACGACGAGGACGACGAGCGCCAGGACCCGGCGGCGCCAGTAGACGTTCGGCGGCCGGTGTCCCACGGGGTGCATGACCGTGCTCATCGACCACCACGGTAGGCACCGGGGCGGGCGCCGGGGTGGTGCCACGCCGTGGCACCATCGCCGGCACCGTGAACGCCTCCGCCGCTCCCGTCCTGCCACCGGTCGCCGCCGTGCCCCGGCGGCGGCTGCGCGCGCTGCACCGCGAGGTGCTCGCCTGGTACGACGCCGAGGCGCGCGACCTGCCCTGGCGGGCGCCCGGTGTCTCGCCGTGGGGCGTGCTGGTCAGCGAGGTGATGCTGCAGCAGACGCCCGTCGTCCGCGTGCTCCCCGCCTGGACCGCGTGGACCGCCCGCTGGCCGCGCCCGGCCGACCTGGCGGCGGCCACCGCCGGCGACGCCGTCCGCGCCTGGGACCGGCTCGGCTACCCGCGTCGGGCGCTGCGGCTGCACGCCGCGGCGGTCGCGCTGGTCGAGCGGCACGGCGGCGAGGTGCCCGACGACCACGACGCGCTGCTCGCGCTGCCCGGCGTCGGCGGCTACACCGCCGCCGCGGTGCGCGCGTTCGCGTTCGGACGCCGGGCGGCCGTGGTCGACACGAACGTGCGCCGGGTGCACGCCCGGCTGGTCGGCGGTGCCGCGCAGCCCGCACCCGCCCTGACCGCGGCCGAGCTGCGACGGGCCGAGGACCTGCTGCCGGACGACGACCCGACCGCCGCGCGCTGGTCGGTGGCCGTGATGGAGCTCGGCGCCCTGGTGTGCACCGCGCGCAGCCCGCGTTGCGAGGCGTGCCCGGTGCGGCGCCGGTGCGCCTGGGTGGCGGCGGGCAGCCCGCCGGCGATCGGCCCGGCGCGACGCGTCCAGCGGTGGGAGGGCACCGACCGGCAGGTCCGCGGACGGCTGGTGGCCGTCCTGCGCGAGGCGGTCGGCCCCGTCCCGGCCGAGGTCCTGGCCGGCGCCTGGCCGGACCCGGACCAGCGCGAGCGCTGTCTCGACTCGCTGCTCGACGACGGCCTGGTCGTCCCCGTGACCGACGGCTTCGCCCTGCCCGGCGAGGTGGCCTCGTGACCGACGGCGACCGCGCGAGCGGACCCGGACGAGCGGGTCGCCCTGGCCGACGCGCTCGCGGCCCGGGCGCTGGGCCGGGCGGCCGCGGGGGCGGCGACGGCGGGCTGCGCGCTCGGCGTCCTCGCGCTCGCCTTCGTCCTGCTGGCGGACGGTCGGCTGGACGCCACCAGCCTGCCGCAGCTGCTGGTGCTCGGCACCGGCCAGGTCGTCGGGCTGGTCGTCGCGGCCGCGGCGGCCACCCGGCTGCGCGCGGTGGGCGCCGCGCCCGGCACCGGACCCGGCCACGCCAGCGGTGCGGCCCGCACGGTCGGGCGGGCGGTCCTGGCCGCCGCGGTCGTGGGTGCCGTGCTGGGCGTCGGCAGCATCGCCGCGCTCACCCCGCGCAGCGCCTCGGCGTTCTCCGCGGTGCTGGCGATGGCGCTGCTGAGCCAGCTCGTCCTGGTGCTGCACGTGCTGCGCCGCGGGCTGGTCCGCGCGGCCCGCCGCCCGGCCTGACCCTCGCCGCTGCGGAGCTGTCACCTCCAGGTCAGGTCCGGGCCCGGCGCGGTGGTGACCGGTCGCGCGGGTCAGAGGCGCCGCAGCATCCGGGTGTTGCCGAGGGTGTTGGGCTTGACCCGGGCCAGGTCGAGGAACTCGGCCACGCCGTCGTCGTGCGAGCGCAGCAGCTCGGCGAACACCTCCGGCTGGACGGGGGTGCCCTCGATGATCTCGAAGCCGTGCCGGCCGAAGAACTCCACCTCGAAGGTGAGGGTGAACAGCCGGGTGATGCCGAGGGTGCGGGCGCGCGACATCAGCGCGTCGAGCACCTCGTGGCCCACGCCCTGCCCCCGCACCTCGGGGGCCACCGCGAGGGTGCGCACCTCGGCGAGGTCCTCCCACATCACGTGCAGGGCGCCGCAGCCCACCAGCCGGCCGTCGCGCTCGACCACCACGAACTCCTGCAGGGCCTCGTAGTAGGAGACCGCCTCCTTGGCCAGCAGGATGCGGCGCTCGACCAGCGGCGCCACGAGCGAGCGGATGGCGCGGACGTCGGCGGCACGGGCGGCGCGCACGAGGGTGCTCATGCCCCGGAATCATGCCGTGCCCGCGTGACTTGTAGGTTGCGGACCCTGGACCGCGGCACGCGGGCCGCCCGCGCGAGGAGCAGCAGATGACGCACGGCACCACGCCCCGACGCCGCGACGCCACCTGGCTGGTCGCCCTCGGTGCCGCCCTGTGGGGCAGCGACGCGCTGCTGCGGCTGCCCGCTGGTCGACCGCTCGTACCCGGCCTCGACCATCGTCTTCCTCGAGCACGTGGTCATCGTCCTGGTGACGCTGCCGTGGGTGCTGCCCGCGCTGCGCGCGTTCAGCGGGTCGTCGGCCCGGACCAAGGCCGCCGTCCTGGTCATCGGCGCCGGCGCGTCGGCGCTCGCGACCGTCCTGTTCACCCAGGCGTTCGTCTACGCGCCGCAGGACAGCGCCGCGATCACGCCGGTGGTGCTGCAGAAGCTGCAGCCGGTGATCGCCGTGATGGTGGCGTGGTGGCTGCTCAAGGAGCGGGTCACGCTGCGCTACCCGCTCTTCCTCGTCCCCGCGCTCGCGGGCGCGTGGCTGCTGGCCTTCCCGAACCCGCTCGAGGTCTCGGTGGCGGCCGGGCCTCGCCGCGGGCCTGGCGGTCGGCGCCGCCGCCCTGTGGGCCACCGGCACCGTGCTCGGCCGGATGGTCGGCGCCGAGATCGGGCTGCGCGACCTCACCGTCCTGCGCTTCCTGTTCGGGCTGCCCGCCTCGCTCGTGCTGGTGCTCGCGCTCGGCGACCCGTTGACGGTCGGGCTGCAGGACACCCCGGTGGTCGTGGCCCTCGGCCTGATCCCGGGCCTGCTCGCGATCGCGCTCTACTACCGCGGCCTGCGCAGCACCCCCGCCAGCCGCGCGACCCTCGCCGAGCTGGCCTTCCCGCTGACGGCCGCGGTCGTCGGCGTGGTCTTCCTCGGCAGCACCCTCACCGGCACCCAGTGGCTCGGCGCGCGTCGTCGTCGCCTCGGCCGTCACGGCCCTGGCGCTGCACGAGCGGTTCTCGCGGCGCAAGGCGGTCGCCACCCCGTCGCCGGTCGAGGAGGCCGTGCCCGTCCCGGCCGACGCGCCGTGACCGGAGCGGGGGCGTCGCGCGGCGTCCTGGTCACCGGCGCCTCCCGCGGGATCGGTGCCGCCGTGGCGCAGGCGTTCGCCGAGCGCGGCGACCGGGTGGCCGTCCACTACCGCGGCGCCCGCGACAGGGCGGAGCAGGTGCTCGACCGCCTGCCCGGGGAGGGCCACCTGCTGGTGCAGGGCGACCTGGCCGACCCGGCCGCCGTGCAGGCCTTCGTGCAGGAGGCCGCCCGCGGCCTCGGACGGGTCGACGTGCTGGTGAACAACGCCGCGCTGTTCACCGACGACCCCGGCCACCTCGCCGACGGCGGCAGCCGCCGGGTCGACCACCGGGTGCACGAGGTCGGCTACGACGACTGGGTCGCCGCCTGGCGCCGCACGGTCGAGGTCAACCTGCTGGGCACCGCGAACGTCACCTGGTGCGTGGTGCGCCAGATGCTCGACGTCCCGGCGGCCGAGGGGGTGCCCACCGGTCGCGTGGTCAACGTCGGCTCGCGCGGGGCGTACCGCGGCGAGCCGGACGTGCCGGCGTACGGCGCGTCGAAGGCGGCCGTGCACGCGTTCGGCCAGTCGATGGCGCTGGCCCTCGGCGAGCACGGCATCGCCGTGGCCAGCGTCGCGCCCGGCTTCGTGGCCACCGACATGGCCGGCTCCGTGCTCGACGGCCCGGGCGGCGACGCCGTCCTCGCGCAGTCGCCGTTCGGACGGGTGGCCGAGCCGGAGGAGGTCGCCGCCGCCGTGGTGTTCCTGGCAGACCCGTTGTCGCAGTGGGCCTCCGGCGCCGTCCTCGACCTCAACGGCGCGTCGTACCTGCGCTGATCCTCGACCTGTCAGAACCACACCCGCGCAGACCCGGGGATGGTTCTGACAGCCGGCGGGGTCAGCGGTCCTTGGTGCTGAAGGCGGCGTCGAAGGAGGTCTCGGGCTGGTCCACCTGCGTGCGGCGGACGAACTCCACCGCCTCGGCGGCACCGGCGAGACGGTCCATGCCGGCGTCCTCCCACTCGATCGAGATCGGGCCGTCGTAGCCGATCGCGTTGAGGGTGCGGAAGCACTCGTCCCAGTCCACGTCGCCGCGCCCGGTCGACACGAAGTCCCAGCCCCGGCGCGGGTCGCCCCACGGCAGGTGCGACGACAGCCGGCCGGCCCGGCCGTTGCCGACCTTCATCCGGGTGTCCTTGCAGTCCACGTGGTAGATCCGGTCGCGGAAGTCCCACAGGAACGCGAGCGGGTCGAGCTGCTGCCAGACCATGTGGCTCGGGTCCCAGTTCAGCCCGAACGCCTCCCGGTGCCCGATCGCCTCGAGGGTGCGGACGGTCGTCCAGTAGTCGTAGGCGATCTCGCCGGGGTGCACCTCGTGGGCGAACCGCACCCCCACCTCGTCGAAGACGTCGAGGACGGGGTTCCAGCGGTCGGCGAAGTCCTGGTAGCCGGCCTCGATCCGCTCGGCCGGCACCGGCGGGAACATCGCCACGTACTGCCAGATCGACGACCCGGTGAACCCGACGACGGTCTTCACGCCCAGCTTCGCCGCCGCCCGCGCGGTGTCGGCCATGTCGGCCGCCGCCCGCTGCCGCACGCCCTCGGGGTCGCCGTCGCCCCAGATCCGCGCCGGGAGGATGTCCTGGTGCCGGAAGTCGATCGGGTCGTCGCACATCGCCTGGCCCACCAGGTGGTTCGAGATGGCGAACACCTGGAGGCCGTGCCGCTCGAGGATCTCCCGGCGACCGTCGACGTACGAGTCGTCGGAGATCGCCTTGTCGACCTCGAAGTGGTCAGCGCTGCAAGCGATCTCGACGCCGTCGTAACCCCACGACGACGCCAGCCGGCACACCTCCTCGAACGGCAGGTCAGCCCACTGGCCGGTGAACAGGGTGACGGGGCGGGGCATCGCTCCTCCAGGGTCGCGGCGGTCGGTCGATCGTGTCAGGTGGCGGACGTGAGGTCGCGCAGGAAGTGCAGCCCGTCGCGGGCGAGGTCGTCCTGGCTGGCCGCGAGCGGGCGCCAGATCGACGCCGCGGTCGCGATGGAGTCGTTGTGGGCGGTGAACGACTCGATGCACAGCGGCCCGGCGTAGCCGGTGCCGTCGAGCGCGTGCAGGATCGCCGGCCAGTCGAGGTGGTCGCGGCCGGGCGCGCCGCGGTCGTTCGCGCAGACCTGGACGCCGGCGACGTGCGCCCCCGCGAGGGCGACCGCCTCGGGGACGGAGCGCTCCTCGATGTTCTGGTGGTAGGTGTCGAGCAGGATCCCGCAGCCGGGTCCGAGCAGCGGCCCGAGCGCCTCGAGCGCCTGCTCGACGGTGTTGAGGACGCTGGTCTCGTAGCGGTTCAGCGGCTCGACGGCGATCGTCACGTCGGCCGCGACGGCGTGCTCGACGACCGGAGCGAGGTTCTCGCGCAGCTCGTCGTACACCGCGGCCCGCTCGCCGTCGCTCATCCGCCAGGTGCGGCCCACGGACGCGTACGCGGGTCCGCCGACGACCCGCGCGCCCACCGTCGCCGCGACGTCGACGCAGTGCCGCAGGTAGTCCTGGGTGCTGCGCACGGTGGCGGCGTCGGCGGCCACGAGCTCGCGGCCCGGCGAGGTCACCAGGCAGGTCGTCGCGCCGAGCCCCAGGTCGTCCAGGACGGTGCGCGCGGCCACGGGGTCCCAGTCACCGGGGTTCTCGACGGGCAGCTCGAGGACGTCGAAGCCCCACCCCGCCACGCGCTGGGCGAGGTCGACCAGCGTGGGGTCGTCCAGGGGCGAGGCCCAGACCCAGGTGCTGACGCCGAGCGGGTGCTGCACGGGTGTCCACCTCCGCAGACGGTCGATCGGTCGGACGAGGGATGCAGGACGGAGCGACGCAGGAGGAGGGACGGTGGCCGACGCGCCCGGTGAGCGCGCCGACCACCGTCTGCCTCAGTGGTTCCCGCTGGTCGCGATCAGCGGTCCTTCCACACGTCCGGGAAGCCGGGCAGGTCCTCGCCGCCGAACTTCGCGTAGTGCAGGCTCGGCATGTCCTTGTTCAGGTCGAGGAACTCGTCGCGGTCGGCGTCGGTGATGGGCTCCTGCGGCAGGACCCACTCCTTCGGGACCTCCTGGCCCGCCCAGATCTGCTGAGCGGCCAGGATCGGCGTGCGCCACTGGAAGTTGGAGTACACCGGCGCGATCGCCGTCATCTCGGTCTCCTGCCACTTGCGCATGAAGCTGAGCTCGTCCTCCCCGACCATGACCGGGTAGTCCTTGCCCGCGTCCTCGAACGCCTCGATGGCGGCGACGGCACCGTCGCCGGCGTCCATCCAGATGCCGTCGACGTCGCCACGCTGCAGGTACTGCGTGACCAGGTCCTTGATCTTGGCGCCGTCACCACCGGTGAACTCGGCACCCACGACCTCGAGCTCGGACTCGTCGAAGATCTTCGACGCGGCGGCCCAGCGGTTCTCCAGGACGTCGACGCCCGGGAGGATGCGCAGCGCGAGCACCTTGTCGCCTGCCTCGAGGTTGTCCACGAGGAACTCGGCGCCGTCGGCGCCGTAGGCGTACCCACCGATCGGGTGGATGAACGTCGCCATGCAGTCGCTGTTGACGCCGCGGTCGAACACGATCACCGGGACACCGCTGGCGCAGGCGGCCTCGACCGCGGGCGTCAGGGTGGCGGTGGTCGACGGCGAGATGATGATCGCGCCGCAGTCGCCGGCGTCGACGAACGCCTGGATGTCGGAGATCTGCTTGTTGTCGTCGTCCGCGGCGTCCGAGACCCGGAACTCGCTGATGACGCCCTCGGACTTCAGCACCTCCACCTGCTGCTGCATGGTGATGAAACCGGTGACGCGCCAAGGGTTGGAGACCGAGGCGTTGGAGAAGCAGAGGGTCTGCGCGCCGGTCTTGGCGAAGGCGCTGGTGTCGGTCATCTCCGGCTCGATCGCCTGGAGCCACGGCGCGGCGGAGTCGCCTTCGGGCTCCACGTCGCGCTGGGCCAGCTGCCGGTCGAAGTCGGCCTGGACGAAGAAGCTCTCGTCGACCTCGTTGCCCTCTCCTCCGGCCTCCCCTCCGCCCTCGCTCTCGGAGACGCTGGCGTTGTCGGTGGGTGTGTCGGTCGTGCAGCCAGCCAGGGCCAGCAGGCCCGCGGCCGCGGCGGTGACCAGAACTCGTCCTCGTCGCATCGTGCTACCTCTCGTGGTGGTCGATCTTCGCTGGTACAGGGGTTCTCGTGGATCAGGTGCTTCGTCGGGGGTCAGGGGTCGGGCGCCGCACGGCGCAGGAGGGCTACCCGGTGGGCTCCGGGGCCGGGGCCGGTGAGGGTGCGGCGGGTGCCGTCCCCCGTCGGGAGGGTCTGCGGCCGCCGCTGAGCTGGCGGGCCGCCAGGGCGACGGCGGCGATGATGATCGCGCCCTGCACCGCGGGGCGCGCCGTGGACGGCAGGCCCAGCTGGTTGAACAGCGTGAACAGCGCCTCGAGGACGAGTGCGCCACCCATCGCCGCGGTGACGAACCCCTTGCCGCCACCGAGGGCCACGCCGCCCAGCACCACGGCGGTGATGGCGACGAACTCCAGCCCGGTGCCGACCTGCGCGGTGACGCCGGCGTAGCCGCCGATGAGGATCGCCGCGAGGGTGGCGAGCAGGCTCGAGAGGACGAACGCGCTGGTGCGCACGAGACCGACGCGGATGCCGCTGAACGACGCGGACACCGGGTTGTCACCCACGGCGAGGAGGGTGCGCCCGAACGGCGAGCGCATGAGGAGCACCGCGAGCGCGCCGACCACCAGCATCACGAACAGCGCCCACGGCACCAGACCCGCTGCCCCGGCGTCGATGCCGCCACGCCCCGGCTGGCGGAACGCCTCGGTGAGCGCCCCCGTGGGCGCTCCGCCCGTCCACAGCCGGATGGCACCGAAGAGCACCAGCATCATCCCGAGCGTCGTGATGAACGACGGCACCTTGAGCACCGTGGTGACCACGCCGTTCACCAGGCCGACGAGCAACCCGAACACCAGCATCACGAGCAGCACCGGCACGGTCCGCGAGTCCTCGCCGTCGAGCAGCTTCGCCGCGATGACGACCTGCGCTCCCACGAGCGAGCCGACCGACAGGTCGAACTCGCCGGACACGATCACGAAGTACTGCCCGGCGGCCAGGATCACCAGCGGCGCGGCCTTCTTGAGGAAGGCGAGCATCGACGACGGCTCGGCGAACGAGGGGTTGATCACGAACACGACGGCGAAGATCAGCACGAGCAGGGCTGCAGCCGTCGCCGTCCCGCCGGACAGCACGGCGCGGAGCGGGTTGCGGTTCATGAGCTCACCTCTGCGGTCCTGCTCCCCGTCGGGGTGCCGCCGGTCTCGTCCGGTGGTGGTGCGGGAGCGCCACCGCCACGGAACCGGGCGCGGGACGTGGTCGGGTCGATCTGGCGGCGGGCGTAGAGCGCCACGGCGGCGATGATGATCACGCCGCGCAGCACGTCCTTGAAGAACGGGTCGACCTGCAGGACGTTGAACACGGTGTCGAGCAGCGCCAGGATCAGCACGCCGCCGACCGTGCCGGCGACCGATCCGCGACCGCCCATCAGCAGCGTGCCACCCAGCACCACGGCGGCGATGGAGTCGAGGTCGTAGCCGAGCGTGTACACCTGCGCGCTGCCGGTGCCGAACCGTGCGGCGACGAGAAGGCCTGCGACACCTGCCATCACCGAGCACAGGACGTGCGCGGTGAGCACCGTGCGACCGGTGCGCACGCCGGAGAGACGGGCCACCTCGTCGTTCCCGCCCACGGCGAACATGTGGTAGCCGGCGCGGGTGCGCTGCAGCACCACCCAGGTGAGGACGGCCAGCACCAGCATCACGGCGGTCGAGAGCGGCACGATCGCGATCCGCATGTACCCGAAGAGCTGGAACGACTCCGGCACCGAGCCGGCGGGGCCCTTGTACCGGGTGTCGAGGTACGCCTTGAGCAGCAGGCCCGTGCCCAGGGTCGCGATGAACGCGTTGACCTTGAGCCCGGAGATGATCAGGCCGTTCACCAGACCGACGACGGCGGAGACGCCGAGCGCGGCGACCGCGCCGAGCACGATCTTGTTCGGGTCGCCGTCCATCGTCGTGGCGGCCACCAGGCTGGACAGGGCCATGACGTACCCGACCGACAGGTCGAGCGAGCGGCACAGGATGACCAGCGTCTGGCCGATCGCCACGAAGCCCAGCAGGCTCGAGCGGGTGAGCATGTCGACGGTGTTGGCCTGCGAGAGCAGGTTGCCGCCGCGGGCGCCGACGAGCACCGCCGAGACGAGCACGATGGCCAGCAGCGCCAGGTACACGATCGCCGTCGTGCCGAGGCGCGGCACGCGGGCCAGCAGCCCGCTCACGAGTGGGTCCCGGTGGCCATCGTCATGATCTCCTCCTCGGACGAGGCGCCGGGCAGCTCGCCCGCCACGCGTCCGTCGTGCAGCACCACGATCCGGTCGGCCATGCCGATCAGCTCGGGCAGCTCGGAGCTGATGACGAGCTGGGCGACGCCCTGCGTGGCCAGCTCGCGCATCAGCTCGTACACCGCGCGCTTGGCGCCGACGTCGATGCCGCGGGTCGGCTCGTCCAGGACGATCACGCCCGGGTCGGTGACGAGCCACTTGGCCAGGACGACCTTCTGCTGGTTGCCGCCGGACAGGTAGCGCACCTCCTGGTCCAGACCGCGCGAGCTCAGCTCGAGCGAGGACAGCACCCCGGGGATCCGGCGGGCGGCGCGCGAGGACGACCCGGGCAGGACGGCGTCGAGGACCACGCGGGCGTTGTCGAGCACCGACTGCCGCAGCGACAGCCCCTGCGCCTTGCGGTCCTCGGTGACCAGGGCGAGCCCGGCCCGCACCGCCTGCCGGGGCGAGCGCAGCCGCACCGGCCGGCCGTCGACCTCCACCGCACCGCGGGTGAACGGGTCGACCCCGAACAGCGCGTGGGCGATCTCGGTGCGGCCGCTGCCCTGCAGCCCGGCCAGGCCGACGATCTCCCCGGCCCGCACCTGCAGGTCGATCCCGTCGAGCTGAAGGTTGCCGCCGCCTCGCACGGCCAGCCGCACGTCGCCGGTGGTGGTGCCTGCCGGCTTGTCCGGGAAGAAGCCGGAGAACGATCGTCCGACCATCGCCCGGACGAGGCCGTCGGTGGTGATCTCGGCGGTGTCGCAGGTGCGCACCAGCGCGCCGTCCTTGAGCACGGTGATCCGGTCGCAGAGGTCGAAGATCTCCTTGAGGCGGTGCGAGACGTAGAGCACCGCGACGCCGCGCTCGCTGAGCCGGCGGACCATGCGGTACAGCAGGTCGACCTCGTTGTCCGACAGGGCCGCGGTCGGCTCGTCCATCGAGATGATCCGCGCGTCCTGCGAGGTGGCCTTGACGATCTCGACCACCTGCTGCTGGGCCACCGAGAGGGAGCCGACCCGGGTCCGCGCGGTGAACCCCGTGACGCCGAGCGCCTCCATCAGGGCGGTGGTCTCGCGGACCATCCGCTCGCGGTCGACCAGCCCGCGGCGCGAGGGCTCGCGCCCGAGGAACACGTTCTCGGCGACGCTGCGCTCGGGCAGCAGGTTGAACTCCTGGAAGACGGTGGAGACCCCGGCCGCCTGCGCCTGCAGCGGGTGGTCGAAGGACACCGGCTCGCCGTCGAGCTCGACCGTGCCCGCGTCGGCGCGGTAGACCCCGGCGAGGATCTTCATCAGGGTCGACTTGCCCGCGCCGTTCTCGCCGACGAGGGCGTGCACCTCACCGGCGCGCACCTCGAGGTCGACGCCGTGCAGCACCTCGTTGCCGAGGAACGACTTGCGCACGCCCGTCATCCGCACGAGCACGTCACGCGCCGGGGCGGGCGGGGTGGGCGTCCCCTTCACCAGGTCAGTCACCGGACGCCACCTCCGTCCAGGCGCCGTCGGCCGCCGCGGAGGCGAGCACGGCGTCGACGACGGCCGCCGAGCGGACGCCGTCCGCGAAGGTGGGGAGCCCCTCGGGCCGCTCGCCGCGCACGGCCGCGTAGGTGTCGGCGACGAAGGAGTCGAAGCAGTCCTGGTAGCCCTGCGCGTGGCCGGCGGGCAGGCGGCTGAGCCGGGCGGCGTCGGGAGACAGCACCTCGGGATCGCGCAGGAGCTGCTGCGACCCCTCGCGGCGGCCCACCCACAGCACCTCCGGCGCCTCCTGGTCGAAACCGACCGAGGCGTCGGTGCCGTTGACCTCCAGGTAGAGCCGGTTCTTGCGGCCGGCGGCCACCTGGCTGACCACGAGGTTGCCGAGGACCCCTGTGGCCGTGACGAACTGGACGCTGACGGCGTCCTCGGTGGAGACCGCGCTGCCGCCGCGGTCCGGGCGGACCGTGCGGGTGCGGGCGCTGAGCCGGGCCAGCCGGTCCCCGGTGACGAACTCGGCGAGGTCGCACCAGTGCGAGCCGATGTCGCCGAACGCGCGGGAGGCGCCACCGAGTGCGGGGTCCACGCGCCAGTTGTCGTCGTCGCCGCGGGAGAGCCAGTCCTGCAGGTACGTGCCGTGGACGGTGCCGATCCGGCCGAGCTCGCCGCGCGCCACCCGGGCCCGCGCCTCGCGCACCATCGGGTGGAAGCGGTAGACGAACGGCACGGTCGCCACCCGCCCGTCGGCCGCGGCCGCCATCGCCCGCGCGTCGTCGAGCGCGGTCGCGAGCGGCTTCTCGCACACGACCGTCCGACCGGCCTCGAGGGCACGCACCGACAGGTCGCGGTGGGTGTGGTTCGGGGTGCAGACGTGGACGACGTCGACGTCGGCGAGCAGGGCGTCGAGGTCGGCGTACCCGCGGGCACCCACGGTGCCGGCGAACCGCTCCGCCGACTCCGGCCGCGACCCCACGACGCCGTGCACGCGGGCACCGGCGACCAGGGCGCTGCGGGCGTGCACGCCGGCCATGAAGCCGGTGCCGACGATGCCGACGCGCAGCTGCTCGGCGGGTGCGGACGCACCCGGCCCCACCGTGGGTGCCGTGGCGAGCGGCGTCGTTGCCATGGGTGGAAGGTAGGGCGCACTTCTGCCGATCGTCAAGCAAAAGTTGGCAGCGCTCGTTAACGAAGTCGTGACGGTCTGCCGCGAAGGTCGCTGTGTTTGACTGTGCGGATGACCAGCGCCACCGGCACCGCTGCGGGGAGCAGCTCGGGAGCCGGCGCAGTGCTCCAGCTGTTCCGCGACGGCCGGGCGTGGACGCGGGCCGAGATCATCGAGGCCACCGGTCTCGCCCGTTCCACCGTCGGGCTGCGGCTCGACGCGCTCGTCGAGAGCGGGCTGGTCGTCCCCGTCGCCGAGTCCGTCTCCACCGGCGGCCGCCCACCGACCCGGTTCCGGTTCGCCCCCCGCGCCCTGGTGGTCATCGGTGCCGACGTCGGCGCCACGCACGCCCGGCTCGCCGTCACCGCGCTCGACGGCGAGGTGCTGGCCGAGCACACCGAGGACATCCAGATCTCCGACGGCCCCGACGCGGTGCTGAAGTGGCTCGTCCGCAGCAGCAGGTCGTTGCTGCGCAAGGCCGGTCGGCGTCCGGAGGACCTGCTGGGCGTGGGCATCGGCCTGCCCGGCCCGGTCGAGCACTCCACGGGTCGACCCACCAACCCGCCGATCATGCCCGGCTGGGACGGCTTCGACGTCCCCGGTGTGGTCGGTGCCGGCCTCGGCTGCCCCGTGCTGGTCGACAACGACGTGAACGTCATGGCGCTGGGCGAGCGCGTCCTCGGCGAGGTCGCCGACCGCGGCGCCCGGCTCGACCACATGGTCTTCGTCAAGGTGGCCACCGGCATCGGCGCCGGCATCATCAGCGACGGCCGGCTGCAGCGCGGCGCCCAGGGCGCGGCGGGCGACCTCGGCCACGTCCAGGCCCCGCACGGTGGCGACGCCCCGTGCCGCTGCGGCAACACCGGCTGCCTCGAGGCCATCGCCAGCGGGCCGGCCGTCGCGGCACGCCTTGCGGCACAGGGCATCCCGGCGACCACCGGCCGCGACGTCGTCGACCTCGTCCGTGGTGGCAGCCTCCCCGCCACGCACGCGCTGCGCCAGGCCGGTCGCGACCTCGGCGAGGTGCTCGCCAGCGCCGTCAGCCTGCTCAACCCGTCGGTCATCGTCATCGGCGGCCTCATGGTCGAGGGCGGCGAGAGCCTGCTCGCCGGGGTCCGCGAGGTCGTCTACGCGCGCTCGCTGCCGCTCGCCACCGGCCAGCTGCGGATCGTCGCCTCCACCGCCGGCCCGATGGCCGGCGTCCTCGGCGCCGCGATCCTGGTGGTCGAGGACCTGCTCTCCGCCGAGCAGGTCGACACCCGCTTGGCTGCAGGGCGCGCGTAGGCTCAGCGCGTGGTCCGCGTGCTGGCGATCGCCGACGAGGTCTGCGAGCCGCTGTGGGGCCCGCGGGCGGCGCAGCTCGCGCCCGACCTGGTGGTCGCGGCCGGCGACCTGCCGTGGGACTACCTGGAGTTCATGGCCTCCAGCCTGGACGTGCCGGTCGTCTTCGTCCCCGGCAACCACGACCCGCAGGTCGAGACCGGACGCGTGCACCGTTCCGGGCTGTTCCTGCGGGCGGGCCTGCCGGTCGACCCGCCCCGTCCGCAGGGCTGCACCAACGTCGACGGCGCGGTGCTCGACGTCGCCGGGCTGCGCATCGCCGGCCTCGGCGGGTGCGTGCGCTACCGGCCGGGCCCGAACCAGTACAGCCAGCGCGAGTACGAGCGACGCGCGGCCCGGCTCGGGCGCGACGTGCAGCGGCTCGCGCGCCGCCGGCCGGGACGGGTCGACCTGCTCCTCACCCACGCGCCGCCGCGGGGCCTCGGTGACGAGGACGACCGCCCGCACGTGGGCATCGACGCCCTGCACCCCCTGATCGCCCGGCTGCAGCCGCGGTGGCACCTGCACGGCCACATCCACCCGTTCGGCCAGCCGCGGCCGGACCGCTCGCTCGGCAGCACGACCATCCGCAACGTGGTGCCCTACAAGGTGTTCGACATCGACCCCGCCGAGGTCGTCAGTGCCTCGTGACACCGGGTTCCCGCGGGCCGACGCCGAGGCCGACTTCCTGCGTGCTCGCCGGCACCAGGTGGCCGCCGGTCTCGCGGCCAGGGTGCGCGGGCGGGAGGACGCCGACCGGCAGGCGCTGTCGTTCCAGGAGGTCGTCGACGCGCTCGGGTTCGTCAACGAGGAGAACCTCGGCACCCGGGTGATCCCCGTCGACCGGATCGTCGGCTCGGTCGACAAGGTCCGCGAGTTCGACCCGCAGTTCCGCCCGCGCTCGGGACGCAGCCGTCAGCGCTGGGAGCGGATCGCCGAGGCTGCCCGGCGCGGGGAGCCGCTCCCCCCGATCGACGTCTACCAGGTCGGCGAGCTGTACTTCGTCCGCGACGGCCACCACCGGGTGTCGGTGCACCGCGCGCTCGACCTCGGGCAGATCGAGGCCGACGTGCGGCTGGTGCACACGCTGATCGAGCCCACCGACGTGCGCACGCGGTCCGACCTGGTGGCCAAGGAGCTGCGACGCGTGCTGCTGCAGCGGGTCCCCCTGCCCAAGGGTGCCCGCAAGGCGGTGCGCCTCACCGACCCGCGCGAGTACCCGCGGCTGGCGGAGATGGTCGAGGCCTGGGCAGCCCGCCAGGTGTTCACCGAGGGCGCGCCCATGACGCGCGAGACCGCCGCCCGGCGCTGGTACGACGAGGAGTTCGCGCCGGTCAGCGGCCTGATCGAGGAAGGCGCGCTGCTGCGGCGCGGCGAGACGCAGGCGGACGCCTACATCCGGGTCGCGCGCGAGCGGTACTCGGTGTTCCTCGAGCACGTCTGGAACGCCGAGGTCATCGACACGCTGCGCCGCCGGGCCTGAGCCCGGCCGCTGTCAGGCCGGCTGCTTCTCCTTCTCGGCCGGCACCAGGTTCTCCCCGGTCTTGACGTCGAAGACCTGGACCTTGGAGGTGTCGAACCACATCTTCGCGGTGTCGCCCCGCCTGACCTGCGAGGCGGCGTCGAGCCGGGCCGTGACCGAGACGCCGTCGGCGTGCATGTCGTTGCCGGTGTCCTTGGCCAGGTCGTCGAGGTCGCTGGAGTGCGCCTGGTCGCCCGTCACGGTGAAGTACGCGAAGACGTCCGAACCCATCGCCTCGACGATGTCGATCGGCGCGTCGAAGGTCGCGCCCGGCTTGTCGCCGACCAGCGAGGCGTCCTCGAAGTGCTCGGGCCGGATGCCCAGGACGACCTGGTCGCCGGTGCCGGACGCCTCCACCGCCTGCCGGACGCGGTCGGGCAGCTGCGACCTCGCCGATCGCCGTCTGCACCGAGCCGCCCTTGAGGTCGCCGGGCAGGAAGTTCATCGACGGGCTGCCGATGAAGCCGGCCACGAACAGGTTCGCCGGGTGGTCGTAGAGGAACGCCGGCGACCCGACCTGCTGCACCACGCCGCCGCGCATGACCACCACCCGGTCGCCGAGGGTCATCGCCTCGGTCTGGTCGTGGGTCACGTAGAGCGTGGTGGTGCCGAGGGTCTTCTGGATCCGCGCCACCTGGGTGCGCATCTGCACGCGCAGCTTGGCGTCGAGGTTCGACAGCGGCTCGTCCATCAGGAAGGCCTTGGGCTGACGGACGATGGCGCGGCCCATCGCCACCCGCTGGCGCTGCCCGCCGGACAGGTTCGCCGGCTTGCGGTCCAGGTGCTGCGGTGAGCTCGAGCATCTCGGCCGCCTCGTTGACCTTCGTGGCGATCGTGCCCTTGTCGACCCCGGCGAGCTTGAGCGGGAAGCCCATGTTCTCGCCGACGGTCATGTGCGGGTAGAGCGCGTAGGACTGGAACACCATGGCGATGTCGCGGTCCTTGGGCGCCTTGTCGTTGACCACCTGGCCGTCGATGATGCAGCTTGCCGGCGGTGATGTCCTCCAGCCCGGCCACCATGTTCAGGGTCGTCGACTTCCCGCAGCCGGACGGGCCGACCAGGATGATGAACTCGCCGTCGGCGATCGTCGAGGTTGAAGTTGTCGACGGCCAGGGCGCCGTCGGGGTAGCGCTTGACCACGTTGTCCAGAACGATCTCGGCCACGGCGGGCTCCTTCGCTTCTGTGAGATCCGTTGAGGGGGCCCGGGTCAGCCCTTGACGGCACCCGAGGTCAGGCCGGCGACGATGCGCCGCTGGAACAGCAGGACGAAGATCACGATCGGGATCGGTGATGACCACGGCGGCGGCCGCGATCGGGCCGGTCGGCTTCTCGAACGTCGTGGCACCGGTGAAGTAGCTCATCGCCGCCGGGACGGTGCGCGAGGCGCTGACGTCGAGGTCAGCGAGAGCGCGAACAGGAAGTCGTTCCAGCAGGAGATGAAGACCAGGATCGCGGTGGTGAACACGCCGGGCATGGCCAGCGGCGTGATCACCTGCCGGAACGCCTGGTACGGCGTGGCGCCGTCCATCTTGGCCGCCTTCTCCAGGTCCCACGGGATCTCGCGGAAGAACGCCGACAGCGTGTAGATCGCCAGCGGCAGCGCGAAGGTGATGTAGGGGATGATCAGGCCGGCCCAGGTGTCGAACAGCCCGAGCGCGGTCTCGATCTTGAACAGCGGCGTCACCAGGGCGATCTGCGGGAACATCGAGATCAGCAGCGACAGCGCGACGATCGTCCGCTTGCCCGGGAAGTCGAGGCGGGCGATGGCGTAGGCGGCCATCGTGCCCAGCACGATCGCGATGCCGGTGGCGATCAGGCAGATGCCGATCGAGTTGATCAGCGCCCGGAGGAAGTCGGTGTTGCCGAAGATCGACGACGTAGCTGTCACCCGATCGGCGAGGTGGGAAGGAACTTGCCGTCGTTGAGGGTGGCGTCGTCCTTGAGCGACAGCGAGACGATCCAGACGACGGGGACGAACGCGTAGAGCAGGACGAGTGCGTTGACGCCCCACCAGATCAGCTTGCGCTGCGTGGTCTCGGTCTGCATCGCCCTACCGCCTCCCTTCCGCGTCCGAGCCCGGCGCCGCCGCCCCGAACAGCTTGATGAACAGGAACGCGATGATGGCGATCGTGATGAAGATCAGCACCGCCATGGTCGAGCCGATGCCGAGGTTCAACCCCTTGATCAGGTTGCTGTAGGCCACGATCGACACCGAGCTGGTCTGGTTCGCCCCGCTGGTGAGGACGAAGATGTTGTCGAAGACGCGGAACGCGTCGAGGGTGCGGAACAGCAGCGCCACCAGGATCGACGGCTTGATGAGCGGGACGGTGACCGCCCAGAACCGCTTCCACGCCGTTCGCGCCGTCCATCGAGGCCGCCTTCAGCAGGTCCTCCGGCACCAGCGCGAGTCCGGCCATCAGCAGCAGCGCCATGAACGGCACGGTCTTCCAGACCTCGGCCAGGATGATGATCCACAGCGACGGCCAGAACTCGGTCAGCGGCGCGCTGTCGCCGGCGAGCCAGCCCAGGTTCTGCGTCCACGCGAACCGCCACGAGAACGCGGCCACCACGGTGACGATCGCGTAGGGGACCAGCGCGGACGTGCGCACCAGACCGCGACCGACGATCGTGCGGTGCATGACGATCGCGAGCAGCATCCCGAGGACCAGCTCGAGCGCCGCGCCGACGACCGTGAGGAACATCGTGACGCCGAAGGCGCGTCCACCAGATCGGGCTGGACAGCACGGTCACGTAGTTGTCGAACCAGATGAACTCGTTCTCGTCCGGCGTGCGCAGGTCGGCGCTGTTCAGCGAGAGCCAGAAGGCGTACAGGATCGGGTACGCGGTGACCGCGAGCATGATCACCACGGCCGGGGCGCACAGCATCATCCCGAGCCTGCGCTCGGCCTGCTTGCCCTCGCTGTGCCGCTTGCGCGCGATCTCGGCGGTGCGGTCGTCACCCTGGACGGCCTCCTCGACCGCCGCGGCCGCAGGGGTGGCGGGACTGGTCACGGGAGGATCCCCTTTCCGTCGATCGCGTCCTGGATGGCCGAGCGCAGCCGCTCGGCGGAGGCCTCCGGGTCGATGTCCGCAGGCGGCGACAGGTCGGTCGAGACGATCGTCGAGATGTTCTGGTACACCGGCGTCACCGGCCGCGGCCGGCGTTCTCCAGCTCGACCAGCATGGCCTCGTACATCGGGTAGGCCTCCTGGAACTCGGCCTGCTCGAACACCGTGGTGTTGACCGGCGGGTCACCGGCCTCGAGGGCGGTCTGCAGCTGGTGCTCCGGCGAGCGCAGGCACATCGCCGCCTCGAACGCCTCGTCCGGGTGCTCGCTGTAGGTGCTGATCGCGTAGTTCATGCCGCCGAGGGTCACCACGGGGTCCTCCCCCGCCTCGACGGTCGGGAACGGGGCGTAGCCCAGGTCGTCGGCCACCTCCGGGTCGGCCGTGCGCATCGCGCTGAGCACGTAGGGCCAGTTCAGCGAGAACGCGGCGCGGCCGGCCTGCAGGTCGGCGAACACCTCGGGCTCCTGCGAGTTCGACAACGACGCGCTGGTGAGGCCGGAGCTGGAGAGCTCCTGGAGCAGCTGGCAAGCCCTTCACGGCGCCCTCGTCGACGGTCGCCTTGGTGCTGTCCTCGTTGACGAGCGTCCCGCCGAAGGCGTTGACCATGTTGTTGACGTTGACGACGTAGCCCTCGTACTGCGCTGCGGTGAGCGCGATCTGGTACGGGTCGCCGGCGTCCTTCAGCCCCTGGGACATCTCCATCAGCTCGTCCCACGTCTTCGGCGGCTCGGGCACGAGCGACTTGCGGTACCAGAGCAGCTGGACGTTGGTGTGCTTCGGGATCCCGTAGAGCTTGTCCTTCCACGTGGCCGTGGCGATCGGCGGCTCGAGGGTGTCGGCGGTGGCCTCCTCGGCCTGCTCCGGGGAGAGCTCGCGGATCCACTCGGCCTCCGCGAACTCGGCCGTCCACGTGACGTCCATGCCGAGCAGGTCCAGACCGGAGTCCTTGGCCGCGAGGCGCCGGACGAACTGCTCGCGCTGGCCGTCGGCGTCGCTCGGGAGCAGGTTGCCGACGATCCTGTACGCCCCGCCGGCCTCGTCGTTGCAGGCCTGGATGACCTTGTCGAAGCCCACCGCGCTCGCGCCGCCGTACAGGTTGATGACGACGCCGCCGCCGTCGTCGTTCGCGCACGCCGCGAGAGGCGTCGCGAGCGCGAGGACCGCGAGCGCCGCGGGCCACCTCCGCCGGGCCGTCGTCGGTCGTCGGTTCCTCATCGGACCCTCCTCGTACGCAGGGGACGGCCGGCGGAAGACCACTGCGACGAGCACCCTCCGTCGGGTTGGTAGGGACCCTGCCAGAACTTCCCGGATGTGGCGAGACTTGACATCCGGGACAGGTGCGAGGCGTGGGACGGCGCCGCCGGGACCGCGCGCGCCCGTGTGCTCCGGCTCGAGGTCCCAGACCGAGCCGAGAACGCGAGGACCCCGGCGCCGGTGCGCCGGGGTCCTCGTCGTGCGGTGCAGGAGAGCGGTTACCGCTCCGCGTACACCGGCTGGGTCTGGACGTTCAGCTCGCTGTACCGGACCTTGTTGGCCTGGTTGAACGGCGCCCCGGTGATCTTCAGGACGTCGAAGCCCTTGCCCAGGTCGGAGCTGTAGATCTTGCCGTTGTACCAGTACGCGGACCAGGTGCCGCCCCCGGTGTTGTCACCCTCCGGGACGGGACCGCGCTCCCAGTACCCCAGCTCGACCGGGTTGGCCGAGTCGGTGAAGTCCCACACCGAGACGCCGCCCATGTACCAGGACTGCACCATGATGTCGCGGCCCGGGACGGGGATCAGCGACCCGTTGTGCGCCACGCAGTTCTCGTCCTCGGTGTTGAGGCGCGGGATCTTGTAGTAGCTCTTGAAGACGAGCTCCCGGTTCAGCCCCGTCCCCTCGATGTCGTAGATGCCGTCGGCCCCACGCGTCTCCGGGATCTCCGGGACGCAGGTGGCCGCACCGCCGCCGCCGAGCTCGTCGGTGAAGACCAGCTTGGTGCCGTCGTTGTTGAACGTCGCCGAGTGCCAGAACGCGAAGTTCGCGTCGTCCTGCACGCGGTCCATCTCACGGAACACGGCGGGGTTCGACAGGTCCCACAGCACGCCGTCGCCCATGCACGCGCCGGCCGCGAGCTTCTTGCTCGGGAAGACGGTGATGTCGTGGCAGCCGGCAGTGGCGCGGGTGCCCTCGGGGTACGGCAGGCCGTCACCCGGGTTGCCGCCGTCCGGGAACAGCACCGGCTCGGCGACCACGGCCGCGTCCTGCGGCGTGCGGCGGTCGACCTGGATGATCGAGATCTTGTCGTGCGGCGCCTGGCAGTCCGCAGCGGGCGCCGTGACGCTGACGTCGTAGGACGACACGTACACCCACACCTTGTTCTTGCCCTGCGGGTTGATCGTCAGGGTGTGCGATCCGCAGTCGGTCTCGACCGCGCTGACGTACTTGGGCCGCACCGGGTTGGAGATGTCGAAGATCTTCACCCCTTCCCAGTAGTCCACCGTGCTGGTGGCCCCCACGCTCGAGCAGCTGTCGTCCGAGCGGCGCGAGTCGGTGGCCAGGAACAGCAGGTTGCCCGAGACCGACACGTCGTTCTGCGAGCCGGGGCAGAGCACCTCGGAGACGAGCCGGGGCTTGTTCTTGGTGATGTCCCAGACCCGGAAGCCGTTGTAGTTGCCCTGGAAGGCCAGGTCGCCCTTGAAGGCGAGGTCGGAGTTGGTGGCGTCCAGCGGTGCCGTCTTCGGCGTGTTCGACAGCAGCGTCATGTTCTCGCTGGAGCGGATCTCGTTCTCGCCGGGGATGGTGGACCCCGCGAGGGCCGGCGAGGCCCCCAGCGCGAGGGCGGCGGCGCACCCGGCGCCCAGCAGCGCGCGCACCCGTCGTCGTGGCCTGTCGGTGGATCCCATCGATCTGCCTCCTGGTCGTTCGTGCGGCGACCCGCCCACGGCCGGCGGCGGCCCCGGTGCGGTGCACCCACTCTCCTGGTGAGGTGTCCGGTCTGGCAAGGTTTGATCGGAAATCGGATGGTTTCGCTCATATATGCGCATCGCCCGGTTCACACCGCCCCGGGGTCGGTGCGAGGATCGGCGGGTGCGCCCGCCACCCCGCCCACCCCGACGTCCCTCGCGCCGCGTGCCACCGGTGCGCGCGCTCCTGGCGGCCACCGCAGCCGGCTGCGTGGTCGCCCTGGCGGGCTGCGCCGGCGACGCGCCCCGGGTCACCGAGAACCCCGTGATCCAGCCCGGGCGGCCCGGCGAGGAGGCCACCACGCTGCCTCCGGGCACCACGCTGCCGCCGAGCGAGGACCCCTACACCGAGCAGGACGTCGCCTTCCTGGTGCGGATGGTGCCGCACCACGAGCAGGCGCTGGTGATGGCCGACCTCGCCCCGGGGCGGGCCCAGGACGAGCGCGTCATCGGCCTGGCCTCGCGGATCGCCGACGTGCAGCAGGCCGAGATCGACGTGTACGTGCGGTGGCTGGCCGACCACGGCCTGGGGGTCGACGGCCGCCCCGACGAGCGCGCCGGAGGGGAGCACGGCCAGGACCACGGGGAGCACGACACGAGCTCGATGCCGGGCATGGCGTCCGAGCCGGACCTGGCCGCGCTGGAGGCCGCCGAGGGCGCCGAGTTCGATCGGCTCTGGCTGACCCTGATGATCGCCCACCACGAGGGAGCGCTCGACATGGCCGGCGAGCGCGAGACGGAGGGGGTCAACGTGCGGGTCGGTGAGCTCGCCGCCGACGTGGCCGTGACGCAGACCGACGAGATCGCCACGATGCAGGCCGTGCTCGCCGACCTGTGAGGCCGTCGTCCGATGACCTCCTGCTCCGAGCGGGTGACGGTCCCGGAAGCGGTGCGCCGCAACGTGGTCCAGGTGTGGGGCGAGCCCGGGCGGGCCTGGCTGGACGACCTGCCCCAGCACCTGGCCGCCTGTTCCGCCCGCTGGTCGTCGGGGAGCCGTTCGTCCTGAGCTTCCACCGGGTGGCGCCCGCCCGCACCGCCGCGGGCGACGACGTGGTGCTCAAGCTCGGCGTGCCGGGGCAGCCGCACCTGGTCCGCGAGGCCGCCGTGCTGCGGCGCTGGGCGGGACGAGGACGCCACCCGCGCCGTGGTGAGCGTCGCCGCCGACCTGCACAGCGCGAGCACGGACGGCCTCGACCTCCTCGACATCGCCTCGGAGGCAGCCTCTTCGGCGCGCACGTCCGTCGGCACGGCACCGCCGACCCGCTCCCGCGCGGTACGGCCGAGCAGGCCCGCGACCTGCTCCTCGACCTCACCCGGTCGCGCGCCGCCGCGGTGCTGCACGGCGACCTCCACCACGACGACGTGCTGCGCCAGGCAGGCGCGGAGCGGACCGGGCCCGACGGCGTCGGCGGCTGGGTGGCCATCGACCCGCACGGCTGGGTCGGCGACCCCGGCTTCGAGGTCGGCCCTCCTCTCCGACCCGCTGCACACCGACCCCGTCGAGCTGGTCCGGCTGCTGCCCTCGCGCCTGGAGGCGTACGCCGAGGGTCTCGAGCAGCCGCTGGACCGGCTGCGGGCGTGGGGCTTCGTCGCCGCGACGCTGTCGCAGGTCTGGAGCTGCGAGGACGGCGGTGCCCCCGAGGCCGGGCCGGGAGCGGTGGCGGACGCCCTGCGTCCGCGCTGACGGAGCGCGCCTGCCACGATGTCGCGGTGCAGCAGTACCTGCTCCAGAGGGTGTCCGAGCTGGTCGAGCAGCGCCCGCCGGGCGACCAGGAGCTCGTCCACTTCACCGAGTCGCTCGCGACCACCGCGATCGAGGAGCTCACCTCCCCGGGCGACCGCGTGCTCGACCCGTTCGCCGGCTACGGCACCACGCTGGTCGTCAGCCGCCGCCTCGGACGCGCGAGCGTGGGGGTCGAGCTGCTGCCCGAGCGGGTCGCGCAGGTGCGCGACCGGCTGGGGTCCGCCGACGACGCGGGCGACGTCGCCACCGCCGAGGTCGTCCAGGGTGACGCCCGGCAGCTGGCGGACCTGGTCGCAGGCCCGTTCGACCTGTGCCTCACCTCGCCGCCGTACATGACCGCCAACGCGCACCCCGAGAACCCGCTCGAGGCGTACGAGGTGCCGGACGGGCACTACCCCACCTACCTCGAGCAGCTGGGCGCAGGTGTTCGCGGAGGTGGCCGGGCTGCTGCGTCCCGGCGGCCACCTCGCGCTCAACGTCGCGAACACCGTGCAGGACGGCGTCCTGACCCCGCTCGCCTTCGACCTCGCCGCCGTGGTCGGGCGGCACCTCACGCTGGTGCACGACGTGGTGGTGTGCTGGGACGGCACCACCTGGGGGGTCGGCGCCGACTTCCTGCTCGTCTTCCGCCGCGACGCCTGAGCCGGTCGGCGGGCACGCCAGAGGGCAGCCGGAGGGCCGCCGGCCGTATTACGGTCTGGGCATGTGCCGCAACATCCGGACCCTGCACAACTTCGAGCCGCCCGCCACGTCCGCCGAGGTGCACGCCGCCGCGTTGCAGTACGTGCGCAAGGTCGCGGGCACCACCAAGCCGGCGCGCGACAACGCCGAGGCGTTCGAGCGGGCGGTCGCCGAGATCGCCCACATCACCCAGCACCTGCTCGACGACCTGGTCCCGCACGCCGAGCCCAAGGACCGCGAGGTGGAGGCCGCCAAGGCCCGGGCCCGCAGCGCCGAGCGCTACGGCCGCACCGGCTGACCGCGGTCACCCACCCCGCCAAGACCCACCGGCTATGGCCCGTCCGGGCCATAGCCCGCACGGCTCCTGCTGCCGTAGCGTCGACGTCCGCGGGGCAACACGGATCGAGGAACCCATGCGGATCGGACGACTCGTCGGACTGATGGCGACCACGTCGCTGCTGCTCGCGGCAGTGCTCACGCCGGCGCAGGCGGCCTCGGAGGCGCGCTACTTCGAGCCGCCGGAGCCCTACCACAACAAGGGCACCTTCGACCCCGGGTGCGACGGCCTCGACCTCGTCGTCGCGTACGACTACGAGGGCGTCTACTCCACCCGGATCGTCCCGGGCACCAACCGGCAGGCCTTCCTGTTCAAGGACGACTTCTCGTTCACCGAGCGCTGGATCGACGACGCCACCGGCGAGGTGCTGCTGCGGATGAAGGGTGCGTACGTCGCGCAGGAGACCTCGGCGACGAAGGTCCCGCTGTCGAAGGTGCCCGCCGAGTACGTCCCGCCCGAGGGCCTCGTGGGGCCGGTCTACCGGTTCCAGTTCCAGGAGGTCGGCTGGGACAAGGTCTTCACCGGCGACTGGCGGCTGCTCCACTTCACCGGCGGCACGGTGCGCCTCGAGTCGTTGTTCGACACCCTCGGCGACCGCCGGCCGGGCGGGACCTTCCTGCACGACGAGATCGTGGAGGTCACCGGGTCCGCACCCGCTGCTCGACGCCGATCTCTGCGACGTCGCGAGGGCGCAGATGACGCACTGACACCCGGACCGCCCGGTGGCCTGAGGGGACCTCCGGACGCACCGCGCCCCGGCGACCGCGAGGGACCGCCGGGGCGCAGTGGTGCCAGAGGGTGCTACTCCTTGGTCATCTCCACGACCGGGACGTCGGGCACGGCCGACTTCGCCGACCCGGTGAAGGTCAGGTGGGTGTCGGTGCCCTCGCCCTCGGCGTCGACCAGCACGATCTCGCCGGCCGTGAGCTCGCCGTAGAGGATCTTCTCGGACAAGGCGTCCTCGATGTCGCGCTGGATCGTGCGACGCAGCGGACGGGCGCCGAGCACGGGGTCGTACCCCTTGGTGGCCACGTGGTCCTTGGCCTTCTGGGTGAGCTCGATCCCCATGTCCTTGTCGCGCAGCCGCTCGTCGAGCTTGCCGACCATGAGGTCGACGATCTGGATGATCTCGGCCTGGGTCAGCTGCGGGAACACCACGACGTCGTCGACGCGGTTGAGGAACTCCGGGCGGAAGTGCTGCTTCAGCTCGTCGTTGACCTTGATCTTCATCCGCTCGTAGGACGTCGAGAGGTCGCCGCCGGCCTGGAAGCCGGTCTGCAGGCCCTTCGAGATGTCCCGGGCGCCGAGGTTCGTGGTCATGATGATGACGGTGTTCTTGAAGTCGACCATCCGGCCCTGGGAGTCGGTCAGGCGGCCGTCCTCGAGGATCTGCAGCAGCGAGTTGAAGATGTCGGCGTGCGCCTTCTCCACCTCGTCGAACAGCACCACCGAGAACGGACGACGGCGCACCTTCTCGGTGAGCTGGCCGCCCTCCTCGTAGCCCACGTACCCGGGCGGCGAGCCGAACAGCCGCGAGACCGTGTGCTTCTCGGAGAACTCGCTCATGTCGAGCTGGATGAGGGCGTCCTCCTCGCCGAACAGGAACTCCGCGAGGGCCTTGGCCAGCTCGGTCTTCCCGACGCCGGTGGGGCCGGCGAAGATGAACGAGCCGCCGGGACGCTTGGGGTCCTTGAGCCCGGCGCGGGTGCGGCGGATCGCCTGGGACAGCGCCTTGATGGCGGCGTCCTGGCCGATGATCCGCTTGTGCAGCTCGCCCTCCATGTTGAGCAGGCGGGCGGACTCCTCCTCGGTGAGCCGGACGATCGGGATGCCGGTGGAGACGGCGAGGACCTCGGCGATCAGCTCCTCGTCGACCTCGGCCACGACGTCCATGTCGCCGGCCTTCCACTGCTTCTCGCGCTCGGCCTTGGCCGCCAGCAGCTTCTTCTCGCCGTCGCGCAGCGAGGCCGCCTTCTCGAAGTCCTGCGCGTCGATCGCGCTCTCCTTCTCGCGGCGGACCGCGGCGATCTTCTCGTCGAACTCGCGCAGGTCCGGCGGGGCGGTCATCCGGCGGATGCGCAGCCGCGCGCCCGCCTCGTCGATGAGGTCGATCGCCTTGTCCGGCAGGAACCGGTCGTTGACGTACCGGTCGGCCAGGTTCACCGCGGCCACGAGCGCGCCGTCGGTGATCGAGACCCGGTGGTGCGCCTCGTAGCGGTCGCGCAGGCCCTTGAGGATCTCGATGGCGTGCGGAAGCGTCGGCTCCTGCACCTGGATCGGCTGGAAGCGCCGCTCCAGGGCGGGGTCCTTCTCGATGTGCTTGCGGTACTCGTCGAGCGTGGTGGCGCCGACGGTCTGCAGCTCGCCGCGGGCCAGCATCGGCTTGAGGATCGACGCGGCGTCGATCGCGCCCTCGGCCGCCCCGGCACCGACGAGGGTGTGGATCTCGTCGATGAACAGGATGATGTCGCCGCGGGTGCGGATCTCCTTGAGGACCTTCTTCAGCCGCTCCTCGAAGTCACCGCGGTAGCGCGAACCCGCGACCAGCGACCCGAGGTCGAGGCTGTAGATCTGCTTGTCCTTGAGCGTCTCGGGCACCTCGCCCTTGACGATCGCCTGCGCCAGCCCCTCGACGACGGCGGTCTTGCCGACGCCGGGCTCGCCGATGAGGATCGGGTTGTTCTTGGTGCGGCGGGACAGCACCTGCATGACCCGCTCGATCTCCTTCTCGCGCCCGATGACCGGGTCGAGCTTGCCCTCGCGGGCGGCCTGGGCGTAGTTGCGACCGAACTGGTCGAGCACGAGCGAGCCGGAGGGCGTGCCCTCGGCCTGGCCGCCGGCGCCCGCCGCGGCGGTCTCCTTGCCCTGGTACCCCGACAGCAGCTGGAGCACCTGCTGGCGGACCCGGTTGAGGTCGGCGCCGAGCTTGATCAGGACCTGGGCGGCGACGCCCTCGCCCTCGCGGATCAGCCCGAGCAGGATGTGCTCGGTGCCGATGTAGTTGTGGCCGAGCTGCAGCGCCTCGCGCAGCGACAGCTCGAGGACCTTCTTGGCCCGCGGGGTGAAGGGGATGTGGCCGGACGGGGCCTGCTGGCCCTGGCCGATGATCTCCTGCACCTGCTCGCGGACGGACTCCAGCGAGATGCCGAGCGACTCCAGCGCCTTGGCGGCGACGCCCTCTCCCTCGTGGATCAGGCCCAGCAGGATGTGCTCGGTGCCGATGTAGTTGTGGTTGAGCAGGCGCGCTTCCTCCTGCGCCAGCACCACGACACGGCGGGCCCGGTCGGTGAACCTCTCGAACATGTGGTGTCTCCTCGCGAGCGGCCGGCGGCGGGAGGCGCGTCGTGCGCAGCCCTGCTGACCGTTCGATGCTATCCCCGCCCCGTGACGACCGGAGGGTCGTCCCGCCCGACGGGTGGTCGTGCCCTGTCCAACTCCGCGTGCTCGGGGGGTGTTCCGCAGGGGTGTTCGCTGCGGGCGTACCGGCGGACCGGGTGCTCGGGGCGCCGGTCGCGCGGCGCCGTAGGGTGCGGCGGGTGGCGCACCCGCTGGACCAGGACGCCGCCGCCCTGCGCGGCGTGGGCTTCCTGCGGACCGAGCGGGCACCGGGCGCCGGGCCGCGGTGGCACCGGTGCTCCGAGCTCCTCGCCGGACCCGGCCCGCTGGACGCCTGGACGGCGCGGGTCACGTCCTGGCTCCGCACGACCTACCGGGCCGAGCCGCCGCCCGTGGTCGCCCCCACCTACCTGATGGGCTGGTACCTCGACGCCGTCGCGCGCACCGGGGCCACCTGGGCGCTCGTGCGGGGCCGGCTGCCGGAGCTCGCGCCGGAGCACCTCGCGCTGCACGAGACCGCCGGCGGCTGGCCGGACGCCGTGGCGGTCACCGGCGCGCGGTTCGCCTGCCTGCCGGACGACGTCGCGGCCGACCACCCCGACGCCGAGGTCGTCCCGGACGGCAGCGCCCTGCTGGACCTGCTCCGGACCCGCGTGCACGAGCACGCGGGCGCCTTCCACGAGGTGTTCCGGCCGGCGGTCAGGACGGGGAGCCGTCAGCGCTGGGGCATGGTCGACGACGTGCTGGAGGCCTCGCTGTGGTCGGCGCGACAGCTCGCCGGCCGGCCGCCCCGGCCGCCTCGGCCTGCGGCGGTCCTGCTGCTTCGCCTACCAGGTGGACGCCTCGCTGCTGTGCGAGCGCTGCCCCCGCCGGGCACGCTGTACCCCGTGATCGACCTCAACAGCGACCTCGGCGAGGGCTTCGGGGCGTGGACCCTCGGCGACGACGACGCCCTGCTCGAGGTCGTCACCAGCGCGAACGTGGCGTGCGGGTTCCACGCGTCCGACCCGGTGATCATGCGCCGCGTCTGCGAGCGCGCGGCCGAGCGCGGCGTCGCCGTCGGGGCGCAGGTCGGCTACCGCGACCTGGCCGGCTTCGGGCGCCGGTTCGTCGACGTCGAGCCGCACGCCCTGACCCAGGACGTGATCTACCAGCTCGGCGCGCTGGACGCCTTCGCCCGCACGGCGGGGACCCGGGTCCGCTACCTCAAGCCGCACGGCGCCCTCTACAACGCGATCGTCCACCACGAGGCGCAGGCCGCCGCGGTGGTCGCGGCGGTGGTCGACGTCGACCCGGCCCTGCCGGTGCTCGGGCTGCCCGGCTCGCGCTGGCTGGCGCTGGCCGCCGAGGCGGGGCTCACCACCGTCCACGAGGCGTTCGCCGACCGCGCCTACGAGCCGGACGGCACGCTGGTCCCGCGCGGGCGGCCCGGCGCGGTGCTGCACGACCCCGACGAGATCGCCGCGCGGTGCGTCGCGATGGCCACGGGCGGGGCGGTCACCGACGTCGAGGCGGGGCGCTCGCCCTGGCCCCGCGGTCGATCTGCGTGCACGGCGACACCCCGGGCGCGGTCGCGATCGCGCGCGCGGTACGCGCCGCGCTCGACCGGTGCGGGGTCGAGCTCGCCCCGTTCGCGTGAGGAACCGCTGATGGAGCTGCGGCCGAGCGGGAGCAGCGCCGTCCTGGTCCAGCTCGACGACCTCGAGCAGGTGCTCGCCCTGTACGCGGCGCTCGTGGACGACCCCCTGCCCGGCGTGGTCGACGTCGTCCCGGCCGCGAGCACCGTCCTGCTCGTCGTGGACCCCGGCCGCACCTCGCCGCAGGAGGCGGGCGAGGCGGTCCGCCGGGTGCGGCCGCGGCCGGGAGCGCGACCGCGCGGCGAGCAGGTCGAGCTGCCCGTCCGCTACGACGGCGAGGACCTCGACGACGTCGCCCGGCTGCTCGGGTGCTCGCCCCGGGAGGCGGTGGCCCGGCACACCGGCACCGCGTGGACGGTGGCGTTCTGCGGCTTCGCCCCGGGCTTCGGCTACCTCACGGCCGACGACGGCGGCTGGGACGTCCCCCGCCGGGAGACGCCCCGCACCCGGGTGCCCGCGGGGTCGGTGGCGCTCGCCGGACCGTTCAGCGGCGTGTACCCGCGGGCCTCGCCCGGCGGCTGGCAGCTGCTCGGCACCACCTCGGTGCGGGTGCTCGACCCGGCGCGCGACCCGGCGGCCCTGCTGCGCCCGGGCACCCGGGTCCGGTTCGTCGAGGAGACGTCGTGAACCCCGCGCTGGAGGTGGTCGGCGCCCGGGCCGCTGTGCACGGTGCAGGACGAGGGCCGGCCCGGCCAGGGCGCGCTCGGCATCGGCCGCTCGGGCGCGTGCGACCGCGCCTCGTACCGCCGCGCGAACCGGCTGGTCGGCAACGAGCCCGGCGCCGCCGCGCTGGAGGTGACGCTGGGTGGCCTGGTGCTCCGGGCGCTCGCCGCCGTCACGGTCGTCACGACCGGCGCCCGGTGCGCGGACGACCCCGCCCACGGCGCGCCCGTGGCGCTGCGCCCGGGAGAGGTGCTGCGGCTCGGCGTCCCCGCTGGCGGCCTGCGCACCTACCTCGCGGTCCGCGGCGGGGTCGACGTCGAGCCGGTCCTGGGCTCGCGGTCCACCGACCTGCTGGGCGGCCTCGGCCCCGCGGTGCTCGCAGCGGGCGACCTGCTGCCCGTCGGTGCGACGACGCACCCGATGCCCGGCGTCGACCACGCGCCCGTGCCGGAGCCGACGGCGGGCGAGGTGACGGTGCGGGTGCTGACCGGACCGCGCCGCGACTGGTTCGGCGACGACGCCTGGGCCTCGCTCACCGGACGGGCCTGGGAGGTGAGCGCGCAGAGCAACCGGGTCGGCGTCCGGCTCGACGGCGACCCGCTGCGGCGCGCGCGGGACGGCGAGCTGCCCAGCGAGGGGATGGTCCGCGGCGCGCTGCAGGTGCCGCCGTCCGGCCTGCCGGTGCTGTTCCTGGCCGACCACCCGGTCACCGGCGGCTACCCCGTCATCGGCTACGTGGCGGACGACGACGTCGACGCGTGCGGTCAGCTGCGTCCGGGCCAGCGGCTGCGGCTGCGGGACGCGGGCCGCGGCCCGACGGCGGCCACCGGGCCGTGAGCACCCGTACTCGCCCGCGGACGGTGCCGGACGCCCACGATGGGGCCATGACCGACCGCCCCGTCCTGCGCACCGTGCTCGTCGTCGTCCTCGCCGCCCTCGCGTCCGCCGCCACCTGGTGGGCGTGGCTGGGGTGGGAGTCGGGCTACGTCACGGACCCGGCCACGGGCGCCGTCACCGGGCCGTACTCCGTCGCCCAGGTGGCCGCGTGCGTGCTGACCCTGGTCGTGGTCGCCCTGGTCGCAGGCTGGTTCGCCGCCCCGTGGTGGGTGGCTCCCGCGATCACCGTCGCCTTCGTGTGGGCCTGGACGGCCGACGCCGCCGGGAAGGACGAGAGCGGCCTGTTCGTCGTCGGGGCCGGTCTGCTGCTGGTGGGGCTCTTCATCGGGTCCGGCGTGGTCTGCACGCTCTCGTGGCTCGTGGCCCGATACCGCCGGAACCGCCGTCCCGTCCCCGCGTCCTGACCGGAAGGCCGAAGGGTCCGACCCCCGTGCAGGGGTCGGACCCTTCGGCCTTGCTCAGGTCGGCGCGAGACCTACTTCTTGGCCGCCTCGTAGGCCGCCATCACCCCGGCCGAGATCCGGCCGCGCTCGCTGACGTCGTGCCCGTTGTCGCGGGCCCACTGCCGGATCGCCGCGGTGTCGTTGCCGCTGCCACCGGTCGAGCGCCGACGGGTGCCGGACGCCGAGCGGCCGCCGACCTTGCGGCCGTGGCCGACCCAGGTGGCGAGCGAGTCGCGCAGCTTCGACGCGTTCTTCTCGTTGAGGTCGATCTCGTAGGTCACGCCGTCGAGCCCGAACGTCACGGTCTCGGAGGCGTCGCCGCCGTCGACGTCGTCGACGAGGATGACCTGCACCTTCTGCGCCATGGAAAACCCACCCCAGCCTTCTGGAAATGCCGACGGACGTCGGCGGAATTGTTATCCGGGGAGATTCTGTCGAGCAATTCCTGCGGGCGTCAAATTGGGCCGCCCCGTATTCGAGGAGAAATCAGGCGGGCGGGGCGGAATTGCTCTCGCGCTCGCGCTCCTCGCGGTCCATCGCGGCCATCGCGGCCCGCTCGCGCCGGTCGGCGGCGATCATCGCGCGCACGACGAACCAGAACAGCAGGCCGACGCCGACGGAGGGCACCAGGGCGGCCAGGGCTTCGAGCACGGTGCCAGGGTACGCCCGGGCCGCAGGCCGGCCCTCGACCGGACGACGGGCCGCTCAGGCCTGCTCGGGCCGCACGAGCGGGAACAGGATCGTCTCGCGGATGCCGGCGCCGGTGAGGGCCATCAGCAGCCGGTCGACGCCCATGCCCATCCCGCCCATCGGCGGCATCCCGTACTCCATCGCCCGCAGGAAGTCCTCGTCGAGGCGCATCGCCTCCTCGTCGCCGAGCGAGGCGAGCTTGGCCTGCTCCTCGAAGCGCTGCCGCTGCACCACCGGGTCGTTCAGCTCGGAGTACCCCGTCGCGAGCTCGAAGCCGCGCACGTACAGGTCCCACTTCTCGACCGTGCCGGGGGTCGTGGCGCTCTCCTTGACCAGCGGGGAGGTGTCGACCGGGAACCCGCGCACGAAGGTCGGCTCGTGCAGGTGGTCGCCGACCAGGTGCTCCCACAGGCGCTCGACCAGCTTGCCGTGGGACAGGTGCTTCGGGTCGAGCTCGAGCCCGAGCCGGTCGGCGTGGGCCGACAGGTCGCTCACGGCGGACCCGGGCGTGACCTCGTCTCCCAGCGCGTCGGACAGCGAGGGGTACATCTCCAGCCGCGCCCACTCGCCGCCGAGGTCGTACCCGGTGCCGTCGAGGAGGGTCACCGTGGTGGAGCCGGTGGCCTCCTCGGCCGCACGCTGCACCACCAGCTGGGTGAGGGCGCCGATCGACTCGTAGTCGCCGTAGGCCTGGTACGACTCGATCATCGCGAACTCGGGCGAGTGGGTGGAGTCGGCGCCCTCGTTGCGGAAGTTGCGGTTGACCTCGAAGACGCGCTCGATGCCGCCCACGACGGCGCGCTTGAGGAACAGCTCGGGCGCGATCCGCAGGTAGAGGTCCATCGACATCGCGTTGGAGTGCGTGACGAACGGCCGTGCGGTGGCGCCACCGTGCAGCGTCTGGAGCATCGGGGTCTCGATCTCGAGGAAGTCGTTCTCCGCGAACGTCTTCCGCACGCTCGCCACCGCTGCGATGCGGGTGCGCGCCATCGTGCGCGCCTCCTCGCGGACGACGAGGTCGGCGTACCGCTGGCGGACGCGGGTCTCCTCGTTCACGTCCTTGTGCAGCACGGGCAGCGGCCGCAGCGCCTTCGCGGCCATCGCCCACGAGGTCGCCATGACCGACAGCTCGCCGCGGCGGCTGCTGATCACGCGACCGGTGACCGAGACGAAGTCACCGAGGTCGACGTCCGACTTCCAGTCGGCGAGCGCCTGCTCGCCCACGTCGGTCAGCGAGAGCATGGCCTGCAGCCGGGTGCCGTCGCCCTCCTGCAGGGTGGCGAAGCAGAGCTTGCCGGTGGTGCGGACGAAGACCACGCGCCCGGCGACGGAGACGACGTCGTCGGTCTCCTCGCCGTCGGCGAGGTCGGGGTGCGCGGCGCGCACCTGGGCCAGCGAGCGGGTGCGCGGGACGGCGAGCGGGTACGGCGTCCGTCCCTCACCGGCTCCCAGCAACCGCTCGCGCTTGTCGCGACGGACCCGGACCTGCTCGGGGACGTCGGGGCCGCCGTCGTCCGGGGCGCCGGTGCCGGGGGCCAGCTCGCTCATGCCCGGAAGGTTATCGGCGCCCGAGCCGGCGCCCGACGCCGAGCCGGTGCGTCAACCGCCCGCGCGGGCGGGCTGGTCGGTGCACAGGCCGAGCCAGTGGCCGAACGGGTCCCTGGCGAGCGCCCACCAGCCGAACTCCTCGCTGATGAGGGCGCGCTCCTTCTCGACGCTGCCCCCCGCCGCCACGACGGCCTCGCACGCCGCCTCCAGGTCGGGCGCCTGGAAGTAGATGCGCACGGCCGGTTCCTGCGGCACCGGCGTCGCGCTCTGCTCGAGCGCGCAGAGCGGCCGGCCGTCGGCGTCGACGAGCATCACGTACTGCTCCCACGGCTGAGAGGTGGCGCCGAAGACCGCGGTGTAGAACGCCGTCGCGCGCTCGAGGTCGGGCACCTGGATCTCGTACCAGGCGATCGGGCCCTCGACCGGCCCCGCGCTCGGTGCGGTTGCGGTGGCGGTGGTCGCGGTGGTGGTGCTGCTCGTGCTGGTCATCGTCGTACCTCCTGCGTCGCGCCGACGGCGGTGTCGCCGGCCTCCCACCTGGATGACGCCCGGGCGGGGCCGGGATCGACACCCGACCGGGACCGGTCGTCAGCAGCCGCGGTCAGTCGACGAGGTCGAGGGCGATGTCGAGGATCGGGCTGGAGTGCGTGAGCCCGCCGACGGACAGGTAGTCGACGCCGGTGCGGGCGTACTCGGTGGCGACCTCGAGGGTGAGCCCGCCGGTGGCCTCGATCTCGACGACGTCGTCGGTGGCCGCGCGGGCGGCCTTGACGGCGTCGGCCAGCACCGACGACGACATGTTGTCGCAGAGCAGGAACCGGGCCCCGGCGCCGACCGCCTCGACGGTCTCGTCGACGGTGGTGACCTCGACCTGGACCTCGACGTCGGGGAAGGTCCGCCGGACGGCCTCGATCGCCGGGGTGAGCCCGCCGGCAGCGATCTTGTGGTTGTCCTTGATCATCGCGACGTCGTACAGGCCCATCCGCTTGTTCGTGCCGCCCCCGGCGCGCACCGCGTACTTCTCCAGCGCGCGCAGGCCGGGCGTGGTCTTGCGGGTGTCGAGCACCTGGGCCTCGGTGCCCTCCAGCTGCTCCACCCAGCGCCGGGTGTGGGTGGCGACGCCGGAGGTGCGGCAGACCAGGTTGAGGATCGTGCGCTCGGCCATCAGCAGCACCTGGGTCGACCCGTGGAGGCGGGCGAGCACGGTGCCGGTCTCGACGAAGGTGCCGTCGCGCACCAGCGGCTCGAGCTGCGGGACGGGCGCGCCGAGCCGGCGCGCGACGTCGGCGAGCACCACCGGCACGACCGGCATGCCGGCGAGCACGCCCCGGGCGCGGGCGACCACCTCGGCGCTGCGGTGCGAGTCGGCCGGGATCGTGGACTGGGTGGTGACGTCGCGGCCCGGGTTGCCCCCGAGGTCCTCGGAGACGACGTAGCTGACCATCGCGCCGACCCACTCCGGCGACAGCCCGGCGGCGGCGAGCTCCTCGAGCGTCCCGCGTGCCCAGCCCGGACCCTCCTCGGACAGCCGGACGCCGACCGGCGGTGACGGGGAGTGACGGCCCATGGGCGCAGTCTGCCAGCCGCCAGGCACGGCCGGGTTCGTGGCCGTTCGCCCGAACGGGTGGTCAGAGCCGGACGAACAGCGTCCGGACGGTGCCGTCGGGCTCGAGCACCACGTGGGTGCGGCCGTGCCAGCGGGCGTCGTCGGTGCCCGGGTGGTCCTGGCGGAAGTGCCCGCCCCGGGTCTCCTCCCGCAGCGTCGCGGCGAGGGTCAGCAGCCCGGCCACCTGGTGCAGGTTCGTGGTCTCCCACTCCGCCGTGGACGGCGTCGGCGGGGCGTGGTGGGTGCTCACCCGGGCCAGCGTGGCCGCCGCGGCGGCGAGCCCCGCGGCGTCGCGGATGACGCCGGGCCCGGACGTCGCGGCCTGCTGGACGCGCGGGCGGCGGGAGCCGGCCACGAGCGCGGCGGCCCCGTCGCGCTCCTGCGGGTCGACCCGCGGCAGCTCGCCCGCCTCGACCCGGGCGGTGACGTCGTCGGCGATCCGGTGCGCGAACACCAGGCCCTCGAGGAGGGAGTTGGAGGCGAGCCGGTTGGCGCCGTGCACACCCGTGCACGACACCTCGCCCACGGCGTAGAGGCCCTCCAGCGAGGACCGTCCGGAGAGCCCGACCCGCACGCCGCCGGAGTGGTAGTGCTGCGCCGGTGCGACCGGGACGAGGTCCTCGGCGAGGTCGAAACCGTTGTGCGCCAACGCCTTGCTGATGGTCGGGAACCGCTCGGCGAGGAACTCGCGGCCGAGGTGCCGGGCGTCGAGGAAGACGTGGTCGCTGCCGGTGGCGGCCATCCGCCGGACGATCGCCTTGGCGACCACGTCGCGCGGCGCGAGCTCGGCCAGCTCGTGCTGGCCCACCATGAACCGCTCGCCCTCGACGTCGACCAGCCTCGCCCCCTCGCCGCGCACGGCCTCGGAGATGAGGGTCTGCTGCCCGCGGGCCCCGGCGCCGAGCCACAGCACGGTCGGGTGGAACTGCACGAACTCCAGGTCGGCCAGCTCGGCGCCGGCGCGGAACGCCGCCGCGGACCCGTCCCCGGTGGCCTCCCTGGGGTTGGTGGTCGAGGTGAACACCTGGCCGATGCCGCCGGTGGCGAGCACCACCGCGCGGCCGAGCGCGGCGCCGACGCCGTCGCGCGACCCCTCGCCGATGACGTGCAGGCTGACGCCGCAGGCCTGTCCGGGGCGTCCGGCGGGGTCCGGCGCCCCGGTGAGGACGTCGAGGACGAGCGCGTGCTCGATCACCTCGATGCCCGGGTCGTCGCGCACGGCCTCGAGGGCGGCGACCAGGGCGCGGGAGATCTCGGCCCCGGTGGCGTCGCCCCCGGCGTGCACGATCCGGTCGGCGTGGTGCCCGCCCTCGCGCGTCAGCAGCACCTCCCCGTCGGCGCCGGTGTCGAAGTGCGCGCCGAGGGCGATCAGGTCGTGGATCCGGTCCGGGCCCTCGGTGACGAGCGCGCGGACGGCCTCGGCGTCGCACAGGCCGGCGCCGGCGACGAGGGTGTCCTGCAGGTGCGCGTCCGGGCTGTCGGTGTCGGCGAGCGCGGCGGCGACCCCGCCCTGCGCCCACAGCGTCGAGCCGCTGGACAGCACCGTCTTGGTCACCAGCAGCACGCGCGGCACGCGCCTGCGCAGGCGCAGCGCGGTGGTGAGGCCGGCGATGCCGGAGCCGACGACGATGACGTCGGCCTCGGCCGTCCAGCCCGGCGCCGGGGCGACCAGGCGGCGGGCGACGCGGAGCGGACCGGTGGGCCCGCTCACCACCGGGTCACCGGGCACCGGACGACTTCAGCCCGAACCCGTCGGGGACGTGCCCGGCGTCGTGCCCGACCTCCACGACCTGGTTGCGGGAGTCGACGAAGACGACGTGCGTGCCGTGCTCGCGGGCCTCGCGGTCGTCGACGAGCGCGTACCCGATGATGATGACGACGTCACCGGGGTGCACGAGATGCGCTGCGGCGCCGTTGATGCAGATCTCGCCGGACCCGCGCTCGCCCTCGATCGCGTAGGTCGTCAGCCGCGCCCCGTTGGTGACGTCGACGACGTCGATCTGCTCCCCGGGCAGCAGGTGCGCGGCGTCCAGCAGGTCGGCGTCGATCGTCATCGACCCCACGTAGTGCAGGTCGGCCTGGGTCACCGTGGCGCGGTGGATCTTCCCGTGCATCATCGTGCGCATCATCGGGCGGCTCCGGTGGTCTGGTCCCCGAGCGTGAGCGGGACGTTGTCGATCAGTCGGGTCGACCCCACCCGGGCCGCCACCGCCAGCAGCGCCTCTCCGGAGTACCACTCCGGGACGTCGTCGAGCGTGGTCGGGTGCACCAGGGCGAGGTAGTCGACGCGGCACAGCGGCTCGGAGACCAGGACGTCGCGGGCGGCCCGACGCACGGCGCTGGCGCCCTCCCCCGCGGAGGCGCGACCCGCGTCGAGGGCGCGGGACAGCGTCAGCGCCACCTCGCGGTCGAAGTCGGTGAGGTACCTGTTCCGGCTGCTCATCGCCAGGCCGTCCGGCTCGCGCACGGTGGGGACGGCCACGACCTCGGTGGGGAAATCGAGGTCGCGCGCCATCCGGCGGATCAGGAGCAGCTGCTGGGCGTCCTTCTGCCCGAAGTAGGCCAGGTCCGGCCGGGCGAGGTGGAGCAGCTTGGCCACCACCGTCAGCACGCCGTCGAAGTGGCCGGCGCGCGAGGCGCCCTCGAGGACGTCGCCGAGCGCGCCGGCGCTGACCCGGATGCCGGGGTCGCCGTCGGGGTACACGGCGTCGGGTGCCGGTGCGAACACCAGGTCGGCCCCCTCGGCCGCCAGCAGCTCGAGGTCGGCGTCCAGGGTGCGCGGGTACTTGGCGAGGTCCTCGCCGACGCCGAACTGCAGCGGGTTGAGGAAGATCGTGACGACCACCGAGGCCGCCCGCTGCCGCGCCTCGCGGACGAGCGTGGCGTGCCCCTCGTGCAGCGCGCCCATCGTCATGACCACCGCGACGGGTCCCGGGAGCCGGTCCCGCGCCTGCTGCAGCTCGGCCCGCGTCCGCACCAGCGTCGGTGTGCTCACGGCGCTCACGCTACCGGGGGGTCGTCGCCGGGTTCCGGCGCGGCCAGGGCGTCGAGGAGGTCCTGGGCCTGGGCGGCCGTGAGGCGGCCGGACGCGAGGGCACGGACCGTGGTGGCGCGCGACATCGCCCGGTAGCCCTCCAGGACGTCACCCGGTCCCACCCGCGCGGCGATCTCACCGAGGTGGGCGCGCACGGTACCGACGTCGCCGCGGGCCACCGCCCCGGTGAGGGCCTCGTCGCCACGGGCCAGCGCGCCGTCGAGCGAGGCGAGCAGCAGCGCGCGCAGCAGGTGCCCTGGCTCCTCGATCCCGCTGCGCTCGCAACAGGTCCCGTGCCTGCGCCACGAGGGTCACCAGGTGGTTCGAGCCGTGCGCCAGGGCCGCGTGGTACAGCGGCCGGTCGGCCTCCTCGACCACCACCGGCTCGGCGCCCATCTCCACCACGAGCGCCTGCGCCACGGGCAGCACCGGCCCGGGTGCGGTGACGCCGAAGCAGCAGTCGACCAGCCGGGTGAGGTCGAGGCTGGTGCCGGTGAACGTCATCGCCGGGTGCAGCGCCAGCGGGATCGCCCCTTGTCGCAGAGCGGGTTCCAGCACGCCGACGCCGAAGCGGCCGCTGGTGTGCACCACCAGCTGCCCCGGCCGCCAGCCGTGCGTCGCCGCGACGCCGGCGACGAGGTCGGCCAGCGCGTCGTCCGGGACGGTGAGCAGGACCAGCTCGGAGCGCTCGACGACGTCGGGCACCGCCAGCACCGGGACGCCGGGCAGCATCGTCTCGACCCGCTCGCGCGAGGCCGCCGACACCGCGCTGGCACCCACCACGGCGTGACCGGCCTGCCGCAGCGCACCACCCAGCACCGCGCCCACCCGGCCGGCGCCGACCACCCCGACGCCGAGGCGCCCGGGGCGCGACCGGGGTCCACCCGTCGTCGTGTCCTCCACCGGCGCGAGGGTAGCGAGCGACCGGCCGGGGATAGGGTCCGGACCATGGGACGGCACGCGCGGATCGCGCAGCTGGCCCGGCTCGACGAGCCGGGGCTGCACGTGGCCGACCTCGGCTGCGGGCAGGGGCGAACGGTGCGCCAGCTGCTCGCCTACGAGCCGGCCGTCGTGCACGCGGTCGACCAGGTCTCCGACCTCGACGACGACCTCCTGCACGACCCGCGCGTCCACAGCCGGATCGTCGACCTCGACGTCGGGCTGCTGCTGCCGACGGCGAGCCTGGACCGGGTCGTGTCGCTCAACACCGTGGAGCACCTGGCCGACCCGGTCGCCCACCTGGTCGACGTGCACCGCGTCCTGAGGCCGGGCGGCCTGCTCGTCCTCGCCCACTCCGACTGGGACACGGCGCTGTTCACCTCCACCGACGACACGCTGACCCGCCGCCTCGTCGACCGGTTCGTGGCCGCCGTCCCCACCTGGGTGGACCGCGCGGACGGGTTCATGGGCCGCAAGCTGCCCGCCCTGGCCGACGCCAGCGCGCAGAAGGGCGCACCGTTCGAGGTGGTGCACCTGGACTCGTGGGCCGACCCGCACCGCCGCTTCGACGAGGACTCCCTGGCCTTCAAGATCGCGATGGGCATCGTGGCCGCGGCGGCCGACGACCCCGAGCTCGCCGAGCCGGCGGCACGGTGGGTCACCGGGCTCGGGCACCTCGCCGCGGGCGAGCAGTTCCTGTTCACCGTCACCGACGTGGCCGTCGTGCTGCGCCGGGTCTGACCCGTCCGCCCGCGTGCACGAGCCCTGGCCGGCGGCCTGGCGGCGCGCCCTCTACGGACCCGGCGGGTTCTACCTGCGGCCCGGTGCGCCGGCCCGTCACTTCCGCACCGCGCCGGTGGCGGCCGGGACGGTCCTGGGCGCCGCGGTCGCCCGGCTGGCGCGGTCGGCCGGGTGCACGGCCGTCGTCGACGTCGGCGCGGGCGGCGGCGAGCTGCTCGCCGGTGCCGCACGGGCGGACGCCGGCCTGGAGCTGGTCGGGGTCGACCTCGCGCCGCGTCCGGACGGGCTGCCCGCCCGGGTGCGCTGGAGCGACGAGGCGGGGCCCGCGTCCGGGCCGGCCCTGCTGGTCGGGTGGGAGCTGCTCGACGTGCAGCCGTGCCCGGTGCTGGAGGCCGACGACGACGGGCACCTGCGCGAGGTGCTGGTCGACCCGACCGGCGCCGAGCGGCTCGGACCCGCGGCCGCCCCGGCGGACGCCGCGTGGGCGGACCGGTGGTGGCCGGCGCTCCGCGCCGGGCGACCGGGTGGAGGTGGGTTCCGCGCGCGAGGACCTGTGGCACGACCTGGTCGAGCGGGTCGTGGGCGAGGAGGGCCTGGCGCTCGCGGTCGACTACGACCACGGGGCGGGTGCCCGCCCGCGCGCCGGATCGCTCACCGGGTTCCGGGACGGCCGGGTGACGCCGGCGGTCCCGGACGGCCGGCACGACCTCACCGCGCACGTGGCGCTCGACGCCGTCGCCGACCGGCTGCCCGGCTCGGTGCTGCTGCGCCAGCACGAGGCGCTGGGGGCGCTCGGGCGTCGGCGGCCGCGCGCCCCGACCCGGCGCTCGCCACCCGCGACCCGGCGGGGTACCTCGCTGCCCTCGGCGGGCTGTCGTCGGCGGCCGAGCTGCTCGACCCCGGCGCGCTCGGCGGCTTCGGCTGGCTCCTCACCCCGCGCGGGGACGCAGCCGGGCCGAGGTCGGGCGGCTGGCGGCCTGAGCGGGTTGGACACCGGGACCGCCTTCGGGGGAAGGTGCACCGGTGCCCCCTCGCACCACCCCTCGCCGCGTTCCCCGGCCGCGTCCTCGCGGCCGTGGCCTGCGCACCGGCCCTCCTGCTGACCGGCTGCGGCGACGACGACCCCGGTCCGGCGACCACCGTCACCGTGACCAGCACCGCGTCCGGCTCGGCCTCGGGCCCGGCCACCAGCGCGGCGCCGGAGCAGACCGGCCCCACCAGCGACGTGGCCGACCGCGCGCACGACGTCGGGACCTTCACCGACGTCGAGGACGTCGACGGCACCACGGTGCTGACGCTGGACCGCTGGACCTACGCGGACTGGTCGGAGGAGAGGGTCGCCGAGGAGGGCGTGCCGCTCGCGCCGCTCACCGACATGCCGTTCCGCAACCAGAACAGCACGAGCACCTACGCCGTCCCGGTGTCGCCGGCCGTCGTGGTGGGGCTCAACACCTGCGAGGTCGGGTCCGACCAGACGCCCCGGATCGCCACCACCGCGGGCGGCGTCGAGGACCTCGTGGTGGGCGGCACGATCTGGCTGCTCACCTACACCGACGGCCTGCTGACCCAGGCCGACACCATCGCCGCCTGCTGACCACCAGCCGCCAGCCGGACCTGCTCTCAGCGAGCGGGGCGCAGCTCCTGGGTGCAGCACTTGACGCTGCCGCCGCCCTTGAGCAGCTCGGACAGGTCGACCGGCACCGGCACGTAGCCGCGCTCGGCGAGCTGGGCGGCGAACTTCTCCGCCTGCGCCGGGAGCACGACGTTGCGCCCGTCGCTCACCGCGTTGAGGCCGAGCACCTCGGCGTCGACCTCGTGCACCTCGATCGCCTCGGGGAACATCCGCCGGACGATGCGCTGACTGCCGGCGCTGAAAGCCTGCGGGTACCAAGCGATCTGGGACGCACCCGGGGTGTCGTCGAGGACGCAGAGCGCGACATCGAGGTGGTAGTAGCGCGGGTCGACCAGTCGCAGCGAGACCACCGGCATGCCGACGGCGTCGGCGAGCTCGGCGTGCGCCCGCGGGTCGGTGCGGAAGCCGTAGCCGGCCAGCACGACGTCGCCGGTGACGGCGAAGTCGCCCTCGGCCTCGTTGGTGTGCTGCGGGACGACGACGTCGGACCAGCCGAGGTCGGCCGCGTGCCGCTGGTGCCAGGCGAGGTGGTGGGCCGCCTCGTCGGTGCGCTGCGGGGTGGCGAAGCTGGCGCCCAGCACCCGGCCGTCGACCACGGTGGCGCCGTTGGCGGCGAAGACCATGTCGGGCAGCCCGGCGACCGGCTCGAGCAGGTCGACGGTGTGGCCGAGGTCGCGGTAGGTCTCGACCAGCGTGGTCCACTGCGCCACGGCCAGGTCGGTGTCGACCGGCGCGGAGGCGTCCATCCACGGGTTGATCTCGTAGACGACCTCGAAGTGGCGCGGGGCGCACATGAGGTAGTGGCGGGGAAGCTGCATCTTGCGAGGGTAAGGTCGGTCGTCAGTACCGAACAAGGCTGGTTTCCGACGTCAGAGGGTGGATCTGTTGCGTATCGATGAGACAGACCGTCGAATCATTGCGTCGCTGCTCGAGGACTCCCGACGCAGCTTCCAGGTGGTCGGGACCGAGGTCGGGCTGAGCCCGCCGGCGGTCAAGCGCCGGGTCGACCGGATGCGCGCCGACGGCGTCGTCCGGGCGTTCACGACCGTCGTCGACCCGGCCGCGCTCGGCTGGACGATCGAGTCGTTCGTCGAGATCTTCTGCGAAGGGCGGGTCTCCCCCGCCCGGATCCGGGCGATGGTGTCCGACATCCCGGAGGTGCAGGCGGCGTTCACCGTCACCGGTGAGGCCGACGCGATGCTGCACGTGCGCGCCGCCGACATGACGCACTTCGAGCGGGTGCTGGAGACCGTGCGCGACCACGAGGGCGTGCACAAGACGCGCTCGACGATGGTGCTGTCGCGGCTGTGACCGGGTGGTGCCGATCTCGCGTCCCAGTTCGGTCTCGTGAGGACGCTGCTCGACCCGTCGGACGATCGACGAGCGGTCGGAGAGACGAAACCCGTTGTCGGTGCTGGCATCTAGAGTTCAGGCATGGACACGGGCGGGCGGGTGGCGTTCCTCGTCCGCGGTCTGCGGACCCGGACGTTGCTGCGGTGCGCGAACGACGCGAACGACCTTCGCCTGGTGTGGGTGACCGGGCGGGAGGTCCGCCGCCAGCACCAGCACCTGCTCGGTTCCGGGGTGTGGAAGTCCGTGCTGGGGTCGACCACGTTCACCGAGGCCGACCTGGACGACGCCGCGGTGCGGGAGGTGGCCGGGGTCACCGGTCTGTCGCTGCACCGGGCCGGGGTCTGGATCGCCACCGCGGACACGTTGTGCGGGTCGATGCCGCGGATCGTCGATGCGCTGGCCGCGGGCCGGCTGGACCTGGCGAGGGCGACCACGGTCGCGGAGGAGTGCACCGGCCTGACCGACGCCCAGGCGCGGGTGGTGGAGCAGGCGGTGCTGGAGGCCTTGCCGGCGCAGGTGCTGGACGGCACCGTACCGGTCGGGCCGTGGGACGTGATGTCGCCGCGGGCGTTCACCGCGATGGTGAAGAAGGCGGTCGCCGAGGTGCGCACCGACACCGACGAGGCGATCGCCGCCGAGGTCCGCGAACGCACCGGCACCTGGCTCGAGATCGACCGGGCCAACCCGGCGCTGGCGGTCTGGACGATCACCGGCCCCACCGAGCAGCTCGTCGCCGCCGAGGAGGCGTGCGCGGCGACCGTCCGCGCGATGACGCCCGAGGAGCTGGCCGGGCGCACGCACGGCATCGCCAAGGTCGACCTGATCACCGACGCCCTCCTCACCGGCGGCGGAGTCTGGTGGGACGGTCACCGTGGTGCGGCGCGAGGTCGGCGTCGTGATGCACCTCGACGCCCTTGCCGGCGACGGTGCGCAGCAGAACGCAGTCGGCGAGATCCGCGGCACGGGGTACCCCGTCCCGGTCACCGCAGCGGTCGCCCGCGTCCTGGCGGCCGACGCGCTGGCTCGCGGCGCCGGCACGTGCGTGCTGCTGGCCGACGACACCGGCCACCTGACCCGACTCCTCAGGGTCGGCGTCGCACCCGAAACCGGTTGGACCCGAGGACTACTGATCGAAGCGACACGGGCAGCGCTGCGACGACAGCCGCAGCCGCGGCACCACACCGGCTCCTACGAACCCACCGTCGAGATCGCCGACACCGTCAACGCCCGCGACCCGGTCTGCACCTTCCCCGGCTGCGGCGTGCCCGCCGGGCGCTGCGACCTCGACCACGTCGTCCCGCACCCGCGCGGACCGACCGCCGTGCACAACCTCAGCCCGAGATCCCGCAGGTGCCACCGTCTCAAGACCGCGGCCCTGTGGCGCTGCCGCACGCGCCCATCCCCTCAGGCGCCGTCATCGCGCACGAGTGGACCTCCCCCTCGGCCACCGCCAGGTCGTCGAGGTCGCCACCCTGCCCGGCTGCTGAGCGACTCCGGGCGGGCGGGAGCACGCCGGAGCTCAGTCGGACGAGGGCGGTTTGATCAGATCGACGGTGCGAGCAGCGAGCGGCTTCTCCATCCAGCGCTCCGGCCCGCTGCCGGCGCGCGCCCGCCGGGCGCGGGCGGCCTGCTCGTGCAGGAGCCGGGCCGCGGTGCCGGCGTCGAGGTGGTCGACCCGCGGGGAGACCGGACCCGGTGTGCTGTGGGCGACGACGCTGGCGACCCCGAGGCGCCTTTGCACCGGACCCTGCGCGAGCCCGAGGCTCTGCGTCCGCTCGTGCGGCACCAGCACCAGTCGCCGGCCCCAGCGGCCCGAGCGCAGCAGCAGCGCCCGGTCGGTGACCGCGACGCCGTGCCGCCGCCAGGCCCACGGGTCGAGCCACCGGGCCCGGCGGGGAGCACCGACGTACCCGGCGTCGTCGACCTCGCCGTCGGCCGTGCCGGACGAGCCGACGAGCCCGGCCTCGAGCAGCCGCAGCGGGTCGGGGTGGCCGAGGTCCGGCAGCACGACCGAGAGCACCCGGTACGCCTCGCCGCGGGTGGCGACGGGGAGCAGCACCGTCTCCTTGTCCTGGCCGTCCGCGCCGACGCCGTAGCCCGCGACGTTGACCTGGACCTTCCACCAGTCGCGACGGCGCCAGAGCAGGCCCTGGGTGATCTGGACGGCCTGGACGCGACCCGGCGGGACCGTCTGCGCCCGGGTCTCCAGCAGCCCGTGCCGCAGCCTGAGGCCGTCCGGGGAGGCGGCGACCCGGAAACCGAAGCCGCCGGTGAACTGGGACCAGTACGCCGACACGGTGCCGAGCACCACGGGCAGCGCGCCGAACAGCACGGCGGGCTGGAAGAACGAGGCGACCACCAGCGCGACCAGCCCGATCACCGCGCCGATGGTCCCGCCGGACAGCGCGAGCGAGCCGACCAGCCGTCCGGGCGAGACCTGGACCAGCTCGTCCTCGGGGGCCTCCGGCGCCTCGTCGCCCTCGAACCCCACGCCGGCCGCCTGCGCGAGCAGGACGCCGCGCAGGCGCTGGGCGTCGGAGTCGCGCAGGTAGGAGAGCTTGACGTCGGACCCGGCGCCGCCGGCGACCTCGAGCTTCAGCTCGGACAGACCGAAGATCCGGCCGAGCAGCGGCTGGACGACGTCGACCGCCTGCAGCCGGTCGAGCCGGGCCTGGCGCTGCTGGCGGAACAGGACGCCGGAGTGCAGCTGCACGATGTCGGTGCCCACCCGGTACCGCGTCATCCGCCACGACAGGTACGCCCACACCGAGGCGGCCACGGCCAGCACCGCGAGCGCCCCCACGGTGATGAGGATCTCGATCCGGCCGGGGGCCTCCCCGCCGGTGATCAGGTCGTCCCCGCGCTGCTGCCCCAGGATCACCAGGGCGATGGCGACGACCTTCCAGCCCTTCAGCACCGGCGTGACCTTGTGCAGCCGACGCCAGCCGTCCTGGTCAGCGGGCGGCAGGGCCCCGGGCGGGAGCTCGACCGGGTGGTCGGCGGTCGGTCCCGGCACGGCACCCGGAACAGCGGTCACAGCCCGGCCAGCCGCGCCTCGCCGCGCGAGGCCAGGCGGTCGCGCAGGCGCGCCGCCTCGGCCGGGTGCAGGCCCGGGATCGCGGCGTCGGTGCCGGACGACGCGGTGTGCAGCTGCACCTTGGACAGGTCGAAGGCGCGGTCGACCGGGCCGGCCTGGACGTCGACGAACTGCATCCGGCCGTACGGGACGACCACCATCTCCTTGAACATCACGCCGTGGCGCACCAGCAGGTCGTCCTCGCGCTCGGCGTATCCCCAGGCGCGGACCTGGCGCGGCACCAGCAGCATCGTCCACAGCCCGAGCAGCAGCCAGACCGCGAGCAGCGTCCAGCTCCACCAGCCGCCGAAGACCACGGCGAGCACGAGGATCGGCAGGGCCACCACGACGAACGTGATGGTGGTGCCGATCAGCCGCACCGTCACCAGCCGCGGCGAGACCGGCGTCCACACCACGCCCTCGGGGGCGAACGGGTCGGACGTGCTCATGGGTCCTCCAGGACGTGCGGACGGGGCTCCCTCGCATCCTGTCACGCGGGCCGCCGGCCGCCGGTCCCCCTTCCGGTGGGCGCTCGCCCGCGCGCGTGCGTGCGGCCGGCGTGCGGTCGCGGCGCGAGCCGCGCCCGGCGCTGCGCCGGCGCGGGCGGCGGGAGTGGCAGACTCGCCGGCGTGACGACGGGCCGCGAGGTGGTGGTGGGCCTCGGCGCGGGGTCCACCGGGGCCCCGCCGGCCGGGGGTCGCGACCTGCCGACGCAGGAGATGGTGCTCAACATCGGCCCCCAGCACCCGGCGACCCACGGCGTGCTGCGGCTGCGGCTGGTCCTGGACGGCGAGCGGATCGTCACGGCCGAGCCGGTGGTCGGCTACATGCACCGCGGCGCCGAGAAGCTGTTCGAGGCGCGCGACTACCGCCAGATCATCGTGCTCGCCAACCGGCACGACTGGCTGTCGGCGTTCTCCAACGAGCTCGGCGTGGTGCTCGGCGTCGAGCACCTGCTCGGCATGGAGGTGCCCGAGCGGGCCACCTGGGCGCGCACCCTGCTGGCCGAGCTGAACCGGGTGCTGAGCCACCTGATGTTCCTCGGGTCGTACCCGCTCGAGCTGGGTGCGATCACGCCGGTCTTCTACGCCTTCACCGAGCGCGAGCAGCTGCAGGCCGTGATGGAGGAGGTCAGCGGCGGCCGGATGCACTACATGTTCAACCGGGTCGGCGGGCTCAAGGACGACCTGCCCGCGGGGTGGACCGACCGCGCGGGCGACGCGGTCGCGGCGGTCCGGACGGGCATGCGCCGGCTCGAGGACCTGCTGCTCGGCAACGAGATCCTGCGCGCCCGCACGGTGGGCGTCGGGGTGCTGAGCCCCGAGCTGGTGCACGCCTACGGCGCGAGCGGCCCGATCGCGCGGGCGAGCGGCGTGGACCTCGACCTGCGCCGCGACGAGCCGTACCTCGCCTACGGCGAGCTGTTCGGCGAGGGCGGCCCGGGACGGGTGGTCACCCGCACCGCCGGGGACTGCTTCGCGAGGCTGGAGTGCCTGGTCGAGCAGGTGCACGTCAGCCTCGACCTGGCCGAGGCGTGCCTGGACCGGCTCCGCTCCCTCCCGCAGGGACCGTTCGACGTGCGGCTGCCGAAGGTGCTGCGGGTGCCCGAGGGCCACCGCTACACCTGGACCGAGAACCCGTTGGGGCTCAACGGGTACTACCTGGTGTCGCGCGGCGACAAGACGCCGTGGCGGCTCAAGCTGCGGTCGGCCTCGTTCAACAACGTGCAGGTGCTGAGCGAGCTGCTCCCCGGGTGCCTGGTGGCCGACATGGTCGCCGTCCTCGGCTCGACCTTCTTCGTCGTGGGGGACGTCGACAAGTAGCCGGCTGCGCGACCTGCTCCGGACGCACGAGAGCCCCCGCCGGTGGCGGGGGCTCTCGTGTGCCGCCGTCCCGGACCGGGCGGATGGCGTCCGGTCGGTACGGTGGCGGGCCCGTCGGCGCCAGGTCAGGCGCGGTGGCGGGCCCGTCGGCGGTGGCCGGCGATGTTGCGGGGACGGTCGGGCAGCGCGTCGACCTCGGCGCCGACGCGGACCCGGCGACCGCGACCGCTGCGGGTGCGGGCGGCGGCCTCGCCGAGGTCCCAGATCTTCTGCAGCTCGGCGGTGTCGACCCGGGGGTCGATCGCCCGGTCCGCGGCCGGCGCGTCCTGGTGCTCGGCGGCCGGCGCCGTGGCCCCGGACGGGGACACCCGGCCGGCGGCGACGGCCGCGTGCCGGACGAGGTGCTTGGCGGGGGCCTGGGCGGGCACGGTCGGCTCCGGCGGGGGCCGGCGCCTTCACCAGGTCGACGACGACGCGAGGCGCCGGGGCGGCCTCGGCGGCCGCGAGGTCGACGGTCTGCGGCGCCGGAGCGGCGACGACGAACGGGCGGACCGACGCGGTCTCGGTCGGCACGGTGGTCGGCACGGCCTCGACCGCAGGGGTCACCGCGACGGGGGCGACGGCCGCTCGGTGCGGCACCGCTCGAGGTCGGCGTGCAGCCCCTGGACGTGGCGGGCGACGAGCACCGCGGGCACCGCCGCGACGACGGCACCGGCCAGGCCGAGGACCGGCAGGTCGGTGAGGAAGCCCACGACAGCGGCGCCGACACCGGCGGCGGCGCTGAAGGGGGCGGCGACGGACCAGTGCAGCAGACGGGACCGGGACGGGACCGGGGACGCCGAGGAACCGGCGGACGTGGGGGAAGTCACCGCCGCAGGCTAGGTCGTGGCCAGCACGGATCGTGGGAGGCGCACCGTGACGCGCGGGACGGACGTGACGCGTGTGACGACAGCTCAGCGGCCACGGTGAGGTGGGCGCGGTCGCCGGTGGCCGGGTGGGGCCGGGGCTGGCACGCTCGCGGCGTGGAGCCGACGAGCACGATCAGCGCCCTGGACACCGCCGACTACCGGCGGCAGGTGCACGCCCGGTACGCCGCGGTGCGCGCGGCCGCGTCGCCGCAGGAGGGGCACGCGGTGTGGGCCGACGGGCACGAGCGGCTGCTGCGCGAGCACCCGGCCAGCCCGCTGCTGCCCGAGCACCGCGGGACCACCCGGGTGCCGGTGGCGGGCTACGACCCGGCCTGGCGGTTCGAGGTGCCGGTGCCGGAGGCCGAGCCCGAGCGGATCGAGGTGCGCACCGGGACCGACGGCGTCGTGCCCTACGAGCGGGTGGGCCGGGTGGACCTCGGCGACGTCGGCAGCCTCGACGTCTGGTGGCACGCCGGGTACGGCGGCGGGATCTTCGTGCCGGTGCGCGACGGCTCGTCGCGAGAGGGCGGCTACGGCGGCGGCCGCTACCTGCTCGACACCGCCAAGGGCGCGGACCTCGGCACCACGCCGGGCCCCGACGGCGCGCCGCTGCTCGTGGTCGACCTCAACTTCGCCTACCACCCGTCGTGCGCCTACGACCCGATGTGGGCCTGCCCGCTGGCGCCGCCCGGCAACGTGCTCGACGTGGTCGTGCCCGTGGGCGAGCAGTACGAAGGGCCCTGGAAGGAGTAGCTCCCTCCAGGACCCTTCGCCACGTGCTCGTCAGCCCTCGATCAGGCCCTTCTCGACCAGGAACTCGCGGGCGACGTCCTCGGGCTTCTGCCGCTCGCCGTCGACCTTGCCGTTCAGGGTGGCGAGGTCCTCGGTGGTCAGCGCCTCGGACAGCGCGTTCAGCGCCTCGGCGATCTCGGGGTCGCCGGCCTGCTCGGTGTTGACGATCGGCACCAGGTTGTCGGCGGCCTGGAGCTTCTTGTCGTCCTCGAGGATGACCAGGCCGAGGCCCTCGAGCGTGCCGTCGGTGGTGCCGGTGAGGCCGAGCTGGGCGTCGCCGTCGACGACCTTCTGCTTGCCGGTGGCGCTGCCGAAGTCGTCACCGGTGACGCCGGCGACCTGGATGCCGTAGGTCTCGGTGAGGCCGATGGCGCAGAACGGCCGCTCGGTGCACTCGTCGCCGGCCGCGATCGTGATCGGCTGGCCGAGGGCGCCGAGGTCGCTGACAGGGTCGCCAGGTCGTTCTGCTCGGCGAACTCCTGGGTGACGTAGAAGCCGTTGGCGTCGAGGGCGCCGGACGGCTCCAGGACGGTCAGGCCCTTCTCCTCGGCGAGCGGCGTCATCGCCTCGACCGTCTCGCCGGCGTCGCTGGTGGCGATCGCCTCGGCGTCCGGGCCGTTCTTCTCCCGGTTGAGGTACTCGGCCATCGTGGCCGCGTAGTCGGGGACGACGTCGATCTCGCCGCTCTCGAGCGCCGGCGCGTAGACCTCGCGCTGGCCGACCGACTTGACGTCGACGGTGTACCCGGCGTCCTCGAGCACGAGGCGGTACAGCTCCTGCATGACGAGCATCTCGGTGAAGTCGGCGCCGCCGACGGTGATCTCGCCGCCACCGCCGCCGCCCTCTCGGAGCTGCTGCCCGACGAGCCGCTGTCCTCGTCGAACGCGTCACCGCCACCGCAGGCGGACAGGGCGAGCACCGGCACCGCGGCCAGCAGGGCGAGCCGCGAGGCCCAGGATCGACGAGCTGTGGTGCGCATGGAGAGCTCCTCCGCCTTCTGTGTCCCGCGGCGTGCGCCGCGCGTGTCCGACGGGTGGGTCACCCGCTACGAGGAGTGAACAACGCCCCACCGACAACGGCATCCCGGGGGCGGGTCACGATCGGGTCACGCTAGACCCCTGCCGGGACGGCCGGCTCGCCGAGGGTGGTGTCGGCGACCTGACGGCCCGACGGCGGGCGCGTGGTGCGTCGGCGGCGCACGGAGCGCTCCAGCACCTCGAACAGGCCCTCGGTGAGCAGCGCCAGCACGGTGACCACGAGCGCGGACCCCATCACCTGGCCCTGGTCGGAGTTCGCGAAGCCGGCGTTGATCAACCGGCCGAGGCCGCCGCCGCCGACGAGCCCGATCACCGTGGTGGTGGCCACCACCTGGACGGCCGCCAGCCGCACACCGGTCATCACCAGCGGCATCGCCAGCGGGAGCTCGACGCGCGAGAGCACCTGCCAGCCGCTCATGCCGACCCCCTTCGCCGCGTCGACGACGTCACGGTCGACCTCGCGCACCCCGACGTAGGTGTTGGTGAGAAGCGGGGGGAGGCTGAAGAGCGCGAGCGCCAGGACGAAGGAGAAGGTGTTGGCGCCCAACGGGTTCGGCAGGAGCACGAAGATCACGAGCACGGCGTAGGACGGGACGGCGCGGGCCGCGTTGCCGGCGTTGATCGCCAGCACCCCACCGCGGCCGATGTGGCCGAGCCACAGCGAGAGCGGGACCGCGACCAGCACGGCGGCGAGCAGCGCGAGGAACGAGATCCACAGGTGCTCGGTCGTGCGCACGAGGAGTCCGCCGTCGCCCGACCAGGAGGCACCGTCGGTCAGGTAGCCGAGCAGGTCGCCCAGGGGGCCGCTCACGCCCTGCGCTCCCCGGACCCAGGGCGTCGAGAGCCGTTGCGCGAGGAGGATCAGCAGGTCGGCGGCGATCGCGAGCACGACGCAGAGCACCGCGGCGGTGAGCACCTCGGCCTTGAAGAACCCGGTGAGCCCGGACCGGATCAGGTTGCCCAGGCCGCCGAACCCGACGAGGAAGCCGATCGTCGTCAGCGCGACGGTGGAGACCGTGGCGACCCGCAGACCGGCGAAGAACGCGGGCAGGGCCAGCGGCACCTGCACCTTCCAGAGCAGGCGCCTGGGGGCGAAGCCCATCCCCCGCGCGGCGTCGAGCACGTCGTCGGGGACGGCGTCGAGGCCCGCCACCATGTTCCGCACCAGCACGGTGAGCGAGTACAGGACGAGCCCGGTGACGACCGTGGTGATCGACAGCCCGGTGATGCCGAGCAGCAGCGAGAACAGCGCCAGGGACGGGATCGTGTAGACCACGGTCGACGCACCCAGCACGACGTTGCGCAGCACCCGCGAACGGCGCGCGAGCAGCGCGAGCGGGAAGGCCAGCAGCGCCCCGATGCCGACGGACATCACCGTGATCAGCACGTGCTGCCCCAGCGCGTCGAGGATCTCGGCCTGGCGCGACTCCACGTAGGCGGGACAGACCCACTCGTTGCGGAGGAGGCAGTTGTCGGCGACGCTGGCCCCATGAACCCCGGGCTGGGCAAGACCCAGCAGGACGTCGCGGGCGGCGGCGAGGCTCACGCCCACGACCGTAGCGGCGAACCGATGATCCGTCTCGACGGCGTCGGCAAGAAGTACCCCGACGGGACGGTCGCGGTCGGCTCGCTCGACCTCGACGTGCAGCGCGGCGACCTCGTCGCGCTCGTCGGTCCCTCGGGGTGCGGCAAGTCCACGACGCTGCGGATGGTGAACCGCCTGATCGAGCCCACCTCCGGCCGGATCGTGCTGGAGGGCGAGGACGTCACGACGGTCGACCCGGTGCGGCTCCGACGTCGGATGGGGTACGTCATCCAGCAGATCGGGCTGTTCCCGCACCAGACCATCGCGACGAACGTGGGCGACCGTCCCCGACCTGGTCGGGTGGGACGCCGCGCGGAAGAAGGCGCGGGTCACCGAGCTGCTCGAGCTCGTGGGCCTCGCCCCGCAGCAGTACGCCCACCGGTACCCCCACGAGCTGTCCGGCGGGCAGCGGCAGCGCGTCGGCGTGGCACGGGCGCTCGCGGCCGACCCGCCGGTCCTGCTGATGGACGAGCCGTTCGGCGCGGTCGACCCGATCGCGCGCGACCGGCTGCAGGCGCAGTTCCGCCAGATCCAGGCCGAGCTCGGCAAGACCGTGCTGCTGGTGACCCACGACATCGACGAGGCCGTCCGGTTGGCCGACAAGGTCGCGGTGCTCTCCGAGGGCGGCACGCTGGAGCAGTACGCCGATCCCGCGACGGTTCTCGGCACCCCGGCCAACGACTTCGTCGCCGACTTCGTGGGGTCCGACCGGGGTCTGCGGCGCCTCGCCGTCACCACGATCGAGCCGCAGGACCTCGAGCACCCGCCGACCGTCCTGATGACGGACACCGCCGAGGAGGCGTGGACCCTGCTGTCCGCGCAGGGCAACCGTGCCGCGGGCACGAACGGCCCGCCCTACGCGGTGGTGCTCGACGCCGACGGCGACCTGCACGGCTGGGTGGCGGCCCGGCACCTGACCGGCCGCCCCGCCGGCTCCACGGTGGCCGACGTCGTCCACCGCTTCGAGGAGACCGTCGAGGTGGGTGACAGCCTGCGGCGCGGGCTGGCCGAGATCGTGCAGCACGACGCCGGCTGGCTGCCGGTGCTGGAGGGCGACCGCTACGTGGGCGTGCTCACGCCGGCGTCGGTGCACACCGCGCTGCGGCGCACCGTCCCCGACCAGGACTGACCGGCCGGGGCTGAATGCCCGGCGGGTGCCGGCCGCCGGGCAGGTCAGGAGAACTTGTGGTCGAGCTCGCAGAGCCAGAGCGTCTTCGGCGCGCTCTCGCCGCCGCTGGTGCTGCTGACCTGCTCGGTGCGCACGCCGGGACGACCGCACTGAGGACACGTCGGTGCTGTGCTCATGCCCCGACTCTGCCACCCGGGGCGCGCGACCACTACTCCTGGACGTCGTACTCCTGGACGTCGGTCGTCACCATCCCCCTGACGACGCGACGCGGCCGGCTGAGCGCGTCACCGGGAGGACGCTGCGGGCCCGCGAGCGCCGCGCGTCGCGCAGCTGGTGCGCGCTCGCCGACCGCGCGAGGTCGAGCGTCTAGGAGCCGCGGCGCTCGTCCCGGCCGGGATCGTCCCGCTGGCCCCGCTCGTCCGGGTCCGGACGCCGCCGGCACCAGCGCTCGGCCACCAGGCCGGAGACCGTGACCGCGGCGGCGAGCAGCACCGCCACCAGCGCCACCGTGAACCGGTCGCGCCGCGGCTCGATGGTGAGGTCGCCGACCACGGCGAGGCCCTGACCGGCGAACCAGCCGATCAGCGCGGCACCCGCGTGGCTCGCGGCCTTGGCGAGCACGGCCGCGCGGGCGGCGCGCAGCGGGTCGAGCGGGCGGCCGCGGTCGCCCCGGTTCCACCGGCGCACCGGCCAGGCCACGACGAGCACCGACACGGCCATGGCGACCAGCAGCACCAGCGCCGTCCACGGCACGGGCAGCGGCTGGCCGCCGCCGGCCTCGAAGGCCCGGGCGACCGCGAAACCGAGCACCGCCGCCACCAGCGCCGCGACGACGAGGACCTTGGGCCGGCTGCCGGTCACCGCGGCACCACGAGCTCGACGTCCGGACGCAGCCGGACGCCGTCGTGGTCGACCGCGCGCGCCGCGAGGTCGGCGACCGGGCCGCCCCTCGGGCCAGGGAGGACGGCGTCGGGGTCGGCCAGCGACCACGGCACCAGGACGAAGCCGCGTTCGTGGGCGCGCGGGTGCGGCAGCGTCAGCACCGGGTCGTCGCTCACCGTCTCGCCGTACGCGATGACGTCGACGTCGAGAGTCCGCGGCCCCCAACGGATCTCGCGTACCCGGTCGTGATCGGCCTCCACCTGCTGGCAGGCGGCAAGGAGCTCGGCACCGGTGAGGTCGGTGGCGGCGAGCACCACGGCGTTCAGGTAGTCCGGCTGCTCGGGCCCACCCACCGGGTCGGTCTCGACCACGGGCGACACCGCACGCACGAGCCAGTCCGTCGATCCGCCGCGAGCGCCGCGACGGCCGAGCGCAGCACGGCCTCGCGGTCGCCGAGGTTCGTGCCGAGCGCCAGCACCACCGGCACGTCGCGGACGGGTGAGGTCACGAGCCCTCCCGGCGGCGGTGGACGCGCACCACGACGTCGCCGAACGCGACGGTGACCGGCGCCTGCGGCTTGTGCACCGCGACGTCGACCGCCCCGACGCCCTGCGGCGCCAGCGCGACCTCGGCGATCCGCGACGCCAGCGTCTCGATCAGGTCGACGGGCTCGCCGGTGACGACGGCGTGCACCTGCTCGGCGAGGTCGCCGTAGTGCACGGTGTCGGCGAGGTCGTCCGACGCCGCCGCCGCCCGGGCGTCGACGTGCAGGACCACGTCGACCACGAAGTCCTGGCCCTCGCGGCGCTCGACGTCGAAGACGCCGTGGAAACCCTTGGCGCGCAGACCGATCAGCTCGATCCGGTCCGGGAAGGCGGGGTCGGACGACGCGGTCACGGGGTGGCTCCGCTCGTCCAGGCCCGGGCCACCCGCACGGCGTCGAGGGTGGGCGGGACGTCGTGCACCCGCACGGCCCAGACCCCCGCGGCGGCGGCCAGTGCGCTCGTCGCGGCGGTGGCGGCGTCGCGGTCCGTGGGCGGGACGGGTCCGTCGGCGCCGGCGAGCAGGTGACCGAGGAAGCGCTTGCGCGAGGCGCCCACCAGCACCGGCCGGCCGAGGCCCAGCACGTCGTCGAGACCCTGCAGCACCTGCCAGTTCTGGTCGCCGTTCTTGGCGAACCCCAGCCCGGGGTCGAGCACGAGCAGGTCGGGGTCGAGCCCGACGCGCACGAGGTCGTCGACCCGGGCGCGCAGCTCGTCGCGCACGGTGGCGGCGACGCTGCGGCCGTCGTCGTAGACCGCGAGCGCCTCCATGTCGGTGCTGTGCCCGCGCCAGTGCATCACCACGTACGGGCACGCCGGCGTCGGCGACCACGTGCGGCAGGTGCGGGTCGGCGAGCCCGCCGCTGACGTCGTTGACGACCCGCGCGCCGGCGGCGAGGGCCTGCTGCGCCACCTCGGCGCGCATCGTGTCGACGCTGACGACGGCACCCGCGGAGGCGAGCTCGGTGACCACGGGGAGCACCCGTCGCAGCTCCTCGGCCACCGGGCACCCGTCCGGCCCCGGGGCGCGTGGACTCGCCGCCGACGTCGAGCAGGTCGGCGCCCTGCGCCAGCAGGTCCATGCCGTGCGCGATCGCGGCGTCCGGCTCGAACCACTCCCCGCCGTCGCTGAAGGAGTCGGGCGTGACGTTGACGACGCCCATCACCAGGCAGCGGCCACCGACCTGCGCGCGCAGGCCGGCCGGCGTCACGGCGTCGGCGCCCATCCGGCTACCGACCGAGGATCAGGCTGAGCGCCTCGGCCCGGGTCGCGGGGTCGCGCATCTGCCCGCGCATCGCGGAGGTGACGGTGCGCGCGCCCGGCTTGCGGACCCCGCGCATCGACATGCACAGGTGCTCGCACTCGACCACGACGATGACGCCGCGCGGCTCGAGGATCTCCATCAGGGCGTCGGCCACCTGCGAGGTCAGGCGCTCCTGCACCTGGGGCCGGCGCGCGTACACCTCGACCAGCCGGGCGAACTTCGACAGCCCGGCGATCTTGCCGTCCTTGGAGGGGATGTAGCCGACGTGCGCCACCCCGTGGAACGGCACGAGGTGGTGCTCGCAGGTGGTGTACACCTCGATGTCCTTGACCAGCACCATCTCGTCGTGGCCGAGGTCGAACGTGGTCTGCAGCACGTCCTCGGCCTTCATCGACAGGCCGGCGAAGATCTCGGCGTACGAGCGCGCCACCCGCGCCGGCGTCTTCCGCAGGCCGTCGCGCTCGGGGTCCTCCCCGACGGCGATCAGGATCTCGCGGACGGCCGCCTCGATCCGGGGCAGGTCGACCGGACCGGGACCGACGTCGCCGGTGCCCTCGCGCTCGTCCACCCGGCGGGCCTACTCGCCCGCGCCGGGCGACGGGCGGACGCAGCGCCTTGTCGCCGGGGACGAGGCCGGGCAGGTTCGCGTCGCCGGCCTCCGCGGCCTGGTCCTGCGGGGCGTGCTGGTCGAACGGCTTGCCGTTCAGGCGCTTCCGCTCGTTCGGGCCCATCACCGGCGGCACGGACGACACCGCGCGGTTCTCGCTGGAGAGCCAGACCGGGCGCAGGTCGCGCTTCTTCACCGGGGCGAAGATCTCGGCCAGCTGGTCCTTGTTGAGCGTCTCGTGCTCGAACAGCGCGACCACGAGGTCGTCGAGCACCTGGCGGTACTCGGTGAGCACCTCCCACGCCTCGTCGTGCGCCGCCTCGATCAGCTTGCGCACCTCGTCGTCGACCATCGAGGCGACGCCCTCGGAGTAGTCGCGCTCGTGGCCCATGTCGCGGCCGAGGAAGACCTCGCCCGACCCGGACCCGAGCTTGATGGCACCCACGCGCTCGCTCATGCCGAACTGGGTGACCATCTTGCGCGCGGTGGCGGTGGCCTTCTCGATGTCGTTCGAGGCGCCGGTGGTGGGGTCGTGGAAGACGAGCTCCTCGGCCACGCGGCCGCCCATCGCGTAGGCGAGCTGGTCGAGCAGCTCGTTGCGCGTGGTCGAGTACTTGTCCTGCGAGCGGCATCACCATCGTGTAGCCGAGCGCCCGCCCGCGGGGCAGGATCGTCACCTTCGTGACCGGGTCGGTGTGCCGCATCGCCGCCGCGACCAGGGCGTGGCCGCCCTCGTGGTAGGCGGTGATCTTCTTCTCCTGGTCGTTCATCAGCCGGGTGCGCTTCTGCGGGCCGGCGATCACCCGGTCGATCGCCTCGTCGAGCGCGGCGTTGTCGATCAGCTTGGCGTTGGTGCGCGCCGTGAGCAGGGCACCCTCGTTGAGGACGTTGGCGAGGTCGGCGCCGGTGAACCCCGGTGTGCGACGGGCCACGGCCTCCAGGTCGACGTCGACCGCGAGCGGCTTGCCCACGCCGTGGACCTTGAGGATCTGGTGCCGGCCGGCCATGTCGGGCGGGTCGACCGCGATCTGCCGGTCGAAGCGACCCGGGCGCAGCAGCGCGGGGTCGAGGATGTCGGGACGGTTGGTCGCCGCGATCAGGATGACGTTGGTCTTGACGTCGAAGCCGTCCATCTCGACCAGCAGCTGGTTGAGGGTCTGCTCGCGCTCGTCGTGCCCGCCGCCCATGCCCGCACCGCGGTGGCGGCCGACGGCGTCGATCTCGTCGACGAAGATGATCGCCGGCGCGTTGGCCTTGGCCTGCTCGAACAGGTCGCGGACGCGGGACGCGCCGACGCCGACGAACATCTCGACGAAGTCCGACCCGGAGATCGTGTAGAACGGCACGCCCGCCTCGCCGGCGACCGCCCGGGCGAGCAGGGTCTTGCCGGTACCGGGCGAGCCGTAGAGCAGCACGCCCTTGGGGATCTTGGCGCCCGACGGCCTGGAACTTGGCCGGCTCGGCGAGGAACTCCTTGATCTCGAGGAGCTCCTCGACCGCCTCGTCGGCGCCCGCGACGTCGGCGAAGGTGACCTGCGGGGTGTCCTTGCTGACCAGCTTGGCCTTGGACTTGCCGAAGTTGAGGACGCGGGAACCGCCGCCCTGCATCTGGCTGAGCATGAACCAGAACAGACCCACCAGGAGCAGGATCGGCAGCAGGGTGACCGCCAGCGTCGCCCACCACGAGTCCTTCGGGACCTCGTCGTTGAACGGCTTGGCGAGGTCGGCCTCGCTGACGGCGTCGACCACCTCGAGCCCGCGCGGCTGGACGTAGAAGAACTGGACCTTGGTGCCCTTGTCGCCGAAGTCGTCGGCCAGGGTGAGGTCGACGCGCTGCTCGCGGTCGACGATCTTGGCCTGCTCGACCTTCCCCTCCTCGAGCAGCTTCAGCCCGTCGGCCGTGTCGATGCGCTGGAACCCGCCCGAGGAGAAGATCTGGGTGGCGAGCAGCAGCAGGAGCAGGCCCACCACGACGAAGAACGCGGGGCCGCGCAAGAAACGCCTGAAGTCCATCGGTGCGGGGCTGCGGGCCCCGTCCTTCCTGTCGGTCCTGACCTGCGACGACGGTACCGATGACGGTACACCGGCGTCGCGGGCGGGTTGCTCCAGTCCAACGCTCCGCCCCCCGGGGCGGTTCCGCACCCCGGAGGTCGGGTCAGCCGCCGTACACGTGCGGGGCGAGGGTGCCGACGAACGGCAGGTTGCGGTACCGCTCGGCGTAGTCGAGGCCGTAGCCGACGACGAACTCCGAGGGGATGTCGAAGCCGACGTAGCGGGTGTCGACGGTGACCTTGGCGGAGTCGGGCTTGCGCAGCAGCGTGAGCACCTCCACCGAGGCCGGCTCGCGCGAGGTGAGGTTGGCGATCAGCCACGACAGGGTCAGGCCGGAGTCGATGATGTCCTCGACGATGAGCACGTGCCGGCCGGAGATGTCGGTGTCGAGGTCCTTGAGGATGCGCACCACGCCGGACGACTTGGTGCCCGACCCGTAGGACGACACCGCCATCCAGTCCATCTGCACCGGCGAGTGCAGCGCCCGCGCGAAGTCGGCCATCACCATCACGGCGCCCTTGAGCACCCCGACCAGCAGCAGGTCCTTGCCGGCGTAGTCGCGGTCGACCTCCGCCGCCATCTCGGTGAGCCGCCGGTCGATGCGCTCCGCGCTGATGAGGACCTCGGAGAGGTCCTTGCCCATGTCGTCGGCGTCCACCGGCGGGTGCTCCTCGGGATCGGGGTCGGATCGGGGGTCGGGCTGGGTCGGACCAGGGGGCGGATCAGGGGGTCCGGACGAGCGACAGCATCCCAGACGACCTGCCCGCCTCGACACCGCCCGGCAGGCTGACCGGCCCCTGGCCCCTCCACCGGGTCGACCAGGTCGTCGACCGCGACGACGTGCGCCCGGGTCAGCGCACCGGCGGGGCAGCCCGCCGCCACCAGCGCCCGGCGCAGCACCCGGCTGCCGCACCGCGGGGTCGAGCGGGACGAGGTCGGCGACCGGCAGCGCTCCCCCGTCCCGCACCGGGACCGCCGCCGCGGCGGCGTCGAGGGCGTCGGCGTCCTCGCGCAGCTGGCCGGCCGTGCGGGCGAGCGCCGCGGCGACCCCCGGCCCGAGCTCGGCCTCCAGCACCGGCAGCACCCGGTGCCGCACGCGCGCCCGCGCCGTCGCCGGGTCGGCGTTCGTCGGGTCGTCGTGGGCCCGCAGGCCGAGGTCGTCCAGCGACGACCGCACCGTGGCGCGGGGCACCTCGAGCAGCGGTCGGCGGTAGCGGCCGCGCACGGCGGCCATGCCCGACAGCGACCGTGCACCGGAGCCGCGGGCGAGCCCGAGCAGCACCTGCTCGGCCTGGTCGTCGAGGGTGTGCCCGAGCAGGACGGCCGCGGCCCCGAGCCGGTCGGCCACCTCGTCCAGGGCCGCGTAGCGGGCGGTGCGCGCCGCCGCCTCGGGGCCGGAGCCGTCGGGCGCCACCCGCACCCGGACCACCTCGACCGGGTCGAGCCCCAGCGCGCGGCACGACGCGGCGGCGCCGGCCGCCACGTCGTCGCTGCCGTCCTGCAGCGCGTGGTCGACGACGACCGCCCCCGCCCGCACCCGCGGCGTCCGGCCGCGCCGACAGGTGCGCCACGGCGGCGGCCAGCGCGAGCGAGTCGGGGCCGCCGCTGCACGCGACCAGCACGAGCGGGGCGGCTGCGCCGTCCGATCCACCGTCGGGCGTCGCAGCGAGGTCGGCGAGCTCGGCGAGCGCCGCGCGCACCGCGGCGCGGGTCGCCGCGACCGCGGGCGAGGGTCCGCCCACGGACCTAGCCGTGCACCCGGCGCACCCAGGCGGCCGGGTCGGTGATCTCCTCGGGCAGGGGCAGGGTGTCCGGCGAGGTCCAGACCGCGTTGAAGCCCTCGGTGCCGACCGACGCCGTGACGCCCCGGACGAAGCCGGCGCCGTCGCGGTACTGCCGCATCTTGGCGTCGAGGCCGAGCAGCCGGCGCAGCATCCGGTCGAGCCCGCCGCTGCCCGCGCGCCGCGCGGTGAACCGCTCGCGGATGGCGCCCACCGTGGGGATCACCTGCGGCCCGACCTCGTCCATGACGACGTCGGCGTGGCCCTCGAGCAGCGACATGACGGCCGTGACGCGGGCCAGGGCGTGGCGCTGCTCCGGGGACTGCACGAGCTCGAGCAGTCCGTTGCCGTCCCCGCCCCGCAGCACGTCGGGCAGCTGGCGGGCGGCCGCGGTGATGCGGTCGGTGAGCTGGCCGGGGTCGCCGAGCAGGTCGGTGACCATCGCCCGGCTCGACTCCAGCAGGTGCGGCCGCAGCCACGGGTTGGCGGTGAACTGCACCCGGTGGGTCTCCTCGTGCAGGCAGACCCAGAGCCGGAAGTCGGCCGGCTCGGCGTCGAGCTCGCGCTCCACCTGGACGATGTTCGGCGCCACCAGCAGCAGGCGTCCGCCCGAGGGGTCGGCGATGTCGTACTGCCCCAGCACCTTCGAGGCCAGGAACGACAGCAGCGAGCCGAGCTCGACGCCGGTGACCTTGCGCCCCACCGCCTGCACCACCGGGCCGGGCGGGCGGTCCCGCTTCTCCTGCGCGGCCGCGACCGCCGGCGCGAGCAGCTCGCGGAAGGCGTCGACGTTGGCGGTGACCCAGCCCGTCCGGTCGACCACGAGGACGTCGTCGCCGGGGGTGGCGACCAGACCGGTGGTCTCGGCCACGTAGCCGGTGGAGTCGCGGGCGAAGCCGCGCAGCTGCTCGACCACCTGGCGCGCCTCGTCGGCGCCGACCTGCGGGCCCGGGCGCACGAGGTGACCCGCTGCCTGCACCGCGAGGTCCCAGTCCACCAGGGCGTCGACGGGGCCGTGGTCGACGTCGGGCCGGCTCGCGGTCTGCTCCACCGGGCCACCGTAGCCCGCGGATCGGGGCCCGGGTCGCGAGCGGGTCAGGAGCAGCCGCACCGCGCGAGCTCGGCGGCGACCTCGTCCAGCGCCGACCTGGCCGACGCCGTGCCGCGCACCGCGTCCGCGAGCACCGCGAACACGAGCAGGCGGCCGTCGGCGTCGACGACCGCCCCGGCCAGCGAGCTGGTGCCGGTGAGCGAGCCGGTCTTGGCCCGCACCAGCCCCTGCGCGGCCCGGGCGCGGTTCGAGCCGTCGAACCGGTCGACCAGGGTCCCGGTGAGGGCCGCGACGGGCAGACCCGTGACGAGGGGTCGCAGGTCCGGGTGGTCGGCCGAGGCCGCGGCGACGAGCACCGCGGTGAGGCTGCGCGGGCTGATCCGGGACCCGTCGGACAGGCCGCTGCCGTCGGCCAGCGCCAGGCCGTCGACGGGGACGCCGAGCGCCCGCGACCACGGCGAGGACCGCGCGGCCGCTGCCGGCGAAGTCGGCCGTCTCGCCGGTCTCGACCGCCACCAGCCGGGCGAGCGCGTCCGCCACGGTGTTGTCGCTCGCCGCGAGCGTGTAGCCGACGACGTCGGCCAGCGGTGCGGACTCGACCGACCCCAGCTCCTGCAGCCCCTCGGGTGCCGGCGCCCGGGTCACCGGACCGCCGACGGCCACCCCCCGCTCCCCGAGCGCCGTCGCGAAGACCGCCGCGGCGGCCGTCCCGGGGTCCGGCACGCGCGGCGCGTAGTTCTCCCGGCGGGTGCGGCCGACGTCGACGGCCAGCCCGGTCAGCGGGGCGAGGAACCCGTTGGCGAGGTCGGCCGCCCCCACGCCCGGCCCCAGCGCCTGCCCCCAGCCGAGGCCGCCGACCACCGAGTCGTCCAGCCGCAGCCGCACGCTCGTCGTCCCGGACGCCGTGAGCTCCGCCGCGACCTGGTCGGCGAGGTCGGCCAGGCCCGCGCGTCCGACGACGGCAGCGGGGTCGCCCGCGCCGGCGCCGAGCAGGAGGTCGCCGCCGCCGACCAGGTAGACCTCGTCGGTGCCCGGCACCACGCCCGCGGAGGTCGTGGTCGTGCCGTCCGGGCCGAAGGTCTCCAGGGCGGCGGCCGCCGTGAGCAGCTTGGCCACCGAGGCCGGCTCGTACGCGTCGGCGTCGCCCTGGGCGAGCAGCACCTCGCCCGTGCCGCCGTCGACGACGACGGCGCCGACGTGCGTGCCGAGACCGGCCGAGGCGAGCAGCGGCCCGATCGCGGCGGCCACCGCGGCCGGGTCGGCGGGCGGTGCGTCCGGGTCGAGCGGGGTGCTGGCGGCGGCGCCACCGGCCTCGGCCGAGGCCCCGGGGGCGGTGCCGAGGTCGGGGTAGGGCTGCGGGACGGGGTCGTCGGTGAGGAGCCCGGGCAGGTCGCCCCGGACGTCGGCGACGGCGTACGCGCCCCCGCCGCCGAGCAGCACCAGCACGCAGGCGAGCGCGACGAGCCCGCGGCGGCGTCGCTGGCGGGCCACCCCGCACCTCCGTCCGCCGTCGGTCCTCGACCCGGCGACCCGCAGCCGAGTGGCCGCCACTGCGGGGAGGACGATACCGGAGTATCGCGAGACGAGACGCCCGAGGCGGGCGCGCGAGTCCGACGCGGCACCGACCGCCGGCCGCGCGACCCGCGAGACCAGCACGTGGGAGCCGACATGGAGTTCGACGTCACGATCGAGATCCCGAAGGGGACGCGGAACAAGTACGAGGTCGACCACCTCACCGGCCGGATCAAGCTCGACCGCACCCTGTTCACCGCGACCCGCTACCCGGCCGACTACGGGTTCATCGACAACACCCTCGGCGAGGACGGCGACCCGCTCGACGCGCTCGTGCTCATCGACGAGCCCACCTTCCCGGGCTGCCTGATCCGGTGCCGCGCGATCGGCCTGTTCCACATGCGCGACGAGGCCGGCGGCGACGACAAGATCATGTGCATCCCCACCGGCGACCCGCGGCTGGAGCACCTGCAGGACCTCGACGACATCAACGAGTTCTACCGGCTGGAGATCCAGCACTTCTTCGAGACCTACAAGGACCTCGAGCCCGGCAAGTCCGTCGAGGGCGCCCACTGGGCCGGCCGCGCCGAGGCCGAGACCGAGATCACCGCGTCGTTCAAGCGGCTCGAGGACGCCCCCGCCGACCACTGAACCCCCGCGAGGGGTCAGGGGCGACCGGCGTAGGGCATCGCGCCGCTCATCCGCAGCGAGGTCTCCCGCACCGGGACTCCCGCCCGCGGCGCCTCGATCATCCGGCCGCCACCGCTGTAGACGGCCACGTGGTAGATCGAGCCGACCGAGCTGCTGGTGCCGTAGAAGACCAGGTCGCCCGGACGAAGGTCGGCATAGGCGATCTTCTCGACCGCGCTGTACTGCGAGCGGGACGTGCGCGGCAGGTTCACGCCGCCGTGCCGCCAGGCCGCGCCGGTGAGACCGGAGCAGTCGTAGGCGTCCGGTCCGGTGGCGCCCCACTGGTACGGCTTGCCGATCTGGGTACGAGCCCACGCGACGGCGGCCTGCCCGCCGGACGACGAGCCGCTGGAGCCGCCGGACGAGCGGCGGCGCGGGGGCCGGGTCGGGGGACGACACCGGCGGTGCCGGGCGGTCGTCGTCGCGGGACGCGCGATCGGCGGCCTCGCGCGCGGCCCGGTCACGCGCGGCGCGGTCGGCGGCGGCCCGGTCGGCGGCGGCGCGGTCGGCGGCGGCGCGGGCGTCGCGCTCACGGCGCTCCTGCGCGGCGCGGGCGGCGGCCTCGGCGCGGGCGATCCGCTCGGCCTCGAGGCCGGCCTGGCGCTGCTGCTCGAGCGCCACGCTGGTGCTGCGCAGTGCGGCGAGCTGGGTGGTGACCTCGGCCTTCTCGGTCTGCGTGGCGCTCACCTGCGCGACGCGCTGCGGCGTTCGCGCGGTCGGCCTCGGCCTTGGCCGCCTCGGCGGCGTCGGCGGCGTCCTGCTGGGCCTGCTCGGCGGTGCGGGCCTGCTCGTCCATCAGCTGCGAGACCAGCTCGGCGGCCTGGCCGCGCTGGAACACGTGCTGGCGTCCGTTGCCGAGGTAGCGCAAGGTGCCCGCGCGGTCGATCAGGTCCTGCGGGCCGCCGGCGGCGAGCACCGCCTCGAGACCGCCGAACGAGCCGCCGCCGCGGTAGGCGTCGGCGGCGAGCGAGCCGATCTGCGAGCGCGCGTCGACGAGGTCGGCGCGCGCCTGCACGGCGGCGGCCCGGGCGGCGACCGCGGCGGCGGTGGCCTCCTCGAGGGCGACCTGCGCCTGGTTCCAGTCCTCGCCGGCGGTGGCGGCCGCGATCTCGGTCTGCGCCTGCGCGGCGTTGGCGGTGGCGAGCCGGCTCTCGAGCGCGGCGACCTGCTGGGCGGTGGTGGTGACGGCGGCCTCGGCGGCGTCGACCTCGCCCTGGCTCGGGTACGGCTCGGCGCTCGCGGGAGCGGCGGCGAGCAGGCCGACCACGAGGGCCGCGGACGCTGCCGCCCCGGACAGGCGGACCGGCACCCGTACTCGCATCCGCACCGTCGATCGACTCCTCGAATTACACGCGTGTCATTCTTTTCCGCGTTCTCGTCGGCGTGTCGGGTTGACACGGCGGGAGAAAGGTACCCAACAACGCTCCCTTTGGAAACACCCGACCCAGGACTGTGCACGAGAACGCTCTCAGTCACACACGCCACATGCGTCACACAGGTCACAGAGGGTGAGCAGGCGCCGGGCAGCACCACCCGGACGGCACAGCGCCCGGTCGGGCCGTCGGTGGGGACGTGCGGTGCGGTGCCGGCGTCAGGCCTGGAGCACGTGCCAGAGGATGGTGTCGTGCGCGTACCGCGCCTTGTCCGCGCCGCGGAACGAGACCTGGTGCACCGCCCCCGACAGCGTGATCGCGATCGTCGAGCTGGACAGCGCCTCGATGCCGACGTTGCTGTCGGACACCAGGCCGACGCTGGTGACGCGGCTGTACGGCACCGACACCAGCGTGCTCCTCCCCCCGACCAGCGAGCGGTCCTGCAGCAGCAGCCGGCTGTCGGTGAGCCCGAGGAAGCCGGTGCCCGTGCCGGAGGCGTCCAGCACCGCCACGAGCCGCTCGCCGGGCAGCAGTCCCGGCCGCCACGGCGTCGCGCTGCTGGGCGTAGTCGAAGACCACCTCGGGGTCCTGCTCGGCCTGCTGCTCGGTCACGTCCTGCTCCTTCGCCACGTCCGGCCGGTCGGCACGTCCGTCCGGTTCTAGCGGTTGCGGGGGAAGCCGAGGTCGACCGCGCTGGTGGCCGGGTCGGGCCAGCGCGAGGTGACGACCTTGGTGCGGGTGTAGAAGTGGATGCCCTCGGGCCCGTACATGTGGGAGTCGCCGAACAGCGAGTCCTTCCACCCCCCGAACGAGAAGTGCGCGGCCGGCACCGGGATCGGGACGTTCACCCCGACCATGCCGACCTCCACCTCGGACGCGAACCGCCGGGCCGCGCCGCCGTCGCGGGTGAAGACGGCCACGCCGTTGCCGTAGGGGCTGGCGTTGACGAGCTCGACCGCCTCGGCGTAGTCGGCCACCCGCACCACCGACAGCACCGGTCCGAAGATCTCCTCGGTGTAGACGCTCATCGTCGGCGTGACCCGGTCGATGACGCTCGGGCCGAGGAAGAAGCCCTCGGACGGCACGTCGTGCTCGCGTCCGTCGACCACCACGTCGGCCCCCGCCTCGCGCCCGGCGTCGACGTAGGACGCGACCTTGTCGCGGTGCTCGCGGGTGACCAGCGGGCCCATCTGGGAGTGCGCGTCCGTGCCCGGCCCGACCTCGAGGGTGGTGATCCGCTTGGCGATCGCGTCGACCAGCGGATCGGCCACGGCGCCCACGGCCACCACCACCGACACCGCCATGCAGCGCTCGCCGGCCGAGCCGAACCCGGCCGAGACCGCGTTGTCGGCCGCCATGTCGAGGTCGGCGTCGGGCAGCACCACCATGTGGTTCTTCGCCCCGCCGAGGGCCTGCACGCGCTTGCCGTGCGCCGTCCCCGTCTCGTAGACGTAGCGCGCGATCGGGGTGGACCCGACGAAGCTGACGGCGTCGACGCCCGGGTGGGTCAGCAGCGCGTCGACCGCCACCTTGTCGCCGTGCACCACGTTGAGGACGCCGGGCGGCAGGCCCGCCTCGGCGAACAGCTCGGCCAGCCGCACCGCCGCTGACGGGTCCTTCTCGGACGGCTTGAGCACCACCGTGTTCCCGCACGCCACCGCGTTCGGCACCATCCACAGCGGCACCATCACCGGGAAGTTGAACGGCGTGATCGCCGCGACGACGCCGACCGGCTGCTTCAGCTCGTGCACGTCGACGCCGGTGGAGACCTGCTCGCTGTGGCCGCCCTTGAGCAGCTGCGGGACGCCGCACGCGAACTCGACGCACTCCAGCGCCGCGCTGCACCTCGCCGGCGGCGTCGGACAGCACCTTGCCGTGCTCGGAGGTGACGAGGGCGGCGAGCTCGTCGGAGTGCTCGACGAGCAGGTGGTGGAACCGGAACATGATCTCGGTGCGGCGGGACAGGGGCGTGGCGCGCCAGCCGGGCAGCGCCGCCCTGGCCGTGGCGACCGCCGCGTCGACCTCCGCGGCGCTCGCGAGCGCGACCTCGCCGGTCTGCCGGCCGCTCGCGGGGTCGAAGACCGGAGAGACCCGGTCGAAGGTGCCTGACTGCTCGCCGCCGACCACGTGCCCGATGCGCTTCACGGGCGCATCATCCACCGCGCGGAGGAGCCGGCGCCAGGTGGCACGACCTCAGCGCGCGGAGGAGCCGGCGTCCGGGGGGCCGGCCTGGTGGGGCAGCAGCGCGGCGGGGTCGTCGTCCGGGACGCGCGCCCTTGTTCGCCTGCTTCACCCGGTACATCGCGTGGTCGGCGTCGGACACCAGCTGGTCGGTGCCCTGCCCGGCCCCGACGGCCTGGGCGACGCCGACGCTGGTGCGCACCCGCACCTCGCTGTCGCCGACCCGCACCGGGACCGTCATCGCGCCCTCGATCCGGGCCACGACCGTCTCCGGCTCGCTCGGGTCCTCCAGCAGGACGGCGAACTCGTCGCCGCCCAGCCGGGCGACGCAGTCGACGGCGCGCACCTGCTGCTGCAGCCGGTCGGCCACGGCGACCAGCACGGCGTCGCCGGCGGCGTGGCCGTGCAGGTCGTTGACCTGCTTGAAGCCGTCGAGGTCGCAGAACAGGACGGTGGTGCGTCCGCCGGTGCGCTCGGCGCGGTCGAGCGCGTGACCGACCCGGTCGAGGAACAGGGCGCGGTTGGCCAGGCCGGTGAGGGCGTCGTGCAGCGCGTCGTGCCGGGCCTGCGCGTGCTGGCGGGAGACCTCGGCGAGCAGCGAGCGGTTGTCGGCGAGCGCCACCAGCTGGCGGACGAGCACCAGGACCACGGCAGCGCCGGCCAGGCCGGACTCCGCACCGGTCCACGGGGAGCCGGACCCGAGCCGCCACAGCAGCACCGCGGTCGCGGCCAGGACCGGGACGTACGGCAGCAGGATCGTGCCCCACGAGGGCAGGCCCGACATCGCACGCGTCACGCGCTCGGGCAGGGGACCGTCGGTCGGGTGCGCCAGCACCGCGGCGACCGCGACACCCAGGAAGCCGAGCACCCAGCCGACGTCGAAGGCCTCGCCGGAGGAGTAGGACGTGGACGAGGTGACCACGACGTAGCCGATGTCGGCCACGGCGAAGCAGGCGGTGCCCAGCGCGACGGGCACGAGCACCCGGCGCCGGGCCCGGCCGACGTCGGGCAGCAGGAGCGCCACCATCGTCAGCAGCACCATGTCGGTGACCACGTAGGTGGTCGTCACGACCAGGCTCGCGACGTCGCCGTCGCCGGCGGCCCACAGCAGCCGCAGGCTCAGCGACCACACCACGAAGACCAGGGACGACGCGACGACGAGGCCGTCGAGCAGGCTGCGCACGTTCACGGTGCGGGAGCGGGGCACGAGCGGCAGCAGCCAGATCGCCGCCGTCCCGAGCACCGGGTACAGGATGAAGGCGGCGTCGGCGACCGACGGCACCGGCACCACGACCTGCGCCACCAGCTCGTACCAGGTGAAGACGCACTGGCCGACGCCCCAGGACAGCGCGCCGATGCCGTAGAGCGTCCAGGCCCGGCGCTGGCGCCGGTCGCGCTGACGACGGGCCGAGTCGAGGCAGACCACCGCGGTGAGCACCGGGACGACGATCTGGGTCCAGTTGCTGACGACTCCGACCGCGGGCGACCCGATGGCGGGCAGCACGAGCATCGCCGCGGCGAAGGCGCACGCGACGGTGGCGGCGGCGCCCACGACCAGGCGCTGCACGACGGTCATGCTGGTGTCATCGGCACGAACGGGTCCGGACCTGACCCCGGAGCCGCCAGCTCGCGGCTCATCAGCGAGACGACGTGGCCCGGCTCTCCCAGGCGGCCGACCTCGGTGTACCCCCGGCGCCGGTGGAACCGCAGCGAGGGCTCGTTCGGCGGGTCCGCGTTCACCTCGAGCACCATCCGGCCGTACGGCTGCGCCACCTGCTCCAGCTGGTCGTACGCCGCGTGCGCGACCCCGGCGCCGCGGTGCTCCGGTGCCACGACGACGCGGTCGAGGTAGTAGAAGGCGTCGCCGAACCGCTCGGCGTGCCACCGGTAGTTCTCCGAGTCGTACCCGGTGCCCGGACCGAAGGTCAGGACGAAGCCCGCGACCTCGCCGTCGACCTCGATCACGTCGGCGCGGTCGGCCCAGGCCTCGAGGACGGTCAGCCGGTCGTCGTCCAGCGGCGACAGCAGCTCGACGTGCTCGGCGTTCAGGCGCAGCACAGCGGCCCGGTCGCCCGGTCCGATCGGGCGCAGCCTCACCGCCATCCCGGCAGGATGCCAGGTTCGCACACCTCCGTGACCATCTCCGGGGCAGATCGGCCGAGGTTGTCGATCGGCGACCGGATCGCGCGTCACCCCGGTGAGGCAGGCTGGGACGCGGCCGCCGCGACGAGGAGGGTGGGCGATGACCGAGTACGTGGTGCTGCTGCCCGGCGACGAGAGCCGGTGGGCCGAGGCCGACACGCAGACGCGCAAGGCTACGCGCGGCACGAGGAGTTCGCCCGGCTGCTGGCCGAGCGCGGCCACCGGGTCACCGGCGGCGCCGAGCTCGAGCCTCGAGCCGGGCCAAGGTGGTGCGCGGCGAGTGCGGCGCGGTGACGGTGACCGAGGGGCCGTACGCCGAGTCCGTCGAGCAGCTCACGGGCTTCTACCTCGTGCAGAGCGACGACCTGGACGACCTGCTCGACCTGTGCGGCGTGCTCGCCGGCGCCGAGGGCCCTCGAGGTGCGGGCGGCCGTGGCGAGCTCGGACCCGGAGGTGACCGGATGAAGTACGTGGTGCTGATGTACGGCGACGAGTCGGTGTGGGAGCACGCCGACGAGGACGCGCGGATGGAGACCATCCGTCGCCACTACCGGTTCTCCGAGGTGGTCCGCGACCACCCCGCGATGTCGATCCAGGGCGGCGAGGCGCTCCGAGACGCACGAGGCCGCCACGACGGTGCGGCACGACGCCGACGGCGGCCGGGTGGTCACCGACGGCCCGTTCGTCGAGACCGCGGAGCACCTCGGCGGCTACTACGTGGTCGAGGCGCCCGACCTCGACACCCTGATGACCGCGCTCGACGAGCTGCCGCTCTACTACGCGCTCGAGGTCCGTCCCGTGGACGACTCGATCCCCGAGTGACCGGGTCCGTCGTCGCGCCGGACCCCGTCGGGGCCGCGCTGGAGCAGGCCTACCGGACGTCGTGGGCGTCCCTGATGGCCCTGCTCGTCGGCCGGTTCCGGCGGATCGACGTCGCCGAGGACGCGCTCGCGGAGGCGTTCGCGCGGGCGGCGCAGACCTGGCCGCGCGACGGCGTGCCGACCGAGCCGGCGGCGTGGCTGCACACGGCGGCACGCCGCCGGGCGCTCGACGTGCTGCGGGCCGAGGCGATCCGGGCCCGCAAGGTGCGGCTGCTCGTGGTCGACGAGGAGCAGCGTCACGCGGCCGGCGACCGCGCCGAGCACCGGGCGCAGGAGGAGGTGGAGGACGAGGTGGACCCCGCCCACGTGCGCGACGACGTCCTGCGCCTGGTGTTCCTGTGCTGCCACCCGGCGCTGGCGGTCGAGGCGCGCGCCGCCCTGACGCTGCGGCTCGTGCTCGGTCTCACCACGGCCCAGGTCGCGCGCCTGTTCCTGGTGAGCGAGCCGACGATGGCGGCGCGCCTCACCCGCGGCCGCAAGAAGCTCGCCGCGTCCGGCATCGCGCTGCGGCTGCCCGACCCCGCCGCGCTCGACGAGCGGGTGGAGTCGGTGGTGCGGGTGGTGTACCTGGCGTTCACCGCGGGCTACGCCCCCGGCGACGGCCCGGACGTCGTCCGGGTGGGCACGGCGGGCGAGGCGATCCGGCTCGGACGGCTGCTCGACGAGCTGCTCCCGGGCCGGGACGACGTGCGCTGCCTCCTCGCGCTCATGGTGCTGCAGCACTCCCGGCGCGACGCCCGCACCGGGCCGGACGGCTCGGCCGTCCTGCTCCCCGACCAGGACCGGTCCGCCTGGCACCACGACGAGATCGCCTGGGCCATGGCGCTCCTCGCCGACACCTCGAGCCGGCCGACCAGCCGGTACGCCGCGGAGCTGCGGCTCCAGGCGCTGGTCGCCGCGGCCCACGCGACGGCCCCGACGTCCGCCGACACCGACTGGTCGGCGGTGGCGGCGCTGTACGAGGAGCTGGAGGTGCTCACCGGCTCGGCGGTGGTGCGCCTCAACCGGGCCGTCGCGGTCGCCGAGCGCGACGGCGCCCGCGCCGGGCTCGCCCTCCTGGACGGGCTCGACGCCCACCTGGCGCGCACCCACCGGCTCCCCGCCGTGCGGGCCGAGCTGCTGCTGCGGGACGGCGAGAACGCCTCGGCCGCAGAGCAGTTCGACCTCGCGCTCGAGCGCTGCGACAACGAGGCCGAGCGCCGCCACCTGCTAGCGCGGCGCGACCTGGCCCTGCGCGGCTGACGGCGCCCGGCGTCCCGGGCTGCCGATCACCACGGCGGCGGCGAGCACGACGCCGGCGCCCACCAGCTGCGGCCACGAGAGCCGCTCGCCGAGGAAGGTGACGCCGAGCGCCACCGCGACGACGGGGATCAGGTAGGTCACGGTCGTCGCCACCGTGGGGCCGGCCGCGCGCACGACGTCGTACTGCAGGTTCTGGGCGAGCCCGGTGCCCACCACGCCGAGCACCAGCACGGCCACGAGCGCGGGCCAGAGAGAGGCGTGCTCGGCGTCGGCACGCACCGAGAACGGCGTGGCCAGCTCGCCACCCTTCGACGCCCACCACACCAGCGCCACCAGCGTCATCTGCACCACGGCGGTCGACATCATCGCGGCGGGCATCGTGAGACCGCCGAGGTCGTCGTCGGACAGGTTCCTCTTCACCCAGGTCCAGCCCAGCCCGTAGCTCGCGCCGGCCACCAGCGTCATGCCGAAGCCGACGAGGTCCGGACGGCCCTCGAGCTGCCACGGCTGCATGATCACGACGACGCCGAGGAGGCCGAGGGCGACCGCGACGACCTTGCGTCCCGGCAGCCGCGAGGCGGGCAGCAGGAGCAGCCCGAACAGCACCGAGGCCATCGGCGTGGTGGCGTTGCCGATGCCCGCGAGCGCCGACGAGACCCGCTCCTCCGCCGCGGCGAACAGCGTGAACGGCAGGGTGGCCAGGAAGAACCCGGCCACGGACAGGTGCAGCCACACCCGCCGCGACGTCGGCAGCCGCCGACCGGTGGCGAGCAGGAGCCCGAGCAGCACCGCGGTGCCGGTGAGCACGCGGAACCACGAGATCTGGACGGCCTCGAGGGAGCCGAGCCCGATCTTCATCAGCAGGAAGCTCGAGCCCCAGATCACGCTGAGCAGAGCGAACTTCACCTGCCACGGCACGCGGGTGGTCCGCACCGCGGGTGCGGCCGCGGCGGTGGCGGCCGTCACGACAGCACCGATCCCGCGAGCCGCTGCACCGACGGTGGGACCGGCGCGCCGGCCGGCACCCACGGCGCGGGCTCGGCGTCGCCGGCGACGAGCCGGAACGGGACGACGCCGCACCAGGCGTCGGTCTCCTCCTCCGGGGCGCCGGGGCCGCCGGTGCGCACCTTGACCGTCCAGGAGCCGTCGGTGATCGGGAGGGCCATCGCGAGCGTCGCGGCGGTCTCCTTGCCCGTCATGTCGCGGATCTCGGCGGTGCGGCCGGGGATCAGGCGCTCGGACAGCCGCTGCAGCGCGTCCCAGCGGTCGTCGCCGGCGAGCGGCTCGAGCCGGCCGCGGACGACGGCCGAGCGGTAGTTGGCCGACGAGTCGAAGGTGCTGTGCGCCACCACCATGCCGTCGACGCTCACCACGCTCAGCAGGGCGGGCGCTCCGGCAGCCACGTGGCGCAGCGCGCCGGCGCCGGTGGAGCCGTGCAGGAGGACGCGGTCGCCGTCGCGGGCGAACAGCATCGGCACCGCCCAGGGCTCGTCGCCCACGACGGTGCACAGCGTCCCGGCCAGGACGGTGTCGAGGACGTGGTCGAGGACCTCCCGGTCCGAGGGCGAGCGCTCGGGCTTGCGGCGCACGGCGGTCGGGACGGCGGAGGCACGCGTGGAGGGCACGGTGGAGGACGTCGTCACGGTGTCCATCCCACCGGTGAGTGGACCGTCGTCACAGGACCACTTCCGGCGTTCCGCCAGGACCACAAAGCGCGTACCGTCGCGGTGTGGCCAGGACCGCGCGCGCCGTCGACACGACCCTCGAGCTGCCGCCGGGGCCCGCCCCGCTGCGGCACCGGATCGGGGACGCCGTGGTCGCCCGGATCCGCGCCGGCGCGCTGCGACCCGGTGACCCGCTGCCGCCCACGCGCGCGCTGGCCAGCAGCCTCGGCGTCGCCCGCTCCGCGGTGGTGCAGGCCTACGACGAGCTGCTCGCCGCCGGGTTCACCACGGCCGCGCAGGGGTCGGGGACCTTCGTCGCGCCCGGGGCGGACCGCGCGGCCCGGGCCGGGGCGGCGGCGCACGTCCCGGACCCGCGTCCCGGCGAGACCGCCGCCGCCGTGCCCGGCCCCTGCCGAGCGCCCGCGCTGGAGCCTGCGCCCGTCCAGCCCGGACACCTCCCTGCTCGACCCCACCGACTGGCGGCGCGCCTGGCGGGCGGCCGCCGCCGCGCCGGTGGCCGAGGAGTTCCCGGGCGCCGAGTCGGCGCCCGAGCTGCGCGCCGCGCTGGCCGACCACCTGCGCCGCACCCGCGGGGTGGTGGCCGCACCGGAGGAGGTCGTGCTGCTGCCCGGGGTCGCGGCCGGGCTGCGTCCGCTGCTGCTCGGCGCCGGCCTCGCCGGGCGCACGGTGGCGGTGGAGGACCCGGGGTACCGCGACCCGCAGGGGGCTCTCGCCGACATCGGCGCCACCGCGCGGCCGGTCCCCGTCGACGGCGACGGGCTGGACCCCACGCTGCTGCGCGACGACGACGCCGCGGTGTACCTGACTCCCGCCCACCAGTTCCCGCTCGGCGCCCGGATGTGCGTCGACCGGCGGTGCGAGGTGCTCGACTGGGCCCGCGCCACAGGCGGTCTGGTGCTCGAGGACGACTACGACGGCGAGTTCCGGTACGACGTCTCGCCGCTGCCGGCCCTGCGCTCGCTGCCCGGCGCCGCCGAGCACGTGGTCTACCTCGGGACGGCCTCGAAGGTCCTGTCGCCGTCGCTGCGGATCGCCTGGGCGGTGCTGCCCGAGCGGCTGCGCGACCCGGTGGAGCAGCGGCTGCGCGAGCACGGGCTGGCGGTCGACGGGGTCGGCGCGCGCGCCCTGGCCGAGCTGGTGCGCACCGGCGGGCTCAGCCGGCACCTCGCCCGCGCCTCGCGGCACTACGCGGGTCGGCGCGAGGCGCTGCGGTCCGCCCTGGCGCGGCACCTGCCCGAGCTCGAGGTCGTCGGCGTCGACGCCGGGCTGCACGCGGTGCTGCGGCTGCCCGACGACGTCGACGACCTGGCGGTGTCCGAGCGGGCGCTGGCCCTCGGGGTCGGCGTCGAGCCGCTCACCGCCTACGCCACCGACGACCACCGCGCCGGGCTCGTGATCGGGTACGCCCGGCTCCCCCGCAGCCAGGCCGACCAGGTGGTCGGCCTGATCGCCCATGCCGTCCGCGGCGGTGCTCCTCCTCGAGTGTGAACCTCACGCGCGACCCGCCGGCGGGTCGCGCGCGTCGATCACACTCGACGGGACGGGCGGAGGTCAGCCGATCTCGCAGGTGGCGCGCACGTCGCCCAGGCCGCGGGCGACCAGGACGGTGCCCGCGTCGGACAGCGGGACGAAGCCGTCGTCGGTCCAGCGCCGCCACACCCGCGGGTCGCAGGTGACCCGCGCGCTGACGGTCTCCCCCGCGGCGGCCGGCACCCGGGTCCAGCCGACCAGGCGGACGGGCTGACCGTCCTCGGCGGGGCGGTAGTAGACCTGCACGACCTCGGACGAGTCGTGGTGCGCGACGTTGGTGACGTCGACCTGGACCTCGACGCCCTCGCCGGTGCGGCGCGCGGACACCTCGCCGTACTCCCAGCGTCCGAGGCCGAGCCCGTGGCCGAACCAGAACGCGGGCGCCGGCGCGTGGCCGGCCTCGTACCCGCGGTAGCCGACGAACGAGCGGTCGGTGTACTCCAGGTCGCCGTCGGTGGGCACCACCTCCCACGCGGGCGCGGCACCGTCGGCGGACGGGAACGAGGTGACCAGCCGGCCGGCCGGCTCGACCGTCCCGAGCAGCGCGTCGGCCACCGCGTGGCCGCCCTCCTGGCCGGGCAGCCCGGCCCAGACGACCGCGTCGACCTCGTCGAGCCACGGCATCAGCACGGGGGTGGCGGAGTTGACCACCACGACGGTGCGCGGGGCGTGGGCCGCCACGGAGCTGACCAGGGCGTCCTGGTCACCGGGCAGCGCCAGCGTGGTCTTGTCGGCGGCCTCGGTCTCCTGCTCCTCGGTCAGCCCGACGACGACGACGGCGACGTCGCACCCCTCGGCCGCGTGCACGGCCTCGGCCAGCACGTCGGCGACAGGTCGCGCCGCCGCTCTCGCGACGAGCGCGAACTTGCCGAAACCGGTTGCCGGGATGGCGATCTCGGCCTCGACCTCGACGTCTCCCTGCTCGGACGTGGTGGTCCACGCCGGCGGGCGCAGCAGCGCCTCGCCCGGGTCGGCACCGGTGAGCCCGAGATCGACCCGGTGCGTCTCGTCCCCGACCCGCACGGTCCAGCCGCCCACCCCCAGCACGCCGAGCTCGGCCGGGCCGGCGACCCCGACGCGCGCCGACAGCACCGCGCGGGTGGGCAGCTCCGGCAGGTCGTCGTCGAAGCCGAAGGTGACCGTCGACGACGGCACGTGCGCGTCGGACAGCTCGCGGCCGTCACCGGCGTACGCCCGCACCCGCATGCCCGGCTCGCCGGTGACGGGGTCGCTGATCACGGCGTTCTCGGCGGGGACCGGACGGTCGCGCACCTCGACGCCGTCGACCACCTCGAGCCGGCTGACCCGGTCGGTGAACCCGTCGGCCACCGAGACCTGGTGCGGGGGCGTCACCTGCGCGGAACCGCCTCCCATGCAGATGGTCTCGACCGCGTGGCGTCCGACGAGCGCGATCTGCAGACCCGGGTCGAGCGGCAGCACGCCGTCGTCGGTGAGCACCGTCATCGAGGACGCGGCGAGGCGGCGCAGCTGGGCGCGGCGGTCGTCGTCGGCCGGGCCGGGCACGTCGGTGCGCCAGGTGCGGTGCTCGCCCAGCGCGCCCACCCGCTCGGCGAGCACCAGCAACCGCCGCAGGTGGTCGTCGACGACCTCCTCCGGCACCTCGCCGCTGCGCACGGCCTCGACCAGCGCGTCGCCCCAGGGGCCGTGCGGGCCGGGCATCACCAGGTCGAGACCGCCGTTGGCGGCCGGGCCGGCGGACTTGGTGGCGAACCAGTCCGACATCACCAGGCCGGTCCAGCCCCACTCGTCCTTGAGCACCTCGGTGTTCACGTGCTGCTGCTCGGTGGCCGGTACGCCGTTGACGTCGTTGTAGGCCGCCATCACCGACCACGGGTCGGAGTCCTGCACCGCGATCTCGAACGGCAGCAGGTAGGTCTCGCGCAGGGTCGCCTCGTCCACCACGCTGTTGACCGTGGTGCGGTCGGTCTCGGACTCGTTGGCCACCAGGTGCTTCAGGCACGCACCCACCCCCTTGCCCTGCATGCCGCGCACGTAGGCGGCGGCGAGCAGGCCGGTGAGCAGCGGGTCCTCGGAATAGGCCTCGAACAGGCGGCCGCCGAGCGCGGAGCGGTGCAGGTTGATGGTCGGTCCGAGCACCACGTGGATGTGCTGGCGCTCGGCCTCGTCGGCGAGCAGCTCTCCGACCTCGTGCGCGAGGTCCTCGCTCCACGACTGCGCGAGCAGGGTGGCGTTGGGCAGCAGCGCGACGGCGTCGCCGCCGACGAACTTCAACCCGCGGACACCGGTCGGCCCGTCCGAGAACGCCATCGGCGCCAGGCCGAGCCGCTCCTCACCCTGCAGCGTGAAGATGTCGGCGCCGGTGAGGAGCCGGACCTTGTCCTCGAGCGGGAGGGCGGCCAGGGCGTCGTCGGTGTCCACGTCGTCACGCTAGCCGCGCGCCGCCCCCGCGGCGAGGGTCGACCGCCGACGACCGCGCTCAGGCACCGACGGCCAGAGCGGCGGTGTAGCCGGCGGAGACCGAGCCCGACATCGCGGCCAGCTGGCTCTCGCCCTCGTCGTCGGAGAACACCGTGTCCGCGGTCAGCGAGACCTGGCTGAGGTTGCGCACGCTGCTGCTGTAGCCGTCGGTGGCGAAGACCTCCTCGCAGGTGGTCTCCGGCAGCGCCACCTGGGAGGTCACGAGCGGGGTGCCGTCACCGACGGCGTCGGCCGCGGACGAGAAGACCTCGACGTGGAGGTGCGGCCACCGACCGGAGGAGCAGGCCGGGAAGATGCTGGTGAAGGTGACCTTCCCGTCGGCGCCCGCCTCCTGCACCCCGCGCAGGTAGTTCTCGTCCTCGACGCCCTGGGAGTACATCGAGTACCGGGATCTCGCCGACCGTCGCGGCCGCCGCGCTCGAGCGCCGGTGGCCGAGCTGAGGTCGAGGTGGTCGGCGGCGGCGCGGCGACGGCGGAGTCGGCTCATGGCAGGACCGTCGGTCACCCCCTTGTCGCGATCCTGGACGGCGCCTGGACGTCCGCTGTGAACGCGCTCCGGCGCGGACGGCAGACTGGCGTCGGTGGACGCCCGCACCTTCACCACCGACCCCTGGGAGTGGCAGGCCCGTCCCGGCCCGAGCGGCTGGGTGTTCGTCAGCCTGCCCGAGGCGCTCTCGGACGAGATCGCCGAGACCGGCCGCGCCGGCGGGTTCGGCGCGGTGCGGGTCGAGGTGGTCTGCGGCTCGTCCACCTGGCGCACCTCGGTGTTCCCGGACGACGCCCGCGGCTGCTACGTCCTGCCGCTGAAGAAGGCGGTCCGCACCGCCGAGGGCATCGAGGTCGGGACCCCGGTGACCCTCTCGGTCGAGCCCGTCGACGGCTGATCCCGGACGCCCGCCGTCAGGGAGCCGCACTACGGTCCGTGCCATGGACACCCCCGGCACGAGCGAGCCGGTGCTGGAGCACCGCGACACCCGCGCCTTCCGCGGCGCCGTCTTCCACCACGTCGACCTCAGCGGCGCCGTCTTCCGCGAGTGCGACGTCACCGGCGTGCGGATCGTGGGCTGCGAGGTCGTCGACCTGCGGGTCGACGGCTTCGGCGGCTCGGTGGGCTCGGTCGTCGTCGACGACGTCGACGTGACCGCCCACGTCGCCGCCGAGCTCGACCGGCGGCACCCCGAGCGGGTCCGGGTGCGCGAGGCCCGTACCGCCGACGAGCTGCGCGCGGCGTGGACGCTCGTCGAGGGTCTGTGGCGCGACACGGTCGAGGACGCCCGCACCCGTCCCGAGCCGCTGCTGCACGAGCGGGTCGGCGGCGAGTGGTCGTTCGTGGAGTCGGTGCGGCACCTGCTCGTCGTGGTCGACACCTGGGTGGCCCGGATGCTGGCCGAGGCCGACGTCCCCTTCCACCCGCTGGCGCTGATGCCCGACGACTACCCGCGCGACCAGCTCGCCGGGCTCGGCATCGACCCCGCCGCCGCGCCCTCGCTCGACGACGCGTTCCGCGCCGTGCAGCAGCGCTGGGAGTCCGTCCGCACCGGCCTGGACGCCCTCACCGACGCCGAGCTCGACCAGGTGCGCACAGCCGTGCCGGCACCGGTCTGGGGCGAGGAGTCGCACAGCGTGCTGGCGTGCTGGAAGGTCGTGCTCGAGGAGCACGTGCAGCACCGCCGGTTCGCCGTCCGCGACCTGCGGGCGCTGACCTCCGGCTGACGACCGCCGCTCCCCGGCCCGCAAGACCGAGGACAGCCGACGGGACGCCGTGCGGGTGACGCCGGTCTGGTGCGCGGCCGGCGACCTGAGCCGATCAGCCGACCTGGTCCCCGTCCGCGCCTTCGGCCGCGGGCGGCTTCCCGAGGTCGGGAGCCACGCCGGCACCCCGGGTGAGGCGCGAGCGCTCGGCCTCCTCGGTGGCACCGGCCGCCTCCGCACGTGCCTTCTTCAGCGCCTCCGCGGGGTCCTCCAGGCTGTACTCCGGCATCTGCACGCCGAACGGCTCGCCCTGCTCGTTCTCGCGCACGCCCGCCGGCGCCCGATCGAGGCCCCCGGTGCCGTCGGAGGAGTCGGCGCCGAGCGCGGCACCGATGCCGCGCAGGGCCTGGGTGAGCTCGGTCGGGATGATCCACATCTTGTTCGACGCGCCCTGGGCGATCTGCGGGAGCATCTGCAGGTACTGGTACGCCAGCAGCTTGGAGTCCGGGTTCCCGCGGTGGATGGCGTCGAAGACCTGCAGGATCGCCCGCGACTCGCCCTGCGCGTTGAGGATCGCCGCCTGCGCGGTGCCCTCGGCGGTGAGGATCGCGGCCTGCTTCTCGCCCTCGGCCGTGAGGATCTGGGACTGCTTGACGCCCTCGGCGTGCAGGATCGTCGCGCGCCGGTCGCGCTCGGCGCGCATCTGCTTCTCCATCGAGTCCTGGACGCTGGCCGGCGGGTCGATCGCCTTCAGCTCGACCCGGTTCACCCGGATCCCCCACCGGCCGGTGGCGTCGTCCAGCACGCCGCGCAGCTGGCCGTTGATCTGGTCGCGGCTGGTGAGGGTCTGCTCGAGGTCGAGCGAGCCGATCACGTTGCGCAGGGTCGTCACCGTCAGCTGCTCGATGCCCTGGATGTAGTTGGCGATCTCGTAGACCGCCGACTTGGGATCGGTGGGCTGGAAGTAGATCACGGTGTCGATGCTCACGACGAGGTTGTCGGAGGTGATCACCGGCTGGGGCGGGAACGAGACCACCTGCTCGCGCAGGTCGACGTTGGCACGCACGCGGTCCATGAACGGGATCAGGAAGTGCAGGCCGGCGTCGAGCGTCCGGGAGTACCGGCCGAGCCGCTCGACGATGACGGCCGTCGCCTGGGGCACGATCCGCACGGCGCGCACGAGGGCCATCACGGTGAAGGCGATGAGCAGGATCAGGACGAGGTACAGGGCGATGTCGTCCATCAGGACGTCTCCTCGGGCTGGTGGCTCGGGTGGGGCAGGCCGACGGCGTCGACCACGGCGGTGGCGCCGTCGATGCGCACCACCCGGACGGTGGCCCCCGCGGCGAAGGAGCGCGACGGGTCGACGCTGCGGGCGCTCCAGGTCTCACCGGTGAGCTTGACCAGGCCCGATCGCGCGTCGACCGGCTCGATCACCTCGGCGGTACGACCCACCTGGGCCGCGGACCCGGTCCGGTGATCCGCCCCCGGCGGCTTCAGCCGCCGCAGCGCCACGGGTCGCGCGACGAGCAGCAGCACCGCCGCGGTGATGACGAAGACGACCACCTGCACCGGGAAGGACGCACCCAGGAAGGCCGCCAGGGCCGCTGCCAGCGCCGCCCCGCTGAGCATGATGAACACCAGGTCGAGGGACGCGACCTCGATCAGCCCGAGGACCAGCGCCCCACCGACCCACGCCAACCACTGGGTCTCCTGCAACCACTCCACGCAGTGCTCCTCCCCGAGCTCCTCGACCCATCGTAGGTGCCGGGTGGCCCGGAGCCGTCGGCTCGGGAGGTCAGGCTCACCTCACACGCCGTGCAGCGACGGCAGGGTCGCCGGGACCTGCCGCAGCACGATCGTCCACGTCGTCGCGGAGGACTGCGCCGAGTCCGCGGTGGCGACGAGGCCTCCGTAGGGACCGGCGGCGACCGGACCGCCGGAGTCGGCGAGCACGCTGCACACGCGGCCGGTGGTGGGCGCGCAGGCCGCCTCGCGCTGGGTGACCCCGGCCGGCAGTGCGAAGGCCGTCGTCGCGGACGACCGGTCGGCCCAGTAGGAGATCGCCCAGTCACCCTCTGCCGCATCGCCTCCGGCGGCCGTCGTCGGCGTGGTGTGGCCCGCGCGGACGACCGTCTCGGACGCCTTCGCGAACTCCGGCGCCAGCATCTCGCCGGAGTACGCGGCGACCGTCAGCGTGTACTTCGCCGCCAGGTCGAGCGGCACCCGCACCACCCGGCCGGCGTCACCGGCAGCGGCGACCTTCGTCCACACCGTCGTCACCATCCCGGTCGTGGTGCCGGACTGCGCGGTGTCGACCAGGGCCCACCCGGTCGTCCCCGTCGGGGCCGACTGCACGCGGTTCGTGGCGTTCAGGCTGAGGACCATGACCAGCCGGTCGCCCGACGCCGTGCCGGCCGGGATGGTCGTGTTCGGGGTGGCGACGTTGCCGCTGCCGACGGTGCTGCCGACGAGCGCGATGGGTCGCACCGCCGTCACCGAGATCGACGTCGTCAGGGTGGTCGGCACGCCGTCGTTGTCGGTGACGGTGAGCGCGACCTGGTAGCTGCCGGTCGCGTCGAACGTGTGGTCGGCGGGGGCGACGCCGGTGCCGGTGTCGCCGTCACCGAAGTCCCAGGCGTACGAGACCACCGACTCGTCGTCGGTGGAGGCCGAGGCGTCGAAGCTGCACACGAGGTAGCGGCAGGTCGTCGTGTAGAGCGGCGTCGGCGGCGCGTTGGTGCGGACCACCGGGACCGTGACCGTGGTGGTCGTCTGCCCGCCCTGGTCGTCGGTCACCGTCAGCGCGACGTCGTAGTCGCCGTCGTCCGGGAAGGTGTGGCTGGTCGCGGCCCCGTCGGCCGTCCCGCCGCCACCGAAGCTCCCACGCGTACGAGGCGATCCCGCCGTCGACGTCGCTCGAGGCGGACCCGTCGAAGGTGCAGGTCAGGCTGTCGCAGGAGGAGGTGAACTGCGCCTGCGGCAGCGCGTTGGGGTCGACGGAGCGCAGCACGACCGACCAGGTCGTGGCGTTGCTGGTCGGCGAGTCCGCCGCAGCCGCGTCCTTCGCGGTCGCGGTCAGGTTGCCGTAGGTGCCCGCGGGCGCGGCGCCGGCGGAGTCGGCGAGCACGCTGCAGACCCGGCCCGTCGTCGGCGCGCAGACCGACTGCCGGGAGGTCACACCGCCCGGCAGGGCGAACCCGGTCGTCAGAGAGGTCTTGTCGGCCCAGTACGACAGCACCCACGCACCCGGCGGGACGGTGACGACGGGGGTCGCGTGACCGGCACGGCTGACCGTCTCGGCCAGACCCGCCGAGACGACGGTGCCGGTGCGCGCGCCGGAGTAGGCCGCGACGGTCAGCGTGTACTTCGTCGTCAGGTTGATCGGGACGGTCACCTTGGTACCGGCGTCGCCCGCAGCGGCGAGCTTGGTGTAGGTCGTCGTCGCCATCCCGCCCGTCGACGAGGTGCCGAGGACGGTCCAGCCGGTGACGCCGGTCGGAGCCGACCGCACCCGGTCGCTCGCAGCCAGGCTCAGCACCATCACCAGGCGGTCCCCGGCCGAGACGGCAGACGGCACCGTCACGTTGGGGGTCGTCGAGTTGCCCGCGAAGGCGCTGCTGCCCACGTGCACCACCGTGCTCGCGGCCGGGGCCGCCGTCACGCTGAGGGTCTTGGTGAGCGTGCTCTGCAGCCCGCCGTCGTCGGTCACCGTCAGCCCGACCGTGTACTCGCCCGGGCCCTCGAAGACGTGGCCCGCCGGCGACCCGGAGCCGGCGCCGCCGTCACCGAAGGTCCAGGCGAACGCGTCGACGGTGCCGTCGGTGTCGGTGGACGTCGAGCCGTCGAAGGTGCAGTCCAGGTACGTGCACGCGACGGTGAACGCCGCGGTGGGTGCGACGTTGGGCTTGACCACCGACACCTGCTGGGTCTCGGTGTCGGACGCACCGGCGTCGTCCTCGACGGTCAGGGACACGGTGTAGGTGCCGGTCGCCGCGAAGTCGTGCGCCGGCGACGCCTCGCCGGACTCGAAGCCGTCACCGAAGTCCCACACGTACGAGGCGATCTGGCCGTCGCTGTCGGTCGACGTCGACGTGAACTGGCAGCTGATCCCGGTGCACGAGGTGCTGAAGCCGGCCGCGGGCGCGACGTTCGGCAGGACCGAGGCGAGGAACACGGCCTTGCCACGCCAGTCGATGCCACCGGCGGCCTTGCTGTTCACGACCGTCGCGGTGCCGCTGGGCGCGCCGTTGACGAACGGGATCCGGGACAGCGAGCCGTCCACGGACGAGACGGTGTAGAGGTTGCCGCCGTCGAGGAACATCCCCTTGGTGTTCGTCCAGGTGATGTTGCCGCCGGTGACCGTGTTCTGCACCGGGTGGACGATGCCGCTGTCGGGCACGAAGGAGCGCCAGAACAGCGAGTTGGTGCCGCTCAGCGTGTAGTAGAGCCGGCCGTTCCAGTAGAACATCCCCGTCGTCGCACCGATCCCCGTCGCCGAGTACCAGGCCGGCACGGCACCGTTGTAGGTGGAACCGGCCGCGCCGCTGCCGGTCACGACGCTGCTCCAGAGCGGGTCGTTGTACGGGTTCACCGTCACCGGGTCGCCGAAGCCCACGCCGTCGAACGAGCGCTTGTGCAGGACGTTGTCGGTGGCACCGTAGAAGAGGGTGCGCCCGACCATCACGGCACCGCGGACGGTGGTCCAGTCGAAGTTCGCCGTCGTCGCAGCCGTCTGGCCCCTCACCGCGGTGCCGTCGTAGGAGACGACGTTGGCGCCGGTGGGGACGGAGGCGCTGCTGAGGATCTCGATCGCGTTGATCTCCGGGGTGCCGCCGCCGGTGACGTGGGTGAAGTCGATGTCGAGGTTGCCGTCGGCGACGACGTCGAACGACTTCATGATGCCCTTGTTCAGACCCGGGTCGGTCGAGGTCCCGTCGTAGCTGCTCATCTTGGTGACGCCGTCGACGAGCACGTTGAAGCGTCGCGTCGTGGTCGATCGGGCCGCGAAGTACAGCCGCACCGTGGTGGTGGTGCCCGCCGCGACCGGGAAGTCCCACTGCATCTCGTTGCCGCCGGAGGGGTCGTCGCGCTCCTGCGTCCAGATCCCCAGCGGCGTGCTCGCCGGGACGTTGACGAGGCTGGCGGCGGTGAGGGCGGACTGGTTCACCACGGTGCTGCCGCTGTTGTGGTTCGGGCTCGGCGCTGCCGCGGTGTCGGCGGCCCAGGCGGGACCGCCGTCGGTGGCCGCGATCGCTGCGCCCCCGGCGTTCACCCGGTGCAGCACCGTCGTCGTGGTCGGCGAGGCGACGTAGACGTTGCCGGGCAGCGACCCGGGCTTGGTCGAGGCGATGTTCGTGCCCTCGCTGTACGGGAAGAACGCGATCCGCGGGCGCTGGTAGCGGCGGTCGCCGATCCAGTCGGTGTCGCTGACGAGGTACAGGCCGTCGTCGGTCGGGTACAGCTCGTAGGCCGCCTCGCCACGCGGGTTCCGGCCCGGGTTCCACTTCAGCGGCACGCCGGTGGTCGGGTCGAGCGCGGACAGACCGGGCCGCGGCACGGCACCCGCGCGGGGGTTGTCGGTGCCGGTGGGGTTGTTCATCCAGCGGTTGTGACCACCGACGAACACCGCTGCCTCGGAGATGCCGACACCCCACAGGGTGTCACCACCGGAGTTGGCCACCCAGGTCGGCAGCAGCGCCGTCCCGGAGGCCATCGTCTCCCAGCGGCTGGCGGTGTCGCACAGGTTCGGCGGGTGCGGGCCGCCGGTGGTGGAGACGACGAAGTACGAGCCGTCGGGCGACATCTCGACGTCGCGCATGTAGCTGTCGAAGGCGTTCTGCGAGCAGATCGGCGAGTACTGGGTGGTGTTCCAGGTGGTGGAGACCGACGCCGAGGTCGCCCCGAGGTCGACCATGAAGACCTGGTTGCGGGTCAGCCCGCCGGCGATCCTGAAGTTGCCGACGACGACCAACCGGGTGCCCTGCGGGTTGACCCCCGACTCCCGCAGACCGACCGGTCCCTGCGCGCCCGACCCGGTGTTGTTGTGGTGACCCGAGACGGCGATGTCCAGGTAGGGGTCGAGGGCGCCGGTCGTCGCGTTCAGGGTGGCGAGCTGGCCGTGGGTGACGCCGGCGATCTTGGTGAAGAAGCCGCCGATGAACAGCCGGTTGTTCGGGAGCAGCTCGATCGTCTCGATGCCGCCGTTGGTCGACGGCGCCTTGAACGAGGGGACGGCCAGGCCGGTGGTGACGTCGAGCAGCTGGACGTGGTTCGGCCCCTACGCCGTTGACCTTGGTGAAGTCACCGGCGACGTAGACCGTGGGGTGCCCGCCGATCACCGGGCCCGCCAGCAGCTGCTGGACCTGACCGTCCAGGGTCGGGGTGAACGACTGGTCGACCACTCCGGTCGCCTTGTCCCAGGCGAAGATGTTGGCGCGCGGGTACTGCGTGCCGTTCATCGGCTCGGCCACCGTGGTGAACAGACCCGCCGCGACCATCCTGTCGCCGACCTGGACGATCTTGGTCACCTCGCCGTCGAGGACCCAGGGGGTCTTCTTGCTCGGCACCTCGCTCGGCATCCGCACCGTCGGGTCGATCGGCGCAGCGGCGGCTGCGGGAGCGACCGCCGGCGCTGCGGCGTTCGCCGCCGGTGCCAGGCTCACCGGGACCGCGACGGCGACGGCGAGCGCGAGGGCGGAAAGGCGACGAAGGCGCACGACTTCTCCGGGCGGTGAGGTGGAGCGGTGACGAGACGGCTGGCGGACCTCAGCGTGCTGGGTGGGAAGCGGTCGCGTCCCGCGATTCAGCGCGCAGGAGCCACGCGCAGTAACGTCCCTCACCCGTGTGGGCTAGTACGGATCCGGCGTTCCGGGCCCGGGGTCAGACCAGTGGCCGAGGAGCGGAGCCGGGACGTGGTGGACGTCGCCGGGGTGGCGGGGCCCGGGACGAGGTCGAACACCCCGATCGAGCCGGACGCCGTGGCGCTGGTCCACTGCTTGACGAACATGCCCTGGGTGTACGTGGTGCCGTCGGCCGCGGTGAAGGAGCACACGTAGTTCCGCCGCGTGGTGAGGTTCCCCGGGCTCACCTCGAGGTCGACGTCGAGCAGGCGCAGCTGCCGGCCGTCGCGCACCCGCACCTCGGCCACCCTGGCCGTGGCGTGGGCGCTCCCGTCGGCCGAGGACGTCACCGGGACGGGCCCCGCGACGACCAGCCGGTTCCACGCCATCGCTCGCAGTCACCGAGGAGCTGTCCCGGCAGGCAGTCGAAGGACATCACCTCGCCGGAGACGACAGCGCCCTGCGGGTTGCTGTCGACACCCACGTGCACCAGGTGGGTGCTGCCGGCACGACGGAGCGCGTCGGTGGGGTCGGAGACGACCGCCGACACGTACGCGGTCGCACCGGGTCCGGTGGCGGCCGACGCCGGCGCCGCCGCCAGGACGACGGTGGCCGCGACCAGCGTGGTCGCGCTCGCGAGGACGCGCATCAGGGCTGCTCGAGACATGGTTCCCTCCCCGCGGGGCGACCGTCGCGCCGCGGAGCCGAGATCGCACCGGCGACCACCCGAGCGGATCGGACGAGGCACGGCCCGCACGGGCTCGCTGCGCCGGACGCACCGCGCCCCCGGTCAGGGAGCTGACCGGGGGCGTCGGAGGTCGGAGCCGCCTAAGGGAATCGAACCCTTGACCTATTCATTACGAGTGAATCGCTCTGGCCGACTGAGCTAAGGCGGCGTGGTCGCCGGCCGGGGCCGTGACCGCGGACCACCATACCAACCGGCCTGTACCGTCCCGAACCGAGAACCCGGTTCCCCACCGATGAGCCGCGACGACGGTGCGGGTCCACCCTGCGACCGACGCCGGCACGACGTCGGTACGACGCCGACGAGAAGGAGCGCACCGATGCTGCACGACTCCCCCGCCTTCAGCGGGTTCAGCGTGGACGACGTGCCCGCCGCCCACCGGTTCTACAGCGAGGTCCTCGGGCTGGACGTGAGCGAGGAGAACGGGATGCTGACGCTCGCGCTCCAGGGCGGCGGACGGGTGCTGGTGTACCCGAAGGGCGAGGCGCACCAGCCAGCCACCTTCACCGTCCTGAACTTCCCGGTGCCGGACGTGGCGTCCGCCGTCGACGACCTCGTCGGTCGGGGCGTGAGGTTCGAGCGCTACGACGGCATGGAGCAGGACGATCGCGGCATCGTGCATGGCGGCGGGCCGCTCATCGCCTGGTTCACCGACCCGGCCGGCAACGTGCTGTCGGTGCTCGAGGCCTGAGAGCGCCTCAGCGGCAGCGCGTCCCGTCGGCCACGACGGCGCCGTCGACCAGCCACGCCTCGACCGAGTGGTCGATGCAGCGGCTCCCGCGTCCGTAGGCGGTGTGCCCGTCTCCCTCGAACGTGACCAGGACGCCGGCCTCGAGCTGGTCGGCCAGGGCCTGCGCCCACGCGTACGGCGTCGCGGGGTCGTTCGTCGTGCCGAGGACGAGCACCGGCGGCGTCCCGGCCGCCTCGACCGGGCCGGGCGTGCGCTCGGCGGGCACCGGCCACTCGCCGCAGAGCACCTCGCCGTAGCTCATCAGCGGGCCCACCAGCGGCGCCTGCTCCTCGATCTGCGCGGCCGAGCGCTCCATCGCCTCCAGCGAGGCGTCGACCGGGTAGTCGAGGCAGCTGATCGCCTGGAACGCCTCCTCGAGGTTGTCGGTGTACCGGCCGGACGGCTCGCGGTCGGCGTAGCCGTCGGCGAGGTCGAGCAGGGCGGTGCCGTCGTCGTCCTCGATCGCGCGGGTGAGGGCCTCGGACAGGGCCGGCCACTGCCGGTCGTCGTAGAGCGGGGCGATCACGCCGGTGAAGGCGATGCCGACCGTGGCGGTGCGGCCGTCGCGACCGCTGGTGGGGAACGGCTCGTCGTCGGCACGCTCCACCACCGCGACCACCTGCTGCACCGCCTGCTCGACGTCGCCCGAGAGCGGGCAGTCGCCGGCGTCGCCGGCCAGGCAGGCGGTGGCGTAGGCCCGCAGGGCGATCTCGATGCCGGCCGCCTGGCCGCCGACGAGGTCGGTGTACGAGCTCGTCGGGGTCGAGCGCGCCGTCGAGGACGAACCGGTCGACCCGCTGCGGGAACAGGTCGGCGTAGGTGGCACCGAGCAGGGTGCCGTAGGAGTAGCCGAGGTAGTCGGCCCGCTCCTCGCCGAGCGCGTCGCGGACGACGTCGAGGTCGCGCGCCGCGGAGACGGTGCCGATCTCGCCGAGCAGGGGTCCGGCCGAGCGGGAGCAGCCGGCCGCGAAACGTGCTGCGGTGACGCGCGACTCGGCCACCGCGGCCGCCGGGTCGTCGTCGACGTCGGCCGGCGGTGTCGTTCGCCCGCCAGGCGTCGAGCTCGCGGTCGCTCAGGCAGTCGACCGGGGACGAGCGGCCGACCCCGCGCGGGTCGAAGGCCACCAGGTCGTAGGCCTCGGCGACCCGGGACCCGACGACGCCCGCCCCCACGGTGACCAGCGTGCGCACGCCGGAGACCCCGGGGCCGCCGAAGTTCAGCAGCAGCGAGCCCTGCCGGTCGCCGGTCGCGCGGTGCCGGGCGAGCGAGAGGTCGATGACGTCGCCGTCCGGGGCGTCCCAGTCGACCGGCACCTGCACGGCCGCGCACTCCAGCGGCTCCTCCCCGCACCGGCGCCACTGCGGCTCCTGGCCGTAGAAGCGCGCGTACGCGGGGTCGGTGGCCTGCTCCTGCCCGTCCGGCACGGTCAGGGTGGGCGGCGGCGCGGGCGTGGCCTCGGGCAGGTCGTCCGGGGAGAGCAGCGAGCAGGACGCGAGCGAGGCGACGACGAGCAGCAGCGCGACGACCCGGGTGGTGCGCCTCACGCCCGGGTCGCGCCGGCGCGGCGGCGCGGCACGCTCTCACGTGGCGCTTCACGTGGTGGTCACCAGCTGCACGGCCATCGCCTCGACCACCATCAGCGGGCTGGCGTTGGTGACGATCCGCAGCCGCGCCTCGCCGATCGCGTCCATCCGCCGCAGGGTCGCCTCGGGGGAGGCGTCGCGGGCCAGCCGGGAGATGCGGTCGCGCTCGGCGCCGTTGACCAGCTCGACGTCGGCCCCGAGCTGCACGACCAGCACGTCGCGGTACACCGAGAGCAGGTCGAGCAGCGCGCGGTCGACGACGTCGCGCTTGAACCGGTTGGCGCGCTTCTTCTGGTCGCCCTCCATGGCGCGCACCTGGGCCCGGATCGACGGCGGCAGCCGGCTCTCGCCCTCGTACCCCAGCGCCCGCAGCAGCGACGACTTCTCCCGCGCGTCGCGATCACCGGTGGCGGCGCCCGCCTCCTCGTTCGCGATCTCGACCAGCTGGCCGGCCCGCAGCACGGCGTCGCCGACGCCGCGCACCGCGAAGGCGAGGTCGAGCACCTCGCGGCGGCGGATCCGGGCGTCGTCGTCGGTGGCCAGTCGCTGGGCGCGCCCGACGTGGCTCTGCGCGGCGCGGGCGGCGAAGGCGGCCACCGCCGGGTCGGCGCCGCGCTTGACCAGCAGGGCCGCGACGTCGTCGACCGACGGGACCCGCAGGCGCACCGGGCGGCAGCGCGAGCGGACGGTGACCAGGACGTCCTCCGGGCTCGGCGCGCACAGCAGCCAGATCGTGCGGGCCGGCGGCTCCTCGATCGCCTTGAGCAGGGCGTTCTCGGCCCGCTCGTGCAGGCGGTCGGCGTCCTCGACGAGCATCACCCGCCAGCGCCCGACGGACGGACGGCGCTGGGCGTGCTGGATCAGCCCGCGGGCCTCGTCGGTGGAGATGATCGTCGCCTCGGTGGCGGTGACCAGCACGTCCGGGTGCGAGCCGGCCAGCACCATCCGGCAGGAGTGGCACTCGCCGCAGCCGCCGCTGTCGCACTGCAGCGCCGCCGCGAACGCCCGTGCTGCGGTGGACCGGCCGGAGCCGGGCGGGCCGGTGAAGAGCCAGGCGTGGGCCGGTGCCGTCCCGCCCTCGGGGGCGGCCGCGCGGGCCACCGTGTCGCGCAGCTGCTCGACCGCGACCGGTTGGCCGACGACCTCGGCCCAGACCCCGGGGGCCGCCTGGGCACCCGACCCGGTGCTCAGCGCGGGTCCCACGGGTCGTCGGCGTCGGGGTCGGTCAGGGAGAAGATCTCGTCGTCGAGCCGGCGCGTGCGGGTGCTGCGTTGCTGCACCGACGGGCATCCGGGCGGTGGTGGCGGCGTCCTGCGCCTCGGAGTCGTGGCGCCGGCGCAGCGCCTCCTCGTGCGCGGCGACGTCGACCTGCTCGGCGGCGGCCCGCTCCCGCTCGCGCTCGGCGGCCAGCCGCTCCTGCTCCTCGCGCCGGGCGGCCTCCTCGGCCGCACTCGCCTGCGCCTGCTCCTGCTTGTCCTGCTCGCGTCGGGCGCGCTCCTCGGCACGGCGCTCGGCCGCGAGGCGCTGCGCCTCGGCCTTCTCGGCGCGCGCCCGCTCGGCGGCCGCCTCCTGCTCCGCGGCCTCCTTCTCGGCCATCAGCCGGGCCTGCTCCGCGGCCTCGGCCTGCTCGCGCTCGGCCCGCTCCTGCTGCTCGGCGGTGAGCGGGAGCATCGGCTCGAGCCGCGCGCGCACCGCCCCCGCGACGACCTCGGGAGGCTGGGCGGCGTCGACCACCAGGTAGCGCCGCGGCGCCCGGCGGGCCAGCTGCAGGAACCCGTCGCGCACCCGGCGGTGGAACTCCAGATCCTCCTGCTCCAGCCGGTCCGGCGCGGCACCGGACGACGGTGCGCCGCTCCTTGCCGACGGCCGGGTCGACGTCGAGCACGACGGTGAGGTCGGGCAGCAGCGAACCGGTGGCCCAGCGCGAGATCTGCGCGATCCCGTCCGGGTCGAAGCCGCGCCCGGACGCCCTGGTAGGCGACCGAGGAGTCGACGTACCGGTCGGTGACCACGACGGCGCCGCGGTGGAGCGCGGGCAGGACCACCGACGACACGTGGTGCGCGCGGTCGGCCGCGAACAGCAGCGCCTCGGCCCGGGGATCCATCTCCTCGCCGTGCAGCAGCACCTGCCGGATCTTCTGCCCGAGCTCGGTGGCGCCGGGCTCGCGGGTGAGCACGACCTCGTGGCCGATCCCGCGCACCCACTCGGCCACGTGGTCGAGCTGGGACGACTTGCCCGCGCCGTCCCCGCCCTCGAAGGCGACGAAGAAGCCGTCGTGCCCGCGGCCGGCGGTGTGGGCCGGTGCCGCGACGTGGCGCCGCCGCCAGGCGTTGACGAGGTCGGCGACCAGCGGCACCGCCATGTGGTCGTCCATCGTGCGGTACGAGAGGAAACCGATGCCGATGGCGACCACCGAGGCCACCAGCAGGGTGAAGGCGGCGCCGTTGTACGTGAGCTCGACGTCCTCGCCGAGCAGCAGGGTGCGCTCGCCGATCAGGGCGGCCAGCGCCGGCGCGAACGCCATCACCGCGACCAGCACCACCCGCGCCGCGGAGTTGACGAAGGCGAAGGTGCGGCCGCGCAGCTCGTCGGCGACCTCGAGCCCGAGCAGCGTGTAGCCCGTGACCCAGGCGACGCCGGCGCCGGCGCCGAGCAGGGCGGCGAAGATCACGGCCAGCACGATGTTGGGGATCAGCGAGATCAGGGCGAGCCAGATGCCGGCCACCACGATCGAGATGGCGAACAGCCGCCAGCGGGTGAACTCCGACAGCAGCCGCGGCCCGACCCACATGCCGATGGCCAGACCGGTGAACACGCTGGCGAACAGCACGCCGTAGCCGGACGAGCCGGCGCCGAGGTCGGCCGAGAAGGTGGGCGCCACGCCGATGACGAAGCCGCCCGCGCCGAACGCGCCGAGCATGCCGACGACCAGGCCGCGGATCAACGGGGTCTTGCCGATGAAGGCCCAGCCGTCGACGATCGTGCGCCAGAACGAGACGTCGCTCTTCGACGGGTCGGGCGAGGAGGCTCGCGGCCGCGTGGCGGGGCATGTCGAGCCGCCAGATCACCAGCGCCGCGACCAGGTAGGTGAGCGCGTTGAGGTACAGCGCGACGTCGATCGGGCTGGTGGACACCGGGAAGACGCGGTCGAGCCCGCTGGTGATGGTGGACAGGCCGGCGAACAGCAGCGCGGCGACCGGCGCCGACCCGTAGGTGGTGGCCAGGCTGAGCTGGTTGGCCGCCTCGAGCCGCTCGCGCGGCACCAGGTTGGGCACGGTGGCGTCCTTGGCCGGCATCCAGAACAGGCCGACGATCTCGATCAGGATCGTGGCCGCGAACAGCCACCAGAGCGTGCCGACGAGCGGGATGGAGGCGAACAGGACGAACCGGATGAGGTCGCCGACCACCATCGTGATCTTGCGGTCGAACCGGTCGGCCAGGGCGCCGGCCAACGGGCCGAACAGCACCGCCGGCAGCAGCCGCAGGATGAGCACGCCGGAGACGGCCAGGTTGGCCGCCGCGTAGGACGACTGCCCGCCGAGCGCCGCCGCGAGCGCGGTGGTGGCGAGCAGGCCCAGCCAGTCGCCGAAGCTGGACAGGCCGAGCGAGAGCCACAGGTGCCGGAACGAGGTGATCTTCAGGACGCCACGCACCCCGTGGTCCTGCAGATCGGGTCCTGCGGTGGCGCCCCCGGCCGTCGCGCTCATCCGGCCAGCCTAACCGCCGTCACCGACGGCGACGGGGAGCCCGTGCCCCGCGCGGGGCGGGCGGGCCTCAGGCCTTCTTCGCGGACGGCCTTCTTCGCGGCCGTCTTCTTCGCGGTCGCGTCTTCTTCGCGGCCGTCTTCTTCGCGGTCGGCCTTCTTCGCGGCGGTCTTCTTCGCGGACGCCTTCTTGGCGGCCGTCTTCTTCGCGGCTTCTTGGCGGTCTTCTTGGCGCCGCGCTTCTTCGGCGGACCGGCGAGCGCGCTTGTCGGCCAGCAGCTCGGCGGCGCGCTCGAGCGTGATGGTCTCCACGGCGTCGTCCTTGCGCAGGGTGGCGTTGTACTCGCCGTCGGTGACGTACGCCCCGAACCGGCCGTCCCTGACCACGATCGGCGTGCCCGCGACCGGGTCGTCGCCGAGCTCGCGCAGCGGCGCCGCCGCGGTGCGCCCGCGTCCGCGCTTGGGCTGGGCGTAGATCGCCAGCGCCTGCTCGAGCGTGACGGTGAAGATCTGGTCCTCGGTCTCGAGCGAGCGCGAGTCGGTGCCCTTGCGCAGGTACGGCCCGTAGCGGCCGTTCTGCGCGGTGATCTCGTCGCCGCTCTCGGGGTCGGTGCCCACCACGCGCGGCAGCGCCAGCAGCTTCACGGCGTCGGCGAGGGTGACGGTGTCCATCGCCATCGACTTCAGCAGCGAACCGGTGCGCGGCCGGGCCGACTTCGGCGCGTCGTCCGGCAGCACCTCGGTGACGTACGGGCCGTAGCGGCCGTTCTTCGCGACGACCGGCAGGCCGGTGTCGGGGTGGGTGCCCAGCTCGACGTCGCCGTCGCCCTGGGTCTCCAGCAGCTCGCGGGCGCGCTCCAGGGTCAGCTCGTCGGGCGCGACGTCGTCGGGCACGTTGGCGCGCCGCGGCTCGGTCTCGCCCTCGGCGGCCGGCACCTCGAGGTACGGGCCGTACTTGCCCACCCGCAGGGTGATGCCCTCGCCGATGTCGACCGAGTTGATGGCGCGCGCGTCGATCTCGCCGAGGTCGTCGACCAGCCGCTTGAGGCCCTGGCGCATCACCGGGTCGGTGGAGCGGTCGACCGCGGTGCCGTCCTCGAGGTCGGCGTCGCCGAAGTAGAACTTGCGCAGCCACCCGGCCCGGTCCTGCTGGCCCCCGGCGATCTTGTCGAGGTCCTCCTCCATGCTCGCGGTGAAGTCGTAGTCGACGAGCCGGCCGAAGTTCTCCTCCAGCAGCCGGGTCACCGAGAACGCGATCCACGACGGCACGAGGGCCGACCCGCGGTGCACGACGTAGCCGCGGTCGCCGATCACGGAGATCGTCGACGCGTAGGTGGACGGGCGCCCGATCCCCCTCTCCTCCAACGCCTTCACCAGGCTCGCCTCGGTGTAGCGGGGCGGCGGGGAGGTCTCGTGGCCGTCGGCCTCGAGGTCGAGGACGTCGAGCGGCTGCCCCTGGGCGAGGTCGGGCAGGCGGCGCTCGGCCTCGGCCTCCGCGTGGCGCTCCTCGTCGCGGCCCTCCTCGTAGGCGTGCAGGAAGCCCTTGAACGTGATGACGGTGCCGGACGCGGACAGCTCGGCGTCGCGGCCGTCGGTGCTGGTGCCGCCGAGCCGCACGGTGGCGGTGGAGCCCTTGGCGTCGGCCATCTGCGAGGCGACCGTGCGCTTCCAGATCAGCTCGTACAGACGGAACTCGTCGCCGCGCAGCGCGCCCGAGACCTGGCCGGGGGTGCGGAAGGAGTCGCCGGAGGGACGGATCGCCTCGTGCGCCTCCTGCGCGTTCTTCGACTTGCTCGCGTAGACCCGCGGGCTGCCGGGGACCGTCTCCGGCCCGTACATGTCGGACGCCTGCCGCCGGGCCGCGGTGATCGCCTCCAGGCTCAGCGCCGTGGAGTCGGTGCGCATGTAGGTGATGTAGCCGTTCTCGTACAGCGTCTGCGCGGTGCGCATCGTCTGCCGCGCGGAGAACCGGAGCTTGCGCGAGGCCTCCTGCTGCAGGGTCGAGGTGGTGAAGGGCGCGGACGGCTTGCGCGTGTACGGCTTGGTCTCGACCGAGCGGACGGAGATCGCCGCCTCGCGCAGGCCCTCGGCCAGCGAGGTGGCCGCCACCTGGTCGAGCACGACCGCGGAGGCGTTGCGCAGCTGCCCGCGGTCGTCGAAGTCGCGACCGGAGGCGACCCGCGCCCCGTCGACCTGCACCAGGCGCGCGGTGAAGCGCTGGCCGGCGTCGGCGGAGGCGTCCTCCTGCGCGGCGAAGGTGCCCTCGACGTCCCAGTAGGAGGCGGAGCGGAACGCCATCCGCTCGCGCTCGCGCTCGACCACCAGGCGGGTGGCGACCGACTGCACGCGCCCGGCCGACAGCCCGGCCTTGACCTTGCGCCACAGCACCGGCGAGATCTCGTAGCCGTAGAGCCGGTCGAGGATGCGGCGGGTCTCCTGGGCGTCGACCAGGGCCTGTCGATGTCGCGGGTGGCCTGCAGCGCGCGCTGGATCGCCTCGCGGGTGATCTCGTGGAACACCATCCGGCGCACCGGGACCTTGGGCTGCAGGGTCTCCAGCAGGTGCCAGGCGATGGCCTCGCCCTCGCGGTCCTCGTCCGTCGCGAGGTAGAGCTCGTCCGCGTCCTTGAGCAGGCGCTTGAGCTCGGAGACCTTCTTCCTCTTGTCGGCGTCGACCACGTAGTAGGGCTCGAAGCCGTTGTCGACGTCGACGGCGAACTTGCCGAACGGGCCCTTCTTCATCTCCTGCGGCAGCTCGGACGGCTGGGGCAGGTCGCGGATGTGCCCGACGGACGCCTCGACGTCGAAGCCGTCGCCGAGGTAGCCCGCGATGGTGCGTGCCTTCGCCGGCGACTCCACGATCACCAGGCGGCGCAGCCCGTCCGCGCCGCCCGTCGATGTCCTGCTTGCCACTGAGTGCCTCTCCCGTGCTCGCTGACGCCCGTCCCGAGCCGCGCCATCGAGTCGGCGAGGCCCGGAGCGGCGTGGGCACGGTAACGCCTGACCCCCGCCACCCGTCCATCCGGCCCGCGGACGGCCGGTCGCGCCCGCGACCGGAGCCGGGGGCGGGCAGGCCAGCCGGTCAGGCCGGCGCCAGGAAACCGCCGAGGACGAGGTCGCGCACGGCCGGCAGCACCTCGGCGACGACCTCGCCGGGACCACGGTCCAGCAGCTGCGCCGACCGCCGCGGTGATCCGCCCGACGGGCCAGCTCGCCGTCGCAGGCGCCGACCACGGCGGCGACCGTGGTGCCGACCCGGACGGCGCGCCCGAAGCCGCCGCCCTGGCGCAGCTCGATCACCCGCGGGTCGGCCTCGCCGGGACGGTGGTGGCGCACCTCGCTGACGTCGGGCGCCACCTGCAGGCGCAGCCGTCAGCAGCCCGTCGCCGTCGGGCAGGGCGTCGTGGGCGGCCAGGCAGGCGTCGAGGTGGTCGCCGAGCCCCGGGGCGGCGGGCGCGCCCAGCTCCTCCACGCGTCGCAGCGGGCGCGTGCCCGGGCCCGGCCGGCGCAGCGTCACCAGCCCGAACCCGACCGCCTCGACGTGCCGCGACTCGAGGTCGTCGAGCCACGCGCGGTACATCGCCTCGTACTGGGCGCCGGACGCCAGGCCGCCGTCGCGGATCCACGTCTCCGCGTACTGGGCCGGGTCCTGGGCGTCGCGCTGCACCACCCACGCGTCGAGCGGCTCGCCGAGCGAGGCCGAGGCGTCGTCGAGCCAGCGGCCCACGACCTGCTCCCAGGTGCTGCCCGTGGGCACCTCCCAGTTGCCCAGCAGCTGGGCCACGCCCCCGGGCCGCAGGTGGTGCCCGGCGCCGGTGACGACCCGTCGCACCACCTCGTCGCCCGCGAGGCCGCCGTCGCGGTACTGCATGGTCGGGACGTCGGAGCGGCGCGGGGTGATGACGAACGGCGGGTTCGACACGACCAGGTCGAACCGCTCGCCCTCCACGGGGTCGAGCAGGTCGCCCTGGCGCAGCTCGACGGTGCCGGCCGGCACCCCCGACAGCCGCAGCGACAGGTCGGCCATCGTCAGCGCCCGCTCCGACAGGTCGGTGGCCACCACGTGGTCGGCGTGCTGCGGCGGCGTGCAGCGCCTGCACCCCGCACCCGGTGCCGAGGTCGAGGGCGCGGGCGGCCCGGCGCCGGACGGTCGCGGCGGCGAGGGTGGCGGACGCCCTCCCGACGCCGAGGACGTGGTCCTCGTCGAGCGCCTCGCCGGTGGCGGTCTCGCCGAGGTCGCTCACCACCCACCAGTCGGCGGTCGTGCGCCGGCCCTCGGCGTCCCGGGCCTCGGCCGCGTGCGGCCGCAGGTCGAGCCGGGCCACCACGGTGTCGTCGCGGCGCAGCCCGGAGCTGGCCGTGATGCCGAGGCCCTCGAGCGCGTCGGTGCCCGAGGAGGGCAGGGCGCCGTCGAGCTCGGAGCGCGTCACCGGCTGCGCGAGCAGGAACAGCCGGACGAGGGTGGCGTGCGGGGAGTCGTCGCGCTCGTCGACCAGGCGGGCGAGCAGCCGCCGGGCCGGGACCGGCTGCTCGCGGTGCAGCGCCGCGGAGGCGAGCGGACCGAGCAGCGCCTCGACGACGTCGACGGTGTACCCGGCCTCCCCGAGGTCCTCGCGCAGGAGGTCGGTGGTCCGGTCCGCCCCGCGGTGGAAGTCGCCCACCGCGGTCAGGGCCCGGTGAGGCCGCGGACCTCCGCGGGCACGAGGTCGGCGGTGGCCCGGGTCAGGGCCGTCGCGGTCCACGCGTGCGGCCCCTCCTGCACGAACAGCGTGCCGTCCGGCGAGACCACCCACAGCGTGTCGAGACCCGGCTCCCAGGTGACGGCCAGGCCCTTCGACCGCGGCGAACACGCCCTCGGAGCGGAACACCTCGACGCCGCGCTGGTCGACCACGACCGGCCGCCACATCGGCACGCCGTCGTCGCCCTGGGTGATCTCGACCCTGGCGGTGAAACGCTTTGAGGGAGAGGCGACGTCGTGGCCGGCTCGGACCAGCCGCGGGTTCGGGCCGCGGCCGAGGAGCGCGGCCGCGAGCCCCAGCCCGCCCGCGGCACCGGCCAGGGCGAGGGCTCGTAGGAGCGCTGCGCGCGCGGCCCGGTCCACGGGGACGAACCTACGCCTCCCGGCACCGGCCCGCGGGCTGTTCGCCGAACCGGTGGGACGCCCGCCACGCACCGTCACGGACGGGTCGCGGCACCCACCAGCATCTCGCACGGACCCACGAACCCGTCCGGTCCCTCGAACCGGCGCAGGGCGTCCTCGACCTCGGCCCAGACGTCCTCCCGCTCGGCCGGCTCCAGCCCGGCGAGCATCTGGTGGAGGGCGCCGAAGGACTCCTTCTGGAACCGGACGCACTCGGCGGCCGAGCCCAGGCGCAGCGGCGACGGGACGGTCCGCGACCTCGACCTCGGCGAAGCCCGCGGCGGCGAGCGCCTGCTCGAGGACGCCCGGCCCACCGAGCGAGAACGGGCCCGGCTGGCCGGGCACCGGCGCGGGGAGCCCGGCCCGGGTCGCGGATGATCCCGACGGGGACGGCGAAGAACCCGTTGCGGTCCGGCGTGGAGTAGGTCACCGCCGCGACGCGACCTCCGGGCCGCAGCACGTGGTGGATCCCCGCCAGGGCGCGGGCGCGGTCGGGGAAGTAGATGAGTCCCACCCGGCTCACGGCGGCGTCGAACGAGGCGGCGTCCAGCGAGCCGGTGTCCTCGCCGTCCAGCTCGCGCGTGGAGACGTTCGTGAGCCCGGCCGCGGCGGCGTCCGCCTCGGCACGGGCCAGCAGGTCCGGGGCGATGTCCGTGGCGAGGACGCTGCCGGTCGGCCCGACCTGCCGGGCGATCCGCAGCGTCTGCTCACCGGCGCCGGCTGCGACGTCCAGGACGCGCGACCCCTCGCCGACCCGGGCGAGCCCGATCATCTCGGTCGTCGACGCGTCGAGCCACCGGCCGATCACCTCGCCCCAGCGGTGCCAGGCGTCGGCCGCCTCCTGCCACTGCCGTCGCGTCGTCTGCTTGAACACCACCGGGTCGAAGGTCGCCTGCGCGCTCATCGTCCTGCTCCTCTCGTGTGCCCGGCCGGTGCGACCGGGTGCCACGAACTGTCCGACGACGCGGACCGGACCACTAGTCCACGGTCTGTACTAGGCGCCGGGGTGCGAGGTCCCTACCGTCGGGCCATGACGGACTACGGCCAGTTCTGCACGGTGGCGCGCGGCGCGGAGGTCCTGTGCGACCGGTGGACGCCGCTGGTGGTGCGCGAGCTGCTCTGCGGCAGCACCCGGTTCAACGAGATCCGCCGCGGCCTGCCGCGGATGTCACCGACCCTGCTCGCCCGGCGGCTGCGCACGCTGGAGGAGTTCGGGGTGGTGCGGCGCACCGGCGAGGGGCGCGCCAGCTCGTACGCGCTGACGGCGGCGGGCGAGGAGCTGCGTCCGATCGTGATGTCGCTCGGGCACTGGGGCGCCCGGTGGATCGGCAGCCGGCTGCGCGACGACCAGCTCGACGCCGGCTTCCTGATGTGGGACGTGCGCCGGTTCGTGCGGCTCGAGACGTTCCCGCCGGACCGCCGGGTCGTCATCCACTTCCACTTCCCGGACGCCGGCCCGCGGGAGACCGACTGGTGGCTCGTGGTCGAGGACCGCGTGGCCGACCTGTGCCGCGACGACCCCGGCCACGACCTCACGCTCGAGGTGAGCTCGTCGGTGCGCGCGCTCACCGAGGTCTGGACGGGCGACACCACGCCGGACGTCGGTGCTGCGCGACCGCCAGCTGCAGGTAGTCGGGCCGTCGCGCGACGCGGAGCGGATCTGGGAGTGGTTGGGCCGCAGCGCCTTCGCCGGCACCCGGGCGTCGCGCGCCGTGGCGTCCTGACTCAGCCGAGCGCGAGCCGGACGGCCAGGACGAGGCCGGCGACGCCGATCACCAGCCGCACCGGCGTCTCCGGCAGCCGGCGGACGATCGCCGGCCCGACCGCGGCACCGACCAGCGCGCCCGCGGCGAGCGGGAGGGTGGCCGACCAGACGACCGGCCCGAGCAGCAGGAACCCGATCGAGGCCGTGAGGTTCGAGACGCCGAGCAGCACGTTCTTCGAGGCGTTGACGAACGCCCAGCGGTCCGGGACGACCGCGCCGATCACCGCCATCACCAGGACGCCCGCCGCCGCGCCGAAGTAGCCGCCGTAGACGCAGACCAGCCCGACCGCGCCGACCACGAGCGGGTGGTGCTCCCCGTACCGCTCGGAGCGCACCTTCTGCAGCCACGGCCGGGCCAGCAGCGCCACGGACGCGAGACCGATCAGCCAGGGCACGATCGCCTCGAACGCCTCGGCCGGGAAGGCCAGCAGCAGCGCCATCCCCACGACGCCTCCGACCAGGGCGACCAGGACGTAGGGGACGAGCCGGCGCAGCTGACCGCGCAGCTCCGGCCACGACCCGGCGATCGCGGTGGTCGAGCTGATCGTCAGCGCGACGGTGTTGGAGACGTTGGCCGCCAGCGGCGGCAGGCCGGTGAGCAGCAGGGCCGGGTACGACACCAGGGACGCGAGCCCCGCGCCCGCCCCGATCAGGCCCGCGAAGAACCCCGCGACCAGCAGCAGCACGAGGTGGTCGGGCATCGCGAGCAGCGTAGGACGAGCGTCGGGGACCGCAGTGGGAGGTGCCTGCGGGCGGCGGCGGGTCTCGGTGGAAGGCCGAAGGATCGTCCGGGTGACCGCACGCGGGATCTTTCAGCCTTCGCCGTGCCGCGGCCCGTCCTCGTCGTCCTCGTCGTCCTCGTCGTCCTCGCCGGTGACGAGGAACCGCACCAGGCCGTCGTCGGCCGGGGCGAGGGTGCCGCCCGGCCACCAGACCGCGTCGTCCACCACGGCGACGACGTGACCGTCCTCGGCCAGCTCTCCGTGCAGCCCGACCCGCCCGCGCAGCGGCAGGCCGCCGGCGGCCCCGTCGGCCAGCGGCAGGGCCCAGACGAACCGGTCGCCGTCGAGGAGCAGCAGCGCGAAGTCGTCCTCGTCGTCGCGGGTGAGCAGGTACTCGAAGCCGGTCTCCTCGGCCGCGAGGGCGCGGCGCAGACGTCGTACCCGGCGGGCCGCCCGGACGGTCGCGAGCACGATCCAGCCGACGACGCCCACCGCACCGAGCACGGACAGCAGCTGCCCCCTCCCGGTCCCGTCGCCCGGTCCGACCACCCGCGCGCGGGTGGGGTCGGCGAGGGAGCGCTCGACCGTCACCGTGGCGGTCTCGTCGCCGAGCCAGGCCACCATCGCCTTCCTCTCCCGACCGGAGGAGGTGGTGGAGGTCGCCTCGGCGTCGACGGGGAAGAAGGGGAAGCCGCCGTCGTCGACCACCTCCAGCTGTGCCGGTACCCGGTCGACCGGTCCGCGGGTGCCGAGCCAGCCACCCCAGGAGGTCCACGACCCGATGAGCAGGACCGGGAGCGCGAGCAGCACCGAGAGGCTCCCGACCACCGTCGCCGTCGCGAGGCCCCGCAGCGCCGGGACCCGCCACCACGGGGCCGCGAGCGCCTCCGGTCGTGACAGGGGGCCGACCGCGGGCGACGCCGCCCGCCACCCCTCGACCCGGCTGCGCTCGCGCAGGACCGGCTCGACCGACGCCGCCGAGAGGTCCTCGAGCACGACGCCCTCGGCGAGCTCGGCGGCGCCTCCCACGCCCCGGACGAGCCGCGGTGCGGCGCCCGGCGTCGACGTGAGGGGTCCAGCCGGCGGGACGCCGGACCGGCGGCGGCGACGAGCAGCAGCGCCGCACCGAGGCCGACCCACCAGAGGAAGGTGGTCCGGTCGAACACCGACCCGCGGAAGGGGTGGTCGGGGGCGAGCGCGGCGATCCGGGCGCCGGCCGGCTCGTCACCGCAGCTGATCTCGCCGCTGCGGTCCTCGAAGTCGCGGGGGTCCTCCCACTCCACCGGGCACCAGCCGTCCACGCCGGACCGTGTCACGGTCACCTGGATCGGCACCGCGGCCACCCAGGACGCCGCAGCCGCGAGCGTCCAGGCCCCGGCGACGAGACCGAGCAGCACCGACCACGCCGGCGCGACCTCCCACAACCGGTGGCCCGGGACGGGTTGGTACCGCCGCCACAGCGGTCCGCACGCGGCGACGAGCACGAGCAGCAAGGGCAGGACGGCCAGGACCGGGAAGCTCTCGGTGTCGAACACCTCGCCGCGGAAGGGCCGGTCGAGGGCGAGCCCGTCGATCACCTCGCCCGGCTGCTCGCCCCAGCAGCTGAGCTGGGCGTCCTGGGTGCGGCCGTCCCACGGGTCGGCCCAGGTGACGGGGCAGTCGTCGTACTCGTCCGCGGGGCCGGTGACGACCGCCGTCACCGGCTCGCTGGCCCACCAGGTCGACACCACGACGAGGAGACCGAGCGCCGCGGCCGCGCCGAGCAGCACCGTCCACCCCGGTACGAGGTGCCGCCCCCACCGGCGTGCCCGGTCCCGGGTGGTGGCCGTCGGCGGTCCGGTCAGGTGGCCGGCGGAGTCGAGCACCGCCACGAGCGGCCCGACCTCCTCCTCTGTCACCGCGAGGCGCAGGTCCGCTCCGGTGCCGTCCCGGGCGACCACCACGAGCCAGGGCTCCTGGTCCGGTCGGGCGACGAGCCCGTCGGCCGGACGTCCCGCGCGGACCCGCACCACCTCGACCCGGCCGGCCGGCAGCAGGGTGTCGACCGGACGGCCGACGTCCGACGCCAGCCAGGCGGACCCCTCCGCCAGCACCAGCGACGACCGCGCAGGGACCTGCGGGTAGGGGTGGTCGCCGTAGGCCGTGACCGCCAGGCGCGCGGAGCCGGCGGAACCGAACCGGTCGGCCGCCCGGCGGGCGCGGGAGCCGCGCAGCCAGGCGGCGGCCAGCAGCACCAGGACCCCGCCGACGAAGGGCAGCACGAGGTGCAGCAGCAGGTAGGACATCGGCGCTCCTGCGGTCGTCGGTGGGTGGGACCCGGCCCCGGACGGTCAGGTATCGGCCGGTACGCGGCCGGGTTGAAGAGACGGACGCACGACGCCCCTCCCGGCAGGACCGCAGGCGAGACACGCTCGACGCCCCTTCCGGCAGGGCCGGAAGGGGCGTCGAGGTGGTGCGGGGTCGAGCCGGACGTGCGGCTGCGTCAGTGCAGCGGCTCGGCCTCGCTGCGCGTCGCGCGGCTCGGCGGCGACGGGCCCGGCAGCCGGGACGTCGTCGCTGATCGCGCCGCCACGGCGCTTCGAGATGGTCACGGCCACCACGATGATGACGACCGCGATGCCGGCGATCAGGCCGCGCAGCAGCGGGTTCGCCGAGTCGCCGATCGACAGCGTGACGACGGCCGGGGCGATGAGCACCGCGACCAGGTTCATCACCTTGATGAGCGGGTTGATCGCCGGGCCGGCGGTGTCCTTGAACGGGTCGCCGACGGTGTCGCCGATGACGACGGCCTCGTGCGCGGCCGAGCCCTTGCCGCCGTGGTGGCCGTCCTCGACGATCTTCTTGGCGTTGTCCCAGGAGCCGCCGGAGTTGGCCAGGAACACGGCCATCAGGACGCCGGTGCCGATCGCGCCGGCGAGGTACCCGGCGAGCGGGCCGACGCCGAGGCCGAAGCCGACGGCGATCGGGGCGAACGCGGCCAGCAGGCCCGGGGTCGCCAGCTCGCGCAGCGAGTCGCGGGTGCAGATGTCGACCACGCGGCCGTACTCGGGCTTCTCGGTGCCGTCCATGATCCCGGGGTGCTCGCGGAACTGGCGACGCACCTCGAACACGATCGCGCCGGCGGCGCGGGTGACGGCGTCGATCGCGAGGCCGGAGAACAGGAACACGACCGAGGCGCCGAGGATCAGGCCGACCAGGACGCCCGGGCTGGAGACCTCGTAGAGGAACGAGGCCGGCAGGTCCGGCGTGCCGGCCTCCGCGATCGCGGTGGTGATGGCGTCCTGGTACGAGCCGAACAGCGCGGTCGCGGCCAGGACGGCGGTCGCGATCGCGATGCCCTTGGTGATGGCCTTGGTGGTGTTGCCGACGGCGTCGAGGTCGGTGAGGATCTGCGCGCCCTCGCCGTCGACGTCGCCGCTCATCTCCGCGATGCCCTGGGCGTTGTCGGAGACCGGGCCGAAGGTGTCCATCGCGACGATGACGCCGACGGTGGTGAGCAGGCCGCAGCCGGCCAGCGCGATGAGGAACAGCGACAGCACGACCGAGCCGCCGCCGAGCAGGAACGCCGCGTACACGGCGCCCGCGATGATCACCGCGGTGTAGACGGCCGACTCGAACCCGACGCCGATGCCGGACAGCACGACGGTGGCCGGGCCGGTGAGCGAGGTCTTCGCCACGTTCATCGTCGGGGGCTTGTCGGTGCCGGTGAAGTAGCCGGTGAGCCACAGGATGATGCCGGCCAGGACGATGCCGAGGACGACGGCCAGGGTCGCGACGACGCGCGGGTCGCCGGACAGGCCGGCGATGTCCTCGCTGACGTTGACCAGGCCGGAGTACGAGCTCGGCAGGTAGACGAACGCGGCGACCGCGGAGCCGACGGCCGCCACGGCGGCCGAGATGTAGAAGCCGCGGTTGATGGCGGTCAGGCCGTTCTCGTCGCCGCGGGGCTTGGTGATGAAGACGCCGAGGACGGCGGTCAGGGCGCCGATCGCCGGGACGATGAGCGGGAAGACCAGGCCGGCGTCGCCGAAGGCGGCCTTGCCGAGGATCAGCGCGGCGACCAGCGTCACGGCGTAGGACTCGAACAGGTCGGCCGCCATGCCGGCGCAGTCACCGACGTTGTCGCCCACGTTGTCGGCGATCGTCGCCGCGTTGCGGGGGTCGTCCTCGGGGATGCCGGCCTCGACCTTGCCGACGAGGTCGGCGCCGACGTCGGCCGCCTTGGTGAAGATGCCGCCGCCGACGCGCATGAACATCGCGAGCAGGGCCGCGCCGAAGCCGAAGCCCTCGAGCACCGAGGGGGCGTCGCCCTTGTAGATCAGGACGACGGCCGAGGCGCCGAGCAGGCCGAGGCCCACGGTCGCCATGCCGACGACGCCGCCGGTGCGGAACGCGATCCGGGTGCCGACCGCCTTGCCGTCGGCCTCGCGGGCCGCGGCCGCGACGCGGACGTTCGCGCGCACCGCCAGCGACATGCCGAAGTAGCCGATCGCGGCCGAGAAGACGGCCCCGACGACGAACGCGATGCTGCGCCCGGCCCGGACGTCGAAGTCACCGGGCAGCAGGAACAGCAGGCCGAAGACGAGGACGACGAACACGGCGAGGGTCTTGAACTGGCGGTTCAGGTACGCGGTGGCGCCCTCCTGCACCGCCAGGGCGATCTCCTGCATCTTCGCCGTGCCCTCGCCGTAGGCCAGCACCTGGCGGCGGAACACGACCGCCATGACCAGGGCCACCACGGCGATCACCGCGACGACGACCACGAGGGTCTGGTTGCCACCGGCGAGCTCGACGGCGGTGGTGCCGGACGATGCCACAGGCCCCGTTCCGAGCAGTGGTGCGAGCGTGTGGCTCGACATCCGTCCTCCTTGACGTGTGTGTCAGTTGAGTTGCGTGTCAGTTGGCGTGCGTGTCAGCTGGCGTGCGGTGCGGATCAGGTCGGGCCGACCAGGCGGTCGTCCCGGGTCACCCGTGCCCGGACGTGGCCGAAGGGCTGGAGCGCACGTGGGCGGGTCGCGGCGGAGTCTACGCAGATCGCGCGTGACCTCGGACACAGGTGCGGCACAGGTCACACGGCCGTCGTCGGACGCATCGTTCGGAGCTCAGCCGACGGGCCAGTGCAGGTCGAGGCGGTAGGCGCCGACCTTCAGCTCGGGGACCAGCCCCTCCAGCACGGCGAGCGACAGGTCGTCGGTGGCGGCGGGGGCGAGGGTGCCGCCGGCTCCCACCGCACGCACCACGACGTGCAGGCCCGGCTTGCCCGGGACGTCCTCGCGCAGCTCGAGCCGCAGCCGGCGGGTGCCGGCGCCGCTGCTGAGGTGGCGGGCGCAGGCCTCGCCGACCGCGAGCCGCACCTCCTCGACCAGCTGGTCGTCCAGGCCCATCCGGCGGGCGACGGCGACGCTGACGAGCCGGGCGGTGCGGACGTGCTCGGCGGTGGCGGGCAGCTCGAGCTCGACGGCGCGGTCGGGCCCGTCGTGCCCCGGGACGCCCTGCGGCGGCACGGGACGCGACGCAGCGCCGGGCCCGGGGGTCCGGGCTGGTCAGTCACGCCGTGGAGGGGTCGTGGAGGGTGGCTCGCCGGCTCAGCCGGCGGTGCCACCGGTGGCGGCGACGGCCTCGTCGACGGTGGAGTGGATGGGGAACACCTTGGTGAGGCCGGTGATCCGGAAGACCTTGAGGATCTTCTCCTGGGTGCACACCAGGTGCAGCGAGCCGTCGTGGGCGCGCACCCGCTTGAGGCCGCCGACGAGCACGCCGAGGCCGGTGGAGTCGAGGAAGTCGACGTTCTCCATGTCGACGACGAGGTGGTGGTGCCCCTCGCCGACCAGGTCGTTCAACCGCTCGCGCAGCACCGGTGCGGTGTAGACGTCGATCTCGCCGCCGACCTCGACGACGGTGCGGCCACCCTGCTCACGGCTGGTCACGGACAGGTCCACTTGGCGTCTCCCACGGTCGCGCGCATCGCGTCGGGGTGCGCCCCGACGTCCCGAGGCATCTAACCATCTGCCGGGCGGAGGGGCACACCACCTGGGCGAAGTCGCCGGAGCCATCCGGCGCGGGAGCGCGACCACGCCGCCGCCCGGGGCCGTCGGGCGGGTCGGGCGGGTCGGGCGGCGCGGGGAGGGCCGCCGGTGTCGGCGCCCGGTGCCAGGATCGCCGGGTGACCGCCGCCCAGCTCGTCGACGGCGGCGACGACGCCGCGGACGTCGGCAGCGCGCTCGGCGCCCTGCTCGCCGCGCCGGGCCGCGACGACCGCGTGCGGTACGTCCACCGCACGCCGGCGAGCGCCGGCAGCACCGCCGACTGGCCCGCCTGGGCGCACCCCCGGCTGGTGGAGGGCTGGCGCCGCGCCGGCGTCGAGCGGCCGTGGCGGCACCAGGTCGAGGTGGCCGAGCTGGTGCGGGCCGGGCGGCACGTCGTGGTGGCCACCGGGACGGCGTCGGGCAAGTCGCTGTCGTACCAGCTGCCCGCGCTGACCCGGCTGCTCGAGGGCGGCGGGCTGCTCACCCGTCCCGGGGTGCTGTACGTCTCGCCGACGAAGGCGCTCGCCGCCGACCAGCTCGCCGCGGTCACCTCGCTCGGCACCGACGTGCGGGCGGCGGTGGTCGACGGCGACACCCCGCCCGAGCAGAGGCAGTGGGCCCGTCAGCACGCGGGGTACCTGCTGACCAACCCCGACATGCTGCACTTCTCGATGCTGCCGCAGCACGCCCGGTGGGCCTCGTTCTGGCGCGGTCTCGAGGTGGTCGTGGTCGACGAGATGCACCGCTACAGAGGCGTCTTCGGCGCCCAGGTGGCAGCGGTGCTGCGCCGCGTGCGGCGCGTGGCCGCGCACCACGGCGCCTCGCCGGTGTTCGTGCTGGCCTCGGCCACCGCGGCCGACCCGGCGGGCACGGCCGCCCGCCTCACCGGTCTCGACGTCGTGGCGGTGCAGGACGACACCTCGCGCCGGGCCGGCACCGACCTGGTGCTGTGGGAGCCCCCGACGGACTCCGCGGGCACCCGCACGAGCACCGCCGCCGAGACCGCTTCGCTGCTCGCCGACCTGGTCGACGCCCGGGTGCGGTCGCTGGCCTTCGTGCGGTCGCGCCGCGGTGCGGAGGCGGTGGCGCTGCAGGCGGCGCGGGTGCTGGAGCAGCGCGAGCCGGGCAGCGGCCGGCTGGTGCAGGCCTACCGCGGTGGCTACCTGCCGGAGGAGCGACGCGAGCTCGAGGAGCAGCTGCGCTCGGGCCGCACGGTGGCGCTGGCGTGCACCAACGCGCTCGAGCTCGGCGTCGACATCTCCGGTCTCGACGCCGTGCTGGTGAGCGGCTGGCCCGGCACCCGCTCGTCGCTGTGGCAGCAGGCCGGCCGGGCCGGGCGGCAGGGGACGCGCGGGCTCGCCGTGCTCGTGGCCGCCGACGACCCGCTGGACACCTACCTGGTGTCGCACCCCGAGGAGCTCGTCGGCGCCCCGGTGGAGGCCACCGTGCTCGACCCCGACAACCCGCACGTGCTGGCCCCGCACCTGTGCGCCGCCGCGGCCGAGCTGCCCGTCACCGAGGCCGACCTCGAGCTGTTCGGGCCGTCGACCGGCTCGGTGCTCGCGGTGCTGGTGCGGCGCGGGCTGCTGCGGCGGCGGGCGTCCGGGTGGTTCTGGACCCACCCCACGCGCGCCACCGACCTCACCGACCTGCGCGGCGGCGGTGGCGCGGACCCGGTCTCGGTGGTCGAGGGCTCGACCGGCCGGGTGCTCGGCACCGTGGACGCCGCGGCCGCCGACCACTCCGTGCACGTCGGTGCGGTCTACCTGCACCGCGGCTCGGCCTACGAGGTGGTCGCCCTCGACCTCGAGGGCTCGACCGCGCTGGTGCGGGGGCCGGCGCCGCCGTGGACGACGCACGCCACCTCGGTGGGCGACATCCGGGTGATCGAGCAGCGCGAGCGGCGGGCCTGGGGACCGGTCGGCATCTGCCTCGGCACCGTGGAGGTCACCAGCAGGGTCACCGGGTACACGCGGCGGCGGCTCGGCTCCGGGGAGGTGCTCGGCGAGCACCCGCTCGACCTGCCCGAGCGGACGCTGCGGACCACGGCGGTGTGGTGGACCGCTGCCCGACGACGTGCTCGCCGCGGCCGCCGTCGCGCCCGACGAGCTGCCGGGCGCGGTGCACGCCGCCGAGCACTGCGCCATCGGTCTGCTCCCGCTGGTGGCCACCTGCGACCGCTGGGACGTCGGCGGGGTGTCGACCGCGCTGCACCCGGACACCGGGACCGCCACCGTCTTCGTGCACGACGCGCGGGCGGGGGGCGCCGGGTTCGCCGAGCGCGGCTGGCTGCGGGCGCGCACGGTGGCTGACCGCCACGCTCGAGACGCTGCGCGCCTGCCCCTGCCGCTCCGGCTGCCCGTCGTGCGTGCAGTCGCCGAAGTGCGGCAACGGCAACGAGCCGCTCGACAAGCACGCGGCCACGCGGCTGCTCGCCGCCGTGCTGCGCGGCGCCCCGGCGGACACCGCTGAACAGGACGTCCCACCCGTTCCGGACTAGCCTGCGGGGCGACCGGCGCGCCTGCGCTGCGCGAGGAGGAGTCATGGTCGTCATCGCACTGCTGCTGCTGGTGCTCGTCGTCGCCGTCGTGGTGTTCGTCGTCGTCACCGGCGCGTCCGGCACCGTCACGCTCGAGTGGGACCAGCTGAACCTGTTCTTCGAGCCGTCCCCGCTGGTGCTCTTCCTGCTCGGCGCGGCGACCCTGCTGCTGGCCGTGGTGGCGATCGCGATGCTGCGGTCCGGCAGCCGGCGCAGCATGGCGAAGCGGCGCGAGCTCAAGCGGCTGCGGCGGCTGGAGGGCGAGCACGGCACGCCCGTGGCGCCGGGCACCGCGACCACCGCCCGCGGCGACCAGCCCGACGGCGACGGCCGGCACGCGGCCCCGGGCACCACGACCACCGCGGTGCACCCCGGCGAGCAGCCAGAAGGGCACCCGGAACGACCCTCCGCGCGGCTGAGGCGTCTCCACCGCCCGCTGCGATCGGCCGCCGTCAGCCCCGGTCACGCCCGTCGGCCGGGCCGGTCCGGCACGCGCGGCCGCCCGCGCCGGGCCGAGCCCGCCGAGCAGCCCCGGCACCGGTACCTGCACCTCCACCACGACGTCCGACCCGTCCACGATCGTGCACGCCGTCAGGCGGGCGCCGTTCGCGGTGGCGACGGACGCCGCCCGCTCGCGCACCGCACCGGTGCACCGACCCGGTGCAGCCGCCGGCCAGGCCGCTGCGGCGGCCGCGAGCGCGGACAGGTCGGCCGCGGACGCCGCGACGTGCCGGGCGGCCGCCGCCCGCCCGACGGCGGCCGTGGCCAGCGCACCCACGGCGAGCACCGCGACCAGGGCCAGCACCAGCACGCTGCCCGAGCCGTCGTCACGGCCGCCCGGCCGCCACGACCGGGGCATCGCCGGTCACGGCGTGGCCGGCCCCGGCGTCCCGCCGTCGGACTCGGTGACCGCGGCCGCGGACCCCTCGACCCGGACCGCGGGCGACCCCGGCAGCAGCAGGACGACCGACCGCGTCACCCGCACCACCGTGGTGCCGCCGCCCACGGTGTCGCCGCCCGCGGTGACGCCGACCCGCGCTCCCTCGCCGGCCAGGTCGGAGGCCACCTGCCGCACCCGGTCCGCCGGCTCGCCGCGTGCCGCCAGCCGGGCACCGGCCGCCGCCGCGTCGTGCACCCGGAGCTGCGCCTGCACCACCGTGCCGAGCGAGAGCAGCCCGGCGACCACCGTGGTGAGACCCAGCATCCCGATCGCGAGCTCGGCGGTCACGGCGCCACGGTCCGCGCCGGGCCGACCACCGGGCCGGCCACCGGGCCGGCGCACCTAGCCCACCGACAGCGCGCGCTCGACGATGCCGGTGAGCAGTCCGCGCACCTCCTCGCTGCGCAGGATCACCACCAGCAGGCCGGCGAAGCCGCAGGCGGCCAGCGTCGCGATGGCGTACTCCGCCGTGGCCATGCCGTCGTCGCGCGTCGGGTCGACGCGTGAGGTCGTGAGTGACATGTGTTCTCCTCCAGTCGTTCTCGCCGGGCACCTGGCTGCCGGCCGCTGAGAACGAGCCTGCCCACCGTTGCCGTCGCGCACCAGGCCGGCAGCCGCCCTGTGGACGACCGCGCCCTGCTGAGCGGACCTGTGGGCACGGTCCGTGCCCGCGCGGCCACGGCGCGGTGGCGCCGAGCCGGGTCCCTGTCGCCGTCACGGACCGACCTGGCCGGCGAGCGACAGCACGACCGGCACGACGCCCCAGGCGACGAACGCCGGCACCGCGCAGAGCCCGAGCGGCAGCGCCAGGCGCACGCCGAGCCGGGCCGCCTCCCGCTCACCGGACCGGTGCCGGTCGCGGCGCGCGGTGTCGGCGGTGGCGCGCAGCAGCGGCACGGCGGGCACGCCCGTCCCCGAGGACAGCTCGAGGCACCGTCGGAGCCGTCGCACCGCCGGGTCGTCGGGCCACGCCTCGTCGCCCTCGGCGCCGAGCAGGAGGCGCGGCGCCGGTGGCCCGGACGGCGGCGCCCCGGTCGCCACCGGCCGCCGCGCCCGCCACCTGCAGCGCGGTGGCCCCCGGCGCCCCGGCGAGCATGGCGGCCGCCACCAGGTCGAGCAGCAGCGCCTCGTCGGGCTCCGGGGGCGGCCGCCGCGCCTTCTCGCGACCCCTGGTCCCCCCAACCGCCCAGCCGGTCCCGCGCACCCGGCGGCCGCACCAGCACGGCCGCGGCGACCAGCAGGGCGACGACGACCGCGGCCGTGCCGGTCACGTCCGGACGGCCCGGCGCACGAGCGCGCGGGACCACCACCAGGCGGCCACGGCGCAGACGGTCCCTGCCACGGCGCAGCCGCGTCCGACCGGCTCGGTGAGCAGCACGCGGACCGGGTCGCCGCCGACGGCCAGGCCGAGGAGCAGGCCGAGCGGGGGAAGGGCCACCAGCACCCGGGCGGTGGCCAGCGGTGCCGCGAGCGCGGACCGCCGGGCCAGCGCGCCGTCGGAGTCCGCCCGCAGGCCCGCCGCGGCCCGGTCGAGCAGCTCGGCCACCGGTGCCCCGGTGCGCTCGTGGACGGCGACGGTGGCCGCGAGGGTCGGCGAGGCCGCACAGCGTCGGGGGCCCGGGCCGAGGGCCGGACCCGCGGCCCCGAGGACGCACCGGCGCGCAGCACCTCGGCGACGGGCTCACCCCGCGCGCCCGCGGCGGCGGCGGCAGCCAGGACGCGTCCGGCGTGGTCGTCGGCGAGCCCGGTGGCGGTCGCGGCCCAGGCGGCGGGCGGCGGGATCCCTCCGCGCACGAGCGACGCCAGCTCCGCGGTCACCGCGGCGACGTCGGTCTCGTCCTGCCGTCGCCCCAGCAGGAGCCGCAGCCGACGCACGGCCGCAGCCACGTCCTCCCGTCGCACCCACCACCGCCGACCGCCGGCCGGGGCGTGGTCGGCCGGCAGCAGACGACGCAGCCGCGCGTCACCCCGACGCGGCGCCAGCAGCGCGCCGGCACCCACCAGCAGGGCCACGACGACCTCCACCACGTCGGCCGCGCCCGCTCCCCCGCTCACCACGGCGGAGCCAGGTCGGCCAGCAGGTCGCGCAGCAGCGGCCAGGCAGCCGCGACGTGACCGGCATCGCCGGGGTCCGCGCCGGCGACCAGAGCGGGCTCGACGGCGACGACGTCGCCGTGGTCGACCACGACGCCGACGGCGACCACCCGTCGCAGGCCGGCGCGGCGCTCGAGGTGGACGACCGCGTCGAGGGCGCTGGCGGTCTGGCGGGCGATCGCCGCGCGCCCCACGCCGCCGAGCACGCCGAGCGCCTCCAGCCGGCTCGGGACGTGCTCGACCGCGTTGGCGTGCACGGTGCCGCAGCCGCCGGCGTGGCCGGTGTTGAGCGCGGAGAGGAGGTCGAGCACCTCCGCGCCCCGGCACTCGCCCACCACGACGCGGTCGGGGCGCATCCGCAGGGCCTGCCGGACCAGGTCGGACAGCGTGACCGCGCCGGCGCCCTCCGCGTTCGGGTGCCGGGCCTCGAGGGCCACGTGGTGCGGGCAGGCGGGCGCGAGCTCGGCCGTGTCCTCCACCGTGACCACGCGCTCGGCGGGGTCGACGCGGCCGAGGAGCGTGGACAGCAACGTCGTCTTGCCCGAGCCGGTGCCTCCGCTGACGAGGAACCCCAGCCGGCGCCTCACGACGGCGTCGAGGACGAGGTCCCAGCCCGGCGGGACGGTGCCGCAGGCGACGAGGGCGGGCAGCGACCAGGTGCGACGCGGCGGCACCCGCAGCGACAGCAGCGTGCCGCCGACGGCCACCGGCCCCAGGACGGCGTGCAGCCGCGTCCCGCCCGGCAGCCGGGCGTCGACGTACGGGCTGGCGTCGTCGAGCCGGCGGCCGGACCGCGCGGCCAGCCGCACCGCCAGGGCCCGCAGCCGCTCCGGCGGGCCGAGGTCGAGGGCGACCCGGCGGAGTCCGTCGCCGTCGTCGACCCAGACCTCGTCCGGCCCGTTCACCAGGACGTCGGTGACCTCCGGGTCGTCCAGCAGCGGCTGGAGCGGACCGGCGCCGGTGAGCTCGGCCGTGACGTCGTCGACGGCGTCGAGCAGCCGCCGCGAGCCCCAGGCGCCGGCCTGCCCGAGGGCGGCGGCGACGTCCGCCCGGCCCGCCGCGGCACGTTCCTCGCCGCGGACCACCAGGTCGCGGCGCACGCCGTGCAGCAGCTGCTCGTCGGGCCCGTTCACCGCGCCACCCCGGCACGGCGCAGGAGGAGGTCGGCCACCGCTGCGGTGGCACCGCGCCGGACGGCGGCCACCAGGTCGCCGTCGTCGGCGGCCCGCGCGAGCGCCGCGTGCGGGCGCCACCGGACGGCGTCGTCGGCACCGAGGACCTCGGCGACCGTGGCGGTGCCCGGACCACCCCGACGCTCGCGCACCACCAGGTGCACCTCGCCCACCGCGGCCCGCAGTCCCCCGACGAGCCGCCGCGCCGCCACCGCGGCCGGGACGGCGTCGGGGACGACGAGCACGACGCAGTCGAGCAGCCGCCAGACCGGGCCGGCGCGGGCGGCGCGGGCGCCCGGGAGGTCGACCGCTGCCACGGGCACGTCGGCCCTGGCCGCGGCCAGCACCGGCTCCAGCGCCGTGGCCGTCGGGGAGGGGCGGGGGCCGGCGTCGTCCAGAGCGCTCCAGCCGAGCACGGGGACGCCGTCGGCCAGCGGCAGCCGCGCCGCCAGCGTCGCCCGGCGGCAGCCGGCCGTCCAGGTGCAGGAGCTCGGGCCACCGCGCACCGGCCACGTGCTCGGTGCCGGTGGCGGCCTCGGTACCCGACCGGACCGGGTCGACGTCGACGAGCCACCCTCCGCCCCGAGCGGCCAGCGCGAGCGCGAGCGTGCTGGCCCCCGCCCCGCCGACCGCGCCCACCACCCCGACCACGACCCCGCGGGTGCCGCGCCGGGCCCCGTCGGCCAGCGCCCGGGCGAGCGCCGCGCGGCCGGACGGCAGACGGTGCGGTGCGGCCCCGGGCGGCAGGGCGGCCGGGTCGTCGTCGAGCGCGACGACCAGGTCGCCCGGTGACGGCGTCCACCGGTCGAGCCGGTCGGCCCCCACGACGACGAGGGCGGCCGCCGGCGCCTCGGCCGTGGCGGGGTCGGCGCTGGTCCGGCACCGCGCGCCGACGCTCGCTGCGACCAGGCCGACCTGCTCGGCCAGCTCGGCGTCGGCGGTGAGGACGAGGACGTCCGGGACGTGGGGCGCGATCACGCCCCGAACGTCGCGGACCCGCCGCTCCCGGTGCGGCCCGGACCACCCCGGCTTGTGGACGGCCGGGGCCGGGCCGGGCCTGTGGACGGCGGGGTCGCGGAGCGCGGCGTGACCCGGCCGGGAAGGCGGGACGGCCCCCGCCGGGGGGGTGGCGGGGGCCGTCGTCGCCGTCCGGCTCGGGGGGGAGGAGCCGCACGACGCAGCCGGTCTCCACCAGAGGTGGACCGGCCTCGATCCAGCATGTACCCGAACAGACGGTCCGGCAAACACAGGCGGGCCGACGCCGATGGCGGGTCGGCGAGGGTGCCCCGACGACCTCGACGACCTCCCGCCACGACCCCGGCGCGTCGCCCCGGCGTGTCCCGCTCCCGCCGACGACGGGCCTTCCCAACGCGCCCGCGGAGGAGTACCAATGGGGGTGGCGGTTCGTCCGGTTCAGGACTCGTCCTGGAACGGAGACCACGGACCACATGCACGATGCGGTACCCACGCGCGACCGGTCCTCGTGAGGACACGCTGGGTCGGGCTCGTCCCGGCCCGCGAACTGGAGTGCACGCTTGGTAGCCGCTCCCGTGCATGTTCGACGGCGGCGTCCCCGGACGCCGCCGTCACCTCGTCCGGGCCCTGTCGTTCACGCCGGTCGGACCGCTCGGACCCCCTCCGCAGGTCACCGACCGATCACGACTTCGCGTCGTGGTGGCGGCGCGCCACGTCCGTGGCGAGGATGAGGCCGACGGCGAGGTCGCACGGACGGGAGGTGGGTCGTGAGTCGCGAGGTGCTCGGCTCGGCTCTCGAGGACGTCGCGCCCCCGACGCAGGACGCAGCGTCCGCGCAGGCCGGCGGAGCGGTGCGCCTCGACGACAAGGCCGGCTCGCGCCGCCGCCGCCCCGCCGCGCCCGCCGATCCCGAGCCCTCCACCGATCCCGGCTCCAGCGAGCCCGGCTCCGGCGACGTCGCGGCTGACGACCTGCCGGCCGGCGAGCCGCAGCGGGGCCCCCGCGCGGCGGTGCAGCGCCGGTCGCTCCTGGGCCACCTCCCGCCTCGACGCGCTGCGCGCCTCGCGCGGTCGAACCGCGGCGGCGCTGGCGGTCGTGGCGGTGGCCGCCGCTCTGCTGGCGGTCGGTGTCACCGAGCAGGTGCGGCAGGCCCGCCTCGACGCCGCCACCGGGGTGGTCGCGTGGCTCGACTACTCCGACAGCGGGACCGGCGACACCGGGCGCGCCACCCTGAAGCTCAACGTCGTCAACACCGGCACGGACCGCGTGACCGTCACCGCCGCCGACCTCGAGGGCGGTCTCGAGGACGGCCGCCCCTCGGGCGTGACGCTCGACCTGCTCGACGAGCTGACCGTGGCGCCGGCGGGCTACGCCTCCGGCACGGTGGCCGCACGGGTCCTCGACTGCGGCAACGCCCCTGTGGCGCGGGGAGGTTCGCGCGACGGCGACCTGCAGGTGACGGTGGCCGGGACCGACCTGCGCGACGAGGTGCTGCCCGGGACGCGCATCGGCGCCTTCCCGATCTCGTCGAGCACGGTGGTCGAGCTCACCTGCGGCGGGCAGTTCATCCCGACGGTCGTCGTGCAGACCACGCAGGTGCGGGCCGACGGCCGCCTCTACATCAGCCTGCGCGGCTTCGACCAGGACCTCGAGGTCGGCCTGACCGCACCGGACGGCGTGCGGCTGGTGACCGAGCCGGAGGCGCCCGTGCCGGTGCCCGGCGGCGACGACGCTCCGATGACGACCATCCCCGTGTCGCTCGAGGTCACCACCTGCACGGTGGCGGCCCAGCAGCTCGACGCCGGCAACCAGGTGATGCTCGACATCGGTGACCAGCGGTTCGACCAGCTCGACCACACGACCGTCAACGCCTGGGTCGTCCGCGAGGTCGCGAAGGCCTGCGACTGAGCGGTTCTCAGCTCTTCGGGCGTGCGGCCGGCGAGGACGGCGTCGGCGAGGACGGTGCCCTCCGTGGCGCCCGCGACGACCGTCGAGGCGGTGAACCTGATCCAGCCGGCCACCCCCTCGGCGCCGCCGGCGGCGTAGCCGTGCAGCGCCTCCGCGTAGCGACCCGCCTCCGCCAGCAGCGCCGACTCCGGCACCGCCGCACCCATCGGGTCCAGGCCGCGACCCACGACGAGCGCACGCTGGAGAGCGCGTGCCACCACACCGTTGCCGTCGACGAACGGTGCGGCACAGAGAATCTCGGCCGAGGCGATGGCGGCGAGCACCAGCACCGGCGCCCGGGTCGGCGTCGCCAGCAGCGCGACCAGCGCGTCGAGCCGCTCGGACGCCTCAGCCGCCGAGACCGCCTCGGGCAGAGCCAGATCCGCGCCGCGCGGCAGCTCACCGACGCGTCTCGGCCGACCGACCTCGGCATCGGGCAGGTAGCCGCCGACCGCGGCGACGTGCAGCCGGACCAGCGACTGCCGGGGCGCGTCGCGGACCAGGCGCGCGCCGTCCTGCGAGAGCCGCTCCGCCTCCGCCACCGCGCGGGCCGCACCGGCGACCACGCGTCCGGCGGCGTCGTCGGGCAGGTCGCGGGCGCCGCGGACCGCGTCACGCACCAGCGTCACCGGCAGCCGCGCGCCCTCCACCGCGGCGCTCGCGCGGGCCGACCAGACCGCCGCCTCGGCGCGGCACTCGGCGCTGCGGCGGCGCATCGCGGGGTGCCAGCGCAACCGCTCGCACGCCTGACGCGCGGCCTCCACGTCGTCGGCGACGCCGGGCAGCGCCGCGAGCGCCTCGAGCGGGTCACGACGGGCGCCGGGGACCGGCGCGCGGACGTCGTGGGGCACGACGGCAGCGTACGGGCGGCCCTGCCGGGGCCCGGCGGCACTACCGTCGCGGCGTGACCCCCACGCAGGCCGTGCTCGCGGGACTCGTCCTCGTCGGCATCGCGGTCGCCGTCGTGCTGCGGGTCCTCCGCAGCCGCACCGACCTCGGCACGCCCGCCGACCGCGCGACGTTCGCGACCCTGCACACCGCCTCGCTCGCCGCACCGCACCTGCGCGACGGCCTGACCGCCGCCGGTGCCGCGCGCGCCGCGCGGCACCTGCGCGCCCTCCTCGGGACGCCGGCGGTGGCGCTCACCGCGGGGGGACGCCTGCTGGCCTGGGACGGCACCGGGTCGGCCGACCACGCCCAGCACGCCGTGCGGCACGCCGAGGACGTCGTCCAGCGCGGCCGGGCCGCCGTCCTGTCCCCGTCCCAGGTGGCCTGCCAGGAGCCGACCTGCCCGGTGCAGCACGCCGTCGTCGTCCCGCTGGTGGCCGACGAGCGGGTCGTCGGTGCGCTCGCGGCGTACGGTCCGCGGCCGAGCGCAGGGCTCGTCCGCGCCGCGGAGGAGGTCGGCGTCCTGGGTCTCGGCCAACCTCGAGCTCGCCGAGCTCGACCGGTCGCGCACCCGGATGATCGAGGCCGAGCTGCGCGCCCTGCGCGCCCAGATCAGCCCGCACTTCGTCTACAACTCGCTCACCGCGATCGCCTCGTTCGTGCGCACCGACCCCGACCGCGCACGGGACCTGCTGGTCGAGTTCGCGGACTTCACCCGCTACGCCTTCCGCCGGGGCGGCGAGTTCACCACCCTCGCCGACGAGCTGACCAACGTCGAGCGGTACCTGGTGCTGGAGAAGGCGCGCTTCGGCGACCGGCTCGACGTCCGGCTGCGGGTGGCGCCCGAGGTGCTCCCGGTCTCGATCCCGTTCCTGTCGGTGCAGCCCCTGGTGGAGAACGCGGTCCGGCACGGCCTGGAGGGCAGCGAGGGGGTCGGCCACGTGACCCTGGTCGCCGAGGACGTCGGCGCCGAGGCCCTGATCTCGGTCGAGGACGACGGCGTCGGCTCGGACCCCGAGGAGGTGCGGCGGGCCCTGTCCGGCGAGTCCGGCTCGGACTCGGTGGGGCTGGGCAACGTCGACTCGCGGCTGCGCCAGGTGTTCGGCGACGACGCCGGCCTCGTCGTCGAGACCGCACCGGGGGCAGGCACCAAGGTGTCGTTCCGCGTCCCGAAGTACAGCCCACGGGCGAGCGAGCGATGACCTGCGGCTCTCCCGGCACCGGGCGGCGGAGCGAGGCAGACTGGTCGGCGTCCGTCCCGACCCGTCGTCGCAGCACCGCAGGGAGGAGCACCCGATGAGCGCACCGCTGCGCGTGCTCGTCGTCGACGACGAGGCACCCGCCCTCGCCGAGCTCGCCTGGCTCCTGCGGCAGGACGGCCGGGTGGGTGAGGTCGTCACGGCCCAGGGCGCCGCGGAGGCGCTGCGGCTGCTCGAGGAGCACGACGTCGACGCGGTCTTCAGCGACATCAAGATGCCCGGCCTCGACGGCCTCGACCTCGCCCGCGTGCTGGCCCGGTTCACCCGCCGCCCGCAGGTCGTCTTCGTGACGGCCTACGACCAGCACGCCGTCGACGCCTTCGAGCTGGCGGCCACCGACTACCTGATGAAGCCGGTGCGCCCCGACCGGCTGGCCGACGCCCTGCAGCGGGTGATCGACGGCAGCGACCAGGACACCGCGGCACCGACCCCGCCGCCGGACGAGACCATCCCGGTCGAGCTCGGCGGCGTCACCCGGTTCGTGCAGCGCTCGCAGGTGCGGTACGTCGAGGCCCACGGCGACTACGCCCGCCTCCACACCGCCGACGGCACCCACCTGATCCGCGTCCCGCTCAGCACCCTCGAGGAGCGTTGGGGCGCGGCCGGTTTCGTCCGGATCCACCGCTCCACCCTCGTGTCGCTGCCGCACGTCGAGGAGGTCAGGGTCGAGGGCGGACGCTGCACGGTGCGGCTGGCCGGCGTGACGCTCGCGGTGAGCCGGCGGCACACCCGCGACCTGCGCGACAGCCTGCTGCGGGCGCGGTCGGGGGCGTGACGCACCGCGTCGCCAGCGGCCTGGTCGGGCTGGTGCTCACGGTGCTGGTCGTCGCCACCGCGCTGCGCTGGGCCGACATCGCCTCGCCCTGGTACCTGATCGGCGTCCAGGCGCTGCGCTGGGTGGTGGCGGCGTGGTGCGTCGCCGCGCTGGTCGTGGTCGTCGCGCTCCGGCGGCGGGTCGCCTCGGTGGTGGCGCTGGTGCTCGTCCTCGTGCACGTGGCGCTGGCGGTCCCGGCGTTCCGGGGCTCTCCCGAGGCCGCGCCCGGCGACGACGACCTGGTCGTGATGGCGGCCAACCTCGAGCTCGGCCGGGCCGACCTGGACGCGCTGGCCGTCGCCGTCCGGGAGCAGGACGTCGACGTGCTCGTGCTGCTGGAGCTGACCCCCGAGGCCGCGGACGCGCTGACCGACGCCGGCCTCGACGACCTCCTTCCCGAGCAGGTGCTGGACCCTGCGCCCGGGCCGGCGGGCTCCGGCGTGCTGAGCCGGTTCCCGTTGCAGGAGAAGGACGTCCCGCCGAGCCGCTTCGCCCAGCCGGCCGTCGCAGGTCGGGACCGACCTGGGCCCGGTGCTGGTGCGCGCGGCCCACCCGACGCCCGCCCGTCCGGTTCCCCGTGCTGTGGCACGAGGAGCTCGGCGACCTCGCGGCGTGGGCGTCCGGCCGAGGCCGACGGGGACCTGCCGGTCGTGCTCGCCGGCGACCTGAACTCCAGCCAGGACCACCCCGCGTTCCGCCGGCTCACCGCCGAGCTGACCGACGCCCACGCGGTGCTGGGCCGTGGCTGGGTGCGCACCTGGCCGCAGGGCGGCGCGGTGCCGCCGTTCGTCCAGCTCGACCACGTGCTCGTCGACGGGCTGCCCGTCGTCGACGTCGGCACGGTCCGTCTCCCCCGCACCGACCACGCCGCCGTCTGGGCCAGGTTGGGCGGGCCGGGTGCCTGAGCACGGCAGGATCGGCCCGTGACCGAGCAGGGACGCGGCCGGCCGGCGGGCCGCCGGGTGCGGGTGACCAGTCCGCGCACCGGTGCGCCGCGCCCGGCGCCGCCGCGGTCCGCGACCACCGACATCGACGAGCAGACCGTCGTCGGCGAGCTCTACATCAGCTCGCTGGTGCGCACCCAGCTGCGGCTCGGCCTGGCCGTGCTGGCCGGGTTCGGCGTGACGGTCGGCGGGCTCCCCCTGCTGTTCCTGCTCGCACCCGGCCTGGCCCGGTTCGAGCTGCGTCGGCGTGCCCCTGCCGTGGCTGCTCCTCGGCGTGCTCGCGTACCCGGCGATCGGGCTCGCGGCCTGGGCCCACCTGCGCGCGGCCGAGCGGGTCGAGCGCGACTTCAGCGAGCTCGTGGACCGGCCGTGACCACGCCGGCCCTCGGCATCCTCGCCGTCGCGGTCGTCTGCGTGGCCACCATCGCGATCGGCGCCGTCGGCCTGCGGGTCTCGCGCACCACGAGCGACTTCTACGTGGCCTCGCGCGCGGTGACGCCGCGGGGCAACGCCTCGGCGATCGGCGGCGAGTACCTCTCCGCGGCGAGCTTCCTCGGCGTCGCCGGCCTCGTCTTCACCGGTGGCGTGGACATGCTCTGGTTCGCCGTCGGGTACACCGCGGGCTACCTCGTCCTGCTCTGCCTGGTGGCGGCGCCGTTGCGGCGCAGCGGCGCGTACACGCTGCCGGACTTCGCGCAGTCGCGGCTGTCGTCCACGCTCCGTCCGCCGCGCCTCGGCCCTGCTGGTCGTGGGCATCGGGTGGCTCTACCTGCTGCCCCAGATGCAGGGAGCCGGCGTCGCGCTGCGCTCGGTGACCGGGGCACCGGTCGCCGCGGGGGCCGCCCTCGTCGCGGCCGTGGTGGTCCTGAACGTCATCGCCGGCGGGATGCGGTCGATCACGCTGGTCCAGGCGTTCCAGTACTGGCTCAAGGTCACGGCGATCGCCACGCCGGTGCTGTTCCTGGTCATCGCCTGGCACTCCGACGGCGCGCCCGACCCGTCGGCCCCGGGCCCGCCGGTGGCCCGCGAGACCACCGTCGCCACGCTCACCGACCCGGTCGACGTGGTCGCCGCCCCCGCCACGACGATCGGCGTGGTCGGCACCGTCGACGGCCGCCCGTACTCGGGCCCGCTCGGCTCGACGACGGCGAGCGCGCCCGGCTCGGTGCGGGCACCGAGGTGACGATCGCCGCCGGGACGCCCGTCCCCCACGCCGACACGGTCGTGGTGAGCGACGGGCCCACCTGGGCCGCACCGCTGTCGGGCGCCGGCGGACGCGAGCACCCGCTGTACGCCACCTACTCGCTGGTGCTCGCCCTGCTGTTCGGGACGATGGGCCTGCCGCACGTGCTGGTGCGCTTCTACACCAACCCCGACGGGCGGGCCGCGCGTCGCACGACCGCGATCGTGATCGGTCTGCTCGGCCTGTTCTACCTGTGGCCGCCGGTCTACGGCGCACTCGGACGCGTGTACGCCGCCGACCTGCTGCTCACCGGCCGCACCGACACCGTGGTGCTCGAGCTGCCCGGCCGGCTGCTCCCCGCACCCTGGGGCGAGCTCACCTCGGCGCTGCTCGTGGCGGGCGCCTTCGCTGCCTTCCTGTCGACGTCGTCCGGTCTGGTCGTCTCGGTCGCCGGCGTCATCTCGCGAGACCTGCTGGGAGGCGTGGCGTCCCGCCGCGACTGGCACGCCGTCGCCCTGTTCCGCTGCGGGGCCGTCGTGGCGGTGCTGGTGCCCCTGGCGCTCTCCCTCGTCGCGACCTCGACCTCGCTGGCCGGGACGGTGGGCCTGGCCTTCGCCGTGGCCGCCTCCACCTTCTGCCCCCTGCTGCTGCTGGGCATCTGGTGGCGCGGCCTCACCGCGCCGGGTGCCCTGTGGGGCCTCGCGGTCGGCGGGTCCACCTCGAGCGCGGCGGTGCTGCTGACGATCGTCGGGGCGCCGGTCGACGGCGTGCTCGCGGTGATGCTGCAGCAGCCCGCCGCGTGGACGATGCCGCTCGCGTTCGGCGTGATGGTGCTGGTGTCGCGGCTGACCCGCGACCGGGTGCCCGCCGACGTCGGACGCGTGATGGTGCGGCTCCACACGCCTGAAGCCGTCCGGGTCGAGCGGCGCGAGCGAGGAAGCGGGCGCGGCGACGTCTGGACCGAGGAACGCGCCGACGGAGTCGCTGCGCGGGCCGAGGGAGAGACGTCGCCCGAGCGCCCGCGCCCGAGCGAGCAATCCAGCACAGTAGCGTGGCGGGATGCGGATCCTCAGCATCCAGTCGTCGGTGGCGTACGGCCACGCGGGCAACTCCTCGGCGGTGTTCCCGCTCCAGCGCCTCGGGCACGAGGTCTGGGCCGTCAACACCGTCCACTTCTCCAACCACACGGGGTACGGCTCGTGGCGCGGGCCGCTGCTCGCGCCGGCGGAGATCGCGGAGGTCGTGGCGGGCATCGAGGAGCGCGGCGTCCTGCCGACGTGCGACGCCGTCCTGTCCGGGTACCAGGGCGCCGAGGCCGTGGGCGAGGTCGTCCTCGACGCCGTGGCCAAGGTGCGGGCGGCCAACCCGGCCGCCGTGTACTGCTGCGACCCGGTGATGGGCGACGTCGGGCGCGGCTTCTTCGTCCGTCCGGGCATCCCCGAGTTCATGCGCGACCGGGTCGTGCCGGCGGCCGACGTGGTGACGCCCAACCAGTTCGAGCTGGAGTTCCTCACCGGCCGCGAGCCCGGCGCCGTGCGGTCGGTGGCCGACCTGCTCGCGGCCGTCGACGAGCTGCACGCGCTGGGCCCGGCCACGGTGCTCGTCACCAGCGTGCACACCGACGAGTCCGACCCGCAGTCGGTGTCGATGCTCGCGTCCGACGGCGAGCGCGTGCTCCAGGTGACCACGCCGCTGCTCCCGCTCAGCGTCAACGGCGCCGGCGACGCCACCGCTGCGCTGTTCCTCGCCCACCTGCTCACCGACGGGCTCGAGCCGGCGCTCGCCCGTACCGCGGCGAGCGTCTTCGCGGTGATGCAGGCCACCGCCGACAGCGGCCACCGCGAGATCCGCCTCATCGACGCGCAGGACGAGATCGCCTCTCCCTCGCGCGAGTTCGAGATCACCTCGCTGCGCTGACGTCTGGTTCAGCCGTGCCGGGCACGCCGTCGAGGGGCGGCGACGACCTCGCAGGGACGGTGGCACCGGCCCACCGAGGCCGTCCCACGCGGTCCGCGCAGCGCCAACGCGTCCCGATCGACGTCCTCCGCCGCCGACCGTTCGGCGCACCAGACGACCGCACGGCGACGCGGCGACGCCACCTGCCGCCCCGGCGGCCGCGCCTCTGACGCCCGCACCGCCACCTGCGGGAACGTGTCGCCGACCCCGACGTCGTGGTCGGGGTGGCTGACGCCCTGGAGGTCTCGTGTCCGACACGTTCATCAAGCCACCCGGAGACGGGTCCGGCACCACCCATGAGGAGATCGCGGCGAGCCCCGAGTTCGCGGCTCTCAAGCGCACCTTCCGGTCCTTCATCTTCCCGATGACGGCGCTGTTCCTCGTCTGGTACTTCCTCTACGTGCTGCTCGCGGCGTTCGCGCCGGACTTCATGGGGACCAAGGTGCTGGGCAACATCAACATCGGCCTGCTGTTCGGCCTCGGCCAGTTCGTCTCCACGTTCGCCATCACGATGGCGTACCGCAGCTGGGCCAACAAGAAGTACGACGGCGAGGCCGAGAAGCTCCGCGCCCGGCTCGAGGGAGGTGCGGCGTGAACGTCCACCTCGCCCCCGCCGTCGACATCGGCAACCCCGCGCTGAACATCACCATCTTCGGCGTCTTCGTCGTCGTCACCCTGGCGATCGTCATCCGCGCCTCGCGCAACAACCGCACGGCCGCCGACTTCTACGCCGGCGGGCGGTCGTTCACCGGCCCGCAGAACGGCACCGCGATCGCCGGCGACTACCTGTCGGCCGCGAGCTTCCTCGGCATCGCCGGGGCCATCGCCCTCAACGGCTACGACGGCTTCCTCTACTCCATCGGCTTCCTCGTGGCGTGGCTCGTCGCGCTGCTGCTGGTGGCCGAGCTGCTGCGCAACACCGGCAAGTTCACGATGGCCGACGTGCTGTCGTTCCGGCTGCGGCAGAGGCCGATCCGGATGGCGGCTGCTCTGTGCACGCTCGCCGTCTGCTTCTTCTACCTGCTCGCCCAGATGGCCGGCGCCGGTGGCCTCGTGGCCCTGCTGCTCGGCGTCACCGGCACCGGCGCGCAGTACGCGGTCGTCGCCGTCGTCGGCCTGCTGATGATCGTCTACGTCCTCGTCGGCGGCATGAAGGGCACCACCTGGGTGCAGATCATCAAGGCGGTGCTGCTGATCGTCGGTGCCGGCGTGATGACGGTCTGGGTGCTCGCGCAAGTACGGCTTCAACCTCTCCGAGCCTCCTCGGCGACGTCGGTGGAGCGGGCGACCTCCGACGGCGTCGAGAACGCCGGCGCCCTGCTCGACCCGGGCAAGCAGTACGGCGCCACCGACCTGAAGAAGATCGACTTCATCTCGCTGTCGCTGGCGCTGGTGCTCGGCACCGCCGGGCCTGCCGCACGTGCTGATGCGCTTCTACACGGTGCCCTCCGCCAAGGAGGCCCGGCGCAGCGTGGTCTGGGCGATCTGGCTGATCGGCCTGTTCTACCTGTTCAGCCTGTGCTCGGGCTACGGCGCCGGCGCGCTCGTCGGCCCGGACGAGATCAAGGCGGCACCCGGCGGGGCCAACTCGGCCGCCCCGCTGCTGGCGTTCGAGCTCGGCGGGACCATCCTGCTGGGCCTCATCTCGGCGGTGGCCTTCGCCACGATCCTCGCCGTGGTCGCCGGTCTCACCATCACCGCGGCGACCTCGTTCGCCCACGACATCTACGCCAACGTGATCAAGCACGGCGAGGTCGGCGCCGGACGCCGAGGTCAAGATCGCCCGCCGCACCGTGGTGGTGATCGGCGCGCTGGCGATCGTGGGCGGCATGTTCGCCCTCGGCCAGAACATCGCGTTCCTGGTGGCGCTGGCCTTCGCCGTCGCGGCGAGCGCGAACCTGCCGACGATCCTCTACTCGCTGTTCTGGAAGCGGTTCAACACCCGCGGCGCGCTGTGGTCGCATGTACGGCGGGCTGATCAGCTGCGTCGTGCTGATCATCTTCTCGCCGGTGGTCTCCGGCAAGGTCGACCCGGCCACCGGGGCGAGCCTGTCGATGATCAAGGACGCCGGCGTCGACTTCCACTGGTTCCCGCTCGACAACCCCGGCCTGGTGTCGATCCCGCTGGCGTTCCTGCTCGGCTGGCTCGGCACGGTCACTCAGCAAGCCGGAGGCCGACCACGACGCCAAGTCGGCCGAGATGCAGGTCCGGTCGATGACCGGCGCCGGCGCCGAGAAGGCGGTCTCGCACTGAGCCTGCTGAGCTCCATCCCACCTGAGGCGTCCACCCGCCTCGGCGACCGGCCCGGGTCGCGGCACCTGCGCACCCGGGCCGGTCCGGCGTGCTGCGGCCGGCGACGCCGGCGACCGCCCACCGTCCCGGCCCGCCCGTTCGTCGCAGCACCCGGCCCGGCAGGTGCCCGCCCGACCGGCCGTCGTTAGGGTCGGACCGGGGCGAGCGGCCCCGCGCGATGGAGCACGCCCGACCGGAGGGACGACGATGTCCGACAACGCCAGCAGCCAGCCCTCGAGAACCTGTCGCACCGAGGACCGGCGCTTCCCGCCGACCGAGGCTTCGCCGCGCAGGCCATCGCCAAGGCCGACCTCTACGACGAGGCGGCCGCCGACCGGCTGGCGTTCTGGGCCGAGCAGGCCCGCGACCTGTCACCTGGGACACCGACTTCGACGAGACCCTGGACTGGTCCGAGGCGCCGTTCGCGAAGTGGTTCGTCGGCGGCAAGCTCAACGTCGCCTACAACTGCGTCGACCGGCACGTCGAGGCCGGGCAACGGCGACCGGGTCGCGATCCACTTCGAGGGCGAGCCCGGCGACACCCGCACGATCACCTACGCCGAGCTGCAGGACGAGGTCTGCCGGGCCGCGAACGCGCTCGACCGCCCTCGGCGTCGAGGCCGGCGACCGGGTCGCGATCTACCTGCCGATGATCCCCGAGGCCGTCGTCGCGATGCTCGCCTGCGCCCGCATCGGCGCCGCCGCACTCCGTCGTCTTCGGCGGCTTCTCCGCCGACGCGCTGCGCTCCCGCATCGACGACGCCGAGGCCAAGGTCGTCATCACCGCCGACGGCGGCTACCGCCGCGGCGCGGCCGTCCGCGCTCAAGCCCGCGGTCGACGAGGCGCTGGCGAAGGCGCGCGCGGGCAGCGTCGCAGCAACGTGCTCGTCGTCCGGCGCACCGGGCAGGACGTCGACGTGGAACGACGGCCGCGACGTCTGGTGGCACGACGCCGTCGGGACCGGCCGTCGACCGAGCACACCCCGGAGGCGTTCGACGCCGAGCACCCGCTGTTCATCCTCTACACCTCCGGCACGACCGGGAAGCCGAAGGGCATCCTGCACACCACCGGCGGCTACCTGACGCAGACGGCGTACACGCACCGCAACGTCTTCGACCTCAAGCCCGAGACCGACGTCTACTGGTGCACCGCCGACGTCGGCTGGGTCACCGGCCACACCTACATCGTCTACGGCCCGCTGGCCAACGGCGCCACCCAGGTGATGTACGAGGGCACGCCGGACACCCCGCACCAGGGCCGCTGGTGGGAGATCGTCGCGAAGTACGGCGTGACGATCCTCTACACCGCGCCGACCGCGATCCGCACCTTCATGAAGTGGGGCGAGGAGATCCCCGCCGAGCACGACCTGTCCTCGCTGCGGCTGCTCGGCTCGCGTCGGCGAGCCGATCAACCCCGAGGCGTGGATGTGGTACCGCCGGGTCATCGGCGGCGACCGGCGCCCCGATCGTCGACACCTGGTGGCAGACCGAGACCGGCGCGATCATGATCAGCCCGCTGCCCGGGCGTCACCGACGACCAAGCCGGGGTCGGCGCAGGTGCCGCTGCCCGGCATCGGCGCCGACGTCGTCGACGACGACGGCGCAGCCGGTGCCCGACGGCGGCGGGCGGCTACCTCGTGCTCACCGAGCCGTGGCCGGCGATGCTGCGCGGCATCTGGGGCGACCCGGAGCGGTACAAGGAGACCTACTGGTCGCGGTTCCCGGGCATGTACTTCGCCGGCGACGGCGCGAAGAAGGACGACGACGGCGACATCTGGCTGCTCGGCCGGGTCGACGACGTGATGAACGTCTCCGGCCACCGGCTCTCCACCACCGAGATCGAGTCGGCGCTGGTGTCGCACCCGAAGGTCGCCGAGGCCGCCGTCGTCGGCGCCACCGACGAGACCACCGGCCAGGCCGTCGTCGCCTTCGTCATCCTGCGCGGCGGCGCCGAGGAGGGCGACGAGCATCGTCGAGGAGCTGCGCGACCACGTCGCCAAGGAGATCGGCGCCGATCGCCAAGCCGCGCCAGATCCTGGTCGTCCCGGAGCTGCCGAAGACCCGCTCCGGCAAGATCATGCGCCGGCTGCTCCAGGACGTCGCCGAGCACCGCGAGGTCGGCGACGTCACCACGCTCGCCGACTCCACGGTCATGGACCTGATCAAGACCGGCCTCGGCTCCGGCAAGGCCGCCGACGAGGCCTGACCGCGCTCGACGCTGTCACCACGCACCACAGGCCCTGCGCTCGTCTGGTGGTGACAGCTCGCCGCGGCCGAAGGCGCGACCACCTGGGCCAGCGCGCGACGTGGTTCCGCGCGCGTCACGTGCCCGGCGAGGCGGAGCACGATCGCGTGGTCGTCGATGGTGACGTCGTTGGCCCTTGAGCAGGTCGTCCTCCCAGACGCTCCTCCTCGCATGTGCCCTCGGCCGTCGACCTCGACCACCACCCGACGCCCGTCCGTGCGCGGATCCACTAGACGTCGAGGTAGCGGCCACCTGCCGTCGGCGTCGCGGCGCAGTCGCTGCCGCCGCGGCTCGGGAGACGCCGGCCGCGCGGCGCAGCCGGCGAAGTCGAGCTCGCTCAACGCGTCGACGCCACCTGCTGCGTCGGCGAGCCAGCCGACCGCACGAGCCGACGCCCGCCGGATGCGGCCCGCCACCTCGCGCTCGGCCCCGCACCTCGTCGGCGGACGCCAGCCGCCGGTTGACGCTGGCCGGGACGACCGCAGCAGCAGCACGCCCCGGTCGGTCCCCACGCGCCGGCGTCGATCGCCGCCCGGGACGCGCGGTGCGCCGGCGGGAACCCCTCGCGTCGGACGACGTCGACCTCCTGGTGACGGCGCGACTCATGCAGGACGACGCGAGGCCGAACGATCCCGGACACCGAGACCTCGAACGACCTCGTCGACCGCACCCGGTGACGCGCTGAGGGCGCGACGTGCATGTCCGAGCGCCGGCGGCGGATGCCGCGAGTGCAGGACGCCGCCCGGCGTCGTCGACGATCCGAGAGCGAGCCGGTGACGCAGTCCTGTGCTCGCAGTGGCCAGCGCACGCAGCTGTCGCGTCGCAACGGCTGCCGACGAAAGAGCGCGCGCCCACCGTCCGGCCAGAGATTCCGTCGTCCGCGCATCTGCGCAGGATGCGTCGGCACCATCGCGCCCGGCCGACGTCGCGCGTCCCGCTGTGGACGGTCGGCGCCATCGTCGACCCTGTGGACGACGCGGCTGTCGGCGCACCTCGACCGGTCCGGACCTGGCCTGGTGGTGACAACTCGCCGGGGCCACGCGGCAGTCACCACCAGATCAGGCCGGAGGTGGACGTCGCGGTGACAACTCGCCGGCGGTGCGCCGGTAGGGTGGGGCGCGGTGCGCCGGGAAGTCTGGTCGGCAAGCGATCGAGCGACCCCGCGACCAGCCCGAGACCTCATCTAGGACGGCCACCGTGACGAACAGCCAGCGATGAGCACACACCCACCGAGCGTGCGGGCGCTGTTCGCGCGCGCCGAGACCTGGCGCGAGGCCAGCTTCATCGCCCAGGTGCTGCGCGCCGAGACCGTCGGCGGCCTGCTGCTGCTCGGTCGCGGCGGTGGTCGCGCTGGTCTGGGCGAACTCGCCCTGGGCCGGCGGCTACACCGGCACCCGTGACGCGGCGCTCGGCCCGGACGTCGCTGGCACCTCGGCCTGGACGCCTCGGCTCACCGTGGGCGGCGCGACGGCCTGCTGGCGATCTTCTTCCTGGTGGCGGGCTCGAGCTCAAGCGCGAGCTCGTCGTCGGCGACCTGCGCGACCCGCGACGGGCGGCCGTCCCGGTCGCCGGCGGCGCTCGGCGGCATGGTGCGTCCCGGCCCTGCTCTACCTGGCCGTCACCGCGGGCGACCCGGAGGCGAGCACGCGCGGCTGGGCGATCCCGACGGCCACCGACATCGCGTTCGCCCTGGCCGTGCTCGCGGTGCTCGGCACGCACCTGCCCAGCGGCGCTGCGCGCCTTCCTGCTGACCCTGGCCGTGGTCGACGACCTGTGGCGATCATCATCATCGCGGTCTTCTACAGCGACAGCGTGGGGTGGCCGCCGCTGCTGCTCGCCCTGCTCCCGCTGGCGCGGCTTCGCCCTGGTCGCCCGGCTCCCACGGGCGTGGTGGTGGCTGCTGGTCCCGCTCGGCGGTCCTGACCTGGCTGCTCGTGCACGAGTCCGGGGTGCACGCCACCGTCGCCGGTGTCCTGCTCGGGTTGTCCCTGCCGGTGCGCACCCGCACCCGGGACGGTGTCGCGGAGGAGCACTCGGTCGGCGAGCGGATCGAGCACGCCGTCCGGCCCCTGTCCGCCGGCTTCGCCGTCCCGGTCTTCGCCCTGTTCGCGGCAGGCGTCGGGATCGGGGCCGGCGGTCTGTCCGAGGCGGTCGCCGACCGCGCGTTCACCGCGGTCGTCGTCGCGCTCGTGGTCGGCAAGTGCGCCGGCGTGATGCTGGGCGCCTGGGCCACGGCCAGGTTCACCCGGGCCGAGCTGGACGACGAGCTCGACCTGGGTCGACGTGCTCGGCCTGTCGCTCCTGGCGGGGATCGGGTTCACCGTCTCGCTGCTCATCGGCGACCTCGCCTTCGGCAGCCGGCAGCGCACGCGACGACCACGTCAAGGTCGCGGTCCTGGTCGGGTCGCTCGCGGCCGCCCTGCTCGCCACCGTCGTGCTCCGGCTCCGCAACCGCGTGTACCGGCGGCATCTGCGAGGAGGAGTCGCGCGACGACGACCACGACGGCATCCCGGACGTCTACCAGCGGGTGGGCTGACGGGCCGAGCACGCGACGACCCCCTAGAGTCGGACGCGACCGAGGACCGCACGGCCGGGGAGGCGAGCATGGACCTCAGCAAGGGCACGAGCGCCGCCGCTGACGGCGACGAGCGCACGATCGGGCAGCTGGTGGCCGACATCAGCAACCAGATGTCCGGCCTGGTGCGCGCCGAGATCGAGCTGGCCAAGGCGGAGGTCAAGGCCGACGTCACCAAGGGCGGCATCGGCGCGGGGCTGCTGGCGGGCGCGGCGTTCTTCGCGCTGATCGCGTTCATCCTGCTCTGCTTCGCCGGCGCGTACGGCCTGGTCGCCGCCGGTCTCGCCGAGTGGGCCGCGTTCCTCGTCGTCACCGGCGTGCTGCTGATCCTGGCCGCGGTGCTGGCGCTCGTGGGACGCGGACGGCTGCAGCAGGTCAGCGCGCCGCAGCGCACGATCGACACCGCGAAGGACTCCGTCGAGGCGATCAAGGGCCACGAGCGCACGTCCGTCTGAGCCACCACCTGTGACACGCTGCTGGGCGTGACCACCGATGCCAGCGCCGTCCTCGTCGACGGCCCCTGGCAGCACCGCTTCGTCTCCGCGAACGGCAGCCGCTTCCACGTGGCCGAGTGCGCGCCCGCACCGCCGTCCGGTGCACCCACCACGGGAGAGGCCCCGCTCGTCCTGCTGCTGCACGGGTTCCCGCAGACGTGGTGGGCCTGGCGGCACCAGCTCCCCGCCCTGGCCGCGGCCGGCTACCGCGCGGTGGCGATGGACCTGCGCGGCTTCGGCGGCAGCGACAAGCCGCCCCGCGGCTACGACACCTTCACCCTGGCCGCCGACGTCGCGGGCGTGATCCGCAGCCTCGGGGAGTCGCGGGCGGTGGTCGTCGGCCACGGCTGGGGTGCGTGGATCGCCTGGGCGATGCCGGCGATGCAGCCGCGCCGCACCCGCGCCGTGGCGGCCCTCGGCACCGCGCACCCGCTGCGCACGTTCACCGCGCTGCACGACCCGGCGAACCTGGCCGGCCTGCAGCACGTCCTGGCGTTCCAGGCGCCGGTGCACCCCGAGCGACAGCTGCTCGCGGGCGGGTACGTCACCGAGCTGCTCGAGCGCTGGTCCGGTCCGGGGTGGCCCTCGCCGGAGGAGGCCGAGCACTACGAGCGAGCGATCGCGATCCCGTCGGTCGCCCACAGCGCGATGGAGTACTACCGCTGGGCGTTCCGCTCCCGGGTGCGCGCAGACGGCTGGCGGTTCAGCCGGACGATGCGCCGCACGATCACGGTGCCGGTGCTGCAGCTGCACGGCGCCCTGGACACCCAGGTGCCGCCGGCCCAGGCGCGCGGCTCGTCGCGGTGGGTCCGCGGCGACTACTCCTGGCACCTGCTGGACGACGCCGGCCACTTCCTCGCCGAGGAGGCCCCGGACCAGGTGACGGCGCTGCTCACCGAGTGGCTCGACGACCTGGCCTGACCGGATCGGCTCTCCCGCAGCATCTTTCGACCTCGTGGACGGACGAGCGCTCAGTGCCGCGAGCAGGGCCCGACGCCGACGGTCTCGGTGGCCGTCGGGGCGGCGTCGAGCACCGGGCCGGCCTCGGCGAGGGTGAGCGCGTAGCCGGTGTCGGGGTCGTCGAGCGAGGCGGCGAACACCACGCCGACCAGACGCCCCTGCGGGTCGACGACCGGCCCCCCGGAGTTGCCCTGCCGCACCGTGGCGAAGAGGGCGTAGACCTCGCGGCGGACCCCGCTCTCGCCGTAGATGTCCTCACCGGTGGCGCGCAGCACCTGGCGCACCCGCGCCGGGCTCGAGGTGTACGGGCCGTCGAGCGGGTAGCCGAGGACGGCGGCCGGCGCGCCGCGGTCGAGGTCCTCGCCGCGCGCGAAGGGGTCGGCCCGCAGCCCCGGGACGGCGAGCACGGCGAGGTCGCGGTCGGGGTCGAACAGCACGGGCGTGGCGTCGAGCCGCTCCCCCTCGCCACGCACCTGCACCTGCGGGTGCGGCACCCCCATCACGACGTGCGCGTTGGTGACCACCCGCTCCGGCGCGATGACGAAGCCCGATCCCTCCTGCGAGGTTCCGCACCCGTCCGTCGCGCCGGTGACCTTGACCGTGCTGGACCCCACCCGGGCGGCGACGTCGCCGATCTCGGCCGCCACCGGCGGGTCGACCGGGACGATGACCTCCGGCCCGACGCCCTCGAACACCCGCGGGAAGCCGCCGGCCACGCTGCGCGCCAACCCGTCGGCGGCGCCGGTGAGGGCGTCAGGGACGACCCGGTCGAGCGCCCGCGCGACCGTCGACGACGCGACCGCGCGCGACAGGCTCGGCACCGCCGCACCGCGGACGGCGGCGACCATCACCGTGAGCAGCACGGTCACCACCAGCACGGCGGCCACCCCGCCGAGTGCGGAGTCGACGATCCGGGCGCGTCCCTCGGGCAGCGACCCGCGGCCGCGCCGCCCGAGCGCGCCGCCGATCGCCTGGCCCCCGGCGGCCAGCACCAGGATCCCGCCGAGGACGAGCAGCGAACGGCCCGGACCCGGCTCGAGGTCGTCGGCCAGGACGGGCACGACGAAGGCCCCGACCACCGCGCCGAGCACCAGCCCGGCCACCGACAGCACGCCGGCGAGCGCCCCGCGCCGGACGCCGTTGACCAGGTAGGCCACCAGCACGGCCACCAGCAGGACGTCGACGAGCACGGCCTCCGTCATCGGATCTCCCCGGCCGCGCCGAGCTCGCTCACGGCTCCACCTGCGGGCGCCAGTCGCGCAGCTGCGCGGCGGGGATCGGACGCACCCGGCTCTCGTCCCACTCCCCGCCGATGCCGGCGGCCACGAGCAGGCGCGCCAGCAGGCCGGCGGTGAACCCCCAGACGAACAGGCCGCTCGCCGCGAACGCCGGGCCGCGGTACGCCCCGGACAGCACGGTGCTGAAACGGTTCTCGGGGTCGAGCAGCTCCGGCAGCGGCACCCGCTCGACCCGGGCCACCTCGGACGGGTCGCGCACGTCGAGGTCGTGCGGGCGCTCCCACCAGGCCACGACGGGGTGGACGGCGAAGCGCGACGGCGGCAGGTACAGCGCCGGGAGGGTGCCGAGCAGGCGCACCGACGAGGCGTCGAGCCCGATCTCCTCCTCGGCCTCGCGCAGCGCCGCCTCCTCGGGGCCCTCGCCCGGCTCGGACGCGCCACCGGGGAAGGCGACCTGCCCCGGGTGCGAGCGCATGTCGGCGGCGCGCTCGAGCAGGACGACCTCGCCGTCACCGGCGTCGCCCGGCCCGAACAGCAGGAGCACCGCGGCCTCGCGCGGGCGCTCGTCCGGCGGCGGGGTGAAGCGGGACAGCGCGCCGGCCTCGACGGTCGGGACCACCTCGGCGAGCCGGGCGGCCCAGGCCGGCATGCTCACCCGGCCTGCACCTCCGCGACGTCGGCGTCCGGTCCGGTCCGCACCAGCCGGGCGGCCTTGACCGGGTCGGTCTCGCCCTCGCCGTAGGACGGGCAGTCGGCGGCCACGGGGCACGCCCCGCAGGCCGGCCTGCGCGCGTGGCAGGTGCGCCGGCCGTGGAAGATCAGCCGGTGCGACAGCATCGTCCAGTCGCGCTTCTCGAACAGGGCGCCGACCTCGTGCTCGACCTTGACCGGGTCGTCCTGCTCGGTCCACCCGAACCGCCGCGCCAGCCGGCCGACGTGCGTGTCGACGGTGATGCCCGGGACGCCGAAGGCGTTGCCCAGCACCACGTTGGCGGTCTTGCGGCCCACGCCGGGCAGCGTGACGAGGTCCTTCAGCCGGCCCGGGACCTCGCCGTCGAAGCGCTCGACCAGGGCGGCCCCGAGGGTGATGAGCGAGTTCGCCTTGGCGCGGAAGAAGCCGGTGGACCGGATCATCTCCTCCAGCTCGGCGCGGTCGGCCGCGGCGTACGCCGCGGCGTCCGGGTACCGCGCGAACAGCGCGGGGGTCACCAGGTTCACCCGGACGTCGGTGGTCTGCGCCGACAGCACGGTGGCGACCAGGAGCTGGAGGGGGTCCTGGAAGTCGAGCTCGCAGTGCGCGTCCGGGTAGCGCTCGGCCAGCGCCCGGTGGATGCGGCGGGCCTGCCGCTTGCGGCCGGTGGCGGTCGGGGGGACTCCTCGCACGGCCCGAGCCTACGTGCCCCCACCGACGCCGCTGCCCCGCACGGGTGATCCGTGTCGCGGCGGCTCAAGACCGCCTCCCCGCAGGACGATCTCAGGCACGTGACCACGACCACCCTCGCTGCGCGGACCGTCCACGGGATGCCCGCCGGCGTGCCTCTCACCGACCTGCGCGAGCGCCGGCTCGAGCTGCGCGCCGAGCAGGTCCGCAGCCGGTACCTGCGCCGGCTGCTGCAGGCGCGCCTCGACCTCGCCGTGGCCGCCACCGTCGAGGCCCACGTCCAGGAACGCACCGCCGACCTGGATCCCTCGCTGCCCGTGCCGCCGTCGGCCGCGGAGGTCAGCCACCTGCTGAGCCGCCACGGCGGCGACGACCTCGGCACCCACCTCGGCGAGCTGCGGGACGCCCTCGGCCGGATGGCCGCGTACGAGGAGGCGCTGGAGGACCGCTGCGACGCCTCGACCGAGCAGCTCGTCGCGGCGCTGTCCCGCGTGCCCCGCACCCGCCTCGGCGCCTGAGCCCCTCGGACCACGGAGCCCGACCCACGGAGCCCACCCACGGAGCCGCACCCACGGGCCCGACCCACGGCGCGCCGCCTCGGCGGCGGGCCCCGGACGGGCCCTGGTGGCAGACTGCCTCCCGACCGAGCGGCCCGGTGCCGCTCGACGACCCGCCTGGAGGAGACGTGGACGACGACGTGGTGCGCTCGGCGCCCCTGTTCGCCGCCCTCGACGACGAGGCGGCGGCCGCGCTGCTCGCCTCGATGTCGAGGGTCGACCTCCCGCGCGGCGAGGCGCTGTTCGCCGAGGGCGACGCCGGTGACCGGCTGTTCGTCATCACCGCCGGCAAGATCAAGCTCGGGCGCACCTCCGGCGACGGCCGCGAGAACCTGCTGACCGTGCTCGGGCCCGGCGAGATGTTCGGCGAGCTGTCGCTGTTCGACCCCGGCCCGCGCACCGCCACGGCCACCGCGGTCGCCGACGCCGAGCTCGTCGGGCTCGGCCACACCGACCTGCAGGACTTCCTCACCGGACGCCCCGACGTCGCGCGGCACCTGCTCCAGGCCCTCGCCCGCCGGCTGCGCCGCACCAACGACTCGCTCGCCGACCTGGTGTTCTCCGACGTCCCGGGCCGGGTGGCCAAGGCGCTGCTCGACCTGTCCCGCCGGTTCGGCCGGCAGACCGACGCCGGCGTGCTGGTGGCGCACGACCTCACCCAGGAGGAGCTCGCCCAGCTGGTCGGCGCCTCCCGCGAGACCGTCAACAAGGCCCTGGCCGACTTCGCCTCGCGGGGCTGGATCCGGCTCGAGGCGCGCGCCGTCGTGCTGCTCGACGTCGACCGCCTGGTGCGCCGCGCGCGCTGACCCGGCGCCGACCCGCTCCGGGACGGGTCAGTGCTCGACGCCCGGGCCCACCTCGCCGGTGTCGCGCAGGTGCTCCAGCTGGGCCCGGACGCTGAGCGCGGCCGCCGGCCAGAGCACCCGGTCGACGTCGGCGTAGACCCGCTCCACCACCTGCTGCACCGTGCGGTCGCCCGCTGCGAGCGCGTCCCGCACCTGGTCGAGCCGCTGCGCCCGGTGCGCCAGGTACCCCCGCAGGGCCGCCGCGGCGTCGTCGAGCACCGGCCCGTGCCCGGGCAGCACGGCAGCACCGGCACCGGCACCGGCACCGGCACCGGCACCGTCGGCCTCGATCGCGTCGGACAGCGCGAGCAGGCGGTGCAGCGAGTCGAGGTACGGCCCGAGCCGACCGTCCGGGTGGGCGACGACGGTGGTGCCGCGGCCCAGCACGGTGTCGCCGGTCAGCAGCCCGGGGCGCGCGTCGGGCTGCTCGAGCAGGAACGACAGCGAGTCCGAGGTGTGGCCGGGCGTGCCCACCACGCGCAGGACGACCTCGCCGACCTCGACGACGTCGCCGTCCGCGAGGCCCTCGTCGCCGAGCCGCAGGGCCGGGTCGAGCGCGCGCACCGGCACGCGCCGGCCAGCTCGGCGCAGCGCACCGCGCCCTCGCTGTGGTCGAGGTGGCCGTGCGTCAGCAGGACCGCCCGCACGGGTGCGTCCAGCTCGCGCGTCCGGGCCACCACGGCGGCCAGGTGGCCCTCGTCGAGAGGGCCGGGGTCGACGACGACCGCTCCCGCTCCGGGCACGCCGACGACCCAGGTGTTCGTGCCGTCGAGCGTCATCGGGCCCGGGTTGGGCGCCAGCACGCAGGTCGCCACGCCGTGGGTGCCACCGGTCCACGCGCCTGCGACGCCGAGCGCGGGCCCGCTCACGGGGCGGTCCGGTGGGGGACGGGCCCAGGAGGCACGGGCTGGTCCGGCAGCGCGGAGCGCAGGACCACCTCGCCGTCGACGTCGACCGGCTCGGGCTGCACCGGGGTCAGGTCGCGCTGGAGGTCCAGCAGCGCGGCCGCCGACGGCGCGGCCGCCACCTCCTCCAGCGTCACCAGCGTCGGCGGCATCAGCGCCAGACCGCCGGCGTGGTGGTCGTGCACCGCTGCGGCCGCCGACCACCAGGCCGACCCGCTCGCCTCGCCGCCGGGCAGGTGCCGCGCGCCCGGGCCGTCCGCCAGCAGCGGCGAGGAAGAACCAGGTGTCGTAGCGCCGGGGCTCGAACTCCGGGGTGGTCCACCGTGCCCACGCGCGCAGCAGGTCGCTGCGCAGCACGAGCCGGCGCTCGACGAGCAGGTCGGACAGGGCCACCTCGCGGGCGAGCAGCCGCTGGCGCTCGGCCTCCCAGCCGTCGTCGTCGACGGTCGGGAACCCGTGCCCGCCGGGCGAGGTCGCGAGCAGGACGCCGCACTCCTCGAAGGTCTCGCGGACGGCGGCGCAGACCAGCTCGACCGCCGTGCCGGCGTCCACGCCCAGCCGCAGCGCCCACTCGTCCGGGCCGGGACCCGCCCACGGCAGGGCGAGGTCGTCGCCGTCGCGCGCGTCGACGCCGCCGCCGGGGAAGACCGCCATCCCGGCCGCGAACGCCATCGTCGGCTGCCGGCGCATGAGGAACACCTCCGGCCCGGCGTCGCCGTCGCGCACGAGGACCACCGTGGAGCCGCCCGCGCCGCCGCCACCTCGCCGGGCGAGGCGACCCACTCCCGGGCGCGCTCGCCGAGCCCGGACGGCGGCACGAAGTCGCGGTAGGTCGTCATCGCGTCAGCGTACGGTCGCCCGGACGTGGGGACGGCGAGTACACCGGAACGCCACGAACGGGCACCATCACGCCGTATTCGGTATCGTCGGGACGCGCCGGGGGGCGAGGCACGCGGGTCGGTCGCGTGCGCGGAACGAGGGGTTGCTGATGCAGCAGGAGCGCCGCGTGGGTGAGCGACGCAGCCCGTCCGAGGTGAACTCGCCCCAGCGCATGACCATCGACGAGCTGGCCACCGCCTGCGGCCTCACGGTGCGCAACGTGCGCGCCTACCAGCAGCGCGGCCTGCTGCCGCCGGTGGAGCGGGACGGCCGTCGGGCCACCTACACCCAGGAGCACCTGGCCCGGATCCGGCTGGTGCGCGCCCTGGCCGACCACGGTCTGACCCTGCGGACGATCAAGGACCTCTGCGAGCGCGGCACCGCCGACGCCGAGCTGGCCCGCCTGTCCCGGCAGGCGCTCACCAGCGGCTGGCGCCAGGGGGTGCGCGGCCCGCTCAACCCGGCCAACGTCGAGGTCTTCGAGGCGGTGCGGCCCGGCGTGATCGAGGAGATGGAGCGGGCGGGCCTGATCTCGCGTCCCGACGGCCGGCCGCACGCGAACTCGGCCGGCCTGGGCCTGATCAGCGCCCTGTCCGCGCGCGGGATCGACCTCGACGTCGCCAGCCGAGTGGTGCTGATGGGCGCCTACGCCGCCGGCGACGTCGCGGACGAGCTCGGCGAGCTGATCGACGGCGTCGCCGACGTGCCGGACGAGCGCGCGCAGCTGATGGTGCAGCTCGTCGCCACGGCTTTCGCGGACGTGCTGATGGGCCGGCTCACCGACGAGGACCGGCAGCGGCCCGACGTCGCCACCGGCACCGACGGCGCGTCGCGCTGACCCGACCGCGACGAGCGGTCAGAGCACCTCGACGATCAGCTCGACCTCGACCGGCGCGTCGAGCGGGAGCACCGCGACGCCGACGGCGCTGCGGGCGTGGATCCCGTTGTCCCCCAGCACCTTCCCGAGCAGCTCGCTGGCGCCGTTGATCACCTTCGGCTGCCCGGTGAAGGCCGGGTCGCTGGCGACGAAGCCGACGACCTTGACCACCCGCACGCCGTCGAGCGAGCCGGTGCGGCTCTTCACCGCGGCCAGCGCGTTGAGGGCGCACACCTGCGCGAGCTCGTGGGCGCGCTCGGGGCTGACCAGGCCGTCGCCGTCGCCGACCTTGCCGGTCTCGGCGAGCGCGCCGTCGACCATCGGCAGCTGCCCGGAGGTGTACACGTACGAGCCCGAGGTGACCGCCGGCACGTACGCCGCCACCGGCGGCGCCACCTCCGGCAGGGTCAGGCCCAGCTCCTGCAGGCGTCCTTCGACGCTCGTCCCGTCAGCCACGGCTCAGCCCTTCTCGCGCTTGAGGTAGGCGACCAGGCCGTTGCCGTCCGGGCCGGTGACGACCTGCACCAGCTCCCAGCCGTCGGTACCCCACTGGTCGAGGATCTGCTTGGTGGCGTGCACGATCAGCGGCACGGTCGCGTACTCCCAGGTGGTCATGGCCGCAGGGTACCGGGGGCGGCGCCACCTCCCGGGCGGCCGGACCCACCCGTCGTCCGTAGGCTGGTGCGGTGCCCGCCGCCTCCTCGCGCAACCGCCGGTCGCGGCCCGCCCCGAACGGCGTCCGCAGCGGCGAGCGCGCCTTCCCCGGCGTCCGGCTGCACGTGGTCACCGGCAAGGGCGGCACCGGCAAGACCACCGTCGCCGCCGCCCTCGCGCTGGCGCTGGCCACCAACGGCAAGCGCATCCTGCTGGTCGAGGTGGAGGACCGGCAGGGCCTGGCGCAGCTGTTCGACGTGCCGCCGCTCGGCTACGGCGAGACCTCGCTGGCCGTGGGCCCGTGGGGCGGGGAGGTGCTCGGCCTGGCGGTCGAGCCGCGCGCCGCCCTCCTGGAGTACCTCGCCACCTTCTACAAGCTGGGCCGGGCCGGACGGCTGCTGGAGAAGGCCGGCGCCATCGACTTCGCCACCACCATCGCCCCCGGCCTGCGCGACGTCCTGCTCACCGGGAAGGTCTACGAGGCGGCTCGCCGCACCGCGCGCGGCGGCGGGCACGTCTTCGACGCCGTGGTCCTCGACGCCCCGCCCACCGGACGGATCACGCGGTTCCTCAACGTGAACACCGAGGTCAGCGGCCTGGCCAAGATGGGGCCGATCCGCAACCAGGCCGACTCGGTGATGCGGATGCTGCGCTCCTCCTCGACCGCGGTGCACCTGGTGACCCTGCTGGAGGAGATGCCGGTGCAGGAGACCCTCGACGGCATCGAGGAGCTCGGTGGCGCCGACCTCCCCGTCGGGGCCGTGCTGATCAACCAGGTCCGCCGCGAGGGCCTGCCGTCCGGGGCGCTGCGCAAGGCCGGTCGCGGCGACCTCGACACCGGCGCGGTCGCGGCGGTGCTGGAGCGGGTCGGCGTCGCCAAGGACGCCAAGCGGGCGGCGACGCTGGCCGAGGGGCTGGCGCTGGAGGGTGCCGAGCACGCGCAGCGGGTGGCGCTGCAGCGCCGCGAGCGCGCCACCCTGGTCGAGGCCGGGCACCCCGTCCTCGAGCTCGACCTGGCACCGACCGGGATCGACCTCGGCGGCCTGTACGCGCTGGCCGAGCAGCTGCGCGAGCAGGGGCTGCGGTGAGCCCCGCCCGGCCGGCCGACGTCCCCCGGCTCGACGTCGACGCGCTCCTCGCCGACCCCGCCACCCAGACCGTCGTGTGCTGCGGCTCCGGCGGCGTCGGCAAGACCACGACGGCGGCGGCCCTGGGCGTGCGCGCCGCCGAGCTCGGGCGCCGCGTCGTCGTGCTGACGATCGACCCGGCGCGACGGCTGGCGCAGTCGATGGGCCTGGAGGTGCTCGACAACACCCCGCGGCCGGTGCCCGGGGTCGACCCGTCGGCCGGCGGCTCGCTCGACGCGATGATGCTCGACATGAAGCGCACCTTCGACGAGGTGGTCGAGGCGCACGCCAGCCCGGACAAGGCCGAGCAGATCCTCGCCAACCCGTTCTACGTCGCGCTGTCGTCGTCGTTCGCGGGCACCAGCGAGTACATGGCGATGGAGAAGCTGGGCCAGCTGCGGGCCAGCGCCGACGCCGGCGAGCAGCCGTGGGACCTCATCGTGGTCGACACCCCGCCGAGCCGGTCGGCGCTGGACTTCCTCGACGCCCCGCAGCGGCTGTCCTCGTTCCTCGACGGCCGCTTCCTGCGGCTGCTCACCGCGCCGGCCAAGGCGGGCGGGCGGGCCTACCTGCGCGCGCTCACCGGCGTCGTCGGCAACCTCACCGGGCTGATGACGCGGATCATCGGCGCGCAGGTGCTCACCGACGTGCAGACCTTCGTCGCCGCGCTCGACACGATGTTCGGCGGCTTCCGCGAGCGCGCCGAGACCACCTACGCGCGGCTGCAGGACGACGGCACGGCGTTCCTCGTGGTCGCCTCCCCGGACCCGGACGCGCTGCGGGAGGCGTCGTACTTCGTCGAGCGGCTCGACGCCGAGGGCATGCCGCTGGCGGGGCTGGTGGTGAACCGGGTGCAGGTGAGCGCCATCCCGTCGCTGACGGCGGCGCGCAGCGCGGCCGCGGCCGAGCAGCTCGACGAGGACGCCGACGCCGGTCACGAGGAGGCGGTGGTGGCCGGGCTGCTGCGCCTGCACGCCGAGCGGATGCTGCGGCGCGAGCGCGAGACCGCGGTGGTGCGGCGGTTCCACGGGGCGCACCCGGACGTGCCGACGACGCGGGTGGCGGCGATGGCCGAGGACGTGCACGACCTGGACGGCCTGCGCGAGGTGGGTGCGGGGCTCAGCACCTCGTCCGGGGGCTGACCGACCGGCTCCGGCGGTCGGGCCGAGGCGGTCAGGCGGTGCGGATGACCCGCAGCGGCGGGTTGGTCGCGGCGTGGTCGGCGCGGGCCTCGTCGAGCAGGCGGGCCCAGGACCGCACGTTCGGCCGGCGCTTGAGCAGGGCCCGGCGCTCGCGCTCGGTCATCCCGCCCCACACGCCGTACTCGATCCGGTTGTCGAGGGCGTCGGCGAGGCACTCGGTGCGCACGACGCAGCCCTGGCAGACGACCTTGGCCTCGTGCTGGGCGGCCCCCTGCACGAACAGCTCGTCGGGGTCGCCCGTGCGGCACGCGCCCCTGTCGTTCCAGTCCTGCATCGGTGCCCCCTGCTGCTCGTCCCCCGGTTGTGGCACAGGCGTTCCTGCCCGGCGTCAACGACCGGGTGGGACCTGTCCTTGAAAGGTACGGGGACTTGCCTCCCGCACCCATCCCCCAGCGGGGTGGTTGGTCCTAGTCCGAAATGACTAGACCGTCCGCCCTCACGCCCCCGGCCGGCTCACCCGCCCCGGCGCGGTCGGAGGCCCGGGTTCCCGGGTTCGCGACGTACCCTGGGCCCATGGCTCGTGCTGCAGGTGGCCCCCCGGGGCTCGGATCCGTGCTCGGTCTCCTCGCCGGCTTCGTCTCCACGGCGATGCTCGCGGGGGTGATGGTGGCCGGGTTGTTCATGCCCGCCGTCGGGGCCTCCGGCCAGCTGGCGCGGGGCGGGGTGGAGTTCTTCGACTCGCTGCCCGAGGAGCTGCAGGTCGGCACGCTGTCCCAGCAGTCGCGGATCCTGTGGGCCGACGGCACGCCGATGGCCACCTTCTACTACGAGAACCGCGTGCTCGTGCCGCTGTCGAACGTGGCGCCGACGATGCGTCAGGCGACGGTCGCGATCGAGGACTCGCGGTTCTACGAGCACAACGGCGCCGACCCGCAGGGCATCCTGCGCGCGATCGCGAACAACGCCTCCGGCGGTGACACCCAGGGTGCCTCGACGCTGACCCAGCAGTGGATCAAGAACGTGCTGCTCGACCAGGCGATCGCCGCCGGCGACAAGGAGCAGCAGGCCGCGCTGATGAACCCGGACAAGGGTCGCAAGGTGCGGGAGATCAAGCTCGCCCTCGCCGCGGAGAAGGAGTACACCAAGGACCAGATCCTGGAGAACTACCTCAACATCGCGCTGTTCGGCGACGGCCAGTACGGGGTGGAGACCGCGGCGCAGCACTTCCTGTCCAAGAGCGCCAAGGACCTCACCCTGCAGGACTCCGCGCTGCTCGCCGGGATCATCCGCTCGCCGTACTACTACGACCCGGTCGACTACCCGCAGCGCGCGTTCGACCGCCGCAACACCGTGCTGAAGCGGATGCTCGACCTGAAGATGATCACGCAGGAGGAGCACGACGCCGCCGTGGCCGTGCCGCTGGAGGCCCAGCTCGCCGTGCGCGAGGTGAAGAACGGCTGCGAGGCCGCCGCCAGCGCCGCCTACTTCTGCGACTACGTGGTCAAGACCGTCCTCAACGACGCGGCGTTCGGCGCGGACGTGGCGGCCCGCCAGCGGCTGCTGTACCGCGGCGGCCTCACCATCACGACCACCCTGGACCGCGCCAAGCAGGAGATGGCCCAGAACGCCGTCAACGACCGGGTGCCGCCCACCGACCCCTCCGGGGTCGGCGTCGCGCTGTCCTCCGTCGAAGCGGGCTCGGGCAGGATCCTGGCGATGGCGCAGAACCGGATCTACTCCCCGCAGCAGACCGACGAACCGGTGCCCGGCGGCTCGGCGATCAACTACAACGTCGACAAGGCGATGGGCGGCGGCGCCGGCTTCCAGCCCGGCTCCACCTACAAGCCGTTCACCCTGGCCACCTGGCTCGCCGAGGGCAACACGATGAGCGAGACGGTGAACGCGAACCAGAAGGAGTGGGTGCCGAGCGAGGACTTCACCTCCAGCTGCGGGGGCCTCGGCTCCGAGCCCTACAAGCCGGCCAACAGCGAGGGCTCGCAACCGCGGCAACATCTCGGTGCTGCAGGCCACCTACGGCTCGGTCAACACCGCGTACGTCGACATGGCCAGCCAGCTCGACCTGTGCAAGATCCGCGACACCGCAGCGGCCCTCGGCGTCCACCGCGCCGACGGCGGCGAGCTCCAGTACACGCCCGCCACCGTCCTCGGCACCAACGAGGTCGCCCCGCTGACGATGGCGGCCGCGTACGCCGCCTTCGCCAACAAGGGCATCTGGTGCAAGCCGATCGCGATCGCAGACCGTCACGGACGCCTCGGGCAAGGTGCTCCCCAAGCCCGAGCCGGAGTGCAAGCAGGCGATCGACGCCGACGTCGCCAACGGCGTGGCGTACGGGCTCACCCAGGTGCTGGCCCGAGGGACCGCCGCAGGCACCAGCATCGGCCGTCCGGCCGCGGGCAAGACCGGCACGACGAACAGCAGCTCGGAGACCTGGTTCACCGGCTTCACCCCGGGAGGGCTGTCGACCTCGGTCTGGGTCGGCACGCCGAACGAGAAGCCGTCCTCGCTGAACGGCCTGACCATCAACGGCGATCGCAGAGGGCTCGCGTGTACGGCGCGACCCTCGCGCTGCCCACCTGGGACGCCTACATGACCGCCGCGGTCAAGGGCATGCCCGAGGTCGTCGTTCACCAAGCCGCCCACCAGCATCATCGGCCAGGCCCCCCGGCCCTCCACCCCGGCCTACCACCCCGCCCGCCACGGGCGGCGACGGTGCGCGGTGGTGGCGGCGGCGGTGGTGGCAACCGCGGTGGCGGCGGTGGCGGCGGTGGTGGCGGCGGCGGGATCCAGCCGCCCCCGGGCGGCGACGGCTGACCGCTCGGGTCAGCCCTGCAGGCGGGCCTTGACCGCGGCGGCGACCTCGCCGCCCGAGGCCTGCTGACCCACCCGCTCGCGGACGGCCTTGACCACGCCTCCCATGGCGGCCATGCCGGTGCGGCCCTGCTCGGCCGCGGCAGCGACCTCCTCGTCGACCACGGCGGCGAGGGCGTCCGCGTCGATCTGCGGGGGCAGGTAGGCCAGCACGACCTGCTCCTCGTCGCGCTCGCGCTGGGCCTGCTGCTCGCGGCCGGCCGCGGCGTAGACCTCGGCCGACTCGCGCCGCTTCTTCGCCTCGGTGCGCACCACGGCCTGCTGCTCGTCCTCGGACAGCTCGCGGGCCTGTGCTGCCTGCGACCTCGGCCGACCGCACGGCGGACATCAGCGCGCGGATGGTCGTGCGGCGCAGCTCGTCCTTGTCGCGCATCGCCTGGACGAGGTCGGTCTTGAAGCGGTCCTTGAGCGTGGTCTGGTCGGACATGCGCCCATCGTCGCAGCCGGGGGAGGATGGTGTCGTGCCCGTTGACGCCCGCTCCACCGTCCGCACGCTCGGCGTCCTGGCCGGCGCCGGTCTGGCGACGGGCGTGGGGGCCCTGGCTTGGGCCGCGTACGAGGCGGGCTCGTTCCGGCTCCGCCGGGTCGAGGCGCCGGTGCTGCCGCGCGGCGCCCGCCCGCTGCGGGTGCTGCACCTCACCGACCTGCACCTCACGCCCGCCGACCGCGCGCGGGTCGAGTGGGTGCGCGGCCTGGCCGCGCTCGAGCCCGACCTCGTCGTCGACACCGGCGACAACCTCGCCGGGCTGGACGCCGTGCCCACAGCCCTGGAGGCGCTCGGCCCGCTGCTCGACCGCCCGGGCGCGTTCGTGCTGGGCAGCAACGACTACTTCGGGCCGGTGCCGAAGAACCCGCTCGGCTACTTCGCCCGGCCGTCCGAGGTGAAGGTGCGGGCCCCCCGGCTCCCGACCGACGACCTGGTGCGCGGGCTCACCGGTGCCGGCTGGGTCGACCTCACCAACCGCCGCGACGAGCTCGAGGTGCGCGGTCACCGGCTGCGGCTCGTGGGCGTCGACGACCCGCACCTGCGCCGCGACCGGTATCCGGCGGCTGCCGTCGGACGCGGACGGCACGACGCCGAGGCGGCGTGCTGCGGGTCGGCGTGACGCACGCGCCGTACCGCCGGGTGCTCGACGCGATGACCACCGAGGGGTGCGACCTCGTGCTCGCCGGGCACACCCACGGCGGCCAGGTCTGCGTCCCGTTCGTCGGCGCCCTGGTGACCAACTGCGACCTCCCGCGCCGCTACGCCAAGGGCCTGCACCGGTGGCGGGCCGGGGACGCCGCGAGCTGGCTGCACGTCAGCGCGGGCGTCGGCACGTCGCCGTACGCCCGGATCCGGTTCGCGTGCCCGCCGGAGGCGACGCTGCTCACCCTCGTCCCGCGCGACCGCTGAGGCCGGCGGGTGGTGCCTGACGACCGGATCCGGTTTCGTGACCAGCCGGAGGCCTCGGCTACCCTTGCGGTGCTGCACCGGGGTGTGGCGCAGCTTGGTAGCGCGCTTCGTTCGGGACGAAGAGGCCGCAGGTTCAAATCCTGTCACCCCGACCAGCAGAAGGGTCCGGCACCACGGTGCCGGGCCCTTCGTCGTCCGCCGGCAGCCGCGGTCGTCAGGTGCCGATCCTCCGTCGTCGTCTCCGTCAACCCCACGAGCCGCCCAGCGCGACGGACGCTCGCTGCACGCGATCGCCTTGGCTCTTGGCCGACGCAGCCGCGCCGGGTGTCGTGACGCCGCCCTGCGTTGACTCCGACGCGTGTCCTTCCGCCCACTGTGGGGCAGCTTCACAACGCCTGTGGTGGCCACTGTGGAGCGCGATCAACACCCGGGTCAGCTGCCGCCATCAATCTGGTTGGCGAGGCGCCGTTCCCCCAGCAATCCGTCGCACACTGTCGCGCACGGGATGGCACTGGACGCGGCTGATGCGGCTGCCGCGACTTGCGGGAAACCGTGAGCTCACCAATCTCGCCGCGGTTGCACCCCCTCCTGCGGCCCTGCTGGATACTCCACGCATGGAGTTGTCCGTAGGTCCTCTTCATGGAAGTGACTGGCCGGCTGCGCGCGCGTTGCTCCATCGTGCGTTCGTCAACGAACCATTCACCGTGGAGATGTACGGTCCAGCGATCCTCGATCGGTGGGGAGGGTCCTGGAGTCTGTACTCCTCATTGCAGGATGACGACGTGGCGGTCGTGCTGGGCGCTCATGTGAGTGACGTGCTGGTCGGCGTCGTCATGGGGAGCGCGTCCGGGCAATGCCGGCTTTGTCACGTGCTGGCGCGCGAACCTCGGCCCGACGATCACCTCCTCGCCATCGACTGGCAATTTCACCAGAACGCCGCCCAGGCCCATAGGCAGCTCGGAAAGCATGCCTGGATCGAGAAGGCTGCCGTCGAACCTCAGCTTCGCGGGCTGGGCATCGGGCGCCAGCTGCTCGAGGCCGTGGCATCCGCGGTCGAGATCGGGGAACCAGCGCAACTGGTTCTCGAGTGCGCCCCTGATCGAGTCGACTTCTATTCAGCCTTGGGGTATGAGGTGCTCAGTACCTTCGTAGATCCCGCAGGCCCCGATGCTTCCTTGATGCGACGCAGGATCCGTTGAGACTTCTGCTCGCTCGCCAGGACCGGCTGGCATCTGCCCCGCGCCACGTTCCGTCGTGCCTTTGGCGCACGTTGCGTCGTTCCGCCGCCTGTCTGCTCTCGCAAAGGCACAGGTTCAACGCCTGCGACGGTTGGCTGAGTACGCGGCGCGGGTGACGGCGGATGGGAAATCGCGCGGTCCGCGTAGGCCGAGACCCGGTCAAGCTTCGGCTGAGGGATGAGCCGGTTCGATCCGGCGGCCCGCGTCCCACGGGGAGGCGACCGAGCCGAGTCGCTCGTCGGCGGCCGAGTGACTGCCACACTCCGCCGCTGGGCCGCGTACCACTGCCGTATGTCCCTTGCAGTGAGCCGCCGTTAGCCTCTGTTGCGATGAGCACGCCGGCGACGTCGGAGGTTTTCAGGCTGCCCTTGCCGCGGCGAGGGTCGCGCGCGTTGTTGTGGGGTCGTCCTATGACTCCCGGCGCAGAAGGAACAACAGCGCGCTAGCCGTCGAGGAGTCTCCGGCGGAGGTTTCACGCCTAGTCTCGGCGCTCGAGGTGGACCCGACTGGGAAGCGCATCGACTGGATGACCTCGGGTGGTCCGACCATCGCGTTCCACAACGACGGAGCCGGTCGTGGCGAGTTGCTGGCCGTCGTGATCTGCGTCGGTCAGGACTCATCCGTAGCCCGCTTCTCGAAGGCGACGCGCCTCTTTTGGACGGGGGCCTGGGCCTCACCGCTTGGCTAGCAGCGTGGGGGCTGCCCGTCGACGAATAGGTGCCTGTTCTGGGCGTATGGCTTGAGCCGTCGCTGGCCGCGGTCAAGGCATACCGGCTCAGGATGAGTCTGTGCTCGACGCCCCCCGCCATAACTGTCGCGTTGCGGCTGCGCGGCGTCCACGCGACATCCCTGCCGGTCGGCGGCCAGTCGAGGTGATCTCATGTCTTGGCGATGCAGTCGCCCCGGGCGGCGGGTAGGTGCGACGGGTTCACGGAGTTACGGCCGTGCCGCCGCAGCTCGTTGCGCGTCACACCGCCGCGAGCCGGCCAACCTCACACCGCCGCCAGAGTGTCGTTTGAGGATGACGCGGAACGTGCGAAGACGCCGCCGAGCATGGAACGCCGAGCGGCGTCATGGACCTGATCGGATCGCCGGCAGTTCGTCGTCCAGGCCTTCAGCCTGCAAAACTGGGCAACCACGTCAAGCCCGAAGTTGGTGATGCTGCTGTTCGTGCCGGCCCTTGCGAGTGACGAACGATTTTCTGCTCGGTATCGCTGAACCGGTGCGTATCAGTGCGGCTCTGATGGGTTCTGACGTGGTGCGCCAGATAGTGCTGTCCCCCACCCCGACAGCCTCAGGGTCGGCGCCCTCCTGTGGCGTCCCACTCGTTGGAAGGCGCTGAAGCGCGGCGACCGTGCGGGACGTCGAGGCCACGTAGAGCAGCCGTTAATGAGGCGACAATGACGACCTTCGTGTCGTCGATCACAGCGGCGGCCACGGCACGCGCCAGCAATCTGCGCTTTCGCGGCAAGCCCCGGCGCGAGGAGCGGGCATCAATGGTGTTGACGAACAAAGCCTCGACGACCGGGTCGTTGGCCCAGTCGGGTACAACAGCTGCTCTCCGTACGCATTGACGATCTGTTGTACGGCTTGTTGCGCCTTAACTCTGTGCCGCTCCCTGACGTCTTCGTACAGCACGGTGAGATCTACAGAGGGGAATGAATGGCATTGTTATTTTGGCCACCGTGTTGTGCAAGGCAGGGGGTTGAAGATGTCGTCACGCGTGAAGTGTCGATCTGCGAGGCGGTCCGCGCAAGACCGCTCCTGAGCGCGCCCCATCGAAGCCCGCACTGCCACGATGGCGTGGCGTGAAGCAAGTGCTTCGGCCGGTTTCGGCGC
>CAVVQA010000001.1:0-21392 GCA_963750285.1 uncultured Actinomycetota bacterium | reverse complement strand
GGTCACGGGCGGGCCGGCAGCCGGATCACGGTCGCGTTGTTCACCACGGTTCCGCACGACAGGTCGCAGCGGTTCAGGCGGCCGCTCGCCAGGGAGCGCGTCCAGAACTGCCCCGTCCCGATCCGACGTGATGCCTTGGCCTATCCCTCCCGACGCACAGCCCCGCCTCGTAGGCCTCGCCACGTCCGCCCAGAGCTCCGCAGCACCTCGGTTCGCTCTGTCAGGTAATCGAGTTCGTCTCGATCGGTCCCTTCCAAGGCGTGAAGCTTGGCGTAGGCCGCCGTGTTGTAGACGTCGGCGGCACGAGCGACTGCGGCTGACAGGCGGCCCAGTTTGGTGTGGTCGTCGGCCGCGCGGAGCGCATCCAGGTAGGCGCGCTCTGCGTTCTCGTACGCAGTGTCCAGTGCGTCGAGATCGTCTGCGTCGGCCATCGAGCCAGTATGGAGCGGGAGTGCCGTGACCATCGCACTTGAGACCCTCGACCTCGTCTGCCAGATGCGCGTCATCGACGCCGCCGGGGCACACCGCGGATCAGCCCGGCGGTGGCTGGGACCCGTCGTCGGGCGGTGGTAAAGACGTGCGCCAGCGCAGCCCGGTGGCGCGGGTGGCCCGGACGGTCTGGTGGAAGGTGTTGCGCCGCAACCGGCGGTCGGGGTCGAGGCGTTCGGGTGGTCGGAGCCAGGGGACACCGTCGCGCATGACCAGCTTCCAGGCGTCCTCGTCGGTGTCAGGTTGGGCGTGGATCTGGCTGTGGTGGCGGTGGCAGAGCAGGGCGAGGTTGTCGAGGGTGGTGGGTCCGCCGCGGGACCACCAGATCACGTGGTGGGCCTCGCAGAGCGAGGGAGGGTGGCGCAGCTCGGCCAGACGCAGCCCTGGTCGCGGGCGGCCAGGGCGGTCTGCTGGGCGGCGGTGGCGAGTCGGCCGATGGCGTCCATCGCCAGCACCCGCCCGGCCTTGTCCAGGACGACGCGGTCGATGACGGCGTCGCACGCGATCCGGGTGAGCGCGCCGCGGCCGACCAGGTCGCCGTCGGTCGTGACAGCGGCGCCGGCGCCCTCGGTGCCCGCGAGCTGCTCCGGGGTGGTGATCACGACGACCCGCGGAACCGCCCGCGCCGGACGCTGGCGAGCCGGGGGCACGTTCTCGGCCGCGGCCCGGTTCGTCGGCGGCTCGGTGGTGGCGGTGCCCAGCCCCAGGAACTCAGCGGCGGCGTCGGCCATCACACCGAGCGCGTCGACGCGGCGCTGACCGCGGGTCCGGGCATCGACGTCCGCGCCATCCGCGCTGCCGGCGGCACGGTCGGTCTCGACGACGTGGTCCAGCACGGTGGCGAACTTCAAGCCGGTGGACTGGTCGAGCTGGCCGCTGACCAGCACCATCCCGGTCTGGTCGGTCGCCACCGAGAGATGGCGCCGGTCGAGAGCGTCCTCGTCGTACCGGTCCGCGCGGTCCGGCGTGAGCACCGACAGCAGGTGCCTGGCCAGGTACTCGGCACCGGCCGGGTCGAACCTCCGGGCGTGCTCGGTCAGGAGGTGGTCGACCTCGTCCCGGCGCTCCCGCACCACCCGGCCCGGCAACCGCTTCAACGTCGACCGGCCGACGTCGACGTGCTCGCGGGACACCGCCCCAGCGGCCAGGGCGGCACCCAGCTCACGCAGGGTGCCGGTGTCGGGGCAGGTCAGCTTCGCGTTCTGCACGTCGGCGGACGCCCGCTGGGGGGAGACCCGGCACCTGGCCTTGAGCAGGTTCACCGTCCGCGCACCCTGCTCACCCCGGGCGTCCGGGATCTCCCGCGACACCGACTCCCGCAGCAGCCCGCCGCGGAACGCCTCCATCCGGCCGCCCAGTGCCGTGGAGCCGACCAGCGCCTGCCCCAGCTCGACCGCCGACATCGACCACGGCGGGGTCTCGAGCGCGGCGTCGAGGGCCTCGTCCAGCCGGGCCAGCGCGACCAGGACCGGGTGCCCCGACCCCGCGCCCACCGTCTCCGCCACCATCCCCCAAGTCTAGGTTCGACCACCGACAGCCGCTGTGCTGCAACGGATCTGTGGACGACGTGGAACGAGATGGCCGCCTGTGGGCACAGTGCGTGCCCGTGCCCAGCGAGCCGTGCGCCTCAGCCCGCGAGGAAGGACAATCGCACCTGCCGGTCCGGGTTGTCGACGTTGGTGTCGACCAGGCAGATGCTCTGCCAGGTGCCGAGCGCGAGCCGCCCGCCGAGCACCGGCACGGTCGCGTACGGCGGCACCAGGGCAGGAAGCACGTGGTCGCGACCGTGGCCGGGGCTGCCGTGCCGGTGCCGCCACGCGGTGTCCCGCGGGAGCAGGTGCTCCAGGGCGGTGAGCAGGTCGTCGTCGCTGCCCGCGCCCGTCTCGAGCACCGCGACGCCCGCCGTGGCGTGCGGGACGAACACGTGCAGCAGGCCGTCCTGCTCGTCGGCCACGAACCGCGCGCACTCGTCGGTGAGGTCGACCACGACCTGCTCGCCGCCCGTGCGGACCTGCAGCACCTCGGACCTCATCGGCCCGTCCTCACGCGAAGGTCCGCCCGGTCAGCCGCCGGTACGCCTCGAGGTAGCGCTCGCGCGTGCGCTCGACGACCTCGTCCGGCAGCGGAGGCGGCGGGACGTCCGACGCGCGGTCCCAGCCCGACTCCGGGCCGGTGAGCCAGTCGCGCACGACCTGCTTGTCGAACGAGGCCTGCGTCCGTCCGGGCTCGTAGTCCTCCGCGGGCCAGAACCGGGAGGAGTCGGGGGTGAGCACCTCGTCGCCGAGCACCAGCACCCCGGACGCGGGGTCGTGGCCGAGCTCGAGCTTGGTGTCGGCCAGCACGATGCCCCGGTCGCGCGAGATCCCCTCTGCCAGGGCGTAGATCGCCAGGGTGAGGTCGCGCAGGCGGTGGGCCAGCTCGTCCCCCACGGTGGCCGCGACCTGCGCCAGCGAGACGTTCTCGTCGTGCTCCCCGAGCGCGGCCTTGGTGGCGGGGGTGAAGATCGGTGCGGGAAGGCGCGAGCCGTCGACCAGGCCGGGGGGCAGCGGGTTGCCGCACACCTCGCCGCTCGCGCGGTAGTCGCTCAGCCCGGAGCCGGTGAGGTAGCCGCGCGCCACGCACTCCACCGGCACCATCTCGAGCCGGCGGCAGACCATCGCGCGCCCCTCCACCTCGTCCGGCACGTCGGTGCCCAGCAGGTGCGTGCCGAGCGGACCCTCGTCGCTGCTCACCCGGCCGTCGAGCTGCTCGAACCACCACAGCGTCATCGCGGTGAGGATCCGGCCCTTGTCGGGGATCGGCGTCGACAGCACGTGGTCGTAGGCGCTCACGCGGTCGCTGGCGACCACGAGCACGTCGTCGGGACGCTCCGGGCTGGTGTACAGATCGCGGACCTTGCCCGAGTACGTGTGCGCCCATCCGGGCAGGCTGGTCGGCTCGCTCACCCCGGGAGTCTCCCAGACCTGGACGCCCCGCCCCGCGGTCCCTAGCGTCGGGGCATGAGCGAGCAGGGAGGCCCGCCCGGACGCCCGGGTCTGGAGCCGTTGGACGAGTCCTTCGACACGGTGCTGTGCATCGCCGCGCACCCCGACGACCTGGAGTACGGGACGGCGGCGGCCGTCGACCGGTGGGTCAAGCAGGGCAAGACGGTGACGTACCTGCTCGCGACCCGGGGCGAGGCCGGCATCGACACGATGGACCCCGCCCAGGCCGGGCCCGCCAGGGAGCAGGAGGAGCGGGACGGCGCCCTCGTCGTCGGCGTCGAGGTCGTCGAGTTCCTCGAGGGGTACCAGGACGGCGTGATGGAGCCGACGCTCGGCCTGCGGCGCGACCTCTGCCGCGCGATGCGCCGGCTCAAGCCGGACGTCGTCGTCACCGGCAGCCACGAGCTGCGGTTCCGTCCGGGCATGTCGAACCAGGCCGACCACCGCGCCGTCGGCATCTGCGTGCTCGACGCCGCCAAGGACTGCGGCAACCGCTGGATCTTCCCCGAGCTCGTCGCCGAGGGCTACGAGCCGTGGAAGGGGCTGAAGGCGGTCGTGATGGGCGCGTCCACGACGCCCACGCACTTCCTCGACGTCACCGGTCACCTCGAGCCGGCGATCGCCTCGCTCGAGGCGCACCGGGCGTACAACGAGGCCCTGCCCGACGACTTCCCGAAGCCGCGCGACCTCGTGACGATGATCCTGTCGATGGGGGCGCAGGCCGCCGGCACCGAGCACGCTCTGCTGTTCGAGGTCTTCGGGAATTGACGCGGTCCGCGATCGATGACGAGCACGAGCTCCGCCTCGTCCGGGCGGTTGCCCCGGAGGTGCTCGAGCTCGTTCCCGCCACGCGGTGCCCTGTCTCGAGTCGGAACCGGGCGGCGTACCTGGAGTGCTCGTCACACAGCCGGCCGACGACAGCGATCCACCTCGCGGTCTACGAGGTGCAGGGCGCCGCGGAGGACCTGTGGTCGCTCGGGTGGGAGTGGACCACGGAGATCCGCTGGGACCGGGACACGACCTGGACGAGCCCGAACGGTGGCGCGGGTGGGGACGCGCTGCTGATGTGGGTCCCCAGCGCCTACTCGTGGAAGCTGATGTGGAGCGAGCAGTCGGGTCGGGTCGTCGCCACCGCGTACGCGGACGACGTCGACGAGCTGGTCGCGTGGTGGGGGCGCAGCCGGGTGGTGGCCTCGCGCGACTGACCCCCAGGCTCGCTCCCGCAGCACGCGAGGCAGCAGCACTCGGCTGCCGGGACGGCTCAGCCCACGACCCGCAACGCCGGGACGGCGGCGGGGCTCCACTCCTCGAGCCACTCGACGAACAGCTCTGGAGACATCGGCCGCCCGATCCAGAAGCCCTGGGCGAGGTCGCAGCCGAGCTCCTGCAGCCTGCGGAAGGTCGCCTCGTCCTCGACGCCCTCGGCGACGACCTCGTAGCCGAGCCGGTGGCCGAGGTCGACGATGCCGCCGACGACGGCTCCCAGGTCGGGCGTCGTGCCGTGCGGCCGCAGGAACGAGCGGTCGATCTTGACCTCCGTCACCGGCAGCCGGTGCAGGTACGACAGGCTCGAGTACCCGGTGCCCAGGTCGTCGACCGAGAGCCGCACCCCGAGCGCCCGCAGGGACTCCAGCGCGACGACGGCGCGGTCGGGGTCGGCCATCAGGCTCGACTCCGTGATCTCCAGCGTCAGCGCCGTGGCCGGGACGCCGCTGGCGCGCAGCAGGCGCGCGACCTCGATGACGAAGCCGTCGTCCAGCAGGCTCCGCGGCGAGATGTTCACGGCGACGCCGAGCTCGCGACCGGAGCGCCGCCACCGCGCGCACTCGGCCAGGCTCTGCTCGAGCACGGCCGACGTCAGCGACGTGATCAGCCCGCTGTTCTCGGCGAGCGGGACGAACTCGTCCGGCGCGAGGAGCCCGTGGCGCGGGTGCTGCCAGCGCACGAGCGCCTCGGCGCCGGTGGGCCGGCCGTCGCTCACGCGCACCTGCGGCTGCAGGTGCACCCGCAGCTCGCCGACGAGGATCGCGCGCCTCAGCTCGGTCAGCAGGGTCAGCCGGGCCGGGCTGCCCACCTCCATCGTGGCGCTGAACACCTCGAGCTCGGTGCGGCGCGACGACGCCGCCGCGACCGCGATGACGGCCTGCCGCAGCAGGTCGACCCGGGGCGTGGCCGGCCGGGCGACCGCGAGGCCGAGGCGCGCCGAGACCCCGACCGCCAGCGAGCCCAGCGAGAACGGGGTCGCGAACGCCGCCCGCACCGACGTCACGAAGCGGTCCACCGACCCGGCGTGCCCGCCGCGCAGCAGCACCGCGAAGTGGTCGGCGTGCAGCCGCGCCACCGTCGAGCCCTCGGGCGCGAGCTGGACCAGCCGCTCGGCGACGAGCCCGAGCATCTGGTCGCCCGCGGCGTGGCCGAGGGTGTCGTTCACGTCGGTGAACCGGTCGAGGTCGAGGACCACGACGGCCGCGCCGTCGTGCCCGTCCACCAGCAGCGCCGCGACGTCCTGCTCCAGGGCGCGGCGGTTGCCCAGGCCGGTGAGGTCGTCGACGAGCGAACGCCGGAGCTCCTCCTGCGCGTGCTCGCGGATCAGGTCGGCGCGGCGCGCGTTGCGCAGCGTCACGCTGAGGTGGTTCCCCAGGGCGAGCAGCTCGTCGAGGTCGCTGCGCTGGAACGTCTCCACGGCGCTGAGCCGCTGCCCCACGACCAGCGTGCCGATCCGGTCCCCGTCACCGAGCAGGTGCATGGCCATCGCGTCGCGCAGGCCCTCCTCGCGCAGCCGCTGCGACACGTGCCGCCCGCGCTCGGTGCGCTTCACCAGGACCGGACCGGCGGCGAGCTCCTCGGTGAGGACTCCCGCGAGACCCCGGCCCCGCACCTCGGTGACGGTGCCGTCGTATGCGACCCGCCAGCCGCGCTCGGCGCCCGCGAAACCGGCGGGCAGCACCAGCTCCACCACTTCGGCGCGGAGCTGGTGCGTCATCCAGGTCAGCGCGGTGAGGGACGCCGACGACACGTCGAGCTGGTCGCCGAGCGTCCCCGTGAAGCGGCCGAGCTGCTCGAGGCTGTCACTGCGGCGCCGCTGCCGGTTGTGCGCCTGCTGGGCGAAGGCGAGGACGGCGACGACCACGGCGACCGTCCAGAGCGCCCGCCAGTCGGCCACCGCCACGTGGACCACCAGGAGCGCGGCTGCCGCGTTCACCAGCGCCACCAACGGGTTCGACTCGGAGAAGACCTCCCGCAGGTCCGGTCGCACCCCGGCGTCGGCGGCCATCACCAGCGAGATGAGCAGCGTCCCCAGCAGGTCGAGGACGACCGTGGTGGCACCTGCCGCCAGCCACACCAGCGGGCGCAGCTCTTGGTCCTGACCCACGACCACCTGCCAGACCAGCACCGCGGTGCACGCCTCCAGCCAGAACCAGACCAGGTTGAACGCGAGCTTGCGGGGGTTGGTCCGCGAGCGCACCACCAGGACCGGTGCGGCGCCGGCGATCCGCAGCCCGATCACGGCGAGCGGACCGAGGAAGAACAGGGCCACGACGAGCGGGACGTCGCTGAGGGTGAGGGTCACCGTCTCGCGACCGGTGCGCACGTGCACGGCCCAGGTCTCGGCGACGAGGAACCCGACGAGCAGCAGCGCACCGACCACGAGCGCGGGTGTCGACGCGAGCACGGTGGACGCCGGCGCGACGGACCACGGGGCGGGCCGCACCAGCACGAGCACCTGGAGACCCGACGCCACGAGCGCCATCAGGGCGATGACGGCCCAGACGGCGCCGGCGCGCGACGTGTCCTCAGGTGGCGAGGTCACCTCAGCCCCAGGACTTCCCGGTCCACGACTTCCCGGTCCACGACGTGCCGGTCCAGCCGCTCCCCGTCCACGACTTGCCGGTCCACGACTTGCCGGTCCACGACTTGCCCGACCATGCCGCGCCGGTCCACGACTTCCCGGTCCACGACTTCCCGGTCCAGGACTTCCCGGTCCAGGACCTCCCGGTCCACGAGTCCGAGCACCAGCAGCCCGAGGTCCAGTCGGAACCCGCCCAGGTGCCGCCTGACCACGCGGAGAAGGCGGCGCTGCGCGGGGCCCAGGTGCGGGCGTCGAACGAGCCGAGGACGTGCGCCTCGCCGCGCAGCTCGGCGTCGTCCATCGCGACGTGCTGCGAGCCGCGGGCGGCCTCGAGCGAGCCGAGGCCGGTCGATGCCGGCAGCGTCTGGGCGGTGCGCGGGGTGGTGGTCGAGAGGGCCCGCATCACGTCGAGCTCGCCGGCCCCCCGACCCGTGGGGTCGGCCGACGGCATCGCCTCGGCGCTGGAGCGCAGGACGGCCTTGACCTGGTCGGGCGTGAGGCCCGGCCGCGCGTCCAGCAGCAGCGCCACGGCGCCGGAGACCACCGCGGCGGCCTGGGACGAGCCGCTGCCCTTGAAGTACGCCTCGCCGACCCGGGCCGACGGGTGCGCCTCGTCGACGTACGACCCTGGGTCCCGCAGCGAGACGATCGAGGAGCCGGGGGCCACGAGGTCGACCCGGCGGGCCGCGTCGCCGCGGCTGCTGAAGCCCGGCACCTGGTCGTCCCGGGCGGCGACCGTGCCGAGGGTGTCCGAGGCGCCGACGGAGAGCACGAGCGGGTCGTACGCCGGGTTGTTCAGCCGCGGCTGGTCGGTACCGCTGTTCCCGCCGGCTACGACGACGACGATCCCTGCGCGCCAGGCGTTCTCGACGGCGTGGGTGAGCGGGTCCCGCAGCCGGTCCTGCACCCCGTCGGTGCCGTACGACAGGTTGATCACCCGGATCGGGTTCTTCGGGTCGTCGTTCCGGTGGGCCACCACCCAGTCGACCGCGGCGATGACCTGGGAGACGTCGACGGCGCCCTCGGTCGTCGCCACCTTGATGCTGGTGAGACGTGCACCGGGCGCGACACCGCGCAGACCGGGCTGCAGCAGCGTCCCGGGCTCGTTGCCCGCGATGATCCCCGCCATGTGGGTGCCGTGGCCGAAGGTGTCGAGGTAGCGGTGCTCCGGCGACTGGCTCTCGAAGCTCAGGTCCGGGCCGTTGACGACGTTGCCCGACGACAGCCCCGGGACCGGGGCCACGCCGGTGTCGATCAGCGCGACGCCGACGCCGCGGCCGTCGAAGCCCTGGGCCCGCACCTGGGTCGCGCCGATCACGTCCGAGACGTGGCCGAGGGAGGTGGTGCCGTCCTCGACGAGCCAGCCGGTGGGACCGAGCAGGGAGCCGAGCACCCCGTCGACGGTGCGGACGAGCGCGGAGGTCGTCCCGCCGAGGGTGCCCACGAGCGGACGAAGGGTGCCGTCCAGCAGGCCGGCGTTGGCCGGGGCCACGGACACGCCGACGGTCGCCAGCAGCGCGGTCGTCGCGACCAGCGCCGTGCGGTTTCCCCACCTACGGATCGACATGTCAGACGATCGGCCGCCGACGCCCCCGGCTTCAGCGACCGGGCCGCGGTTCGCCGGGACGGAGCACCGGCGGGCGGGCTGGTGCGGTCCGGCAGGGCCGTCCGGGTCGGCGCCGCAGCGTCTGCCCGCGGCGCAGGGGTGACGGGTGGCCCGCGGCGTCACCCTCCCGGCGCAGCGCGGCCTGCTCACCGATGGGCACCCTCACGCAGCGTCCGTGCCTCCGCCACCCTCGCGCAGCACGCGCGGCAGCAGCTGGGCGCCGCGCGCACCGGAACGACCGATCACGTCCTGAGGATTGGAGAAGGTGCACGACCGCAGCGACAGGCAGCCGCAGCCGATGCACGAGTCGAGCCCGTCACGCAGGCGCTCCAGCGCCGCGATCTGCTCGTCGATGCGACCTCGCCAGTGCCGCGAGATCCGGCTCCAGTCGGCCTTGCTGGGGTTTCGGCCGCTCGGCAGGGACGCCAGCTCGGCGCGGATCTCGTCGAGCGTCAGGCCCACCACGGACGCCGCGCGGACGAACGCGAGCCGGCGCAGCACCTGGCGCTGGTACCGCCGCTGGTTGCCCGCGGTGCGCTCCGCGGTGATGAGCCCCTCCGCCTCGTAGTACCGCAGCGCGGACGGCGCGAAGCCGCTGCGCCGTGACACCTCGGCGACGGTGAGCTGGTCGGTGGCCTGCACGAGATGCTCCTTGACCTCAAGTCGACTTGAGATATCAGGATCGTCTCCATGACGACCACGACGCAACCCCGCACCCCGTCCGACGACCGCGTGGCGCTGGTGACCGGCGCCTCCGAGGGCCTCGGCCGCGCGCTCGCCACCGCGCTGGCCGCCCGCGGCTGGCGACTGGTGGTGGACGCCCGCCGCCCGGGCCCGCTGCAGCAGGTGCGCGAGCAGCTCCAGGCGGCCGGCGCCCCCGACGTGGTGGCCCTCGCCGGCGACGTGACCGACCCGGCCCACCGCGACGACCTCCGGGCGGCGGTCGGGTGGTCCGGCCGGCTCGACCTGCTGGTGAACAACGCCAGCACCCTCGGCGCCAGCCCCCAGCCGCGGCTCGAGGCACTCGACGAGGACGTGCTCCGCGGCGTGCTCGACACCAACCTGATCGCGCCGCACCAGCTCACCCGGCTGCTGCTCGCCCACCTGGTGAGCAGCCGCGGGACGGTGCTCGACATCTCGTCGGACGCCGCCGCCGAGCACTACGAGGGCTGGGGTGCCTACGGCGCCTCGAAGGCGGCGCTCGACCACCTGACCCTCACCTGGGCGGTCGAGCACCCCGAGATCGCCTGGTACGCGGTCGATCCGGGCGACATGCGCACGTCGATGCACCAGGCCGCCTTCCCCGGCGAGGACATCGGCGTCCGGCCCGAGCCGGAGTCGGTCGTCCCCTCCCTGCTCGCTCTGCTCGACCGTCGCCCGCCGAGCGGACGGTTCCGGGCGTCCGAGGTGGCCGTGGAGGTGAGCGCCCCGTGACCGCCCTGACGACGGGTCCGACCACGACCTTCGACCGACCGGTGCACGCGTTCGCGGCCGAGCCCGCGGAGCAGCGCGGGCTCCCGCGCGACGGCGTGCGCCTCCTCGTGGCCGCGCCCGACAGGGTGCTGCACGCGCGCTTCCGCGACCTCGCCGAGCACCTGCGCGCCGGCGACCTCGTGGTCGTGAACGACTCGGCGACCGTGCCTGCGGAGGTCGACGGGGTGGTGACGTCCGGCCGGCGCCCGGCCGATCCCGTGGTCGTGCACGTCGGAGCCCGGCTCGACGACGGCAGCCGCGTCGTCGAGCTGCGCACCTCCCCGCACGCCGCCGACCCCGGTGCTCGACGCCGCGCCCGGTGACACGGTGGACCTGCGCGGTCTCACCACGCTCACGCTGCTCGAGCCGTACCCGCACCCCGGCTCCTCCCCCACCGGCGTGGGCAACCGGTTGTGGCGCGCGCGGGTGTCCGGGGAGCCGGTGCGCCGGGTGCTGGAGCAGCACGGACGCCCGATCGCCTACGGCTACCTCGACCGCCGCTACCCGCTGGAGGCCTACCAGACGGTGTTCTCGGTACGTCCAGGGAGCGCCGAGATGCCCAGCGCGGCAAGGCCCTTCACCCCCGACCTCGTGACCCGGCTGGTCGCCCGCGGCATCGGGGTGGTGCCGGTGACGCTCCACACCGGCTTCTCGTCGCAGGAGGCGGGCGAGGCGCCGCAGCCGGAGTGGTTCGAGGTGCCGGGGGCGACCGCCGCCGCCGTGCGGGCCACGCGCGACGCAGGTGGCCGCGTCGTCGCGGTGGGCACCACGGTGACCCGGGCCCTGGAGTCGGCCGCCGGCGCGGACGGCGTGGTGCGCGCGACGAGCGGGTGGACCACCCGCGTCGTCTCGTGCGACGACCCGCCGCAGGTGGTCACCGGGCTGGTGAGCGGGTGGCACGACCCGCAGGCCTCGCACCTGCTCCTGGTGGAGGCGGTCGCCGGCCCGCGGCTGGCCCAGCAGGCGTACGACGCGGCCGCCGCCGGTGGCTATCTCTGGCACGAGTTCGGCGACGCCGGGCTCTTCCTGCCCTGAGGGGCGCGGCAGCAGGTCAGGCGAACGCGGCCGACCGCACCCGCGTGTACTTCCGCCCTGCGACCACCTTCGAGATCAGCCGCACCGGTGCGGGGATGATCGCCGCCAGCTTGCCGGCGTCCTGCGAGGTCAGCCCGTCCGCGACCCACTGCATGAACCACAGGCCCTGCGCCGGCGGGGCGTCGCGCCCCATCTGCTTCAGGGCGGCGGCCAGCCGGTCCGGGTCGGCGCCCTCCATCAGGCCGCGCATCTCGGCCTCCTCGTGGGCGAAGTGCGAGGTGGCTGCCGCGCGCAGCCGCGCGAGCCCGGCGGCCGCGTCCGCGGCGTCCGCGGCCGCGGCGGACGTCCCAGCCGCGCGAACGCTGTCCCGGGCGTCGCCAGGCCGGCGACGATCTCCTCGTGCTCGTGGGTGAGGGTCGCGACGTCGCCCTCGTGCCCGCCCGCCGGGTCGCCGATCACCGGCCAGAGGTTGTGCTCCTCGCCCTCGTGGTGGTGGGTCAGCATCGTGTCGAAGTGGGCGAACGCCTCGCCGAGCGCCGCTGCCCGGGTCCGGTCGCCCGGCGCGAGGGCGTCCAGCGCGGCCTCGAACCGTCCGAGGTCGCGGCGGACGGCCTGGTGGATCAGCTTGTTCATCGTCTCGCCGTGGGTGATCGCGTCTGCCATCGCACCAGTCTCCACACCGGGTCCCCAGCCGGGAAGTGCCTGTTCGGGGGAGGCCGTCGTAGGGTCGGCCCGTGCCCGACGAGAAGACCTCCACCGAGCAGGACGCCAGCACCCCCACCCCCGACGTGAGCGACGACCTGGTGACGACGCGGCACCGCGTCAAGGCCGGGCGGCGCACCCTGCGCTACACCGCGACGTCCGGCCGGGTCGTGCTGCGGCACGAGAAGCTCGACGACGGCGAGTTCAAGGGCCACCAGCCGCAGGCGGAGGTGTTCGTCACGGCGTACACCCTCGACACCGGCACGGGCTCCGACGACGCCGACGCCAAGCCCGACCCGCAGCGCCCGGTGACGTTCTGCTTCAACGGCGGCCCGGGGTCGTCGTCGGTCTGGCTGCACCTCGGTCTGCTCGGCCCGCGGCGGGTGCTGATGGGCGACGCGGGCGAGCTGCTCCCGCCGCCGTACGGCATGGCCGACAACGCCGAGACGCTGCTGGCGCACTCCGACCTGGTCTTCATCGACCCGGTGTCGACGGGGTACTCGCGGACCGTCGAGGGCGGCAAGCCGACGAGTTCCACGGCTACACCGCGGACATCGAGTCGGTCGGCGAGGTGATCCGGCTGTGGACCACCCGCAACGGCCGGTGGATGAGCCCGAAGTTCCTCGCCGGCGAGTCGTACGGGACGCTGCGCGCCGCCGCGCTGGCCGAGCACCTGCAGTCGCGGTACGGCATGTACCTCAACGGGATCATGCTGATCTCGATGGTGCTCGACATGGGCACGATCCGGTTCACCGAGGGCAACGACCTCCCGCACGCCCTGTACCTGCCCACCTACGCCGCGATCGCCCACCACCACGGCCTGCACGGCGACCGGACGCTGTCGGACGTGCTCGCCGAGGCCGAGGAGTACGCGGCCCGCGACTACCCCTGGGTGCTGTCGCGGGGGGCCCGGCTGACGCCGTCGCAGCGCACCGCCGCCGTCCGCAAGATCTCCGGCCTCACCGGGCTGCCGCGGGAGTACGTCGACCGCGCCGACCTGCGGATCGAGCACCTGCGGTTCTTCACCGAGCTGCTGCGCGGGCAGGGCCGCACGGTCGGCCGCCTGGACGGCCGGTTCTCGGGCTGGGACAAGGACCGCGTCTCCGAGCACCTCGACCGCGACCCGTCGTACACGGCCATCCACGGTCCCTACAGCGCCGCCTTCAACCACTACGTCCGCGAGGACCTCGGGTACGAGAGCGACCTGCCCTACGAGATCCTCACCGACAAGGTGCGGCCGTGGTCGTACAAGGAGTTCGAGGACCGCTCGGTCTCGGTGGTCTCGAGGCTGTCGGCGGCGATGCGCACCAACCCGCACCTGCGGGTGCACGTGGCGTGCGGCTACCACGACGGCGCCACGCCCTACACGGCCGCCGAGCACACCCTCGCCCACCTGCACATCCCGGACGACCTGCAGGCGAACATCGAGGTCCGCTACTACGAGGCGGGCCACATGATGTACGTGCACGAGCCGTCCCGGGTGCAGCAGTCCAAGGACCTCGCCGCCTTCGTCGGGGGCTGAGCGCGTCCTACGCGACCGTCCGCCCGTCGAGGTCTACGGTCGGACCATGAACCCCGATGTCGTCATCGTCATGGGTGTCAGCGGGAGCGGCAAGAGCACTGTGGCCAAAGGGATCTCGACGATCATGGGGTGGGAGTTCGCCGAGGGCGACGCCTTCCACTCCGACGCGAACGTCGCCAAGATGCGCAGCGGGCAGGCGCTCTCCGACGACGACCGCCGGCCCTGGCTCGAGGCGCTCGGCGACTGGATCTCCGGCAAGGAGGCCGCCGGCGAGAGCGCGGTGGTCACCTGCTCGGCGTTGCGCCGGGCCTACCGCGACGTGCTGCGCGACGGCCGGCCGCACGTCCGCTTCCTGCACATCACCGCTCCCCCGGACGTGATCCGCGACCGGATGGAGCACCGCGGCGGGCACTACATGCCTGCGTCGCTGCTCCCCAGCCAGCTCGCCACCCTCGAGCCGCTCGCGGCGGACGAGCCCGGCGTGGACGTCACCAACGAGGGGACCGCCGCCCAGGTCCTCGACCGTGCCCTGAACGCCCTCGGACTCCGGAAGGACCACGCCCGATGAGCACCGCGCCCCTGACAGCCGTCCACCTCGCCGACGCCCCCGTCGCCGCTGCCGGCAACGGCCAGCTGGTCGCGGCGTGCGTCCTCGGCATCCTCGCCGTCGTCCTGCTCATCACCTGGGCGAAGGTGCACCCGTTCCTGTCCCTCATGCTCGGCTCGGCGGTGCTCGGCGCCGTCGCGACGATGGCGCCCGGCGACATCGTCACGAGCTTCGTCACCGGCTTCGGGTCGACCACCGGGGCGGTCGGCGTCCTGATCGCGCTCGGGGCGATGATCGGGAAGATCCTCGAGGACTCCGGCGGCGCCAACCGGATCGTGGGGACGCTGGTCGGCAAGGTGGGTCCGAACGGCCTGCCCTGGATGATGGCCGCGATCGCGGCGATCCTCGGCCTGCCGCTGTTCTTCGAGGTCGGCGTCGTGCTGCTCGTCCCCGTGGTGATCATGGTGTCGCGCCGCACCGGGGTGTCGCTGATGAAGATCGGGATCCCCGCCCTCGCCGGGCTCTCGGTGCTGCACGGCCTGGTGCCGCCGCACCCCGGCCCGCTCACCGCGATCGGCCTGCTCTCGGCCGACCTCGGTCGCACCCTGCTGTTCGGCATCCTGATCGCGATCCCGACGGTGATCGTGGCCGGCCCGCTGCTGGCCCGGTTCGTCGACCAGTGGGTGCCCCGGGCGGCGTTGGAGCCGGCCACCGCGACCGTGGGCGGTGGCGGTGGCAGCAAGACCCTCACCACCGAGGAGGCGGGAACCGCCGACGTCGGCACCCGCACCGGCGCCGGCAGGAGCGCCGGCGACGACGACCTGGACGCCGTGCCCCCTGGTCGCACGCGGGCCGGCTTCGGCACGGCGCTGATCGCGATCACGCTGCCGGTGCTGCTCATGCTGGTCGACGCGATCGCCAAGCTGACGGTGACCGACGAGGAGTCGGGGATCCGCAAGCTGCTCGACTTCCTCGGCACGCCCGTCGTGGCGCTGCTGGTGGCGGTGATCTTCTGCTACTTCGCCCTCGGTCTGGCCACGGGCATGAAGCGGTCCGAGGTGAGCGACAGCTTCGGGTCGGCGCTGCCGGCGATCGCCGGGATCATCCTCATCGTCGCCGCCGGCGGCGGCTTCAAGCAGACCCTGATCGACGCGGGCGTCGGCGAGGTGATCAAGGACTGGGCCACCGGCGCGAACATCTCGGTGCTGCTGCTCGGCTGGCTGGTCGCCGTCCTGATCCGGCTCGGTACCGGGTCGGCCACGGTGGCGACCATCACCGCCGCCGGCATCGTCGGGCCGCTGGCGCCCAGCCTGTCCACGAACGAGCTGGCGCTGCTCGTGCTCGCGATCGGTTGCGGGTCGCTGTTCTTCAGCCACGTCAACGACGCCGGGTTCTGGCTCGTGAAGGAGTACTTCGGCCTCACGGTCGGCGAGACGATCAAGTCCTGGTCGGTGATGGAGACCGTGATCTCGGTGGTCGGCTTCGCGCTGGTGATGCTCCTCAGCCTCGTGGTCTAGCCGGGTTCCACGACGTACCGCACGGCGACGGCGTCGGAGGCCGCGCGGCAGGTGAGCCGCGCGGCCGGCACCGGCTGCGCGCGCACGTCGAGCACCCGGGCCGGTCCGCCGTCGGCGCTCAGGTGCACGCGCCAGTGCTGGGACGCGACGACGTGCTCGGTGCGGCCGCCGTCGACCACGACGGCGGACACGGGCAGGGGGCCCAGCTCGCGGTGCAGGTGGACGGCGGCGGCCTGCTCCCACGGGTGCAGGTGGCTCCACCCGCGCAACCGCACCGCGTCGACCCGCCCGGCGAGGTGGTCCTCCACGAGCCGTACCGGGTCGGTGTCGTCGACGGCCCCGTAGGTGGTGCCGTCGGGGACCACCAGCAGGTTGGCGGCGAACCGGTCGCCGCCGAGGTGCGTGCACTCCCAGGTGGTCTCGGGCCACCGTGCTGCGAGCGCCTCGACGACGGGCCGCCCGCGCACGGCGCAGCAGGTGTCGTGCCGGCCGTGGGTGCACACCAGCAGCCGCGGGGCGGTGCCGTCCGGCGGCGTGACCGGCGCGACCTCGTCCACGGTGGTGGCGGCGAGCAGGTCCTCGGGCGCCGTCCAGCGGCCGGACGCGACGAGACCGCCGGCCGGCGCACCGGGTCGCTGTCCGCGCAGCAGCCACCAGCCGCGGTCGGGCGAGGGCTCGCGGCGGCCGGTGCGGCGCACGAGGAGCACCCGCCACCCGTCGTGGCGGACCCGGGCACCGATGGCACTCAGCACCACCTCGCCGAGCCCGACGCCCGCGAGGGCCTGCGGCTCCCACGGCCCCTCGTGCTCCACCAGGAGCCAGCTCCGGGCCGGTGCGGCGGTGCCGGCCAGCGCGTCGCCGCGCTCGCGCGCGCCCTGCGCGCACAGGGGGACGGGACCGGTCACCCGACCGAGGGTGCCACCACGCCGGCGCGCAGCAGCCGCCGGGCGAGCTCGACCCGGTCGGAGCCGACCCGCAACGAACCCTCGGCGAGCAGCGCAGCGACGGCCTCGACCTCGGTGGCCCCGAGCGCCAGCGTGCCGGCCCGGCTGCGGAGCACGGTGCCGTCGTCGCCCTGCTCGAGGGTCGCCGCCAGGTGCTCGCGCAGGTGGACGACCGAACCGTCGGCGACCTCCTGGGCGGCCCGGTGCTGGGCGAGCGGCCCCAGCGGCGCCGCGCGCTGGGCGGAGCGGGCGGCCTGGCGCAGCAGGTCGGCGACGTCCTGCGCCGGGACGCCGCCGAGCGCCTGCAGCAGCGCGGCCCGCACGTCCTCGACGTCGGGCGCCACGTCGGCCGCCGACCCGACGTCGACACCGAGCGGCAAGGAGGCACGGACGTCCTCGCGGGCCGCGGCCCCGACCAGCGCGAGGTCGAGCAGGTGGCGGGCCAGGTGGTGCCGGGTCCAGGTGTGCACGCCGATGGTGACGTGGGTGCTGACCTCGCCCTGCGCGGTCGCGGCGTGCAGCCAGCCGCGCGGGAGGTACAGGCAGTCGCCGGGCTCCAGCACGGCCTCCAGCTCGGCCGGCTCGGCAGCCGCGGCCTCGACCGCGGCGCGACGGTCGGTCCACAGGTCGTCGCGCAGAGGTGCGGGCTGCACGGGCCGTCGTAGGCGCCACTGCTTGCGGCCGTGGGTCTGGAGCACGAACACGTCGTGCACGTCGTAGTGGTCCGAGAACCCTTGGTTCTCAGGCGGTGTCACGTAGGCGTTCACCTGCACGGGGTGGCCGAGGTCGGCGGCGAGCCCCTGGGAGAAGTGCGTGAGCGGCGCCCAGGTGCGGTGCAGCCCCTGCAGCACCAGCGTGGCGCCCTCGCTGAACAGGCGGACGAGCTTGTCGTCGCTCACCTGGTCGGCGATCGCGGCCCCGATGCCGCCGCCCGCGGTGAACTCGCGGTCACCGAGCGTGCTGCCGGAGCGCGCCACCCGCAGGAACGGCGTGCGCAGGCCGCGTTGCGACACCAGCTCGTCGACGGCGGCCTGGTCGAGCAGGTCCTCGAAGGACTTCGGCAGGTCGGCGGCGCGGGTCAGCAGCGCCTCGCGCGACCACGTGCGCGCCGCGAACTCGTCCGGGTCGGGGACGAGCCGGGCGAGGTGGGGGCGTGCGAGGTGGGGGCGCGCCGTGCCGGCGGCCCCCACCCCGGACAGGTCGTGCTCGCTCACGCGCCGGAGTCTGCCCCGCCGTCAGCACCGCCGTCAGCACCGCCGTCAGCACCGCCGTCAGCACCGCCGTCATCGGCACCGCCGTCAGCACCGCCGTCAGCACCACCATCGGCACCGCCGTCAGCACCACCATCGGCACCGCCGTCGCCGCCGCCGGCACCGCCGGCACCGCCGTCGAGCGGGCCGTGCGGGTGCGCCCCGCCGTCCAGGGGGCCTTCCGTGCTCTCGGTCTCGTTCTCGCTCATGGCACCTCCACCTCGAGGGTGGCCTGGCGGCCACCCGCTGCGGTCCGGCCGGTCCGACCGGTCCTCGCCACTCTGGCGCGGCGCCCGGCCGCGCGCATCCGGAACGCTCGGCGGGCGGGATCACCCGCGCGCGCGGAGGATGAGGTCGTGGAGACCGATGGCCTGCCGGCGGTGGACGGCGCGGCCGTCCGCGCCCGGATCGCCGCGGCACCCGATCCGGCCGCCGGCACCTGGGCGCGCTGGGAGTGGCTGGCGGAGACCGGGGGCCAGGACCTCTGCCTCGCCAAGCTCGTGGAGCCCCACGCCGACGCGACGTCCGTGCTCGCCGACCTGGGCGGGGACCCGCCCGGCGCGGACGACGTCTGGGCGGTCTGGGCGGCCGAGCCGCCCACCGCGGTGCTCCGCCTCGTCGACGGCCCCGACGGCCAGGTGCTCGAGGGCACCAAGGCGTTCTGCTCGGGCTGGGAGCTCGTCACGCACGCTCTGGTGACGGCCGAGCACGAGGGCGTCTCCCGACTCGTCGCCGTCGACGTGGCCGCCGCCCGAGCCGACGGGCGGGTGCGTCCGGTGGGACCGGCCTGGGCCGGACCGGGGATGCGCAGGGCGGGGACGTCGAGCCTCGAGCTCGACCGGGTCGCGGCGGTGCCCGTCGGCTCGGCCGGGCGACTACACGGGCAGGACCCGGTTCTGGGACAACGCCATCGGGGTGGCAGCCGTCTGGTGGGGCGGTGCCAGGGAGGTCGCCGGCACGCTCGTCCGGACCGCGCGGCGCCGGCCACTCGGCGACCACGCACTGGCGCACCTCGGCGGGGTCACCAGCGCCCTGGACCGCACCAGGGCCCACCTGCGGCTGGCCGCCGAGGTGATCGACCACGGCGGCGACGACGTCGACGGCCGGCGGGCGCTGGCCGAGTCGGTGCGGGCGAGCACCGTGGCCACCGTCGCGGAGGTGCTCGACCGCGTGGGCCGCGCCCTCGGCCCGGTGCCGCTCGCGCTCGACGCCGTGCACGCCACCCGGGTCACCGACCTCGAGGTGTTCGTCCGCCAGCACCACGCCGAGTCCGACCTCGCCGCCCTGGGCCGGCTGGTCGCCGACGGCCACGGGGCGCCGACGTGAGCGTGCTGCCGGCGCTCGCGGGGTCCGGGCCGCAGTTCGTGGCGGAAGACGCGTGGCGCTCGGCGGCGTGGCACACCCGACCCGCCCTCCCGCTCCCGGTGGCCGGGGCGCGGGTGGTGGTCGTCTCGGCCCACCCCGACGACGAGGTGCTCGCGCTCGGCGGCACGTTGTCGCTGCTCGCGGCGCGCGGCTGCCGGCTGACCCTCGTGACCGCCACCGACGGCGAGCGCTCGCACCCGGGCAGCAGGTCCGGCGACCCCGTGCCCATGGCCGCGCGCCGGGCCGTCGAGCTGCGCGACGCCCTGGCCGTGCTGGGCGTGGACGCCGAGCCGGTGCGCCTCGGGCTCCCCGACAGCGGGCTGGCGTCGGCGGAGCCGGGGCTGCGAGAGCGGCTGGCCCCGCTCGTCGTCGACGCCGACCTCGTGGTCGGCACCTGGTCGCAGGACGGCCACCCCGACCACGACGCCGTCGGGCGGGCGTGCCGGTCGCTGGCCCCGGGTGCGGTGTGGGAGGTCCCCGTGTGGGCGTGGCACTGGGCGTCGCCGGACGACGACCGCCTGCCGTGGGAGCGCGTGCGGGTGGTCGACGTGAGCGACCGGCTCGACGCCAAGGCGCGCGCCATCGCCTGCTTCGCCAGCCAGGTGGCGCCGATCGGCCCGGAGCCCGAGGACGCCGCCGTGCTGCCGCCCGAGGTGCTCGCGCACTTCGCCCGTCCCCACGAGGCGGTGCTGGTGTGACCGCCGCCGACTACTTCGACGGGCTCTACGCCGCGACCGAGGACCCCTGGCGGCTGGCGTCCAGCGCGTACGAGGCGCGCAAGTACGCCGCCACCGTCGCGGCGGTCCCGGGCCGTCCCGCCCGGGTGCTCGAGCCGGGGTGCTCCATCGGCGTGCTCACCGACCTGCTGGCCGCCCGGTGCGACGAGCTGGTCGCGATGGACCTGTCGCAGGCCGCGGTCCGCACCGCGCGGGAGAGGGTCGCGCACCACCCGCACGTGCACGTCGGTGTCGGCGCGGTCCCCGGCGACTGGCCCGACGGACGCTTCGACCTGGTGGTCCTCAGCGAGCTGCTCTACTACCTGTCCCACGACGACCGCCTCCGCACCGTCGACCTCGCGCTCGGCTCGCTCGCACCCGGCGGGCACCTGCTCGCCGTGCACTGGCGGCACCCGTTCGCCGAGGCACCCACCGACGGCGACGCGGTGCACGACGCGCTGGCGGCCGACGGCCGGTTCACCGTCGAGCGGCACGAGGTCGATCCCGACTACCGCCTCGACCTGCTCGCGGCCCGGATGGACCGGACGTGACCGACCACCTGCCGTCGGCCGTCGTGGTCGTCGTCCCGGCCCGCGACGAGCAGGACCTGCTCCCCCGCTGCCTGGCCTCGCTGGCCGTCGCGAGCCGACGGGTGGGCCACCTCGGGGTCCGCACCGAGGTCGTCGTCGTCGCCGACTCCTGCACCGACCGCACCGCCGACCTGGCGACCGCCTCGGGTGCGTCGGTGCTCGAGGTGCTGGCAGGCCGGGTCGGTGCCGCCCGCGCAGCCGGGGTGCGGCACGGGCTCGGCCCCGATCCGTCCGACCTGCACACCACCTGGCTGGCGCACACCGACGCCGACTCGGTCGTCCCCGCCGACTGGCTGGTGACCCAGCTGCAGCACGCGACCCGCGGTGCCGACGCGGTGCTCGGGACGGTGCGGCTCGCCGGCGCCGAGGACGGCGAGCCGGTGCCGGCCGCCCACCAGCCCCTGGTCGACCGCTGGGCGGAGCGCTACGTCGCCCAGCTGCTGCCGGACCTCACCCACCCGCACGTCCACGGCGCCAACCTCGGCGTCCGCGCCGACGCCTACCTCGCGGTCGGGGGCTTCGACGACCTCGACCTGCACGAGGACCACGTCCTGGCGGCCCGGCTGCGCGAGGCCGGCCGCCACGTGGTCACCACCTCGCTGGACCCCGTCGTCACCTCGCACCGGTTGAGAGGACGGGTCGACGGCGGGGTCGCCACCGACCTGCGCTCGGCCTGACCCGGTCGCTCGTCCTCAGCGCGTGACGCGGGTGCCCGCGGGTGCCAGGATCGAGCGCATGGCCCACCCCCGCGCCGGACAGCTCGCGCAGCCCGAGGACCTCGTCGACGTCGGCGCCCTGCTCG